>CAZEUL010000001.1:0-476079 GCA_964514725.1 uncultured Rikenellaceae bacterium
AGAACTAGAAAATAAACAATTAATAATCAGTGGGTTTTAATTGCCCACTAATGACCCGAAATAAAAACTGACAAAATGGAATTCAGAAGGGAAGAGTGCAATTTAAATGTTTCAGGTATAGGTAATATAAGGCTGGTTATTGAAAAAAGAACCCCGTTTTCTGATGTAGTTTACAATGGCTCCCTGTTAAATATCCAGAATTTTAAAATGGCACTTGACATAAAGGATAACAGTCCGGAAGGTTCTAAGGTAATGATCACTATATCGGCTGCAATGAATCCGTTTATGAAACTCATGTCCGAAAACTACATTGATAAGTTTCTTGAAACAATTATTGATGAAATGGAAAATTTCAGGGATTGGGGAAGGTCATAGAATAAACTCAATTTCCTTTGAAGCAAATTCAAGTGCTTTTCCTGATTGATCTATAACAATCAAATGACCGTTTTTTGTTACTGAGTCTATTTTCCCCTTGAAGATTGTTTCGCGGATTTTGTATTTGTGCCATTCGTTGCGCCTGTATAACAGTTTTACGGAAAGGGAGTGTATCTCTTCATTAGCTCCGACAATAAGTTGCTTGTATCTTTTATCTAGAAATACCGCCATCTTCCTTATATTTTTTTCAATATCATAATCTTTCCCAGTGATCATTTTCAATGATACTGGATTTGGAGCATCACTAATGAATTTTGTCTGGTTCACATTCAGGCCAATTCCCACGATACTATTTTCAATTTTGTTTCCGCTTAATGTGTTTTCAATAAGAACACCTGCAATTTTGTCATTTCCTGTATAAATATCATTAGGCCATTTAATCTTGCATCCGGGTATCTCCTCTGACAGGAACTCGCAAATCCCGAGAGATACTGCCAAAGAAATAAGAAACTGGTCTTCCGGTAATAGCCAGTCGGGATAAAGAACAATACTGCAAAGGATATTCATTCCATCCTCACTTTCCCATTTATTGCCCATCTGCCCTCTTCCAGCCGATTGAAAATTAGTGTAGATAATAGTACCTTCAGTAGGCAAGGGACCGGTTCTTAATAATTCTGAGATATAAGTATTTGTGGACGGAATGTTCTGTTTAAATATTATCTCAGATCCTATTATCATTTATAGCAGATTGATAAAACTGTCAAATTTCCTGCTTTTTTACAGTTGGCACTTAAATTGTAAAAACAGGAATACTATACAAAAATACAGATAAAAGTTTGTACTTTTGCGACTTGATATCTAACAGATAATTACTGATGAAGAAAAGGCGGGATGAAACTGAATTACTTCTTGAAAACATAATAAAAGGCGTATTTGAAAAGAAAGGGAAAGATGTAATAAAGATAGATTTAAGGAATCTTGAAAACAGAATCACCGACTTTTTTGTTATCTGTCATGCTTCTTCAGTTACACAGGTCGATTCGATCTGTGATTCTGTCGAAGATACAGTGTGGTCTGGGGCAGGTGAAAAGCCTGACCATGTTGAAGGACTTGACAACTGTTTTTGGGTCCTTCTCGATTATGGCAACGTTGTAGTGCATATCTTCCTTGAAGAGTACAGGCATTTTTACAGCCTTGAATCTCTTTGGGCTGATGCAACAATCGAAGCTGTCAAAGACAATTTGCTTTAAGTTATTAGTTTATGGCCGAAAAAAACAATAAAAACCAAGGACAGGAAAAACCTTCAGACAAAAATCTTAAGCCTAAATTCAATTCCAACTGGATTTTCGCAATTCTAGCATTCTCAATAATCGCCTTTCAGCTGTTATATGGTGGCAAATCAGTACCTAAGGCCCAGACAAGAGACCTTAAGGAGATGATAGGGAGACGCGACATTGACCGAATAGTAATAATCAATAAGGAGATCGCTGAGATTTATCTTAAAAAAGAAGCTATTGAATCAGGAAGATACCCGAATATTCCGAAGAACTCGAACAGGGGAATGAGTTTGGGAGTCCCTAAACCTAATTTCACTTACAATATAGCTGACATCAGCACCTTTGAGCCTTTTATCCTCCAGGAGCAAAAGAATGCAGGATATGAAGAAAAGGACATAGTCTATCCCGAGTCTGAAACCCGTCACAACTATATTGGTGATATTCTGGGATGGACTCTTCCATTCATCGGGCTTATTATTCTGTGGATGTATATGATGAGAAGAATGTCGGGAGGAGGAGCAGGAGGTGCAGGAGGTATTTTCAGTGTCGGCAAATCCAGAGCCCAGATTTTTGATAAGGACACCAATGTAAAAATTAATTTCAACGATGTTGCCGGGCTCGAAGAAGCAAAGACAGAGGTAATGGAGATAGTCGATTTTCTTAAGAATCCAAAAAAGTATACCCAGCTGGGTGGCAAAATTCCTAAGGGAGCTCTCCTTATTGGTCCTCCTGGAACCGGTAAAACCCTTCTGGCTAAAGCAGTTGCCGGTGAAGCGAATGTGCCATTCTTCTCGATTTCCGGATCAGATTTCGTCGAAATGTTTGTGGGAGTGGGAGCCTCCCGTGTCAGAGACCTCTTCAAACAGGCAAAGGAAAAGGCTCCGTGTATTGTTTTTATTGATGAGATCGATGCCGTTGGTCGAGCCAGAGGACGTAATGTAAATTTTGGTTCAAATGATGAACGTGAGAATACACTCAACCAGCTTCTTACTGAGATGGATGGCTTTGGCACAAATATGGGTGTCATAATTCTTGCAGCCACTAACAGAGCAGATATCCTCGACAGAGCTCTCCTAAGGGCAGGTAGATTTGACAGGCAGATACATGTTGAACTTCCTGATCTGAATGAAAGAGAAGCAATTTTCAAGGTTCATCTCCGGCCAATTAAGCTGGAAAAGAATTTTGATATTGCTTTCCTTGCAAAACAGACTCCGGGATTTTCAGGTGCTGATATCGCAAATGTCTGCAACGAGGCAGCACTTATTGCGGCAAGGAAAAACAAGACAGTCGTTGAAAGACAGGATTTCCTTGATGCAATCGACAGAATAGTTGGTGGACTTGAAAGAAAGAATAAAATTATCTCACTTGTTGAGAAGAAAACAATAGCATATCATGAAGCGGGTCATGCTACTGTAAGCTGGTTGCTTGAACATGCAAGCCCTTTGTTGAAGGTAACAATCATACCTAGGGGACGTGCTCTCGGAGCTGCCTGGTATTTACCTGAAGAGAGGCAGATCACTACCCGTGAACAGCTCCTCGATGAAATGGCATACGCCCTGGGAGGCAGAGCTGCTGAAGAATTGGTTTTCGGAAAAATCTCAACCGGAGCTTTGAGCGATCTGGAAAAGATAACCAAACAGGCTTATGCAATGGTATCGTTCTTCGGAATGAGCAAAAAAGTGGGAAATATAAGCTTCTATGATTCTTCAGGGCAGTCAGATTTCGGATTTACAAAACCCTATAGTGAGAAAACTGCCGAACTGATTGATCAGGAAGTAAAAGAGATAATTGAAGAATCGTATCAAAGAGCAAAAGATGTCCTTAAGGCCAATATGAAAGGATTAACCGAACTTGCCGAACTTCTCCTTGAAAAAGAAGTCATATTCAGCGAGGACCTTGAAAGAATATTTGGCAAGCGAACAGCCGACAGGCTTAAAGCAGAGGCTGAAGAAAAAGCAAAGGAAAAGGGAGCTGATGTTGCTGTCTTGTCTGAAAAAACCAGTACCAATGCCGTTATAGAAGATGCTGGGCGAAAAAGAAAAAATGACGAGAACCCCAAAGATTCCGATAATGCTGTCAATGGAGTAGTTAAGCGTAAAAATTCCAAAAAAAAAGATAAAAGCTCCACACTTTGAGTAACTTCCTGAGACGGACATTAACTGCAGTATGGATAGTTTTATTTGTGCTGGGAGGATTCTGGTTTCATCCGGTATCATTTTTTTTAACAGGCTTAATCATTGTTGCTGGTATCCAGTATGAATATTTTAAAATGATCAGAAGTACAGGAGTTAATCCCCAGACTGCAGCCGGAATAATCACCGGAATCGTCCTTTATTTGATTTCAACCCTTGTGGCCGCCGGTATAATACCTTCAGACTATTATCTTGTACTGATACCACTGATTTTTGTTATAATGATTTCAGAACTTTTCAGGAAGAATGAAAAACCATTTGATTCCCTGGCCCATACCTTTTTATCAGTTGTTTATATAGCTGTTCCGTTCTCACTTTTCCCCTTTTCTGCTTTCTCTAAGATCGGTCTTGAATCCTTGATTGCACATGAAGGAATATCTTTTTCTCCAGGTATTGTTGTTGGATTTTTTCTGACTTTGTGGGCAAATGACACAGGTGCTTATATCACAGGTGTAACTTTGGGTCGTCACAGGCTTATGGAAAGAATTTCACCAAAAAAATCATGGGAAGGTTTTTTCGGAGGTCTTGCAATGGCTATCTTTTGTGCCTGGCTGCTTGGCGAGT
Organism: uncultured Rikenellaceae bacterium; assembly: GCA_964514725.1. Lineage (GTDB taxonomy): Bacteria > Bacteroidota > Bacteroidia > Bacteroidales > VadinHA17 > LD21. The sequence goes on from CAZEUL010000001.1 coordinate 4,409, forward strand.
GGTTTGGTGTTATAAGCAGATCATTGTGGATGATGGCGGCTGTTATAATTTCAATATCAGGTACATTTGGCGACCTAATTGAGTCGATGCTTAAAAGGAGTATCGGGGTAAAAGATTCCGGATCAATAATGCCCGGTCATGGAGGATTTCTCGACCGGTTCGACAGTACAGTCATATCATTCCCTCTTGTATATCTTTTTATCTCTCTTTTTGGATGATTGATTAGTGTTGATTAGTTTTGTGGAAATTTTTTAGGAATGGGAATTCATAAAGAGGGGTATAAAATTTTAATTTACGGGTTTATAGTGCTTGTTTTGTTGAATCTCCTCCTGGGGATACTGTGGCCTGAGAACACCCTGATGAGATATACGGTGATATTTTCCTCTATGATTCTGTATATTTTTCTGCTCTTCTTTTTCCGCCTTCCTGTAAGACACCTTGAACCTGATCCTGGACTTATTTATGCTCCGGCCGACGGAAAAGTGGTTGTCATTGAAGAGACTGAGGAAAAGGAATATTTTAAGGATCTGCGTCTCCAGATATCGATTTTTATGTCTGCCTTCAACATGCACAGTAACAGATATCCGGTTTCAGGGCAAATTAAATATGTCAAGTACCATCCTGGTAATTATATGGTTGCATGGCATCCGAAATCTTCCGAGCTAAATGAGAGAAGTTCAATAGTCATTGAAACAGAAAGCGGAGCCGAGATTCTTGTCAGACAAATTGCAGGAGCCGTAGCCAGAAGAATCGTAACTTATGCAAAAGTGGGACAAAAAGTACGACAGGGTGATGAACTTGGATTTATTAAATTTGGTTCCAGGGTTGATATCTTCCTCCCTCTGGGAACTGAAGTTGAAATTCCAATACTGCAACAGGTTAAAGCCAATAAAAGTATTATTGCCAAGATCTGATCATAGATTTTTATATGAGGTATAAAGACGACATGATTTTTAAACTTACAAAAGATGTAAAATGGGTCGGCATCATGGATTTTGATATCAAAACTTTTGATATCGTCATGACAACCGAATTCGGAACAACATACAACTCCTATTATATTGAAGCTGAAAGAAAAACATTAATTGAAGTTGCCAAAAACAAATTCAGTGAAACATATTTCAATAAGCTGAGATCAATAACAGATCCATCGGAAATAAAGTACATTATCCTTGATCATACTGAACCTGATCATTCGGGAAGCCTTGGACTCCTTCTCGATCTTGCACCTGAAGCGACGGTTGTGGGGAGCGGAAATGCTGTCAGGTATCTTGAAGATATAATTAACAGGCCATTCAATTCCCTGGTAGTAAAAGATGGTGACAAACTTGACCTGGGAAACAAAACTCTGACTTTCATTTCGGCTCCAAACCTGCACTGGCCCGACTCTATTTATACATTCCTGGAAGAGGATCGGATACTTTTTACCTGCGATTCGTTTGGCGCTCACTATTGCAGTTATGAAATGTTAAGCAATTTTGGCTTAGCTCAATATGCTTCTGCTTTCAAGTACTATTTTGATGTTATTTTAAAGCCGTATAGCAAATACCTGATTAAAGCCATTGAAAAAATAAAACCTTTAGAGATAAATTTTATATGTCCGGGACACGGCCCTGTACATGGCGAAAATCTGAGGTACGCCATTGACCTGTCTGAAAAATATGCAAAAGAGTATCTAAAATTGGTCGAGGTTAAACCTCTGAGAAAAATACTGATCGCTTATGTATCAGCCTACGGCTATACAAAGCAGGGAGCAGAATTAATTATGACAGGTATTAAGGAAACCGGAAATTTTAATATTGAGATAACTGATATAGAAAATATCTCATTTGAAGATCTTGAATCAAGACTTATCGCCTGCGATGCTCTTATTTTAGGCTCTCCAACAATCAATCAGAATACCCTGCTTCCGATATATAAGCTTTTTGCAGCCGTCAATCCCATAAGGGATAAAGGCAAAATGGCAGCAGCATTTGGTTCATACGGATGGAGCGGCGAAGCCCCGAAAATAATTCTCGATAACCTTAGAAATCTTAAGTTTAGGATTTTTGAAGATCCTCTTGGATTCAAATTCTCACCGGGATCTGATAAAAAAGAAACTCTGGTCGAATTCGGAAGGAGATTCGGCACAGAGTTTCTAAAGTATTGTCAGTGAAAAGGAGAATGTATTAAAAGTCACTTATTTGGTTTCTTCATTCACAACGTGCTTGTCGAAATCCTGATTGAAACTTTGTGAATCTTTTCTAACCAATTTTACTCAGATAAACCATTTTATTCACAAAAACACACAAAGGACTTTTAATAAAGCTCCGGTTTTATCTATGAGATTTTAACCTGTCTTGAAATTTTATGTTTTTCTTCTTCAGCCTTGGGAAGCGTAACATTCAGGATCCCATCCTTATAGCTTGCTTCAATTTTTTCTTTTTTCACGTTCTCAGGAATTATAAAACTCCTGCAGAAAGAAGAGTAGCTGAACTCTTTTCTCTGATATCCATTATTTTTTTCTTCCGATTCATTTTTGACCTCATGTGATATGGTAAGAACATCCTCATTGAGATCAATCTTAAGGTCTTTTTTATCAATGCCGGGAATCGCCATATCAAGAATGAATCTTTTTTCATCTTCCCTTATATTCACTGCTGGCAATACACCGTTGCGATTGGTTACGACCGGAAAAAAGTCATCATCAAAAATACCTGGCAAATAAAAAGGCCTGAAACTTCTTCTTGTAATTGTTGGTAACATGGTTTTGTCCTCCATTATTTTAAGTTTAACATTTATTTTTTCATTATTATGCTTTATATGTTCAACTTCCGTTCCATCGTATATAATATGCCAAAATGACATATTATCCATAATAAAAAAGACAAAATGACATATATATAATTGCGTTTTGTCATTGATCAGTTTAAGATTATTTTGAATTGCCGATGGCTCCAGCCAACAGTATATCAGCCTCATATTTTAGGACTTAAGTCCTTATTTTATGGGCTAAAACCCCAACTTTGAGAATATCTTCATACGTTGGCTAAAGCCAACGGTTAAAAAAGTTCAAACTTAAACAGGCATAAATTTCACATGACAAACTTGATCAAAATATCTCAAATCCAGATAATTACAAGCCAGGGTTCATCTGAAATTAAAGAACTAAATTGTATAAATTTGAAAATCAATTATATTTAATTGGACACTAATGATGTATTTTAAATAATCAGGCATGTTTGGTTATAGGGAATTCAAAAAATTTGACATAGGTTTGTAAAAGGAAAAGCCGGTCAAATGAAAGCTGCCATAAGGAATTTGCTGATCTTGTTTGGTGTATTTTTGCTTTTTGGAGCAATCTGGTATTTTCGTAACATTGTAGTGTATATTCTTGTATCGGGAGTCCTTTCAATTATGGGCCGTCCCCTTGTTGAACTTTTCTGCCGGATCAGGATCTTAAAATGGAAATTTCCGAGAGCTCTTTCCGCTCTTCTTTCACTTTTGATAATCTGGGGAATTATTATTTTATTCTTTTACATTTTTGTTCCCCTTGTAACAAAACAGATTAATTACTTTTCGACAATCGATAGCGAGAAAATTGTAAGGCTTATTGATGGTCCCATTGAAAAAATAGAAAAAATATTTATCAGCCTCAATCCAAGTATTTCTGATAAACTTTCCCTTAAAGAATATTTGATATCAAAAGTCTCAGATGTTTTGAGCATTGATATGATTCAGAATTTTCTCGGATCAATGATTGATATTCTTGGAAATATGGTGGTGGCCATATTTTCAATAACATTCATAACCTTCTTTTTCCTGAAGGACCAGCATTTGTTCTTTGAATCAATTTTGATGTGGATTCCCGATAAATATGTGGATAATGTAACAAGAGCTCTTAATTCAATAAAAAATCTTCTTACAAGGTATTTTATTGGAATAGTAATCCAGAGCACATGTATTATGATCCTAATTGACGTTGGGATGATAATAATAGGCATAGAATTTCAGCAGGCTCTTGTTATGGGTCTTATTCTGGGAATTTTGAACGTTATTCCTTATGTTGGTCCGTGGCTGGGTCTGTTTGTTGCTATAATAATGGGTGTTGCCTCTCATATAAACCAGGATTTTAATACAGTAGTGGTGCCGCTTGTGTATTATATGATTATTGTTGAGGCAATTACTCACCTGATTGATAATGTTGTTTTTCAACCTGTTATTTTTTCAAGCAGTGTTAGAGCCCATCCTCTGGAGATATTTGTTGTGGTTTTAGCGGCAGGATTTGCAGCAGGAGTTCCGGGCATGATATTGGGTATTCCCGCGTATACCGTAATCAGGGTTTTTGCAAGGGAATTCTTTTATGGATTTAAGGCGGTTCAGAAAATAACTTCCAGTTTGTCGGAGGAGGACTCACCCCAGGAGAAACGCATTTCCAACGTTCTGATTGAAGAATCAAAAAGACTTGCTTCAAAAAGGATCCAAAGGAAAAAGCCTGCTTCCAGGAAAGATAATTAGTAATTATTTTATGAAACTTCCAGGAAATTTTATAAAAAACCTGTTAACATTTTATTATGAGGGTTTCAGAAATATGTCATGGTGGGGAAAGCGCGTATGGGTGATTATCCTGATCAAATTATTTATAATTTTCGTTATCTTAAGATTGTTTTTCTTTCGCGGTTTCCTGGAGGAAAGATATAAGAATGATGAACAAAAGAGTGAATATGTTCTTGATCAACTTATAAATTCAAAATAACCTATGATTGAAAATCCTGATTTATCCCTGGTTGATTGGTCAAGGGCACAATTTGCCCTTACAGCCATATATCATTGGCTTTTTGTACCCCTTACCCTCGGGTTGTCTTTTATAGTAGCCATAATGGAAACTATTTATATGAAAACCGGTGATGAGAAATGGAAAACGATCACAAAGTTCTGGATGACCCTCTTTGGGATCAATTTTGCTATAGGAGTTGCAACCGGTATTATCCTGGAATTTGAATTTGGAACTAACTGGTCGAACTATTCATGGTTTGTAGGAGATATTTTTGGGGCTCCTCTGGCTATTGAAGGCATTCTTGCTTTCTTCCTTGAATCGACTTTCGTTGCAGTGATGTTCTTTGGCTGGAACAAGGTGAATAAAAAATTCCATCTTGTTTCAACCTGGCTGGTAGCTGTTGGTGCAAACCTATCGGCTTTGTGGATACTTGTTGCCAACGCATGGATGCAAAATCCTGTAGGAATGGTCTTTAATCCTGAAACAGCAAGAAATGAAATGGTTAATTTTTGGGCCGTTCTTTTCAATGAAGTTGCTGTCAGTAAATTTCTTCACACAATTTCCTCAGGCTTTCTGCTTGCATCTATGTTTGTTTTGGGCATAAGTTCATGGTATCTGCTTAACAAAAGGGAGAATTTTCTGGCCACAAGGAGCATATTAATTGCAGGGATTTTCGGATTAGCGTCATCAATACTTGTTGCATATACCGGAGATTCCTCTGCAAGGACTATCGCAAAATACCAACCTGTTAAATTTGCAGCTTTTGAAGGACTTTATGATGGTAAAGAAAATGCCGGGCTTGTAGCGGTAGGACTTTTAAAAAATTCAGATAAAAAGATCGGAGAAAAAAATGTTAAGGATTTTAGGATTAAAGTAGAAATTCCAGGTATGCTGTCGGTTATGACCGGAGGTGACAAAAATATTTTTGTCCCGGGTATCAACGACCTGATTCTTGGCAATCCGGAACGCGGATTACTCTCAGTTGCCGAAAAAATGAACAGAGGTAAGGCAGCACAGGATCTGATGAAAGATTACAGAAATGCAAAAATGACCAATGATGTTCAGAAACAGGATCTCATAAAATCCGCATTTAGAGATAAAAATTTCATCGAAGAACATTTCAGATACTTTGGCTATGCTTCCCTTAGCAAAGCGGAAGATGCGATACCCGGCGTTTCAATCTCTTTTTATTCGTTTCATATTATGGTTATTCTGGGTTTCTATTTCATTCTGCTGTTCTTTTTGTCGCTGGTTTATCTTTTTAACGGGACCATCCAAAGACAGAAATGGCTGCTCTGGCTTTCATTATGCTCAATTCTCCTTCCCTATGTGGCAGGCGTACTTGGATGGACCCTTGCCGAAATGGGTCGCCAGCCATGGATTATTCAGGACTTAATGCCTGTTGGGACTGCAGTTTCTCAAATCGGAACAGGCTCGGTTATCACAACGTTCATCCTGTTTGCAATTCTGTTTACAATTCTACTGATTGCAGAAATTTCGATTATGATCAGACAAATTAAGTCAGGACCAAATCATTAGGAGGAAAAATAATGGAACTTATGATATCTCACCTTTTTTTACAGCAGTATTGGTGGATTATTATTTCAGTACTTGCCGGCTTCTTGGTCTTTCTTATGTTTGTGCAGGGAGGACAATCAATGATTTATTCACTCTCGGGGAATAATATTCAAAAAACTATTCTTGTGAATGCCTTTGGCCGAAAGTGGGAATTTACATTTACAACTCTCGTCACCTTCGGGGGCGCTTTTTTTGCAGCCTTTCCTCTTTTTTATTCAGCCAGTTTCGGAGGAGCCTACTGGGTTTGGATAACAATCCTGTTCAGCTTTATAATTCAGGCAGTTGCATATGAATTCAGATCGAAACCATCAAACTTCCTTGGTCAGAAGACTTATGACCTTTTTCTCTTCCTCAATGGTTCGCTAGGTCCTTTCCTGCTGGGAACTGCAGTTGGAACTTTCTTTACAGGATCTGAATACAGCCTGAACGAAATAAACCAGGTAAAATGGGCTAACAACTGGCATGGACTGGAAGCACTCCTTAATGGAAGAAACCTGGCACTCGGCCTTGCTGTTCTCTTTCTTGCCCGGACCAACGGGCTTCTATACATTATTAACTCGGTCGCAGAGGAGGATCTGATCAGAAAATCAAACAGAAAGTTGATAATGAATGCATTGACGTTCCTGGTTTTTTTTCTGTTTTTCGTTGTCACCCTCCTGTTATCCTCAGGTTTTGCATTTGATAAATCAACGGGAATTGTAACTCTTGAAAAATACAAATACTTTAATAATCTGATTCAGATGCCTTTGGTACTTATTATTCTCCTTACCGGAGTGGCAGGGGTCCTTGGAGGATTGATATATACCATATTCAAAGGGAGCAGAAAGGGAATATGGTATACCGGAACCGGTACTGTCCTTGCAGTAATCGCTCTTTTCCTTTTGGCAGGTTTTAATAATACTGCATTTTACCCCTCATCTTTCGACCTCAACAGCTCTCTGACTATTCAGAAAGCCTCATCGAGCTATTTTACACTCAAAACTATGATGTACGTTTCATTTTTAATTCCCTTTGTACTGGCATATATATGTTATGCCTGGGGCGCAATTAACCGGAGCAGGATCACTGAAGAGGAAATGAAGACCGGGGGGCATATTTATTAGAAGAAAAGACAAAAAACAAAAGTTAAAAGTAACATTATGTATATTGAAGAAATATTGCAATATCTAATTTGGCCGGCATTTATTATTATCTGCTGGTTTATTATAAAAGGTGCCCTGGATTTTTATGAAAAAAAGTTTCCGGCAGACAAGAAGGATAATTAAGCACTTTGATGGGATGGATCTAAGATAACCCAATTCATATATGCCATTATATCAGGAAATTAATACGGATGAAATTAACACTAATGTATCAGAATTCAAATTTAATGTTGTTTTAAAGAATTTGATACCAGCGAAACTAACAGATATAATGGGATAATCAAGAGTGCTGCTGCGAATCTGAATATTATAAATGTTATAATTACCAGTCCTGTAAGGATGTACCTCCCTTCATTTCCTCTTATTTTCAGGCTGGTCATTTTAAGTGAAAGCAGAGGTAACTTCGAAACCATTAGTAAAGAGATTGTAAGTGAATAGATTAAGAGCATCACAGGAGATTCGGAAAATGCTTTTACCGCATATATCCCTGAATAGTTTTCAGCAAAAACGATTGAAATAACAGCAAGAGCGTTTGCAGGAGTTGGAAGTCCTTTAAATGATGTTTTCTGGGAAGAATCAATATTGAATTTTGCAAGACGTAAAGCTGCACATACTGGCATCAGAACAACAATTACCGATGTTAAAAAATGACTAAGCGAATTTATGGATATAAATGAATTTGGTTCAATATCCATCTGATTAATAGTGACCAATTTAAATATTAATATTCCCGGAGCCACCCCGAAGCTCACTATATCTGCAAGACTGTCAAGTTCTTTACCTATTTCTGAATAAGCTTTCATCAACCTTGCAGCAAGACCGTCGGCAAAATCGAAAAGCATAGCGGCCAGGATAAGCCATGATGATGTTATCAGATCATCGCCTGCTGCATAAATTATAGCAGCAAATCCTGCTGCAAGGTTAAGTGAAGTTATTAAATTTGGAATGTGTTTTTTGATTGCCATCTGAACCGGTGATTTGGAAAGAAAACAAAATTAGGTATATTAAATTTACAAAAAGACTGCATTTATTATTTTTATTCACTATAACCCATATTCCGCTGATTGAAAAACTGAAAGGTTCAGGTTCGCTCTTTTTTATTAGATTTGCAGGATTTAAAACTTTATAAATGATCAATTTCAAAAACATTAAGATAGCTGTCGATTTTGATGGTACAATAGTTGATCATGAGTATCCTGACATAGGAAAAGAAAAATTGTTTGCATTCCAGACTCTGAGGGAGCTTAACAAATTGGGTGCCCGGCTTATCCTATGGACATTCAGGACTGGCAAAGAACTTGAGGAAGCTGTTGAATTTTGCCGTAAGAATGGAGTTGAATTTTATGCAGTAAACAAAAACTATCCGGAAGAGATATATGATGAGACAATAAGTAGGAAAATTGATGCTGACATTTACATTGATGATAAGAATATAGGAGGATTCCCCGGATGGAGTGAAGTATGGCAGATTTTAGTCCCTTTTGACCTGCATGAGAAGGAAATGGAACGACAGATAGCTGCAGCAAGAAAAAACAGTCTGCGGAGATTATTCAGGAGAAAAGATGAAAAGCAATGAGGGGTGATTTTAAAAGATATTTCCTGGTAGCGCTTATATTTTTACCTGTCATCTGGATTTTTTCCTGTTCAGGTCGAAATGGAGGCATCTCTGAAAAAAGTAGAGTCAATGTAACCACATCCTCACCTATTGGTAGTTCTGAAAAACTTATCAGGATCAAGAACCCTGATGAAAATTCGGAATTTAAACTTAAAGACCAGATTACGGTAATGATTGAACCGGAAAACAAAAATAAGACCCCTGATTCTGTAAAAGTTTATTTTGACGGCCGGCTTCAGGGAGTCTTGAAATCAGAACCCTGGAACATCTCAATCCCTTCATCTGAAACATCATCGACAGGGCGGAAACCATTAAAGGTAGTTGCATATAAAATAAACAAAATACAATCTGTTACACGGTTCGTTATTGTATATTCTAACACGGTGCCTCAGATAAAAAGGTTCAGTGTCATACATACCTATCCGCATGATCCTGAAGCCTTTACCCAGGGTCTTTTTTATGATGACGGGGTTTTATATGAAGGAACCGGGCAGGAAGCAGGTTCAAGTCTCCGCCAGGTTATCCTTGAAACCGGAAAGGTGATAAGGCAGCATAATCTTGATCCCTCACTTTTTGGAGAGGGAATAACTCTTTATGATGACAGGATATACCAGGTCACATGGACTAACAAAATTGGTTTTGTTTATGATAAGGAAACCTTCAAAACCATTAATAAAATTTATTATCAGACACAGGGGTGGGGGCTTACCACAATAGATGACAGAATAGTATTGAGCGATGGATCAAATGTCCTTTTCTTTTATGAACCGGAGATGTTCAACCTTATCTCGAAGATCGAAGTATACGATAATAAGAAAAAAGTTGACCAGCTTAATGAGCTTGAATATATAAATGGTGAGATCTGGGCTAATATCTGGCAGTCGGACCTTATAGCAAGGATTGATCCAAAAAGTGGTAAGATAAATTCATATATTGACCTTTCACCATTATATCCTCAGGAAGAAAGGAGTAAGACAAATTCTGATGTTCTTAATGGAATTGCCTTTGATGCTATAAATAACCGGATTTTTGTGACCGGAAAAAGATGGCCTAAGCTTTATGAAATAAAGATCATTGAATAAGCTTTGATCCGAATACAATTTTTATTGCTGATGGTATTATGCTGAACTCGGCAGGTGTATGTCCAAGTGTTTCTCCATCAGCCTCAAGAAAAAGCAATTCATCTGAACTTACTGACAGTCGGTCGGATCGGTATCCGTCAACTTTGGGATGACTAAGAATCGTCCCATCATATAAAAGTTTTAAACTTCGGATCACTTCTAATCTTGTGATTTCCCTGATAATGGTAATATCAAGAAAGCCGTCATCCGGAAGAGCATCGGGGGTCTGCCTCATACCACCTCCGCAGTATCTGCCGTTTCCAACATTGATTGAAAAAATTTTGGAAGAAGTTGTTTTACCTTCTATCGTAATATCAGCCTGTACATTTTTCCAAGACAGAAGGCTTGCAAGCAGGTTATAAAAATAAACAGCTTTGCTGCTTTTACCTTTGTCTTTTTGTTTGTTGGTTTTTTTTACAACTATCGACTCAAAACCAAGTCCGGCTATGTTTATGAAATATCTTCTTTCCCTTTTACCCCCATCACTGTAGTCAATTACACCTATATCATGAAGCATCTCCTTCCCTTCACTAATAACTTTAACAGCTCCTTCATACACAAGAGGGATCCCAAACATACGACCCCAGTCATTACCTGTTCCAACAGGTATCATGCCAATGGTAATCTCTTTTGTACTGCAATTTTTCTGCAGAAATACACCATTTACGATTTCATTTAAAGTCCCATCACCACCAATTGCAATTATCTTTCTGAATCCGTTGTAAACCGCTTCAGTTGCGAATTCTATTGCCTGACCTCTTTTCCCTGTGAACTTTACTTCTGTTCTGATATGGCTCCTGTCAAGAAGCTCAGATATCCTTATCCAGTCTTTCTGACCTTTGCCATTTCCTGCATTTGGATTTACAATTGCAAACCAATCCGGTTTTCCTGTCTTATCTTCCAAATCATTAATTTTATTTGATAGATACGTAAATATACGATTTTGAGATTATTGAATGTCAATTTTTAATATTTTGTGTTTCATGGTGTAAATGACAATGATTCAATAAAATACAGATTCAACAATCGCAGAGCCCTGTTAATAACATGTTGAAAACCATAAAAAAAATGTTTACAATTACATTATTAGACATCCCGGCCTGAAACTCATAAATAGTAAATTTGAAACTCAAATGATTTACTGAAAATATAATAGGGAAAGATGGGAAGAATAATTGCTATAGCAAATCAGAAAGGTGGAGTGGGGAAGACTACTACGGCGATAAACCTGGCTGCCAGCCTGGCTGCGCTTGAGAAGAAAGTGCTAATTGTTGATGCTGACCCTCAGGCAAATGCAACTTCCGGTATCGGTATAGATACCCGACAGATAAAATGCACTGTTTATGATTGCCTGATAGATGGCAGAGAACCTTCGGAAGCAATATTGGGATGCGGGATAGATAACCTTTCAGTATTCCCATCAAACATAGATCTTGTGGGTGCTGAAATTGAAATGCTTGAGCGGCCTGAACGGGAAAAAATACTAAAGAATGTCCTTTTCAGGATTTCAGATAATTATGATTATCTTATTATTGATTGTTCACCATCTCTCGGCCTGCTGACCGTTAATGCCCTTACTGCAGCAAACTCAGTGATAATTCCTGTACAGTGCGAATATTTTGCCCTGGAGGGTCTTGGAAAGCTACTCAATACCATAAAAATAATACAGAACAACCTTAATCCTGAACTTGAAATAGAAGGTTTCCTTCTTACAATGTACGATGCACGGTTAAGATTGTCAAATCAGGTTGCCGAAGAAGTTAACAAACACTTCCAACAGATGGTATTTCAGACAATAATCCAGAGAAACGTCAAACTCTCTGAAGCTCCAAGCTTCGGACAGCCTGCCATACTGTACGATGCTGATTCAAGGGGAACAGTAAATTATCTGAATCTTGCAAAGGAACTGATTGAAAAGCAGGAAGCCCGTGTTAACGCATAACAGGTTATTTTTGTTGACCGCTAACAGTTTTTATGATGACAAGAAAAAATGCACTGGGCAGAGGCCTTGGAGCTCTTATCGACGGTGTCGAAAAAGAAGTTCTTGAAAGAAAAGTTGAAGCAAACCTCGACATTTCAATCGACTTAATCGATGGTAATCCTTACCAGCCAAGAACTCACTTTGATGAACAGTCTCTTGAGGAACTTGCAGCTTCAATAAAAAAGTTAGGTATTGTTCAACCATTAACCGTCAGGGAAACCGGCGATGGAAGATACCAGCTTATTGCAGGAGAAAGACGCCTCAGAGCTGCAAGACTTGCAGACCTGACAACCGTACCTGCCTATATCCGGACTGCCGACGACCAGGCTATGCTTGAACTTGCTCTTGTTGAAAATATTCAACGTGAGGACCTCGATGCAATCGAAGTTGCAATAAGTTTTCAAAGACTTATTGAAGAATGTCGCCTCACACAGGAACAGCTGAGTGACAGAGTTGGAAAACAAAGATCTACAATAGCCAACTACCTCAGGCTCCTCAAATTACCTGCCGAAATCCAGCTTGGCATAAGGAATAAACATCTGATGATGGGACATGCCCGAACACTTGTAAATATTGAAAATCCTAAAATTCAGATGGACGTTTATTATCACGTTATTAATGACGATCTGTCTGTAAGACAAACTGAAGAGCTGGTACGGCAACTACAGACCGGAAAAATAAAAGATCCGGCTAAAAACGAAAGGAGAAAGAAACTGAATGAAGATTTTAAAGAGCTTTCAGAACACCTTAACCGTATATTTTTAACAAAAGTCAACTTCAAAATAAACGAGGCCGGCAAAGGTAAAATAGTCATCCCTTTTGAGAACCCGGAAGAGATGGAACGTATTTTAGGAATCTTCGACCGCCTTAACTATTGAAATTAATTATATTTGTTGCTCTGTTTCAGATTCGTGTTATTTAAACCGACGTTATCAGATTGAGAGCGACATATAAAATAACCATTTTTCTCGTCATTTTAATGAACTTCCTGATGCAGTGTGTCATAGCTCAGGATACTGTCACTTTCTCCAAACCTGCAAAACGGCTCTTCAAAGCTGAACCTTTAAAAGCAACAATGCTTGCAGTTGCCTTTCCCGGACTAGGCCAGGTTTATAACAGAAAATACTGGAAAATACCTCTTGTCTATGCAGGATTCGGAGCCCTTGCATATAGCATCAGTTTCTACACTTCCCATTATAATGATATGATGAAAGCGTATCAAGACTTTACCGATAAGGTTCCTGAGACGGCAAGTTACACAAAGTTCGTAAAAATCGACCCCGAGGAATACGATCCGGTGCTCCATCCTGAAACTTATAATCCGTCAACAGCCTCGTGGGTTGAGGATGGATTATTATCAGCTGTTGATGCATATAAAAAGTACAGGGATCTTTCTTATATTGGTGTGGCAGCATGGTACCTGATCTCTGTCCTTGATGCAAATGTTGACGCAAGTCTCTTTAACTATGATATTAGCAATAATCTTAACCTTGCTGTTGAACCCTTTCAGATGCCTGCCCAACGTATGGCTCTGACCGGCTTTAGAATATGTCTGATGTATAATTTTTAATTATAAATGAAGAATGGATCTCAGGAAGTTTTTATTTGCTTTAATTTTTACAGTTCCAACAATTAAGATCGCTGCAGTTAATGATACAATCATCCTTAACTCTGAAATTTATACTGAAAAGATAACCAGGGATCTCGACAGTCTTGTAAATACCTGGTATGTAAAGCTTGCATTAAGAGACCAAAATCCTGATATTGTTGCCGATTCTTCCGTTGTGGAATTTTCCGACTCGGTTTATATTCATAGATTAAGCAGAATAAACTCAGTTATTAAACTCCCTTATAACAGCATTATTAGAAATCACATACATGTTTATACTGTAAAAAAACGCAAGAATTTCAGTGCAGTTCTCGGGCTGATTGATTATTACTTCCCAATGTTTGAGAACATATTTGATTCAATGGGATTACCTTCAGAACTAAAATATATTTCAATCATTGAATCTGCACTGAACCCAAATGCTGTCAACAGATATACCGGAGCAACCGGTCTTTGGCAGTTCATGTTCAGCACGGGTCGTCTTTATGGTCTGACAATAAATTCGGTTGTTGACGAAAGGAGGGACCCTGTTAAATCAACTTATGCAGCCGCAAAGTTCATTAAGGATCTTTATAATATCTACAACGACTGGATATTGGTAATTGCTGCTTACAACTGTGGCCCCGGAAATGTAAACAAAGCCATCCGACGTTCAGGCAATAAAAAGGATTATTGGGAAATATATTACAGGCTTCCCAGAGAAACACGCGGATTTATACCACAATATGTAGCTGCACTATATGCTGTCAATTATTTTAATGAACATAATATCAAACCTCTTCCTTTAAACATTCCATTGTCAACTGACACAATAATGGTACGGAAAGATATCCATTTAAATCAAATTTCGGAGGTTATGGGAATTCCTCTTGAAGAACTGAGAGCGTTAAATCCTCAATACAGAACAGGTTTTGTACCGGGATCGACCAAGCCTTTTGCGCTCACTCTTCCCATGAGCCATCTGGGCGATTTTATTGATCTAAACGACACTATAAGGAATTTTAAACCCGAATTGTATCTTTCAAGGATAAACAGAACCGCTGATCCGTCACGTTCTTCATTTATTCCGGTTGATGTTAAAGGTAAAACCAAGCTCATTTATACAGTTAAGGAAGGAGATAACCTTGGATTTATATCAGAATGGTTCAGGGTTGGACTGTCAGATCTAAGATACTGGAATAATATTTACCGAAATACCATACGAATTGGTCAAAACCTTGTGGTTTACGTTGATCCTTCAAAAGCAGATTATTATTCCAGAATAAATTCAATGACTTTTTCGGAAAAACAGCAAATGGTTGGGAAGCCCGTATCATCCGTTCCTGCAGCAAATAATTTAGGTTCAGGATCTGATTCTGAATATATTACACATACTGTTCGCTATGGGGATACCATCTGGGATATAGTCAAAATGTATGATAATGTGACTACAAGTGACGTTTTGTCCCTGAACAATATAACCGATCCGGGTAAAATTAAGGTGGGACAAATACTAAAAATAAAGAAAAAGAGCTGAACCCTGTTGGAAAGATGCGTCCCCTAAGATCATTTCTATTATTACTGATCTTTCTGATCTGTTTTACGGGTCTTTCTTATTTCCTTCCCGACACTTTCAAGCTCCCTACACCTGCAAACCTGCTTTCTCCCGAAATCATAAGCCTTATTAATCCTAACGATTCTGTTCATCAGGAACACGATCACATTCCTCAATCTGAGGTTAAAGAAAACAGTAGTGTTGAAAATGAAAAAGAAGATACAACCGCTTTTTTGCCAGATACATTAAAATCAAATCCGTTTGAATCATTTCTCGACTCGCTCCGATATTCAAAAGGTCAGGTAAGAATAATGTATTATGGTGATTCACAGATTGAAGGAGACAGGCTTACATCATATATGAGGTCAGTTCTTCGAAACGGGAGGACAGGAACCGGCCCCGGCCTTTTTCTGCCGGTAATGCCCGTAACATATACAAAATCTGTTAATATCCAATCCTCTGCAAACTGGAGGAGATATAACTATCTTTCCTATAAAAACGGTGAAATCACACATAATTATCTGGGCCCTTTTATGTCCTTCTGCCGTTATTTACCTGAAAAGTTAACCTCGGCTAATCCGGTAAATGCCTGGATCAGAATAGCACCTTCAAAATTTGCTGATTCAACTTCAATGAAATATGATCTCCTCAGGATTCTGTACAGAAACAAAAATGGAACTGTCAGGATTGAGGTGCGTGGCAGCAATTTCCCCTTGAAATCTGATACCCTGGAAACAGGAAACGGCGTAAAGGAATTTGTATGTCAGTTATTCAATTCAAAGAACATCATTATTGATTTCGTTGGAAAGTCAAGTCCGGATATTTACAGTATAAGTATCGAAAGTAAGACGGGAATATTAATCGATAATATTCCTCAGAGAGGTAGTGCCGGTCTGGAATTCACAATGGTCAACCGCGACAACCTTAGAGAGGCTTACAGTTTGCTTAAACCCGACCTGATAATATTGCATTATGGATTAAATATTGTTAAGAATATAAGGGATGACTACTCTTATTATGAAAGGGGTTTATTGCGTCAGATTTCATTGCTGAAAGATATTTTACCGAATACCCCTGTCATTGTCGTAGGTGTAACTGATATGGCCTACACGAAAGGCGATGTTGTAAGATCTTATCCCAATCTGCCATATATAATTGATGCACAGAAGAATGCGGCAGAGGAATCGGGCGCGCTTTTCTGGAATGCCCGGGAGGCTATGGGTGGTAATGCATCTATTGTCAAATGGTTTAATGCTGACCCTCCTCTCGCCAAGAAAGATTATGTCCACTTTACAGACAGAGGAGCCGATACCCTTGCCAAATTGATGATTTCAGCTCTTTTTACAGTTCCTGAAAAAGATACAATTACGACAGAGATCAAACCGGTTGACCATGATACCTTAAAAACAGCTACAACTGGTGATTTTAATCTGAAAGGACCGGATGAATCAGGAAAAAATACTTTTGGATCGGTGATCTCCGGCATTTTCAGATATTCTCCCGAGAAACCTTTTATATTTTCATCTCCTGCCTTCTGGATATTCTTCCTGTTCGTTCTTGCAGGATTTAGTCTTGTTTACAGACGATTGTTTTTAAGAAATCTCTATCTGTTTCTGATCAGCCTGTTTTTTTATTACAAAACGGGCGGATTATTCCTCGTCCTTCTGATCCTGGTCACATTGATAGATTTTACATGTGGGATTTTAATATTCAATGCTGAGACCAGGAGAAGGAGAAAACTCTTTCTCATTCTGAGTATTATCTCTAACATAGGTCTTCTGGCGTATTTTAAGTATACAGGATTTTTTATCCATACACTGAACGACCTTTTCGACACTCAATTTATAGTAAAAGATTTTCTGGCTGAATTTTCCAATAATATTCTTGGCACCAAATTTAGTATTCAAAATATCATCCTTCCGGTAGGGATCTCATTTTTTACATTTCAGTCACTGAGCTATACAATTGATGTTTACAGAAAAAAACTGACCCCTGTAAGAAATATTATTGATTTTGGCTTTTATGTATCATTCTTTCCACAGCTGGTTGCAGGGCCAATTGTAAGAGCTTCTGAATTTATCCCGCAGCTTCATGCTGAATTTCACCTTGCAGAAAGAGAATTTAGCCATGCATTGTTCCTGATTTCAAAAGGATTAATAAAGAAAATAATTATTTCCGATTTTATTGCTCTGAATTTCATTGACAGAGTTTTCGATCTGCCTACCGCCTATTCAGGATTTGAGAATCTGATGGCAATTTATGGTTATGGACTCCAGATTTATTGTGATTTCTCCGGTTATACTGATATTGCTATTGGTTTGGGACTGATCCTTGGATTCAGGCTACCTGTAAATTTCAATTCTCCATATAAAGCAACAGGAATAGCTAACTTCTGGAAAAGATGGCATATCTCACTTTCACGATGGTTAAAGGATTATCTGTATATACCTCTTGGTGGTAACAGAAAGGGGAAATTAAGAACCAATATAAACCTGATGCTGACAATGCTGATAGGTGGCTTATGGCATGGCGCTGACATCAGATTCATTTTATGGGGAGGGCTGCATGGTATTGGACTTGTCATTAACAAATTCTGGAACTTCCTTTTTGGTGAAAAGGTTCTGAAAAACAGATTTACTAGAGCTGTATCAGTATTTATAACATTTCAGTTTGTGAGTTTCTGCTGGATATTCTTCAGATCGCCTGATTTGCAGCATGCGGGTATAATGCTGAATCAGATATTTGTAAATTTCAGGCCACCTTCCTTTGACAGTCTTTTTCAGATATATGGCACCGTCTTCTCCCTTATTGCAGCAGGTTATTTTTTACATTTTCTTCCTGAGAAAGTTAAAGAATCTTACCGGGGCGTATTTATTAAAGTACCACTTGCAGTGCAGTTTGTAATAATTCTGGCAGTTGGAATATTATTATTCCAGATGCGTTCTTCTGATGTGCTGCCTTTTATTTATTTCAGATTTTAAATTGCTTTTTAAACGGATCAGACGGGTTTTCCTCTGACTATTTTTAACAAAGTACTGATAAAAAGAATCCCGAATCAGAGATAGATGTTTTGATCACTATATAGTTTTAAAAATGGTTCAATCGCTCTTTTATAAATTCCCTGAACATAAGCAATGGCCAGGCCATAGTTGGTTACGGGTATACCGGCTTTTATTGCAGGTTGAAGCCGGTTGTGTAATTGTCTTCGTGTGATCATACATCCGCCACATTGAATTACCAGTGCATAATCGGTGATGGGACGTGGAAGGACATCAAGCCCTGAAACTACATCATAATCAAGTTTTTTCCCTGTATAATTATTTATCCACCTGGGGATCTTTATTCTTCCAATATCATCACATGCTATATGATGAGTACATGATTCAAGTAGCAGGATTCTGTCACCATCACGAAGTTCAGATAACTTTGGAGTACCCTGAAGATATCTGTCAAAATCACCTTTAAACCTGGCAAGCAAAATGCTGAAACTGGTTAAAGGAATTCCCTTTGGTATTGAAGCATCTGCTTTAATAAAAACCTGTGAATCTGTGATGGCAAGGGCAGGCTTTATTCCTGTGTTTTTAAGGAAACCATCTACTTCTCTTTCTTTCAAAACTATAGCAACAGCATCGTTGTCAAGTATATCCCTTATTGTCTGTACCTGTGGCAGAATCAAACGGCCTGCTGGTGCTTCAACGTCGATTGGCGTTATGAGAATGACAATATCACCATGATTTATTAGGTCGCCCAGGAGTGTCGGCGTTTTAAATGAATGTTCTGGAATAGTTTCTTTTATAAGCTTAATCAGATTATCATAGTTGCGTCTGTCGATTGCAGAAAACTCAAAAAGATCTTTTCCCTGTTCCTTTTTCAGCAGCTGTATGAAGTGAGATGATGGTTCCTGGAGATCAGATTTGTTGTGTATTATTATAAAAGGGATATCCCTGGTCCTGAATTTGTCTGCCAGATCATTCTCAAATTCACCCCACGAGTTTTCTGAAACCACAAGGATTGCCATGTCTATTATGTCAAGGGTTCTGAGAGTCCTGTCAACTCTTTTATCCCCGAGATCTCCCGAATCATCAATACCTGCTGTGTCAATAAGAATAACCGGTCCGAATCCTGTAATCTCAAATGATTTCTTTACCGGATCTGTAGTTGTTCCCGCCTGATCTGAGACTATTGCAATGTCCTGTCCTGCGAGGCAGTTTATCAGGCTGCTTTTTCCGTTGTTCCGGCGTCCGTAAATTCCAATATGTGGTTTTGCATCCCTGCCTTTTGACATAAAGCTGATTTATCGGGCAAATTTAGAAATAAAATAAAATTGGTAATCAGTACTATTTTATATCATCGAGTGAAAATCCAAGTTTGAGAATATTACCAGGCTGGAGAATTTCCCTAAGTTTGGTTTCTTCAATTGTTTGTAAAACTGAGTTTGCTTTGAAGATGTCATAGCTCTTTTCTTTCATGAGTTTTGCCAGAGCACCTGCTTTGTGATAACCTACATGAGGAACAAGTGCAGTTGTTACAACAGGGCTGTTAAAAAGAGAATAGTAACCTGTGGTATCATTAACCATAAGCCCTGTAATAAGATTCTCTTCGGCAGTTTTGCACGATGCTATAAGAAGGTTGATGGTTTCAAGTACTGCGCTGCCTATCAACGGAATATAAGCGTTAAGTTCGAGGCAGCCCTGACTGCATAAAGAGGTGACAAGGCTATCATTTGAATATATTTTATGAGAAGCTGAAATAATAAATTCCGGAATAACAGGATTTACCTTTCCTGGCATTATAGAGCTGCCAACCTGTTTTTCAGGGATTGAAATACTTTTATCTCCTGCCACATCAGATGATAAAAGGCGAAGGTCGGAAGCCATTTTTTCAAGATTAACTGCAAGTGTTTTTAAAATGGCATGGACTTCAACCCATTTGTCAAGGTTGGAAGTGGTGTCTGCAAGATTCTCACTGTGTGAAACCGGAAGACCTGTCAGATTTCTTAATTCAGGCACAACCTGCATTATAAAGAACCGGGGGACTGCAAGGCCTGTTCCTATGGCACCTCCACCAAGGTTTACAGGTTTTAACCTTTCGTTGCATTTGGATATTCTCCACCAGTCGCGGGAAAGGGCATCATTGTATGAACTGAAGAGAATACTGAAGGACGAAGGAACCGCTTCCTGCATTTGAGTATATCCTGGACGAAGTTTATCATCATTTTCCCTTTCAAGCTTTTCGATTTTCAGACGAAGTGAGTTAATCCGGGTTTCCAGTGATTGCAGCAACAGCATGGCAGCAACTGTGAGAGCTGTGGGAATCACATCATTTGTCGACTGATAAATGTTCGCGTGTTCCACCGGATCTATAAAAGTGTGTTCATTACACTTATTTCCGGTTTTAAGCAGGGCAACATTTGCAATGATTTCATTGATATTCATATTGATGCTTGTTCCGGCACCACCCTGGACGGCAGGTACTATGAAATGTTCAAAATATTTACCGAGTGAAATATCTGCTGCAGCCTCAATGAGAGCATCCAGAATTTCATCAGGTATTATTTTCACCGATATATGGGTACCATATTTTTCAGATGCGGCATTTCTGAATTTTCGGTAAGTCATGTAGCATGCCTGCTTTACAAGACCTACAGCTTTGTACCACTCAACAGGAAATTGCATGCTCACCGGGAAATTCTCCTTTGCCCTAAGTGCATGAATACCATACAAAGCGTCTGAAGGGATCTCTTTTTTACCTAAGCTATCTTGTTCGATCCGGTACATATTTCAAATTTTCTCGGACATATTCTATATCTGTTCCAGGCTTCATTTTTCAAAATCGTCCTGCCTGGCAGTTATTTACTCCCCAGGCTTTGCCGGAAACGACACAGCCAGTGTTTGGATTTTAATACCATAGGGGCGTTCCCGGGGTGGTAACTCAGAAGCCTGTTACAAAACATTTGATCCGGACACAGGCCTTGCGTATGCTATCACATCTGCTCCGGTTATTTCATCCCTGCAAAGTATTATCAATCTCTCCAACACATTTCTGAATTCGCGGATATTACCTGTCCATTCGATTTTCTGAAGCTCTTTTATTGCATCCTTCCTTATAATCTTCCTGCTCATGCCATATTCACCACAGATCAGGGAATTGAAATGCTCTGCGAGGAGTGGGATATCTTCTGTACGCTCATTAAGTGTAGGCACATGGATGAGTATCACACTGAGTCTGTGGTAAAGATCCTCTCTGAAGGAGTTGTTTTCAATCTCTTTTCTGATGTTTTTGTTTGTGGCAGCTATTACTCTGACGTTAACATGGATATCTTTATCTGAGCCCACCCTGGTTATTTTATTTTCCTGGAGAGCCCGAAGAACTTTTGACTGTGCCGACAGGCTCATATCTCCTATTTCATCAAGGAAAAGAGTTCCTCCGTTGGCCTGCTCAAATTTACCTATTCTTTGTTTAATTGCTGAAGTAAAAGAACCCTTCTCATGCCCAAAAAGTTCACTTTCAATCAGTTCGGAAGGTATTGCAGCGCAGTTTACTTCAACAAATGGCCCCTTGGCCCTGTTACTTTTTTCATGGATCTGATGTGCAACAAGCTCTTTACCAGTCCCGTTTGCACCTGTAATAAGTACCCTGGCTTCAGTTGGAGCGACCTTGTCGATCATCTCCTTTACTTTCTTTATAGCTTCAGATTCCCCAATAATCTCATACATCTTGCTGACCTTATTCTTCAGCACCTGTGTCTGAGTAATCAATGTAGACTTTTCAGTCGCATTCCGGATTGTTATAAGTAACCTGTTTAGATCAAGAGGTTTTTCAAGGAAATCAAAAGCTCCCTTTTTTATTGCTTCAACTGCAGTATCGATATTTCCATGTCCTGATATCATTATAACAGGAACATCGGATGAGGTTTCGTATATCTTCTGAAGCACTTCAATCCCATCCATCTTTGCCATCTTGATGTCGCAAAGAACAATATCATAAGTGTTAGTATTGAACATCTCAAGACCCGATGGCCCGTCTTCAGCCAGGTCAACTTCGTGCTTCTCGTATTCCAGAACTTCCTTTAAAGTGTTCCTGATCGCCCTTTCATCGTCTATTACCAGAATTTTTGACATTATCTTTTATTGAAATTTTTTAAATCACATTTTAAAACAAAATAGGTTTTTAAAATTCTATTTTATCACATTGAAAATAACATATATTATATATCCATAATATTATTCATATATAATATTTAATGTATATGAATATTACACATACATAATACATCTCCTAACCGGAATATTTAAGCCATTTCCACATCTCTTTCCACGAAGTTTTCTTGCCGTACATAAGGATCCCTGTCTTGTAAACTTTGGCGGCCATCCACACAAATGCAATAAAAGTAATTATCATCAGGATCATTGATACTGCAAGCTGCCAATAAGGAACACCAAATGGAAGTCTAGCAACCATTACTACAGGTGAAGTTAATGGTATTAGAGAGCACCAGAAAGAGAGTGAGCTTTCCGGATTTTGCATAGTACCCATTGCAACCATCAGTGCAATGATTATAGGTATAGTTACAGGCAGCATAAATTGCTGTGTTTCAGTTTCATTATCAACTGCCGATCCTATTGCTGCAAAGATAGAGGCATAAAGAAGATAACCGGTAATGAAATAAAAAATAAAGCTTAAGATGATAAGCAGCCATGGTTGGTTCATTGCACTTTCAAACAATCTTGAAAACTCCTCCATCTTGGGATTCATTTCCGATTGTTGTAAAACAGCTTCAGCATTCTTATCAGTTGACATAAGGTTTTTGGATACATTCTGAGTTACTTCTGCTATATTGGTTTTCTGAATTACTGTTGATTTAAGGACCCCTGCAATAGCAATAGTCAGAAATACCCAGATAAGAAATTGTGTGAGCCCTACAAGTGCAATTCCAATTATTTTACCCATCATAAGCTGAACAGGCCTGACTGAGGATATTATTACTTCGACAACCCTGCTGGTTTTTTCCTCAATCACGCCTCTCATTACTTGCGATCCGAACAAAAAGACAAGCATATACATAAGAAATCCTCCCAAATAAGCAAGTGCCATGGCAATACCTGTACTTGTCTCCTCCACTTCACCTGAATCAGCTATCTTCTTGGTTTGTATAGAAACTTTTGTTTCAACATTTTTCATTATCTCGTCGAGATTTTCAATGTTGTATGCCATCAATTTCTGTCTTTCAATCTCTTTTTCAAGAGATTTCTCAATATGGTCGAGCAGTCCTATTGGGGGCTGTTTCTTTGAAATCAGCTGGATTGCATTAGGGGTATTGATTAATTCAGGTGATAAATACAGAATTCCATAATAGCCTGCTTTCTCAAAAGAATGCTTAAGATCATTGACTTTCACATTTTCAAGATAATCAAACTCGAGGTTTTTGGTATTTCTGATAACACCTTTGAATAAATCGGAGCCTTCCTCAATTACTGCAATTTTTTTATAATCCTGCTGCTGGTTCATCATTACCAGTGTGGGGCCAATTATGAGTGCTGCCATGAGGATTGGGGCAAGAATTGTCATAATAATAAATGATTTCTTTCTGACTCTTGTCACATATTCTCTCTTTATTATAATAAATGTTTTATTCATATCTAGATATTTACAGAGCGAGAAAGTTTTTCACTGATCAGTTTCTTGATTCCACAACACGGATAAAAATTTCATTCATTGATGGTAGTGCCGGATTAAATGAAATAACATGACCCGCCTTCAGAGCAATTCCAATTATGTCATTTGTATTGATTTCTCCATTTGTTTTAATCCGGATTGTACATTTCCCGTTTTCAGCTTGTTTATTCAGGATCCTGAAATACCCATTTTCTTTAATTGAAATATCACCTTCAAAAACAATATCATATTCATTGCCTGCCCATTGTTTCCGGATATCATACACATTTCCCTCAAGTATTGTTTTAGCTTTGTTAATGAGAGTTATATTGTCGCAAAGTTCTTCGACCGATTCCATATTGTGAGTCGAAAAGATTATTGTGGCCCCTCTTTCTCTTAGAAATAGGATCTCATTTTTTATGATATTTGCATTTACAGGATCAAATCCTGTAAAAGGTTCATCAAAGATGAGCAGTTTTGGTTCATGGAGCACAGTCGTAACGAACTGTACTTTTTGTTGCATACCTTTTGAGAGTTCCTCAACTTTTTTGCCCCACCAATCAATAATATCAAGTTTTTTGAACCAGTATTTCAGTCTCTTCATTGCTTCGGATCTGGTGAGACCTTTTAGTTGAGCAAAATACAATGCCTGTTCCCCTACTTTCATTTTTTTATAGAGTCCCCTTTCTTCGGGAAGGTATCCTATTGAAAGTACATCTTCCGGTTTCAGTTTTCTCCCATTGAGATAAAGTTCACCAGAATCAGGTCCGGTTATCTGATTTATTATTCTTATCAATGTAGTTTTTCCAGCCCCATTGGGTCCAAGGAGTCCGAAAATACATTGCTCAGGGACTGAGATGCTGACTTTATCGAGAGCGAGCTGGGTTCCATACAGCTTTGTTACATCCCTTGCTTCAAAAAGTGCCATACAAAATGGTAATCAAGATTTAAAAGAATTGTAAATATATAAAAATCCCCGTGTTACTTGGTTTTTAGTCGTTTTAAGTCGGCAGAAGTTATTAGCATATTGTTATATTAACACTCCCGATAGAGAAATCAGCAGATGCAGGAATACAAGAAAAGGAATTTTCTGGCTATTGAAAATACCCTCTCATCCGTTCGAAGAATCCTTTATCATCTTTATCAGGTCTGGGGGTAAAAGATCCTGATTCTTTTAACTTTTCGATAATTCTAGATTCTTCTCTTGACAGGCTTTTAGGTATCCAGACATTGACATTTACAAGCAGGTCGCCTCTTCCGTACCCATTAACTTCGGGGAGACCTTTTCCTCTAAGCCGTAATATTTTACCGGGTTGTGTCCCTGGTTCGATCTTTATTTTTACGTTATTTTCAATAGTAGGTACTTCGACATGGGCTCCGAGAACTGCGTCAGGAATGCTTATAAATAGGTTGTAAATAAGATCTTTACCCTCTCTGATTAATTCGGGATGTTCCTCTTCGTCAATTACAACCAGCAGATCTCCATTGATTCCTCCCCTGCGTGGAGCATTTCCCTTTCCGCTTACTGTCATTTGCATCCCTTTGGCAACTCCTGCAGGGATGTTTATTCTAATGATATCCTCTTTCTGGACTATCCCTTCGCCATAACAGGCAGAACACTTTCTTGTTATTATTTTACCTTCACCGCCGCACGAAGGACAGACTGAGGTTGTCTGCATCTGCCCAAGCAAAGTATTTGTAATTCTGGTAACATGGCCTGATCCACGGCACGTGGAACAGGTTGACATGCCGTTGTCATCAGCCGCTCCGGTGCCGCCACACAAAGTGCATGTATCATATTTGTTAACCTTGATCTTTTTTTCCGTACCATTAGCGATTTCATTAAGTGTCAGTTTTACTTTCACCCTTAGATTACTTCCCTTGTTGACCCTTCTGCTGCTGCTTCTGCGTGAACTGCCAAATCCACCAAATCCCCCAAATGCATCTCCAAAAATATCGCCAAAGGAAGAAAATATATCTTCCATTGTCATTCCTCCTCCACCAAATCCATTAGCGGCAGCGCTTCCAACTCCCTCATGACCAAACCTGTCATAACGAGCACGTTTTTCATCGTTGCTTAGAACTTCGTAGGCAGCAGCTGCCTCCTTGAATTTTTCTTCAGCTTTTTTATCACCAGGATTTTTATCAGGATGGTATTTCAATGCCTGCTTCCTGTAAGCCTTCTTTATTTCCTCCTTTGTGGCTCCTCTGGGCACCCCTAATACTTCATAATAATCTCGTTTTTCCATCCTGATGTTTTTGGGAACAGTTTATAAAAAAACAATTATCTATTCTCCGACAACAACTTTTGAATGCCTGATCACCTTATCTCCAAGGTAATATCCTTTCTGAATAACCTCAACAACCTTGCCTCTTTTTTCATCCTCATTTACAGTTGTTTTTGCAACAGCATCATGAAGATCAACGTTAAAATCACTATTCAAAGACTCAATTTCTCTTATTCCCTGTTGCTTAAGAAATTCAGTGAACTTCGAATATATAAGATCCAGACCTTCTTTTACACTTTTATAATCAACTGATGGATCCAAGTGCTTTAAGGCTCTTTCAAAGTCATCCATTATTGGCAGAATTTTTAAAAGGACATCTTCTGCTGCGTACTTTGAAATTTCCATTTTTTCCCTTAAGGTCCTCTTTCTGTAATTATCAAACTCTGCAGAAATACGTAGATATTTATCCTGCAATTCTGCCAGTTTTTCTTCAAATGACCTTTCCTCTTTTACAACTTTGTCAGGAACCTCCTCAGTAGAAAAAGTCTCAACAGTGGGTGATTCTACTTTAGGTTCTTCATTGGTCTTTTCAGCTTTGCTATCAGCTTCTGCCGCCGGTTTTGACTTATTTTCTTTATTATCAGTTGATTCAATTTTGATATTCCCCTTTTCCTGCTCTGATTCAGTCATTTTTTTCTTTACCATCACTTGATATTTTTCTTAGAGATTTAAAATTTATTATCAAAATTTCTGCCAATAGGATGGTGTTGACAAATTGACAGAGTGGGAAGATGAAAAGTAGAGATGGAACAGTTGATTAAAGAAATGTGGATTTGGTAAACATCATAACGGTGAAAAATAGAAAGGTACAATACCCGATAGAATCAAGTTTCTGTACTTTTAAATCCTTTTTATGTCAGCTCCCAGTGCATTCAGGCGGAGGTCAATATTCTGATAACCCCGGTCTATCTGTTCAATATTGTGGATAACACTCTGGCCTTCAGCCGACATTGCTGCAATGAGAAGTGCAACACCTGCTCTTATATCAGGTGAAGACATTGTTGTGGCTCTCAGCTTAATCATTTTATCAAGTCCGATAACTGTAGCCCTGTGAGGATCGCAAAGAATGATCTGGGCACCCATATCGATTAGTTTATCGACGAAGAAAAGGCGGCTTTCAAACATTTTCTGATGGATCAGAACCGCCCCTTTTGCCTGGGTTGCTGTAACGAGAAAGACGCTAAGAAGATCAGGTGTCAGACCAGGCCAGATCGCATCAGCAATTGTCATTATGGAACCGTCGATAAATGTTTCTATTTCATAATGTTCCTGATGAGGTATGTAAATATCATCTGAAATTCGTTCAAATCTGATTCCAAGTCTTCGGAATGAATCAGGGATGATTCCAAGATTTTCGTATGATACATCTTTGATAGTCAGTTCGGAACCAGTCATTGCAGCCAGTCCGATAAAAGAGCCGATTTCGATCATATCAGGAAGTATTCTGTGGCTGCACCCACTGAGGTTGTTTACTCCGTCAATATGGAGAAGATTTGAGCCTATACCTTCTATTTTTGCTCCCATCGACACAAGCATCCTGCACAGCTGTTGTATATATGGTTCGCATGCTGCATTATAAATTGTTGTTCGGCCCTTTGAAAGAACTGCAGCCATAATAATATTTGCAGTGCCTGTTACGGAAGCTTCATCAAGGTGGATATAAGAGCCTTTAAGTTCGGGGGCTTCAACCTTGAAAAATGGATCGTTTGTGTCAAACTCAAATTTTGCCCCAAGCTTTTGAAATCCAGTAAAATGAGTATCAATCCTTCTTCTGCCGATTTTATCACCACCTGGTTTAGGAATATATGCTTTCCCGAATCTTGCAAGGAGAGGTCCCACGATCATAATTGAACCCCTTAAACTTGAACTCTGAGTTCTGAATTCAAGGGTTTGCATATAATTGAGGTCTATCTCTGATGCTTCAAAGGATATGGTATCTTTCGATTCCCGTTTTATTTTAACTCCCAGGCAACCTATAAGCTCAATCAATTTATTTACATCATTGATGTCAGGAATATTCTGTATTGTGATTTTATCAGGGGTGAGAAGCACAGCACAAATTACCTGAAGAGCTTCATTTTTAGCACCTTGAGGGGTAATTTCTCCTTTGAGAGTCTTGCCTCCCTGAACAATAAAACTGCCCATTAGTGACGGTTATGTCCTTTCTTCTTTGCAAACTGTTTGTTCTGCTGCTTATTATGGGATTTTCCCTGCTGAGGTTTCTTTTTAACAGGTGGAACAAGTTCCTTTACCTCCAGGATTTTGACTCCATCTGTCATTTTCAGCTTGCCAGCTGATAATAATTTCAAATCGCCAATTATCACCTCATCGCTTACCTGTCCTCGGTTCCAGGTTATATAAGATTTTTTCATCTGGTTGACAATAAGGTTTGTCAGGTACTCCTTTTCCTCTCCGTCTTCCATCTTTGAAGCAGCATCTATCATCAATTCAATTATCCGTCCATAATGAAGATACCTGATGTCACCCTGTTTGTAAGGTATCTGCTTCGGTTTTTCATAGAATTTTGATCGCTCCGGAGGTGGATAAGGAGAATCAATATCAAGTTCAAAATCAGCAATAAGGGCCAGATGATCCCATAATTTGTGCTTGAAATCACCAACATCGCGTATCTGGGGATTCAGGTTTCCCATTATCTGAATAATGGTTTTAGCAGCACGGTTCCTTTCTTCCCTGTCTTGTATGGTCTTTATGTGATCTACCATCTTCTGAACATTCCTTCCATACTCGGGCAATGCCATTCGCTTGCGTTGGGTGTTATAATCGTAACTCATCTGGTTTTCAAAGATTTTTTATAAAGCAAATAATTTAATATTAACTCTTTTATGAACAGGTCAGAAGTTTATAGACCAAGAAACTGAATGGCTATACCTGAGAAAAAAATCATACCGCCTGCAATAAGATTACTGTATTTTTCAACAGGCTTCAGATTGATTTTACTGAATCCAAGCTTAAAGGCAAGGACCACAGACATCATTGTCGCTATTGTTATAATTGAAAACAATACCGAAACAAATACAGATCCGGCAACATTATTCTGTGCAGCAGGATACATAAGTATTGGTATCAGAGGTTCGCAGGGGCCAAAAACAAAGATCAGGAAAAGGATCCAGGGTGTAGTTTTTACGACATCGTTTTCATGTAAATGTGCATGAGCCTCAAAATGGGTATGTTCATGCGAATGTTTATCACCTCCAAAGTGGTAATGGGAGTGTGTGTGCTTCCTTTTTTTATACAGGTTCCTGGCGCTTATAATGATATATACCAATCCAAACGCAATAAACAGCCATCCTGCAATACTACCCCTGAATGATTCTACTGCTACAAGCCTGTTAACAGAAATACCTACTATAATTCCAATGAGACCCAGTATTACGGAACTGAGAACATGTCCCAGCCCACAAAGAAAGGTTATCCACATAGTCTTTTTAACTGTCCACTTCTTAGCCTCACTCAGAACAATAAACGGAAGATAATGATCAGGTCCAAGTATAGTATGAATAAAACCCAAGGATACTGCTGTTACTGATAAAATCGTTATTGAGCTATCCATTATCTGATTCTATTATCATCGATAATAAAAGATTAACTTCTGCAATAATATTCATAAAAATCGGAATATTAAACACACTTATTGTTAATAATTACAAACACCTGATTTATCGGGTTTATTTTCAATAAAACCATCTGTCACCTGTAAAGGTTAATTCATTGAAATTAATATTCTGCTTGTTCAGGAACCTTCTTGTATCTGATATGAATTTCTTCATTTTCTGATAATCGGCAGGATTTTTAAAAAAGCTCTCATTATTCTCAAATTTTGAACAGGGTAAAATGAAAAATCTTTTTCTGTAGTTCTCAATTGGAGTATAAACCCAAGTAAGATAGTAACCTGCATTATACGGGACCATCTTCCCGTTTTCTCTTATATATTCAATTCTGACCATAGCTCCTCCGTCAGTCTTAGGCTTTCTCTGGTTGGAAATGAAATTACCAAGCGAATAGACAATTATCCTGTCTTTTGACACTTCATTTCTTTTGGTCCATATCATTTTCTGCAGAACATGAGGATGAGAGCCGATAACAAGATCTGCACCACAGTTCAACAGGAATTCTGCCAGATCAGTCTGGCTCCTGGATGGTATGGTATCATATTCATTTCCCCAGTGAAGAAAAAGTATGATCAGATCAGGATTATTGCTTTTCGCTTTTTCAATATCCGAAGCAATAATATCCCTGTCGATTTTATTTACTATTACCGGTTGCGGCACATTTATCCCGTTTGTTCCGTAAGTATAGTTAAGCAGGGCAAGGGAAACACCTTTTTTAGTTATTATCAGGGGATAAGTTGAATCTCTTTCTGATTTTTCTGTAAAAATTCCCGTATGCGGAATTTTGAGGCTGTCAAGAATATTAACAGTTTTAATAATGCCATTTTTACCCCTGTCAGCTGAATGATTATTGGCAGTTACAAAACAATCGATTCCGGCTTTGATGCATGCAACTGCAAGTTCGGGTGGGGAGCTGAATGAGGGATAACCTCTGTACGGCGGACCGGCCAGGGTCACTTCTAAATTGGCTATTGATATATCAGCCTCATTGATTTCTTCATTTATATATTTAAATACATCATCATAGTTGTATTTTTTTGTTTCCCTGTTTTCTGCCGACCAGATCTGTTCATCGTGCCCCATTATATCTCCAATAAAAAGAATTGAAAACTTATCTGTGAGCTCCTGGGAAAAAGAATAATTTACAGATGCGATCAATGATAGTAAGACCAATAATTTCTGCATGAGCTATTAAATTTGCATAAAGAATCCTTAAATTTAATAATTATTAAATTTGCCAGCTCAAAATGAACTGAATCCAGGGCAATGATTTCTTTTTATGGCTAAGTCTGAAAATCATATAGATATTAAAAGGATTTCTTTAGCCGGTGTCATTGTAACAATGGGTATTGTGTTTGGAGATCTCGGAACCAGCCCTTTGTATACTATGCGGGCAATAATGACAGGAGGTGGCAGAAATCTCAGTGAACTGCTTGTTTATGGATCATTATCATGTATTTTCTGGACACTCACCTTATCCACGACGATAAAATACGTTATAATAACACTCCGTGCTGATAATAATGGTGAAGGAGGTATTTTTGCACTTTTTGCACTTATAAAAAAGAAATCAACATGGGCAGCTGTTTTAACAATGGTGGGGGGAGGAGCGTTGCTTGCCGACGGTGTAATAACACCGTCTATTACGGTCACATCAGCTATTGAGGGACTGCGTCTAATCAATTCTGAAATTCCGGTTGTGCCTATTGTTCTTATTATAATTGCAGCTCTTTTCTTTATCCAGCAATTCGGAACAAATTTTATCGGCAGTTCATTTGGCCCTATTATGCTGGTATGGTTTACTATGCTGGGTATACTGGGATTTTCTCAGATTTTATTACATCCTGGAATTCTCAAGGCAGTAAATCCTGTTTATGCCTTCAGGTTTCTCACTGAGTTTCCTGGAGGTTTTATTCTGCTTGGAGCAATTTTCCTTTGCACTACAGGGGCGGAGGCTCTTTATGCTGATCTGGGACATTGCGGCAGAGGTAATATCAGGGTATCGTGGATTTATGTTAAAACCTGTCTGATGCTTAATTATTTAGGCCAGGGTGCCTGGTTGATTATGAACTACAGGCAAGGCTCCGATGTCAATCCTTTCTTCAAAATCATGCCTGGTTGGATGCTTCTGCCCGGTATAATTATTGCGACTGCAGCTGCTATTATCGCCAGCCAGGCAATAATCAGCGGATCATTTACCCTTATTAGCGAAGCAGTTTCCCTGAACTTCTGGCCACGCATCCGTATCCTTCATCCAACTTATGTCAGAGGACAGGTTTATCTGCCGTTTGTGAGCTGGACTCTCTGGATCGCATGTACACTAGTCATTTCATTCTTCAAGGAGTCTGAAAACATGAGTGCTGCCTATGGACTGGCAATAACCATCACAGAGATAATGACAACCTGTCTTCTTTCTTATTACCTTTTCCAGAAAGGAGTCAATCACCGGCTTGTTACATTGATGTTGATGGTTTATCTTACTATTGAAGGAAGCTTCCTCATTGCAAATCTTTATAAATTTAAGAACGGAGGATGGTTCACTCTTTTACTGGCCTCGCTGTATTTCATCGTCATGTTTGGATGGTATTTCGGAAGAAAACTTAAAAACAGGTACATATCATTTGCCAACCTTAATAAATATATTGATCTTTTCACAGATCTGTCTAAAGATGAATCTGTTCCTAAAACCGCGACAAATCTTGTTTATATAATCCGTGCCAACAGGAAGGACCAGGTTGAATCAAAAGTCATATATTCAATCTTTAGTAAACAACCCAAAAGAGCTGATACTTACTGGTTTCTTCATGTCGACAGAGTGAATGAGCCTAATAGGTTTGAATACCATGTTACACAGATTATTCAGGGGATACTAATCAGAGTTGATTTTCATATTGGATTTAAAATTGAACCCAAAATCAACCTTTATTTCAAGGAAGTTATTGAAGATATGACTAAAACAGGTGAAATTAAACTGGTAAGCGGCTTTGATTCAATGAAAAAATATGATCTCCCAGGTGATTTCAAATTTATACTTATTGAAAGAATAATGCCACGTGATTCAAAACTCTCCGCATGGGAAAATTTCATCCTTGCACTTCACAATATTGCAGGAAAGCTGAGCATCAATGATATAAGAGCTCTTCAGCTTGACGCCACCAATACTATTATTGAACAGGTCCCCATTCTGATAGATCAGCCTGCTCACACAAGGATAAAAAGAATGGAATACAGATAATCAACAGTGAGATGAAGTTTAAATCCGGTCAATCCGATAAAATCAAACTGTCTCTCGGAGGATTAATAGTTACACTCGGCATTGTATTCGGCGATCTGGGAACAAGCCCCCTTTACACCATGAATGCCCTAATTTCTGGCGGAGCCGAGAATATAAACAAACTTCTGATCTATGGATCATTGTCCTGTATTTTCTGGACATTGACTCTTCAAACCACAGTGAAATATGTTATAATTGCCCTGCGAGCTGATAACAGGGGAGAGGGAGGAATATTTGCTCTTTTTGCCCTTTTAAGGAAAAAAACAGCCTGGGCGGCTGTTCTGACAATGATTGGCGGGGCAGCCTTAATTGCAGATGGTGTAATTACTCCTTCAATTACTGTTACAGCTTCAATAGAGGGATTAAAAATGCTTAATCCTGATATTCCGGTTATCCCTTTAGTGCTTACCATCTTTGCCCTACTCTTTTTTATTCAGCAATTCGGGACCTCTTTTGTTGGTAAATCATTTGGCCCCATAATGGTAGTCTGGTTTCTTTTGATTGGAATAACCGGTTTTTCTCAGGTGATAAATCACCCGGAAATATTAAGTGCTGTAAATCCGGTTTTTGCACTCCGCTTTTTGACAGAATACCCAAATGGTTTTATTCTTTTGGGTGCTGTATTCCTTTGCACAACAGGAGCTGAAGCTCTATATTCGGATCTGGGTCGTTGCGGAAGATCAAATATCAGGATATCATGGATATTTGTAAAAACCATGCTCCTTTTTAATTATTTCGGACAAGGGGCGTGGTTGACTATTAATGATCAACCGGCAACAGATGAAAATCTCTTTTTTTCCATTGTTCCTGAATGGTTTCTTTTACCAGCAATATTTATTGCCACTTCTGCCGCAATTATAGCGAGCCAGGCGTTAATCACAGGGTCATTCACACTTCTGAGTGAAGCAGTATCATTAAACTTCTGGCCTAAAATAAGAATACTTTATCCAACAAATGTCAAAGGGCAGGTCTATATTCCTTTTGTTAACTGGTTTTTATGGATCATGTGCAGCCTGGTTGTTATTACTTTCAGGAAATCCACAAATATGGAAGCTGCTTACGGACTGGCTGTAACAATCACTATGATAATGACGACATTGTTGTTGTCATATTACTTCATGCAGAGAAGATCATCAAGAAAGTATGCGTTCCTAATACTTCTTACCTTTCTTACAATTGAAGGCAGTTTTCTTATAGGAAACCTGCATAAGTTTAAATATGGAGGATGGTTCACACTTTTGCTTGCATCTCTCTGTTTCCTTATAATGTATGGATGGTACTTCGGAAGAAAGATAAGAAACAGGTATATCACTTTTTCACGACTGTCTGATTATCTTCCTCTTATTTATGAACTTACAAAAGATAAAACCATTCCTAAAACAGCAACAAATCTGGTATATCTGATTAAAGCAAACCACAAGGACCAGATAGAATCAAAGGTTATATATTCTATTTTTCATAAGCAGCCTAAAAGAGCCGAGACCTATTGGCTTCTTCATGTTAACAGAGTGGATGAACCAGACAGGCTGGAATATGAAGTCGAGCATATACTCCCTGGAATACTAGTGAGGATCGATTTTCATATAGGTTTTAAAGTTGAACCAAGAATTAATCTTTATTTCAAAGAAGTACTTGAAGATCTTGAAAAATCGGGCGAAATCGCACTTTACAGCAGCTATGATTCTCTCAAAAAGCATAATTTTCCGGGAGATTTTAAGTTCATCCTTATAGACCGAATTATGATCCGTGATTTCAAGCTTTCAAAATGGGAAAACTTAATTCTTGCACTTAACAGTCTCTCAAAAAGATTGAGTATTTCTGAGGTGAGATCCATGCAGCTTGATTCGACCAATACGGTTATTGAACAGGTACCTATACTAATTGACCAGGAAGTACGGGTCAGGATCAAACGGGTTTGACTTATGTACTATGTATTTAAATGATTTAGATATTTTTATAGTCCCCATACTTATAGAAAATCATTATGAATGCAATGCCATTTGTAATAGGGTCTATTGCACTTTTTGCCATAGCATACCGGCTTTATTTCAGTTTTGTTGCGGCAAAAGTTGCTGTCAGGAATGATTTGGCGAAAACTCCCGCCTACAGATTATATGACGGACAGAATTACTACCCGATGAACAGATGGGTATTATTCGGACATCATTTTGCTGCTATTGCAGGGGCCGGACCTCTTGTGGGCCCGGTACTGGCAGCTCAATTCGGCTTTATGCCCGGATTCTTATGGATGCTTATCGGATCGGTAATGGCAGGAGCTGTTCATGATTTCATAATACTGACAGCATCAGTTCAGTATGACGGAAAATCACTGGCAGCTATTGCCAAAGCCGAAATAAACAAAATAAGCGGTGCTACAACTTCATTTGCCATAATTCTGATTATCATTGTTGCCCTTGCAGGACTTGGTGTTGTGGTGGTCAATGCCCTTGCTGAAAGCTCATGGGGAACTTTTACAATTGCTTCTACGATTCCAATTGCAGTAATAATGGGAATCTGGATGTTCAAAATAAGAAAAGGAAAAACACTTGAGGCAACACTATTTGGCGTTATAATGCTTGTAGCTGCTGTGGTGGCAGGCAGATACATCCCTGAATCAAAATATGCCGGCTGGTTTTTATTTGATCACAAAACACTTACTATTCTGATTGCAGCCTATGGATTCCTGGCATCTGTTCTGCCTGTATGGCTGCTTCTTTCTCCCCGTGATTACCTTAGTTCAATTATGAAAATATCGGTCATAGGACTCCTTGCAGCAGGACTCATAATTGTAGCTCCTGAAATAAAAATGCCTCCTTTTACAGAATTTGGTAAAGGTGGTGGACCAATTATACCGGGAAAGCTATATCCATATCTTTTCATAACAATAGCCTGTGGTGCAATATCGGGGTTCCATT
This sequence comes from uncultured Rikenellaceae bacterium, assembly GCA_964514725.1. Lineage (GTDB taxonomy): Bacteria > Bacteroidota > Bacteroidia > Bacteroidales > VadinHA17 > LD21. The sequence continues at coordinate 40,506 of CAZEUL010000001.1, forward strand.
CGCTTGTCAGCTCAGGGACAACTCCTAAAATGATAATGAAAGAATCAGACATTAAGACAATAGCTGTTGGTTCAATGCTGACAGAAGGAGCTATAAGCATCATGGCCCTTATTGCTGCTACCAGCCTTTTACCACTCGATTATTTTCAGATAAACGTCCCGGTTGAGAAGTTACAGGCTGTTATGCCTAAACTCCATGCAATGGGATTTACTGAATCGAACCTCGACCAGCTTTCAGCCAGTGTCGGTGAAAAAATAGCAGGAAGGACCGGAGGAGCAGTATCTCTTGGTGTAGGGATGGCCTATATTTTTTCATCAATTCCCGGAATGCAACACCTGATGTCGTACTGGTACCATTTTGCTATTATGTTCGAAGCGCTTTTCATCCTCACAACGATTGATGCAGGTACCCGTATCGGACGATTCCTTTTGCAGGAAACACTTGGGAAAGTTTATAGTCCCTTTCAGAAAACAAACTGGCTCCCGGGTAACCTCCTGACAAGCTTTATCATTGTGTTTGCGTGGGCCTACTTTATTTATACAGGATCTGTATCAACAATATGGCCAATGTTTGGCACAGCAAACCAGCTGCTTGCTACAATAGCCCTTGCAATCGGGACATCCTTTATAATTAACAGAGGAAGAGCGAAATATGCCTGGGTAACCCTGGTTCCAATGATATTTGTCGGAACTACCACACTGACTGCGGCAGTACTTAATATAAAAAACATTTATCTTCCTCAGATCATGGTCCCTTTAACTCTTGTTCCGGGCGCTATTAACCTTCTTCTTACTGCTTTAATTATTGTTTGCGTTTTTGTTATAATTGCAAATGCGGTTCCCAGTTGGATCAAAGCAATAAGATTGAAACAAATTTCTGTTAATGCCTAAATTGTTATTTTTACGCCATAATCTTAAAACCAGCTGATGGAAATTTTTCATTCCCTGTTTGATTGGTACATGGCTAATCTGAATTATTTTACTGTCGCGCTGTTAATGGCGATTGAGAGTACTTTTCTTCCATTACCATCAGAAGTTGTTGTCCCATTTGCAGCCTATAAGGCGGCCCAGGGACATTTAAATGTTTTTGGTGTGGTTCTTTTTGGCACTGTCGGAGCCCTATGCGGATCACTTATTAACTACTCTCTTGCCTTTTACCTCGGACGCCCTTTGGTGTATAAATTTGCTGGTTCGACAGTGGGAAGATTTTTCCTTCTCTCAAAGGAAAAAGTGGAACATGCTGAACAATATTTTATCAGGAACGGGAAAACATCAACATTCATAGGCCGGTTAGTTCCGGGAATAAGACATCTTATATCAATACCTGCGGGACTTGCAAAAATGAATCTTCGCCATTTTATGATCTATACATTTCTGGGTGCAGGGCTATGGAATATTATTCTTGCTCTGATAGGCTATTATATATATGATATCAGAGAACAGATCTTCCCTTATGTTTCCGATATCATGATATTGCTTGGTGCCGGCTTTGTTGCATACCTTATAATTAAAGGCATAATTAAAAAAAGACGGAATTCGGATCAGACTATTGGCAGAAAAACAAAATAATAAAGAAAAAATAACTTCTATTTAAGACAACGTGCCAGTATTGCTTCCTGCTCTGGTGTCGGTTCAGGAATCGGTTTGATCTTAAAACTTACAGTTCTTTTTGTGCCGGAAATAAATTCCACCTTGTTTGTATATAGCGGTGGGTAACTTTCAGTTCTACCTAGTCTCCCGGATTAAGATTTTCAACGAAACTTTTTCACAACCCTGTTGTTGCAACTACGCCATTGATTTCCTTTATTTTGTCACGTGGACTTATACCTGCGTTATAGGCAAAATAATCCCTTTCAAATCTTGTAATAACAAAATTTCCATCTTCTTCCTGAAGCGTCATTCCGACCCATCCTCCGGGAACAAACCTTGCTTCTGTATCTATTGCAAGTCCTGCATAACCCGGATATTTCAAATAGTCTGTTTCATTTACTGCAGGAATATATACTTCAAATATTTCAGCAAGCTAACTTCCCGCAATTTTCTCACACACCTCACGGAACTCCTGGTTTGTAACCCCCCTGTTTTTATCCTTGGAATAAGTCTTGTAAAGTAATCTCATAACATCATCGAGCGATTTCTTATTACCGGAGTCGTGTCTGATTTTTAGATCCAACAGCATACCCAATGTCAAATCCTTCAGGAGAAATAATCAGGAGAACTGCTGAAATCATTAATTTCAGGCTGAACCTGCTGAGCAGGTCTTTTTGACTAAGTGTCTTTAAAAATCTACTCATCACTTTATCTGGTTATATTTATGATTATAACTTCCATATCAATAAAAATTAATCAGAACCTTGCGATAAACTCTAATGTGATTTTATCTGTGTGATTAGGGAGGCTGCCTTTGAAATAGTTCTCATAATTAAGCCTGATTTCTGCATAAAACAGTTTGGGTTCCAGGCCAGCATTTAATCCTAATGTCAGCCTGCTGGCATCCGTCATGTTGTCCAAAACAGATTTGCCTATTAAATCGACCCTTGCGGTGGGTGCAAGCAAACAGAAAATATGATTTTCAATTTTGAAATTATAGTATGAATGTATGTATATACCATCGTCATGATGCCTGACAGATAAGGTATCTGTCCAGTTCCTGCTTATGTATTCAGATTCTATAAAGAACATTCCTTTGGTATATCTAAACTCCCCTCCAAACATTGCAAGATGAGCCATGTTTACTGCTTCTCCGTAATAAATGTTGCCTGTGAGCCTGATTCCTTCTTCCGGCCCGACTGCAAATCTTCCGGCAAGGTTTGGTCTTTTAATCCATTGAGGATTATTATTCCCAGTTCCGTTAACCGCGCCAATAAGCATATCGATTGGAATTCCTCCTGTAAGCTTATAGTTTATATAAAAACCAATATCACGCATACCCTCGTTAATATACTTTGCCAGAAAGGATCTATTGGCAAAGATGTTTTCAGCCGGATTTCGGATATAATCGGTGCTGAATGGGATCTTTTTCTGCCCCATATAAAAATCAAGGTTTTTTAAAGGCGTGAATTTTACGAATGCATCCAGCATTTTCATTTTCCCTTCGTCCGACAGATCAAGCTCAGCCCTGTAAGATATGTAATCATTTATTTTCCCTTTAACTCCGAATCTTGCATTTCTGACCTCAAAACGTCCCTTTAAATTTTCAAGATCGTATTCAAATTTAGTCTTGAGTATTCCATCAATATCAGGCAGATATTCAGGATCGATTTGGCTATTCTCCTGTGACAGGACTACAGGGAATAAATATACCAGCAGTAAAAAGCAGATAAAAAAGGTTTTACTCATAAAAAATTCAGGTAATGTAAAGATTAATAGTGTTAAAAGGTTTTCAATTATGATATTTTCTGATCATTATTAATGTGATCATAAACGTGTAAGGAACCATCTCCGAAGATTGTGTATTTACACTGTTGGATCTGATTTCAGTTAAAGCAGCTATATGGGTGCCTTCGCTGAAATTAATTTTAAGGCAGGCTTTAAGAATAAGCAATATAAGCAGAACAGTGTATAGTGTTTTCATCCTGGTGATTATAAAATTTGTATTTTACGAGGGATCGATGACAATAAAGTTAAAAAATTTTAAATTCCATCATTCCTGACCTGAAAGTTGATTTTATTCTTAAATTTAATATCAATTGGTCCTTTTAAACCTGTGATTCAGATCTTTTGACACCAACAGACTAGACCCCGGAATTATCATGAAAAGAATCATTGTCGAAGTAATTCTTATAAAAAGTTTAATCTTTTGTTCTCAATTTGACTTCTTAACCTTTGGACAATTAGCAAATGCCGAAAAGAATGCAATAGTTAATCTTAAACCGGAAGAGGAGAATCTCAATGTTTTCCAACAATGGGTTAGATGGAACAACCCGGGAAGTATGCTTCTTCATTTTTTAACAAAAGACGCGGTATCATGCTATGACAGGAGAAGTCAATCAGTTGCACAAATAAAAACCGAATCGGAATGGAAAGACCGGCAGAATTTTATCAGAACGAAACTAAATGAATTGATTGGCACATTTCCTGAAAGAACGCCATTAAATGCTAAAATAACAGGTATCATAAAAAAAGATGGTTACAGGATAGAAAAAGTTGTATTTGAATCATTCCCTCGGTTTTATGTAACCGGAATCCTGTATGTCCCTGAAATGATAAGAGGAAAAGTACCTGCCGTACTTAATGTTATAGGCCATAACCAGGAAGCATTCCGCAATGAGCTTTATCAGGTAATCAATTATAACCTGGTTAAAAAGGGAATAGTGGTTTTTGCAATTGATCCACCAGGCCAGGGAGAGCACGTTCAGCAATATGATCCTGCGGTGAAATTTTCATCTGTCGGATACTCTGTTGTTGAGCACAATTATTTTGGCAACTGGTGTTTTCTTTCCGGTTATTCCTGTGCAAAATATTTCATCTGGGATGGGATCAGAGCCATTGACTATCTTGTTTCAAGAAAAGAGGTTGACCAGGATAGAATAGGGGTAACCGGATTTTCAGGTGGGGGGACCATAACATCCTATATAGGAGCTCTTGATGAAAGAATAAAAGTGGCTATACCCTGCAGCTGGGCCACAGCTAACAAAAGACTTCTTGAAACAAAAGCGGCATCTGATGCCGAAGCAATACTTTATCACGGAGCAGTCAGCGGGATAAGCTTTGAAGATCTTATTGAACTTAGAGCTCCGAAACCAACACTGCTTACATTTGTTTCGCGCGATGAATACTTATGTCTGCAGGGCGCACGTGAAGCATTCGCTGAAGCTTCAAAGGCTTATTCGGCATTTGGACAGAAAGAAAACCTTGTATTTATTGAAGAGGATTCAAAACACTGGCTGACACCAAATATCAGACTGGCCATCTACTCTTTTTTCATGAAGCATTTTAACCTGAAAGGCGACCCATCAGAAATTGAAGCAGAAGTATTGCCAAGAGAAGAGCTCAGAGTCACGCCTACCGGGCAGATTGCAACATACCTTGGCGGTGAAATGATCTTCGATCTTAATAAGAAACTTACCGAAAAGCTTATTGCAGATCTAGACAGATCGAGAGAAAATGACCATGAGCATATCAGTAAGGCCGTTTCATCCGCTAAGAAATTGTCTGGATTTATTGATCCTGACAATTCTGGGAACGAATTTTTTATTAACGGAAAGTACCAGAGAAAAGGTTATACAATGGCAAAATATGCCATTGAGGTAGGAAATGATTATGCAATTCCGGTACTGCTTTTTGTTCCGGATGATGTTAATTCAAAATATCCGGCTGTGATCTATCTAAATCCCAGGGGCAAATCCGATCAGGCAAATCCCGGGGGGAGGATAGAGGAACTCGTCATGCAGGGATTGGTTGTAGCAGCAGTTGACCTTCCGGGTATAGGAGAGATAAAAAACACTGCTGGCAGAGAGCATACTGACAGTTATACTGCCTTACTAGTGGGTAAAAGCATTCCCGGGATAAGAGCCGAAAGTATTATAAGAGTTGCTAAAGCATTATCCATGCTTCCTTTTGTAGATTCTGAGAAAATTGGAGCAATAGGGATAGATGATTTGTGTATACCTCTTATTCACGCAGCATCATTTAACCAGATTATAGATTTCCTTTTGCTCGACGGGGCCCCGGTTTCTTACAGGGCCATAGCCATGAACCGAAATTATCGAATAGGATTTACTTCAAGGGAGGGCGGAGGTTACTGGCATCCTTATGAAGTGGATTTTACATGGGGTGTGGCTGGTGCTCTCAAATCTTACGATCTTCCTGACCTCATTGCAGGAATTGCTCCCAGGAAAATAGTATTCGCAGGAATGAAAAATGAAATGATGGAGCAGGCAGATGAGGAAACTATTAAAACAGAATTATCATTTCCAATTTCTGCTTATAAATCCATGGGTGCAGCAGATAATATCCGGCAGGAAAAATCCGGTATCAGCTATATATCATTGGTGAATTGGTGTTTAAACAAATAATTTAACCTTAAAAATAATCATTATGAAAGGATTTAAATTTATTAGTCTGCCAGGAGTGATTGCCCTTTTATTATTGTCGTGTTCAGTGAGCACTACAAAAAGGGTGTGGACCATAAATGATCAGGAATATCTTGAGACACAGGGTTTTAACGTTCTGGTTTTTCATGATTATTATCCTGAAGGAGACCAGGGAGGTATTGAATTTATTCATCATGATGAGAGAACAGCTGCGAATGGTTTTATAAATGTTGACCTTCCTGCAGGCCAGAGGTTCCCCAGACCTGCAAGAGCGGTCAGGAAAGTTGACAGGGAGAAAAATGAGATACAGGCTGTAGTCAATACTCCTGAGTATAATTTTAACTACACTATCAGGATATGGCCTGAAAACAATTCCATTCATCTTGTTGTAGATCTTGATAAACCATTGCCCGATGAATGGAAAGGAAAAGCAACTTTTGACCTTCAGCTCTACCCTGTTACCTACTGGGGAAAGACATATCATTTAGGTGATCAGTCAGGAGTACTTCCTGTTGAAGGTATGGGACCGATGAAATCATCTCCCGATGGACGGCCAAGGTCTGTTCCTCTGGCTCATGGACCAAAACTGGTACTTGCCCCGGAAAGTGAGAATTGCAGATTGGAAATCGAACAGGTAAAGGGTGATCTTGTGTTAGAGGATGAAAGAAATACGACTCTTGGAGGATGGATACTTGTAAGATCCGAAATACCTGAAGGTGTTGACAAAGGTGCAATTGAATGGATAATAACACCATCCATTATTCCAGGATGGCTCCATAAGCCAGTAATAAGTATTTCACAGGTCGGCTATCATCCCGAACAAGTGAAGCAGGCAATTATTGAGCTCGATTCGCGCTCTTCAAAAATTGAGGAAGCTGAATTAAGAAAAATCGGAAACGATGGAAATATATCAGGAATAAAATCAGGCATTCCATCCAAGTGGGGGAAGTTCTTAAGGTATCAATATGCAATCTTTGATTTTTCCGATGTAAAAGAGCCTGGTCTTTACACTGTAAGTTACGGAAGAATTACCAGTGAGCCTTTTAAGATAAGCCCTGATGTTTATCAGAAGTCAGTCTGGCAGCCAACACTGGAGATTTATTTCCCGGTTCAGATGTGTCATATGAGGATCCGCGACCGCTCCAGGGTATGGCACGGGGCATGCCACCTCGATGATGCACGTCAGGCTCCTCTTTCCACAACACTGCCTGACGGGTACCGAACTTACGCTACCACCGAGACCCAGTTCAAGCCTGATACCCATATTCCGGGATTGAACCGGGGAGGATGGCATGACGCTGGTGATAATGATCTTGCTGCCGGATCTCAGGCCCAGACCACATTATTCCTTGCCCTTGCAGGGGAAGCGTTTGGCATTAATGTCGACCAGACAACTGTAAAACAGAAGGAATTATTTGTTCAGCTTCGAAGCCCTGATGGCATTCCGGATCTTCAACAGCAAATTGAACATGGCGCTATAAACCTCCTTTCAGGGTACAGAGCCACCGGTCATTCTTACGTTGGAATCATCGAAACTTTTGAAGGACGAAGCTTCCTTGGTGACGTCGCATCGGTATCAGATCAGTTGATTTTTGATCCGTCACTGAAAATTGGTGAAGTCAAGGGTAACAAATCCGGTACTCCGGATGATCGCTGGGCAGTTACAAATAAGGATACATCTCTTGAATATGAAGTAATAACTGCATTGGTAGCTGCCAGCCGCCTGCTGAGAGGTTATAATGATGCTCTCGCAGAAGAGTGTCTTTCAACTGCAATCAAAGCCTGGAACTATGAGCAAACTCATGAACCCGTAATCCAGCCAAATGCCTATGTCCCCCGACATCATGAATGGCAGGAGGTACATGCAACATGTGAATTACTGATAACTACCGGAGATAAGAAGTACAAAGACAGACTAGTCAATTTACTTCCTGTAATTAAAGCAGCTCCCGGTGAAGTAGGATGGTCAGCCGCACGTGCCTTAAAATTTGTTGATGATGAAAAGTTTAAATCTGACCTTGCTGAAGCCCTGAAAGCTTATAAAGCTGAACTTGATACAACTCTTTCGTCAAATCCATATGGTGTTCCATGGAGACCAAGAATTTGGGGAATAGGATGGGATATCCAGGATTATGCCGTCAGCCAGTACTACCTTAACAAGACTTTTCCGGAACTATTTGACAAGGAGAATGTTCTCCGTGTGGTCAATTATGTTCTTGGTTGTCACCCCGGATCCAGTACATCTTTTGTTTCTGCGGTCGGAACCCATTCAATAATTCCTGCCTATGGGTTTAATATGCACTGGTGGTCGTACATTCCCGGTGGAATGGTATCAGGGACGGCTCTTATCCGCCCGGATTTTCCGGAAATGAAAGAACCCTTTCCATACCTGTGGCAACAAACTGAATATGTTATGCCAGGAGCGGCTTCATATATCTTCTGCATTCTTGCAGCAGATAAATTGCTAAATGATAATTCAAAAAAAATATAAAATCTGTTAAAATGATAAAGCTTTGTAGAATCAGTTTCGCTGTTATTATTGTACCATTTATTCTTTTTACATATTGTTCAGTAAATCAGACAGGAAATAAACTTTCAGTAAACGATAAGGAATATCTTCAGAAGCCCGGATTATCAGTCCTCTCTTTTCATAATTTTTATACCACCGGCCACCAGGGAGGGGTGGAAATAATTCAGCATGGAGAACGAATTGCAACAAATGGTTTTATTAGGCTGCGACCCGTTGGCGACAAACGGTTGCCATCACCTGACAGGGCCGGTCGGACAGTTGACAAGGAAAACAACGAAGTAAAGGCACTTGTAAAATATGATGATTTTGATTTCAGTTACACAGTCAGATTAAGACCCGAAGGAGAAGATTTTAAACTGACAGTTGATCTTGAAAAACCAATACCGGCCAGTTGGGAGAACCGACTGACTTTTGAAATGGAAATATTTCCTCCACTTTACTATGGGAAAACTTTCAGGATTGGTGAATCATTTGGAATTGTTCCAAGAATGTCGGTAAGATCGGTTTATCTGGATAAAGAAGGCACCCTTCGACCTGAGAATATGGGACAGGGGAAAATTCTCACCTTAGCTGCAGAAGATCCTGTTCGAAAAATAACCATTGAAAACCTCAAGGGTGAGCTTATCCTCACTGATAACCGGGAAACAAATAAAAGCGGATGGATTATGGTTAAATCAGTTATCCCGGCAGGAACTACTGAAGGAGCTGTAGAATGGATTGTAAGGCCAAATGTTATCAGAAACTGGATAAGGGAGCCTGTGATTTCTGTATCCCAGGTAGGCTATCATCCTGACCAGTTAAAACAGGCAGTTATTGAGCTTGATCCAAACTTCGGCCGGCTTGAAAAAGCAAGACTCATAAAGGTCACAGGAAATAGTGGAACAGAGGAAATCTATTCTTCAACACCTGTAAAATGGGGGAAATTCCTTTGTTACGATTATGCTTTATTCGATTTTTCCTCTGTAAAGGATCCGGGAATGTATGTTGTCCAATATGGAAGAAAAAATTCAAATCCATTTTCAATAGATGCCAATGTTTATGCTAATGGCGTATGGCAGCCTGCACTCGAAGGATTCTTCCCAGTTCAGATGTGTCACATAAAGGTTAAAGACAGATCATCCATCTGGCATGGCGCATGTCATCTGGATGATGCTCTTCAGGCACCTCTTGATATAGAGCACGTTGACAGTTACAGGCAATATAAGGAGGCTGAAACAAGGTATCCTTCGATGACTACAGTTCCCTATCTTAATCGCGGCGGCTGGCATGATGCAGGTGACGATGACCTGGCTGCAGGATCTCAGGCATCAACTACTCACTTTCTTGTTCTGGCAAACGAGATATGTACAAAACAGACTGATCAGACTACCGTGAATTTTGAAGAACTGGTAGTCGATATGCACAAACCTGATGGTGTCCCTGATTTTGTACAGCAGATAAAACATGGTGCCATCAACCTTCTTTCAGGTTACAGGGCTGCCGGTCACAGCTTTGCCGGGATTATCGCAAACAGGGAAGGCCGTAATATTACAGGCGATTGGGCCTCTCAAACCGACCAGCTGTTCTATGATTCAAAACTAAAACCAAATCAGAAGACTTTAACCCACTCAGGAGTTAATGACGAAAGGTGGGTTTTCACAAACAAGGATACCGGCCTTGAATACCAGGTTTCGGCTGCACTGGCAGCTGCAAGCCGTTCTCTGAAGGGATTTGACGATAAGCTGGCTTCGGAATGTATTGAAACTGCAAAAAAAACGTGGGATTTTGAACAGACTCATGAACCAGTTTCTAAACCTAATGCCTACGTCCCTCGAAATACCAAGCTGCAGGAAATTGTTGCAACAGCAGAACTTCTTTACACAACAGGTGATGAAAAATACGCAGTACATATGAAAAGCCTCTTGCCTGAAATAGGAAAGAATATCAGAAATGCTGCCTGGTGTGTGGCAAGAGTGTCGGATAAAATCAATGATGAAACCTTTAAAACCAGTTTTTTGGAAATGCTTAAGGGTTACAAAACCAAACTTGATTCAACACTGTCACAGAATCCTTTCGGAGTACCCTGGAGACCTGCAATATGGGGAATAGGATGGGATATTCAGGAATATGCCCTTGAACACTATTATCTGGTAAAAAAATATCCTGAAATCTTCGATCGTGAACTGGTACTGAGAGTCGTTAACTATGTTTTAGGATGCCATCCCGGTTCAAACACTTCACTGGTATCGGGCGTGGGAGCTAATTCAATAACAAATGCTTTTGGTGTTTACCGGCATCTTGAATCTTATATTCCTGGAGGTATGGTCTCAGGAACGGCTCTGATTCGTCCTGATTTCCCTGAACTTAAAGAGTCGACACCATATCTGTGGCAGCAATCTGAATATGTCATGCCCGGAGCTGCTTCATATATTTTCTGTGTGATAGCTGCTGACCGATTACTGAACTGAAGCAAATGATTAAATAATTTTTTACATTTACCCCAAATACGATGCCATGAAAAAAAGAATAACTCGTCGCCGGTTTATTCAGGCTGCAGTGATTACAACTTCAGCCGCGGCAATTCCTTCCTTTGTCGCAACTGAAGCCGAATCCTTAGCTGCTCCGCCTGCAGTTAAGTCAGACGAATTACCAAAACGTAAGCTTGGGAGAACGAACAGATTTGTCTCCTGTATTGGTTTCGGAGGAGGATCGAGGTATACTAACTGGATAGCCCCTGATGAAATTTTACAGAATCATATTGATTATGCAATAAAACTCGGCATAACATATTTTGATACAGCCAGATCATATGGTAATGGTTTGTCGGAGGAGCGATATGGTAAATTCCTGACCCCCAAATACAGGGGTCAGATTTTCCTGAATTCAAAAACTGGGGAGAGAACTTATGAAGGTGTAATGAGAGACATAGAAAAATCATTATCACTTCTTAAGACTGATCATCTAGATCTTTATTGCATGCATGCCATTGATAAAGTTGAGGATGTTGATACACTGCTTGGTCCGGGAGGTGGATATAAAGCTTTCCTTAAGCTCCGAGATGAAGGAGTTGTAAAAAATATTGGATTTTCATTTCATAAGTGGAATGAAGCATCGCAAAAATCATTCAGGGAGTTCGATGTTGATGCAATTATGTGCGTAATAAATGCAGCAAAATCAAACGGCAATGAAGACAACCTTATTCCTCTGGCCCTTGAAAGAAACCTGGGCATAATTGCAATAAAAATCATGGGTCAGAATGCACTTATTGGAAATGTTTCAGGTGACGATCTTCTCAGATTTACACTCTCTCTTCCTGTGACCCTTGCAAATGTTGGGATGGATGGTTTTGCACCTCTTGAATCGTGTGTCGGAGTTGGAAAGGAACCTGTGCTTTCGGCCAAAGATGCAGCTAAGATTGTCAAAAGGCTCAATTTCGACCCTAAAGTCACAAAACTGCCATACTTCACAGGTTAGCACTCAAACAGGCTCTTTTGATAACAAAACAGAGTCCTTAATACTTTGTCAGTGACCTGGTTAACAGATAGTGATAAATTCCCTCAAGGTATTAATCTTCAAGGTATCCGAATTTGCCATTGTAGTAATCTTCATAGGCTTGTTGTATTTCTTCCCTGGTATTCATCACAAATGGTCCATAGGGATAAATTACTTCATTAACCGGTTCCCCACTTAAAATCAGTACTATACTGTCAGAGACGGCTTCAAGTGTAAATTCATCACCATCATGCTTGAAATAGGCGAAATTATCGACAGGGACTATGACCGAATTATTTATTCTTATTTCTCCTTCAATAACCAAAAGACCTGTGTTATAATCTTTGTTGAAACTGAAGTCTGCAACAGCTCCACGATAAAGGTTTGCATTAAAGAGGCTTGCAGGAGTGAATGTAAATGCAGGACCGTTTTTCCCTTCATAGTTACCTGAAATAAGGTCTACATAGCTTTTACCATCTGCAAGAATCACCCGCGCCATATCTTTATTTTCAATTGCCTGATACTTTGGTGGAGTCATTTTTAAGTTTGCGGGAAGGTTGATCCATAGCTGAACCATTTGAAAAAGCCCTCCTTTCCTGCTGAATTCCTTCTCGTGATATTCTTTGTGCAAAACACCTCCTCCGGCAGTCATCCACTGAACATCCCGTTCCCCAATTACACCACTGTTTCCAGCGCTGTCATGATGCGCAATTTTACCATGATATGCTATGGTAACCGTTTCAATACCCCTGTGAGGATGAACACCAACACCTCTTGGTTTATCAGATGGCTGAATAATCCATTTTGAATTGTAGTCCATAAGGAAAAAAGGACTCATGCCTCTTTCCCCAATTATCCTGTTCGAAGGAAAGAAATTATGTACCCGGAACCCGTCTCCAACCATATGAGTCGGTGGGGGTGGAATTATAATGTCAATTGATTTCATTTAATCATGTCTTTTAAAAACAATCTTATTTATATTCAAACAACTGAATGGTGAAGTTGTTTAAGATCACCCAAGGCTGTAAACGATATTTTTTACATATTGAGCCCACTCATGATGAGATTTATCCTTTGTCAATAACTCATATTTTATGGGCTTGCCAACGATAAGTGTAACTGAAGAGTTTCTCTGTTTCATCATTTCCCTTGGAAGAAGAATTGTTTCAAGATACATACGGATACCCAGAAATTTCCGCAGGTTAGCAACAAAGTAAAAAAAACCTGAGTTCCTGCCGCTTATATAAACGGGTATAATATCTCGTTTATGCTGAATAGCTTTGGTAATAAATGATTTCTGCCATACAGGATCTAAAATCCTTCCTTTTGTTCTCCTTGAAACTTCACCTGATGGAAATATCATTATCTGAGTGTCAGACCTGAAAAGTTCATCAATTTTTGAAGCTATTTCCCTGGTATTTTTACCGAAAACATTTATCCCCAGCATTACGGGCCTCAGATTTGGAATCTGATTTAGAAGCTCATTTGTGGGAGACATCACTTCGGGAAAAAACCTGTATATAAAGCTATAAAAGGCAAAAGCATCAATAGCTCCCACCGGATGATTTCCCGCAAAAATAAACCTTCCTGAAGCAGGCACATTTTCTTCGCCTTTGACAATAACTCTGACATTCCATCCTTCAAGAACATCATTGATGAAGGGAACTCCTGTTTTATCACGGCTTCTGTGAATTGTAGCATTCATTTCATCCTGACAGATGAATCTTTCTATCATGGTTATGATAAAATGCGGAAGCGATCTTAATAGCCTTGAGTTACTTTTCCTGAAGGCATTTTCAATATTTATGACCTTTTCTATATCCTCCATTCCTATACTTCAGCAAAAGCAACAATATAATTGTGTCCGTATATTTTCGCACACTTCGGACAGGTAGTATAGTGGATGTATATTTTACCAGCTCTTTTCCCCAGAGAAGCAAGATAACTTCTGAAATGCCTTATGTATTTTGGGACCTTATTATAAGGACCATCAAAGACCATGCTCATAAAAGTTCCGGTAAATTTTACATTTTCTGCTCCTGGTACTTCCTTGGTGACATTCATGTAAAGTTCACATTTCCACGGAGAAGGATCATAGGCAAGAAGCAGGAAATCCTTTAGTTCTGAATTAGCTCCTGCATCACTGGCTTTTTTCCACATTCTGTCAATGACCTTTCCCATCATTGAAGGAAGTGGTATATGAAAGAGCTGAGAAAGGTAGTCCTTAATAAATAGCTTTTCATTCCATTGGTGAGTTTTTTTATCCCATGGTTCAGGATTAAAAATCGGACAACACTCCTGATCTTTATTTTTATTTTCCATTTTTACGCTTATTCAACTATTTCGGCATCATCAAACCGGTCGTTTCTTATAATTACCCTTTTGTGCCGCACCCTGTTAATACCTCTGCTTCCGAAAAATCCCCAGCCTCCGCTTCCAATAAGGAACCCCAGTGCATAAAGGCCCCCATTATTATTTTGTGCATACATTGTTATGTCTTTATCGAACAACATTCCAATAAAGTCGAAAGGAGCTATGAAGCCATGCCATAATCCCCCGAAAAATCCATATGTATACCCTGAAAGACACTCATCAACATCTTCGCTTCGCGCACAACCGGTAATTACAAGTATAACAAGAACAACCATGAAGGTCAGTAGCTTTATTTCATTTACTCTTATTTTCATATTTTAGATTTTTAGTTTTACCTTTTTAAAAAAGGATTCCATCAACAGGTTGACCCGAATATCTTCTTTCATGATCTATCAGCCATTGTTTCCTTTCGAGTCCTCCACCATAACCTGTGAGATCGCCGTCAGCGCCTATCACACGATGACAGGGAATAACTATAGCTACCGGATTTGATCCGTTTGCCCCGGCAACTGCTCTTGCAGCTCTCGGATTATTTATTATGTGAGCCTGCTGCTGGTAAGTAATAGTCTTTCCATAAGGTATTCCGACAAGTGATTTCCAGACTGACTTTTGAAAATCTGTTCCCTGATAATCAAGAGCTACTGAAAATTCCTTCCTTTTACCTTTGAAATACTCCATTAGTTGTTTTTTAAGTCTTCTCAGATGTTTGTTGGTCCCTTCCTTGATTTCCGTATTTAATGTATGAGCCAGTTTATCCAGATTGTGAAATGAATTTTCACTTTCATAAAATTCAAGTAAACATACACCATCCTTTGTAGAAGCTGCCATCATCTTCCCGATCGGTGTATCAATTAATGTGGTCCTGATCATATCCCTGGAACTTTACACTTTGTTGTTATTCCTTTCCAGGAACCTTTCAGACCTGGGTTTAAAAAATTTCCTGTTTTTGAATCTCAGGGCTGACCAGTCATCATCGATCGACACCATTCTTATACCGTAGTAATTCATCTCATTCAGAACCTTCCATCCATGGTACCTGTCAATATCTGAATTCATTTTTTTTGATGTCTTTTTAGGATAGCAGAACCATAAAACTCCTTCTTTGGTCAGATTGTGAAGTGCAACAGGTGTTATTTTTTCAACTTCCTTGGAATCCTTTACAAAAATTATCATGAAATCATAAGGAAATCTCTGATCTATCTCATTATCAATCTGGATCCCTTTTAATTCCCAGTAAGGAGCTAGCCTGAAATTCTTTTCAGAATTAAGTACGACTATCCTGGATTGCCCTTTGTAATTAAGTTTTTCAAGTAGAGATTTCATTCATTAATTGGCGATTTATTTGCTAATTTAATAAAAATATCATTGCTGTAAGTTAATCCATGCAGCCAATACCCTTGAATTCAGTTTTGACATTAATCGAGTCTATCTGATAACTTCTGAGTATTCATTTTCAGTCTAAGGGTTAGATATTAGATACCTGTGTTGAAATTCTCCCATATTTATGAATTATCTCAGAAACTTTGTAACTTTGTATTGTCATAAATGGGGTGCCTTAATACTTCGGGCTGAGATCAAACCCTTAAACCTGATCCGGATAATGCCGGCGGAGGGAAAAGAGTAATTACCAATTCAGCATACATTCCACCTCATAGCGACATGAGTTTATAATTAATCTGGAGCATTATGACTGAATAAAATGATTGAAAAACATCTTTTAACATTATTGAGTTTTTTATTTTTATCCTGTCAGGCTTCTGGTGTATATGATGAAGAATTCACCATTCGGGGTCGGATATATGATGAAAATCACTCCCCTATGGCAGGAGCAGCAATCTCCATTGTCAATACTACCCAGGGGACATATTCTGATGATAACGGATATTTTAATCTCACTTTTAACAAGACCGGTGAGTATCAAATCAGAATTTCTTACACCGGTTATGAGACATTGATAAAAAAAATAATTGTGCCGGATACATTTATTTTTGAAATATTTCTTTATCCGTTAATTACCAGGACCGAGGAGGTTATTGTAAGTGCAACAAGGGCTGGAGCAAGGGCACCCTTTACTTATTCGGGGATTTCGGGTGAAATACTGAAAAAGAACAACCTCAGTCAGGATCTGCCCTATATTATCGGATTGACTCCATCACTTGTTGAAACTTCCGAGTCAGGCACTGGTGTCGGATATACCGGTTTCAGAATAAGAGGCACCGATGCAAGCAGAATAAACATTACTATTGACGGAATTCCGCTTAATGATGCCGAATCACAACAAGTTTTTTGGGTTGATCTTCCCGATCTTGCTTCTTCTGTCGACAACATCCAGGTGCAGAGAGGGGTTGGAACTTCATCAAATGGAGCAGGAGCTTTTGGAGCAACTGTTAACCTGCAATCAAGGAATCCTGAAAGTGAACCTTTCACAGAAATCATTACTTCTGCCGGATCATTTAATACATTTAAAAGCACTGTGATGGCCGGAACTGGGTTGATCAGGGATAATTTTGCATTTCAATTCCGTTATTCAGTTCTGGGAAGCAGCGGATATGTCAAAAGAACCGGTGCCGACAACAATGCATTGGCAATTACGGGGATGTATAAAACAGGGAAATCTCTTGTCAAAGTCAATTTCCTGACAGGTGAGGAACACACCGGTATTAGCTGGTGGGGAGTGCCATCCGAAAAACTGTCTTCCGATCGGCGTTATAATCCAGCTGGTGAATACACAACTGAAAATGGAGAAATAAAATATTATGAAAATGAAAGCGATAATTACCGGCAGAATCATTTTCAATTGATTTATAGTAATGTACTAAACCGTTCTTTAAGCTTTCATACGGCACTGCACTATACTCATGGAAAAGGCTATTATGAGGAGTACCGCGAAGATCAAATTTTTGCTGATTATGGCATCCCGCCTTTTACAATTGATACTATCCGGGTTTCTTCAACAGACCTTGTCAGAAGAAAATGGATGGGGAATGATTTTTACGGACTTGTTTATTCAATAAACTACAGGAAAGACAAAGCGGAAGCCGTTTTAGGAGGAGGTCTAAATTATTACCTGGGTGATCATTTCGGAAAAATAATCTGGATGAAATACAGCGGAAATGTTGAGAAAGATCACCAATGGTATTTTAATGACGCTGGAAAAGGAGAATATAGTTTCTATGGGAAGCTCAGTTACAGATTAAATGATAAACTTACTGGTTTCGGGGACCTTCAGTTCCGCCATATTTCATATAAAATGAAGGGCAACGATGATGATCTGAGAGATATTTCTCAGTCACATTTTTATGATTTCTTCAATCCCAAGGCAGGATTACATCTTTCAATCTCTCCAAGGCAGGAAGCATACCTTTCCTTTTCTGTTGCTCATAAGGAACCTACAAGAGCTAATTTCAAGGATGCCGCGGGTGATGCCGGAGCTACACCCCTGGCTGAAACTCTTTACGATACTGAAGCTGGCTATCTTTATAAATCAGAAAAACTTAATCTGGGAATCAACTTGTTTTATATGTTCTACAAAGACCAGCTTGTACCAACAGGCGAACTAAGTAACGTCGGTTATCCAATAATGACAAATGTCAAGAATAGTTACAGAAAAGGAATCGAAATAACATTTTCCCTCAAACCCGGGCAATGGATAGACTGGAACCTCAGCACGACCTTAAGCCGCAATAAAATCAAAGGATTCACAGAATATTATACCGACTATAACACTTCTGACTGGAGTTCGGAATATAAGAGCAAATACCTTGGAACAGTTGATATAGCCTATTCACCGGGGATCACAGGCGTAAGTGATATCACTTTTACTCTCTCTGATAAAATTAAAACACACCTGATAAGCAAGTATGTGGGGAAACAATACTTTGACAATACAATGAATTGTCAGAGAATGATTGATCCCTATTTTGTGAATAATTTAAGACTTGACATTGAACCTGACATTAAAAAAATAAAAATGATGGAATTGCAGTTTTTGGTAAATAATATCTTCAACAGCATGTATGAGAGCAATGCTTATGGAGGGAACTGGTATGAAAATGGCAATGAAAATACCTGGGCATATTATTTCCCCCAGGCGGGAATCAATTTCATGGTAAAGCTGGGCTTGAGGTTTTAGCAAAACTGCAATAATGTTACAACACTGGATTTCAGATAACTGGATTGAAGTATTCGGTGCGGTCGCAGGAATCATCTACGTATTCCTTGAAATACGGCAGAATATATGGCTTTGGCCTGTCGGAATAATAACTTCTGCCGTATACATCTGGGTCTTTTTTTCCAGCAAGTTTTATGCCGACATGAGCCTACAGGCTTATTATCTGGTGATAAGCGTTGCAGGCTGGTACTGGTGGGTAAAAGGCGGGAGCCGGATAGCGGATAGCACAGAGGGTAACCAGAGAGACGACCGGCAAATAAATAAGAAAGCGGAGCAATTCTCCAATAGTTTCCACATTGATGAAGGACAGGGAGATGTAAAACTGGCGGTTTCCCATATAAAATTCAGGACCGGACTTATTCTTGCAGGAGCATTTGTTTTTCTTTATTTCACATTGTGGTTAATTCTTTCAAGCCTTACGGATTCACCTGTGCCTTCGGCCGATTCATTTATAACTTCATTGTCAATTGTGGCAACCTGGATGCTGGCACGTAAGATATACGAGCATTGGTACTTATGGATAATAGTTAACATCGCCTCTATGATTCTTTTCATAGCCAGGGGACTTTTACCGACAGTATTTTTATATTTCGTTTATCTGATAATGTCGTTTGCAGGGCTGAAAGCCTGGAACAGGAGTATGAATAACTAACATGGGTTCGATATAAAATAATTGCGTAACCTATTGATTGTTAATAAAATAACACTGACATATTAGTAATTATTTGATAAACAATATATTATAAAAAAGAATTCTTTCCAATTTGTAGTGACAAGCCAGCAAAAACAGAAAAAATCCATGAATGACTTAGAAAACAAACTTATAGAGATATTTTTTAATGTAGATGATTTAATAATGTATTCGTCAACGAATTACGAACACACCGGCTGTCAGATGGTACCAGAAAGCGGATCAAGCCGGGAAGTTTAAATGAAAGTGAAGTAATGACCATTGTAATTTATTTTCATTTAATGCGTTACAGAGACTTCAAACATTATTATATTTTTCATTTGTGTGAACATATGCGAGAGGATTTTCCTGGTCTGGTGTCATATTACCGTTTTGTTGAATTTATGTAAAAATCCTTATTGGCATTTGCTG
This sequence comes from uncultured Rikenellaceae bacterium, assembly GCA_964514725.1. Classification (GTDB taxonomy): domain Bacteria; phylum Bacteroidota; class Bacteroidia; order Bacteroidales; family VadinHA17; genus LD21. Next base: position 60,187 of record CAZEUL010000001.1, read on the forward strand.
TTTTTCTTAAAACACAATGTCTTGGTAAATGTACAGGTTTAACCTGTGTGGACTCTTAACATATCAAAGCCTGTTATATTAAAAGAGCACATTCCCATAAGGTATTAAAAGGGCTTGCCACATAAGGACAATGCAGTATTGGCTGGTTTTTTTGGATTAAAACTGCATATTGTTATCAACGACAAAGGTGAAATGCTCGACTTTGTACTTACCCCTGTTAATGTCGATTACAGGCATCCTTTTTTGGCAGCATCTGCTTTAAAAGATCTAAGGAAAGCTTTATGGTGATAAAGGATACATATCTAAATCTCTCTTTGAAAAACTCTTATTAGACGGTATACACCTTATTACAAAACTGAGAAAGAACATGAAATACTCCCTGATGGTCCTTTCAGACAAGATCCTGCTCCAAAAAAACTCTGATTGAGTCTGTTTGTGATGAACTTAGAAACATCTGTCAGATTGAACATACTCATCATAGAAGTCAGGAAGGGTTTACTGTTAATTTGTTTTCTGGGCTAATTGCTTATTCTTACTTGCCAAAGAAAACATCGCTTAATCTGGAAATAATCGATGAATCAAGGGCTTTATCTTCTTAACTTTATAATGAACTCACTTTAAAATAGTCATAGTCGTAAAAAGGGGCAAAACACCGCCCCTTTTTTATTTCTTAATGAGTTATCTTTGCCATCATGCAAACAGAAGCTGTCATACTGGCCGACGGGAGCTTTCCTGGACATTCAGTTCCCCTTGAATATCTTAGGAAAGCCAGGCATATTATCTGCTGCGACGGATCTGTACGCAGTCTCGTAATGACTGACCTTGAGCCTGAAGCTATTGTAGGCGATCTCGATTCACTTGATAATTCAATGGCAGAAAGGTTCTCTGACAGACTCTATAAAGATACGGGCCAGGAAACAAACGACCTTACAAAGGCAGTCAGATGGTGCATAAAAAACGGATTCGAAAGGTTAGTGATACTGGGAGCTACCGGTAAAAGAGAGGACCATACAATAGGCAATATTTCACTTCTTGCTGAATATGCAAAAGAAGTTGATGTTATAATGGTCACAGATACAGGAATAATAACACCGCATATCAGAAGCGGTACTATCAAATGTTTCCCAGGCCAGCAGATCTCGATTTTCTCAATTGATCCTGAAACAGAAATCACATCTTCTGGGCTTAAATACCCTCTTAATAAACTGAAATCCCATAACTGGTGGAGGGCTACTCTTAACGAAGCAACCGGAGAATCATTTTCACTTGAGTTCTCCGGCGGTCCGTTAATTGTTTATATGAAATTTGCAGATCTATAATTTTTCCCAGAGATCACCCCGATTTTCACAGATTAGTTCATCGTCAAGCGAATAATCTGCGGAAAAGTACAGATTTTAATCATCAGAAACGGTAACCAATGACTATTCCTGCTCCTTTGTTGCGGAGGTCAGTTTCCTTCTTGTCAATTTTGCTTAGGCCCATCTGGTATCTTAAATCGAATACTAATGAACCTCTGCTGGCAAGTTTATAAGTAACCCCTAGTCCGAAAACAGCTCCAAAGTCGGTTTTCTCAGCCTGGTTGCTTATATCCAGATAAGTTGTTGTACCTCCTGATTTCTGGTTTGCATATACAGATGTAAGGTAACCTACATAAGGTCCGGCGAAAAGATTGAAGGTCCATTTATCCCCTGTTTGTGCAGACTGGAAGTTACCTTTTATAAGTAATGGCAATGAAGCATAATTAAACTCTCTTCTCAGTGTAGTTTCATTACTTTCAGGAAAAGATTCAACCTTCTGACCTTTTTTCTGATAGTTAAGCTCAGTCTGAAGGGATATTTTTTTACAAACCGGGTATTCAACAAATCCTCCCAGGGTGTAGCCCTGGTAAAGATCTACATTGTCCCACAGCAGACCAAGCTCGGCCTGCGTTTCCAAATTGGCTCCCGCATGGAGGCCGTACATGATCTGTGCATTCAGATCGCCACAGGCGATTATGCCTGCAGTTATTGCCATTATTAGATAAATTTTTGTTTTCATTTTTATATTTATAAAGTTGGTTGTTAATCAAAATAGCAGTTATCCATTTCCCAGCTGCAGAAAGTAAGAAGCTCCTCATTGCTGAACGATATTTCCTGATTGAACTTCTTCATATGCCCCAGTATTCTTGCAGCTTTTTCATTGTCAGCAATCTGCATGGTAATAATGATATTGTAACCCGGCCAGACCGCAGTGTCAAAGCGGGGTGAGCCTTTACAGCTTCTTGCTGTAACCCTGTCGGTAACCTGATAGTCGGTTACGCCGTTATTTTCTATCAGAGCGATTACCTGGTCCATCATACTGACATTGCAGGTGCAAAAAATAAATTTCATAAGATTCAGATTTCTTTTGTTTTACGATTGAATATTGCATAAAAAACCGGAACTATAACCAGTGTTATTATCATTGAGAAAAGCAATCCACCGATCATGGTTATTGCCATCGGGCGGAACATTTCATATCCCATTCCTCCGCTGAGGGCCATGGGAACCATGGCAAGGATCATGGTGGAAGAGGTCATCACTACGGGCCGGAGCCTTGAACCTCCTGCTTCCTGTATCGCCGGGTATAGTTTATAACCTCTTTTACGGAGCATATTTGTGTAGTCGACGAGTATGATTCCGTTCTTCACGACTATTCCGGCAAGCATAATGATACCAATGAATGTTGTAATGCTGAGGGTTGTCCCTGTCATAAGGAATGCCGCCACAACTCCCGTTACTGTGAAGGGAACAGCCAGCATGATAATGAAAGGATTCTTAAACGATTCAAACTGAGCGGCCATAACCATATAGACAAGGATAATACCAATTATCAGCACCAGAAGTAGATCTCTGAATGATTCTCCCTGTGATGTGGTCTGGCCTGCGATCTTTGCATCAGTGCCATCGGGCAACTGAATTTTCTTGAGCTCTTCCCTTACTTCTCTGGTTGCATCGCCGAGAGATATTCCTTTAAGATCAGCTGTGACTGTCACATACCGTTGCTGTGATTCCCTTCTTATTTCAACAGGATTGAATCCCTTTCTGACCTCAGCAATATCCGAAAGCTTTACCTGGGTAGAAAGAAGGGTTGTAAGAGTGATATTCTTAAGCGAATTAATATCTGATCTGTTTTCGGGGGAATACCTTACCATAATATCATAATCCCTGCCGTTTTCCGATATTGAACCTGCCTCAGCGCCATATATTCCCTGCCGTACCTGCAGCGCAATCATTCCCGGATTCAGCCCTGCATTTGAAGCCTTTGTCCTGTCGATTATTATCTCATAATCCTCCTTGCCTGCATCGGCAGTTGATTCGACACCATTCAGCCCAGGTAATGTTTCAAGTCCGCTCCTTATAAGCTGGGAAGCCTGATTTATTGCATCAAGGTCATTCCCGCTAATCTGCACTTCTATTGGTTTTGTATTTCCAAGAATTGCAGATTCAAGCACATTCCCTGATATTATGCTAAATTTTTCAATTTCAGGTATCCGCGCTATCCTCGACCTGAGCTGATCACCTATTTCCGAAGCTTTTCTGCTCCGTTTATCGGGGAGGCTAAGATGACAGAGGACAGTTGCAATATTTTTTCCCTCCTGGAATCCGACAGTCGAGAGCAATCCGTCCCTAGTCTGACCCGATATCGCACTTAGAGTGCCGGGCACCATTTCGGGAATATCCTGTTCCATTATTTTCATTATCTCCTGTGCAACCCTGTCGGTCTCAGCCGCATTCGTACCTGTTTCAGTCTGAATTGACACTATGACATCACCTGCATCAAACATCGGGAGGTAATCGCTTCCTATATATTTAATTCCGAATAGCGAAAGTGCAAATATGAGGACGGCAGAAATTACTACCGCGGTTTTATGGTGCACGGCCCATCCTAGCAATTTCCTGTAACCATTTTCTGCTGATACGAGGTATCGTTCACTTGCATCGTATAATTTTGACCTGAGGTTCTTTCTGCCTTCCTGCCCTGGTTCCCTCTTTTTCAGAATTCTCGAGGCAATCATTGGTGAAAGGGTAAGAGCTACGATCAGCGATACAAGAAGTGTCACGGATGTAAGGGCTGCAAGCTGTTTGAAAAAAATTCCCACCAGCCCGCCGACAAAAATAAGCGGGATAAATACAACGAGCACCGTTGTGGTTGATGCAATTACGGCCAGCCCCATCTCACTGGTGGCAAAGATGGCGGCTTCCTTTGGCCTTTCACCTTTTGCAATATGCTGGGTGATGTTCTCAAGAACAACAATTGCATCATCGACCACCATACCTATTGCAATTATAAGCGACAGCAGCGAAAATATATTTATTGTCCACCCCATTGCATATATAAAAATGAATGCAGCGATCAGGGAGAAAGGTATTGTAAGAAAGATAATAAAACTGCTTTTCCAGTCGCGGAGGAAAGCTATCACAACAAGAATAACGAACAGGAAAGCCCACCAGAGGGTGTCGGTAAGGCTTTTTACCGATTGTGTTATTATCTCTTCCTGTGCCAGTATCTGATCAACCCTGATATCCGGGGCAAGAGAAGGCTGGATCTCTTTCATCTTTTTACGGACAGCTTCAACAACCTCAAGTGAATTTTTCCCCGACTGTTTCTGGATCATCAGCACGGCGCCCTGCCCGTTTTTCGTCCTGGCATATGCGTCCGACTCGGCAAAGCCGTCTTCAATTTCCGCTATATCCTTAAGCCTGACAAGCTTTCCCATAACGTCTGAAACAGGAATTTCAGCAAGTTCTTCGGCTGTTGCAAGCCTTGCAGGTATCCTGATAGAATAATCATTCGTTCCTTCCCTGATGCTTCCTCCAGGAATGTTTACATTTTCTGCTTTAAGAACAGTTGCCAGAGTCGCCGGAGAAAGCTTATATGCCTGCAGCTTCAGGGGATCAACATTGACTTTTATTTCCCTTTCAGGCTCACCCAGATAAATCACTGACCCGACTCCCTCAATCTTTCTAAGCGGAACCGCAATTTTGTCTTCAATTATCCTGTTAAGTCCGTTGTAACTCTCTGTGGCTGTTATGCCATATATCATAACCGGGATCATCGAACTGTTGATCTTGTAGATTACAGGCTGCCTGGCTCCTCCCGGAAGCTTGCTTTTTGCAAGCTCCAGCATATCACGGGTGTCATTTGCCGCCTGAGAAATTTCTGAACCCCAGTTAAATTCAAGGGAAACAACCGAGACATTTTCCCTTGATGAGGACTTAATGCTTTTAAGGTCCTGAACTCCTGATAATTGTGTCTCAATTACCTTACTGACCTGTTCCTCCACTTCATTAGCTGATGCCCCGGGATATATTGTAAGAACTGTAAGTGATGGCAGTTCCATTGCCGGCAGAACATCAAGCGGAAGCATTTTCAATGATACCAGTCCGAACAGAAGGATGACCAGGAAGGCCATTACTGTTGCAACCGGTCTGTTGACTGATAATTTTGGCAAATTCATATCGCTATCCTCCCGGCTAAATTATCTCTACAACAGACCCATCGGAAAGTTTTTCCTTACCTGAAACCACTACAGTTGTTCCCGGTTCAATGCCAGAAACGCCTGCCAGCGAGCCTTCCGTAAAGAGCCTGTCAATTTTTATCTTTTTTACGTTTTTGCCCTCAACCGCAAACAAAAATTCTTCAGATGTTCCGGGCTGCCTGTAAATTGAATTTACAGGGACAAATACCGCACTTACAGGATCCAGGGCTATTTTTACTTTGGCGTACATCCCGGGTTTTATCCGGCCCGATTCGTTCCTTACCTCAATCTTTATTGTTGCAGTATGTGTAAGAGTGGAAAGAGCCGGTTTTATATAGCCTGTTTTCCCTTTAAAGACTGTATTCCCTGTTGCATCGAATGTAATTTCAGCCGCCTGTCCTTTTTTTATTTTGGAAAGATCCTTTTCGTTTACCTCAACCTGAACCTGTATCGGATCAAGTTTCATCAGGCGGAGAATGCCTGATGTCATTGAATAGCCCGGATCGATATTGACATTGAAGAAATAGTTCTCACCCTCTTTTACAAGGTATTCAACTATAGTTCCCGAAAAAGGCGCTGTTATTTCTGCATTTTTTTTCATCATATCCACTTTAGCCTTTGAAGCATCGTACATGGCTTTCACATGGTCATATTCCTGCTGGGTGACACTCCCTTTTTCATTAAGTCTGGTGACCCTTTCAAAATCTTTTTCAACTGTTTTGAATTCAACCAGGGCCTGTGTGTAAAGTTCACCTGAAAGACTCACCAGAAGATCTCCTTTTTTTACATTTGCCCCTTCGGGAAAATATATTTTTTCAACCCTTCCCGGAAGGGCTGCCCCAAGATTTGCCTCCCTGTCGGCATATGCCGTTCCGGCAACAGCGATGAAGGGGGTGTAAAGTTTTGCTTCTGCTTTTGCAACTTTAACGGGAACAATTTCCCTTTTGTCCTGCAGAACAAATGTCTGTTTCTGCCCTGTGCATGATGCTATTAAAACAACTGCAGCTATCGGGATCAATCTTTTTTCCATTTTATTGTTAATTATTGAATTAATATTTTCCTGTTACTTTGTTAATATTGCTTAGGGCCATCCGCTGTTCGGTCCGGGCATCTATTAGGTCTGAATACGCTTTTTGCCATAACACCTGTGCCTCAAGCAAATCGGTAGTTTTAAGACGGCCTTCCCTGAAATTGTCTTCTGTGTATTTAAGGTTCCTGACCGACTGATCAAGAGCAAGGGAGGCATATCCTGTGGCCTTCAGAGATTCATTGTATCTGTACACTGCCTGCTGAAGCTGAAGTACAAGCAATTCCCTTGTTTCATCAATTTTCCGGTTTGCGATTTCCAACCCGGCACGGGCAGCATCGAGAGTATGCTTCCTGTCGCCGAAATGAAAGACGGGTATATTGCAGACAACTGCAATATTGAAATCACCTCCGAATTCCTTTGTCAGACCGTTGTACGGATTGGGATTAATAAATCCATAACCGGCATTAATTCCTATGTTCGGAAGATACCTCGATAACATAAGTTTTACATTTGAACCGGCTATGTCAGCATTTTTTTCCAGTATCCTTAGCTCGGGCCTTCCGGAAATCTCACTTTCATTTACAGTATAATCGCTTGCAACCTTTTCCGTAATTGCTAATGAGTCCGTCAGGATAATATCGTGCGAATACTGAACACCTGTCATCTGGCAGAGAACCATTTTTGAAAGTTCCATGCCATTGGTTGCCTTTAACAGCTGAATATCCGCTTCGCTCAGCTTTAGCTTTGCCTTGAGGAGATCGTTGTCAGTTATAATGCCTTCTGACCTAATATTTTCAAGGTCAGAGACAAGTCTTGTAAGCAAGTCTTTGTAACGTGTGGCGAGTTTCACTTTTTCGCCCAGGGAGACAATCCTCCAGTAAGCTTCTTCGACTGAATATGAAAGTTCATTTTCGGTGAGCGAAAGGTTGTAGTCGGCTACCTCTTTTGTATATGAAGCAATTTTGTTTGCCTGTCTTATCTTGCCTCCAAGATAAACCGGCTGGGTGAATCCGGCATTTGCAATATAAATATTTCCAAAGCGGAACCTTGTTTCAGATGCAGGAAGGTAAGAATATTTCTGGAATACAGGGTTCCCCGAAGCATCTGTTACAACAGTCCCTGTCGAGGGATTTATGACAAATGTGGATGCAGCCACAGCAGGATTTGAAAGAGCTGCCTGGTCCAGGCCCCCTGTTTTAGTATCAATGGCTGTATAGGGGACAACAGGCAGAAAAATATCCTTATCAAGAAGCTGAAGTTTCCTGTTCTGATAAGTATAGGCCCCGTTTATGCTGAAGTCAGGGAAATACTGAGTAAAGGCCGCCTTTTTCATGGCTTTTGAAGCTTCAACCTGCCCTTTTGCCATTTTAATTTTCTGGTTGTGTTCCAGCGCAAGCTGTTTGCACTCCTCGAGACTTAGTTTTTCCTGCGCGGTTATTACCGCTGGAAAGATTATAACTGCAATCAGTAATCTGATTCTTTTCATTTTGATAATTTGACTTTTTGAATATAATACCATTAGACTAAAAACGTATTATGGTCGAATCAAGGATAAAAAAAATTTACCTTTTGACTATGCCATAGAATAAATAATTCAGAAGGCTGTTCATTCTTTCCTCAAAGTTTGATGTTTCCATACTTATGAATAGCGGAACTTCGAGTCCTTTCATTGCCGTAACGATAGCCATTGCACTGAGATTAGGATCTTCAATTGAGAATTTACCGGTATCCACTCCTTCCCTGAGGATATCTCTTATAATATTAATCTCGTCATTGTCGTACTTTTTCCTGATCTCTTCAATGAATACAAGATGATTCAGATAATCACTTTTAAGGGCAGTGTAAAAATTTGTAAGTTTTTTCAGTTTTCTCATCCTGGTCAGTATATAAATCTTCAGCTTTTCAATAGGATCATCAGTGGCTGAAATGCTTTTAATAAGCTCAGCTTTAAGCTCATCAGCTTCTTTTTCTACCACCGCTTTGAATATTTCTTCCTTGCTGTTGAAATAATAATAGATTGATGATTTGCCCTTCCTGGTGGCAAGTGCAATTTCTTCCATTGTGGTTTTCTTAAAGCCAAAATGGCTGAAAATATTCCGGGCAATATCTATTATTTTTATCCTGGCTTCTTCCTGGTGCGATAACATCCGGTAATAATTTTAATTATTGAGGGCACAAAATTAGAATCAGGAAAATTAATTTCAAAATTTTTTATTGACTATTTAATAAAAATGGTCGAATTGTCTTAAAAATCCCGGCATGTGATATCATTCTTCAAATTCCTTAATATAATTTATAAGCTGAACCCTGCTTTTTACGTTTGTCTTTATATAAATCCGGTGGGTATGATCCTTTACAGTCTGAAGGCTTATAAAGAGTTTTTCGGATATTTCTTTATTGCTCAATCCATTGCATATTTCCTTTATTACTTCCGCTTCGCGCGGCGAAACCTCGAATTTTCTGCAGAATTCCTCAAATCCAGAACTTTTCCCGGGAGCGCCAAAAAGTGACTGAGGAATTGTCCCGTAACTGAAATAAACCGCCAGGAAACTATTACCCATGAAAAAGACAAGAATAAATATCAGTCCGGCAACCGGTCCGTAACCGGTGAACAATAGAACCGAGCACTGAATGATCATAAGTGCAAAAATCGAAATGGCAATAATCTTCCTGTCGCGTTCATGTATCAGCGACCGGCCTCTGGCCGGGAGATGTATCAGGTAAGATGAAAGAAATGAATAAACAATGTTCATTCCTATATAATAATAAATTATAATGACACCCTGGTTACCGTTTTTTGATTTTGCCGTAATAAATCCCAGTGCTGCAAGAATTGCAAAATTGATTGTAAGGAATGCCGGAATGAAAAAATTTCCGGTTTTTCTTCCTGAAAGTGTACATGAAAACCTTATAAGCATCAGCCATGCAAAGACAAGGAAAGGAAGCCCCAGTAGAAGGGCAATAATTGTGATTCTTTCCAGAATATCTGAACTTAATAAAGAAGCAAGGAACATCTTGATCACAACCTGTCCCCAAATCCCGTAAAATCCGAAAGTATAAATAAATACCTGATAATAGAGAAGGGTAGAAAATACGTCCGATTTGTACCTGTTTCTCAATCGTGATGCAAGAATTATCCCTCCGGCCGTGAGGGCCACAGAAACGATGAAAATAGGATATCCGAGTAATTCTAACATCACATAAAGGTATTAAAATAGGATGAAATACATATCTGAACTCTTGGAAAATGAGGAACTGTGAAATTTTTGAATCAGTGATCCTAACGTGACTGTAAAACCACCTGTTATAAGAAGAAATTACGTTTACCAATGTTTGAGGGGTTTGATTATATATTTATTATGTTTGCGATTCCGGTTTTAGAATAATATAAAAGTCTAATAATCAGTATTTTATTGACTCCAGGAAACTGAGACACTACCAAAGTAGTGAAAGCAATACTTTGGTAGGAATTAGTCTTGTATATAAATAAACACTACTAACGTATTGATATTATTTAAAAATGCTGCTTTAATTTTGACTTGAAATTGCAGGATTCATTTGAAAATCAGGCAATAAATAAATCACTTAAATCACTATTAATTATGGAAACAGAAAATAAAATTATGGAAGCAGAAAAAGAATACAGGCTTATCCCTACTTTCGGCAACAGTTTCAGGATCGGCTGGCGGGTAATGCTCGACAACTTCCTCAGGCTTCTCCTGGTTGTTTTCGTATTGGCTGTACTGACAGCTCCTTTCAAATTGTTCCATTGGAAATTTGATATTTCAGATATACCTGAAAATCCTTTCGAATTGGGAAAATTGTTCGGGCACAGTATGAGTGAGCTGTTTGCGATCGGCACTTTAGGAATGTTTGCAGCCTTTTTCGGGCTGATTGCCCTGGCTTATGCTTTTCTTGCAGCCCCGGTTGTAACCTACGGCAGCAAGATGATTTTTGTTGAGGCAGTAAGGAAGAAAAAACCCGATTTCGAACTGCTGATAAGAGGTTTCTGGCAAAATTACCTTTATATAGTTCTTGCCAACCTTCTGGTGGTGGCCCTGATAGTGCTCGGATGCTTTGCATTGATCATACCCGGGATAATCATTGCGTGCAGACTAGTCTTCGTTCCATATATTGTGATGGACAAACGACTGGATCCTATCGAGTCAGTTGAACTTAGCTGGAAACTTACAAGAGGGCACGGATGGAGAATATTTGCTATGGGAATTGTATCATTTTTTATTTTATTATTTGGTCTGATACTTTTCATAATAGGTATTTTCCCTGCAATAATTTGGGTTTCCAGTTCATTTGCAGCTCTGTATCAATCTGTTCTTCTTGATAAGGAAAAACCAGTTGAAGTGACTGCTGCAGCCTGATTACGACTAATGTTCTGATTGTTGCACCGGACTTTTCTGGTGCGCCATAGTGCCTTCCTTTGTGTCATTAGTGGTTAGAGAACTTTTTGACCACAAAAGGCACAAAGGTTTGCACTAAGGGCACAAAGGGGCAATGATCTCAAAGCTTAATGAGCCGTGCAAACCGCAAGAGTAGTTTTTTGCTCCCATAGTTCTCAAACTCCACAGTTGCTGTAGTATTTGGCGCTTCGCCTTCAATCCTTGAGACTACACCATTACCGAACCTTTCATGCTGGACCCGGTCCCCTTCTTTGAATTCTCCCTGTGAATTATTTGGGAAAGGCGTTATTTTGCTTCTTTCAGTAAATATTTTTTTAAACTTTGACGTGGGATGATAATATCCGTATTCCTCTTTAGGCTTGGTAGTTGATTTGACCAGAACGGAACTTTTTCCATCAAAAGGCTTACCTCCGGATTGTGGATAAGCCAGATATTTCTGATCTATTTCACGAAGAAATCTGCTCGGACTACACCTTTCAAGATTTCCCCATTTATACCTGTTGAGTGCATAACTTAATGTTGCAAGTTTTTTTGCACGTGTCAGTGCAACATAAAACAACCTCCGTTCTTCTTCAAGTTCCCGTGGATTGCCTGCCGATAAAGGTGAGGGGAACAATGTATCCTCCATACCAGCAATATATACATGCTTGAATTCAAGTCCTTTGGCTGAATGCATCGTCATAAGTGTTACTTTGTCACGATCTTCCTCCTTCTCATTGTCCTGATCGGTAAGCAGGGCAACGTTTGCCAGATAAGCTTCCAGGTTTGAGGGTTCTCCATTGGTTTCTGCGGCTTCATAGAATATTTTTATCCCGTTTAGAAGCTCTTCAAGGTTTTCATAGCGGCTTACCTCTTCGGGAGACTTCCCTTCTCTCAGTTCCTTTATTATCCCTGATGACATTGCTATTTCACGTGCCCTTGAATAAGCATCTTTATCTTCTCCATTGTTCCTAAGGGTTTTAATAAGGTCTGAATATGCCGATAACTTCTTAATGGTACCTGAATTGAAGTAGTCGGAGTAATTACGTATTTCACTTATTATGTTCCATGGATTAATATTCATTTGTTCGGACAACTCAAATATCTTATGTACCGTAGTATCTCCTATCCCCCTTTTGGGATAATTAATGGTTCTTCTCAGAGCCTCTTCATCTTCAGGATTTATTACCATCCTGAAATATGCAAGAATATCCTTTATCTCTTTTCTTTCATAAAAAGATAGTCCCCCGTATATTTTATATGGAATATTCTTTCTCCTCAACGTCTCCTCAAATATCCTGGATTGGGCGTTTGTCCTGTAAAGTATTGCAAAATCCGACCAGAACAGCCTCTGTGAAAATCTCTTGTCAAAAATGTCTGAAGCAATGTTGAAGCCCTCCTCCGAATCGGTCATAGCCTGCATTACCTGAATTTTTTCCCCTGACTCATTTTCCGAAAATACCCTTTTCTTGATCTGTCCCTCATTATTGGCTATAATTGTATTTGCAGCATTGACTATTGTCTGAGTTGATCTGTAGTTTTGTTCCAGCTTAAACAGTTTATAGTCAGCATAGTCAATTTGAAATTCAAGAATATTTTCAATTCTGGCCCCCCGGAATGAATAAATGCTCTGAGCATCATCTCCCACCACACATACATTTCTGTGACCGGCAGCCAGTTTCTTAATAATCAGATATTGCGAAAAATTGGTATCCTGGTATTCATCAACCAGGATATACTGGAATTTTTTCTGATATGCTGCAAGGACATCCGGGAAATCCCTCAGGAGTATGTTTGTATTCAAAAGTAAGTCATCAAAATCCATTGCATTTGCCTTGAAGCATCTTGATGAATAATTCCGGTAGATTTCGGACAGGAGTGGCATCCTGCTAGCTTTATCATATTCCTGCATTGATCTGTCAGCAGCGTAAATGGTGGAAGTTACCAGATTGTTTTTTGCATTTGATATCCGGGAAGATATTACCCCTGGTTTATAGATATTGTCATCAAGATTAAGTTCTTTGATGATAGTTCTTATAAGACTTTTGGAATCCGTACTGTCGTAAATTGTGAAATTTGGTTTGTAACCAAGACGAGATCCTTCCATTCTGAGTATTCTGGCAAAAATCGAGTGAAATGTCCCCATCCACAGATTACGTGCAGATTCCGGACCAACCAGCTTTGATATTCTCTCTTTCATCTCCCTGGCAGCCTTGTTTGTGAAAGTAAGTGCCAGGATCCTGTAGGCAGGGACTCCTTTTTCCAGTAGATGAGCAATCCGGTAGGTAAGTACCCTTGTCTTTCCTGCCCCGGCACCGGCAATAACAAGAGACGGACCTTCAGAATTGATCACTGCTTGTCTCTGAGCTTCATTCAGGTCCTGGAGAAAATTATATGTCATCGGTTGAACAGAATTACAGCGTAACAAGTGAGCAAATTTAGTAATAACAATACCATTGAAATAGTGAACAAGAGGTTAAAACATTATTATTTATCAACAATAATGATCTGTAAATCCAAAAATGTATATTCACATAATAATCTATTCAGGAAAATATGAAAAGAACAAAAATTATCTTTTTTGTATTTATCGTATTATGCCAGTGTCAGAGAATAAAAGATACTGCTCCATCGTTGCGCTTATGGTATGACCATCCGGCAAACTCTGCAATTGCTGATATTAAAGAGGGATGGCAGAACGATGAGGAATGGCTTAAAGCCCTGCCCATTGGCAACGGTTATTTGGGAGCAATGGTTTTCGGCGATGTTAACAGGGAACGGTTACAACTCAATGAAAAATCTCTTTGGTCAGGAAGTCCTGATGATAATAATAATCCTGATGCCTTTGGTTCACTTGATAAGATAAGACAATTACTTTTTGAAGGCAGGTACAGGGAGGCCACCGACCTTACCCTGAAAACACAGGTCTGCAAAGGTGCAGGATCTGGAAATGGCAATGGTGCCGAAGTTCCATTCGGATGTTTCCAGACTTTGGGAGACTTGTGGATCAACTTTGGTAAAAACTCGCCGTACAAAAATTACCATCGCGAACTGAACCTGAATCATGGGATCATAACTGTCTCATATAATCAGGATGGTGTAAATTACAGACGTGAAGTGTTTGCCAGCTGTCCCGACCGCACGATTATTATGCATCTTACATCAGATAAAAAAGGTGCCCTGAGCTTTACCGGCACCCTTAACCGGCCCGAGAGATACAAAACTATCGCAGGGAACAATTATCTGCTCATGACAGGTACAATGAAAAACGGCAAAGGAGGAGAGGGTATGAAATATGCAGCATATACCAGAGCTGTTGTTTCAGGAGGATCTGTGTCATATTCCGACAGTACTCTTAAGGTCAGGGATGCTGATGAGGTATTAATATTTATTACAGCTTCAACTGATTATAATAAACTTGCTCCCGCTGAGAGGGGACCTGATCCGGTGGCTGCTGCTCTGATACGACTGGATGCTGCCTCTTCTAAATCATTCAAAGACCTTCTTAAAAGACATACCGACGATTACCATTCACTGTTTGGTAAAGTCAGCCTTAAACTTGCATTTGATGAAACTGATACTATCCCCACAGACAGACGCCTGAAGCTCCAGGATGATGCTGCCGGTGATCTTTTGCTTCAGGAAACTTATTTCCAGTTCGGAAGGTACCTGCTGATATCCTCTTCGAGAGAAGGTTCTTTACCGGCAAACCTCCAGGGCATCTGGGCAAATAAAATACAAACTCCCTGGAACTGCGACTATCATACTGATATTAACATCCAGATGAACTACTGGCCTGCTGATCCGACAAATCTCAATGAGTGTTATACGCCCCTTTCAGAGCTTATTCTTTCATTGGTTAAACCTGGCGAAGAGACTGCCAAAGTTCATTACGGGGCAAAAGGGTGGTGTGTCCATCCAATTACAAATGTTTGGGGATTTACTGCTCCGGGAGAGCACCCGGGCTGGGGTTTACATGTGGGAGCCGGAGGCTGGTTGTGCCAGCACCTGTGGGATCACTATACATTTACTCTTGACCGGGACTTTCTTAAAAAGGTCTATCCGGTAATGCTTGGATCTGCTCGTTTTTATCTTGACTGGCTTGTCATGGATCCTGCCACCGGTAAACTTGTTTCAGGGCCGGCAGCTTCCCCGGAAAACTCTTTCTTGGCCCCCGATGGTTCAGTCGCTCAGATCAGCATGGGACCTTCCCATGACCAGGAAGTTATAAGCGAGCTTTTTTCAAATGTTCTGAAAGCTGCATCTGTGCTGGAATATGATGACCCGGTGCTTTCGGAAATAAAAACAGCTCTGGGCGATCTAGCACTACCGCGAATAGGTTCAGATGGGCGGCTTATGGAATGGAGAGAGGAATTCAAAGAAATAGAACCAACTCACCGCCATGTTTCACATTTATACATGCTTCATCCCGGAAACCAGATTGATCCTGTCACCACTCCTGATCTTGCAAATGCTGCAATAAAAAGTCTTGAAGCAAGAACTGATATTGGCACAGGCTGGTCACTGGCATGGAAAATAAACTTCTGGGCACGACTGCACAACGGGAACCGAGCATACAAACTTTTACAGACTCTGCTGAGGCCTATCTCTAACTATAAAATTAATATGTCGAATGCAGGAGGTACTTATCCAAATCTATTCTGCGGGCATCCTCCATTCCAGATTGACGGTAACTTCGGGGCTGTATCAGGTATTGCTGAAATGTTGATTCAAAGCCATACCATGGATGGTGATATGTATGTCGTGCAGATACTGCCGGCACTTCCTGATAAATGGAAAGATGGTGAAGTAAAGGGCCTACGCGCAAGAGGCGGCTTTGAGGTTGATATAAAATGGAAAAACAATAAGCTTGAATCATGTTCTGTAAAGTCTTTGTCAGGAAGCAGACTAAAAGTTGTGTATAAAGAGAAGACTTTCAAAAGTTATACTGAAACGGGAAAAACTTATCATCTCGACAGTGATCTGAAATGAGATTTATTGAAAAATGGCATTAACCAACATAAAGTAAATATGAAAAGATACGGACAGTTAATTGGTGTTAAACCCGAACATTTTGAGGAATATAAGAAATATCACGCTGCTGTCTGGCCGGAAGTCCTTGATATGATAAAAAAATGCAATATCAGGAACTATTCAATTTTCCACAAAGACAACATGCTTTTTGCATACTTCGAATATACTGGCGATGACTTTTCTGCCGATATGGCCAAGATGGCAGCTGATCCAAAGACACAGGAATGGTGGTCAGTAATGAATCCCATGCAGCAACCGGTTGAAACCAGAAATCCCGGCGAATGGTGGGCCAATATGGAGGAAGTCTTCCATTGCGACTGACATTGGGTTGTTAATAGATCTTCATAACTTAATTATCAGAAGTTTATTGGTTTTATTATACTTGCAGCATAATATACCAAAGTGTGTATAATTGCGTTACTGATACGAAGATCCGGATACCTGTGCGATATTATTTCTTGATTTTTGCATTTTTGATAACCGTTGTTTCTGAGGCTCAGCTGACTGCGCCAGGGAGCAGTGCAGTAAGATATACTTCCTATCCCTCGGCACCTGCACTGAAACACCCTGTTTTTATCTTCTGCAACTCAACCGGCAGCCAGAAAGGTGCATTGAATGCGGTAAGCCCTGGTGGAACAGGCCCTTTCACTTTTTCATGGTACAGGTGGAGTGATGCAACCAGGAACTTCTCAGTCCTTTTAAAAACTGAAACTTCTGTCATTACTTCATCATTAACAAATCTTGATGAAGGAGGCTACAGAGTAAATATCACCAATGGTTCAGGGTACAATACCAGTCTGACAGGATGGATATTTCTTGATTCACCATACTCAAAAGCAAGCCTGAGAAATTTTACCTGCGACTATGTGGCCCTTGGCGGAGTTGCAGCCATTGATACTTTTTTATACCGGGATATAAATAATGGCACATTGATCAGACTGCCAAACAAAGTGAAATTCAAATGGTCATCCGACCCTGTTTCATCAATTCCATATCCTGAGATTGAACTTAATCCCCAGACCTTTAACCCGCCTCTTGAAGATGTGACATATAATCTTCAGGTCACAGATAGTTTTACCTGCAGTACAAATTCATCCTTTTTCTACGAGTCAATTCATGTAAAGGCTGATTTTAGCGCTGACCCGCAAAAAGGCGGAGCTCCTCTTGAAGTAACTTTCACTGATAAATCAGTCAGAGCTGTAAAATATAAATGGCTATTCGGTGATGATTCAATCTCGTTTGACAGCAACCCAAGGCCTCATACATATTATATTCCAGGTGAGTACCAGGTAAGACTTATTGTTGAGAGTGCTCTTCATTGTATTGATTCAATGACGTTTGATAAAATTGTGGTCGATGAGTCAGACCTTCAGATCCCGAATGTTTTCACTCCAAACGGCGACGGACAGAATGATGTATTTCGGATAGAGAAAACGTCCCTCAGATATATCAGTGTGGATATTTTTTCCAGAAATGGAATAAAAGTATATGAGTTCTATGGAGAGGGCGGGATATTGAAGGATTGGGAAGGATGGGATGGAACCATAAGGGGAACATCAATAAAAGCCAGTCCGGGAGTCTATTTTTATATCATTAAAGCACTCGGTTGGGATGATGTGAAATATGACGGAAAACAATACAGGGGATTCGTCTATCTGTACAGGTGAACCGGAAAACTACAGGATAAGAGAATAGGAGTAATAGAGATCGAGTGCGGGGGAAAGCAATTGCCAGAACCCTGGGAAAAAGCATAAAATCACTTGTAAAAATCTCCAAAAAACCCTGTTGGATCAATAATTACATTGAGATATATCAATATATTAAATGTAAAATATCAAAAAAATATATGACATATATCAATAAATATATTGATATATATCAATATTTATAAAATTGGTTAAGTCTTATATTGTTATTATTCGTTTCCTTGCCGAAACATTCCATTTTCGGGTAACTTTCCCGTTTTCTGCAACATAAACGAAGTCGTACCTGTCAACGGTAGGGCATATATGCCAGGGAATAGCATACAGATGTTCGCCGGTTTTCAATTTGTCAGCTTCGGTGGTTTCTATGGTCATATGCTCTTCGTTATGACCAGTTATCCGGTAGTTTTCAAGGCCAATGATTTTAATTCTTGGCTGAGGCATTTCTGAACCAACCGCTTTATGTCCGAGATCAATACAGATTACATTTGCCTCGGGTTTGCTGACGATTCTTGTCAGAAGAATTGCAGCGTGCACGAAATTCAAATCGGCGAATGATGAGCTGTAACCATAATCCCACAACAGGGTTGTTCCGGGGCTTGTTTCCACGCTTTTCCTAACGGCATGAATGGGAAATGTGGGAGTTCCTCCGGCAACTACCTTCACAGGATTACCCGTGAACTGGTTGATTTCTGAAATAAGCAGTTCCACAGGGGCATAGGCTTCATTGCATATTTTCCTTCTTGCATCAAGGTCATGTTCATGAATATGCCCGTCATAAACATGCAGCCCTTCTGCTTTCACCCATGGAAGGCTTGTAATTTTCTTATAAAGGTTCAATGCCTGATTTCCGGGTTTGATACCTGTTCTGTTCATCCCATTGTTTATGTCAAGCCAGACATAAGTCTCACGATGTGTTGACCTTGATATTTTGGATAATTCTTTTATAACATCTTCACAGTCAACAATACAAGAAAATTTTACAAGGGAATATTTCTTCTGAAGGGTAAAATATCTTGTTATATTAGGTCCAGTTGGCTGATATGCCAGCAGAATATCTCCTGCACCGGCCTCTGCAGCCATTTCAGCTTCAGCTATCGTGGCGCATTTGACTTTGGTTATCCCGTATTTTAACTGGAGCTTTATGATTTCAGTCATTTTGTGGGTTTTGACGTGGGGTCTGAGGTTTTCGGCCTTACCTGACACCTCGATCATCCTGCAGATATTTGATTCGATACGTTCGGGATATACTATTAAGGCAGGTGAGAATATTTCATTTACATTGCTTATAATATACCAGTCGTTCGAATCAGCCACATGTTTATTCATTTGTCATTTATGGATTTCAAAAACAGCTTCTATCTCTACTGCTATATTCATGGGTAATATCATTCCGACGGCACTTCTGACACCGATTCCGTTTTCGTCACCGAAGACTGCAGCCATCAATTCGCTGAATCCGTTAATGACAGCGGGATGCTGGTCAAAATCGGGAGTGGAGTTAACCATGCCAAGAACTTTGACTATCCGTTTTATTTTTGAAAGGTCTCCGAAATGAGTTTTTATTGTGGAAAGCATAGCAAGGCCAACCTGCCTTGCTGCGAGTTTTCCCTGTTCAAGGTTAAGGTCAGCGCCCAGTTTTCCTTTGATCAGGGTTCCATCAGATTTTATTGGTCCCTGACCTGAAACATAAAGGAGGTTATCAACCACCAGCACGGGTTTATATACACCGACAGGTTTAGGTGCGGGAGGGAGCTGAAGTCCCAATTCAATGATTTGTGATTCCGGGTTGTTATTCATGATTGATTTTGGTTGAAAGTTATTGTTAGATTTAATTCAAAGCTGTCATGTACTTTGATCATATTTTGTCTTCATGAGCGAATTCAGATAACCAAATCTGCCAAAAGGACTCCTGCCAGTCCGACTGTACTAACGATAGTTTCCATAACTGTCCAGGTCTTAAATGTATCTTTTACGCTTAAATTGAAATACTCTTTGTACATCCAGAAGCCGCTGTCGTTGATGTGTGAAAGCATCAGGCTTCCTGCTCCAATTGCCAGAACCATAAGCTCTTTGTTAACTGTCCCGTTAGTGGCAAAGGGTATGAGTATTCCAGCTGTTGTCAGACCTGCGACAGTCGCCGAACCAATACAGATCCGGATCACAGCTGCTATCAGCCAGGCGAGAAGAAGAGGTGATATGGTTGATTTAGTGAGCAGACCGGCAATATCGTCGCTTACACCACTGCTTATAAGAACCTGTTTGAATGCACCGGCACCTGCAATTATAAGAAGGACCATCGTTATGCTACCTATTGAATTCCCGAGAGAATCCATAATCGCCGACATTTTCCTGCCCCTTCCGATGCCAAGAATATAAACACCAACAAGGAGGGAGATCAGCATGGCAACTACTGGATCGCCGAAGAACCCTAATACCGATCTAATACTGTTACCTTCATCAAGAAAAATGGAAAAAACTGAGTAAATACCAATAAGGATAACAGGCAATAATGTGGCAATGACACTGCTCCATATACCTGGCATTTCGTCATCATTAAACACTTTTGGACTCACAAATTCCTTTATGGGGCTTGCCATTACGTTTTTTAAAGTTTTGCCAAAATACGGACCTGCAATTACAATCGCCGGGATGCTTATAATGATGCCGTAACCAATAGTTTTTCCAATGTCAGCCTTGAACATTGTGCATATTGCAGTTGGAGAAGGGTGAGGAGGAAGAAATCCATGAGTTACAGACAATGATGCCAGCAGCGGAATCCCTACGTAAAGAAGAGGTAGCCCTGATGAAGCGGCTACAGTAAAAACAAGTGGTATAAGTACAACAAATCCTACGTTATAAAACATAGGTATTCCTACCATGAAACCTGTTAGAACCATTGCCCATTGGATATTCTTTATGCCGAAAAGGCCTATTAATTTTGAAGAAATCCTTTGTGCTGCCCCGCTGTCAGCAACAATTTTCCCCAACATTGCACCGAAACCAAGAATCAGAACAATCGAACCCAGGGTATCACCAATCCCCTGCTGGATTGCAGTGATGACATCCGAGCCTTTCATTCCTTCCGAAAGGCCTACAAAAATAGAAGATATGACAAAGGCAATAAATGGATTGTATTTCAGTACAACTATAAGCAGGATAAGAAGAATTATCCCTGCAACTATCAGAAGAATTGACATTTGGTTAGAAACTTATTTTATATATTATGTTGATTTATTTGATACTATAATTCAATGAAATAATATTCGCCCGATGTATAATAACTGATCCATGGCATCAATGCCAGTCTGCACCATACAACGGCTGTCGTAAATACATCGTAAATCTCCGTCCCTTCTGTCGTTTACCGGTAAATATCGCCATTTTGGCGAATTTAACCGGAATTTAACAAATAAAACTTTGTAAACTAAAAAAGTTTTCTCATTTTTGCGCGATTTTAATTCTGATATGGATTACAGGGAAAGAATTACAGAAGAAGCTGCAAAGTTATTCCTCAAATACGGAATAAAGGCTGTCAGCATGGACATGCTTGCAAATCAGATGGGAATATCGAAAAGGACTATATATGAAGTATTCAGTGATAAGGATGAACTGATTGCAGGTGTCCTTAAGCTCATGGCTGTAAAGCAGAAAGAACTTGTTGAGAAATTATTTTGTGAATCGGAGAATGTGATTGAAGCTATATTCAAGCTTTTTGAAATAATGAGTGAGCATTTGAGTAAAATGAATCCTGTGTTCAGTCTGGATATGAAGAAATATCATGCCGGGCTATTGAGTAAGCTTCAGGAAACCAATGAAATGCCTTTTGTCAGGACAAACGCTGAGATGATAGCGAGAGGCATACGGGAAGGAGTTTTTCGTGAAAACATTGATGTTGAGATAACAAACAAATGTCTGTATGAAGTGATGCGTATGTCAGATGATAGAGATATCTATAATCAGGGTGATTTTGATAAAAAACATGTTTTCAGAGATTTTTACATCAATTATCTGAGGGGAATTTCGACCCCAAAAGGTCTTGATCTTATAAACTACTATGAGAAGATATTAATTCATTAAGAACAGATTAATAAATAAATAATGATTGTATGAAAAGAATTTTATCCGTTATATTGCTGGGTTTTGGTTTCTTTCAGTTTGTGGCATTAAATGGTCAGGAAACTTTTGGAGAATTAAAACTTTCTTTGAAGGAGGCGCAGGATTATGCGGTAACTAACAATAAAGCCATACTTGCAGCGAAATCAGATGTGCTGGCTTCCAGGGCGGCAGTATGGGAAACTATTTCGTCAGCTTTGCCCCAGTTAAGCGCCACAGGTTCATTTGCAGATAATCTCAAACTTATGACGACGCTTTTGCCAGGTGAATTTTTCGGCCAGCCCGGCACCAAAATTCCTGTAACTTTCGGATCAAAGTATAATTCAAGCGCAACATTCCAGGCAAACATGTTGCTTTTCAATGCTCCTCTTTATATTGGTATAGAAACTTCAAAACTTGCCCAGAAGCTCAGTGAGGATAATCTTGAAAGATCGGAGCTTGATACTAAGGAATCAGTAAGTTCAGCTTATTTTCTGATTCTTGTGTCGGAGAAATCTCTTGAAATACTTGATGGCAATATTGCCAACCTTAATGAGACACTTAAATCTACCCGGTCGATGTTTGCTGCCGGAATGGCCGAGTCGACAGATGTTGATCAGATGGTATCAAATGTGACTATGGTTGAAAACAACCGAAGCTCATTATTAAGGACCATAGAGTTGAATTATAATTTATTGCGTTTTCAACTGGGTGTATCTGCCGCTACAAAGATCACTCTTACCGAGACACTGGAAAGTCTGACAAAAAACATAAATGTGGAAGCTTTATTGTCTCAGGATTTTGATCTTAATAACAATGTTAACTACAGGCTTGTAGAAGGTCAGGAGCTCATGTCGTCACTGGCCCTGAAATCACAAAAGGCATCAGTTCTGCCAACGCTTGCAGGTTTTTATAATTATGGGACCAGCGGTATGGGGGACAAGTTAAATGAGCTAAGGTGGTTCCCGAATTCAATGGCAGGTCTTCAGCTCTCCTTACCGATATTTTCAAGCGGCCAGCGATTCGCTAAAATTCAGAAAGCCAGATATAATCTTGAAAAAGCGAAAACAACAAAAGACATGGTGGCTGAACAGCTCCAGATTCAGGAAAAGCAGTTAAGATACAACCTTGTTAATGCAAATCTTCAGTATAAAAGTCAGAAGGAGAATGTGGAGGTTTCGAAAAGAGTGTATGCCAGTATGGAAAATAAATTCAAGCAGGGGATGGCATCAAGTCTGGAGCTAACACAGGCCAACAGCCAGTATCTCCAGGCTGAAAATAATTATATCTCCGCACTTATGAACCTTCTTCAGACCAAAGTAGCTTTGGATAAACTATTAAATAACATGTAGATTTTTGAAACAAATAAATTACAGATAATGAAATACTTAACAACAATTCAGTTAGTCCTGATCATTGGACTTATTTTTTCGTCATGTTCATCTACAGGTACAAATGAGAAAGTTGGTGGAGTTGCTGCCAACCCATCATCAGAAAAAGCAGCTGTACCAGTTAAAATTCTCACTCTTGGAAAGACAAAAATCTCAAGGACTATCGACTACACAGCAACCATTCTTCCTTACGAAGAGGTCAATATGGTGCCATCCTCACCGGGAAGGATTGAAAAGATATATGTTGAAGTAGGAGACAGAGTTAATAGGGGAGAAGATCTTTTTCTTATGGATCGCACTCAGCTGTATCAGCAAAAAGTGCAGCTTAGCAGTCTGGCAAAGGATCTCTCACGGCTGGATACGCTTCTTAAGACAGGAAGTGTAAAGCAGCAGCAATATGATCAGATGAAGACTCAATATGAGGTTACTAAAACAAATGTCGAATTCATGGAGGTGAATACCTTATTGAAATCGCCTTTTAACGGTGTTGTGACAGGTAAATATTATGAGGACGGGGAGATGTATTCGGGTTCTCCCACCACCTCAACAGGTCGATCAGCAGTTGTTACAGTGATGCAGATCAATCCTCTTAAGATCAATGTCAGTATTTCGGAACAGTATTACCCTCTGGTAAGAAATGGCATGAAGGCCAAAATCACGGCTGATGTTTATCCAGATGAGGTCTTTACTGGAACTGTTTTCAGAAAAGCGCCGACAATCAGCTCGGCAACACGTTCATTCATTACCGAAATTGAACTTCCAAACCGAAACGACCTTTTAAAACCCGGAATGTTTGTAAGGGTATCGATGGATCTCGGTGAGGTTGAAACATTTGTGGTCCCTTCAGATGCAGTTCTTCTCCAGGAAGGAACAAATATCAGATATGTTTTCCTTGATGAAAATAATGTAGCAAGACGGGTCGAGGTCACACTTGGCAAAAGGTTTGATGACAAGCTTGAAGTATTATCTGATTTTTTAAAGGATGGAGCACGGTTGATAACTGAAGGTCAGGCAAAACTTATTGACGGCGATAAAATTGAAGTAATAAATTAATAACAGAAACATAACTGACATAAAATGAGTATATATAGTTCTTCAGTCAGGAGACCCATAACTACCATCCTGATCTTTGTAGGCCTGATGGTAATGGGTCTCTATTCACTAGTCAAACTGCCTGTTGACCTCTACCCGGAGATGGAGCTTCCATACGTGGTTGTATATACAACATATCCGGGAGCAAGTGCATCAGATATTGAATCAAATGTTACACGTCCGCTTGAGAATTCTCTTAATTCGGTGAGCAGGCTTAAGGAGATAACCTCACGATCGAGTGATGCAGTATCAGCTATTTTCATGGAATTTGAGTATGGTACTGATCTCGACGAAGCCTCAAATGATATAAGAAGCGCGATCAGTTTTACAGAAAGGAGACTTCCTGATGGGTGCGAAAAACCGACTATTGTCAAGTTCAATACTAATATGATGCCGATAATCTTCTATGCAATAACAGCAAGGGAGAGTTATGCAGGGCTTGAAAAGATACTTGATGAAAAGCTGGTTAATCCTCTCAACAGGATAGAAGGGGTAGGTGCTGTTACACTGACAGGTGTTCCCGGACGTAAAATTTATATAGATGTGGATCCACGCAGGATGGAGGCCTACAATCTTACAATTGAACAGATAGGCAATATCCTCCGTGCAGAGAATATGAATCTTCCCGCGGGATATATTGAAATGGGAAATACTGATTATCCCCTCAGAATTCAGGGTGAATTTCCTGAGAGTGATGTTGTAAAAAACATTGTGGTAACCAGTTATGGTGGTAGCAATATTTATCTTAAAGATATTGCTGAAGTTCGCGATACCATTCGTGAATCGAAGCTTGACACAAAGATAAATGGTTCAAAGGGGATGGGTTTATTTGTCCAGAAGATGTCAGGTGGTAACACAGTTCAGGTGACAAGAGAAATTGAAAAATCACTTACAAAACTCAGAAAAGAATTACCTCCCGACGTTAAGATTGAAAAACTTTTCGACAGTGCTTCCTTCATTAAGGATTCTATAAGAAACCTTGCTGAAACCCTTATGTATGCTGCAATTTTTGTGATATTGGTTGTTTTGTTCTTCCTTGGAAGATGGAGAGCTACTTTTATTATTATACTTACTATACCTATATCGCTTGTCGTAGCCTTTATTTACCTGTTCGTTTCGGATGCATCAATAAATATTATTTCGCTGACTTCGCTCTCGATAGCCATCGGGATGGTTGTGGATGATGCTATTGTTGTCCTGGAGAATATCACAAAACACATTGAAAGGGGAAGCCGGCCGCGGGAAGCTGCAATTTATGCCACCAATGAGGTCTGGCTTGCTGTTATTGTTACAACCATGACGGTGGTAGCGGTTTTCTTTCCACTTACATTTGTTTCCGGGCTTACCGGAGTCCTTTTTAAACAGCTTGGAATGAGTGTTACAATAACAATAGTTACCTCAGTTTTTGCTGCAATAACATTGACTCCAACACTAAGTGCTCTCCTTCTGAAGTGGTATCCGATAAAAAAAGATGCACCAATATGGACTTATGACGGAAGCATAAGGAAAGGACTTGACTGGTTTGACCGTTTTTATGAGAAAACCCTTCGTTGGGCGCTTCACCATAAGACATTTACATTGATAACTGCTATTTTAGTTTTTGTAGGTTCCATGAGCTTGTTTACTGCCGTAGATACAGAATTTTTCCCTCAGGCTGATGAATCACGCATCACTGCATCCATTGAACTCCAGACAGGAACCAGAGTAAGTCAGACAGTTCTGACAGCCAATAAGCTTGACTCACTTATCAGAACCAAATACCCTGAAGTTTATCTTGTTTCTACATCTGCCGGGTCAGATGATCAGGGAGGATGGGCAGCAATGTTCTCTGCACAGGGAACTCATACAATTTCATACAGTATTCGTCTTGTCCCCATTGAAAAAAGAAAAAGATCAGTATTTGAGATCGCTGAAGAAATGAGGGCTGACTTTGCAAAATATCCTGAAATAATTAATTACACTGTAAGCACTTCAGATAATATGGGAAGTTTTGGAGGGAATACAGTAGATGTTGAGGTATATGGTTACAACATTTCCCAAACAAATATAGTTGCAGAAGAGCTTGCAAAAAAGATCAGAAATATCAGGGGGGCGAAAGATGTCAAAATAAGCCGCGATAAATCAAAACCTGAACTTCAGATCATTTTTGACCAGAACAAGATGATTGCCAATGGTCTCAATACTGCGATGGCATCAACAGCGATCAAAAACAGAGTTGATGGTATGATCGCCACAAAACTTCGGCAGTTTGGTGATGAATATGATGTGGTTGTCAGATTTAAAAGGAGCAGTACCAGTACACTTACTGATATTGAGAACATAGGGATTCCCAATGCAACAGGCCAGATTGTCAGACTGGCCGAGATTGCTAAAATCAATGAGTACTGGGCCCCCCCAAGTATCGAACGAAAACGAAAGGAACGTATAGTGACTGTTTCATTTACTCCATACAAACGCTCACTTACTGACCTGCAGATTGAAGTGCAAAAAGCTATTGATACAATAAGTATGCCTGCAGGTGTAATGGTACAGATATCCGGGGCAATCGAAGATCAGATGGAATCATTCATGGATATTTTGCTGTTGCTGGTAATAAGTCTTATTCTGGTATATCTTATCATGGCTTCCCAGTTTGAATCATTGAAGATGCCATTTATTATTATGTTCTCAATTCCGTTTGCATTTTCAGGAGTAGCCATAGCATTATTTATAACCAAAACCACTTTAAGCGTTATTTCAGCTATCGGAGCTGTTATGCTTATTGGTATTGTTGTTAAAAATGCCATTGTGCTTGTCGACTTTATTAATCTTATGAGGGAGAGGGGAAATGAGCTATATGAAGCTATTTCAATTTCAGGACGATCAAGGCTCAGGCCTGTAATTATGACCTCAGCCACAACAATTCTTGGAATGCTTCCTCTGGCAATGAGTACAGGTGCGGGTTCTGAACTTTGGAGTCCAATGGGAATCGCAGTTATAGGGGGGCTTGTTTTCTCAACAGTCGTTACCCTTGTGCTTGTCCCTGTAGTATACGCAATATTTGCAAGGCATGGTGAAAGGAACAAGAACCTTGCTATTTATTCGGAAATGGACTTCATGAATGGAAACGGGAAAAATATAAACGGCGTTATAACAGAAAAATAATTAATCATGAAAGCAGTAATGATTATTTTTAATCAAGCCCATACAGAAAAGGTAGAATACCTTCTTGATAAACTTGGGATCAAAGGCTATTCCATATGGGAAAACGTACAGGGAAGAGGTACAAATACAGGTGTTCCTCACCTTGGAACCCATACATGGCCTGAAATTAATAAATGTGTTTTGACTGTAATTGAGGACGACCTTGTCGATAATGTTCTTGACAAGGTAAAAAAAATCGATGCAATTAATTTGGATGTAGGTATCAGAGCCTTTGTCTGGGATGTTTTGAAGAGTGCCTGAAAATAAGATTCTGCCAGGAATTTCTCTGGGTAAACCTGAAATAAATATCCGTTCTAAATAAATCTTTAATGCAGGGACGCTGTTTTTAGCGTCCCTGTTATATATTTATTATCTTTATGGAAAGCAAGCCGGTTCAAGGTAATCCTAAATTTCGGATATGAGAAAAATATTATTTCTGGCAATTTTTGCCCTCATCTTTTCAAATCTTGGTACTTTATTAATCATGGCTCAGGCAGTCAAGCCTGATGATGTAATCTTTAAAAACGCACCTGTCCTTTTTAAAAAAGGAACACGATCGTACCAGCAGATACTTGCAGATTTAAATTCAGTTAAACCAGGGAAAATTACTTTTTCAATATCGGGGGAAAAAGCGATGACTGCCGACCTTAAGAAAGGCAACAACAGGTTTCT
The DNA here is from genome assembly GCA_964514725.1 of uncultured Rikenellaceae bacterium. Classification (GTDB taxonomy): domain Bacteria; phylum Bacteroidota; class Bacteroidia; order Bacteroidales; family VadinHA17; genus LD21. The sequence continues at coordinate 88,284 of CAZEUL010000001.1, forward strand.
CCTGAATGTCCCGGCAGTTAATAATCCCAGGAAAATAAAAATATCAGTCAGGATTGATAATAATACTTTAAAAACGTATCCTTTTACACTCCAGCCTCCTGAAGAGTGGGAAATTTTCTTTGTCCAGCATTCACATACCGATATAGGTTATACAAGACCTCAATCGGAGATTCTTGCTGAACAGATGAGGTATATTGACTATGCCCTTGATTATTGCGATAAGACTGATAATTTCCCCGATGACGCAAAATTCAGATGGACCTGTGAATCATCATGGGTCACCAGGGAATATATACGTTCAAGACCCTCATCACAAATTGAGAGATTCAGGAAAAGAATTGAAGAAGGCAGGATAGAAGTCACAGGCATGTTTGCCAATATGGCTGAGATTGCCGATGAGAATATAATGTTTGATTTTCTCAAACCTTTAAGCCAGCTAACCAGAGCGGGCTTTCCTGTAAGGGTGGCAATGCAGAACGATGTTAATGGAATTGCATGGTGCATGCCCGATTATTTAAAAAATACAGGGGTGAAATATCTGATTATGGGAATTAATGAAACCCGTTCTATTCTTCCTTTCGATAAACCTACCTGCTTCTGGTGGGAATCTCCCTCAGGAGAAAGGTTGCTGGCATTCAGAGCTGACCATTATATGACCGGTAACTTTTTTGGTCTGGAAACTGAATCAATTAAGGCAGAGAACTTGCTTTGGCATCTTGCTGAGCTGGAAAGGAGGAACTATCCGTTCCGAAAAATAGGAATCCAGTTCTCAGGGTATTTTACTGATAATGCGCCACCCTCAACTGCAGCATGTTATCTTGTGAAGGAATGGAATGAAAAATATGTTTATCCAAAGCTCAGACTATCAACCGCTGTCGAATTTCCTGAATTTGTTGAGAAAAATTATGGTGCCAGCCTTCCCGTTTACCGGAAAGCATGGCTTGACTGGTGGACAGACGGATACGGGTCTACTGCAAGAGAGACCGGTGAAATACGTAAGGTCCAGAACCTGAAACAGGTGGATGAAGGTCTTTTAGCAATGGTTGCCGCTTTGAATGGGGATATACCCGCTGAAACAGAGTCAAAACTGGACCATATTAATGAAAGCACAATCTTCTTTGATGAACATACTTGCGGGGCTGCAGAAAGCATCGATCAGCCATTTTCTGAAAATTCCACCCGGCAATGGCTTCAGAAAGGAGCTTATGCATGGGAAGCACTTAAAAAAGTAACCCTGCTTAACGAAGAAGCTCTTGCAAGATTTCAGCAATTTCTGCCAAAAGCAGATTTTCCTGTTATTTATATTATTAATTCATTGGGTTGGAAAAGATCAGGTAATGCTGAAATTTTTATTGATTACGAGGTATTGCCGGCCACCAGGAAAGTACGGATTGTTGATCTGTCAACAAACAGGGAAGTGCCTTTCCAGTTGTTAAGTAAAAGATCAGAAGGCGCGTATTGGATACTTGAAGTTGAAGATATTCCAGCAATGGGTGCGAAGGCATTCAAAGTTGAGGTTATTGATGAGCAGTTAGTTGTACATGAGAACGTCAGCAAAATTGATGAATTGATGGAGAACAGATATTACAAGCTTGTTATTGACTCTAATACGGGTGCAATTAAAAGTTTGTATGATAAAGAGATGAATCTCGAACTGGTTGATAATAAGTGTACCTTTCAAACTGGGCAGCTTGTCAGGGAAACAATACCTGACAGAAATACACTTAAACCGTCACATACAACTGTCTCCGGGGTTAAGATAGAAAAAGGTTCGGAAGGTCAAGTTTGGGAAAGTATTAAGATTGGAGCTGACCTCGCAGGGTGTGAGACAGGCCTAACAGGTAAACCAAGAGGTGTGGAGGTTGAAATAAGACTTTACAGGAATGTCAAAAAGATAGAGATTAAGTATATGGCGCGGAAAGAGATACTTACTAATCCTGAAGCTCTTTACGTTGCATTCCCTTTTTCTTTGCCTGGTTCCAGAATAGTTTTTGAAACTATTGGAGGTATCCTCACCCAGGGCGATCAGCTGCAGGGTTCATCATCCGACTGGAATATTGCACAGAATTTTGTATCTGTCAAAGGTAAGGCAGGGCAGATTGTGATCGTTAGTAATGAAATACCATTATGGCAGTTCAGCGGTTTCAATCTGGGAAAATTTGAAAGATCTCCTAAAAGAGGCAAAACCTGGCTCCACTCATGGGTATTTAATAACTATTGGTTTACAAATTTCAGGGCTTTTCAGGAGGGCTCGTTCAGCTGGAGCTACCAGATCACTTCAACAGTTGACACAACGAACACATTTGCTACAAAACTCTCCTGGTCTGTCAGAAACCCTTTCCTTTCACGTACATTTCCGGCAGTTGAAGACTCTAAAAATGATAATCTTATTGAAACAATAGATATTTCGGGTTCGCCAAATGCTCTGGTAGTAAATGCGCGTCCGGCATTTGGTTACGAAGGATCTATAATGATTCATCTGCGCGAAATTGAAGGGTTGGATGCAGAAGTGAAAATCTCCTCACGAATAGCAGGCAGACCCTTAAAGAAATTGTATGAAGTAAATTCAACAGGGATTAGAATGGGAAGTGATCTGACCTCCGTAAAACTCAAACCATTTGAAGTTAAATTTGTTGAAATTCAATTTTAATAATCCAAAAAATGTTTTTTCTGGAGAAACAAAAATCAAATATATTTGTTAAAATCATGACATTTGTCATGTTTATTAGGATTTTAATATTTCATTTGTAAGTTCATTTGAGTTTTAAATGAATTTCTTTAATAAAAGCATCTTTAAAATCATTTGAAAAGAGGAAGAAATAATTCAAGGATAATTTTTACCTAATACCTGATATTATGAAATATGATGTCCTTATTATTGGTGGTGGTGTCAGCGGAACAGCTTTATTATACACTTTAAGCAGGTATACAAGCATAAGAACCATAGCACTGGTAGAAAAGTGCCATGATTTTGGATGTATAAATTCATCTTCCAGTATGAATAGCCAGACATTGCATTTCGGTGACATAGAAACAAATTACACTCTGGAAAAGGCAAAAGCCGTAAAGCGAAGTGCGGATATGGTTATGAATTATCTTGAGTCTGAGAAAGAAAAGAATGGAGATGAGCAGCTTTACATAAAAGTTCCAAAAATGGTGCTTGCAGTTGGAAAGGATCAGGTAGAGATGCTTAGAAAGCGGTATGTCGAGTTCAGTCAGTTATTTCCCAAGCTTAAAATTATTGAAAAGGATGAGATTTCAAGGATTGAACCCAGAATAGTTATGGATCGTGATCCAATGCAGGAACTGCTGGCTCTGATCACAGAAGATGGTTATACGGTTGATTTCCGGAGGTTGAGTCATTCTTTTGTTGATAATGCCAGAAAAACAAATGCTGAGATTTCGATTTTTCTTTCAACAAAAGTCAAAAAAATAGTTCGTGAAGAAGAGTCCTATAAGATCATATCTGATAAAGGAGAAATCAATGCTTCTTCAGTTGTGGTCTCTGCCGGGGGTCATAGCCTGCTGTTTGCAAAATCGCTTGGCTATGGTAAGAACTATTCTATACTTTCAATGGCGGGCAGTTTTTACACAGGACCAAAAGTACTTAACGGCAAAGTCTATACAATTCAGGTAGCTAAGCTTCCTTTTGCTGCTATTCATGGCGATCCAGAAGTTCACGATGAGACTGTCACCAGATTTGGACCTACCGCTAAACCAATCTTTTTACTTGAGCGTTATAATTATGATACGTTTGTTGATTATTTGAAAACGCTTGGATTCGGAATCAGACCATTGCTAAGCTTGCTAAAGATTGCCTCTGACAAGATAATCTTTAATTACCTTGTGAAGAATGTAGTTTATGATATCCCTGCCATCGGTAAACATTCGTTCCTTAAAGAGATAAGAAAGATAGTACCTGGGATAAAACTTAGTGAAATCAGATTTGCAAAAAAAGTTGGTGGTACAAGACCTCAGATTGTAAATAATGCAACAAAAAAACTTGAAATGGGAGAAGCCAAGATTGTAGGAGATAAAATCATTTTCAACATTACTCCCTCCCCGGGAGCTTCAACCTGCCTTGGCAATGCTTATGAAGATACAATAAGACTGATGGAATTTCTGGATAACAAATATGAATTTGATAAAGAATCATTTGAAAATTATCTTATGAAAAAGTCTGAAATGCCAGCTGGTAAAGTTTTATCAGATAATATGATCTATACACCAAGTCATTAATATTTTATCCGTCTCACAAGGCAGAATCCTGAAAGAACTGAAATATGACGGAACAATGGAGTTTGAGGACAATGCTATAATATCATTCTATGAATTTGAAATCATTTTATGAATTATTGCCGGGCAGGATCCAGTTGCTCAGGACATATCTTAAAAGACCCCTGACACTGAGTGAAAAGATACTTTATACTCATCTGTTCGAAAATAAAAATTCGATTGAATTCAAGCGAGGGGTCGACTATGTTGATTTTTCACCCGATCGGGTTGCCATGCAGGATGCAACGGCACAGATGGCATTGCTTCAGTTTTTTTTGGCAGGAAGGGAAAAATCGGCAATTCCCGCATCGGTGCACTGCGACCATTTAATTATGGCAAAATCCGGGGCAAAAGAGGATCTTCTCACCGCAAGAGTTGCAAACAGGGAAGTATATGAATTTCTTAGTTCTTCATGCAGAAAATATGGAATTGATTTCTGGGAACCGGGCGAAGGGATAATCCATCAGATAATTCTGGAAAATTATGCATTCCCCGGAGGGATGATGATCGGAACTGATTCTCACACTGTAAATGCAGGTGGCATGGGCATGATAGCAATTGGCGTAGGGGGTGCGGATGCTGTTGATGTCATGTCGGGAATGGGTTGGGAACTAAAATTCCCAAAGATGATTGGTGTTAAACTTACCGGCCGATTAAATGGATGGACATCGGCAAAAGATGTGATTCTGAAAATAGCAGGATTGCTGACAGTCAAAGGGGGGACAGGATCTGTCATCGAGTATTTCGGCGAAGGGGCAAAATCTCTATCATGTACTGGCAAGGCCACAATATGTAACATGGGAGCAGAAGTAGGTGCTACATGTTCGGTTTTTGGTTATGATAATTCAATGTACTCATTTCTTGTGGCAACAGGCCGGGATGAAATTGCTAATTCTGCCAACCTGGTAAAAGAGCATCTAACTGGTGATCCTGAAGTCTATGAAGATCCTCACAAATATTTTGACCAGGTTATTGAAATTGATCTGTCAGAACTGGAACCGCATATCAACGGACCTTTTACTCCAGATCTGGCGACTCCAATATCTGAGATGAAAGGAGCAGCAAGAAAGAACGGCTGGCCAGTGAAGATAGATGTGGGGCTGATAGGCTCCTGTACAAATTCCTCATATGAAGATATTTCGCGAGCAGCTTCTGTTGCAAAAGATGCAATTAACAAAAAGCTTACACTTAAATCTGAATTTACTATAACACCTGGTTCGGAACAGATCAGATCGATTACGGAACGGGATGGTTATTTCAGCATTCTGGAAGAAATAGGAGGAAAAATATTTGCAAATGCCTGCGGACCATGCATTGGGCAGTGGGATAGAGAAGGCGCTGATAAAAATGAAGTAAATACTGTCGTTCATTCATTTAACAGAAACTTTGCCAAACGTACAGATGGTAATCCCAACACATTTGCTTTTGTAGCTTCTCCTGAAATTGTTACAGCCCTTGCAATTGCCGGTGATCTTACTTTCAATCCTGTAACTGACACCCTGATAAACATTGAGGGAAAACAGGTAAAGCTTGCAGAGCCGTCAGGATTTGCAATTCCACCTTCCGGATTCGGCAGATATGAAAGAAAATCAAAAGAAGTGAATTTGTCACAGAAGCATGTTGAAGTTAAAATTGATCCCGGATCAGAGCGTCTTCAATATCTTCAGCCTTTTCCAGAATGGGATGGTCATGATTTCAAAGGACTTCCCTTACTTATCAAAGTTAAGGGCAAATGTACTACTGATCATATTTCGATGGCAGGATTCTGGCTGAAATACAGAGGGCATCTTGAAAACATCTCAAACAACTATATGATAGGTGCCGTTAACTATTTTAATGATAAGACCAATTCTGTTCTAAACCGGCAAACAGGAGCCTATGAAGCTGTACCGGAGGTTGCCAGAGCATATAAGAGCTTGAAGATGGGTTCAATAGTTGTTGGAGAGGAAAATTTTGGAGAAGGTTCATCGCGGGAACATGCTGCAATGGAACCAAGGTTTCTGGATGTAAAAGCAATTATTGTAAAATCGTTTGCAAGAATACATGAAACGAACCTTAAAAAGCAGGGAGTCCTTGCCTTAACTTTTGAAGATAAGGATGATTATCTGAAAATCAGAGAATTGGATAGGATAGACATTCTTGGGTTGAGTGAATTCACACCAGGGAAAAAGCTTACCATTGTACTTAATCATGATGACGGTACAAATGAAACTATTTTTGCAAATCATTCATATAATTCACAACAGATTGAATGGTTTAAAGCCGGCAGCGCCCTGAACCTTGTGCGACGGAAAAATCAATCAAATAAGTAACCTGAGGACTTTGTTACTAACCTAAGATTATTTAAGAAAAATCGACTAACCATGAATGGTGAGAAAATAACAAAAGATAATGAAAGACTTATTGTTCCTGATTTTCCTATTATCCCTTTTATAGAGGGTGACGGCACAGGCCGGGATATATGGAAAGCCTCAGTAAGAATATTTGATTCGGCCGTGAGCAAAGTTTACGGGCCGAAAAAAAGGATCATCTGGAAAGAGGTACTGGCCGGTGAAAAAGCCTTCAACGAAACGGGCAGCTGGCTACCGCATGAAACTCTTGATGCTTTTAGGATTTATCTTGTTGGAATAAAAGGTCCTCTAACCACACCTGTGGGAGAAGGTATGCGTTCACTTAATGTTGCTCTCAGGCAGGAATTGGACCTTTACACATGTTACAGACCAGTTCGGTACTTCGATGGTGTACCCAGTCCTGTAAAGCATCCGGAAAAAGTCAATATGCATATTTTCAGGGAGAATACCGAAGATATTTATGCCGGTATTGAATATTTACACGGAACACCTGAAGCTGAAAAGATAAAGAAGTTTCTTTCAGAGGAAATGGGTGTGAAAAAAATACGATTTCCTGATACTTCATCCATCGGAATTAAACCGGTGTCTGTTGAAGGGACTGAGAGGCTTGTAAGGCAGGCAATTAAGTTTGCCATTAACAGAAACCTTCCGTCTGTTACCCTTGTTCATAAGGGTAATATAATGAAATTCACTGAAGGCGCATTCATGAAATGGGGATATGCTCTTGCAGAAAAGGAATTCGGCAAATATGTATTTACCTGGAACCAGTATAATAAAATCAGTAACGAAAAAGGAAATAAGGCTGCTGAAGAAGCTCTTGAATCGGCAAAAAAAGATGGTAAAATTATTGTCAAGGACGTTATTGCCGATGCTTTTCTACAGCAAATCCTGACCAGACCCGATGAATATTCAGTGATCGCCACACTTAACCTTAACGGTGATTATATCTCTGATGCTCTAGCTGCAATTGTGGGTGGAATAGGTATTGCCCCAGGTGCCAATATAAATTATGAATCAGGACATGCAATCTTCGAAGCAACTCATGGAACAGCTCCTAAATATGCTGATCAGGACAAAGTCAACCCCGGCTCGGTAATACTTTCAGGGGCACTGATGTTTGAATACATGGGATGGACAGAGGTTGCTGACAAAATTTATTCAGGACTTGAAAAAACAATCAGGGCAAAGCAGGTAACCTATGATTTTCACAGGCTTATGAACGATGCAAAATTACTGAAAACATCTGAATTTGCAGATGCTATAATATCAAACATTCAATAGATTAAAATATTCAATAAATTTATGGAAAACGATACTTTCATACCAAAATTGGTGGGCTCGGTCAGAGAATCATGTCAGATAGATAATTCCTTATTCGAAAAGTTTGATGTTAAACGCGGTCTGCGTAACAATGACGGGACAGGAGTTCTGGTGGGGCTGACCAATATTTGTGATGTAGTAGGTTATAAGAAAGAAGACGGCAAAGTTATAGCAATACCTGGAAAACTTCTTTACAGAGGTATTGAGATTGAAGATATTACTGCCGGATTTCAGAGGGAGGGAAGGCATGGATTTGATGAGACCGTATATCTTCTTTTGACCGGGAGACTTCCTGCAAAAAATGAACTGAAAGAATTCTCCGAACATATGGCTGCCCTTCGTTCTCTACCGGATCATTTTGTTAAAGACATGATTTTATCAATGAAAGGGAAAGATGTTTTGAATATTCTGGCCCGTTCAGTTCTGGGTTTATATACTCTTGACGAAAAACCTGACGACATTTCACTTAGCAACATGATCCAGCAATCGCTTAATATCATAGCAAAATTCCCCACAATTGTAGCATATTCGTATCAGGCATTGAGGCATCTCTACAAAGGGAAAACCCTTTCAATCAGGCATCCGCAGCCAAATCTGACCCCAGCTGAAAATTTCCTTTACTTAATTAAAGGTGAGAAGAAGGGATATTCAAAACTTGAAGCTGACCTGCTTGATCTGATGCTTGTATTACATGCGGAACATGGAGGCGGAAATAACTCTTCATTTACAATGAGGGTGACAAGCTCATCGGAGACTGACATTTATTCAGCAGTGACATCGGCAATTGGTTCATTAAAAGGTCCGCTTCATGGCGGAGCAAATGTAAGGGTGTTGGAAATGATGGAAAATATCAAGTCTCACGTCAAAGATTGGAAAAATGAGCAGGAAGTTGAGGGATACCTGCTAAAGATACTTAACAAGAAAGCAAATGATCATTCAGGAAAGATTTATGGAATCGGACACGCTGTTTATACAATTTCTGACCCTCGTGCAGCGATTTTAAAAGCAAAGGCCAGAGAACTGGCAATTGAAAAAGGAAGGCTCGATGAGTTTGAACTTTATTCACTTGTTGAACGGCTCACTCCTGAGGTATTCAGGGTTTTTAAAGGTGAAAAGTCGACAAAAGTTGTCTGCATAAACGTTGATTTTTATTCAGGATTTGTTTATTCATGTCTTGATATTTCAAAAGAACTCTACACGCCGCTTTTTGCAATTGCCCGGGTAGCAGGCTGGTGTACTCACCGTATAGAAGAGCTGACATTTTCCTCTAAACGACTTATCAGACCGGCCTTTAAGTATGTTTATGGCAATCACGATTATATACCTATGGACGAAAGAAAAACAATTTAAGAACCAATAAATAAATTAATTTATATGAACACAAATTCTGAAGAATGCCTTGGTGATGTATTTGAGGATATCCTGGCGGGAAATCTTGAAGAGGCGGCTGCCAGACTTGAAGAAAAACACAGGGAAAATCCTGAAAATATTCATGTACTCCTTGAGCTGGGTAATGTATATTATATCCTTTGCGAGATGGCAAAGTCTATTGAATATTATAAAAAAATACTTGAACTTAAACCAGAAAGTCCTTATGTCCTTTACAGGGTTGGTGTGGCCTTATACCAATCAACACATTTTGCAGAAGCTTTAGAAGTATTCAACAGGATATTGAAATCGGGGAAGCTTATTCCTATGACATACATGTGGCTTGGGTTATGCTATTATTATCTCGGTAAGGAAGAACAGAGTATAGATTCATACAGGAAATTAATTGAATATGGTCCCGAAACTGTTATGGCAAATTACTATATGGGAATTGCATTAAAATCATCGGGGAAATACCGTGAAGCCATAACTCATTTTGAAAAGCTTCTCAATCAGACGGACCAGCATGTATCAGCACTTTACCACCTTGGTAGAGCTTATATGAAGGACTTTCAGTATGAAAAGGCAAAAACCTATTTTAAAATGGCAATTGATCTTGATCCGGAAAACAAGAATGCCTCAGAAATGTACGATTACCTTATAAACGGTTAATAGCAAAACAAAAATCCCGGGGAATCACAAATACTCCCGGGATTTTAAATATTGTTGACAGGTTAGAGTCTATTCTTCTTCTTCCTCTTCCTGGTAAGCTTTGATAACTGCCTCCTGAACATCTGCGGGAACCTGGGCATACTCTGAGAATTTCATTGTATACATTGCCCGGCCTCCTGTTAACGAACTTAATGCGGTTGAATACTTGTTCATTTCTGCTAGCGGGACCCTTGCCTTGATTATTTCAAACCTTTTTTCGCTTGACATTCCAAGAACCATTCCCCTTCGGCCCTGGAGGTCGCTAATAACGTCACCCATGCGGTCGGAAGGAACCATAATTTCAACATCATATATTGGCTCAAGGATTTTGGGTGCGGCATTTTTGAACGCCATACTGAATGCATTCCTTCCGGCAAGTCTGAATGATATTTCATTGGAATCGACCGGATGCATTTTACCGTCATATACATATACTCTTATGTCTCTTGCATATGAACCTGTAAGAGGTCCTACCTCCATTTTTTCCATGATACCTTTAAGGATCGCAGGCATAAATCTTGCATCAATGGATCCTCCAACGATGCAGTTTACATAAACAAGTTTTCCTCCCCAGTCAAGATCAATTTCATCTTTTGCCCTAATCGACAATTTTATTTCCTTGCCTCCAAATTTCATCATTGTCAGTTCTGGAGAACCTTCAACATAAGGCTCAATGATAAGATGAACTTCTCCAAACTGACCAGCTCCTCCTGACTGCTTTTTGTGACGATAGTCTGCCTGTGCAGCTTTTGTGATAGTCTCACGATAGGGAATTCTTGGCGGACTGAAAACTGTAGGGATCTTGTAGATATTGTCAAGATGCCATTTCATGATGTTAAGATGATACTCACCCTGCCCATGGACAATTATTTGTTTCAACTCTTTTGAATACTCAACCACTATTGTAGGATCTTCAAGATGGATTTTATTCAGTGCTTCTCCCAATTTCTCATCATCACTTTCATTCTGAGCTTTTATTGCCGTACGGAATTTAGGTTCCGGAAACCTGACGCCTTCAAACCTCCAATCATTTCCAGGTGCATTTAAAGTATGATCGGTTTTTGTATTTTTCAGCTTCACAAATGCCCCGAGATCGCCTGTATTGAGTTCAGGAACTCGTACTCTGTTTTTACCTGCACATACATAAAGCTGCGATAACCTTTCTTTTACACCATTATTACTATTCACTACATCAAGGTTTTCTGTGATTTTACCTGAAAACACTCTGAAATAGTTAATTTCTCCAATATGTTCTTCTATTGATGACTTAAACACATAAACTGAAGCAGGTCCGGATGGATTTGGCTTAACTTCATTGCCTTTGTTGTTAACAGGTGCTGGCATATCTGTGATAGATGGAGCTTCACTTACAATAAATTCCATAAGTCGGTCAACACCAATATTGTTTTTTGAAGATGTACAGAATACCGGAAACATACCCCTTGAAACTATACCTTTCGCTATACCTCTTCTGATTTCCTCCTCTGTTAATGTATCATTTGAAAAGAAAAGTTCCATAAGCGATTCATCGCTTTCTGCTGCTTTTTCAACAAGGGCATTATGCAATTCAGCTGCTTTATCTTTATGTTCTGAAGGGATGTCCATGACCTTAGCAACACCGCCCTCCTTCGGATACTGGAGCATTTTCATCTTCAGGACATCAATTATGGAATTAAATCCTACTCCCTCATTTACAGGATATTGGACAAGAATCACATTGTTTCCAAAACGATCTTTCATCATTTCAACCGATTTCTCGAAATTGGCTTTTTCATGATCGAGACCGTTAATAACAAGAATAATAGGCTTAATAACTTTTTCAGCATGTCTGAAATGGATTTCTGATCCTACCTCAACTCCATTCTGGACATTTATTGTAATTAAAGCACAATCTGAAGCATACAATGATGAAACCACTCCACCGGAAAAATCATCCAGACCGGGAGTATCTATTATATTTATCTTTTTGTTCTGGAATTCAGTATAAAGGACTGTCGAAAAAATAGAATTACCGTTTTCATGTTCAATCGGACGATAGTCTGAAACGGTATTTCTGGCATCGATTGTACCTCTTCTTTCAATGACTCCTCCATTAAAGAGCATTGCTTCACAAAGTGTCGTTTTCCCTGATCCTGAATTCCCAAGTACAGCAATGTTCTTTATCTGGTCAGTCTGGTAAGTTTTCATGTTTTTATGATGTTATGATTTTAATACATATTTATTATACAACCCGATTTGGAGGGGACAAAAATAACAATTTTTTAAAAACTGATTAAGAAAGAGTACATAATTAAGGATTTTTTGTTTTCTTTGCACCAGTTTTTTGAAATGCAGGAGTACCGGGATTTCTTTCAAGGTAAGTTTACAAAATGATTGTTCGCATGGAAATGTCGGGAAGGAACCTGTTAATAACTTACATTTTTCAGTAAGATATTTTATTTTAAAAGACGCTATTGATACTGATTATGAGAGATCAGCATGGCTGTGTCTGTTTTTTTGAACTGTTTTAAAAAATTTCAGAAATATTTGTTAATTAAGAATTAAAAACAATACCTTTGCACACCAATTTTTTAAGTAGAATTTAATGCTAAAATTATAGGATTTATGCCGACCATACAGCAGTTAGTAAGAAAAGGCAGAAAAAAGCTGATTGATAAAAGCAAAGCACCTGCTTTGGATTCATGTCCTCAGAGACGAGGAGTTTGTGTTCGTGTTTACACAACCACTCCCAAAAAACCCAACTCTGCAATGAGAAAAGTTGCCAGGGTAAAGCTTACGAACCAGAAAGAAGTAAATGCATATATTCCCGGTGAAGGCCATAATCTGCAGGAGCATTCAATTGTTCTGATAAGAGGTGGCAGGGTGAAAGATCTTCCTGGGGTCCGTTATCACCTTGTCCGTGGTGCCCTTGATACATCGGGCGTTGATGGCCGGACTCAGAGAAGATCGAAATATGGTGCAAAACGACCAAAAAAATAACGATTAAAGGAATAGGATAATGAGAAAAGCAAAACCAAAGAAGAGGATTCTGTTACCGGATCCAAAATACAATGATCCTTACGTAACAAGGTTTGTGAACAATCTTATGCTTAATGGTAAGAAAAATCTAGCCTTTAAAATCTTTTATGATTCCCTTGATATTGTGGGGGACAAATTCAAGAGTGAAGGGAAACCAGCTCTCGAAATATTTAAACAAGCCCTTGATAACATCACACCTCAGGTTGAGGTAAAAGCAAGGCGTGTCGGAGGTGCTACCTTCCAGGTACCTATGGAAATCCGTGCCGACAGGAAGATAAGTATAAGCATGAAAAATATGATCTCATTTGCAAGGAAAAGAGCAGGTCATTCAATGGCTGAACGCCTTGCTGCTGAAGTAATGGCTGCCTATAAACTTGAAGGAGGAGCATATAAGAAAAAAGAAGATACACACAGAATGGCTGAAGCCAATAAGGCTTTTGCCCATTTCAGGTTTTAATATTTAACCGCGACAACTCATCAATTTGATGGATAACAACCTGAAATATACCAGAAACATCGGAATTATGGCCCACATTGATGCCGGTAAGACCACTACGACAGAAAGGATTCTTTTCTATACCGGTCGAACCCATCGTATGGGAGAGGTGCATGACGGGAATGCTCAGATGGACTGGATGATTCAGGAACAGGAAAGAGGAATTACAATAACCTCAGCTGCAACAACCACATTCTGGAAATACCGAGGGGAAGAATATAAAATCAATATAATTGATACTCCGGGGCATGTCGATTTTACAGTGGAAGTGGAAAGATCTTTAAGGGTTCTTGATGGTGCTGTTGCTGTATTTTGTGCAGTTGGAGGTGTTGAACCACAATCGGAAACTGTATGGAGACAAGCTAATAAATATAATGTCCCCAGAATAGCTTTTATTAATAAAATGGACAGAGCTGGCGCTGACTTTTTCAGCGTGGTTCAGCAGATAAAGGATAAACTTGGGGCAAATCCTGTACCGGTTCAGCTTCCAATTGGAAATGAAGAGAATTTCAGGGGAATTATTGACCTGATTTCCATGAAATCGGTGGTCTATTATGATAACGATCTTTCAGGTACCAAATATGAGATTGAAGAAATCCCTTCTGAAATGCTCGAAGAAGCTAATGAATGGAGAGGGAAACTGGTTGAATCTGTAGCCGGTGTTGATGACACATTACTTGAGCGATACCTTGAAGATCACGATTCAATAACAGCTGACGAAATTCTGACCGCATTGCGTAAGTCGTCGATACAGGGGCTTGCTATTCCTGTAACCTGCGGCGCAGCATTTAAAAACAAAGGAATTCAAAGCCTTCTTGATGCCATCGTAGCATATCTGCCATCTCCTCTCGATATTGGAGCTGTAACAGGTATCGATCCAAGAAATGATAATAAGGTAAAAAGAGAACCTGATGATAAGGAGCCTTTGGCAGCGCTTGCTTTTAAGATTGCTACCGATCCTTTTGTTGGAAGACTTGTATTCCTGAGAATCTATTCAGGTATTCTTCATGCCGGCGATACGGTTCTTAATACCAGAACCGGTAAAAGGGAACGTATAAACCGGCTTTTCCAGATGCATGCAAATAAGCAGAATCCAAAAGATACTATATCGGCAGGCGATATCTGTGCAGGGGTGGGATTCAAAGATCTTAAAACAGGTGATACCCTCTGCGCAATTAATAAACCAATAATGCTTGAGTCGATGGATTTCCCGGAGCCTGTGATAGGTATTGCAATTGAACCGAAAACCCAGGCTGATGTCGATAAATTATCCATTGCCCTCAGCAAACTGGCAGAAGAGGATCCAACATTTCAGGTGAGAACTGATCCTGACAGCGGGCAAACCATAATAAACGGTATGGGAGAATTACACCTTGAAATTCTTATCGACAGACTGAAAAGGGAGTTTAAAATAGAGTGCAATCAGGGAGTTCCTCAGGTTGCCTACAAAGAAGCTATCACTACAAGTGCTGAATTCCGTGAAGTATTCAAAAAACAGACAGGAGGAAAAGGTAAGTTCGCAGATATCTCCGTTGCCCTTATGCCTGCTGAAGATGGCATAAGAGGTCTTCAGTTTGTTAATGAAGTGAAAGGAGGTAATATTCCCAAGGAGTTCATTCCTTCAATTGAAAAAGGATTCCGTGAAGCAATGGCAAACGGACCGCTTGCAGGATTTCCTCTTGAAAGCCTTAAGGTAGTTCTCAAAGACGGTTCATACCATCCAGTTGATTCGGATGCACTTTCATTTGAAATTGCCGCAAAACAGGCCTTCAGAAAACATGCCGGTAAATGCAATCCAGTATTACTTGAACCCATAATGTCAACAGAAGTCGTGACTCCTGAAGAATATGTGGGTGATGTAATTGGTGATTTTAACAGGAGAAGGGGCAAGGTTGAAGGAATGGAATCTAAAGCAGGATCAAGGGTTGTCAAAGCAAAAGTACCCCTGGCCGAAAAATTCGGTTATGTTACAGTATTAAGAACACTAACCTCCGGAAGAGCAACATCCACTATGGAATTCTCTCATTATGAAGAGGTGCCTCCGGAAATAGCCAACAGAATTGTAGAAATAACCAAAGGAAAAATTTTTTAAAATAATGAGTCAGAAAATTCGTATCAAACTGAAATCTTACGATCATAATCTTGTGGATAAATCTGCTGAGAAGATTGTGAAAACAGTAAAATCAACTGGCGCAGTTGTAAGTGGTCCTATACCGCTCCCAACACATAAAAGGATCTACACTGTTCTTCGTTCCCCGTTTGTCAACAAAAAAGCAAGGGAACAGTTTCAGCTTTCGTCCTATAAAAGGCTGCTTGATATTTACAGTTCAACTCCAAAGACAATAGATGCTCTTATGAAGCTGGAGCTTCCAAGCGGAGTGGAGGTAGAAATTAAAGTATGAAACCGGTAAAGTTTTTATAATATGCAGGGATTAATTGGAAAAAAAGTGGGAATGACTTCCGTATTTGATGAAGACGGAAAGAATATTCCATGTACGGTACTGCAGGCTGGTCCGTGTGTTGTAACACAGATCAAAACCAAAGAAAAGGACGGGTATTTTGCCGTGCAGCTTGGATTTGATGAGAAAAAAGAAAAACATACAACCAAAGCCGAACTGGGCCATTTCAAGAAAGCTAATACCACACCTAAAAGAAAACTTGTTGAATTTACAGGTTTTGAAGAGGGACAGGTTAAGGAAGGCGAGGTTATTACAGCCGAACTATTCAGACCCGACAACTGGGTTGATGTAAGAGGCTGGTCAAAAGGAAAAGGTTTCCAGGGTGTAGTCAAACGACACAGTTTCGGAGGCGTAGGAGGTCAAACCCATGGTCAGCACAACAGAGGACGAGCTCCAGGCTCTCTGGGCGCATCTTCATTCCCTTCAAGAGTGCTGCCAGGAATGAGAATGGCAGGACGTACAGGTGGTAATAAGGTGATGTCCATTAGCATGAAAGTCATTAAGCTAATGGCTGAAAATAATATATTAATAGTAAAAGGATCAGTTCCCGGTCCAAAGGGTGGTTACGTAATAATTACAAAATAATGGAACTAGCAATTCTTGATATTAATGGTAAGGATACCGGAAGAAAAGCAAATCTTAGCGATTCTATCTTCGGTATAGAACCAAACGACCATGCCATTTACCTTGATACAAAGCAGTTTCTTGCTAATCAGAGGCAGGGTACACATAAGTCCAAACATCGTGGCGAAGTGGCTGGAAGTACTAAAAAGATCAAACGACAAAAAGGTACCGGCACAGCCCGTGCAGGAAGTATTAAAAATCCTCTCTTTCGCGGGGGCGGCCGTATTTTTGGTCCTCAACCAAGAAATTATGGCTTTAAGCTTAATAAAAAAGTAAAGCAGCTTGCTAGAAAATCGGCACTCTCCTACAAAGCTTCTGGAAACAGAATCATAGTTGTTGAGGACTTTACTTTTGAAGCTCCGAAAACAAAGGAAATAATAAAATTAGGAGATAGTCTGAATATCGGTAAGAAAAAATCGCTATTTGTTTTACCGGAACAAAATAAAAATATATATTTGTCATCCCGAAATGTACAAGGCGTTGAAGTTGTAACTGCTGGAGAATTAAGCACTTATAAGATTATGAGGGCTTCAACTCTCGTACTTGTCGAGAGTGCAGTTGACGTTTTGCAGTCAACTTTTTAAAACCAGAAAACTTTAAGTGATGAATATATTACTGAAACCAATTGTAACAGAAAAGATGACAACCCAGGGCGATAAATTCAATCGCTATGGATTTTTTGTTGACAGAAAAGCAAATAAATTGCAGATAAAGAAAGCTGTAGAAGAGCTGTATGGAGTTACCGTCGACTCAGTTAACACAATGCGCTATGGAGGCAAGGTTAAAACCCGGAACACAAAATCAGGGATTCTGGTAGGGAAAACCGCTGCTACTAAGAAAGCTGTTGTAACACTAGCTGAAGGTAATAAAATTGATTTCTACAGCAATATTTAAACAGAGATATGGCAGTAAGAAAAATCAAGCCTGTAACACCAGGTCAGAGAAACAAGATTATCAGTGCGTTTGATAATATTACAAACGCTATGCCGGAGAAATCCTTGCTTCGACCGCTAAAAAAGACAGGAGGAAGGAATGTTAACGGCAGGAGGACTATGAGATACATCGGCGGCGGTCATAAAAGGATGTACAGAGTTATCGATTTTCACAGAGAAAAA
This sequence comes from uncultured Rikenellaceae bacterium, assembly GCA_964514725.1. Taxonomy (GTDB): domain Bacteria; phylum Bacteroidota; class Bacteroidia; order Bacteroidales; family VadinHA17; genus LD21. The sequence continues at coordinate 106,021 of CAZEUL010000001.1, forward strand.
GATGGCATACCCGCAACAGTAAAAACAATTGAATATGACCCAAACAGGTCATCGAGAATTGCTCTCGTTGTTTATAAGGATGGTGAAAAAAGGTACATTATTGCGCCTACAGGACTTAAAACGGGACAGAAAGTTATTTCAGGCAAGGAAGCAACTCCTGAAATCGGAAACACAATGTTCCTCAGCGACATTCCATTAGGCACGGTTGTCCATAATATTGAACTTAAACCAGGCAAAGGCGGTGCTCTTGCAAGGAGTGCAGGTACCTATGCCCAGCTTTCTGCCAGGGAAGGAAAATACGCAACGATAAAACTTCCTTCGGGAGAAACGCGAATGGTACTCACTACCTGCCGCGCAACAATAGGTTCCGTTTCAAATCCTGACCATAATCTTGAAAAATCAGGGAAAGCAGGACGTACACGTTGGCAGGGTCGACGTCCAAGGGTGAGAGGTGTTGCAATGAATCCGGTAGATCATCCAATGGGTGGCGGTGAAGGAAAAGCTTCAGGAGGACATCCGAGGTCGCGCAGAGGCATTCCGGCAAAAGGATACAAAACCCGTGATAAAAAGAAATACTCTGCGAAACAAATTGTTGAAAGAAGGAAATAACAGCTGATTATTATGAGTAGATCAATAAAAAAAGGCCCTTTCATTGATTTTAAGCTTGAAAAGAGAATCCTTGACATGAACCAGGGGCAGAAGAAATCAGTTCTTAAAACATGGTCGAGAAGGTCGGTAATATCGCCTGATTTTGTTGGGCATACAATTGCTGTTCATAACGGTAATAAATTCATTCCCGTTTACATTACTGAAAATATGGTGGGACATAAACTAGGAGAATTTGCTCCCACACGTACATTCAGAGGACATTCCGGGAACAAATAAAAAGTAATGTAAACCTGAAAAATATCAACAGATGGGTGCAAGAAAAAGAAATACGGCAGAACAAAGAAAAGAAGCAGCAAAAAACAGATACCAGGCTGTTCTGAGAAACTGTCCTACATCTCCAAGAAAGATGAGGCTGGTTACCGGTCTTATCAGAGGAAAAGAGGTTAATAAGGCGCTTGATATCCTCAAATACAGCAAGCAGGAAGCTTCACGAAGGCTTGAGAAACTTCTTCTTTCAGCCATTTCTAACTGGCAGTTAAAAAATGAAGGAGTACGAATTGAGGAAAGCAACCTTTATATTAAAAAGGTAAGTGTTGACGGAGGTCGGTCAATGAAAAGACTTCAGACAGCACCCCAGGGTAGAGCCTACAGGATCAGAAAGAGATCAAACCATGTTACTCTGGTCCTCGACAGTATGAATAAGGAAGTTGAAAATACATCAAAATAAATTAGATGGGACAAAAAGCAAATCCGATAGGTAACAGATTAGGTATAATCAAAGGTTGGGACTCTAACTGGTATGGAGGCAATGATTTCTCCGGGAAGCTGGTTGAAGATACTAAGATCAGGGAATACCTGAACGCTAGACTTGCTAAGGCCAGTATCTCAAAAATAGTTATCGAGAGAACACTTAAGCTGATAACAGTCACTGTGAATACTGCACGTCCGGGTATAATTATTGGTAAAGGCGGACAGGAAGTAGACAAGCTTAAGGAAGAACTTAAGAAAATTACAAAAAAAGAGGTTCAAATTAACATATTTGAAGTTAAGCGTCCGGAACTTGACGCCAATATAGTAGCAAATAATATTGCCCGCCAGCTGGAAGGTAAGATTTCTTATCGTCGGGCCATTAAAATGTCGATCGCATCAACAATGCGTATGGGTGCAGAGGGAATTAAGGTATTGATTTCAGGACGGCTTGGCGGAGCAGAGATGGCCAGAAGTGAAACTTATAAGGAAGGCCGGATACCACTTCACACTTTACGTGCAGATATTGATTATGCCCTTGCAGAAGCTCATACAAAGGTTGGTCTCATAGGGATAAAGGTGTGGATCTGTAATGGTGAAGTATACGGTAAAAGAGATCTGAGCCCGAACATCGGTGCAAGAAATACAAAAAGCAAAGGTCTCAAGAGGAAGGTAAAAAAGTAAGCCTGACAATTTTTATAACAAAATAACATATTGAAACCATGTTACAACCAAAAAGGACCAAATACAGAAGAGCTCAGAAAGGAAGAATGAAAGGCAATGCCCAGCGGGGAAATCAGCTTTCATTCGGATCATTTGGCATAAAGGCCCTGGAAGAATCTTGGATAACAGGAAGGCAGATTGAAGCTGCCCGTCAGGCTGTCACACGTCATATGAAACGTGAAGGACAACTGTGGATAAGGATCTTTCCCGACAAGCCTATAACCAAAAAACCTGCTGAAGTCCGAATGGGAAAAGGCAAAGGCGCTCCTGAAGGATTTGTTGTTCCGGTTACACCAGGCAGGATAATCATTGAAGCTGAAGGAGTTCCTTATGAAGTTGCAAAAGAAGCTCTCAGGCTTGGTGCCCAGAAGCTTCCTATACCAACAAAATTTGTAGTCAGGCGCGATTATATATTTGAATAAAACTTGAACACAAATGAAAATGTCAGAGATAAGGGAATTAAGTACCTCCGATTTAATTGAACGAATAGACACTGAAAGAACCATGCTTGTACGTATGAAGCTTAATCATGCAATTACACCTCTGGATAATCCCCAGAAGATGAAGCAGGCAAAACTTACTATTGCACGTTTACTGACTGAATTGCGTAGCAGGGAATCAAATAAAAATGTAAAATAGCCAGATCAGCAATGGAGAGGAAAATCAGAAAAGAACGTATCGGCGTTGTCGTCAGCAACAAGATGGATAAATCAATTGTGGTTGCAATAAAAAGAAAAGTAAAACACCCGATATATGGGAAATTTGTCAACAGGACAAAGAAGCTGATGGCTCATGATGAAGAGAACTCATGCAATATAGGTGATACTGTCAGGATATCTGAGACCAGGCCCTTGAGCAAAAATAAAACATGGAGATTAGTAGAAATAATCGAAAGAGCTAAGTAATTATGATACAGCAGGAAAGCAGGTTAACGGTAGCCGATAACTCAGGTGCAAAGGAGGTTTTATGTATCAGAGTTCTGGGCGGCAGCAAGAAAAGGTATGCCACTGTCGGCGATAAGATTGTTGTAAGTGTCAAGAGTGCACTTCCATCGGGTGATGCAAAAAAAGGGACTGTAAGCAAAGCAGTTGTTGTGAGAACCACCAAGGAGATCCGTCGTCCGGATGGCTCTTATATTAGGTTCGATGACAATGCTGTTGTTCTGCTTAATAATCTGAATGAGGTTCGCGGAACACGGATTTTCGGCCCTGTTGCCAGGGAACTGCGTGAGAAGTATATGAAAATTGTCTCGCTGGCACCTGAGGTATTATAGTATAGTATAAACTACACAGAAATGCAGAAAAAATTAAAAATAAAGAAGGGCGACACGGTTATGGTAATAACCGGTGAATCCAAAGGTCAGAAAGGACGCGTGCTGGAAGTTGACAAGGATAAATACAAGGCAATTGTTGAAGGCCTTAACCTTGTATCCAAACATACAAAACCTAATTCAAAGTCACCACAGGGCGGTATTATCAAAAAGGAAGCCCCGATACATATATCTAACCTTATGCTTATTGATCCTGCATCAGGAAAACCAACACGTGTGGGAAGAAGGCTTAACGAAAAAAATAAATTAGTAAGATATTCAAAAAAATCAGGAGAGGAGATTAAGTAATGTATACGCCTGCATTGAAAACCAGATATAGTGAAGAGATCATCCCTGCATTAATGAAGGAATTCGGTTATAAAACCGTTATGCAGGTTCCAAGGCTGGAAAAAATTGTTATTAATCAAGGTGTCGGTCAGGCTATTGCTGATAAAAAGCTGCTAGAGTTCAGTGTTAAGGAATTAACAGATATAGCCGGACAAAAAGCTGTTCAGACATATTCTTCAAAGGATATATCGAACTTTAAGCTAAGGCGTAATATGCCTATCGGTGTCATGGTCACACTCCGCAGGGACAGAATGTATGAATTCCTTGAAAGGCTGATTGCTGTTGCACTTCCAAGGATCCGTGATTTTAAGGGTATAAACTCTAAGCTGGATGGGCGTGGGAACTATACCCTGGGTATTACGGAACAGATAATTTTTCCTGAAATAGATCTTGATAAGATTGCAAAAATCATGGGCCTACAGATTACCTTCGTTACGTCTGCAAGGAGTGATGAAGAAGCACTTGCTCTTCTTAAAAAATTTGGATTACCATTTAAAAACATTAAAAACTGATTATATGGCTAAGGAATCAATGAAGGCCCGTGAAGTTAAACGAGCTAAGCTGGCTGAGAAATATGCGTCAAAAAGAGCAAAACTTAAAGCCGACGGAGATTATGTCGGATTAAGCCGTCTCCCTCGCAATTCCAACCCGAACAGGCTTCGTAACAGGTGCAAAATCACCGGGCGGACACGGGGTTATATGCGTCAGTTTGGAATCAGCAGAATAACCTTCAGGGAAATGGCATCTTTTGGTCTTATTCCGGGTGTTAAGAAAGCCAGTTGGTAATTTCGCGTAAGTATTAATTATAATTATTATAAATAGAAGATGACTGATCCAATTGCAGATTTGTTAACGAGAATCAGAAACGCCATAATGGCAGGTCATAAGGTTGTTGAAGCACCAGCATCCAATCTTAAGAAGGAGATTGCCAGAATATTGTTTGAGAAAGGTTATATCCTTAGTTACAAGGTTGTTGACGGGGAGAATGCTCAGGGGATACTAAAAATAGCGTTAAAATACAATCCCAAAAGCAGAAAACCGGCCATAAAGAAAATTGAGCGGGCCAGCCGCCCCGGCCTCAGGTTTTACGTTGGAGTTGATGAAATGCCAAGAGTGCTCAACGGACTAGGAATCGCAATAATATCAACCTCGAGAGGATTAATGACCGATAAAGAAGCAAAAAAAGAAAACATTGGTGGGGAAGTATTATGTTATGTATATTAAAAGGAGGATTATTTAATGTCACGAATAGGAAAATTACCTGTAAACCTGCCTAAAGGAGTTACTGTTAATATCAGCGACACCAACGAGGTTAGTGTGAAAGGGCCTTTGGGTGAACTTAAACAAAATGTAGCAAGAGACCTAAAGGTTGAGGTTGTCGACAACACTGTTGTAATAACCCGCCCGTCAGATTCAAAGAATCATAAATCACTTCATGGTTTATACAGAGCGCTTATTGCCAATATGGTAACTGGTGTTTCGCAAGGATTTAAGAAAGAGCTTGAACTTGTTGGAGTTGGATATAGGGCAGAAGCAAAAGGACAGCAATTGGAAATGAGCCTTGGTTATTCACATGATATTATTCTTCAGCTTCCAGAAGAAGTCAAAGTGGAAACTAAAACTGAAAGAAGGAGCAATCCTATAATTACGCTTACATGCATTGACAAACAGCTGATAGGGCATGTAGCTGCAAAGATAAGGTCTCTCCGTCCACCTGAACCATACAAGGGCAAGGGAATCAAATTCGTCGGCGAGCAGCTCCGGAGAAAAGCTGGAAAATCAGCAAGTGTATAATTAAGGTAGTTAAATGGTATAAAATTAATAATCATGGCCTTAACTAAGTTGGAAAGAAGATCAAGGATCAGAATGAGGATCCGGAAAAAGTTAAGCGGAACTGCTGAAAAACCACGTATAGCTGTTTTTCGCAGTAATAAGCAAATATATGTGCAGGTTATTGACGACCTGAAAGGTGTAACTCTTCTTGCAGCAAGTTCAAAAGAAAAGGAATTTGAAACAAAAGCAGGAATTAATAAAACGGAAAAGGCCAAACTTGTTGGTAAACTACTGGCTGAAAGATGTAAGACGAAAGGTATTTCAAATGTCGTCTTTGACAGAAGCGGATACAAATATCATGGAAGAGTAAAATCATTGGCAGATGCAGCCCGTGAAGGCGGGTTAAAATTCTAATCAATTATGGGAAACGGAATAAGAAAAGTTAAAACCAGCGATCTGGAACTTAAAGACAGACTAGTTAGCATCCAGCGAGTTACCAAGGTTACAAAAGGTGGCCGTACTTTCAGCTTTTCAGCTATTGTGGTGGTCGGAAATGAAGACGGAATAGTAGGCCACGGTCTGGGTAAAGCCAGTGAAGTTACGACAGCTATAGCCAAAGGTATTGAGGATGCTAAAAAAAATCTTATCAAAGTACCTGTAATTAATGGTACAATACCTCATGAACAGGTTGCAAAGTTTGGAGGTGCAAAAGTCTTTATTAAACCTGCAACAGAAGGTACCGGTGTAAAAGCAGGAGGTGCAATGCGTGCAGTGCTTGAGAGTGTTGGAGTGAAAAACGTACTTGCTAAATCAAAAGGTTCGTCGAATCCTCATAATCTTGTGAAGGCAACATTTGCTGCACTTCTTGAAATGCGCGATGCATTTTCTGTTGCGGAACACAGAGGTATTGCAATGGAAAGAGTTTTTAACGGTTAGTAAAGCACATACAATGGCAAAGATTCGTATTACCCAGATAAGAAGTAAAAACGGAAAACCCGAACGTCAGAAAAGGACACTTGAAGCTTTGGGGATCCATAGATTAAACCATAGTGTTGAACATGAAGCTACACCCCAGATTCTTGGAATGGTACAAAAGATTAGGCATCTGGTAAGGGTGGAAAATATTTAAGATATAAATGATATTATAATATATTATAATAAAAGGGATGGATCTAAGTAACTTAAAACCTGCAAAAGGATCAGTTAAGAAGAGCAAGCGCCTTGGGCGCGGACAGGGCTCAGGAAAGGGAGGAACTTCTACCAGGGGCCATAAGGGAGCCAAGCAGAGATCAGGATATAAAAAGAAAATCGGATTTGAAGGAGGCCAGATGCCCCTTCAGAGAAGGATTCCCAAATATGGTTTTAAAAACATCAACCGCAGGGAATATAAAGCTATAAATATCAGTGTCCTTCAGAACCTTGCTGAAAAGAATAATTTAGAGAAAATTGATTCAGAGGTTTTAAAGAATGCAGGGCTTATATCAAAAAATGATCTTGTAAAGATCCTTGGAAAAGGAACTCTCAGAAGAAAACTTGAGGTTCATGCCAATGCATTCAGCAAAACAGCCGTGAAAGCAATAGAAGCTAAAAATGGTACGGTAGTAAAAATATAAGCTGATGAGATTTATTCAGACTATAAAGAACATCTTTAAGATAGAAGATCTTCGCGCAAGATTACTCTATACTTTGGGTATCATTACACTATACCGTCTGGGAAAATATGTCACATTACCCGGTATTGATCCTTCACAGCTTGCTGGACTGAAAAACCAGACTTCATCAGGTATTATGGGGCTGCTGGATATGTTCTCTGGTGGCGCATTTTCGCAAGCATCAGTATTTGCCTTAGGAATAATGCCTTATATTTCAGCTTCAATCGTGGTTCAACTTCTTGGGATTGTTTTTCCATATTTTCAGAAGCTTCAGAAAGAGGGTGAAAGCGGAAGAAGAAAACTTAACCAGTATACAAGATATCTTACAGTAGGAATATTGATACTCCAGGCTCCTACATACCTTGTTAACCTTTCTGCACAACTTCCGGCCACGGCTTTTGTTCTTGAAGGATGGTTTTTTAAGTTTTCTTCAGTTGTGATTCTTACTGCAGGAACAATGTTTGTGATGTGGCTTGGTGAGAAAATTACCGATAAAGGCATTGGAAACGGCATATCACTCATAATCATGATAGGTATTGTTGCGAGGATGCCAGCTAACTTTGTTTTCGAAGCCGGCGCCAGAATGAATGGTGCTGGTGGTCCGATAGCCCTTATCGTTGAAATAGTCATTCTCTTTGTGGTTATACTTGGAACCATCATGCTGGTTCAGGGAACACGAAGGGTGCCTGTTCAGTATGCAAGACGCATTGTAGGCAACAAGCAATATGGTGGAGTACGCCAGTACATACCTCTGAAAGTTAATGCCGCCGGTGTTATGCCCATAATCTTTGCACAGGCAATAATGATGCTGCCAATAATAATTGCCGGATATTCAAATTCAAGCTCCGGTTTTGTTGTGGCTTTTTCCAATATGTACGGATTCTGGTATAACCTGGTAACCGGGTTGCTCATAATCCTGTTCACCTATTTTTATACTGCCATCACAATCAATCCTGTTCAGATGGCTGAAGACATGAAGAAAAACGGGGGTTTTATTCCCGGCATAAAACCAGGCCGTAAGACAGTTGAATTCTTTGATACTATTATGTCGAGAATTACCCTTCCGGGATCAATATTCCTGGCAATAATAGCAATATTGCCAGCAATTGCGGTAATAGCAGGAGTAACACCGCAGTTTGCACAGTTTTATGGCGGAACTTCCCTTTTAATTCTTGTCGGAGTTGTGCTTGATACACTTCAACAGATTGAAAGCCATCTGCTTATGCGTCATTATGATGGCCTTATGAAGTCAGGCCGTGTTAAAGGAAGATCAGGGGCTGTTACCTCTATATAACAAGAATAACGTTCTTTGATGTTGTATTTAAAGACTGATGAAGAGGTCGGACTTTTAAAAGAGAGCAATATGCTGGTGTCGAGAACACTTGCTGAGATTGCTTCATTTATAAGACCAGGTGTAACAACTCTTTATCTTGATGGAATTGCCGAGGCATTCATTCGTGATAACGGCGGCATACCGGCCTTCAAGGGATATGGCGGTTTCCCTGGAACCCTCTGTACATCTGTCAATGAAGAAGTAGTTCATGGCATACCTTCCAAATACACTCTTAAAGAAGGTGATATTATTTCAATCGACTGTGGTGTTATCCTTAACGGTTGGTATGGCGACAGTGCTTATACTTTTCCAGTCGGTGAAATCAGTGATGAAGTAAAGAGGCTGCTCTGGTATACAAGAAAGTCTCTTGAGGAAGGAGTTAAAGAAGCTGTGGCTGGAAACAGGTTGGGCGATGTCTCCTATGCAGTACAAACCAGAGCTGAAAGCGGAGGGTATTCAGTAGTAAGGGAACTAGTGGGACATGGACTTGGAAAAAAGCTTCATGAACCACCAGAAGTACCTAACTATGGAAAGAGGGGGACTGGTATCAAGTTGGAAAAAGGACTGGTAATCTGCATTGAACCTATGATAAATATGGGCAGAAAAGAGACGATCCAGCTTCGTGACGGATGGACAATCAGGACAATAGACGGAAAACCTTCAGCTCATTTTGAATATGCAGTGGCTGTGGATAAGGGGAGAGCGGATGTATTAACAACTTTTGAATTTATAGAAGAAGTTCTAAATAAAATGAAATAATATGTCGAAACAACCATCTATCGAACAGGACGGTACTATAATTGAAGCTCTCTCTAACGCTATGTTCAGAGTAGAGCTCGAGAATGGACATGTTATAACGGCGCATATCTCCGGAAAGATGAGAATGCATTATATAAAGATACTTCCTGGAGATAAAGTTAAAGTTGAAATGTCGCCTTATGATCTTACAAAAGGAAGAATAACATTCAGATATAAATAAGAAATATTAAGATAATGAAAGTAAGAGCATCTATAAAAAAGCGTAGCGCAGACTGTAAAATTGTCAGACGCAAAGGGCGCTTATATGTAATTAGCAAGAAAAATCCCAAGTTCAAACAGAGACAGGGATAATTTATGTAATTTTGCAACTCATTTAAGAAAAGTAATATATATGGCACGTATTGTTGGTGTTGACTTACCAAGAAACAAAAGAGGCGAAATCGGACTGACCTATATCTATGGTGTGGGAAAAAGTACCGCACAAAAGGTGCTTGATGAAGCAGGTGTTGACCGTAATACAAAAGTTCAGGACTGGACGGATGATCAGATAAATTCTATCCGGCGGATTTTAAATGATAATTACAAGCTTGAAGGGGAGCTCAGATCTGAAACCCAACTTAATATAAAAAGGCTTATGGATATCGGATGCTACCGCGGGATACGCCACCGTCTTGGCCTGCCTGTAAGAGGGCAGAGTACCAAGAATAACGCCAGAACCCGGAAGGGAAGAAAAAAAACTGTTGCAAACAAGAAAAAAGCTACTAAATAATTAATCTGAGTATGGCAAAGAAAACCGGAGTACTTAAAAAAAGAATTGTAAAGGTAGAACCTACAGGGCAGGCTCATATTCATTCATCATTCAATAACATAATTGTTACCCTCACCAATAATTCTGGTCAGGTTATTTCATGGGCATCGGCAGGAAAAATGGGATTTAAAGGTTCTAAAAAGAACACCCCTTATGCAGCTCAGATGGCATCTGAAGAGTGTGGGAAAGTTGCCTACGATCTTGGATTGAGAAAAGTAAAAGTTTTTGTCAAAGGTCCTGGTGCAGGTCGTGAATCAGCTATCAGATCGATAGCTAACGTTGGAATTGAGGTCACGGAAATTGTCGATGTGACTCCAATGCCGCACAACGGATGCCGTGCACCCGGAAGAAGAAGAGTTTAAAATAACGAAAATTTCTAAGTTATAAATACAACAACATGGCAAGATATATAGGCCCGAAATCAAGAATTGCAAGGAAATTTGGTGATCCGATTTATGGTCCCGATAAATATCTGGACAGAAAAAATTTCCCTCCGGGGCAACACGGAATAAACAAAAAAAGAAAGAAAACTTCTGAATACGGTGTCCAGCTCAGAGAAAAGCAGAAAGCCAAATATACTTATGGAATACTTGAAAGACAATTCCGTAATACGTTTGAAAAAGCATCAAGGAGTAAAGGAGTGACCGGCGAGGTACTTCTTCAGATGCTTGAGGCACGGCTCGACAATGTGGTCTACCGTTTTGGTATTGCTCCCACCAGGGCAGCTGCAAGACAACTTATTTCACACAGACATATAACTGTAAATGGGAAGATTGTTAATATACCTTCATTTCAGCTAAAGCCTGGGGATATTGTTGGTGTGCGTGAAAAATCAAAATCACTTGAATCAATAGTCGATTCACTTACAACACGCAGATATTCAAAGCTTTCATGGCTGGAATGGGATGATGCCCAAATGGCTGGTAAGTTTATGAATTTACCTGAGCGCTCAGATATTCCTGAAGACATAAAGGAACAGTTAATTGTAGAATTGTATTCCAAGTAAAAATATAAATAAATCCTATGGCCATTTTATCATTCCAGAAGCCTGATAAGGTTATAATGCTTGAAGCCAACAACAAGTTGGGTAAATTTGAATTCCGTCCTCTTGAACCAGGCTATGGTATTACCGTTGGTAATGCCCTGAGAAGGATTTTACTTTCTTCACTTGAAGGTTATGCCGTTACTACTGTAAAAATTGAGGGGATCGATCATGAATTTTCAACAATAACGGGAGTTATTGAGGATGTCACGGAGATAATCCTGAATATAAAACAAATCCGTTTTAAAAGAACCGTTGAAGATGCGGATCATGAAAAAGTGATAATTAAAGTCGGAGGCCAGGAAGTATTCAAGGCCGGAAATCTTAACAGCGTTCTTAACAATTTTGAAGTGCTGAATCCTGATCTGGTAATTTTCAGAATGGAACCCGATGTGAAGGTCCAGATTGAACTTAATATCAGCAAGGGAAGAGGTTATGTTCCAGCTGAGGAAAATCAACCCGTTGACGCTGAATTCGGGCTGATTGCAGTCGACTCAATATTCACCCCTATCAGGAATGTCAAGTACTCAGTTGAAAACTACAGGGTTGAACAAAAAACCGATTATGAGAAACTTCTTATAGAAATTGAAACTGATGGTTCAATTCATCCTAAAGAAGCTTTAAAGGAAGCAGCAAAAATCCTTATTTACCACTTTATGCTATTCTCTGATGAGAAGATCACCCTTGACTCGGATGATAAACTTGCCAATGAGGAATTTGATGAGGAAGTATTGCATATGAGGCAGCTATTGAAAACCAAACTTATTGACCTTGACCTGTCAGTAAGAGCATTAAACTGTCTTAAAGCCGCTGAAGTAGAAACTCTTGGAGATTTGGTGAAATTTAATAAGAATGACCTTCTTAAATTCAGGAACTTCGGGAAAAAGTCTCTCACAGAGCTTGATGAACTCCTTGAATCGATGAACCTTTCATTTGGTATGGATGTGGCGAAATATAAATTAGATAAAGATTAATTTGTAAACTGGTTAAGGAAGTAAAGAAATGCGACATAAACAAGTTATAAACCATCTGGGTAGGACAAGTTCTCACAGGAAATCAATGCTTGCCAACATGGCTACATCTCTTATCCTTAATAAAAGGATTACAACAACAACTGCCAAGGCAAAAGCGCTAAAATCTTATGTGGAACCTCTTATCACAAAATCGAAGGAAGATTCAACGCATTCGAGAAGAATGGTTTTCAGTTACCTTAAGGATAAATCAGCAGTTTCCGAGCTGTTCAGGGAGATCTCACCTAAGATTGCAGAAAGACCTGGAGGATATACCAGGATATTAAAAATTGGCAACAGAATAGGAGATGGTGCAGATATGTGCATTCTGGAGCTTGTAGATTACAATGAGGGTATGTTGGGAGGTGAAGCTGCGAAGGCAAAAACAACGCGAAGAAGAAGATCTTCTAAAAAGAGTACGGTCGAAACTGAGTCAGGAACATCAGGGAAGCCTGCCGCAGCCAAAACTAAAAAAACTGCTGAAACCGCAAAAGAAACTAAACCAACTGCTGAAGCGGAAACTTCTGATACAGAAGCTAAAGAATAAACGACTAATATTTGGTGAAAGGGATAAGTCATAAAGGCATATCCCTTTTTTTGTACCTCTCTTACATCATTGTTTAATAAAAAATCATTCCTATGGGACAAATAGTTAACGTACGAGCACGTGAGATTCTTGATTCCCGCGGCAATCCTACTTTGGAAGTTGATGTATTAACAGCAAGCGGTTATCAGGGACGTGCCGCTGTTCCATCTGGAGCATCAACAGGTGAAAATGAAGCACTTGAGCTCCGAGATGGAGATATGTCGCGTTATCTTGGAAAGGGTGTTTTAAAGGCTGTACATAATGTTAATAATGTAATTGCCGAAGAAATATTAGGTATGGATGTTACCGATCAGACTGGGATTGATAGAAAAATGATTGAACTTGATGGCACAAAAACCAAGAGTAACCTAGGTGCCAATGCTATACTGGGTGTCTCACTTGCGGTTGCCAAAGCAGCAGCATCCTATCACGGATTACCTCTTTTCAGGTATATTGGTGGTTCAAATGCAGTTGTTCTCCCTGTTCCTATGATGAATATTATTAACGGAGGTTCCCATTCTGATGCTCCGATTGCTTTCCAGGAGTTTATGATCAGACCTGTTGGGGCACCCAATTTCAGTGAGGGTTTGAGGATGGGAGCGGAAGTGTTTCATTTTCTCAGGAAAGTCATCAAAGGAAGAGGATTAAGTACCGCAGTAGGAGACGAAGGAGGTTTCGCACCGGTACTTAAGGGAACTGAAGACGCTTTGGAGACAATAATCAAAGCAATTTCTGAGGCAGGATACAAACCCGGGAAAGATGTCACTATTGCACTCGATTGCGCTGCATCAGAATTTTATGATAACGGTATATATGATTATACCAAATTTGAAGGTTCAAGGGGTGCAAAAAGAAAATCAAAAGAACAGGTTGATTATATTGAACATCTTATAAACAACTATCCAATAGACTCAGTTGAGGACGGTATGGATGAAAACGATTGGCATGGATGGCAGATGCTTACAGACAGGATTGGGAAAAAAATTCAGGTTGTTGGAGATGATGTCTTTGTGACGAATGTTGAATACCTTAAAAAAGGTATCGAAATGGGTTGTGCGAATTCTATCCTCATTAAGTTAAATCAGATAGGCTCACTTACAGAGACACTTAATACAATAGAGATGGCCCACAGGGCAGGTTATACAACAATAATATCACATCGTTCAGGTGAGACCGAAGATTCAACTATTGCTGATATAGCAGTTGCAACAAATTCCGGACAGATCAAAACTGGTTCATGTAGTCGGACCGACAGAATTTGTAAGTACAACCAGCTTCTGAGGATTGAAGAGACACTTGGAAATCTGGCAGTTTACGGCTATAAAAGGTGAATTTGTTTGTTTGTCTTTTCTTCTTTCCTCACCTGATCATCACTTCAGACGTTATTAACAATTGTTAATAACTCATGTTTATATCCCGTGGAGAATAAGGAAAGGTAAACACCTTGTTATATCATAATCTTATTTTATTTTTGATCTATCAGATGAGCGATAAAAGGTTGCTCGACTGAAGTGGAAGCGGAAAAGGTTTCTTAAGTGAAGCACAATCCGGTTCATTCAGACCTCCGGGTCTGCACAACAGAAGAGCCGAAGTCTGAACAAATGGACCCCGGTTCAGGATGTTCAGCAGATCGCAGAAAATCGGAAACGTTCTTTCAGCGATTGGGTCACAGGGCTTCAGAAAACAAGACTTCGGTCCGGATTTTCTGAAACTGATTCAAAACCTCAGGGAATTGAATTCAGGGCCTGAAGGACACTTCGTCCAGGAAGTTCCCGCTTCGGCGGGGAAAAATGGACAGCCGGAAGGTTCTGCCGTAAAAAGCAAAACCGGAAAGCCAAGGGCAGCAAATCAGGATCTCGTATCAGGAAATGCAGCCGGCCAAAATAACAGTAATCTGACATCGCGAGTGACTTCGGTCTCAGACGATGAATGGGAACTACTCTCAGGAATAGTTCCCATTATTGTTTTGTAACCCCCTATTTAATTATTCAATATCTTTATCCCAACAATTCTTACATAATGTCTTACAAGGGATTGTCATCTTTTATTGAAACTTTGGAAAAACAAGGAGATCTCCTTAGGATAAAACCATTTGTTGATCCGGTCCTCGAAATAACTGAAGTAACCGAAAGAATCTCCAAAAATCAGGGGAAAGCACTACTTTTTGAAAATACAGGTACAAAATTCCCCCTTCTTATAAATGCCTTTGGATCTGAAAAAAGAATTTCACTTGCCCTCAGCAGAACCAGCCTTTCAAAAACTGCAGATGAAATAAAAGAAATTCTTGATATTCTGATAACTACTCCGGGAACAACTAGAGCTAAAATATCTGCCTTCCCCCGCCTGTTTAAATTATCAGGTATCCTGCCAACCAGGAGCAGAAGAAAAGGAAGATGCCAGGAGATAATTGCCTCTAACCCCGACCTTTCTGTTCTTCCTGTTCTTAAATGCTGGCCATTTGACGGGGGGCGTTTTATTACACTTCCTGTGGTACATACCTTTCATCCCGAAACAGGAGCTACGAATGCAGGTATGTACCGGATGCAGATACTTGATTCTAAAACTACCGCAATGCACTGGCAGCGACATAAAACAGGAGCTAACCATTTTGATGCATGGAAAAAACTAAACCGGATAATGCCGGTATCCGTTACTCTTGGTGGTGACCCTGTTTACACTTATGCAGCTACTGCTCCTCTTCCGGAAAATATTAGCGAATATATTCTCGCCGGTTTCCTGAGAAATAAAAGCGTAAAACTGGTAAAATGCATTACAAATGATATCTATGTCCCTGAAGATGCTGACATAGTTATTGAAGGATATGTCGATCCATCAGAAGATCTGGTTTTGGAAGGACCATTCGGTGATCATACCGGATTCTATTCACTGGCCGACTTTTATCCTAAATTCCATGTCACCTGCATCTCTCATTCAAATGATGCAGTCTATCCCGCAACAATAGTTGGAATACCACCCCAGGAGGATGCCTGGCTCACAGAAGCTACTGAAAAGATATTCCTGGCCCCCATAAAGCTTACTTTGATTCCTGAAATAGAAGATTTTCATATGCCAGCTGCAGGAGTTGCTCATAATCTATTAATAGTCAAAATTAGAAAAACCTATCCCGGACAGGGAATGAAAGTTATCAACTCCCTGTTCGGAGCTGGTCAGATTATGTTTACAAAATATCTGATTGTGGTTAGCGGGAATATTAATATCAGAAATTATTATGAAGTAATTGCACATGTCAGCGAAAATACTGATTTAGAATCAGATATTGTTTTTACAAAAGGACCTCTTGATGTTCTGGATCATTCTTCTGAAAAATTTTCTTTTGGTGGGAAAATGGGGATTGATGCCACAGTGAAACATCAGGAAGAGAAAAACGATTCAATACCGAACAAATTTATATTAAATGGCATATCTGTATCAGAAATAGCAGGATGGCTTTCTGTAGATTTTATCAGAAATTACAATCTTGAACTTTATCGGAAAGGGATCAAGGTATTGATAATAGGTGTTAATCCATCCACTGATCAGGCATACCTGAAAAAGACAGCAGATCTGTTCCGGAAACATGATTCTTTAGGCTGCTTCAAGCTGGTTTTGGCTGTCGACCATACTGTGGATGTTAATGATATATTCCTTGTGGCCTGGCAGGTATTAGGCAATTCAGATCCTTTTAGGGATCACATTAAAATATCACCTTTTACGCTGCTGATTGACGGTACAATAAAATTTTACAGGAAAAGAGGATTTCCAAGGCCCTGGCCGAATATTGTCTGCTCTGATATTGAAACAATAAGAAAAATCGACAATAAATGGAATTCTCTTGGTTTTGAATACTTTATACCTTCTCCCTCCCAAAAATATCTTAAGCTTATTCGGGAAGGAGAGGATAAAATTGTTAAATAAGAAAGTTCGATTTGATAATTAAGTATAGTTTCATTTATCTTTTAGGATTTAGTTAAATATGAAATTCATAAAATTAAAATAGTTATCTGTCTGATTTCGCTCACCTTATGAACAAAATAGATAAATATGAATACATTTAAATTAGTTACCTTTCGGGGAAATGGTTATTTTTGTTTATATGGTACAATTTTTGATCCGGGTAAATAAATTACTCTCTATGATGAAAAAAAGCTTAAGGAGTTTCCTTGCGGTGGTGTTGTATACCGTTTTAGCAAGCTGTTTGGAGATTAATGGACAAGGAACTGAAGGTATGATAAAATATACCCCTGATTTCAGGTTCAATGATGGCATATTTCTCAACTTCGACCAGGTTAAAACAAATTCACCTATTCCTAAGGCAAAGCTTCTGACATCTACTGATTATAATGATAAAGATTTTTTCAAGAACCTTTTCGCAGGCGATAAAATTTATTATTATGATGATATGGGTGTAAGGCAGGAAATTGAGAAAAATACCGTTTGGGGTTATTCGAGGAACGGAGTTTTGTACATCCAGATAGAAGGTAATTTCAACAGGATCACTTTTATTGGAAATATATGTCATTTTGTTGCTGACATTACAACTTTTGATGACAGGTATTATAATTCACCCTACGGTTATTATGATCCATATTACTCAAGATATTACTCTCCGTATTACTATTATCCTTATTATTATCCTTACTATGGGCGGAATTTTTATTCTCCATACGGCTCATATTATTCACCTTACAGGAATACAGCCCGTAATGAGCTCAAACAATATCTTATTGATTTTGAAACTGGTAAAATCCTTGAATATGATGTAGATAATGCTGAAATGCTACTTATGAAGGATAGCCAGTTGTACGAAGAATTTGTTCAGCTGCCCCGTAAAAAGAAAAAAGAGCTAATATTTGTTTACATACGGAAGTTCAATGAAAGAAACCCCTTGTATCTTCCATCAAAGTAGCATCAACGCATGAAGAAAACCGCAATAGTTTTTTTATTTCTCGCAATTAATGGTGCAATACTCTGTCAGGCTCCATTTCCGACAGGTCCTGAAATAAATCAGTTCA
Organism: uncultured Rikenellaceae bacterium; assembly: GCA_964514725.1. GTDB lineage: Bacteria > Bacteroidota > Bacteroidia > Bacteroidales > VadinHA17 > LD21. The sequence goes on from CAZEUL010000001.1 coordinate 123,732, forward strand.
TTGCTTCACGCACCTGCGTGGTACTTGAAAATGGGAATTCTTCATTCAATGTTTTTATTCGCAGGGCAATGGATGAGTATTGGAAAATTACTCCCTATGAATATATCAATTCTGACGATTTTAAAAATAAAAAGAGTGATCCATCATTTTCATTTATCCTGCTGACTGAGACCAATTTTGAAAGGGATAAATCAAAGACTTCCTATTATTTTATCAATCTTTTACAGGGAAAGAATGTCCAGTCAATAAGTCAGATGCCTGAAATATGTGCAATCCCCCTATCATTTGCCGGAGAAGATGATCTGGAATATGGATATAAACTAGGCGCTATTTTATCATTTATGCAAAAGCATGCAGAAATGATATCGAATGACCCTTCTCTTACAGGCCGAAGATATCTTAGATACTATAACAAGAACATTCCGCTGTTGACTGGCAAAACTATACTGGTTAAACAGGAAGATCTTTCTCCGGCGATCAATACTATTGAGAAGATAAATGCTATTTACAAAAACAGAGTTGAGATAGTTCCTGAGGAAACCATAATGAAAGCAATTAAAGATAAAGCTGCAGGAATGGTAATACTGCATAAAGTTGGTCCGGTTGGTGATTCAGTTTCAGGTTACTGCTTTAAAATGCTTATCAGTACTGATGATTCGGAAATGTATTACTATAATCAGCATCTTATAGACAAGGCGAACCCAAACGGATTATTACCGGCCGATTTAAAGAGGCTTGGCAGGTTCTGAATATGCAGCAATACCTAAAATAAGGCGTCTTTGTTTAAAAATATAATCATTATGAAAGAGATCAGAGAATTGTCAGAATCGGAAAGGAACTGGGCGATGTTATGCCACCTTTCAGCCTTTGCCGGGTTTTTCTTCCCTTTCGGAGGTATAATTGGTCCTTTGATATGCTGGTTATCGAAGAAAGATGAATCCCAATGGGTTGACCAGAATGGAAAAGCATCTCTTAATTTCCAGTTATCAATACTTTTATATATTGTTCTTGCCATCCCTTTATGTATAATAATAGTTGGCATCCCAATCATTATGTTCCTGGGATTGCTAAAAATTATCTGCATTATTATAGCCAGTGTGAGAGCATCCAAAGGTGAAGAATTCAAATACCCGATCAGCATCCCTTTTATCCAGTGAAATTTTTTGCTGTATATCTTAATATTAAATCTGAAATTTCTTAAATTTCTATTCTATTAAATTTAACAGGCTGCTTGCTGTGGTCAGTCTGTGAATGATATTTTTATTCCATTCTGGAACAACATCTTAAGTCACGGCAAATTGAAATTTCATATCCTGTCATGAAAAAAAAACAAGAGGAGAAGATCTCAAAAATTGAAGTATTTGAAAAAAAGAACCTTTATTATGACGTAAAAGCTCAAAAGCAGAAGGAACTCTCTGGAAAAGAATACAATAAGAGATTGAGAAAGCTTGCAATTGAGCTTGTCAAGCTTCAGGAATGGGTAAAAGCCAATAAGCTTAAGGTAGTTGTGATATTTGAAGGCAGGGATGCGGCAGGCAAGGGAGGAGTTATTAAAACCATTGCAGGTTGCCTTAATCCAAGGATTTGCCGGATTGTAGCCTTAGGAATTCCGACAGAAAAGGAAAAATCTCAATGGTACTTTCAAAGATATGTATCTGAACTGCCATCTGGAGGAGAGATAGTGCTTTTCGACAGAAGCTGGTATAACAGGGCGGGAGTTGAGCAGGTTATGGGTTATTGTACTAAGGAAGAATATGAAGAATTTCTTAGATCATGCCCTGAATTTGAGAGGATGCTTATAAGATCCGGAATAATCCTAATTAAATATTGGTTCTCCATCAGCGACATTGAACAGGAGCGAAGATTTCAGGAAAGAATAAAAGATCCAACCAAGAGGTGGAAGATAAGTCAGATGGATATTGAATCCCGTGACAAATGGGTTGAGTACTCAATGGCAAAGGACAAAATGTTTTCTTATACTGATACAAAACAATCTCCATGGTTTGTGGTACCGGCTGATGATAAAAAAAGAGCAAGACTTAACTGTATCGACCACCTGTTGTCGCTGATCCCATATAAAGATCTAACCCAGAAGCCATTTAAGCTTCCTCCGCTAAGACATGATGTTGCATATGTGAGACCCCCCATAAGCGAGCAGACCTTTGTTCCTGAAAAGTATTGATTAATTCATAAAATCAATATTCTTAAAAGGCACAATTCTTTAACAATATAAAGCATTTCGATTTCCGTCAATTTAAGGTCCTTAGCAGAGTCTCAACTATTATTCATACTTTTGTCATATTACTTTTATCTTTTATCTTTTAATGAAGCCATCAATACCAAAAGGGACACGTGATTTCTCACCGGCAGAAGTTATAAGAAGAGACTATATTTTTAATACTATAAAACAGGTTTTCAGATTATATGGTTATCAGCCTATTGAAACGCCTGCCATGGAGAATCTTTCTGTATTACTTGGGAAATATGGTGAAGAAGGAGACAGATTAATATTCAGGGTGCTTAATTCAGGTAACTTCCTTTCTGGTATTGATGTTAAAAACTTCATGGAAGGAGAATCCGGTAGGCTCTCTTCTCTTATCTGTGAAAAGGGATTAAGATATGATCTCACAGTTCCATTTGCGCGATATGTAGTACAGCATAGAGAAGAGATAGTTTTTCCCTTCAGGAGATACCAGATACAGCCTGTTTGGCGAGCCGATCGTCCCCAAAAGGGTCGCTACAGGGAATTTTATCAATGTGATGTCGATGTAATAGGCAGTAATTCACTCCTGAATGAATACGAGCTTATTCGTATCGTTGATGAGATTTTCAAACGGCTAAATATTGCTATAATAGTCAAAATAAATAACAGGAAAGTACTTGCAGGCCTGGCTGCTTTCATAGGAGAACCTCAACGAATTACAGATATCACCGTAGCTATTGACAAAATTGATAAGATCGGTATTGAAGCTGTTAATAAGGAGCTGGGAGCAAAAGGTATTCCACCTGAGGCGATACAAAAGCTTCAGCCTGTGATTAATTTATCAGGTGACAATGGGGCTAAGCTTGCGAAACTTTCAGATATTCTGAAGGAATCGCCTGAAGGGATCAAAGGTATTGAGGAACTTAAAATACTTTTTAATTTTATTAATGGTTCACCTCCTGGTTGTGAAATAGAACTTGATCTCACGTTGGCACGTGGTCTTGATTATTACACTGGAGCGATAATTGAGGTTAAATCAAAAGATGTAAACATTGGAAGTATATGCGGCGGCGGCAGGTATGATAGCCTGGCCGGGGTATTTGGACTTGAAGGCGTATCCGGTGTCGGTATCTCTTTTGGGGCTGACAGGATATATGATGTGATGAATCATTTAGGGCTCTTTGGAAAGATGGAGGCTTCAGGAACACAGGTTTTAATACTGAATTTTGGTGATAATGAAACCATGTTCGCTTTAAAACTCAGGCAATCATTAAATGAACTTGACTTAAGGACAGAGATCTATCCGGATCCTGTCAGACTTAAAAAGCAGATGGCTTATGCTGATGCCAGAAAAATACCTTACATTATTATTGCAGGTGAGGAGGAAATTAAAAACGGGAAAATTATTTGTAAGAAAATGGAATCAGGAGAGCAGAAAATCCTCACACACGATGAATTGAAATTGTATCTGCAATCTGAAATAATTACACGGTAAAGACAGCTTGTAATATTAGAAGCTCCTGAGAATTTACTTTTTCCCGGGTTTTGCCTTTTTATTAAACCTGACAATATTAATCACTTAAGGTTTATGAAGGTTTTTCGAATTTTAAACATTGGATGACAAGCCATTAATTGGTCCAAAAACTATGACGCAACATAGTAAAGGCCTTTTTAATAGAAAATTACTTGGTAATTTAGATCAGGAATAATTATAAATTTACAGTTAAATAAATACCTGACGTCTGATGGCACTTCAATGCGGAATTATCGGAATCACCAATGTTGGTAAGACTACAATTTTTAATTGTATTTCGAACACAAAAGTGGAAACGAATGCCTATGCATTCAGTGCAACCAAATCAAACATGGGTGTGGTACAGGTCCCCGACCCCCGTCTTTATGAGCTTAATAAATATCAGGAAACTGAAAAGATTGTCCACACTACAATTGAAATTGTTGACATACCCGGATTAGCTCGCGGTTCAAACAAAGGGGAGGGTGTTGGAAACAGATTCCTCGGTGATATAAGAAATACAGATGCCATTATACATGTACTGCGCTGCTTTGATGATGATTCGCTTCCCCATATAGATGGCTCCATCGACCCAGTAAGGGATATGGAAACAATCGATTTCGAATTGCAGGTAAAGGATATGGATTCGGTGGAAAAGAAGCTGCAGCGCCTTGAACGGGCTGCAAAAACCGGAGACAAGGATGCAAGGCATGCCTGCGATGTACTTGAAAAGGTCAGGGCGCATATTGGCAATTTCCATAATGCCCGGACACTAGCAGTTGCTCCGGAAGAAAGAAAACATATCGATGACCTTTTTCTTCTTACAATGAAACCTGTGATATTCGTCTGCAATGTTGATGAAAAATCCGCGGTCTCTGGTAACAAATATGTGGAGATGGTAAGGAATGCCCTTAAAGGCCAAGATGCTGAAATACTTGTTATTGCTGGTAAAACGGAAGCGGAGATAGCAGAGCTCGAGAGTATCGATGACCGTCTTGCATTTCTGAAGGATGCCGGGCTTGATGAACCCGGTGTTGATAAAATGGTCAGAGCTGCCTATAAAATGCTTAACCTTCAGACATTCTTCACTGTAGGACCAAAAGAGATAAAAGCCTGGACAATCAAGAAAGGAATGACCGCCCCTCAGGCTGCAGGAGTGATCCATTCCGACCTGGAAAGGGGATTCATAAGGGCTGAGGTTATGAAATATCATGACTTTATTGTATTAAAATCGGAACATGCATGTAAAGAAGCAGGAAAGTTTTATATCGAGGGTAAAAACTATATAGTTGAGGACGGTGATATACTACATATAAGGTTCAATGTGTGAGTCCTTTATGGTCAGAAAGTATTCTATAATCATTTTATTAATAGTATTTCCATTCTTCGGTTTATCTCAGCATCCTGAAAAAAATGACAACCTTAGAAGAATAATCAGGGATTTTGGACAGGCTGAGGTTGTAATTCCAACTCCTGCCAGTTCCGAAATTGATCTTTTAACCAGAAGTGTATCAATAAGATCGGTTGATGATAAGTACGTTAGAATTGTGCTTTCCCCGATAACAGTCGAATGGTTCATCTCTGGTAATTTTAATTACCAGATAACCGAACCTGTAACTCCCAAAGGAGTCGTAAGTTCTCTGACTATGGAACAGGCAATGGACTGGGATGTATACCCGACATATCCCCAGTACATTTCTATAATGAGATTCCTGGCAGAAAATTATCCTTCTCTGTGTATTCTGGATACGATTGGAAAAACACCAGGAGGAAAACTTGTTTTGGCATTGAAAATATCTGATAATGTAAATGAGGATGAAATTGAGCCTGAGGTATTCTATTCATCAACAATGCATGGTGACGAGACCGGAGGCTTCATCATGATGCTTAGACTCTCCGAATACCTTCTTCAAAATTATGATATTAATCCCCGGATAAAGCACCTAGTTGATAATCTTGAAATCTGGATCAATCCACTGGCAAATCCTGACGGCACTTACAATAATGGCGATGAAATTTATATGCCTGTAAGAGGGAATAAAGCCGGCTTTGACCTTAACCGCAATTTCCCTGATCCGATGATGACCGGTACTATTTTTCAAAAGGAAACAATTGATATGATGAAATTCATGGAGAGTCACAGATTCATTCTTTCGGCGAATTTCCATTCAGGTGAAGAGGTTGTCAATTTTCCCTGGGACCGATGGAAAAGAGATCATGCTGACAAAAAATGGTTCTATTCTGTCTGCAGGGCTTATGCCGACACTGTACATCTTTATGCGCCGTCGGGATATATGGTGTTTTTAGATAATGGTGTTACAAATGGCTATAGTTGGTATCCGGTTTATGGTAGTAGACAGGATTATATGACGTGGCAACTTCACGGAAGGGAAATTACTGTGGAACTTGATGTTAATTTTGTTACGCCAGCCAATGACCTTCCTGAATTATGGGAAAATAACAGGAGATCAATGATAAGATATCTTGAAAATGCCTTATATGGAATTCAGGGAACTGTAACTGATAAAGATACTGGTAAACCAGTCCCGGCAATGATTTACATTGAAGGGCATGATAAAGACAACTCTGAAACATATGCTGATTCTGTTACAGGCGAGTTTGCAAGGTTCCTGGTGCCTGGATCATGGAATATTAAATTCAGCGCTGATAATTATCGCGACACGGTTATTTATGGTGTTCAGGTTCAGGAAGCCCTTAAGACCGAATTATCTGTTGCAATGAAAAGGAACATAAATAAGATTGATACAACCGAAACTACGATACCGGTTCTTTATCCAAATCCGGCCTCTTTAATTATCAAAGCAGTATTGCCGGCTAGTTTATCAGGTGAAATAAATATTCAAATTATTAATTCAACAGGAGCCGTTATATCGAACTTTGTTCAGAAAATATCTGAACGCATTCCGTTAAGGATAGATGTAAGTTCAATGCCTAATGGTTTATACTTCATAAAGTTTACAGGAAGGAATCCAGATGTGAGTTATGTCAGCCGGTTTATAGTTGACAGGTAAAGCCTGTTAATTAACATCCCGATATTGTATCTCATTTAAAAGAGCTATGTTTGCATTTTGTTTTGTACAGATAAACAGTTAAGAGCAATTTTAATACAAGCATAGCTTTATATTATGAGGATCTTAAAAACAATTCCGTTTATTTATTTTTTATTTTCTGGAATAAAACTATATGGCCAGGAAGCATATATTCCTCCTGACAGGCCACGGCTGGTTGTTGGAATTATTGTTGAACAGATGAGGTTTGACCAGCTTGAGAAGTTCAGGGACAGATTATCTGATAATGGAATCAAAAGGCTGATAAATGAAGGGACCTTTTTCAGGAATGCTTCATATGAGTTTCTTCTTACACAGGGAGCACCAGCTCATTCAACAATAGCCACGGGTGCCGGACCCTCATATCATGGCATTACTTCAGACAGTTGGTATGTACCGTTGAAAAATGAACTTATTTATTGTACAAAAGATTTAAATGTCGATCCCGTGGGTGGCAGCTATGAATCGGGTCTGCACTCACCTGTAAATCTTCAGGCATCGACTTTTACTGACGAATTGAAACTGGCGACTAACATGATGTCGAAAGTTTATGCTATAGGTCTTAAAGAATATTCTGCCATCTTTTCGGCCGGTCATGCAGCTGATGGAGCATTCTGGTTTGACAATACAACAGGCACCTGGATGACATCTACTTTTTACATGAAAACTCTTCCGCAATGGGTGAAAGATTTTAATGCAATGAAACATTCAGATATTTATCTTGAAGGCATCTGGAATCTTTTAAGGCCTCTGTCTGATTACTCAAATTGTCTTGCTGACTCAAATAAATTTGAAACTGGTTTCAACGGCCGTAACTATTTCCCTTATGATCTTAGGAAACTTAGTCAGAGAGGATCAAGAAATGCTCCAAAGGACTACTCACTTCTCAGGGAGACACCGTTTGGCAATACGTTTACCACTGATTTTGCTTTAAAACTTATCGAATCAGAAGGGCTTGGGCAGGATGGAATAACTGACTTCCTTGCTGTCTGCTATTCATCAACTGATTATATAGGTCACCGATTCGGACCATCATCTGTAGAGATGGGTGATGCAATTCTAAGATTGGATAAAGAAGTAGAGACCATAATAAATTATCTGAATGACAAGCTTGGAAAGAAAAACTACCTCATATTTTTTACTTCAGCTCATGGTGTTTCAGAGATTCCGACGGTTATGGAAAGCAACCGTATTCCGGCAGGTTATTTTAAACAGAATCAAGCCCTTCAGTTGCTTCGCACCTACCTGAATGCAATTTATGGAGAGGGAAACTGGGTAAAGGGATTTTCTGAGAAGCAGATTTTTCTCAACAGAACGCTCATAGAAGATGCCAGGATTCCTCTTGAGGATATACAGTTGAAGGTTGCAAGATTCATGAATCAGATGACAGGAGTATCTTCAGCTTATCCTTATTCTGCATTTGAGGCTAATGATTACGGTAGCGGGCATCTGAAAAAGATAATAAACAACTTCAGTCCACAAAGATCGGGTGATGTAATCATTACTTTAAATCCAGGCTGGGTAGAAAAAGATGGGGATCAGGTAACAAATCATAACTCACCGTATGAATATGATTCACATGTTCCTTTGATTTGGTACGGCTGGTCAGTAAACAGGAATGTTGTAATGCGTAAAATCAACATGACAGACATTGCAGCTACCCTTTCATCCCTGTGTAAGATTCCCTATCCCAATTCATGCACGGGTGAACCAATGTCGGAACTTTTCAGATAATATTCTGGTGTCTTAGGGTATCTCTTATTTTACAGGCATCAGCCAGTAATCCTGGATTTTTTTCGCAACCGTTACCAAGGATAATGAGGTCTGCACCGGCGTTGAAGGCATTCATTATTTCTCCGGGTTCCCTTATCCCCCCGCCAACGGCAAGAGGGATTGAAATATTTCTTCTAACATTATTTATCGTTTCTCCAGAAATAGCATTTGAAGCTCCGCTGCCACCTTCAAGATAAATCATATTGAATCCCAGCATTTCGCCTGCCATGGCTGTGGCAACGACCAATTCAGGCTTATCGCCTGGGATTGCAGTTGTATTGCTGATATATTCAACTGATGTTTTGTGTCCCGAACCGACAAGAATATATCCTACAGGAATAAGTTTTTCTTTTAGATCTTTCAGATAAGGAGCTGCAATGACGTGATTGCCTATAAGGAGTTCAGGATTACGTCCTGAAATTAGTGATAAAAGCAGAATTGCATCGGTCTTTCGGCTTAACTGTAAAAGGTTTCCCGGAAAAAGTACAACAGGAATCTTGCATGACTCCCTTATTGAATCAATAAGTGTATCTATACTGCTAAATGTGAGGCTACCTCCGGTAAATATATAGTCGGCTTTATATTCTGAAGCGATCTTTAGGATTTCTTTCAGTGTTTCACCGCATGTTTTATCAGGATCGAGCAATAGTGCAATGCTTTTCTTCCTGGGAAAACTATTCTTTATCATAACTTTTTTTTGTCCATACTATCGAGTAATTGTCATATTTGGTATAAAACAGGTCGAACGATTCATTTATCTTATCATTCTGCACCTTACCCTTTATCTCGCCTGATTGCCTGACCTCAAAAGGTTCAATGGTTATGTCCTTCCTTATATTTATTCCTTCTTTGTCACAAATTTTATACAATGCCTCTTTTGCACACCAGTGAAGATAAAGATGATATTTTCTGTTTTCGGGGTCTTTTGTAATCTTTTCTTTTCTATTGATAAATTTAAATGCAATTCTTGCAATGTTAGTGCTCATATATTCAAGGTCGATGCCAACTTTTTCATTTCTGCTAAGCAGTATGGCAGTTAATCTATGTGAATGCGAGATGCTGATAAAGTGCGAACCGTCTTTAAGGAATGGTTTATTGTTCTTGTTATAAACTATTCTTGCATCTTTTCCCAGCAGCTCGGCTAAAAGTGCTCTGACACTAAGAAATTCCAGTTTTCTTGAGGTGCTTGCAAAACTCTTATATTTTTTTTTATCTTCAACATCCAGATACACCATTTCCAGAAGTCCCTTCAAGTCCTCTTCAATTTTCCATACACCAAGTATGGCAGATTCATTCAGATAATGTTTGGAAATACACCCCATTCTTAAAATTTGTGTTTATTCGTCCTCCACTTAAGTGACCCGATGAGATGGATAATATCTTCCCTGAAAAAATCAATTACCGGGGCAAGTGAATCAGCGTTAGGTTCAGCTTCAAAATATAATGATCCTCTTAGATAGTGGCTTACGCTGTCTGTAACATAAAATTGTACAGCAGTTGCCGTATTCCCCTTCAGATCATATAAAACCCCGTAAACTCTGTTCTCACTGTTGTTTATTACCTGTTCATCTATTGCTTCAGCTTTTATAACATGGTTTTTGACATTCATAGTATAAGTCTGTTCCACAAGATCAGCAAGATCCCCTTTAATGTCTCTGTATGTGAAGTAAATGGCGGCTTTAAAGTGAGGAAACTCCAGGTTAAAAAAGCCGGGTTCGGGATTTGAATCAGTTCCCAGGGAAATTTTACCGTACGATGGGTAATCGAAATAAACAGGGATACCAGGCGGAAGAACACCTTCGGAAATAGGAATATATTGTTTCTCTGGCAAGTCGATTCTAAAGTATCCTTTTGGTTTTGGTACAGTTACATGTTTGCAGCTGAATAAATATGGCAATGTAAAAATCAGGATAATTATCGCTGTCCTTTTTCTATTTTTCATTATTGTCCAGTAATTCGACCCTTATTTCTTTGATCCTTCTTTTATCTGCAGCTTCTATTTTGAAAATAAAATTCTTATATGCTATAGTTTGATCCTTCTGGGGTATTTCTCCGGTAAGTTCAAGTATTAGCCCGGCAAGTGTTTCAGATTCACCTCTTACATCATCAAAAAGATCTGTATCAGCATTAATTATTTTATAGAAGTCGTTAAGCAGTACTTTGCCTTCAAAAATGAAAGTTTTCTGATCAATTTTCCTGAAAAGATTTTCATCCTCATCACTTTCGTCCGTTATTTCACCAACAATTTCCTCCAGTACGTCTTCAAGAGTTATTATACCTGAAGTACCTCCGTATTCATCAATAACCACTGCTATGTGATTTTTTTTGACCTGGAATTCTTTGAGCAGATCATTAATCTTTTTAGTTTCAGGAACAAAATGCGGAGGTCTTATTAGTGACTGCCATTTAAAATTATCCGGGCTGTTTGTGTAGGGTAATATATCCTTTGCATAAAGAATGCCTTTGACATTGTCGAATGAGCCTGAATAAACCGGTATCCTTGAAAATCCTGATTCGATAATCACAGATTTAACTTGGTTAAATCCCAGTTTAATATCCAGGGCTGTGACATCAATTCTGGGGCACATTATCTCACTGACATTTATATTGCCGAAGTTTACAATACCTTTAAGAATTTTTTCATCCTCCTGAATATCATCGGAGGCGAGTTCAAGTGCATCTGAAAGGTCGTCCATGCTGATGTTTGAATGCCCTTTTGCTGCTCTTTTTTTTACCAAAGATGTTGAGAGCATAAGAAAAGAGGTGACTGGTTTAAACAGTTTTTCAAGGGCATTGAGAAGAATTGCCATTGAAAGGGCCATCTGGACCTGATTTCTTGTTGCATAAACTTTGGGCATGATCTCTCCAAAGAAGAGCAGGATGAAGGTAATAACCACAACCTCTACAACAAAGCCAAGAACAGGTCTTGCAGAGAAATCAAATAACCTGAAGCTCAAAAAAGCTGAAAGGAGCACTATAGTAATATTGATTGTATTATTTGAAACCAGTATAGTGCTCAGCAATTTTTCAGGTGAGCTGAATAATTTAAGGGCGGTTTTTGCTTTTTTAGTCTTGTTGTTTTTTAATTTTTCAAGATCCTCTGGTCCTAATGAAAAATATGCAACCTCTGATGCGGACATCAAAGCTGAGGCAAAAAGAAGCAATATCAGTATGATAAAGCCTAAAATCAATTTAAGATCCAGGTTATGAACAGGCAGATCTGAGACTTGCATAAAAGGCAAAATAGAATATCCTGGTTCCAAAGGTAAAGTTTTTATCTGTCAGAATGGGAGATCATCCTCTGCAGAGGCCTGGTATGTAGGGGGTGGTTCATTAATAATATCCTGGTTAAAGGGTTCTCTTCCCGTAGGGAGATCTCTTCCCTGGTCATTCTGAGCTGTGGAAGTTCCGGCAAATGGTTTTTTGTCAAGCACCATAAGGGTATCGGCAAGAATCTCAGTGATGTATTTGTTGTTCCCATCCTTGTCAACATAAGACCTGGTTTTTATTTTCCCTACAATATAGACCTGTGATCCCTTTTTGACAGTCTTCTCAGCGACCTCGGCAAGGGCCCTCCATAAAACGATATTATGCCATTCCGTTGATGTTATTGTTTCACCCTGCTGGTTTGTGTATGATTCACTTGTAGCAAGTGGAAATGTAACCTTTGCTGCACCTTTATCAAAATAACGGACAACAGGATCTTTACCTACATTACCTACAAGAATCACCTTATTGACAGACATATTGTTATGTGTTAGTTGTTAACTTATTTTCCATGTAAAATTACGAAAAAAATAGCTTAATGCAACCTGAATCCTTATTAAGAGGTGAATAATCATAAAATCAGTCTATTAATATAATGTTTATTTTAAATTTCGGATTGGAGTAAAATAATCTTCAAAACAGGTTCCCCTTATGGAACTTTTCCCTATTTCATTGTAATTAAGGCAATAATAAATTTTTTTATGAAAAAATTATTATCTAAGTGTTTCAAATTAAATAAATAATATTTTTATATTTGCAGGGTTGAAAAAAAGAATACTCAAAATAAATTTGTTGAATTTTAAACTTCACGAAAATGACTAAAGCAGACATCGTTAATGAAATTGCCAAGAACACTGGTATTGAAAAGGTTACAGTTCAGAAAACTGTAGAGGCCTTTATGGACACTATAAAACATTCTATGGTTGCTGGAAGTAACGTTTACCTAAGAGGATTCGGCAGCTTCATAGTTAAGAAAAGAGCTAAGAAAACAGCAAGGAACATTTCCAAGAATACAACCATAATAATTCCAGCTCACAATATTCCTGCTTTCAAACCGGCAAAATCATTTATTACCAAAGTCAAATCACACGTTAAGAAGTAATCCTCCATGCCAAGCGGTAAAAAAAGAAAAAGACATAAAATGGCTACCCATAAGCGTAAGAAACGTTTACGGAAGAACAGACATAAGAAGAAATAGAAGATCACAGGGTAGTCACACTATAAATTTCTAAACCTAAAGGTCAGATGATCTTTAGGTTTATTTTCTTATATTGGTATAGAGGGTGTTATATTAACTCAGATTAATATAGTGACGTGGTAAACAAGGATTTAATAATTGATGTAGGCGATTCTGAGATCTCTTTGGCTTTGTTGGAAGACAAGCAGTTAATCGAGTTAAACAAGGAAAAAAGAAATGTTAGGTTCTCGGTAGGTGATATTTATCTGGGTAAGGTAAAGAAAATCATGCCGGGGTTAAATGCTGCATTTATAAATGTCGGATATGAAAGAGATGCTTTCCTTCATTATCTGGATTTGGGTGCTCAGTTCAGAACACAGCATAAATATTATTTATCAGCAGTTCAGAGGCAGGGTCGTATACCTCCCCTTCATAAGATCAAGCCGGAAGAAGATATAGATAAAGATGGTAAAATAACAGATGTGCTCACAGTCGGTCAGACTGTAATAGTTCAGATTACCAAGGAACCAATTTCCACAAAGGGTCCTAGACTGGCATCCGAAATTTCAATTGCAGGTAGGAATCTTGTCCTTATTCCATTCTCCGATAAGGTGTCAATTTCTTCGAAAATTGAAAGCACAGAGGAGAAGAACCGGCTTAAAACTCTTGTTCAGAGCATAAAACCAAAAAACTATGGAGTCATCGTAAGAACAGTTGCTGAGGGAAAGAAAGTAGCCGTACTTGATGCAGAACTGAAAGAACTTGTAAGAAGATGGGAATCTGCTTTCACAACAATCAGAAAAGAAATAAAAACACCCAGGCTGTTCATAGGGGAAATGAACAGAACCTCAACCATTCTCAGGGATATGTTAAATGTTACTTTTAACAGTATCCATATAAACGATTTCTCCCTGGCTGATGACATAAGAAAGTATATAAGAGAGATTGCTCCCGAAAAAGAAAAAATAGTAAAAATCTATAAGGGCACAATTCCTATTTTTGATCATTTTAATGTCAACAAGCAGATTAAAGCGCTTTTTGGCAGGACGGTCTCCTTCAAGCACGGTGCCTACCTTATAATTGAGCATACTGAAGCTCTTCATGTTATTGATGTAAATAGTGGTAACAGATCCCGATCAGGCAATGATCAGGAATCGAATGCCCTTGAGGTAAATATTGAAGCTGCAACCGAAATAGCCCGACAGTTAAGATTAAGGGACATGGGTGGAATAATTGTCGTCGATTTCATCGATATGCAATCATCCGAAAACAAGCAGATCCTTTATGAAAAAATGAAAGAATTGATGGCAAATGACAGGACCAAACATAATATTCTGCCCCTTTCAAAATTCGGACTTATGCAGATCACCCGCCAGAGGGTAAGGCCAGAAATGAATATTGTCACCAATGAAAAGTGTCCTTCATGTCAGGGTACAGGACAGACAAGACCAACAATACTTTTTACTGATGAACTTGAAAGGGCTCTATCTTTTATAGTGGATAAAATAAGGACCCACATTATAATCCTGAATGTTCATCCTTACGTTGCATCATACCTCCGCAAAGGATTTTTCCCAATCTGCTTTAGATGGAATCTAAAGTACAGGATTTTGTTAAAGGTCCAGGCTGTTACATCATACCATATGTTGGAATATCATTTCTTCGATAGATATGATAATGAAATAGATCTTGCCTAAAGATCACATTCTTTGAACCATTAACCCGTGATAACCGTTTAGAGTTGACTGGTAATACTATAAAAGAATAAAAAAAGTATCGGATATGCTGAAAAAACTGAAGTGCTTAGTATTAATTCTTTTAATCACTTATGATACTCACAGTCAGATTTATGACCCGGTAACCTGGGATTTCAGTTATGTGAAACTCGATAGTGACAGATATGAACTGATATTTGTTGCAACTATTGAAAAAAACTCACATATCTATTCAATGGATGTTCCTGAAAACGGCCCAATACCGACTTCTTTTAGTTTTGATACTGGTACCGGCTTTTCGCTTGATGGGAGAGTATATGAGGTGACAAAACCCAAAGAGATTTTTGATGAAGCTTTTGGCTTCAAGATAAAATCATTTAGTGATAGGGCTGAATTCAGACAACGAATAATTTCTGAAGCTTCTTCATTTACAGTTAGCGGGCTTGTAAATTTTATGTCATGTAACAACACTACGTGTTCTCCTCCTAAAGATGTTGAATTCAGGTTTGCAATTGGTGATGGCAAACCAGATCTGAACACTGAATTAAAAGCCTCCCAGATAAATCCGGTTGTAACGCCATCGTCAAAAAAAAGTATGCTTAGGTTTTTCCTGCTTTCATTACTTGCAGGATTTGCAGGAGTACTGACACCCTGTGTTTTCCCTATGATCCCAATGACTGTTGCTTTTTTTTCACGAGGCTCTGACGCACGGTCCGGATTGATAATCAAGGCCCTGATTTTTGGGTTTTCAATAGTTCTGATCTATTCACTGATTGGTATACTTGTATCTGTTTCAAGCCTTGGCGCTGGTTTGGCAAATGCCCTGAGCTCCCACTGGATACCTAATCTATTGTTTTTTGCATTATTTGTTCTGTTTGCAATTTCTTTTTTCGGTGCTTTTGAAATTGTTCTTCCAAACAAATGGGTGGAGACTGCGGATTCCAGGGTTGATAAAGGCGGCATATTTGCCTCTTTCTTTATGGGACTTACAACTGTAATAGTATCATTCTCCTGTACCGGACCAATAGTGGGTGTTTTGCTTGTAGAAGCTGCTTCCGGCGAGGTTTTAAGGCCAACCTTGGGGATGCTTGGTTTTGGTTTAGCTTTTGCATTCCCTTTTACCCTCTTTGCCCTTTTCCCGTCGGTGATAAGCAAGCTTCCTAAATCAGGAGGATGGCTAAATTCTGTGAAAGTTATCCTGGCATTTATCATGCTGGCGTTCAGCCTGAAATTCCTTATGACCATTGACAGTGTCTACAATCTAAAAATTCTTTCGAGAGATATTTATCTGGCTATCTGGATCGTAATATTTTCGCTATTAGGGTTATACCTGATGGGTAAAATAAAATTTCGCCACGACAGTGATATCCCTTACATTGGGCCGTTCAGACTGTTTTTAATCATAGCTGTTTTTTCATTTGTTATTTATTTGATCCCGGGGTTGTTCGGGGCTCCATTGAAAGGTATATCTGCTCTGATACCATCTCAGCAGACCTCACAATTCAATCTTTCTGAAATAATTGCTAAAGATCACTCTGCCGGCGGTAAAGGACAGCTTTTAGCCTCAAAAAGTGAGCTGTGTTCTTATGTTAAGCATGAGGACATCTTTGATATGCCTTTGGGTTTAACAGGTTATTTTGACTTTATACAGGGACTTGAATGTGCGAAAGAGCAGAAGAAGCCCGTCCTTCTCGACTTTAAAGGACATGCCTGTGCCAATTGCAAGCAAATGGAGGCGAAGGTGTGGTCTGATCCTGAAGTGCTCAGGCGACTCAAAGAAAATTTTGTCATTGTTGCACTTTATGTCGACGACAGAACGCAACTACCTGAAGAAGAATGGATCATCTCCGAAATAGATGGGAAAGTGAAAAAAACTATAGGCAAGTTAAATGAAGACCTTGAAATTTCTAGGTATAAAACAAATGCCTTACCGCTGTATGTGATTGCTGATCATGAAGGAAATCCCCTGAATAACCCGATGCCTACCAATCTTAACATTGACGAATATAAAGCATGGCTTGATGAGGGTTTCAGGGTATTTAAAGACAAAAATAAATAGATATTATGCTTTGTTTAAGCTCCTCTCCCTATTCCTTTATTTGCCTATAACCATTTAATTCTTCCGGATCCTGATCTTTTCTGATCTATTCTTGGATTTCCGTATAGGTAAATATTTCCGCTACCGGATATTGTAGCTTTCAGGTATTCACTGACATTGCCGTAAACGTCTCCTGAACCGGATATGGATACAGTTGCTGAAACTGTAACAAAATTCCTTCCGTCAATTTCCCCGCTGCCGGAAATCTTTGCCTGTTCTGTCTCACAGGTTCCCGCAATTAAAATGGTCCCTGAACCCGAAGTTGATAAATCTGAAGCGGAACATTCTGCTGCAGTGACAGCTATTTTTCCGGAACCTGATATCATTGCTGAAAGAGTTGTGCAGTTAATGTTGTTAACTTCAATGTCCCCTGAACCTGATAATCTAAGATTTATAGTGCTGCCTGACATCTTATCCACACTGAGAGATCCGGATCCTGATAGGTTAGCTTCATCAATGCGGGGTGATGTGACTGTAATTAAAGGACGCTGACTGTAATCGAGAATCATCCCCAAAGGACGTGTTCTTATTTCAAGTCTTTTATTGCATATTTCAGTAACCAAATGGTGCTGAAGATTTTCATCAGCACAAACTGAAACCGATGTGGAGTCTGCCTTCCTGTAAACAACATTGCAGAATGTTGAATTGTCTATCTTTTGGAAGTCACCTGTTCTTCTTAATTCGGTCACGATAATACCGTTGCCTTTTTCAAAAAGATAGTCTTTCAGACAAGATGTCAACGATAGAAGTGCCAATCCCGTAAACAATAATCCGTATCTGTTTTTCATTTTGTAAATTTTTGGTTAACAATTATCCTAAATTGACGTAATAATCTATAATAGTTGTATCAGGACATCATTTGATATAAATATTTCCTTTGGTTGCATCTATATTAACCTTTACATTTCCGGGATTCTTTCCTACGGTACCAAAAGTCAAAAATTCTTTCTTCTCCTCATTCAATGGTTTTTTATCAAGCTCTGCATTTCGGACGGGTGTTACCACGAAAGAATTTATGTATTTGAGATCAAGATTATAGGAAACTGCAGGATCGAAAGTCAGATAAACATCTGTGTAAGACGAAATAATATTTATCAATTCAAGGCTTTTCTCAATTTTATAGGCTTCAATTCTTCCGTATTTTGAAATGAGATTAATTTCCCTGTCAAGTTTGTCAATTCTGAATTCTGAGAAATAAGAATTCCCTCTTACCGATCCGATACTGCCTATATAAAATTTATCTCTTCGCGATTTTGTATCAAGAACATATGTCTTTTTAAGATCGAACCTTGATGATACGGATGTCACTGTCAGTTCCTCACATTCCCTTACTACAACCTCTGAAAATGATGCATCGATATACCCCTCAGAAATGCTGTTTATTGAAGCATCGCAGAAATCAAGATTAATATGAGATCTGCTACTCAATTTATCTGCCTTGAAAGAACCATTTGAAAGATCAAGGTTGAAATTGCCTGAACAGTTTTCTGCATAAACATCTCCATACCTGTTGATGATTCTTAAATTCAGAAATTCGGGAGCCGTAATAAAGTAGTTTATTTGAATTCTCGAATCATAAGGGATCAACTTGTTTGTAATACCTTTAAAACTTTCCACAAGCATGTTGATAGTCTGGGTAAATTCTGTTTCAGCTTTTACCAGGAAGCTGTTGTCAGAGATATTTATATTTATACCCTGCAGCATTTTCTCCACTTTTTCGTTATTTGATGCAAACGCCTCCAATTCAGCCCTTATAGAAACTGAATCAGAAAGTGAAGGAGAAATATAAACGGATCCGTACTTATTATTTATCTCCAGGGTTGTCTCTTTATTCACCGGAAGTGACTTTCGGAAAGTCCTCTTCTCAGAATAAGGCTGCCCTTGCAGGAGCTCTGTGAGAGATAATAGTATCAATAATGATTTAATAAGTTTAAAGTGCATGTTTTTCTGTCTTTTCAGATTCATTTTCATTTTGTTTAAGCAGATCAAGCATATCATTAAGGAGTCTGATTTTTATCCGATAATTATTTATCAGAGCTTCAATGACTTCCTGGTTAGAAATATTATCCTTCAGATCCCTTTTAATCTGCATACATATTGTATCAAGCCTCGAGAGATCGTAATTCAGTTCTTTACTAAGATCAGGATCCGAAGTAAGCAGTGGCATTGCTTTATCATACAGATCTTTTACCAGGTTATTATAATAAATTTCAGTCTCAATGACATTCGGATTTGTTTTAAGGATAAAGAGACTCTCAGTATTTCTCCTATCTGAAGATTCAGAACTATTGTATAAACTATGGTAAAGAACTGAGGTACCAAGAATTATTAATATCATTGCTGCAGAAGAAAACCAGACAACTGCAGAAATTCTCCTTTTCCTAAGACCCGAAACGATACCATTCCATAATCTGTCGGGAGGTGAATATCTGTCGAGGTCCTTCCGGTTCTTAATTATAAATTTCTCAAATTCATCCATTGTTTCTGGTTGTTTTTATTATTTCCTTGAGTCTTTGTTTAGCCCTTGAATACTGTGATTTTGAGGTCGATTCAGAAATTCCGAGAATCTGGGCAATTTCAGGATGGTCATAACCTTCAAGTAGGTAAAGAGTCAGAATAATCCTGTAACCATCAGGAAGTTTTTCTATACTGTTAAAAATAATGGTTGTATCAAAATCGACTTCACTATCTGTCTCATCTGTTACTTCAGGAACATTCTCACAATAAAGGAGGTCGACTTTTTTTCTTCTGAGCTGGTTAATGCATTGATTGATAAGGATTCTTTTCAACCACGATCCGAATGTTGATTCAGCCCTGTATAAGTGTATGTTTCTGAAGCATTCGATGAAAGCCTCCTGGAGAATATCTTCAGCATCTTCGCGGTTATTAGTGAACCTGTATGCTAGGTTGTACATCGCTCTTGAATATAGTTTGTAAAGCCTGAACTGTGCATTTCGGTTGCCCCTTTTACATTCCTCAATAAGAACCTCATTTATATTTTGAGCAGAAAAATTCACAATTCAATCTTACCAGTGTTAATAGACAAACTTATCACTCAAGAGTTGCATCTCTTTTCAGGATTTTATTAATTTCTTTATAATAGGTCGGATTAGGAAGACCACAAAAAGAATAATCAGACTGATAATTGAAGATAACCTAAAAATGACATCACCGTATTTGACATATGGGGTAATTAGGGTCCCTGGTACAATAACACCTTTTAAAACAGTTCTTTCCCACCATTCAGTTGAAGAGGTAATCTGCCCTTTGATGTCAATAATACATGATATTCCGGTATTTGCTGCCCTTACTACAGGTCGTCGGGTTTCTATAGCCCTCAGTGAAGAATATGAAAGATGTTGTTTGTAGCCATTCGTGCCTTTCCACCAGCCATCGTTTGTAATTATGAAAATTGTATTGGCACCTTCTTTTATATATCCTGTAATGAATTCCCCAAAGACAGACTCATAGCATATTACCGGAGCAATTTTGTAAAAATCATTAACATTGCTGAAGCAGGTTCTGTTCTTTTGAATTCCGTAAACCCAGTTTTTTCTACCCGGTTCCGGGAAGAGGTTCTTTATAATACGGAATAATTTTCCGGAAGGGATCATCTCAAAACCAGGTACCAGTTTTGATTTGTGATAAATTTGAGCTCTCTCTGATGTATCTATTTTTATTGCGGAATTGTATCTTATTTCTTTCTTTGGGTGAATCTTAGAATAGGTTTCATTTTGCAAGTTATCCTTCGTTGAATTTCCGCATGTTTTTGTTGTTACTATACCTGCAACTATTGCTGATTGCGGGTGTCTTCTGATTAATTCCCTAAGCATAATAAAATATCTGTTGTCATTCAGATTCATTTCATCAACCGGATCATCTACAGTAGTTTCCGGTGTTACAATCCAAGTGGTCTTATCGGTTATAGCCGATTCAGCAAGCCGGATAGTTTTTTCAAGCTGCACATCAAATGGAATTGTAAATTTCTCAGTATAAGGATCAAAATTAGGCTGGACTATTACAACCTCTGTTTCCCCTTTGTTTTCGGACATGATCCTGTTGAATCTATGCAATGAAAAAACAGATGGTCCCATAATAATAAGAAGCCATAAAAAAAATGACAGAACAGATATCTTCCTGTTTACCTGCCATTTTATCAGAAATACAGTCAAAAAAATGTTTGACAGGATTATCCACAATGTTCCTCCGGCTACTCCTGTTATGTCGTACCATTGAATAAAGAATGTGTCTTTAGACAACCCGTTTCCAAGATTAATCCAGGGAGAAAGAAAATCAATTTTAGTGCAAAGGAATTCAAACCCAAGCCAGAAGACAGCCATTGAAAGATATCCTGTCAATTCATCAGTACTGATTTTTACAAAATGTGAAATCCAGATTATGAACGACATCAAAAAAGCGACGGACAGTATTACAAAAATTGCAGCAATAAGACTGATAACCCTTATCCATCCTGTTGTTATCAGTGTGAAAACAACGAACCCGGGAAGAAGGTAAAGAAACGATGCATTGTGAGAAAAATGCATCTTATGTTGGTAAATATAGTTTTCCACGAAAAGAAAAGGGACAAAACCTACAAGCAGTATAAGTCCTGAGCACCAGTCAGTCCATGCAAGACCTGAAAGAATACCTCCTGCAATTGATAATCCCGTAAGGGTGTATTTATTCATCCGGGCTTCTTCTTATATCCAGCAGGCTGGTCCTGTTAATCAGATAGACTCCTGCAAGGATGAATGCAACAGAAATAAGCATTGATGATGAAATGTGTTCATTATCATTTAGTCCCCAGAGGGTCGAAATAATCGGAATGAAATAGGTTACTGAAGATCCAAAAACCGGAGATGTGTCTAATATTAAAAAGTAAAAGACAGCAAGGGCAAAAGCACTTCCCATAACCGATAAAAGGAAAATAAATCCAAGATTCCTCATCAAGTGAACCGATGTGATGGCTTTTGAAAAGTCAGAGAACATTAGGAAAAATATTGCCAGGGGACTTATAATGAGGAAAGCAAGTGAAGCCACCTGGATGCCGTTCATGTCTTTTACTTTACTGACTTCATTTGCGCTTATACCATACAAAAAGGTAGCAATAATTATGAAAACACCATAGTAATTAAATGTAAAAGATCGGTCATAAATTAGTCCTATTGCTCCTAAAAATCCAAGAATTACTCCTGCAATCTGGACCCGTATGGCTTTACGCCTGTAAAATAGAATTCCCACAAGCAAGGTAAAGACAGGGCTAAGTGTATTGAGCATACCAGCAACCGAGGAACTTACTCTGGTCTGAGCAAGAGGAAACAGAAATGCAGGGATTCCGCTTCCGAATAAGCCTATCAAGCTGATTGATAAAAAATTGTCTGGTTTTAGTTTGTGAATGTTCCTAATTGATATTGGAAGAAGACACAAGAATGTGATTAATATCCTTAAAGATCCTATCTGAACTGATGAAAAGGACTCTAATCCTTTTTTCATAAGAATGTAGCTCGTTCCCCATATCAGTGAAAGTAGAACTATCGCAAGCCAGTGCCATATTTTTCTACCTGCAGTCATAATTTAGCCAGAGCACAAAAATACTTTACACTTTTAATCCGGCAAGTCATATATAAAATGAATTGTTGCTTTTGATAAAATATTTTTTTACATTTACAAGTTATTAAGGGTGATTACTTATATTCAAAAAATTAAGAAAGAGGAGTATAATCTCATTTCAATGATATAAAATTTCAGGAAAATGCTTTTACTGTCCAAAAAAGTAATTTTCCATTCTTTTCATGGCTGCCCCTGACTAAAACGTCGGGGGCTTTTGCATGTTAAATAGTGTTAATAAAATAACAGAGTCTTATTACAGCTTATTCATTTTATTTATCTTTCAGAACCAAACGATGTAAAACTTATTATGAGCAAATTATTTGGTTTGGTTTCAATAATTATTATCTTATCTAATTGCAGCAGGGAAGAAAAGCATATAAGGCAGGCTGAGGCAATTCACAGAAAGATATTATCGGTTGATACACATTGTGATACTCCAATTAATATGGTGAGGTCAGGATATGACCTTGGGATACGTCATGAAGATGGTTGTTTGGATTTTCCAAGGATGAAAGAAGGAGGGCTTGATGCTGAATTTTTTGTTGTTTTCTCCAGTCAGGGGCCAAGGGATGATTCAGTGAGTAGTGTTGTTCACCGAAAAGCCATTGAGACACTTAATATTATACACGAAAACATAAAGAAGAATTCCGAAATGGCTGAAATTGCCCTTACCCCGGAGGATGCCTTAAGAATAAAAAAAACCGGCCGGATATCAGCCTTTATTGCCATTGAAAATGGATATCCGATAGGTTCGGATATAACACGAATCAGGCAGTATTATGAACTGGGGGCAAGATATATAACATTATGTCATACTAAGAACAATGATATATGTGATTCTTCGACAGATTCAATGGGACCTGAGCACAATGGCCTTTCTGCTTTCGGCAGAGCGGTGGTAAAAGAGATGAATCGTCTTGGAATTGTGGTTGATGTTTCGCATGCCTCAGATAATGCATTTTATGATGTATTAAAAGTGACAACTGCTCCTGTTATTGCCTCCCATTCTTCTTGCAGAGCTTTATGCGAAAGTCCAAGGAATCTGAGTGACGATATGCTCAAGGCACTTGGAGAAAACGGAGGAGTAATCCAGATATGCATTGTAAGTGAATATTTAAAAACACCGGATCCGAATCCTGAACTGGAAGAGAAACTTAAAGAATTAAAAAGTCGATACGGGGAATATGATAATCTCTCTGAAGAGCAGAAAAAACTTATGTATTCAGAATTCAGGCAGATAAAGAAAAAATTTGAAAAGCTTGCCACAGTCAAGGATGTTGTTGACCATATTGATCATGTAGTCCAGGTGATTGGGATCGATCATGTCGGTATTGGTACTGATTTTGACGGAGGTGGTGGAGTGGAAGGATGTAAGACAGCATCTGATATTAAGAATATTACCATAGAACTGCTTTATCGAGGTTATTCGCGTTCTGAGATTTGCAAAATCTGGGGCGGCAATATCATGAGGGTATTAAAAGAGGTTGAGCTTAAGAAAGCTTTTTAACCTTCGAGAATCGCAGCATCTTTACCATCCAGTCAGGGAGGGGTTTATATGCATTTTTATTCTTGAGATCAAGATACCAGCCAAATTTCCTTAATATTGGCAGTTTGTGGGTTTCCACAAACTCAATAAGTGTTCCATCAGGATCTTCAATATAAGCAAAATGACCGGCAGCTTCTCCCATATCAAAACTGTTATTGCTATCTGCCCGTCTGCTGTCAACAGTGAATGGATGACCTTTTTTTATGCATGTTTCCTTCAAATCGTTTATGCCGAAAATATCGAAACACATGTGAATGAATCCCGGATCTCCCCAAAACCTGCCTTCGAGTGTTCTTTTGCCCGGACTTTCAGGAACTGAAATTAGTTCAATAACACTTTGCCCGAAAACTTTAATAAAGTGGCCGGTGTGAGGTTTTGAACATTTAAGCAATATTCTTCTTATTTTTTTTGTTCCGCCCGGGATTGAGGCAAGGTCCGGGAAATTGCCCGTTGAATCATAAACTACCTCATCGTATCCAAGGATATCAGAATAAACCACACGGGCTTTTTCAATGTCAGATACTCCTATAATTACACCGCATGAACCTCCTGTTTCTTTTTTCTCTTCCATGAACCAGTGATTGAACTCCATTACCTGGAAGAGGTTTCCATAAGGATCCTTAAGATAAAAGCTTCCGGCACCCGAAGGATCCTTGACTATTCCGGTTAATATTTTGACATTGTTTCTACTGAAATATGAGTGAGCTGTTTCAAGATTTTTAGCTTTCATTTTGCAGACAAGGATCCCAAGGTCTCCAAGCATTATCTCCTCCTTTTTTTCAAGAGGTGTACGTCCTTTATACTGCCAGACCTCAAATCCTCCTCCGCTTTGCAGATTAAGTGCAAGGACGGCTCTTCTCTCAACAGGAGTGCCCCCTGTGTAACGCGACATAAGATTTGCCTCCGAGTCATCGTCAAAAATCCTGCAATCCATCCCGAAGTTATCAATATACCATTTCCATGCTTCTTCAATGTCCTTAACGCCAATGCCAATCTGCTGAATACCTCCGATAATATATCCCATTACAATGAATTTTAATTAAATCTAAGTTGATTTTATTTTATCTGCTATCCTGAAGAAAAGCCAGGGACAGATTCGTCTGATATATAAAAGTGTAAGTTCTTTTCGGCCAACAAGAATCTCCATTTTATTTTTTAAAATTCCCTTTATGATTATTTCAGCAGCTTTTTCTGCAGCAAGTCCATTTGCCTGTCCATCATCCATCTGTCCATGCTCGTTCCCGTCTTTGTCAAGTGCGTGGAACGAAATCCGGGTTTTTACTCTTCCGGGAATTATGATCGATACTCTGATATTGTATTTTTTATTTTCAAGGTAGAGAGTTTCAAAAAATCCATGAATGGCCTGCTTGGAGGCCGAGTATGAAGATCTTAATGGAAACCCGAATCTGCCTGTAATACTGCTTGTCGCAATAATATGACCATCTTTTTGGGCTTTCATGTAGGGCAGAATTGCTTTGGTAAGAGCTATTGTGCCGAAATAATTGATATCAAAAATCTTCTTGTCGAGCCAAAGAGGTGTTTCATCAACTCTTGATCTCTGACTTATTCCTCCGATGTTAAGCAGATAATCAATTTTCCCTGATAAATTGATCTGATTGTCAACAATGGTTTTAACCTTCTCATGTGAGGCAAGTTCGAAAGGAACACATGTAATATTTGACATATTAATTCCACAATTCCTTTTGACACGTTCCAATCCTTCCGGATCATTGGAAGAAATAATGACTTTTGAGCCCATTCCGGCAAATTTATAAACCAGGGCTTCTCCTATTCCTGAAGAGGCTCCTGTTATCCAAACTACTTTTTCCCTTAAAATCCGGTACTTTTTCATAAATCATAGAGCCATTACCGCAGCTATTAAATTGTCATAATTGTCTCTAAGAGAGAGGTATTCGCGGTTGCCATGCTTAATAAGTTTTCTTATTCTGAAACCTCCCATGATCCTTTTAAAAAGTAGATTGTAGTTCCAGGTAAAGATGCCTGCAACAGGAATTGTAAGAAATACGAGGATTGCAAGCCACCATGGCTTGAACAATAAAAGTGAAATTAACAGGTAAACTGGCAGAACAATCAGCGCCATGGCGAAAGATATACCAAACCGAATAGTGCTATGGAACTGAAGGTCTTTGATAGTTCGCACTTTTATGTCCGGAATGGTAAGGAAGGTAAGAGTAAAAATATTCCCGAACAGCCATAAGGGGAAAGTAATTAACAGACTTCCTAGGCCAGTTAAAAGCCATCCGAGTGGATGTCTCTTTTTTTCGAGTAAACGGTAGGAAAGTTTGAGGTCTGAAGTTTTCTTTTTAACTAAGAGACTAAGTGAACAAATTCTATTGTATTCATCAGGAGAGGAAAGCTTCAGTTTGTTAAGCTTTTCAATAAGGATTCTATCCCTGAACAATTTTGGATTTTTTATATCGTCACTGTATTTCTCATTTATTATGCTTCTTAATTCGTCAATTGCCTCGTAATCTTCAACAGATTCAATATGTACCATCAGTCTTTTCATCTCCGTTGATAATCTGTTTCTTAATTCGTTAAGCGCTTTTTCAGGGCTCTCCCTGTACATCTGATGATAATCCGACACCTCGATTGGTTTTCCATAAACAACTGTTAGCACCTGTCTGAATCGTGTATAATTGGAGAATTCAATTCCCACAGGGATTATTTTAATCTTAAGGTTGTATCCTGTAGCTTCATCGGCCTGGAAAGCAACCCTGCATATTCCTTTTTTCAGTTGGCGTAACCTCCTGAATCCCGCATGGTCACCTTCAGGCAATATTACAAGGCCGTTCTTGTTTTTAATTACATCTATCGTTTTATGGAATATGTCATCATTTGCCTTGAGAGTACTGAATCCATCCCTGATTCTATAAACAGGCAGAATTTTAAGGAAATACAGGAATGAAGCTATGATCTTCTTTTTGAATATATCTGCTCTGGCAAGGAAAACTGGCTGACCTTTATGAGTGAAAAGGACTGCCAGTGCATCCATTAGTGCATTCTGATGGTTGGGTGCAAAGATTAGATGATCATTGGAATTTATGTTTTCTGTTCCTAATACAATAACTTTTCTGTAATATATCTTGTTATGCCAGAAACCCATTACCCTTTTCAGGAGCAAATAGCGGTTAGAATATTTTTCAATATT
This sequence comes from uncultured Rikenellaceae bacterium, assembly GCA_964514725.1. Classification (GTDB taxonomy): domain Bacteria; phylum Bacteroidota; class Bacteroidia; order Bacteroidales; family VadinHA17; genus LD21. The sequence continues at coordinate 150,874 of CAZEUL010000001.1, forward strand.
TTCCTTGCCCATTTCAACAGGATTTATAGTTCCAATGCCACTCTAAAGGGTTAAGGTTTATTAATTAAAGGATAAATGCAAGTTAAAAAAAATGAAGTCCGGCCAGAATATTTACAAATAAATTAACTTAAATTTTTCAAATAATAAGTCTTTTTACCACCTCTTACCAATTTTCAAATTTGATTCTTAATCTGTCGAGATTTCTTCTCTCTCTCTTTGTCGGACGGCCTGTCCCCTTTTGTCTGTATTCACTAAGTCCTGATTGCTTTATTTGCAGTTTTTGTTTTTCCTCATCAGGAGTAAGATCATCGATATAATTATGTACAAGTCTTGCTGACACGCGGCTTTCAATAGAATTTATTATCCTGAAGGTATAAGTCACGGGCATTTTTTTAACAACAATAATCTCATCTTTTGATACTAATCTGGAAGGTTTGATCTGATTCCCATTAATGAAAATTCTTCCTTTTCTGCATTCTTCTGCCGCAATGCTGCGTGTTTTATAAATCCTGACAGCCCATAGGAACTTGTCAGCTCTTACAGATTGACTATTATGCATGTGACACTAATTTACGGGTCTTTTAATACTTAAAATAATGCACCGAAGCTGGTCATTTAACTTCCTGACCGCCTTTATCCCTATTGTTGATGCTGATTTTACCCAGCTTATTATAAGCTGTCATAGTCAGATCAGTTCCGGCTAACCCGAAAGATTTTATCATTTCGATTATTATTGATATTCTTTCTTGCATGAATTTTTCTTCTTCTGGACTCCATTTTCCAAGAACGAAATTCACCTGTGATCCTTTGTTGAATCCGTTTCCAATTCCAATTCTGATTCTGGCATAATCACTTGTAGCGAGAATGGTATTTATATGTGATAGTCCATTGTGTCCTCCTGCTCCCCCTTTTGGTCTCATTCTGAAGCTCCCGGAAGGTAATGCCAGATCATCAACTATTATCAGAATGTTTTCAAGCGGTATTTTTTCTTTTTTCATCCAATAGTGAACAGCATAACCGCTTAAATTCATATAAGTTGAGGGTTTAAGAAGTATAAAATCTCTCCCTTTGAACTTTACTGAACAGACAGCTCCGTACCGTTTATCCTCAAAAACAGCATTGGATGCAACAGCAAATGCATCCAATACTTTGAAACCTATATTATGCCGGGTGTCTTTGTACTCGTCACCGATGTTTCCCAGGCCAACTATAAGATATTTCATTGTGCCTGATAATTGAAAAAAATAATCTATTTGCTTTTATCTTCAGCATCAGTGGCCGGAGCTTCAGCTGCAGGTGCAGCAGTCCCTGCAACCTCTTCGCCCTCAGATTTTTGAACAACCCTTGAAGTTGCAACAGATAGAATTGTGGTTATCTTGGGGTCAACAAGTTCGATTTTGTCAAAAGAAAGATCAGCGACTTTAACCGAATGATGAATTTTAAGATTGGTAATATCAATTGGAAGAAATTCAGGGATATCACTGGCCAGACCTCTTACTTTCAGACTCCTTTTTTTAATCCTAAGTTTACCGCCTGCTTTTACGCCAACTGATTCACCCGTGATTTTTATTGGTAGGCTTATTGTTATAGGCTTCTTGTCGTTTATTTCAATAAAATCTATGTGAGTAATCTTATCTGTAACCGGATGAAACTGAATTTCCTGCATAACGAGATCGTACTCCTTTTCTCCAAGATTCAGATGTACGATATGGGCATCTGGGGTGTAAACAAGATTTTTAAAACTATTTTCATGAGCATAAAAATGAATATTGTTTCCATTCCCATATATCACACATGGTACATTACCTTGTTTCCGGATAAGTTTTGAATTTTTTTTCCCCAGTTCAGATCTCAGCGATCCTTTGATTTCAATAGTCTTCATCTGATAAAAATTATTATGCTACTCAGAGTTATAAATTGAATAACTCCCCATTACACGTTCGACATTAATTTAAAAATTCGGACTGCAAATTTAATAAAAAGAATCAGAATAAAAAACTAGTCGCAATTGACTGGTTAAGATTTACCGCCTGGATTGTCCGTGCAAAGATTTCTGCAATTGAAAGTACCTTTATTTTATCTGATTTAACAGTAAGAGGCACCGAGTCTGTTACCACCAGTTCTGTTATGGGAGAATCATTTATTCTATTAACAGCATCACCCGATAAAATTGGATGAGTTGCAAAAGCTCTTATACTTTTAGCTTTTTTTTCCATCATCTTTTGTGCTGCAAGAACCATTGTGCTGGCTGTATCAACCATATCATCTATTATAACAACATTTCTACCTTCTACTTCTCCGATAATAGACATTTCCTCTACAACATTTGGCTTTTTCCTTAATTTATAACACAGGACCATTTCCGACTGAAGATGCCTTGAATAGGCATTGGCTCTTTTTGATCCACCCATATCAGGGGCTGATACTGTAAGATTATCAAGGTGAAGGTTTTCAATATATGGTGCAAATATAGCGGATCCAAAAAGGTGGTCTACCGGCACATTGAAAAATCCCTGTATCTGATCAGCATGGAGATCCATAGTAATTATTCTGTCTACACCTGCAGTGCCAAGCAGGTCAGCAGAAAGCTTTGAACCAATCGAAACTCTTGGCCGGTCTTTCCTGTCCTGTCTGGCAAATCCATAGTACGGAATAACAGCAATAACTTTGTAGGCAGATGCTCTCTTTGCTGCATCTATCATAAGCAGTAGCTCAAACAGGTTATCTGCAGGTGGGTTGGTCGATTGAATTATAAAAACCATATCCCCTCTGACAGATTCATCGAAACTTGGTTGGAATTCACCATCGGCGAATTCAGTCACAGAACTTTTCCCTAAAGCAACACCTAAATGTTCTGAAATCTTTTCTGCCAGATATCTTGATGATCTGCAGGAAAATATCTTCATAGGAGCTATCCCGTACATCGGCAGTAATATTATGGGTTTAGATAAGTATTTGTTTGGTACAAATTTAAAAAATCCAAAAAATATCAGTCTGAATTTGAAAACTTGTTAATAGTTTCTTCAATATAGTTTAGAATATCTTCTCTTCCTTTTCTGGTTACAGCAGATGCGATAAAAGCTGGTGGCAGTGATTCCCATTTTTCAAGCATTACATTATTATAATCTCTGACCAGATTATTTACAGAGGTCTGTGATATTTTATCTGTCTTTGTGAAAATTCTGGCAAAAGGTATCTGGTTTATTCCCAGTAACTCCATGAATTCAAGATCAGAAAACATAGGCTCATGTCTGCTGTCGATCAGTACAAAAAGAGAAACCAGATTTTCTCTTTTCATAATATATTCTTCTATTAATTTCATCCATTTGCTTCTGGTTTTCAATGAAACTTTAGCATATCCGTACCCCGGAAGATCTACCAGATACCAGGCATCATTGATCAGATAATGATTTATAGTTCTCGTTTTTCCAGGATCAGACGATATTCTGGCAAGGTTAGAAAAACCGGTAAGCATATTGATGATGGATGACTTTCCTACATTTGATCGCCCAATAAAACCAAATTCAGGCTTCAAGGGAGGCGGACACTGTTTTAAATCAGTACTGCTCCTTACAAATGAAGCTGATTTTATTATCATCTCCCGATTGTTTATTTCAAGTCTTTGTATGGTAGCTCAATCTTTTTATAGGTAAAATATTTATTACCGAAATCGGTAATAAACTCTGCGATAACCCCCACATAATCTTTTTGAGGTGTGCCACTTTTTTTAAGATCCAGTACTGCTTTGCCTTTTACTGTTCGGATAACATTGATCTTCGCCGTATCAAAAACTCCATTAACAAATTCACCCCTATAAAATTTAACCTTTTCTGACTGATTATTCAGAGAAAGGTTGATTCTTACTTTTCCTTCTGAATTGTAATTATCAGTAAGGCTATATAGTATTTCGGGATAATCTTTAATAAGTTTTCCATCCCTTGTGTATTCTTCAAGGCCTGGAGTTCTCAATCCTTTTATATAGTTAAGCCTGGCTTTTACCCTGCCATTCCTGTAGTACTGAACCTGTGTGCCATGAATTGTATCATGCCTGAACGGTGTTGACCGGAATACTGGTCCTTCAACATAATACCATCTGGCTGAATCTTCCCTAAGCCCGTTTTCATACCAGAAGCTCTGATAAACCTGTCCTCCCGGGTAATAAGATTTCATTTCCCCGTGCCTTATTCCGTTCTTAAAAGTAATTTCTTTGAATATCCGGTCGTTTGTATAATATTTTTTTATACCTGTATATCCGGTGTCAGGTACTTGAACAGTTTCAGATTCAACTGTGGCTTCTTTTTTTGACGGCCTGTTTCCGGAGCATCCGATGAAAGTCACTGCAACGAATGCAATAATGACAGGGTTAATAAGATTTTTCATTTTTATGGATATTTGGTATTTGGTTATTATTTTCAGTTCCAATATAAATTTCAAGAAGTGTTGCCTCGGGCCCAGGGTCCAGGACAACCTCATTTATCATTGCCGGAAGAAGCACTGTCTCTCCCTTTGTAACCATTTCACTGTTTGAATTATATCGAATTACAAACCGGCCTTCAGTACAAAGGTAAATAACAAAAGAATCAATCTGGTTGTAATCTTTTTCAACCGGTTCATTAAAGTGGAGGATATTAGTAACAAAAAACTGATTGCTTACGAGATTTTGTGTTTTGTTATCCTTAAGTTCCTTTCTTATTTTTATTTTTCCGGCTGCAGAATAATCAATAGCTTCGAGAGCAAGTTCTGTATGAAGCTCACGGGGTTCTCCATTTTCATTGGTCCTGCCCCAGTCATAAATTCTGTAAGTTATATCCGATGTCTGCTGGATCTCTGCAAGAACAATCCCTCCTCCGATTGCATGAATCCTTCCGGCAGGTGTAAAAAAAGTATCACCTGGCTCGGCGACTTCAACATTCATTATGTCCTGTATAGAATTATTTCTTAAAGAATCCAAATATTCACCACGGGTTACAGGTTTTATAAATCCTGTGTAGATTTTTGCATTTTCTGAGGATTGAAGTATATACCACATTTCAGTCTTACCGTAAGCATTATGCAACCTTCTTGCTTGTTCATTTCCTGGATGAACCTGAACTGATAGGTCTTCCCGGGCTTCTATAAGCTTTATAAGCAGAGGAAATTCATTTCCATATTTTTCATACACTTCATCTCCAACAATGTCTCCCATGTAGACTTCAATAATTTCTTCGATTGTATTTCCGGCCAGAAATCCATTGCTTACGACTGAAAGATCTCCTTCAAGGGCTGATAACTCCCAGCTCTCCCCAATATTCTTTAATCCGGCTGCATTTTTTCCATAGTTTTTGGCAAGAATATCTCCTCCCCAAATTTTCTCCTTAAGGATGGGTTCAAATTTCAATGGATATAATTCTGACATAATTTTATTTTAGGTGTCACAAAGTGGCAAAGTTAACAAATCCTGGCAGCCCATACCTGATTTTCTTCAAACTACCAATTCTTTTAAGGAACATTGATAAAATTATTATTTTTAGGAAAAATCTGAAGCAAAATTATTAATTTATGCTTACAGTTGGTATAGCAGGCGGAACAGGTTCTGGAAAAACCACTGTGGTCAGGAAGGTTATGGAGAGATTTCCTTCCAACGATGTGATTGTAATGCCACAGGATTCTTATTATAAGGATAATGGTCACATACCTTTCGAGGAAAGACAGAAAATAAATTTTGATCATCCTGATTCTGTTGAATTTAGCCTTCTGATCGAACATCTCAGTAAGCTACGCGAAGGTTTAAGTGTTGAGATGCCTATATATTCCTATCTGACCTGTCTGAGGTCAAAGGAAACAATAACAATAAATCCGGCAAGAGTTGTTCTGGTCGAAGGAATACTTATTCTTGTTGATCCAGGCCTTAGAAGTATGCTTGATATTAAAGTATTTGTCGACGCAGATCCCGATGACAGGCTTGGCAGGGTAATACAAAGAGACATAGTTGAAAGAGGAAGATCTGTGCTGAAAGTCCTTGAAAGATATAATGATACTGTTAAACCCTCTCACCTTCAGTTTATTGAACCTTCAAAAAGGTATGCAGATATTATTATACCGGGAGGAGGCGAAAACCAGGTTGGAATCGAAGTACTGATTTCTATAATTGAAAAACATCTGACAATTTAACTTTACTAATTATGCTTGTCAATATAAAACCCGAAGACATATTGTTTCTTGATATTGAGACAGTACCGGCAGCATCATCCTTTGAGAACCTTGATGCCACATCAAAAACTCACTGGGAAAAGAAATCAAAGCAATTCAGAACTGAGAATCAGAAGCCTGGTGAAGTTTATGACAGGGCTGGTATTTACGCGGAATTTGGTAAGATAATCTGTATATCCGTGGGATTCCTGAAAGAGAAAAATCCCTATCTTTTAAGATTAAAGTCCTTTTATGGCGATGATGAAAAACTGATACTTTCCGATTTTTCAGAACTGTTAGGGAAGTTTTCAAAAAACAGGGAAATGCTTTTGTGTGCTCATAATGGAAGGGAATTTGATTTCCCTTACATTGCACGAAGAATGATTATAAACAAATTAACTATTCCTGATATTATTGATAATGCTGGGAAAAAACCCTGGGAGATAAAATTACTCGATACGATGGACCTGTGGAAATTTGGTGATTATAAAAGCTATACTTCACTCGACCTCCTTACTTCAGTCCTGGGAATTCCTTCACCGAAAGATGATATTGACGGAAGTATGGTAGCAGGGCTTTACTGGAATGAACATGATCTTAAACGTATTGCAGCCTATTGTGAAAAAGATGTTCTGGCTGTGGCACAGGTTCTTTTGCGATTTATGAACCTTCCGGCCATTGAACCAGACAGAGTTGAATCGGTAACTTTTTAAGCTTCATTCAGAATTCAATAATTTCATAAATGCTTCACAGACAGCGGCAGGGTTGTCAACATTGATCCAGTGACCTGCATTCGGTATTGTTATCAATTCAGCTGCAGGAAAAACTTTTAGAATTCTTGTGAAATCGTCCGAGGAAATGTAATCTGAATTTTCAGCTTTCAAAAAATAGACAGGGAATCCCGATATCTGGATGTCATTATTGTCATCATATAGAACTGGTTCAAAAATCCGGTTAAGATTTTTCGACAAAGCTTCCGTATTTATTTTCCATGTAAAGACATTGTCATTGTTTCTTTGCAGATTTTTTAATAATAATCCTTTTATCTTTTCTGATTTTATCGATTCAAAAAGCAGTTCAGCATCTTTCCGGGTTCTGACAGACTTAAGATCTGCAGTCAGCATAATATTTAGTATCCCTGAATGTTCTAACTGCTCAATCTTAGTTCTGTTTTCTGCTGCAAATGGAGAAATATCTCCAACAACAAGCCCATCGATCATTTCGGGCCATTTCATTGTGAAACGTATTGCTGTCTTGCCTCCCATACTATGTCCGGCAATAAAGAAATGACCAAGCCTCATGTCAGAGACAAGTTCAAGAATGTCAAAACTTAAAGCATTGTAATCATGATATTCAGAATGAGGCGATAACCCGTGGTTCCTGAGATCAGGAAGGATAACCGTAAACCTGGATTCGAGCATTTTTGCAATTGAGACCCAGTTATCGGAAGAACCATACAAACCATGAAGTATTAACAGGGGAGGGCCATTCCCATATTTCCTGAAAAAAAGTTTCATAAGGGTTTCAGTCGGCTAATTGTCTCTTGTACATTTGGATCGTATTCTCAAGTCCAAGGTAAAGAGCATCTGAAATCAGTGCATGTCCGATAGATACCTCATCCAGCCATGGAATATTCTGGTGGAGATACCTGAGATTGTCAAGATTAAGATCGTGTCCGGCATTCAGTCCCAGGCCTGCCTCGTGTGCTATTCTGGCTGCAATAACAAAAGGCTCAACAGCAGCAGGGGCATTTGCTTCAAACAATCTGGCATAAGGTTCGGTGTATAATTCTACCCTGTCGGTCCCTGTAATTACTGCATTTTCAATATTTACAGGGTTAGTATCAACAAAAATGGAAGTCCTTATGCCAACTTTTTTGAATGTCATAACCACATCCGACAGGAAAAGCCTGAATCTGGCGACATCCCAGCCGGCATTGGATGTTATTGCATCATGTGCATCGGGAACAAGTGTGACCTGATCTGGCTTTACTGACAATGCAAGCTCAATGAATTTGTCGGAAGGATAGCCTTCAATATTGAATTCTGTTTTGATGACAGGTCTGATTTCAAGTACATCTTTATATCTTATATGTCTTTCATCGGGACGAGGATGAACAGTAATGCCGTCAGCACCAAATAGTTCACAATTTATAGCGGCAATTTTTACATTCGGAACATTTCCTCCCCGTGCATTTCTTAATGTTGCTATCTTGTTAATATTAACGCTTAGTTTTGTCATAATAAATAGGATATATTCCCGTATAGTAAATATTGTGTAAAAATAAGATAACTGATTTTTTTTTTGTTATTTTATATAAAAATTAATCTCTTAAATTGCCCTGATGGTTGCAAAGGATTTGATATCAGATGTGATTCCGGCTCTAAAGACCTCCGATTCAGGTCAGACTGCCCTTAACCTGATGGAGATATTCAGAATATCTCACCTGCCAATTGTGAACAATCAGGATTTTTTAGGGCTGATCTCAGATTCTGACATCTACGATATGAATCAGCCTGAAGAACCTATCGGAAATCATTCACTCACCTTGTTAAAACCATACGTTACAACAGAACAACATCTTTTTGAAGTAATAGGCCTTGCTGCGCGTCTGAAACTTACTGTTATTCCTGTCCTTGACAATCAGAATCATTATAAAGGTGTGATTACAACCACTGACCTTATCCGCTATCTTGCCTCAATATCTTCAATGGACCAGACAGGTGGAATACTCGTCCTTGAGATCACGGAAAGAGATTATTCACTTTCGCAGATTGCTCAAATTGTTGAAAGCAACAACGCAAAAGTTTTAAGCTTATATATAACTTCACCACCGGATTCAACAAGGCTTGAGGTAACTATTAAAGTCAATACCAATGATCTGACATCCCTTATCAGGACTTTTGAAAGGTATAATTACGAACTGAAAACCTGGATAACTTCCGATGATTCCATGGATCGATTTTATTCAGAACGGTTTGACCTCCTGATGAAATATCTGAATATGTAAAAATGAAGCTGAAAACGGTTGCAATTTACAGTAAAGAAGGCAATATTAAAACTACTGAAGGAGTCAGCAGGCTTATCAGGGAGTTTAATTACAGGGGCATAAAAGTTTATCAGTACAGAAAAGATTCCGGAATCAGGGAATCCATAAATACAGATCAGGTTACATTTTTCAGTGACCTGGGAAATCTGCATCGATACCCAGATATGGTACTAAGTGTTGGCGGGGATGGTACTTTCCTTGAGACTATGCTGAAGGTCAGCAGGTTTGGGTTACTTATAGCAGGTGTGAACACTGGCAGAATGGGATTTCTGGCAAATATATCTGATGAGGAGATAGGTCATTCAATAGATCTGCTTTGTAAGGGAGAATATGAAGTTGTTGAAAGGTCAATGTTGGAAATTAAATCTCCTCAGGGACTTTTCGACAGGGAATCATCAAAAGCACTGAACGAAATAACTGTTCAGAAAGCAGATCCCAGCATGATTATAATAAATGTGTACGTAAATGGTGTTTATCTTAATACATACTGGGCCGACGGTCTTATAATTTCCACTGCAACAGGCTCAACAGCATACAACCTGAGTGTTGGCGGCCCTATTCTGTCTCCGGAAGATGAGAGCATTATTATTTCTCCTATCTCACCACATAATCTGACCATGCGGCCAATTGTTATTTCAGGAGAAAGTGAGCTTAAATTGACTGTTGAGGGAAGAGCATCAGAATATCTTGCAACCTGCGATTTCAGATCAAAGCGACTCTCTTTTGACCGGGAAATTTACATAATCAGATCTCCTGAAAAGCTTAAAACGGTTTTATTGAAGGGCTGGGATTTCTATAGCACACTCAGAAACAAGCTTATGTGGGGCGCAGACAGGAGGAACTGAAAGACAAAGATAAAGACATAAAATAAAATATTGACTCTCTGTAAATATTTAATTTTAATTATGTTATTTACATGCTCTAAACGTTTGATTATTATATTTGCATCAACAATCTGAAAAAGTATTGTTATGAAAAGATACCTCTTCATTATTATTATATTCTGTTTGACAGCAAAGATTTCCGATGCTCAGTTATGGAAACTGAAAAGGTGGGAAGCTGAGTTTGGAATAGGTCCGTCTTTCGCGTTTCCGGATATTGGAGGATATTCAATTGGGAAGAACCTGCTTGGCTTCAGAGATTTGAGTTTCAGACAAACCAGGTTTGATATTAATGGAAATATAAGGTTCAGAATCTCCAGAACTGTTAACACGCGTCTTAGCCTTACTTATGCTATGCTTCATTCAACCGATTCTAGAGGATCAAATGAAGGACGAAAAATGGAATCAACAACGAACCTGTTTGAACCTGCCCTGATAGGCGAATATTATTTCGTTAAGAACAAATACGAAAGCAGTTACCTGTTTCTCAAAGGGAAAGGGGTTCAGGCTTTGATACGATCTCTGGATTTTTATGCTTTTACAGGAGCCGGGGGGGTGGTATATAATGTAAAAGGAAATGAAAAGCTTGTAAGCTACGGACTGAAATCGAGTGGTATTTCTGCTGTTATTCCATTTGGTCTGGGAGCAACCCTAATCTATACTCCGAATCTAAATTTTGGCCTGGAATTGGGGGGAAGATATACTTTTACAGATTATCTTGACGGCTATACTTCGCAATTTTCCAGAGCAAGGGACGTTTACTATCTGTTGAACCTGACGATTACCTATAAATTAAAGTCGGGGGCACGGGGATTACCTACTTTAAGATGATTATGCGTTGCATTGGAACAGTTTCAATGAACAGATTTTATCTGCTTCTATTCCTTTTTTTATTCCCTCTTTCAGCTTATTGTCAGCGAAATGCTGATTATGGAGTTTTTGGAGGGGTTTCATCATACATAGGAGATATCAATACTAATCGCCTTTTTTATTCACCCCTCCCGGCCGGTGGATTGTTTTACAGATATAATTTTAATCCAAGGCAGGCATTGCGGACGAATGTCTTTATAGGTGGTATTCAAGGCAATGATCTTGATTTCAACAATCCATTACAGCAGGCAAGAAAAGAATCATTCTCAGGGGCTGTAGGCGAATGGGCTTTTCAGTATGAGTTTAATTTTTTCCCTTATTCCACTCAGGGTAAACGATGGAACTATACTCCCTATCTCGCTGCCGGAATAGGTGTGACATTTATAAATACCATAAGCCTGACCTACGAGCCTGTAATACCTTTTTCATTGGGATTTAAAATCAATATACATAAAAACCTGGGTTTGGAAGCAGAATATGGTTTTCGTAAAACTTTTTATGATAACTTTGACGGCTTAAAAGATTTAACGGATCCATCACATCATGCATGGCTTCATAATAATGACTGGTATTCATTTGCCGGAGTTTCGATCACATGGAAAATTTATAATAAATTAGCCGGCTGCCCTGCATTTAAAGATGTTGATGAATCAAGAAGAAAACACTAGGTATGTCTTTGAAGGAACAAATTAATACTGCCAGACTTCCCTCCCATATTGCAATTATAATGGATGGAAATGGAAGATGGGCTAAACAGAGGGGAATGGACAGGATCTTCGGTCACAGGCAGGGAGTTAACGCCGTCAGGGAAATAATTGAAGCTGCTGCAGAACTTGAAATAAAATACCTTACTCTTTACGCATTTTCGACAGAAAATTGGGGAAGACCCGACGATGAAGTCTCTGCACTCATGGGAATAATGGTGCAGTCTTTGAATGATGAAACTGATACTCTGATAAAAAACAACATAAAGCTTACTGCAATTGGTGATGTTGAACGTCTTGCCGATGATGTGAGGAACAGATTCCTTGAAACCATAAGGTTAACCTCCGAAGCTGTTGGACTAAACCTGATTATTGCAATGAGCTATAGCTCAAGATGGGAGATTACTGAGGCAGCAAGAAAACTTTCATCAGATATATGCAGCGGTTTAAGAACAATCGAGTCCATTACCCCAGATGACTTTGAAAAATATCTTACTACTGCAGGGATTCCTGATCCTGAATTGATGATTAGAACAAGCGGTGAATTACGTATTAGTAATTTTCTTCTATGGCAGCTTGCTTATACAGAATTATATTTTACAGAAATACTTTGGCCCGATTTTAGTAAGGAGGAGTTCTATAAAGCGATAATTGAGTTCCAGAAAAGGGAAAGAAGATTTGGAAAAACAAGTGAACAGCTATTGGAAAATTGACATAATGATGGTGATTAATAAGTTAAAAGGGATTTTTCTGGTAATATCGTTTGTACTGATATCTCAGATACTTTACTCACAGGAAAAGCCTGAAATTGTCGATTATTCAACTATAGATGAATATTATGTTGGCGGTGTTTCGGTTTCCGGTGTCAGGTTTTTGGATGCAAATACACTGGTAAGATTATCAGGACTTAGAGTTGGTCAGCAGATTTCTGTGCCTGGAGAAGAGATCTCAAATGCAGTTAAAAAATTGTGGGATCAGGGGTTGTTTTCCGATGTGAAATTGAGTATTATAAAGCAGGTTGCAGATACGGTTTATCTTGATATTGAATTGCAGGAACGGCCCCGAATTTCCCAGATCAGGTACAATGGTTTGAAGAATTCTGAAGCCCAGGATATTACAGAAAAGATCAACCTTCCCATAGGTTCCCAGATCACTTCATACCTGTTAAATAAAACGAAAAAGATTATTATCGACCATTTTGTCGAAAAAGGCTTCCTTAATATTACAGTGGATTTTGTCCAAAAGGATGATCCTTCCCTGCCAAACAATGTAATACTTACAATAGATGTTGACAAGAAGCAGAAAGTTAAAATAGCCGAGATTACATTTCAGGGGAACGATAATTTCACAACAAAGCAGCTCAGGCGGAAGATGAAAAATACCAAGAAGAAAAATCTGAACTTTTTCAAAGCTTCAAAGTATATTGATGAAAAGTATCTTGAAGATAAAGAGAGCCTCGACAAATTTTACAATGATAATGGTTATAAAGATTTTAAAATATTAAAAGATTCACTATATCCTGTATCGGATGACAGGGTTGCCCTTATGATTAAAATATATGAGGGCAGGCAGTATTTTATTCGGAACATAAACTGGGTAGGCAATAGTGTCTATAAAAAAGAGGATCTTGCAAGGGTACTTAATATTGAAAAAGGGTCAGTATACAACCGGTCACATATTGAAGACAGGCTTAACGGAGCAAGCGGTGCACAGGATGCGGTCAGCAATTTGTATCAGGATTACGGGTATCTGTTCTCAAGACTTGAACCAGTGGAAGTAAAGGTAGAGAATGACTCTGTTGATCTGGAAATAAGGATATTCGAAGGTGATCAGGCCTATCTTAACAATATTATTATTTCAGGTAATACCCGTACTAATGAGCACATAGCACGGAGGGAACTTTATACATTGCCTGGTGACCTGTTCAGCAAAGATAAGATTATAAGGTCAATAAGACAGTTAGGAGTCCTCGGTCATTTTGATCCTGAAAAAATAAATCCGACTCCATTACCCGATCCTTCCAATGGTACAGTGGATCTTCTTTATAAGCTGGAAGAGAAAGCCAACGATCAGTTCGAAATTTCAGGAGGATGGGGGGCTGGGATGCTTGTTGGTACAATAGGTGTCAGGTTCAATAATTTTGCCATGCGCAATTTCTTTAATCTGAAAGAATGGCGTCCTTATCCATCCGGAGACGGACAGTCGCTTAGCATTAGGGCACAATCAAACGGAAGACTTTATCAGTCATACAATATTTCGTTTGTTGAACCATGGCTCGGAGGGAAAAAACCAAACTCATTCTCAGTATCAGTTTACAGATCAACTATGACCAATGGCAGGAAGAAAAATTCTGGCGATTATCAATCAATGGTTATAGGAGGAGCTTCTATAGGCCTTGGGAAAAGACTTTCATGGCCTGACGACTATTTTTCAATATATGGTGAACTGGGTTACCAGCGTTACGCCTTGAATAAATATACCTATTACCGTTTCCTTTTTTCTGATGGGACATCAAACATGTTAAGTTTTACTGCCAGACTCACAAGGTTCTCAACCAGCCCTAATTTAATTTACCCAAGAAGCGGATCTTCATTTACTCTATCCTTGCAGATAACTCCTCCTTATTCACTCATCAGCGGACGAAATATGGCGGGCGTATCCGATCAGATAAAATATAACTGGATTGAATTCCATAAATGGCTATTCAAAGCTGATTATTATTATCCAATTACAAGGGACGATAAACTGGTGCTTAACACTAAATTTGCATTTGGTTATCTGGGCTATTACAACAAAGATATCGGGCCTTCTCCATTTGAGAATTTCTACCTTGGCGGCAGTGGAATGACAGGCTATAGTCTTTATGGACGCGAAATTATTGCACTAAGAGGATATATTGACGGGTCTGTTACTCCAACGGATCGGAAAACAGGTTCCCCGACTGGCAATGTCTATTCAAAACTCACCTTTGAACTAAGGTATCCAATCTCCCTCAACCAGCAGGCAACTATTTATGGTCTTGCTTTCCTGGAAGCCGGCAGGGCATGGTATAAACTAAATGAATATAATCCCTTCAGAATGAATCGCTCAGCCGGAATCGGACTGAGAGCAAACCTTCCGATGTTCGGTCTGCTTGGAATCGACTGGGGATATGGTTTTGACAAAGTTGCTGATCCTGTAACCTACCCGGATGCAAACAAAGGCCAGTTTCATTTTGTCATAGGTCAACAGTTTTAATTACTTAAATTTTAAAATTATGAAAAGATCAGTTTTTATTATAGGTTTGATAATTCTGACAACGGTTTATGCCGCTGCTCAGAAGTATGCTTTTGTTGATTCTGAATATATCAGAAAGAATATCCCTGCTTTTAACAAAGCCCAGGAACAACTTGACAAACTTTCAAAACAGTGGGAAAAGGAAGTTGCTGATGGGTATGCTGTTGTTGAAAAGATGTATAAATCATACCAAAATGATGTGGTTCTACTCTCACAGGATATGAAGACAAAGAGGGAAGAGGCAATCATTTCAAAGGAAAAAGAAATTAAGGAGCTTCAAAACAAATATTTCGGGGTTGAAGGAGAACTCTTTAAAAAAAGAGAAGAACTTGTTAAACCGATACAGGATGAAATACTGAAAGCTATTAAAACAATAGCTGCTGAAGGAAGCTATGCCGCAATTTTTGATACAGCAGCAGGGGGCAATATCCTGTTTGCGAATCCAAAATTCGATATAAGCGATCAGGTCCTTGAAAAGTTAGGATATAAGAATTAATTGACTATTTTTGCAAAAAATTAAAAAGTACATTTTCCCATGAAAAGATTTATTATAGCTGTCTTTGCTTTGATTTTTGGATTTGTTGGACAACAGACTATGGCCCAAAACCTGAAATTCGGACATATAAACAGGAACGAGTTAATTCAGTCTATGCCTGAATTTGATACTGCTAGGGCGCAGCTTGAAAGACTGAACAAGGAGCTCTCAAATCAGCTTGAACTGCTTCAGGTTGAATATAATAATAAAGCTGAGGCTTATCTCAAAGAGAGCAAGAATCTGACTGATCTTGTACGTCAGACCAAAGAACAGGAATTACAGGATTTTCAGAACCGTATGCAGACTTTTCAACAGAATGCCTCAAATCAGTTGCAGGAGAAGCA
Source organism: uncultured Rikenellaceae bacterium (assembly GCA_964514725.1). Lineage (GTDB taxonomy): Bacteria > Bacteroidota > Bacteroidia > Bacteroidales > VadinHA17 > LD21. Next base: position 166,701 of record CAZEUL010000001.1, read on the forward strand.
GACCGCTTTGTTTAATCCCATAACACAAAAGGCTGATAAGGCAATCAAAGATATCGGAAAGGAAAATGGGTTCATGTATATTTTTGATCTCTCAGGTGGTCAGGTGGCTTATTTTGACGAAACAAAAAGCATTAACGTATTACCCCTGGTAAAAACCAAGCTTGGACTTAAATAAAAATTTGATTTGTTTTAGTTTGAAGGTGTCCTTTAAAGGACACTTTCTTTTTTTGTATATCCTCGACAGGATCATAGGGTCTAAACCAAATCCGGAAAGTCAGTCAAGAAAATTATGGATTATTCATCAGCAAAAAACTTAAATGTAAAAGAAAGGCCAATCGGAATTTTTGATTCAGGTGTAGGCGGATTAACAGTTGCTCATGCTATAAAGCAGGTGCTGCCAGGTGAGAGTCTTGTTTATTTTGGAGATACAGCTCACCTTCCATATGGTGATAAATCAGCTGAATTAATAAAATATTACTCAGCCAGAATTACAGAATTTCTTATAGGCCATAATTCAAAAGTGGTTCTTGTTGCATGTAATTCAGCTTCAGCATCTGCCTTTGAATCACTCAAACTTCAGTATCAGGAAAAAACTATAATGATTGATGTCATTGATCCGATAGTTGATTACCTGGCTGCCAAAAACTATAGAAAAATAGGTGTCATAGGTACAAAAAGAACTATAACATCAGGAACATACGATCAAAAGCTGAAGGAAAAAGCACCGGATACCGAGGTAGTTTCATTGGCAACGCCTCTTCTTGTGCCAATGATAGAGGAAGGTTTTATTTTTGATGATATAAGCAATGCTATTATCCGTACATATCTGTCAAATGACTCACTTGCAGGAATCGAAGCATTAATTCTGGGATGTACTCACTATCCAATAATAAAAAACCAGATCAGCAAGTTCTTTAATTTCAACATCGAGATAGTCGATTCAGCCAGAGTGGTCGCATTAATACTGCGTGACACCCTTGAAAAATATAATCTTCTGAGTGATTCGCCAAATGTGCATGACGAATTCTTTGTATCAGATTATACCCCATATTTTGAGAAAATTGCCAGAATGTTTTTTGAGGGTGAAATAAACCTTACTAAAGCAGATATCTGGAGTTGAAAAACAGCTTATTGACATTTTTTTTATTTAATACTTCGTATCTTATAAATGAAACCCATTGAAAAAATATTCATTCAGTGAAGATTTTAATTTCAGGGTGACATTGGAGTTTTAAAAGATGAAACCATTAAGTTTCCTATCCATATTATGATCAATATCATGTTGAAATATTAATAATTATTTGATCTTTCGATATTTAAAAGTATAAATTTGCAGGATACTTGGGATAGTTAAAAAACAATTTAAACTAACATGTAATGTTTTAATCTGGCTATGATAAAAAAATCAAAGGTTATTGAAAGAGAAGAGGTTGTAATCAGGTTTTCAGGTGATTCTGGCGATGGAATGCAACTGACCGGAACATTATTTTCTGATACTGCCGCGTTATTTGGGAATGACCTGTCGACATTTCCGGATTACCCGGCAGAGATTCGCGCGCCACAGGGATCGGTCGGAGGTGTTTCAGGATTCCAGGTGCATCTTGGCCACTCAGAAGTTTATACCCCGGGTGATTATGCAGATGTACTTGTTGCAATGAACCCTGCTGCTATTAAAGCCAATGCCTCGTGGGTAAAACCTGGCGGTACAATAATCTATGACAAGGACAATTTCACGGAAAAGAACATCGAAAAAGCCGGTTATCTGAAAGATCCTTTTGTGGAAGACAAGCTTGATAAATTCAATATAATTGCAGCACCTATCACTTCAATGGTCAAGGAAGCATTGAAGGATTTTGGATTTGACCCCAAATCTATTCTGAGAACAAAAAATATGTTTGCCCTTGGAATGGTCTACTGGCTTTTTGACCGTAAGCTTAAATATACAGAACAGTATTTCGAAAAGAAATTTCAAAATAAGCCCGACATTATAGAGGCTAATAAAATCGCTCTCAAAGCAGGATACTATTATGCCGAAACCATTGAGGCTCTTACTCCGGTCATAAAGGTAAATCCGGCCTCAATTTCTCCGGGTACTTATCGTAACATTAATGGTAACACAGCGACTGCATGGGGATTGCTTGCAGCTGCCGAAAAAGCAGGATTAAAGCTGTTCATCGGGTCTTATCCAATTACACCGGCAACAGGGATACTTGAAGAGCTTGCTGCAAGGAAAGATCTTGGTGTAAAAAGCTTTCAGGCAGAAGATGAAATTGCCGGTATATGCACTGCTTTGGGAGCAAGTTTTGCAGGGCATCTCGCAGTCACTTCTACGTCAGGTCCCGGTCTTGCTCTGAAATCAGAGGCTATTGGTCTTGCTGTAATGGCTGAGTTACCTCTTGTGGTAATAGATGTTCAGAGAGGCGGACCCTCAACGGGGCTTCCTACAAAAACCGAACAGGCTGATCTCATGCAGGCAATTTATGGCCGTAATGGTGAGTGTCCGGTGGTCGTAATTGCAGCCAGTGAACCTTCCGACTGTTTCAAATTTGCTTTTGAAGCTGCAAAAATTGCTGTTGAACATATGACTCCGGTTTTGCTTCTGACTGACGGCTATCTCGCGAATGGCTCGGAACCATGGAAGATACCTGAAATGAAAGATCTGCCAAAGATCAAACCTCCCTTTGCAGATCAGAATGAAACACCTTTTCTACCCTATAAGCGTGACAAAGAAACACTTGCCAGAAAATGGGCAATACCCGGAATTCCCGGACTCGAGCATAGAATAGGCGGCCTTGAGAAAACTATAAAGGGAACTGTATCGTATGTTCCTGAAAACCATGAACTCATGGTTAAACTGAGAGCAGAAAAAGTGGAAAGGGTAGCAAATGTGATACCGGAGCTTGAACTGCATGGAGCCGATTCAGGCGAACTCCTTATCGTTGGATGGGGTGGATCTTATGGGTATCTGGTCACTGCAGCACGGGAACTGGCTGACGAGGGCTATAGTGTTGGTTTAGTTAATTTTAATTATTTAAATCCGCTTCCCAGGAATGTTGAAAATATTTTCAGCCGATTCAGAAAAATTGTAGTATGTGAACAAAACCTTGGTCAATTTGCCAATTATCTGAGAATGAAATACCAGCAGTTCCATTATAGCCAGATTAACAAGGTCCAGGGTTTGCCGTTTACAGTAAAAGAGATAAAAGAAAAATGCATTTTAATATTGGAGGACAAATAATATGGCAGAGACAGAAAATATTACATTAACTCCGAAAGATTTTAAAAGCGATCAGGAAGTAAGATGGTGTCCTGGATGTGGTGATCATGCTGTTTTAAGTGCTGTCCAACGGGCATTGGCTGAAATTGGAATTCCAAAGGAAAAATATGCCTTCATATCAGGGATAGGTTGTTCTTCAAGGTTCCCGTATTACATGAATACCTATGGATTTCACGGAATCCATGGCCGTGCTTCGGCAATCGCAACCGGAGTTAAAGTTGCAAATCCCGACCTTTCTGTTTGGCAGATAACCGGTGATGGCGATGCCCTAGCTATTGGAGGGAACCATTTTATTCATGTGGTCAGGAGAAATGTTGATATAAAAATAATACTCTTTAATAATCAAATATATGGCCTTACTAAAGGTCAATATTCTCCAACATCCAATAAAGGAACAGTAACAAAGACCTCTCCTTTCGGAACAGTGGAAGAACCATTCTCGGTAGGCGAGCTTGTAATCGGAGCAAAAGGCAGATTTTTTGCTCGCACAATTGACGCAAATATCTCATTGTCAACACAAATATATATTGAAGCTGCAAAGCACAAAGGTACTTCTGTAGTTGAAGTGCTTCAGAACTGTGTAATATTTAATGACGGTATTCATGAAGATGTTGCCGGAAAGGAAGTAAGAGATGACAGAACACTGATACTTAGGAGCGGAGAGCCAATGATTTTTGGGAAGAACAATGACAAAGGTCTGATCCTCGACGGATTGAAGCTAAAAGTGGTAAATATTGGAGAAAACGGCATTGGTATTGATAAAATTCTTATCCACGACTCCTCTGAGGAAAATCCAGGCATTCATTATATGCTTGCAAATATGAAATATCCTGATTATCCCGTTGCACTGGGAGTGATCAGGTCAGTTCCTGGCCAGACTTATGAAAGAGCTGTTGCAGAACAAATCAGTTTAATTCAGGGATCATCAAAAATAAAATCAATGGACGACTTGTTAACAAGTGGTTCAACCTGGAAAGTTAGCTAAAGCTTTCTCTTTTTATTATTTTTCATTTCTTATCCTTGTTCTTAGGAAACATTGCAGCACTATACCTTCATGTACGATGGTTTTGGAAATTGTAATTTACATTTTCCAGTCATAACTTTTAATTTTAAATAAGGGATCCGTCAACCCATGATTTTACTAATTTACTAATTTTAAAATCTGATCCTTTTGTTCTCTTTTTATGGATGAAAAAAACCATATAACACCCGAATTCAAGCAACTTCTTCATGACCAACAGGAGCGCGTAAAGGAGTTGAGTTGTATTAACCAGACAACTTATATTCTTAAAGAGAATAAGCCCATTGAAGAGACACTTCAGCAGATAGCTCTTCTGCTGCCGGCTGCCTGGCAATATCCTGAATATACAACAGCCAGGATTACATTTATGCAAAACCAGTTTGAATCGATTGATTTCCAGGAATCAAAATGGAGAATGGCTCAGGAATTTGATACAATAGACGGGGAAAAGGGTACAATAGAAATCTTTTATACCCAGGAATTCAGGGAGGAACAGGAGGGCCCTTTCTTAAAGGAGGAGAGGGACCTGATAATTAATATAGCAAGCCTTATTACGGGCTATATTAACAGCTACAAGGCTCGAGATATAATCCGTAAGATTGCTCCTTTAAAGACAGAGGATGATCTGACAAATGTTCCAAGCAAGGAACTTTTACAGAAATTTCTCGACAGACATAATGCTGAACGTGATGTATTCCACGATTTACAACCATTCAAAGTAAAGGAAATACTTTTGCTTGCAAACCTTTATGACGCTTATTCAATTGAAGGAGAAGGCCGGTTTGCTGATCATATCCTTGGAGAATACTACCAGATGAGTCTCGCTTCAATACCCAGGGTTACAGGTGTCTCTGGAGAAGAAGAGGCTTTTAAAAGGTTAAAAGCCAGGCATTATGATATGATCATCATAATGATTGGAGTGGACAAGGAAAGTCCTCTGATTCTGTGCCGGAAGATCAAGAATAAGTATCCCTATATGCCTACTTTCCTTTTACTCAATAATCCGTCTGATATGGCTTATGTCGAAAAACAAAAGGCCATGGGAGTTCCATTTGATAATCATTTTGTGTGGACCGGTGAATCAAAGGTATTCTCAGCGATGGTATCACTCCTTGAGGACAGGGTAAATGTCGAAAATGATACGCAGAAAGGCCTAACAGGAGTAATTCTTCTGGTCGAAGATTCAGCGGATTATTATTCCAGCTATCTGCCTATGCTTTACAACCTGGTTATGGATCAGACCAGGAATCTGATTGAGGATGTCTCGACAGACGAGCTTTATAAGGTGCTTAAGCTAAGGACGCGTCCTAAAATACTACTTGCACCCGACTGGGAAAATGCAATAAATGTTTTTAATAAGTACAGGAATAATCTTCTGTGCGTAATATCCGATATGAGGTTCCCCAGAAATGGTGTACTTAATGATAAAGCAGGATTTGAACTCATTCAATACATTAAAAGCCATCTCCCAAACCTTCCCACAGTGCTGCAGTCATCAGATCTTGAAAATGCCAAATATGCTTTCGCACTGAAATCGAACTTCATAAATAAAAACTCATCCAGCCTTTTGCAGGATCTTAAATCATTTATTAATTATTATCTGGGATTCGGCCATTTTGTGTACAGGGATAACCAGGGACGACAGATTGCTGTGGCAAAATCAATGAAGGAGTTCGAAGCTTACCTTGAAACTGTTCCTGAGGATTCACTTGCTTATCATGCAATGAAAAACCACTTTTCTCTGTGGTTGATGGCAAGGGGGGAGGTCAAGATAGCAAAAATGATATATCCGTTGAAGGTGTCTGATTTTAAAAGCTTGAATGAACTCAGGGAATTTCTTATCGGTATTATTAGGAAGCGTCGGCAGGAAATGCATAAAGGGAGGGTGATAAACTTTGAATCTTCTGCTATTATTGATGAAACGAATGTACTTAGTCTCTCCCCGGGATCCCTTGGCGGTAAAGGAAGAGGTCTTGCCTTTATTAACACATTGATATACAGTTTTGAACTTGGCAAGCTTATTCCAGGCATAAACATTAAGACACCTGTGACAGCCATTGTTGGAACAGATGAGTTTGATATGTTTATGGAGAGAAACCATCTCTGGGAGCTTATTAAGACTGAAAAGAATTATAGCTTAATACAGAAAGCCTTTCTGAAAAGCAGCCTTAGCTATACCCTTGAAAAGAAGCTCAGGATACTTCTCAATCATTTAACGAAACCACTTGCAGTAAGGTCTTCAAGTCTGTTTGAAGATTCAATGACCCAGCCATTTTCAGGTATTTTCGGTACTTACCTCCTGCCCAACAATAATGCCAATGTCGAAATACGGCTGCGACAGTTGTCGGAAGCTATCAAACTTGTTTATGCATCTATTTATTCACCTGATGCACTTGCATATTACGACGCTATACACTACAAGGTGGAACAGGAAAAAATGGCAGTTGTAATACAGGAAGTGGTTGGAAATAAGTATGGGGATGCTTTTTATCCTCATATAAGCGGATCATCCCAATCATACAATTTTTATCCCGTTGCTCATATGACGCCAAAAGACGGCTTTGCAGTAGTCGCGGTAGGTCTTGGTCAGTATGTTATGGAGGGTGAAATGGCATACAGATTTTCACCCGCTTATCCTTCACTTGAGATCATATCCCAGAAAGATTTATATAAGAACTCCCAAACCTGGTTCTACGCTGTCGATCTGGGGAAAAAAGATCTTAATCTGCTTGAGGGGGAGATTGCCGGGCTTAAAGTCTTAGGTATTGATAAAGCAGAAGAACATGGGACCATAAAACATATAGCATCGGTCCTGAATCCGGATAATGACACTATTACACCCGGTCTCGATACCCCGGGACCGCGAGTGATAAATTTCGCCGATGTACTTAAATATAATTATGTGCCTCTGGCCTCAACTCTTAAGACTGTACTCGGTGTTGTTTCAGAAGCCTGCGGGACTCCCGTTGAAATTGAATTTGCAGTTGACCTTAACAAGGATAACTCAGGGTATGCTTCATTCTATCTGCTCCAGCTGAAACCACTTCATGGAACAGTGGCAGGATACAATATTGATCCCGAAACCATCAAAGAAGAGGAAATTGTCCTTTTAACAAGAAAAAGCATGGGTAACGGACTTCTTAATGATCTGACAGATGTTGTTTATGTTGAGCCTGATAAATTCGATAACAGGTTGACAATGAAAATGGCCGGAGAAATTGCCATGGTAAATGAAAAAATGATAAGACAGGAGCGTAAGTACGTGCTTATTGGTCCGGGGAGGTGGGGATCAAGGGACAAATTCCTGGGCATCCCGGTAGCATGGCCTCAAATATCAAACGCCAAGATCATTGTTGAACTCTCACTTCCTGATTTTCATCCTGATGCATCCCTTGGATCTCATTTTTTCCATAATGTAACCTCTATGAATGTGGGATATTTTTCAGTCAGGCAGAATACCGGAGAAGATATGATAGGATGGGAGAATATACGGAAACAAAAAATCGTTTGGAGTGGTGATTTTTTTACTCACGTACAATTTGAAAAGCCTCTTATAATAAGGATGGATGGGAAGAAAGGTATGGCGGTTATTTCTTTGAATCAATAAAATTTTAATTGTGAATTATGAGCATCATAGAAGGAGTACATGATCTTCAGAAATATGATTTTACAGATACTTCGTTCGATCTGCTGATGCAGAAAAGAATACACAGGGTACTTTTAATTTGCAGCAATTATGATAATTATATGCTCGAGGAAGATGGCAGGATTGATGAGCAGATCTTTAATGAATATGTCTCCCTCAACCTCAGATACCCTCCTTCATTTATTCAGACTGACAATGCAGAAGATGCCTTTAAAATACTTGAAAGGGAAAAAATAGATCTTGTGATCTCAATGTTGAGCCTCAGAGGTACAGATGTTTTTGCCCTTGCAAAAAAAATAAAAGAAAAATATGCAAGTATTCCGATAGTCGTCCTTACTTATTTTTCAAGAGAAGTGTCATTAAGACTTGAAGGCGAGGACCTTAGCGCAATCGATTATGTATTCTGCTGGCTAGGCGATGCATCACTGATTCTGGCAATAATAAAATTGCTTGAAGACAAAATGAATGCAGAATTTGATATTGAAAACATTGGCGTGCAGGCTATCATTCTTGTTGAAAACTCAATCCGCTATATTTCTTCATACCTTCCTAATCTCTACAAGATAGTGTTAATGCAATCCCTCGATTTTCAGAGGGAAGCCCTTAATGAACATCAGCGTATGCTCAAAATGAGGGGCCGTCCTAAAATACTTCTTGCAACTAACTTCAATGATGCACTCGCCCTATATAAAAAATATAAGTACAATGTTCTGGGAGTAATTTCAGATATAAGCTATAAACGTGATAATGTACCAGATGAAAATGCAGGTATCGAATTATGCAAAGTTATTATGGCCGATGATGACAAAGTTCCTTTCCTGCTGCAGTCGTCAAGTTTGGTGCATAAAAAAATGGCCGAGGAACTGGGGGCAGGTTTTATCAACAAATACTCAAAGTCTTTATCACTTGAACTAAGGAATTTCATTATCCAGAATCTTGCATTCGGACCATTCGTATTCAAAAATCCTGATACGATGGAACCTATCGCAATTGCAACTGATCTCCAAAGCCTGCAACAGAAACTTCTCACAATACCTGATAAGACACTGGAATATCATGCAACCAGGAACCATTTTTCTAAATGGCTGAATGCCAGAGCTCTATTTCCTGTTGCCCAGATGTTCAAGTATATCAGCAAGGAAGATTTTGAAACAATGGATGAAATGAGAAGATTCCTTTATGTTGCAATTTCAAGTTTCAGATTAGGCAAGGGCAGAGGAGTAATTGCAAAGTTTGACAAGTCAAGCTATGATGAATACCAGATTTTTTCAAGGATAGGTGACGCTTCAATTGGTGGCAAGGCTAGAGGCCTTGCATTTATTAACAAGATAATAAAGGAAAATAAACTTTATAATAAATATCCGGATGTTTTTATAACTATCCCAAGAACAGTAGTATTAAGCACTGATATCTTTGATGAATTTATGGACCATAACAACCTGTATTCGGTTGCTTTATCGGATTTGCCAGATGATGAAATACTCAACAGATTCCTTAGTGCCGAATTGCCGGGACGTGTTTATCAGGATTTTTATGCTTTCCTTTCAGTATCTAGGAACCACCCTATAGCAGTGAGATCTTCAAGTAAGCTTGAAGATTCGCATTATCAGCCATTTGCAGGCATTTATTCCACTTATATGATCCCAAGGCATGCTGATAACCATGAGATGATCAAAATGATCTCGGATGCCATTAAAGAAGTCTATGCCTCAGTTTATTACAAGGGTAGCAAGGCTTATATGACTGCAACAGCAAATGTGATTGATGAGGAAAAAATGGGGATAATTCTCCAGGAAGTCTGCGGTAACCGCCACGGTAATATTTTTTATCCTACTTTATCAGGTGTTGCTCAGTCAATAAACTATTACCCGATCGGCTCCGAAAAAGCTGAAGACGGCATCGCTAAAATTGCTTTCGGCCTGGGGAAACTGATTGTCGAAGGTGGTCTGGCTCTAAGATTCTCTCCAAAACACTCGAGAAGGATCCTTCAACTATCTTCTATCGAAACCGCATTAAGGGATACTCAAAAAGAATTCCGTGCTCTGGACCTTAAGATTGACAGTTTTGTACCTTCAACCGACGATGGTGTTAATATACTGAGAATAGCAATAAATGATGCAAACAACGATGCAGCAATGAAGTATGTTGCATCAACTTACGATTATAACAACAATATTTTGCGTGATGGAATAAACTATCCCGGTAAAAGAGTTATTACCTTTGCTAATGTATTACAGCATAAGATATTCCCGCTTGCCGAAATATTAAGCACACTTCTGGAACTCGGGCAGAAAGAAATGAATAATCCAATTGAGATCGAATTTGCCGCTAATCTCGAAACTCCTCCTGGAACACCCAAAATTTTTAATTTTCTTCAGATAAGACCAATAGTGCATACTGATGAAACATATAATATAAATATCACAAATATTAAACCGGAGGAGACAATTATTTTTTCAGAATCCGCACTTGGCAATGGGCTTTTTAAAGGAATTCAGGACATTGTATATATAAAACCTGAATCATTCAATGCAGCCAAAAATAAAGATCTGGCTGTAGAAATAGAACGGATTAACAATAATTTTGTGAAAAAGGGTGAAGGATATGTTTTAGTCGGTCCCGGACGGTGGGGATCAACAGATCCGTGGCTTGGAATACCTGTACGCTGGCCACAGATATCAGCTGCAAGAATTATAGTTGAGTCGGGACTAAAGAATTACAGGATTGATCCCAGCCAGGGAACACATTTTTTCCAGAACCTTACATCCTTCCGGGTAGGTTATTTTACAATCAATCCATATATCAATGAGGGCTTTTACGATGTCGATTTTTTAAATACCGTTAAAGCAGAATATGAAGATAATTATCTGAGGCACATCAGATTCCCAGATCCTTTGGAAATAATGGTCGATGGCAAAAGACATAAAGGATTGATAATGAAACCAGGGAAAAGAGAACTTATAGCAGATTGATTATTGATGATTAAAATAAGAGTAGAAGTTTCAGGAATTTATTTCCTTTCATCAGCCAGAGCTAAAAATAGTGTTAATTTATTAACAGTATGCCTTACAGGGCAGCGCTTTCAGTTAACACATCTTTATTAATCTTCTTAATAAGCCCCTGGAGAACACTTCCCGGACCTACCTCAGTGAATGATTTTGCACCATCGCCAATCATATTGATTATCGATTGAGTCCATTTTACAGGTGATGTAAGTTGTAAAACCAGATTTGCCTTTATAGTGTCCGGATCAGACGATGGCATCCCGTTAACATTCTGATAGACAGGGCATATAGGTTTACTGAAAGCAGTGATCTTTATTGCCTCTTCAAGTTCTATCCTGGCAGGCTCCATCAAAGGGGAATGAAAAGCTCCTCCGACAGCAAGTTTAAGAGCTCTTTTTGCACCTTTGTTTTTGAGTAATTCAATGGCCTGATCGATTCCCTCATTTGATCCTGATATGACAATCTGCCCGGGACTATTGTAATTTGCAGGAACAACAGTCTCATTTAAGCTGCGACATACTTCTTCAACAATTGAATCGTCCAGTCCGATGATTGCTGCCATGGTTGAGGGTCTCATTTCACATGCCTTCTGCATTGCCAATGCTCTTTTAGAAACCAGAATCAAACCATCCTCGAATGAGAGAGTTTTGTTTGCAACAAGCGCTGAAAACTCTCCAAGAGAATGGCCGGCAACCATTTCTGGTCTGAATTCCTTCTCCTTGATAACAGCAAGGATCACTGAATGAAGAAATATAGAGGGTTGTGTCACTCTTGTTTGTCTGAGGTCATCTTCCGTGCCACTGAACATAATGTCGGTGATCCTGAAACCAAGTATAGAATTGGCCTTTTCATAAAGCTCTCTGGCATGAGATGATTTGTCATAGAGATCTTTTCCCATCCCTGGAAATTGGGCACCCTGGCCCGGGAACACGTAAGCTTTCATTCAGTTAGTATTTGAACTTCCGATAATAAATAATTAATGAGTGTTATTAATGTTCCGGTAGCAATATTGGAAGCATGAAGTATTTCATCCGTGCAGTTTTGAACCTATAAGGTGAATAAATTCTTCCCTCGTGTTCAGATTGTCCAGGAAAATGCCTGTAAATGCAGATGTGGTTGTTACAGAATTCTGCTTCTGGACCCCTCTGATCTGCATACACATATGCTGTGCTTCTATTACTACGGCAACTCCAAGAGGTTCCAGACAATCCTGGATGCAATTCCTGATTTGTGTTGTTAATCTTTCCTGAACCTGCAGCCTCCTGCTGAAAATCTCAACCACCCTTGCAATTTTGCTTAAACCTGTAATGAAACCATTTGGAATATATGCCACATGAGCTCTGCCGAAGAATGGCAGCATATGATGTTCACACATGGAATAGAGGTCGATATCCTTCACTATAACCATCTGTTTGTATTCTTCCCTGAACTTTGCAGAATTGATGACTTCGCATGGATTCTGACTATAGCCCATCGTCAGATAGTTAAGTGCTTTTGCCACTCTTAAAGGAGTGCCCCTTAGCCCTTCACGATCAGGATCTTCTCCTATCAGTTTCAAAACCTTGTAATATATTTCAGAAAGCTCCCTCACATTTTCAGTGTTCCATGACTCTATCTTGTTATAACCATTAGAATTCCATCCACTTCCATTATTTACACTTTCAATTTTATTAGCCATAATATTCAATTGTATTGTTTTCAGTTTCACTTATTTTAATACAATGCAACGAGGCACCTTCATTTTCAATTGCTGGCTTCAACTCATTCCAGATTGCAATTGCAAGATTTTCGGTGGTTGCAATCTTCCCCTTCATGAACTCAACCTCAACATTAAGATTTTTATGATCAACTTTTTCAATGATCTTCTCCTGAATAATTTTCTTAAGAGAATTAATATTTATAAAAAGACCGAGGTCTTCCCTGGGTGTACCTTTTACAGTTACATAAATGACATAATTGTGTCCGTGCCAATTGGGATTTGAGCATTTGCCAAAAACCCTCAGATTCTCTTCGTCTGTCCAGTCTTCACGGAACATCCTGTGGGCGGCACTGAATTGTTCTCTGCGAGTAATATATATCATCCCCTGGTAAAATTATGTTGCAATATTAACCAAATTAGTTGATCTTTTTAAATTTGAATGAAATATATTTAAAGTAGCGAAGATCATAAAACTATGTCATTCAATATATTATTTGTAACCGCAACCTCTGTTGAAGCTGATGCACTCAGAAAAATAACCACTTTGAGTGACTCAGTCAATAAACTATCGGCAGGAAACTGTTTTTTCGATCTTCTTATAACTGGTATTGGCCCAGTAGCGACAACATGGGCGGTTACAAAATGGCTTGCAACAAATAAGTGTCCCGATCTTGTTGTCAACGCCGGAATTGCAGGTAGCTTCAGAGATGAAATCATGATAGGAGAGGTAGTGATTCCGGTTTCTGATTGTTTTGCCGATATCGGAATTGAGGTTGGAACCGGTTTTAAGACACTTGCTGAAGCAGGATTGGAAAATCCTGACCGTTTCCCGTTTTCGGCAGGAAAGCTCATTTCAAGTAACAAATTTGTTGACAGGATCTCAAAGAGGATCAGGACTGTTAATGCGATCAGTGTCTCTACATCAACGGGCACCCTCGAAACAAGACAGAAATTGTTTGCCAAATTTGATCCTGACATAGAAACCATGGAGGGCGCATCATTTTTTTACACATGTTTAAAAGCAAATGTCCCTTTTATTGCAGTAAGGTCCATCTCTAATATTGTTGAAGAAAGAGACATAAGCAGATGGAATATTAATCTTGCTTTGGATAATCTGGCATTGGAACTTCAGAATATTTTTTACAATCTTTTTTAATCCCATGAAATTTAAAATAGCATTCTCACCATGTCCAAATGATACTTTCATTTTTGAAGCGCTTGTTCATGGCAGAATTGATACTGAAGGACTTGGATTTGATTATTCCCTCGCTGACATTGAGGAACTTAACCGACAAGCCTTTTCAGGTGATATAGAAATTTTAAAAGTAAGCTCTCATGCTTATACTTTTATTGCAGAGAATTATAAGATCCTTGATTCTGGAAATGCTTTGGGATTCGGCAACGGACCTCTTTTGATAAGTAAAAAAAATCTTAAAGGAGAAGATCTTTCAGATGCTTTAATTGCCATCCCGGGGAAATATACAACCGCAAATCTCCTGTTGAGTATTGCTTGGCCGGATGCCGTCAACAGAAAAGAATATGTATTTTCTGAGATCGAAAACGCTCTGTTAAAGGATGAAGTTGACGCAGGTTTGATTATTCACGAGACGAGGTTCACATATCAGAAAAAGGGCCTGAGAAAAATTGAAGATCTCGGTGAATATTGGGATATACTGACAGGGTTACCGATACCTTTGGGATTAATAGCCATAAGCAGGAAAATCCCCCCAAAAACAGCAGAAACTGTAAGCAGATTAATCCGACGAAGTGTTGAATTTGCATTGGCTCATCCTGAAATTTCATTCGATTTCGTTTCATCGAATGCAAGGGAATTGGATCCGGATATAATGAAGAACCATATAAAACTATATGTTAATGAGTTCTCAGTTCAACTTGGATCGCAAGGTAAAAATGCAATAAGAGAGCTTTTCAGGATAGGCTTTGAAAAGGGGATAATACCTTTACCACCTGAAGATATATTTGTTTATTAGACATATAAACTGTTATCCAAAAAAAGTAATTTTGGAATATCTATTTTTATGTTAAATGACCATTTAAAACCTTTTAACTATGGCATTCGAATTACCAAAACTTAAATACCCTTTGGATGCTCTCATTCCGTTTCTGAGCGTTGAAACACTTGAATTCCACTATGGAAAGCATCATCAGGCTTATATCAACAATCTGAATAGTCTGATCCCCGGGACCGAATTTGAAAATTCCGACCTTGTTTCAATAATTAAAAAAGCAGAAGGCGGTATTTTCAATAATGCAGCACAGGTATGGAATCATACATTTTATTTTGAGTCATTTTCAAAAGAGGGACAGAGAATTCCCTCCGGACCATTGGCCGATGCATTAAATAAGCACTTCGGATCTTTTGAATCCTTCAAGGAGCAGTTTTCTAAAGCAGCTGCAACGCTTTTTGGTTCGGGATGGGCCTGGCTTGTAACAAATGAAAATAATTCCCTTCAGATAATTCAGGAATCAAATGCAGGAAATCCATTGAAAAAAAATTTAAAACCCCTGCTTACATGCGATGTCTGGGAACATGCTTATTACATCGATTACAGAAACAGACGTCCTGATTATATTAAGTCATTCTGGGAAATAATTGATTGGGATGTTGTTTCAAACCGCTACATTTAACCTTCCTTGTAAGAATTGAAAATCCTGAATTCTGATAAGGGTGTCAGAAGTTGTTTTTATATCCTCAAAAAACCAAAAAAAATTATATATTTTTTAGGTTTCATTATTGCATCTTTGATTAAAAATCTCAATCAGACTGACAGCATTGAGAAAAGACCTCTATGGTGATCAAGTAATAAAATTAAACAGGAAACAGAATTAAAAATGAGCTTAAGAGATCTGATTTTAAAAACCCGCTCCTACAGGCGATTTGATGAATCTTATAAGGTTGATGTCAAGGTCCTGGAAAACCTTGTTGATTTGGCAAGGTTATCTCCTTCCGCAGCTAACAAACAACCCCTGAAATTTCTTCTTTCCAATGATCCGGAGTGGTGCAAAAAAATATTTCCCTGCCTGGCCTGGGCAGGATATCTCAAGGACTGGGATGGTCCTGTTTCAGGAGAAAGACCTGCCGCTTACATAATTATTCTTGGAGACAAAACCATTGCTGAAACATTCAATGTTGACCACGGTATAGCCGCACAAAGCATAATGCTCGGCGCCGCCGAATATGGACTTGGGGGTTGCATAATAGCATCAATAAAACGTGATTTGCTCAGGAAAGAGTTGAATATTCCAGAAAAATTTGAGATCCTTCTGGTTCTTGCTCTCGGCAAACCAGTTGAAAAAGTAATTATAGAAGATATTAAGGAGGGTGATGTGAAATACTGGAGAGATAATAATCAATATCATCATGTTCCAAAACGAAAACTTGACGAACTGATTATTAAGCTGTAGCTTTGCAGTATCATGAACAGGATCTTGAATATATTGCTTTGTGAATTCATTTTCCTGGCTTCCTTAAATTCACAATTTGGATTTACCAACAACCAGAAAATTATTTTCCAGGGAATAATACGCGACGCATCTACTCTTTCCCCTTTGGCTAATTCTCAGATATTCTTAAACGGGACCTTTTATGCAGCTACAGATTCGACAGGTAATTTCTCATTTTCTGTCAGCAGGTATGATACGGTAGAATTCAGTTTACTTGGGTACAAAACAGCACGGATTGTGGTTAATGATACTTTGACCGCAAAAGACTATATGGCCGGAATATTTCTTAATTCCGACACTATATCGATAGGTGAGGTTATTATAGTACCGAGATTGGCAAATCTGAGATCCGAGATCCTTAACTCTCCCAGGGCAGTCAGCCCTGAAGTTGAAAATGCAAAAACAAACCTCGCCCTGTCAGCTTATCAGGCAAAAGTCAATCAGGGAAAAATCGGAGATCCTCTGTCAAATTATGAAGTATTGCGCCAGAAGCAAAGGACAGAAGCGTATGAAAAAGGACAGATCCCGTCTTCAAGAATTGCAGGATTAAGTCCATTTATGATTATTCCGGCAATATATCTTATGATGAATGGTCTGCCTCAAAAACCACCACCCATGAAACACAACCTGACCGAAGATGAGATAAATCAGATTCAAAAAAAATATCTTGAATCTCTCCGGAAAAATCAATAAGTAACAAATTCTTATTAGGTTCCAACTATGTGATCATGGATAAATTGTTACCTCATTACCGGTACTCCCTTAATCTTCAGTTGTGATTGCTTTTCCCTGATTTATCCTTTATAGAATATCGCTTTAATAATATGGGTCGCCATTTTGGGATTTTCTTTCAGTCTTCTGGTTGAATAACCAAACCACTGTTTCCCAAAGGGCACATATACCCTCATTTCATGACCGTCTTTGACTATAGAGTCGCGAAGCTTTGGGGTCACTCCATATAGCATCTGAAATTCATACATTTCTTTTGCGACGTTATATTTTCTTAAAAGTTCGTAAGCTCCATTTATGAGGTACTTATCATGTGTGGCAATGCCCACATGTATTTTATTTTTAAACATGAATTCCAGATCCTCAAGATAATGCTGATTGATCTCATCATGTTTTTTATAAGCAATAGATTCGGGTTCTATGTAAATCCCCTTACAAAGCCTGAAACTAAGAGGATTTTCAGGACTGTTAAGGCAGGAAAGACTTTTAATATCGTCGAGGGTCCTTTTAAGATAAGCCTGGACAACAAGCCCAACATTGCGAGGGAATTCAGCCTTCATATTTCTGAATAATTCTATCTCCAGGTCAGTGCATGGGGAATCTTCCATGTCTATTCTTATAAAACCATTATAGGAGGCTGCTTTTGCAATTATTTCTCTTACATGGGCATGGCAAGCGTTTTTGTCAATAAGAAGCCCGAAACTTGTTGGTTTTATAGAAAAATTACCATCTATGCCAACCTTGTTTGCAACATCTATTAGGTTGAGGTACTCCTTTTTGTTTTCTTCAGCTTCTTCCAGTGTTTTAATGAATTCTCCAAGCACATCAATTGTGACTTTTATTTTTCTTTCGTTTAGCTCCTTCGACACCCTCATGGCATCATCAATTGTTTCACCAGAAATATAAGATCTGGAAAATATCCATATGAATTTCTTTGGGAAATAAGGCAGAAGAAATGCTATCAGTTTGTTTAACATATAACCGATGAAAATTTGAATTAATGATCAAAACAATTGCATCTATTAACAGATTAATATCATATTAAAAATGCAAATAAAACCATTTGACCTTTATTTAATAATGACGTTTGTCACATGCGGATAAAGATATTTTATAGGAATCTGATGCTGATGATTATCTAAAGAAGTTCATCGTCAGAGTGTAATCTATTCAGGCTATGTCATATTAAAAAGCCTTGAAGTCGTCTCTTTTGGAAAAAACTTAATTGCCTGTGTACCTTTTTCGTTAAAATTACGTTTAACAACTGGTGAGATTTAGTTCATTTGGATGTTTGCATTAAACCAAATTAAGAGATCTGTTTTGTCAAGTAAATTGAAATATTCGTTTTTATTTTTACTATTATTTGTTGCTGACAGTTATAGCCAGGATCCTACTTTCTCACAGTTCTATGCAAATCCTCTGTACCTGGCTCCTTCTTTTGCCGGAGCAACAGAGGAATACAGGGTAGCATTAAACTACAGAAATCAGTGGCCAGCGATCCCTGGAGTATTCCATACTTACAGTATTTCATTTGACAAAGCCCTTGTAAACTATAATTCAGGGCTTGGAATTCAGGCAACTTATGATGTCGCGGGCTCAGGCGACCTTAGCACAACTAATATAGGACTTCTTTATTCTTACGATTTCAACATTAATAAAGAATGGCATATTCGTCCGGGTGTTAATTTTAAATTCAGGTATCTTGGTCTTAATATCTACAAGCTGGTCTTTGCAAGTCAGATGACCGGAAGCGGGAATGTTCCATCAGTTTACCCTCCGCCATTTGATAATGTTGCTGATATTGATTTTGCTACTTCAGCCCTTGTGTATAACGACAGATTTTGGGGAGGTTTTACACTTGACCATCTTTTAACACCCAAACAATCATTCTACGGTGACAATGCACTTCTTCCGGTAAAGGTTAATGTTTTTGGTGGAGTTCAGGTAATGAGGAAAACAAGGTTAAAACAGACTTTCCATGAGGTGTTGTCTATCGCCCTTAATTTCCAGAAGCAAGCAAAGTTCTATCAAACTGATATAGGTCTATATTATTACAGAGACCCTCTTATCTTCGGTCTTTGGTACAGGGGAATACCGTTTGTAACGACACAGGCCGGGGACGCAGTAATAGGTCTCGTGGGAATAAAAACAAAACAACTTCATTTAGGTTATAGCTACGATTTCACCATTTCAAACCTGATAACTTCAACTTCAGGTTCACATGAGATTTCTCTAGTTTATGAATTCAATTCCTTCAGTCTTGGCCAACGTAAGAAGATAAGAGCAATCCCTTGCCCTGAATTCTGATCTCTTATCACAATCGTTTTTATTTAATTCTCTCAACCAGTCAGGCTTACTGAAGCATAGGAATACAAGCCTAAAAATAGGATTTCTGGCTGATCTAATTGATTAATTTTTTTATATTTGCGGCAAATTATGTCTAATAAATAACCTACCTGAAATGAAGAAACTATCTGTTGTTCTGTTTACTATACTATTTCTTGCCGTTGCAGCCCTGTACGTTCTCCACTTCATTGGAACCGGTAAAGATAAAAGCAATAAGACCGGTGTTGAGAATGAAGCTGTCCCAAGCAGTATCGCCTACGTTAATATTGATACTATTGTTTTCAAGTTTAAAATGTTTGAAGACAGAAAAGCAGAACTTCTTGAAAAACAGAAAAAGGCTGAAGCCGAACTTAATTCCAAAGGCAGCAAATATGAGAGAGGGGTGAAAGATTACCAGGAGAAAGTAAATAAAGGGCTGGTTACAAGAGCCACCGCTGCAGAAATGGAACAGGCACTTTTGCAGCAGCAACAGGATCTTGTGAACCTCAGAGATAAGCTTCAGTCGGACCTCATGGAGGAAGACCAGGTTATGAACAGACAGATCCTCGAATATATTACTACTTTTCTTGAAGAAAATAAAGCCGAATATAACTACCAGTATATTCTTGGTAAAAGTTTCGGAAGCGTTGTCCTTTACGGAAACAGTGCAAATGATATTACACAGAAAGTTCTTGATGCCCTGAATGCCAAATATAAGGCGGAAAAGAAATAAAAATACATGAGTTTTGCCTCGTCCTACCTTAAAGGAAGGTTATTATTCCCTGAGTTAATTAAAGAGGCCCCGGAAAAAGATACAGGTCTGATAATCGTTGTACCTTCATGCAATGAACCAGGTATTACATCAATGCTTGATTCTCTTGCACTATGCAATGAACCGGCTTGTAAGACAGAAGTGATTATAATAATAAATGAAGCCTCTGATTCAAATTCTTCATACCGCACTTCAAACCTTGAAACGATACGCAATGTTTATAAATGGAAGGAAAGGAACGCAAATTCTTTTTTCAGGGTTTATGTTATCGATACAGATACTTATGGAATAAAGGATTGGGGAGTAGGCCTGGCCAGAAAGACCGGCATGGATGAAGCGGTAAGGAGATTTGATTTCATTGATAAGCCTGACGGAATCATCCTCAGTCTTGATGCAGACTGCAAAGTTGAAACCAATTATCTCGAAAGCGTTTTTAATTCGCTCTCAGATTCGAAAGAAAGAACCGCATGCTCAATATATTTTGAACACCCTGTAGCAGGGAATGAATTCAATGAAACTGTTTACAATGCAATAACACTGTATGAACTTCACCTGAGATATTATTTTCAGGGACTGCTTTTTTCAGGTTTTCCTTATGCTCATCATACCATTGGATCTGCATTTGCTGTGAAGGCTCTTTCATATGTGAAAGCTGGCGGTATGAACAGGAGGATGGCAGGAGAGGATTTTTATTTCATCCAGAAGCTTATAAGTGCAGGAGGGTATTTTGACCTTAATACCACAACTGTCTACCCGTCGCCGCGTCCATCAGCAAGAGTCCCCTTTGGAACCGGGGCAACTATTTTCAGAATGACTGAAACAATGGAGAATGAATTTCTAACCTATAATATTAAAGCATTTCATGAATTGAAGAAACTGTTCAGCATTACCGACCTCCTGTTCTCATCAGACATAAAATCATTAAATAATATATATTCAAATCTCCCGGAGGGTTTTAAATTGTTTATTGGAAAAGAAGAATGGATTACTAAAATAGATGAGATAAAAAGAAATACTGCCAGCCTTAAATCGTTCAGAAAGAGGTTTTATGATTGGTTTAATTTGTTCAGGATCGTCAAATATTTGAATATGGTCAGTTCAGCTATTTTTGAAAAAAAACACGTAACTGAATCAGCTTTTGAGCTGCTGAAGATTGAGGGGCACAAAATCAATTCTGCTGATCCCTTAGAACTGTTATTCTATTACAGGCACCTCGAGAAGAGAAATTAGTTGATTTTTCTTTTTATTTTCCTGTTTTCTTGCGGAGTCAGAACTATATAAAGGTCTTCATCAGGTTTTTTCATTTTGTATTGTTCCCTGGCAAATTTCTCAAGATTCTTATCGTCTGTTCTCAATTCCTGAAGTTTCCTCTTATCTGCTTCAATACGTTTTGTGTAATACTCTTTTTCAATTTTGAGCTTTTTAAGGTTTTTCAACTCCTTGTATCTTGATATCAGATTGTTTGAATCGAGAAGCAGAAGCCAGAGCAAAAAGATGATAAGAGTAAGAACATACTTGTTTCTTAATACAGGAGGAACCTTCTCTATGAAACTAAGCTTTATCATTATAATGCAAACCTACAATTTTTTTTTCATCCGCCACTCATAAGATAGATCATCTGAACATTATCTCCTTCCTTCAGGTAAGTCGAATCATATTCATCTTTTCGAATCAGATGCCCGTTTATCTTTATTATTCTCATCCTGAAGGAGAACTTTTTTAGTTTAAGCATTTCACTCACAGTGATATTATCACCATTGATCTCCTCCTCCCTGTCGTTCAGAATTATTTTCATAAAGTTAAATGCATCAAGGTTTTCTCATTAATATTTCAATAACTGTATTTGCCTGCATACAGGCCACTATTCCTACCCTCGGAGCCAAAGGTGGCAAATCGTCAGATGCCTCGGATATTTCATCCCCGCATACATAAAGTGTTGAATCAAGTTTTCTTACCTTTATCAGATTACTGTTACCCCATCCGGCCATCCCAGAACCAACTACCAGTGGAATTCCTGGCAGATATTCCTGTACGGTCTCGATTAATGTTTCCTTCATTTCAGCACTGTCGAAAGCTTCAACAATAACATGGCAATCTTTGAAAATAACTGGTATATTATCCCTGTTGAGCTTTTCAACCAATGCAATCACTGTTAGTTCAGGCCTTATTCGCAACAGATTTTCCCTCAGTGCGATTGTTTTCATCATTCCAATCTGGTCAGTAAAATAAAACTGCCTTGAAAGGTTGGATCTTTCAACAATGTCAAAATCAGAAATTACCAGGGTGCCGATTCCACATCTTGCCAAAGCTGCAGCACAGTTGGACCCAAGCCCTCCTGTTCCGGCAATACCTACCCTGAACCTGGCAAGATGATTTTCAATCTTTGAAACCCTCATAAATAAAAGGTTATGAAACTCTTTAACACAAATATATATACTTTGTAAAAACTTTTTTTATCACTGTTCAAAATTCAAATCTCATAGTTAACATATTGATTATTGTCATTTTAATGTTTAAAAGTATCTGTTACCTTTGCTTAGATTATTAATTGTATTACATTCTGAACGATTGATAAAAATGATATAAAATAATCGGAACGAAAACTTGCAAGAAGGAATTACATCTGAACACTTCTAAGCAAAGGTTATACTGATAAGATTCTATATATGAGTGTGGGTAATCGTGAATTAAAAGAAAAAACTTTTCCCATTGAAATGAAGGAAAAGTTCATTGGTGATAAAGGTTACGGATTAAGGCTTTTATGGGATGCCACAAAGCCTGATACCAGATGGGACTATCCGGAAAATGAAATAGCGATTTCTTCCGGCCCGATAAGAGGCATTACCCAATACTCCGGAACAGGCAAATCGCCGGTTGTTAGAATTTCTACTCAGACAGATTCCGTAATGGACAGCAACGCTGAAGGTTTTTTAGCCCTCTCTTTAAATTTGCCGGCTTTGGTGCAATCGAAATTCATAGAAAATCAACTGAAGACATTATTGTTTTTATTGACGGTATCAACCACTTTGTCGAAATATTCAGAGCTCTATTTGAGTATTCTGACAGATATCTGCTCGCAGAATTCTTTCAGAAGTTATAGAGGTAGTTAAAAATTTTAGTGAAGTTCCTGATGCAAACCTGTGTATCATTTCTGCGCGGAGTTAATATGGCCGGACATAATAAGATCAGGATGAATGAACTGACTGAACTTTTTATCAGACTTGGGTTTGAAAACACTGAAACATACATCCAGAGCGGTAATGTAATTTTCAGCGATCCGGAAAACCTCTCAACAGACCTGATAGCATCCAGAATTGAAAATGGCATTCGAAATGAATTTAAATGCGAGATTCCGGTATTAATCAGAACTGCAGAGGATCTTCATATATTAATAAATGGCAATCCTTTCAGCGGAGAAAGAAATTTCGACAGCACAAAGCTGGCGGTGATATTTCTTTCTGAGTTCCCTCAGGAATCCCAGATTGAAAAGGTAAGTAAAATCAGTTATCCACCCGATAAATTCATAATTATCGGCAGAGAGATTTACACATACTGTCCTGAAGGATTCGGCCGTACAAAAATCTATACAAACTTCTTTGAGAAGAAAATGCATGTGACAGGTACGGCAAGAAGCTGGAAAACAATAAATGCTATTTTTGAAATCGCATGTTCAGGAAATAAAAAATGAGGAGAGGTATTGAATTAATACTAATCCGGATATATTTAAAATTTTTTAAGCTCCTCCGGGTAAATCACAGATTCAGAGGGGAGATTTATTGCAAAATAAATCAATAATTCAGAATAAGGCATTGAAAATCTTTTCCCAGGAAATAAATTATTAAGGATAAAAGTAATATCAAAAAAAGAATACAAAGAAAAAGTTAGAAGAGTAATTCACAATGGAACACGGTACAGAAATGATAACTTTTGAAAAGGCTTATGAAATTGTCATGGATTCTGCCTATTTTATCGGAAGTGAAAGAATTGATTTCAGACAATCTTTAAACAGAATTCTTGCGGAGAGTGTTGTTAGTGACACAGATATGCCACCTTTCAGTAAAGCTTCAGTTGACGGGTTTGCCTGTAAAAAGTCGGATTTGGTTCATGACCTTGAAATAATTGAAACAATTCCGGCAGGAAGACATCCGGTAAAAGCTATCGGGCATCTTCAATGTTCCAGAATAATGACAGGAGCAGCCGTACCCGAAGGTGCTGATTGTGTTATTATGGTCGAGGATACAGAGATAGTTGATTCTTCAAAAGTAAGATTCAGGAGTGTTTTTCAGAAGGAGAACATTGCTTATAAAGGAGAAGATCTGAAAGAAGGAGAAATAATCTTGAAACCAGGAAAACTCATTACTCCACAGGATATTGCGGTAATGGCTTCGGTCGGCCATACTTCGGTTCTGGTGGGCAAAAAGCCTTATGTAGGTGTTATCTCATCTGGTGATGAACTTGTAGAGCCATGGGAAAATACAAAACTATCACAAATAAGGAATTCCAATTCCTTTCAGCTCCTGGCACAAATTGCAAGAACCGCAGCAGAGGGCCGATATTATGGAATTGTGAAGGATGATGAAGAAGAATCCTTTCATGTAGTCAGCCGGGCTATATCAGAAAATGATGTTGTAATTATTACCGGAGGCGTTTCAATGGGGGACTTTGATTTTATTCCTTCGGTCCTTGAAAAAGCGGGAGTAAAAATAATATTCTCCAGAGTTGCTGTCCAGCCGGGAAAACCGACAACTTTTGGGAAGTGCGGTGAAAAGATAGTTTTTGGACTTCCGGGAAATCCGGTCTCCTCATTTGTTCAGTTCGAAATTACTGTTCGTCCTTTGCTTTATAAGATGATGGGTCATAAGTGGAAGCCATTAAGGATCGAACTACCGATGAAACAAGCATTTAAGAGAAAGTCAGCTGATAGAAAAGCTTTGATCCCGGTAATAATTACAGATGATGGTTTTGTGGACACTGTTGAATTTCATGGATCAGGTCATATTTCAGCACTCCCATATGCCGACGGCATAATTGAAATACCACTTGGAATTTTTTCAATTGAAAAAGGAGAATTGGTTAGTGTACGACAAATTTAACAGATCGATTGATTACCTTAGAATATCTGTAACTGACAGATGTAATTTGCGTTGCAGGTATTGTATGCCGGAGGAGGGGATCAATCTGCTCCGACATGAGGAGATACTTACTTTTAATGAAATTACGGAATTCACTAGGGTGGCTGTATCAAACGGAATTTTAAAAGTTAGAATAACAGGAGGTGAACCGCTTGTACGCAAAGACATAGTGGTTCTGATAGGGATGATTTCACAGATTTCAGGGATAAATGATCTTTCAATGACAACCAATGGGACAATACTTGACCTGTTTGCGAATGACCTTGCAAGAGCCGGACTAATGAGAGTAAACATAAGTCTGGATACAATCGATCCGGTTAAATTCAGAGAGATCACCAGAATAGGAAATATCAATGATGTTTTCAGAGGGATTGAAGCTGCCAAAAAAGCATCATTGAATCCGGTTAAAATAAATTGTGTGGTAAAAAACTCAAAGTATGAAAAAGATGCAGTTGAAGTGGCCCGATATTGCAGGGAGAATGGCTTGGAAATAAGATTCATACAACAAATGGACCTTTTAAGTGGAAGCTTTTCATCTGTGGAAGGAGGGTCAGGCGGAGTTTGTTCGTCGTGCAACAGGATAAGGCTTACTGCAAACGGCAAGTTAAAACCCTGTTTGTTTAATGAAGCAGAACTTGACATAAGAGAACTTGGCAATGAAAATGCTTTCAGAATGGCTGTCGGAATAAAACCACAACGCGGTCATAAAAACTTAAATGATAACTTTTATAACATCGGAGGCTGAGAAAATGAAAAAACTGACTCACACTGACATTAAAGGAAAAGCTTCGATGGTCGACGTAGGAGAAAAAATGATCCAACAAAGATTTGCAAGGGCGTCTGGTCATATCACCCTGGCTCCCAATACCATAGGTCTGATTGAAGAAAACCTGATCAAAAAGGGTGACGTTCTGACAGTTGCCCAACTGGCAGGTATCAATGCTGCAAAACAAACCTCAAACCTAATCCCTCTGTGCCATAATATTTTCATTGACAGTATTAAAGTAAACCTTTGCACGGATAAATCAGGTGTTTCTGCTGAATGTGAGGTAAAAACTACCGGAAAAACCGGAGCTGAGATGGAAGCTTTAACAGCCGTGAGCATTGCACTACTGACTGTATACGACATGTGTAAATCTGTTGATAAAAAGATGGTTATTGACAGGACAGAACTAATTGAAAAACATAAGAAATGAATTTGCCTGAAATATTTGAAATCCAAATAATTACTCTTAGTGACAGAGCTTATGCAGGAGAATATACCGATCTCAGCGGCCCCAGGATCAAAGAAAGACTTACAGATTATTTTACTTCAATAGGTTGGAAAATAAATGTAACAAATACGCTTATTCCTGATGATGCATTGATGCTTGAGAAAATAATCCTGAACTCATCAAAAGTTCCGGGTTTGATTATTACCACCGGAGGGACAGGAATTGGCCCGCGTGATATTACTGTTGAAACCATAAAACCTTTTATACAAAAGGAAATTCCGGGGATAATGGAGTTTATAAGGATGAAGTACGGCGCTGACAATCCTGCCGCCCTTCTTTCCAGAAGTATAGCCGGAATTTCTGGAAAATCGTTGATCTATACACTTCCTGGTTCTTTAAAAGCTGTCGATGAATACCTGAATGAAATACTTAAAACTCTGAAGCACACCATATATATGCAATATGGCATAGACACTCACCATGGTCCTCAGTAGGCAATCCTGTTTAAGGTATTAATGGTTTGGGTCCCAATCACCCTATCATATCTTTCCCTCGGATTTCTGTAATAGGCAATGACTGTGTAATCATTCTCGGTTTCATAATGGCTGCCTTCAAACTTTGTTGCTATTCCGCTTTCGTCCCCGTCCTTCTTAAATACATATTCATAGTTGTACCAGCCTTGCTTAAGGAGCATCACACATTCATATTCTTTTTTATCATCATTATAAGACATGAGGTTTTCAGGCCCGAATGACCAGTCGGCAAGTGCCCCTGAAACATACATCTTTCCCCCTTCCAACTTATATGCCGAAGGCAGTGTGAAGTATACATATACATAGTCTGCATCAGTTTCAGGATTTTTTTCTTCCTGTATTGCTATGTAGTACTTGCCGTTAAAATCCTGCCAGTAAAAATATGGTTTAAATTCTCTGTTCTCCGATGGAGTTAAATAAACATGGTAGCTTGAAATCAGATAATCAATTTTCCTTACATATTCAGATTGATAGCGGATGCTTTTAATATCAAAATACCTGTATTCATTCCCGCCCTGAAATACATTCCGGTCAGAAAGCGAACTGTATTTCAACTCATTATTCCCATAAAAATCAGGTTTAAGATTTTTTTTCGCATTATTCCAACGTCCATTCTGAATAATGAAACTATAAACATCATTGTAAGGATCGTTGATTTTTATCCCTGAAAAGTTGATGGTAAAGTCAATCTGCTGACTTGCATCCAGATCTTTTGTCATCCTGGGTCTGTGAGCTTCAATTGTTGTTCTGGCGACATCTTCCGTTACAATAAATCTTCTCATAAAAGCCGGATTATCAGGTTCTCCAATAGGATAAACAACTATAATGTAATTGCCTGACAAAGTAAGTTTTACCTTTTCATTTGGGAAAATGAGACTGTAATGGATATAATGGAAAGTTGTATTAAAAGATGTCTTATAATCCTCGATCGGATTTTCATAAAAACCATCTGTATAATCAGAGGGGAAAATATTCGATTTGTTCCAGTCTTTGTCACAGTGAATGAATGCATAGTAATATGTTTCACTTAAATCTCCAAGAAGGTCAAAATCCAGAACCAACCGCTCGTCACTCTTAAGTTTGATTATAGGATAAGACATTTTCCAGCCTTCCCTGTACAGTTGAACTGTCTTTATTGAATTATTGAAAATCTTATTTTCATAGGGATAATCCTGTCCCTGACCTGATAGAGGCAGGATTAAAATCAGCGGAAGTAATATTAAAATATTATTATATTTCACCTCTGTTTTTAATTTTGGACAAAATTAGCGCAATAATAAATGATTTTTTACACTTTGTGTTTTCCATCACAATGGATTGCTAAATTTGTGGTCTGTTATTTTATTAACAGAGTTTAATGATCGACGAATATGTATAATTTATTTGTTATTTGGTACCTTTAAAAATATTCTTTTAAATAACTTAAAATATCGTCAACTGATATGCCAAGATCCGTTAGGTTGAGGAAGGGATTTGATATCCGTATAAAAGGAATTGCAGAAAAAAGACTCGCTGGTTATGTTGATCCTGAATTTTTTGCAGTTAAACCCATAGATTTTCCTGGAATTATTCCAAAACTGAATGTGAAGGAAGGAAGCAAAGTGCTTGCCGGTTCCATACTTTTTCATAACAAGCTGAGGCCTGAAATTATTTTCACGTCTCCTGTCAGCGGTACGGTTGTTGGTATAGAGAGGGGAGAACGCAGGAAACTACTTGAAGTGGTTATAAAGAAGGAAGGCAACGAAGCGATTGATTTCACAAAGGCTGATCCGGCAAAACTAACCGGGGAAAACATAAAGGATTATCTTCTTACATCAGGATTATGGCCCTCAATACGACAACGCCCGTACCATATTATTGCCAATCCACATGATATTCCCAAATCATTCTTTGTAACAGGATTTGATACAGCACCACTTGCTCCCGACTATGATTTTATTCTTGAAAATTCAAAGATATCCTTTTTCAGAACCGGACTGATTGCATTGTCTAAACTCGCAGAAGGGAAATTAAATCTGATACTAAAGGAAAACTCAGGTGCAGCCAGATTTTTTTCTGATATCCCCGGCCTCGAGGTTCATTATTTTTCCGGCCCTCATCCTGCAGGGAACGTTGGTGTACATATACATCATCTTGATCCGATAAACAAAGGAGAAATAGTCTGGTTTACAAATCTTCTTGATGTTGCTTTAATCGGGAGGTTGTTTGAGGAAGGGATTTATAAACCTGAAAAGATTGTTGCACTTACAGGATCAGAAGTTGTCAATCCCCAATATTACAGGATGTTATCGGGAGGGTCGATAGCAGCTGCGGTAATAAATAATATTCAGCCAGGAAATGTCAGGTTTATTAGCGGAAATGTGCTTACAGGAACAAAAATAAAATCGGATGGTTACCTTGGCTATTATGATTCTCAGATAACAGTTATCCCTGAAGGTGATTATCATGAATTCTTTGGTTGGGCATCGCCAGGTATAAATAAACTGAGTTTCTCAAAAACTTTTCTTTCAAGTCTTTTTCCCAGGAAGGAATATATACTCGATACAAATTTCCATGGAGGAGAAAGAGCATTTGTTGTAACTGGCCAATATGAGAAAGTAGTCCCTATGGATATTTATCCAATGCAGCTTTTCAAAGCAATAATTGCAGAAGATATCGAGATGATGGAAAACCTTGGTATTTATGAAGTTGCAGAAGAAGACTTTGCTCTTTGCGAATATATATGTCCCTCTAAGATCGAGATCCAGTCAATTGTGCGAAAAGGACTTGACCTTATGATAAAAGAGATGAGCTAGTAATAAATTTTAGTGATTGCAATGAATTCATTAAGAAAAAAACTGGATAAGCTGAAGCCTCAATTTATGGAAGGCGGCAGATTCTCAAAATTCAGATCAGTTTTTGAAGGATTTGAGTCCTTTATGTTTGTTCCCGATAAAGTCACATTTAAGGGCTCTCATATAAGAGACTCCATAGACCTTAAACGCACTATGAGTGTTGTAATAATTGCTCTGATCCCTGCTCTATTGTTTGGTTCGTATAACACAGGATTACAGCACTTCAGGTCAGTAGGGATTCAGCCAGAGATCTTTCAGGCTTTTTGGTTTGGGTTCCTCAGGATTCTGCCTCTGATAGTTGTCAGTTATGTCGTTGGACTTGGTATAGAGTTTATAGCGGCACAAATCAGAGGTCACGAAATAAATGAGGGATATCTTGTCACCGGTCTCCTTATTCCGTTGATTGTCCCTGTAGACATTCCTCTTTGGATGCTGGCTCTGGCTGTTGCATTTTCGGTGATCCTTGGAAAAGAGATATTTGGAGGCACAGGTATGAATATTTTTAATCCGGCTCTTCTTGCCAGGGCATTTCTGTTTTTCAGCTATCCTGGATGGATGACAGGCGACGCTGTCTGGACCGCAGGATTGACGATGGGTAAAAATGTCGTTGATGGTTATTCAGGAGCAACCCCTCTCTCGTTATGCGCTGCAGGAGAGGTTGCTAAGCTCCCGTCTTTCCTTGAAATGTTCATAGGTACAATTCCAGGTTCAGTTGGGGAAACTTCAACTGTAGCAATACTTTTAGGGGCAGTTTTCCTTATAATAACAGGTGTCGGAAGCTGGAAAATAATTGTCAGCGTATTTGGAGGAGGACTGATTATGGGCCTTCTCTTTAATGCAATTTCTGCAAATCCATATATGGAACTTCCTTTTTATTATCATTTTGTGATGGGAGGCTTTGCCTTTGGTGCAGTTTTTATGGCTACCGACCCTGTATCAGGATCCCAGACAGAAAAAGGAAAATGGATATATGGATTTCTGATTGGTGTTCTCTCTGTCTTGTTAAGGGTAGTAAATCCTGCTTATCCTGAAGGAGTGATGCTCGCCATTCTTCTTATGAACGTATTTGCTCCGCTAATTGATTATTTTATAATCCGTTCCAGCATAAAAAGGAGATTAAGAAGACTTAAAGTTGCTATTAATACCAGTTCAAAATGAAGCAGTTCAGTAACAGATATATTTTTATCTTTTCTTCCATTATGGTAATTGCTGTGGCATCTCTGTTATCACTTGCTGCCACATTGCTTCAGCCTGCTCAGGAAAGGAATCTGGAGATTGAGAAGAAAAGGAACATGCTTGAATCAATAAATGTCCAATCCACCCGGGAAAATGCAAAGGCTCTTTATGATAAATATATAAAGGAAAGTTTTGTTCTTAATTCCGAGGGAATGCCAGTTGAGGGTGTAGATCCTTTCAATGTGGTACTGAAAAACGAGCAGAAAAAACCACTTAAAAATCAATATTTGCCTGTTTTTAAAGCAATTCCTGATGACGGGGAGAAAGTTATAATTATTCCTGTGGAAGGAAAGGGACTGTGGGGGCCGATTTACGGGTATATATCACTTCGTTCTGATATGAATACAATTTATGGTGTTAATTTTGATCATAAAGGTGAAACCCCAGGTCTTGGTGCAGAAATTAATACAACCAGATTCGAAAGCCAGTTTCATGGCAAAAAACTATTTGAAAACGGGAATTTTGTATCAATCAAGGTTATCAAAGGTGGTGCCTCTGACAATGATATGCATGGAGTGGATGCAATATCAGGCGGCACAATAACCAGCAAAGGACTTGAAAAAATGATCTATGATTGTCTCGCCAAATACAATGATTATCTTTTAAAAAATCAGAATTGATATATGGATAAGCAAGAAAGAGAACCGATTTTTTCGGCGAAAAACCTGAAGCTTCTGACTGAACCCCTCGGGAAGAACAATCCGATAACCGTACAGGTTCTTGGAATATGTTCTGCATTGGCAGTCACAGTAAAACTAAAGCCTGCATTGGTTATGGCGTTATCAGTAATAATTGTGACAGCAGTATCCAACCTGGTTATTGCTTCTTTGAGGAAATATATACCAGACAGAATAAGGATCATAGTTCAGCTTGTTGTTATTGCCACTATGGTAATCCTTGTTGATCAGTTCCTTAAAGCTTTTGTTTTTGATGTAAGCAAGCAGCTGTCAGTTTTCGTGGGGCTCATAATTACTAACTGTATATTAATGGGCAGGCTTGAAGCTTTTGCAATGGGTAACAAACCATGGCCTTCATTTATTGACGGAATAGGAAATGGCGCTGGTTACGGAATTATTCTGGTTATTGTTGCGTTTTTCAGAGAGCTTCTTGGCTCAGGGACAATCTATGGATTTCCGATTATTGAAAAACTGGGAATAGCTGATTCGGGTTATCAAAACAATGGAATGGTCATTCTGCCGCCAATGGCTTTGATTTTTGTTGGACTTATTATCTGGATTCAGAGAAGCAGAAACAAGAGTCTTATTGAGAAACAATAGAAAAAATCTAATATGGAACACTTGTTGAATATATTTATAAAATCAGTTTTCGTCGACAATATGATCTTTGCCTTTTTTCTGGGCATGTGTTCATTCCTTGCTGTTTCGAAGACTGTAAAGACATCAATGGGCCTGGGATTTGCTGTCGTATTTGTCCTTTTTATTACGGTGCCAGTCAACTTTCTTATTGAAAAATATGTACTTAAGAAAGGAGCACTTATATGGCTTGGAGAAAGTTTTGCAGACGTCGACCTCTCTTTCCTTACTTTCATGGTATTCATAGCCGTAATTGCCGCAATGGTTCAGCTTGTTGAAATGGTGGTGGAAAAATTCAGCCCTGCATTATATAACTCCCTTGGTATTTTTTTGCCTTTGATCGCTGTAAACTGCGCTATTCTTGGAGCTTCCCTTTTCATGCAGGAAAGAGAGTATGAGAACGTACTTGAGGCTGCAGTTTTTGGTGTGGGCTCTGGTGTTGGATGGATGCTTGCAATAGTAAGTATTGCAGCAATACGGGAAAAGCTGAAATACAGCAATGTGCCTGACCCGCTAAAAGGTCTTGGCATAACATTCATACTAACCGGCTTGATGGCAATTGCGTTTATGGGATTTATGGGAATTAAAATTTGAGAAAAAAATTCATTATGATTCTTGCAGTTACTACATTAGGGACTCTTCTTTACAGCATTGTTGCCTTTCTCGTTATATTAATGTTACTGGTGTCCATGCTCCTTTTCGCAAGGGATAAATTATCACCAAAGGGAGAGGTTTCATTGCAGATTAATGATCGTGAAATTGTTGTTTCTCCTGGTTCAAATCTTCTTTCAACTTTATCGGGAAACGGTATCTTCCTTCCTTCAGCATGCGGCGGGGGAGGTACCTGTGGAATGTGCCGATGTCAGATAGTTTCAGGAGGCGGATCGATACTCCCTACAGAAATAGGTTTTTTTACAAGAAAAGAGCAGCAAAATCATTGGCGGCTTGCCTGTCAGGTTAAAATAAGGGAGGATCTTAAAATTATACTTCCTGAATCAGTCCTGGGTATAAGAAAATGGGAATGTGAAGTGGTCTCGAACAAAAATGTTGCAACCTTCATAAAAGAATTCGTTGTAAAACTTCCTGAGGGTGAAGAACTTATTTTCGAACCGGGCGGATATATACAGATTGATGTGCCAAAATATGAAACCAGCTTTAGGGATTTTGATATAGATTATGAATACAAAAGCGACTGGGACAAATACAAAATGTGGGATCTGCATGTTAAAAATACAAGTGAAACTTTCAGAGCTTATTCAATGGCAAACTATCCTGCAGAAAAGAATCTGATTAAGCTGAATATCAGAATAGCCACACCACCATGGGATAATGTGCGGAAAGAGTTTATGAAGGTTCCTCCGGGAATCTGTTCTTCCTATATCTTTTCACGAAAAAAAGGTGATAAGGTTATGATTTCAGGTCCTTATGGAGAGTTTCACATTAAGAATACCAATAACGAAATGGTGTATATAGGTGGGGGTGCAGGAATGGCTCCCTTAAGGTCCCATATATTTCATCTTTTCCATACCCTTAAGACAGGGAGGAAGGTATCATATTGGTATGGTGCAAGATCCATGAGAGAAGTGTTTTATGAAGAAGAATTCAGGTCAATCGAAAAGAAATTTCATAATTTCAGGTTCTTCCTGGCTCTTTCAGAACCATTGCCCGAAGATAAATGGACCGGATTGACTGGATTCATCCATCAGGTTCTTTTTGATAACTACCTGAGCAAGCATGATGAACCTGAAGATATTGAATATTATTTTTGCGGTCCTCCCGTAATGAACAATGCAGTCCTTAAAATGCTTGATTCACTCGGTGTGCCTCAGGAGAATATTGCATTTGATGATTTTGGAATTTAGTTCAATAAGGCAACCTTATCATCAGCTTTTTTCAGTAAGTCTATATGATTTAAGTAATTAGCAAAACGTTTTGCACTTGCAGCAACCAGAGCTATAATTTTAAACTACTTGTAAATGAACTCTAAACCAGTTATTTGGGGTCTTATATTTATTCTCTTACTTACTTCCTGCAGCCAGAAAGCTGTATATGAGAATTTTGGAGGCTTTGCTCAGGGTACAACTTATAGTATGATCTTTGAGAATACCATAAAAGTCGACCCGGTCGATCTAAAATCAAGTGTTGAAAAGATTCTGCGTAACTTTGATATGTCCCTTTCTCTTTATCAGGATTCATCAATTGTTTCAAAAGTCAACCGCAATGAAGAAGTAACTCTTGATACTTTCTTCACTGATGTATTTTCAAAATCGGTTTGGATCAATAAGCTTACCGATGGTGCTTTTGATATAACTGTCAGCCCACTGGTAAAAGCCTGGGGGTTTGGTCCTGATTCCCATAAAAATTTCTCTGAATCAAAACGTGACAGCCTTCTTAAACTGGTGGGTATGTCAAAAGTAAAAATTGAAAATGGGAAATTAGTAAAGAGCGATCCCCGGGTAAGCCTCGATTTTAACGCGATAGCACAGGGATATTCAGTGGATGTGATAAGCCGCTATTTTGACAGGCTGGGAATTAAAAGCTACCTGGTTGAAATAGGAGGTGAGGTCAGAGTTAAAGGCAGCAAGGGAGGTGATTTCTGGAAAATCGGAATAGACAGACCTGAAGATAGTAATTTTATCCCGGGGAATGATCTTCAGGCAATTATAAGACTTAAGGAAAGATCACTAGCTACTTCAGGAAATTACAGGAAATTCTATGTGGAGAATGGAATTAAATACTCCCACACTATTGATCCTAAAACAGGCTATCCTGCAAAGAACCAGTTACTCAGTGCAACAATTCTTGCTGATGAATGTGCTGTTGCAGATGGAATAGCCACCGCATGTATGGTTATGGGCAAAGATAAAACAATTGAATTCCTGAATATTCACAGGGAGTATGATGGATTTCTGGTTTATTCAGATGATTCCGGAAATTTCAAAACTTGGATGACTGAAAGATTAAAGAATTTTATTTCAGAACCTGAAAAATAAATTTGATTTCTTTCGGATAGCGAATTCCTCAGGACAATTAATTATCCTGGTGGTTTTTGATGCTGCTGTGATTTACTATGCCAGCTTTATTAATACAATTCCCTCGAGCATGCCTCGCAACCGTTAAACCTTTCTGAAGCCCTGCATCCTATATCAGTTTTAGTAGCACAGGTTATTCCTCTTTCTCTCATCTCTTTGTTACGGCTTATATGTGTCTCAGGGAAGTGCCCGTCACTTCTTAGAATTAACCTGATCCCGATAAAGATAAGAGATAGGAAAAGCAGCAATATGCTTATAATGAGCAGTTTTAAAAACATTTTTAAGCTTAATGATTCTTTAGTAATTTTGCAATAAATCTTCAGAGTAAATTACAAATCTACAAAAAATAGAAATGCGTTTAACTCAGTTATTAAACAACCTGCCTGTTAGTTTGTTTAACAACTGACATAAAATATGAATTTGTATCAGTTATGGATCACAATGATAAATTATCTGGAATAAAGATAAGCAGAGAGACAGTTCTAGCAGATTTCCGGCTTGCAAACCTCAGCAGGAATCTAAGTATAATAGGCCGTCGGGAGGTATTATCCGGCAAAGCCAAATTCGGGATTTTTGGTGATGGAAAAGAGATAGTTCAGATTGCACTTGCAAAGCAGTTCAGGGATGGAGACTGGCGTTCAGGATATTACAGAGACCAAACCTGGATGATGGCTATGGGATTATATAATGCGGTTGATTTCTTCCATCAACTTTACGGGAATACCGACAGGAATATAAACCATGGCAGTGGCGGAAGAGTTTTCAATAATCATTTTTGTGTGCCAAATATCAATCCTGATGGGTCATGGCGTGATTTAACAAAGCAAAAGAATTCTTCTTCAGATATTTCACCAACAGCAGGACAAATGCCAAGGTTGCTGGGGTTGGCTTATGCATCAAAGCTCTTCAGGCAAAACAATGAGCTTCATAAATTTACTACTTTATCACGCCAGGGGAATGAGGTTGCCTTTGGTTCGATTGGAGATGCCAGTACTTCCGAAGGACATTTCTGGGAAACAATTAATGCTGCGGCTGTTCTTCAGGTTCCTATGGCTCTGTCAGTATATGATGATGGATATGGAATATCTGTCCCCAAAAAATACCAGACAGCAAAAGGAAGTATTTCCGACATTCTCAAAGGGTTCGAAGATGAACCCGGTAAACCTGGAATACTTATTTTTAAAGGTAAAGGTTGGGATTACGCGGGCCTGATAGATTTATATGAAAAAGGTGTTGAAATCTGCCGTCGTGAACACAAACCTGTTGTTTTTCATATTGAAGAGGTCACACAGCCTCTTGGACATTCTACTTCCGGTTCACATGAACGTTATAAAGATGCTGAAAGGCTTAAGTGGGAAGAAGATTTTGATCCCATAAAAAAGATGCGGGAGTGGATAATAAATGAAAATATTGCAACTCCTGAAGAGCTGGATGTATTGGCTGCGGAGGCTGAAGCGGAAGCCAAGGAATCCAGAAAAAAAGGATGGGAAATGTTTCAAAATCCCATCAGGATTGAAAGAGATGCCCTTGTAAAAATCATTGAAGATAGAACCTGCAGATGTGCAGAAGCGATCAAAGAATCATCGGTTGACGATATAAAAGATGATCTTTCAAAGGTTATAAATCCTATCAGGAAAGATAATTTTGTAGCTGCCAGAAAGATTCTTCGCAATATCTGCAACAGCTGTGAGAAATCGGATAGCCTTAAAGGAGAGCTTCGTGGATGGCTTAAACGCAATTACCTGGATGCAGAAGAAAGTTACAACACTTTTCTTTATAATGGTACGTCTACTTCAGTTTTAAATGTAAAACCTGTTCCTCCGGTTTATTCTGAAAATTCACAGGAAGTGCCCGGAAGAATTATTTTGAGGGAAAACTATGACAGACTTTTCAGTAAATACCCGCTGCTTGTCACTTTTGGTGAAGATACCGGCAATATCGGTGGTGTTAACCAATCATTGGAAGGTCTGCAGAAGAAGTTCGGGGAATTGCGAATAACTGACACAGGTATCAGGGAAGCCACTATTCTGGGTCAGGGGATAGGCCTCGCACTCAGAGGTATGAGACCTATTGCCGAGATTCAGTATCTTGATTACCTTATGTATGCACTTCAGCTTTTAAGCGACGACCTGGCAACAACTCATTACAGAACTGTAGGGAAAATGGTTGCTCCGCTGATAATAAGCACCAGAGGTCATCGCCTTGAGGGAATTTGGCATTCGGGTTCACCAATGAGCATGCTTATCAATTCTGTAAGAGGCGTATATGTATGCTCACCCAGGGATATGACAAGGGCTGCCGGATTTTATAATACGCTTCTGGAAGGGAATGATCCGGCAATAGTTATTGAACCTCTTAATGGCTACAGGCTTAAGGAGAAGATGCCTGATAACATAGGGGAATTCAGGGTACCACTCGGTATTCCGGAAATACTTTCACAGGGAGACGATCTTACTCTGGTGACCTATGGGTCAACAGTAAGAATTGCCGCAGAAGCTGTAAGACAACTCTCCATGCATGGAATCAGTGTCGAACTGATTGATGTTCAGACACTGGTGCCTTTTGACACTGAAAGAAAAATAATTAATTCAATAAAGAAGACCAACCGTATTCTTTTTGTAGATGAGGATGTCCCAGGCGGAACAACAGCCTATATGTTACAGGAAGTCCTTGAAAAACAGGGCGGATGGCATTACCTCGACAGCCCGCCCCGGACACTTACCGGAAAGGAACACCGCCCGGCATATACAACAGATGGAGATTATTTCTCCAAACCAAGTGCGGAAGATATATTTGACTATGTCTATTCGATAATGAAAGAGTCAGTTCCGTCCAAGTACTGATTCAAGAACATTCAACTGCCTGGTGTTTATTTCTTCAACCATTACAGGGGATGGATTATTGATTTTGTCTTTTGGATTCCTTTAACACTGGAAGAAATAAATTCCATAGATTGAATTACGTCTCATTCTTTCGAAGGTTCGGATCCGATGATCCTGAGCAACTCCATAGCAGCCTCCTTTGGCCCTGAGGTTTCATGCCCCTGAATACCAAGCCTTGTCCTCATTTGTCCGACAAAAACATTATTTCTGAAAAATGACGTAAAGAACCTTTCAGCAATTTCTTCATGCAGTTCCCTGTATTCAGGAGGGCCAAATATATTTGCAAAATATGAGTGAACCAGTCCTGTTGAAGTTGTTGTTCCCTTGCTCATCACTGATCCGTCGCGAAATACGTCCAGAGCCCAGTCTACGGTATCGAACTTTTCAATAACGGGA
The DNA here is from genome assembly GCA_964514725.1 of uncultured Rikenellaceae bacterium. GTDB lineage: Bacteria > Bacteroidota > Bacteroidia > Bacteroidales > VadinHA17 > LD21. Next base: position 205,212 of record CAZEUL010000001.1, read on the forward strand.
TGATCACCATCGATCTCTTCATAGTTGTTTGCATACAGGACGTAGTCGATTTTATGTCCCTTTATTACTGTTTCAAATGTTGTGACGGGTATTACTATTCTTGCGTTTACCTGACTGGGGTTCATTATTATTGATCTGTCAAGATGACCGTATGCATATCCTGGCTGCAGATCGTCAAGTCTTAAAAAGGCTCCTATTTCGGTACCAAAACCAATAGGATTTCCTTCATCGTCAAGCTCAATGGAACCCATATCATCAGCAATAATCCTAAGTTCTCTGATCTCTTTTTCTCCGAGGACCCTGAATGCTTCAAGAGTTTCTGATTTTCCTGCACCTGTGTCTCCAATCATAAGTACTGTGGCTTCTTTTTTCCCTTTCAGAAGAATTTTAACCATAGCTCCATGGAATGGCAAGTTACCTGATTTCATTATGATTGAATTATGCAAGGTAAGGACCATTTTTTTAAGGTACCCGAAATATCCGAATTCAGGACTGGCGGGGATTGCACCTACAAACATATCATTTTCCCTGTCGTGGTAAAATACGGTAGGATAGTTTGCCATTTTTTTGAAGGAATCAGGCGCCATGCCATAAATGAAAATTGCATCCGGCTTCTTTTCCAGATCCCTGTCCTCCGCTACCTGGAATAAGTTACACAGCGAGAGCCCGAGTTCAAAAAATGTAAGGTGAAAGTAGACCATTATTATAAGCTTACCGACTTTTGCAGGGTAACATAACCAGTCGTCCGATTCAAGGTTTACATATTCAATAGGGTTACGGTCAATGCGTTTGAAACCTCCCGTACGTTTATTCATTGGCTGCTGAATCACCAAAGGAGGATATATTAGCATCTGTCTTACAAGAGATATATTGTTAAGGATCCTGTATTTTTCATCCGGCCAGGCTATTTCCATTGGCAACGAAATGACAGCCATTTCAGCGCCTGATGGTACCTGACGGTAGACTGTAGGATGGTTACCTGTTATATTTTCCTGAATATGGCGGTAAACTGTCCTTATCAGGTGAGTGAGATGTTCTATGGTTTCATTAAATGTGCGATAAGGTCTTTTATCAAGCCTGTCACCTTCCGAATCATTTACAATAAATCTGTCATAATGGCGCCAGTAATCGTATAAATACTCAACAAAACTATTTAGAAGATGATTATTTCTCAGAAAAACAGCTGATTTGTCATAAATATGAGGTACAACATTTCCTTCATATTTGAATAGGAGAGTCAGGGTCTTTACAAGGGCATCTACTGATTCACTGTCTGGCTTTCCTCCTTCAAAAATGTCAAGAAGAGGGGAATCAATTTTCTCGAGATTCATTATGGAATGATCCAGAACTTTTCTGAACTTCTCGCTTGCGAGAAGCTCTTCAGCTGTCTCACACATCCTTTCCCTGATGTGCAGAATTACTTTATTGCCTACAATTCGTAAAATACTTTTTTGCATAACATCTTTTAACAAACCGGTCAAAAATATTATAATATTTTATTGAAATCATGCTTTCCGTTAATTTTTTTATATGACAAATAGAATATTAACAAATCCTATTGATAAAAATTTGTAAATTGTGACTCTAAATTTCAATGTATGAAACCGGAGCTCGATCTTTTTGCGATTCATCCGGAAGACAAGATACCGGAAAAGGGAAAAGTGCTGATATCGGAACCTTTCCTGGCAGATTCATTTTTCAATAGGAGTGTTGTTTTCCTTACAGATCATAATCCAAAGGGATCTGTCGGATTCATCCTTAATAAGAAACTCGACATACGGGTCTGTGACGCTGTTTCAGGATTTGAAGGGTGGGAGGAAAATCTTAACATGGGTGGGCCTGTTGCTCCTGACACACTGCATTATCTCCATGTTATGGGGAATATCATTCCCAGAAGTGTGCCGGTTGATGGCACTATTTTCTGGGGAGGTGATATTGAAACCATTAAGGGTTTGATAAAGGCAAATTCAATAAAACCACATCAGATAAAATTTTTCCTCGGTTATTCTGGCTGGTCAGCAGGTCAGCTCGACAGAGAGCTAAGGGAGAATTCTTGGGTAATAGCACGGGTAAAATCCGAAATTGTAATGTCGGGATGGGGTAGCGACAGCTGGAAAAACCTGCTGAGGTCATTTAAAAATAAATACAGGATATGGGCTGATTTTCCCGAATCACCTGAAATGAATTAAATATGAAGTATTTTATAAACGAGCTCTTTTAGCAAGTCTCCCGGTTCTGTGCTTACATCCCCAAATCCTTTGGATTTCATATCATAAGTTCTCAACAGATCTATAGCTTTTACAGTTTTTGTTACATTATATTTAGCCGCAGCCACTTCATAGTCACGTACAAAGAATGGATTTACTTTCAATACTGCCGCAACGTTGTTTTTCGACTTGTCGGTAAGGTAATGATATGTCAGAATTCTAGTGAATAAGCTGAAAAGTGACGCTATAGTCAGTGTTATCGGATTGTCTTTGGGATTATTTGCAAAATAATGGATAATCGTGTTGGCCTTAAGAATATTTTTTTCACCGACTGCCTTCTGAAGTTCAAAATTGTTATACTCCTTGCTTATCCCAATATTTTTTTCAATCAGCGATGGTGTTATTACACTCCTTTCTGCCGGTAAGGTGATTAGAAGTTTCTCCAGTTCGTTTACAATTTTGTGCAGGTCTGGCCCAAGGAACTCAGTAAGCATGGCAGAGGCATCAGGATCAATTCTGACACCCTTAGCCATAAGGTACCTTTCAATCCAGGCAGGAACCTGATAGTCGCGAAGGCGCATGGATTCAAAATAAATCCCCAGGTTATCAAGTGACTTATAAAGTTTTGTCCTTTTATCAATTACCTTGTATTTGTAGTTGAAAACAAGAATTGTTGAAAGAAGCGGTTTTTCCAGGTAAAATATCAGATCTTCAATTTTTTTTAACGATTGAGCCTCCTTAACTATTACAACCTGATGGCTTGCCATCATTGGAAAACGTCTTGCTGTATCAATTATTGATTGGATTGTTGTATCCTCACCATAGATAACAAGCTGATTAAATGCTTTTTCAGAATCAGATAAGACCTTGCTCTCAATAAATTCAGTTATAAGATCAATATAGTATGGTTCATCACCTGCAAGAAAATAAACAGGCTTGAATATCCTTTTCCGAAGGTCGGAGATTATTTGTTCGTAAGTGAAAGACATTTTCAGAACCTAAGATGTTTAACAGAAATTCCGTTATTCTTGATTTCCCTTAGTGCGTCTATACCAATTTTAAGATGCATCTCAGCATACTTATCAGTGACATTCTGATCAATTTCCTCTGTCTTTATACCTGAAGAAATCATGGGCTGGTCAGATACAAGCAGTAATGCACCTGTTGGGATTTCATTGGCAAAACCTACTGTAAAGATTGTTGCTGTTTCCATGTCAATCGCCATTGCTCTTGTTTTAACGAGGTATTTTTTAAATCTATCGTCATATTCCCAGACTCTGCGGTTTGTTGTATAAACAGTTCCCGTCCAATACTCTTTATTATGCCTTGTTATTGATGCAGAAATGGCGCTCTGAAGCTTGAATGCCGGAAGAGCAGGTACTTCCAGCGGCAGGTAATCGTTGGATGTGCCATCACTTCTGATAGCTGCTATCGGGAGGATAAGGTCACCCAGAGTGTTCTTTTTTTTTAGTCCGCCACATTTGCCGAGGAATAAAACAGCATTAGGACTCACTGCACTAAGGAGATCCATTGCAGTTGCAGCGTTGGGACTGCCCATGCCAAAACAGATTATTGTTATCCCGTCAGCTGTCGAGCTTGGCCAATTCCTGTCTTTTCCTTCTATCTCTGAATTATTTAGCTTTGCAAACAGCTCGACATAATAAACAAAATTTGTAAGAAGAAAATACTTTCCAAAAGTTTCAAGGCTCTTTCCTGTATATCTTGGAAGCCAGTTATTAACAATATCTTCTTTTGTCTTCATATCTTTACAAATATGAACTTTCTCTTAATGGATTTAATTCGTTAAAAATACAAAAGTAAGTTGAAACAGTTGAATCTTCCGACATATTCATTCAGAATAACAGGCGATGAGGGATCTGAAAAAATATTTGACCCTGTAAGGAAAAAATATGTAAAGCTTACACCTGAAGAATGGGTAAGGCAGAATTTTATCCAGTACCTGATCCACGAGGGTAAATATCCTCCAGGATTGATGGAAATAGAGGTAATGTTCAGGCTTCACAAGAAACTTATTAAAAGGATAGATATAAGGGTACGCGACCGTAAAGGTAATCCGGTACTTCTGGTTGAATGCAAGTCATACAAGGTTGAAATAAACGACGACAAGGTGAAAGACCAGATAGGAGAGTACAACATGCACTTCAAAGTTCCCTATGTAGTGATTACAAATGGCATTAATCATTATGCTTTCAGATACGATACTGAAAAAAATCAGTATGACTATATGATGGTTATACCTTTGTATGAAGATCTGCTTAATTGATTCGGGACAGTTTCTCAAGTGTCTGCCAGCACTGGTACAAACCTCTTGGAACATGGAAGCATCCTTTCCATTTGCCTCCTTTCAAAGGGAGCAAAACTTCACCTCTTCTGTTAAGGTATCCGTACCACTCTCCATATTCTTTGTCCTTAAAATGTTCCCATGTATAGTTGTCCAGAATTTCAAACCATTCCAGGTTTTTTGCTTTTCCTGTCAGAAGATAGCCTTTAAGCATTGTAATCAGGGTCTCAATATGAACCCACCAGAGCTTCTGGTCCCACTCAAGCTGCTGAGGCGGATACCCAAGTCTGTCCATGAAGTATAAAATACCTCCGAATTCCTTGTCCCAACCGTATTCAAGAGTTTGAAGGGCTATTTCATTTGCTTTTTCTATCAGTTCAGGTCTATTCATTCTTACACCCAGATCCATGATGAACCACATTGCTTCAAGAGCATGCCCCGGATTCAACAGTCTTCCTTCAAATGAATCAGATAATTTCCCGTCTTCAGTCACATTTTCAACAATCAATCCAAGTTCCGGTTGATAAAATACATCCATAACTTCATGGATACAGGTATCGATGGTCTTTTCAAGGAATTCCCTGTCAATCAGTTGTTCAATTTCCAGCGACAGATTGCAGAGAATCATTGGAAGGGCAAAGTTCTTAAGGTTCCGGGTTCCTGGATGAGCTTTGCTCCATCGACCTTTCGGGTTATCAGCTTTCGCTAATATTATTTCAAAAGTCTTCTTCGCTATGTCGGCATACTCCTGCTTTCCTGTTGCCAGGCTTAACTGGCCAAATGCCATAGTGGCAAATGTGTATGAGAAAATATTATAAGGTTCTATAAGAGGTTTGCCGTCTCTTGCAAGAGAGAAATACCAGTTGAAATTGCCGTCATGTCCGTATTTCTTCAGGAATTCTCCCCCATGAACAGCACAGTCGAGCCATTCCTGCCTCCTCTCCAACTTATTGTAAAGCATCGCAAACATCCATACCTGTCTTCCCTGCAGCCAGATAAACTTATCTGTGTCAAAGACTTTCCCGTCGCGAAGAAGACATGTAAAGTAACCTCCTGATTCATTATCTATTGAATGATTTAGCCAGAAAGGCAATACATTGTCAATAAGCTCTGATCTGTAACGGGAAGCTAATGATTTGAAATCCATATTTGTATTTATTTTTTTGGTTTAGTCCACATTTTCTCAATCTCTTCAAGGGAGACACCTGTTGTTTCCGGTACCTTTTTCCAGATAATCCACATATACGGAAGGCACATAAGTGCAAAGAGCATGAAAGTTCCGGCAGGTTTTAGGTTTTCCAGCAACCATGGTGTAAGCTGACCTATGAGGTATGTCCCAACCCATAGGGAAAAACCTGCAACTGACATGGCAAGACCTCTTACCCTCATGGGGTACATTTCTGACAAAAGCACAAAAATGACCGCACATATTGATATGGCGCAGGCGAAGATATAAAAAAGGAAAAACACGAGAAGCACAACTGGAGTTAATGCCAATTCCTTACCAAAAGAAAAATACAGGGAAATACAAACAAGCGATATTATCATTCCTGACACACCCCAGTAAACAAGCTGTTTTCTTCCTACTTTATCAATAATCATAAGTGCTATAATGGTTGTCAGCATATTAACCAAACCTACCAGGACCTGATAGAAAAGGGAATCACCGCTTGAAAGCCCGCTGTCGGTGAAAATAGAAGGGCCATAATACAGCACAGCATTTACGCCCATGAATTGTCCGAGCATTGCTATGGCCACACCTATAAGCACAGCTTTTAAGATGCCTGGTTCCAGAAGAACTTTCCATTCTGATTCCTTTTCCTTTCTGATTACCTGCCGAATCTGGCTTATCTGTTCTTCTACCTCATAATCTGAATTATAGATCCTTTTCAACACTGTTGATGCAATCTGAGGTTTTTGTTTAAGTACGAGCCAGCGGGGACTTTCGGGAATAAAGAATATCATTATCAGAAATAAAATTGCAGGAATCGTTTCCATCCCCAGCATCGCCCGCCATACTTCTCTCACAAAAATCTTGTTTAAGACCGGATTGACCCATTCCCCATTTTCTGCAATCTTTAAAAGCTGAAAATTAACAAGATAGGCTCCCAGGAACCCGATGGTAATAGCAAGTTGATAAAAAGAAACAAGACGACCCCTGTGTTTTGCAATGGAAATTTCTGAAATGTAAATTGGAGAAACTATCGAAGCTACGCCAATACCTATGCCTCCTATTAACCTGTAAAACACCAATCCGTTTATCCCGTTTGACAAGGCACATCCTATCCCTGTAATTGTGAAAAGGACAGCTGCGACTACCATTGTTCTTTTTCTTCCAAGAAAGTCACTTAAAATGCCTGCAACTGAAACTCCCATGATTGATCCAACAAGTGCACATCCTACATACCATCCCTCCTGTAAAGGGCTGAGGCTGAACTGTGATGAAACCTGAGTTATGGTGCCAGAAATAACTGCTGTATCGTATCCGAATAAGAAACCACCTATGGCAGCAACAAATGCTAGAAAAACAACATAAGCCATAAATTCACTTTTTATGATAAAAATCCAGTATTAAAAACATCTTCAGAAAAATCCTGACTTCAATCCACGTCAGAAGACTTATGAAGTATTAATTTTAAGGTCTGCAAAGAGACTGGATAAATTAATTTGTGATAAAAATAATATAATATTTCAATTTTTATGCTGAGGGTTGCATGTGCCATAATAAGAAATGAAGACGAAATGGTTCTTGTAGTCCAGAGGGGTGAGGGGTCAAGCCATCCTTTTAAATGGGAATTTCCGGGTGGAAAAGTAAAGCAGGATGAGTCAGAAGAAGACTGCATAGTAAGGGAAATAAGAGAAGAGCTGTCAATGGAGATTGTGTTATGTGAACGTCTTCCGGAAACAGTTTATGATTACGGACACAAGCAGGTCAGGCTCATTCCGTTCGTATGTGACACTCTTGACGATATTCCATTTCTGACTGAACATGCAGCCTATAAATGGCTTAAAACTAAAGATCTGAAAGATGTTGATTTTTCTGAAGCCGATTTAATTGTGGCTGAGAATTATGTAAAGAAGTTTTCTAAAATGGAGGTGGATTCCATTGAGATTCCCATCTCAGAAAAAGTTTCTTTTAATGAGAAAGATCTTCGAACGGTTGTTGGGAGCCTGATGGGCATAAGGGAAGCAAAATGGGTTGCCGAATCGGCTGTTCTAAACGAAGATATTCTCAGAAAGCTCCTCGATTATTCCTTTTCATCTGATAAAAAACTCGCTTTCAGAGCATCCTGGATCTTATCAAAAGTATATGATAAGTATCCAGGTATAATTAAACCTGAACTTGAAAAATTAGTTGAGGCACTTGATATTATCGATAATGAAGGTGTTCAAAGATCGTTTTTGAGGATCATTTCCCTGAGCAATCTGAATGACATCTCAATCAGACATCATGGGATTCTTGCCGACCATGCATTCAGAATGTTGAGATCACGACTTTCAGCTATTGCAGTTAAAGCTTATTCGATGGAAATAATATATAAGCTTGCTCTTATTTATCCTGAACTTGCAAATGAACTATCAGCAACAATTAATATGCTTAAAGGGGATGAATCTGCCGGAATACTTGCAAGGGCCAGAATCATACTTAAGAAACTTATGTAACATTTTTCCCTCCTCTTTGCAGCGATCCATGCGAATTTGGGCAGATCACTGCAGCTAACTCAATAAGTGTTGTTTATGCAATGGGAGGAACACCAGTTTTAGCTTTAAATATTATGATGTTCCCGTCTTCAAAACTTTCTTTGGAAGCTTATTCTGCCATACTCAGGGGAGGATATGATATGGCGGCATCTGCAGGAGTTAAAATAATAGGAGGCCATACGATTGATGATCCCGTTCCGAAGTTTGGACTTGCAGTGATTGGATTTATTCATCCATCAAAGATCATCACGAATGCAGAGGCAAAATCAGGAGATTCACTGATTTTAACCAAACCAATCAGTGCCAATACAGTATTGGCTGGTCACCGCCTGAAACTGGTTACAGACAGTGATTTGAAAAATGCAAAGGACAATAAAAAGATCCTCAATGAATCAGGTGCCGGTGTAATGAACCGTTTTGATCTTAAAGTAGCTGCTGATATAACAGGATTCGGACTTGCAGGACATGCCCTTAAAATGGCTGAAGCCAGCGGAGCATCAATTATTCTAAATATAAAAGAAGTCCCATTGATAAGTGAAACCTACATTCTTGCAAATGAAGGTTGTATCCCGGGAGCATTATTTAGGAATCTGGATTACATTGAAAATAAAACCTTTTTTTGCCGGACCTCGAATATAATCTTAAAATGATTGCCTGTGATGCCCAGACTTCCGGAGGTCTGCTATTTTGCATTCCCCCTCATCTTTCAGATGCTGTTTTAGAAGAGCTTGTTAATGCAGGTCTGATTTATTCAGCAATGATAAGATGTGTAACCGACAGAAAACACAAATTGCTTTATATTGAAAACTATTGTATCCCAGGAGTATCTAAAGAATCAATCCCCTTATTTTTACCGGCTGATGGGTGAGTTAATAAAATTAATCACACAATGTTAAAACTTCTTATCTTCATAGAATCTGGTTGGGAACAAAAAATTTTAATCAAAAACAGCTTCGAAAGTCTTGTGTTTTTTTGCATTAAAGCATAAGCTTACCTGATCGAAAGTAGTCCTGTCAGTAGAAAGAGGCGGAAGAGACTCCAGAGCAAAAAAGTCTGATTCAAAAGTTTCTGTATTAGGGGAAAAACTGTTCTTTACCAGCACGCACTCAACAAAGATCTTATAAATCGTATAAGGGAAAAGGTGGTTATTATGTTTGTTTGCAAGCTGAACTGCAATAATTCTGGAAGGTACAACAATTGCACCTGCCTCTTCCATGCATTCCCTTACAACTGATTCGCTCACCGATGTATTGACTTCTGCCCATCCGCCAGGCAACGACCACATTCCATCAATTTTTTCTCTTACCATCAGTATTTTGTCGTCCCTGAAGACCGACGCCCTTATATCAACTTTGGGTGTTTGATATCCACTGTCCGACGCAAAAAGATCTCTTATCTTTTCATTTTTCATGCCTGTGTATTCACTAAGAATTTCAACTGACAGATTTCTGATCTGCAAATACCTGTCAGTATCATACTGATTAACCGCAAAAGTCAAACCTGCCTGTGCTATGGACTGTAACTTTATGGCCCATTCTAACCATTTTGATTGCATAGATTTTTTCTCCAAAAATATCAATTTTAAAAAGGATATGAAAAGGATGGTCTAAAGGTCTGTTGGTTTTTAGGTTTATCAGGGCCTCAGTTTTTGTTGAATCAGGGTTTATCAGGAAAAATTCTTTTATTATATTAATTGAATGCAAGTAATCATAATTAATTTATCAAATGGTAAGCAATTTGTTTTTGAACCTTTCCCCAATCCCTTCCATTAAGCAGTGATTGTTGTGATGCAACATTTATAATTTCATGGAACTGTGCCCAATCCATATTTGCTCAAGGGGATATTTAGAAAGAGGCTTAGAAAACAAATACATAAAAGTAGTCTTGACTTTTTTATACAATCAGGATAGACATATTAATCGGCTATTGCGGCTCTTTTTTGTAACAATAACGTAACAAAAAAATTTTCAGGATTAATTAATATGTAACTATTTTCGTGGTGGCAAACAAGTTGTGATTTCTGGATTTAAGTGATTGGTATTAAGTTATAAAGCTTTTGTCCGGTTGGTATTAAACGATATTTTCTAAATGTTTTATGACCTTTCTTTATAGTCTGATTGCCCTAGTACTTATTTTTGATTTCATCAACGGATTTCATGATTCAGCCAATTCAATTGCCACAGTTGTTTCTACCAAAGTGCTTTCTCCATTTTCAGCTGTACTTCTTGCTGCAACATTCAATTTCGTTGCTTTTCTTATTTTTCCTCTTAAGGTAGCAACAACAATTGGTAAGGGAGTTATTAATCCTGATATTGTGACTCTTAATTTGATTGCTGCTGCAATAGTTGCAGCGATTACGTGGAACCTTTTGACCTGGTGGTGGGGGTTGCCCTCCAGTTCTTCACATACCCTTGTAGGTGGACTGGTTGGTGCTGCAATTGCAGGCAGCGGATTTGATTCAGTTGTGTACGCAGGTGTCATCAAAATTGCAATATTCATTGTTGTGGCACCTTTCCTTGGTATGCTGATGTCATATATAATTTCCATCATTGTTCTGCATGTCGTAAAAAATCATTCTCCTTCTGGTGTGGACAGGCATTTTAGAAGATTTCAGATATTGTCAGCATCCGCTTTCAGTCTCGGACATGGAGGAAATGATGCCCAGAAATCAATGGGAATTATTTGGGTAGCCTTAATTGCAGTTGGCAAGGTAACCAAAGACTCACCGATCGATTTATGGATTGTTTTATCCTGTCATGCAGCAATTGCCCTTGGAACACTTTTCGGTGGATGGAGAATTGTAAAGACTATGGGACAGAAAATTACCAAGCTTAAACCATTTGAAGGATTCTGTGCTGAAACAGCAGGTGCACTTACGCTTTTCGGAGCAACACATTTCGGAATACCTGTCAGCACCACACATACAATTACTGGCTCAATAATAGGCGTTGGAGCAACAAAGCGGGCTTCTGCCGTAAAATGGGGCGTAACTACAAAAATATTCTGGGCATGGATCCTGACAATACCTGTATCTGCATTATTGGGTTCCTTATTTTACCTGATTATTTCAGTCATTAATTAAAATGCATCAGATATTCTAAAAACTGACTTTTCTTTTTTCTGAAATTGTATCAACTTGCATAAAACAGAGAAGATCTCTTTTAATAGAATTTAGAAAGGTAATAGTTTTGCAGAATTATTTTGGAAGTGAGAAAAGGAACTCAGTACCACCGCCAGTCCTGTTGCGAACAATAATCTCACCTTTATGGAGGAGGACAGCATTTTTAACAATGGCAAGCCCCAGACCAGTACCTCCGCTTTTTCTTGATCTTCCGGAATCTATCCTGTAAAATCTTTCAAAAACCCGTCCAATATGCTCCTGCGGAATACCTATGCCATTGTCAGAAAAGGCAAAATGATAGAACTTTTTATCCTCATTATAGACAATGATTTTTATAGTAGTATTTTCTCCTGCGTAGTTAATTGCATTCTCGACAAGATTCTGAAAAATTGAAACGATCAGCGATCTGTTACCTTTTACAACAACATCACTTTTAATATTATTTTCAACATTAATATTTTTTGCTTCAATGGCCGACTTGAAGTTTTCAGTAACATCTTTTATAATCTTTTTAATTTTTACCTTTTCGGATTCAATAGAGGCTCCTGCTTCCTCTATTTTATTGAGAACAGAAATATCATTTATAAGTCCGGTCAGCCTGTCGGTCTGAGCCAAAGCTTTCTCAAGAAAATATTTGTGCTTTTTAGGCTCTATTTCCTGGTTATTAAGAAGGGTTTCAATATATCCTTTTATTGATGCAACCGGAGTTTTAAGTTCATGTGCAATATTTGATGTCATCTGCTGCTTTATAAGCTTGCTTTTACCCGCTTTTGTTATATCGCTTAGTATAACTTCAAAACTTCTGTCATAAAAAATAACACACTGGATTTTGAAAAACCTTCCATCCTTTGTTATCTGGTATTCCAACTTTGGCAGATCTGATGGATTAATATCCACACTTGCATTTTGGCTTAGAAAATCACTGACCGTTGAGAACTCATTTATTTCAAAAAAATTTGCCGAGAATATTTTAAGATCACCTGAAATCATATTCATCTGCTGAATAAAATGATCGTTGCTGAAAATTATCACCCGATCGGGGGAGAAGAAGGCAATCCCCTCATTAAGAGCATTAAGATGGTTAAACAGCTTTTCCCTTTCGTTGGCAAGTTCATTTTTGGCTGAGAGAAGATTATTATAGATCTCAAGTATTTCTGAACCGATTATTCCTAGTTCGTTTTTCGGGAAATCGGATATGAAAGGTTTGTCATTTCTTAAACTTAGTGCGAAATCTTTGAGCCGGGTAACTGATTCAGCGAACTTATTGGTAACTATAAACAATATTGTACCAATAAGGATAAAACAACCAAGTATAATGAATAGAAAATTCAGATTAGCCTTCAGGAAATTGGCAATTTTAACATCATACACCAGGGCTGCCCTTATATAATATCGTTTATAGAATTTTGAATAATAATAAAAGTTTTGTCCGGTCGTCCCTGATTTTCTGATGGCAGTTCCAAAACCTGATAGATGGGATTGAATGATTTCAGGACGGTTTTTATGATTTTCCATTTTTGTGTAATCGTAAACAAAGCTGTCATAAAGAACTGTACCTGATGTGTCAATTATGGAGATACGCAAATTAGGATGAGGAAGAAGCAGATTCAGGGAGTCTATTTTATGGTATTTTCCAGATTGGTATATAGAGTTAATATTCACATAATTATTAACAATTTCCGTTATGTTTAACAATTCGTCATTCAACGTTTGTATTCGGTACTGCTTTTCCCTTTTATAAAGATAAGCCAGAATTACAAGGGCAACAATAAGAAAGATTGCTGAATAGAATGTCAGGAGATTATTTCTGAACTTGTTTTTAAAACCGAACATTTTTACCTAATGTGATCAGAATTCAAAAAAATAACCATAACCTGTTTTGTTTTTGAGATTCCTGCCATAGATCCCAAGTTTTGCCCTCAGGCGTGTAATGTTTACATCAACAGTCCTTTCAGTAACGATAACATCATTTCCCCAAACTGTAGTCAGAATATCATCCCTGGTATATACTTTCCCCTGATTTTCAAGCAGAAGCCGCAGTATTTCAAACTCCTTTTTGGTCAGTTCAACTTTTTCATCATTTAGAATGAGCCTTTTACGGAGAGTATCCATTTCAATTTCACCGTATCTTATGGTTGCCGTTGCTTTGAACTTGTCTGAACGTGTTCTTTTTAGGACTGCCTTCACACGTGCTGTTAATTCATTAACAGAAAACGGCTTTGGAATATAATCATCAGCTCCCAGACTGAATCCCGTAAGAATGTCATTTTCAGTATCCTTGGCAGTAAGAAAAATAATCGGAACATTAACATTCATTTCCTTTCTTAGTATGTCAGCCATTTTAAATCCCGACATTTGTCCCATCATGACGTCAAGCAGAATCAGATCAAAACTGTATAATGGCCTTTTCAAAGCCTCTTCAGCCGAGTGTGCAATTTCGGTCTGATATCCGGCATGACCAAGATTATACTGAAGGATCTCACAAAGATCTTCCTCATCATCCACAATGAGTATTCTTTTATTTTTGGTATCCATATGTTCTGTTTTCTGTTTTTTTCTGTGATTTAGTTAGATACAAAGGTATATTCATTACCCGGATAATCACATTACAATTTTATTACAATTTCAGCTTCCTCTGTAACAGTTTTGTAATCAAACCTTCAACGCTTCGTAACCTGTTATTTTTTGATTTGTAAGAAATTTGCACCTGAGATACTATGAAAAATCATTTATGGAAACTATGAAAAAAATTTTTAAAAAAACAGGTCTCATTTTTATTGCTTTTTTCCTCAGTAATACCAGTATGGTTGCACAAACAGGTTCCATCGAAGGTAAGATCACTGATAAGGCAAATTCTGAACCGCTTATCGGTACAACTGTACAGGTTGATGGAACAAATGTTGGTACAGCAACAGATCTCAACGGATATTTTGTTATTAAAAATCTTAAAGAAGGAAAGTATAAACTTAAAATTTCTTATGTGTCTTATAACACAAGAATAATTGAAAATGTCAGGGTTGAATCAGGAAAAACAACCAATTTAAATATAGAGCTCGAAGGTAGTACTGTAAGTCTTGGTGATATTACAGTTACGGCTGTGCGAAGGACCAATACAGAAATATCTATGATTTCAGATATCAAACAGAGTCAGTTTGTGTCGACTGGTATTTCAGGTCAGCAAATTTCAAAAACTCTTGACAAAGACGCCTCGGAAGTTGTAAAACGTGTGCCGGGAATTACAATCATGGATAACCGGTTTCTGATTGTAAGAGGTCTCTCCCAGCGTTATAATAATGTATGGTTAAATAATGCTGCAACCCCCAGTGCTGAAGCTGATGTAAAAGCATTTTCATTTGATATCATTCCAAGCTCAATGATTGAGAACATTATGATTTATAAATCACCGGCAGCTGAACTTCCTGCTGACTTTTCAGGAGGATTTGTTAAAATAACGACAAAAAATCTTCCTGATAATAACGGAGTCTTTTTTTCTTACGGTACGGGAATCAATGGAAACACAACTTTCAGCGAGTTTTATAAACCTGTTTCAGGTGGTACAGACTGGCTGGGTTTTGACAATGGATCAAGAGCACTCCCATCTGATATGCCAAAACATCTTAATGAATATGAACTGGCAACAAATCCATCTGTCAGAGAAAGAATCACTTCACTTGGACGGGAGCTTAATAATAACTGGTCGGCAGTACCGGCAACAGCCTTTCCGGATCAGAAAATATCAGCCGGGATTAACTGCAAGTTCAGTTTTGGTAAATCAACCATTGGAAATATTACCGCTTTAACATACAGTTTCTCAAACAGCTCTGAAGAAATACAGAATACTGATTATTCGATTTATGACTATTCGTCAGATAAGCCTTCATATCTCAACCAGTTCGTGGATAATCATTATTCAAATTCTGCAAGGATAGCCGTTATGAATAACACTTCAGTTTACCTTGGCAAAGGTACAAAACTGGAATTCCGCAACCTGTTTAATCAGGCTGGTTCATCCAGATATATAATCAGAACTGGCAGAGAATGGTATAATAATGGACGATATGTTAAATCGGAGGAGTTGAGATATCTGAGTAGATCAATCTATACTGGCCAGCTTGCCGGTGAACATTCCTTTACCGGAGGTAAATCAAAAGTTGATTGGATATTGGGATATGCATCATCGAACAAAAGAGAACCGGACACCAAACGCTACAGATACCTTCGCGATGAAGTAGATACTGATAAATACCTGCTTCTATTTTCGGATCAGGCAGATCTTTCTTCTCAGTCGAGAATGTGGATCAATCTAAATGAAAAAACAATCTCAGGATCACTCAATTTTACTAGACAGATAGTCTTGGGGAGCCTTCAGCCCGAATTGAAGGCGGGTTTCTATTTTGAACATAAGGACAGAGGTTTTCATGCCAGAAATTTTGGTTATGCCAAAGGAAGCCTTGCATCAACATTCGGACAAACATACCTGCCTGTTGATCAAATTTTTATTGATGAAAACATAAATCTTACAGATGGCATCAGGCTGACAGAGGTTACTTCACTTTCTGATTCATATACCGCCGGTAATGACCAGATATCAGGATATGTTTCCACCCGGCTTCCTTTAGGTGATAAAATAAATATTTATGCAGGATTACGGATTGAAAAGAACAGGCAAACCCTTTCAAGCTACAAGCAGGGATCTACAGTGGAAGTTAATGTCGACAGAGATACTTTAAACCTTTTCCCTTCTGCTAACCTTACATATAATTTTTCAGAAAAAAGTCTTGTCAGAGTTGCATACGGTATGACGATAAACCGTCCGGAATTCAGGGAAATTGCACCTTTCTATTATGTTGATTTTGACCAGAATGCAGGTATCTATGGTGCTCCCCAGATCAAACAGGCATATATGCATAATTTTGATCTCAAATATGAATTGTACCCTTCATCCGGTGAGACTTTTAACATAGGATTTTTCTATAAAAAGTTCCTCAATCCTATAGAACAGGTTATTCTTGGTAATAATCCCACACAGTACTCCTTTGAAAATGTTGAATCAGCCTATAGTACTGGTATAGAAGCCGAACTAAGAAAATCGCTCGATTTTTTCCCTGGCCTGCAAAACTTTACTGCTGTTTTGAACAGTTCAATAATCAAGAGCAGAGTTACTTTCCCAGATGGTTCCCTTTCCCGTAACAGGCCTCTTGAAGGTCAATCACCTTATATTGTCAATGCGGGTTTATTCTATCAGGGAAAAAACAACGGAACCATGATAAGTATACTTTATAATATTATTGGCAAAAGGATAGTTGCAGTAGGACGACCTTCACCGAATGAATGGGAAGATATTCCCGATATTTATGAAATGCCACGGAATATACTCGATCTGACAATCTCCAAAATGATTGGCAAAAAAATCGAAATTAAAGGAGGCATAAGAGATCTTCTTAATGAAAAGGTTGAATATATGCAAAAGATTAATGCAATGGTGGATATGAGTACTTATTCAAAAGGGGCTGAAAGTGGAATGAAAGAGTTTAATCGCAACCAGTACACGAGAATTTATTATCCCGGAAGGTATTTTAGCATCGGTGTAACTGTAAAATTATGACAGGATGAAAGATAAATTAGAATTAATCTTAAGAATTAAACAATACCCTCCGACGAGGGATAAGGGATAGACCAGTTAAGTTGTTCCTAATCTATTAGTACAGAAGAACACTTTACAGATTGACCGTAAATAATTGACAAATCTAAAACATTACGAGAACTAAATCGTAATGTAATGGGAGACTATTTGATAATTAATTAATAAACAAATAAAACAAGCATGAAAACAAAATTCAAAATGTTAAATCTCTTTGCCTTTCTGGCTTTCTTGCTCGGAATGGCGACATCCTGTGAGAAAGATGTTAAGGTTACAGCAATAGATCTGGATCAGGCAACTGCAACAGTAATGGTTGGATCAACCTTTAATCTGAATGTTATTTTTACACCTCTTGATGCAACAAATAAAAACATTACCTGGCTGTCAAGCGATCCAGGAGTAGCGACTGTGGCTAACGGTGTGGTAACAGGGGTGAAACTTGGTACTGCAACAATAACAGCCACCTCACAGGAGAATCTTGCACTGTCAGCAACCTGCGAAATAACTGTTGTCCCTTCCAATGGTCAGCAGATAACCGTAAGCGGAGATATTACAGCGGATACACGATGGTATGCTAATGCACGTTATTTCCTTTCAGGATTTGTTTATGTAAAAAACAATGCTGTGCTAACAATTGAACCTGGCACAATAATAAAGGGTGTATCAGGGACAAAAGGAACCCTTGTTATTGAAAGAGGATCAAAGATTATGGCTCAGGGTACAGAAAACAAACCAATAATTTTTACTTCCGACAAACCTAAGGGACAACGTGGTTATGGAGACTGGGGTGGTCTTGTGATATGTGGCAAAGCTCCTACCAATAAACATGATAATGGTACCGGAGTAGGTATTGCAGAGGGAGGTATCGGGTCAAGTTATGGCGGGTCGGATCCAGCAGATAATTCAGGTATTCTTCAATTTGTAAGAATTGAATTCCCTGGAATTCCCCTTACAGCAACTGCCAATAGCGAAATAAACGGTTTGACTCTTTATTCGGTAGGCTCAGGGACAATAATTGATCATATCCAGGTATCATACTCCGGAGATGATTCTTTTGAATGGTTTGGTGGATCGGTAAATGCCAGGTATCTGGTCGCTTTTAGAGGTTGGGATGATGATTTTGATACCGATAACGGATTTTCTGGAAAGATACAATTCTTTGTAAGCTTGCGTGATCCTTCAAGTGCTGACCAGTCTCAATCAAATGGTTTTGAATCGGACAATGATGCTGACGGTTCTACCCTGACGCCGGTCACCAATGCAGTTTTTTCAAACGGCAGCATTTTTGGCCCGCTGGTAACTCCGGCAACTACAATTAACACTCTCTACAGACGTGCAATGCATTTACGTCGTGGCACCCAATTATCAATTTACAATACCGTGTTTGCAGGATGGCCGACAGGCCTTGATATTGATGGCCAGAAGGGTGATTCCCCTGCTCAGGCCACCGCAAATGTTCTTCAGATCGAAAACTGCATATTGGCAGGTATGACTAATAATTTTAGTACAACTTACCTGGCAAATGCTGAGGCATGGTTCAATGATGCCTCTAGACACAATGAAGTTTTCGCAACAAATGATCTGTTGCAGATTTCAAATCCATTTAATCTGGCAGCTCCCAATTTTATGCCTGTAGCCGGTTCGCCGCTTCTCACAGGTGCGTCATTCACAAATTCAAGATTGACAAACTCTTTCTTTACTCCGGTAACATACCGCGGAGCTTTTGGAACAACAAACTGGACAACAGGATGGTGTAATTTTGACCCGCAAAATACTGACTATTAAGAGGCAGACAATCTTGTACCACTGATTTTTCGAATATCTCCACAATTTAATGCAAGGTTGTTTTTTAACTCTGTGTCCTCTTTGAATCCTCAAAAATATACTCAGTGTGATAAGAATAAAAAAAATAACTTACACTGAAATCCTTGGGGAAATCAAACCAGGACACGGAGTTTTTGTTAGGGATTAGTAATTCCCCGTGAGTATTTTCAACTCCGACAAAGCTATCCTATAATTCAGCCTGGCAGCCAAGAAATCAGCTTCAGCCTTGGCGAGAGCAGCTTCGGAAGTAAGCAGATCCGATTTAAGGTTTAATCCGGCCTCCCGTTTGTTCTTTTGTATCCTCAGATCTTCCTGCCTGTATTCGACAACCTTGCCTGCTACCTTAATAAGTTCCTCAGACTGCCTGAGCTTTCTGAGCGCTTTTTGTATGTCTTTATTTATCTGTTCTCTTGTATTTGCAAGATTTTCTTCAGCCTGCCTGCGAAGATAAATACGCTGTAACTGAACTGTTCTTGTTGTTAAAACATCCTGAAGATTCCATTTAAATGAAGCTCCGAAATATGTATTGTTTTTAGGATATATCACGCTTCCTTCCTGATATGTGTAACCACCAAGTATTCCCAGGTCAGGAAGGTAGCTTCGCCTGCTGGCCCTGACTGAAAAATCAGCCTTCGAAGTGCTGAGCCATGCTAGTTTCAAATCGTTGTTGACAGGCATTGCCTCAACCAGGGAAGTATCTATACGAATTGCTTCATATGACGGATTTCCATCAGGAATCGGCAGCAGACTCAGAACCCGCTCAGGATCAATACCTGCAAGCTGCTTAAGATCAGCCTCGTAATCATCATATTGAATTTTTAATTTCAGAAGGTTTTGTTCTTCATCTGCAGCGTTTGCTGCAAGACCATATATAATCGATTCAGTTGTCTTGCCTGCTGTAAAGGCATTTTTAACCTCGTTGAGTTTTGTTTTTGCCAGATCTGCTTTAATCTCTGCTTCTTCCAACTGTTTTTTCACAATCAGTAGTCCGAAATAAAGCTTCTCCACAGACTGCTTAATCTGGATTTCAGCTTTAGCTTCCTCAGTCTTGGCTATTTGCAGCTCTGTTTGTGAAACCTTTACCCCTGCATTTATTTTACCTATTTGTGTTAAAGGCTGGTAAACTGTTATACCAGCATTGTAAATATTATGATTACCCATCTGTATTATCTCATCAGAGGCAGGAAGAGGAATGATGACTCCTCCGTACGGCAGCTGTCCGAACTGGCCCTGATAAATAGCCAGACTAGGAAGATTTGTATTATACTGATATGATCCTCCAAGTGCAACCGTTGGCAGGTATTTTATCCTGTCTTCATTTACCTTGTTCTTCTTTTCTTCCGATTGCAACCTCCTGACCTTCAGAAGATGATTATTTCTGAGCACCATATCAGTAACGGTTTCGAGGCTCACAGAAAAAGTATCCTGGGCATTCAAACTATTATCCGGTGTAATGACCAAAATCGCCCCGGCCAGAATTGTCGTTTTAATTAATTTGATGACCACCTTGTACTTCTTTTTAAAGTTCAATATTGTTTTTTTTATCCCTTTGTCTGATCAGTACAGTGTACATAACTGGAATAGAAAGAGTTGAGATTACCATCGACCATACAACCCCGAATGCTATAACACTTGCCAGAGGACTCCATAGAGGAGATCCGGACAATATCATTGGCAGAACCCCGATAGCTGCAGCCATTGCAGTAAGAAAGATGGGCCTCAGCCTTCTTTTTCCTGCTTCATAAGCTGCTGCTGCGACAGACATTCCCTTTCCAAGCAGTTCATTTGTATGATCTATTAGTATAATAGCGTTTCTGACCTCAATTCCTGAAAGGCTTATAATACCGCAAAATGCTGTGAATCCAAAATCGTTCCCGGTAACCCACAATCCGAAAACAGCACCAAGCAGGCTTAATGGTATTGTAAGCATTACAAGCCCCACTTCTTTCAGATTCCTGAACTGGAAAAGCAGGACAAGAAATATTACTATAAGACTTATCACCAGTGCAACTAACATATAACGGTATGTCTCCTGCTGGTTGGCATATTCTCCCCCGTAATAAATTTTGTAACCGTCGGGTAAGCTTAGTTTCGCAATTTCAGGTCTGATTTTCTTTAGCAGCTCTGAAGGGAGCAGATCACCCGTCGTTTCACTCTGTACTGTGAGTGTCCGAATTCCATTCCTGTGAATGATCCTTCCCGGCTGCCACTTGTATTCCAGATCGGCAACCTGTCTTAAAGGAACTGACGCTCCAGTCACCGGAGACTGAATGTAAATATTTTCAATATCATTTATTTTTTGATCATCTGAATCTTCAAACCTCAGAACTACATCGACAGGATTTTCTCCTTCATAAAGTTTTGTTAATGTATAACCAGTGAATCCTGCAAATAGGACAGGTGAAACAGAGGAAGAAGTAAATCCAAGATGGCTGGCTTCATCCTTTAATCTTACGTTAATTCCATAGGTCATTTCTCTGAAGTCAGATTTTATCATGTCACTTCCGGGATTCTGCCTGATAATTTCCTGAACTTTGTTTCCTATTTGCTGTAACCTTGAGAGATCATCACCTGCGATCCTGACTTCCACATGGGCACTCATTGGTTGACCCTGCTGCATAAGTTTAACTTGTGGTATACCTTCAGGTACAATTGCATCGACCTTTTTTTTAAGTTCAAGGTACAATGATGCTGTTGCACCTTTGTCCCATGTGTTAATAAGGATCTGAGCGAAATTACTTTCCGGCATCTCAGGTGAATAATTATAGTAAAATCTTGGTGCACTTCTCCCTGTGAAAGTTGCGTAGGATCGGATCCTTTTATCCCCCCTGATAATATTTTCAATTCTCAGGATTGCCTCTTCAGTTTTTTCAAGTCTGGTTCCTGAGGGCATCCACAGCTCGACAATAAACTGATCGCGTTCAGCCTCCGGGAAAAATTTTTGCTTTATTCCTGTTTTGAAGAGCAGGACAGCCAGCAGGATGGTTGAAAGACTGCCTGCTATTGTAAGCTTCTTATGTCTGAAACACCAGTCAATTGATTTGTTATAAGTGTTTTGCAGAAAATCCAGAACAACCGGATTCCTGATCTTTCCGGTTTCAGCCCTGACATGCAGACCCTTCTTTATGAATATAAAGCATAGCAGGGGGGTGAGTAGCATTGCAACAATAAATGATGAAGAGAGAGCTATTGCAACAGTTATCGGGAGTGCTCTTATGAATTCTCCGATTGCCCCCGTCAGAATCACAAGAGGAAGAAAAGATGAAATAATGGTAATTGTCGCTGTAAGGACTGGTATGACAAGGTCGGTGGCGCTTCTCCAGGCTGCTGTCCATCTGTCGTTGCCCCGATCAAGCAGTTCTACATAATTGTCAGCAATTATGATAGCATCATCGACCACAATACCGAGTACTGCAATCAATGAAGCGAGTGATACCTGATGAAGCTCAATCCCGAATGTATGAAGCAATGCGAGGGTTACTGAAATTGTCATTGGTATTGCTGTTGCTGCAACGGCAGCGATTCTGAAAGGAAGAAGCAGAAAAACTACCAGAATAACCGCAATTATTGCAAGCAGAAACTCGCGAAGAAACTGTGTGATGTTTCTCCGTACAACTTCAGGCTGGTTTACAAAGGTCGTAATTTCTATATTTGTCGGAAGCTTTTCAGTAAATTTTCTTAACACCCTTTCAACTTCCTTTCCTGCCTTTACTATGTTCTCACCCTCATACATCTGGATTGCCAATAGCATGGCAGGCTTACTATTGACAGTTATCTTGCTCTCAGGTTCAGCATAATCCCTCTTAAAGTCTGCCACATCTCTGAACCTGATTACAGCTCCTGTCTTTGAATAACCTATTATCTGATTCCCAATATCCTCAATTGACCTGTAATTGCCGTCAGTAAACAGTGGAGTTCTGAAATTTCCTGACTTAATTTCTCCGGATGCATTAACAACATTCTGCGACTGAATTATTTTAACCACCTGCAAGGGATTCAGATCATACTGAGCAAGTTTCGCGGATTTAAGTGTTATTTCTATCTGCTCTTTTTGCTCTCCTATCTTTTTTATTATTGAGACTGCCGCTATTGAACGCAGGTCTTCTTCAAGACGTGAAAGGTATTCCTTCATGGTGCTAAACCCGGCTTGATCGCTTGCTATCCCGACAATCATCGATTCAGTGTCACCGAAATCTGAATTGACAACCGGACCGACCACACCCTGAGGAAGATCAAGACTTTTTGCAAACAGCAACTGGTGGCGGAGTTTACTCCAGAAAATATCAGGATTTTTAACATCGTCCTGAAGCCATACGTGTATCTCTGAAACTCCTTTTGAAGTAATTGAATATGTTTTTTCCTTTTTGACCTCTTCAAACCGGAAAAGGTATTCCTCTATCTTGTTTGTAACCTGGTCCTCTGTCTGGGCGGCATCAGCTCCAGGGAAATAGGTTATTACCAGTCCTCCCGGGATTGTAATTTTCGGATCCTCCCTTCGAGGCATTGTGATAAGGGAATAGACTCCAAAAGCGAACATCAGAATCAGCACAGTAAATGTGACCTGCCTGTTTTTCAGAGAGACTTTGACAAAGTTCATATCCAGGTTATTTACTTATAATAACTGATGTGCCATCAACAAGTTTATGCTGGCCTCCTTTTACAATTATCTCATTCAGACTGATACCTGAGGTAACTTCGATCATATTGTCATTTATTATTCCTGTCGTTATGTTTCTCCTGAAAGCTTTCATTTTAACTGAGTCAAAAACATAAATGTAACTCACACCGTTGAAATCATGCAAAAGAGCTTCAACCGGAATTACCATAATATCTTTAGGTTGCTCAGTTAAGATCTTTATTTCGGCGATCATGCCGGGTCTTATAAGCATTTGTGGATTTTCCACCTCGATTTTTACTGAAAAGGCTCGCGATGCCGGATCAGCTGCGGAACCGACCTCAGTTATCTTACCCTCAAATGTCTTGTCAAGTGATGGGATGAACACCTTTGCCATCTGTCCGAGTTTTAAAAGATGAAGTTCATGTTCAGGGATGAAGGCGTTCACTTTAACTTTATGAATATCTGAGACTACAAGAACAGGGATTCCTGCTCCGGTAACCTCACCAACCTC
Source organism: uncultured Rikenellaceae bacterium (assembly GCA_964514725.1). Taxonomy (GTDB): domain Bacteria; phylum Bacteroidota; class Bacteroidia; order Bacteroidales; family VadinHA17; genus LD21. The sequence continues at coordinate 229,138 of CAZEUL010000001.1, forward strand.
AGCGAGTCTTTTGAGCAGAACGCCATCAATCGGCGAGTAAAGTCTGGTTTCAGAGAGGTTTTTGGAATGAAGCTTAAACTGGGCATTGGCCTGCTGCAGGCCGAAGGTTATTTTTGCAAAATCGCTTTCGCTGAGGCTGTTTTTTTCGTGCATGAGCTTGAGTCTTTCATATTCATCACGGGTCTGGTTCAGCTGAATTTCAGCAAGTTCTCTGGCAATTTCATAATTTGAAGGATCAAGGCTGGCAACAAGCTTATTCCTGAAAACCTGCTGTCCCTCATTGACTGTTATCTTATCAATTCTGCCGGCTACCATAAAACCTATGCGCACAGTTTTGTTGCCTTCAATATTTCCGCTTACAGATATTTCAGACAGTATTGATTTCTGAGTCACTTTATCTGTAAGGACAGGCACTGGTGATTTATTTGTCAGATCTTTTTTATTATTATTACAACTGGACGCCAGTATCAATAGTGGCAGAATAAGAAATATTTTCGGCTGTAACATAACTGACATATAATCTTTTTGGAGATGTAAATTACCGAAATTCTTATTTAAAAAAGCTGATTTGTATTAAAAAAGCCATAGTTAATAACAAAAAAGAGTTGAAAAAAAAGTCCTTTGTTTGCCTTTGATCTACTTTGCGTATCTCTTGTTTGTTAAATTCTTTGAAATAATATTTTAAATTATTGATTTACTTAACTTACAATATTAATTTTTACAGTCGGTTTATTGAATCTGTCACTAAGGTTACCACAAAGGGCGCCAATGAAAATAAAAAAAGGTGTCGTGAAAAGCGACACCCCCTAAAAAATATTTTTTTATAATTAAAAACTAAAGTCAAGGCCAATCCCAAGGACAAGCGCTTTCTTCTTATAGGTTTCTTTTGGTTGCAGATCAATGCCTCCAAGGTAATGATTAACAGTTTTGCTGTCATCCATATACTTGGTATAAGATGCACCAAGATTGATTTTAATTTTGTCAGTTATTGAATAAGCCCCACCTGCCCCGAAAGTATGAGTAGCCAATCCGTATGTCAAGTCACTCTGGTACAGACTGTTCACGCCCTTATTTGCATATACATAACCTGCACTTACGAGAATTTTTTCTGACAAGCCGAATTCAGCGCCTGCCTGCAGCGACATTCCGTTCTGATCAATTATTTCGCTGTTATCTATGTGGACAAGGTAATCAGTTGAATTAGCCGGAGTCAGATCTATATAATGTCCATAATCTGCTGACTTATCAAAATAATAGTTGCCTCCTGCTGTTAATTTGATCTTTGATAATTTCAATTCTGCTCCGACAGCAAGCATGGCAGGCATGTCATTTCTGATCTTTGCTCCATTTGGGAATCTTGTTATTGGTTTCGTTGGATCTTCATTATAGAATCCTGTTGTCAGGTCTTTTGTCGTTTTGTTCTGGAGCTCAAGCTTGGTTGCCATTTCATATTTGACGGCAATGTTGAGGTTCTCTGACGGTGAGATGTTTACACTGATAAAAGGAGCTATTCCCGATCCTGTTTGCTCTGCTGTAACTTCCTGATCCGATAAAAGAGTAGCTTTATTGTTAAACACTACGGCAGCACCTTTAAACACAGCATCAGCCTGAGCTATTGTAACCGTAGTAGGAGATCCAAATCCGGCAAGAGCTCCTTCAAGCTGGAGCCTCTGGGCATGAGTGATGATGGTTGCCTGTTCAGCCTGTTCGAGCGTATATGCACCAGCTCCGCCATTTACAAGAGCTGTTGTACTGCCTGCAGCAGTTGTTGCCTGTGAAGCAATGCCAGTCATTATGGTGGATGCTGGCATCCAACCCATAGCCGTATTAACCCGAACATTTCTCAGATAACCTTCGTAAGTGTTTTTTGCGGTTACATATCTTACTCCTAAAGATGCTGAAATCCAGTCTGTTATCTTATATGAAACGGCACCCTGGTACCCAAGGAATATTGAGCTTCCTTTGAAATACACGTCCATATCATATGCGGTAGCTCCCATTTTTGTGCTGAGTGAGGGTACCAGGTCTGATTGGCCCATCTCAAAAGATGGCAAGCCATCTTCATAGGTTGCTCCACCTCCACCACCAACAGGAGCAAAACCTGCTGAAATTGCAAATTTATTAAGCTTGAAAACCGCATAAATTGATGGAAAGATGGGTGCTGTAACCTTACCAACATATGTACCTGAATTCAGATATGGATACGTGCTTTCAACTGTTCTAGTTTGAAAGATTGTCTGGTTATTAAGGGAAAAATGGAATCCATTGTCCAGTTTAATTAACCCCGCCGGATTGTAATATGTTGCATCAATTTCTGTCGATGCATTTCTAGATGGCATACGCACCCAGGAGGCACTCTGGTTAGTGTTGGTTACCAGTCCACCGGCAAACAGACTGCCGGTTATAAAAATTGCTGAAATTAGAGTGAATAGTTTTCTCATAGGATCTTTTTTAAGTTAAGATTTGAAAAGAACAGACGATTTAGGGTAAAAGACTCTTATTCCCTTGATCTTTAATACTATTTTTTAAAGGCTCAAATAACAAAAGCAGGGCAAATGTAGAAAAATATTTGAATTATGCAAATAATTCTAAAATAGTATATTGATATTAAGTCATTTGGGAAGTATTTTGGCAGGCGTTCGAAAAAATACTTACCCTTCGTCGCCTGTTTCCTATCTGTTATGTAATAAAATAAACTCCTCCATCAGGCCATAATCAAGCATCTGGTATTCATTCCCCGGAGGGTATGATTTCACATTCCTCCAGTGCCATGGCGATGCAAGACCTGGTGCAGGATTATTGAAATGAGGTCCGAGAAGATTCTTAAGACTGCCGATTACTTTAACCTCTATAGTGTTTGTCCCCGCTCTTATCAGATCTGAAATATCTGACCGATATGGCGGAAATGCGATAACCTGAGCATTTTCCCCATTTACATTTACTACAGCAATTGTTCCCTTCCATTTACCAAGCTCGATCAAATACTTCCCTTCAGGTTTTTCTATTCTGTACTCTTTTCTGTAGTTCACACCCCAGGAATAGAAGGGAAACCCCTGGTTTTTCCAGCTGCCTGTTGTTAATAAATTAACAGGTGCATTTATACTCCATCCTTTTTGCTCCGGATTTACTGAAAAGTTGCCTCTAATATATATGGGTTCAATTTCGGCATGAACCTTCATAGGGGAGTTTGTAAGTGTAATTATATTGTCACCTTTTCTTAAAAGAGAGCCTATATTGAAAACTCCAAATTCCCTGTCAAGCCACCATTCACCTTCATTAGGTATTATTTCCGTTCCGTTTATTGAAACATTCCAGAGTGAGGGTCTTTCTACCACTGCCCTGATTGATGAAAAATCGAAGTCCTCTTTTATACTGAAGTGGTAAAATGCCTTAAAACCGGAGGATACTTTAAATGTATCACGGTCAACAATATTTGTCTTGAACTGTACAGAGGTATTCCATGGATTGCCATTTCTGAAACCATGAATCTTATATACCTTATCTGCAGCATCATAGGTATTAAGGTCCTTAACTGTCTCATTGCCTGTTTGTACATCACAGAATTCAATAGCCAGGACATTCTCTTTGTCCGGGACTACTTCTAATTGTGAACTTGCAACAAGGGTATCAAAGGAAACTGGTAAGACCGGTGAAGAAAATCCGTCCGGTTTCATGGCTGAGATGAACAGCAGTAGACTTCCGGCAGGAGGAAGATTAACATTAAGTCTGATCTGGTCTCCGTCTGATGTATAAGGATAACCTGTCAGCTCACCACTGAGTGTGTTGAATTCAATTGCTCCGGCACCTCTTGCTTTTAATGATCCTCTTAGTTCTTTTCCAAGATCTGAGTTAACCATGAAGAGTATTTGTCCGTTAGCCAGAATCCTTCTCTGATGGTAAAGATCTCCTCCCGACATCTCTGTGAAACAAATATCTTTTCCTGAGAAATATTTATTTATGATTTCTGGACTCAGGGTCTTTTCAAATGATATTTTGTCTTTCTGTGAGAACAGAGCATCAAGTCTGTTATTTAAAGAACCATTTATAAGTGTAGGAACTGAAAAAGCCACAATCTTACCACCCGAGGCAACAAACCTCTCAAGTAGATTGAATGTACTGAGATCAAGATTTTCCATCAGGGGAGGAATAACCACAATTGAGTAACTGCGTTTTCCAACAATTAATTTGCCTTTTTTCACAGAACCGCGATCTTTAATAATATTTTCTGAACCAAGATCATATTCAACCTGACTTTTTTCAAGTCTGGTTACAAAAGATTGAAATGCCTGACCTATTTCATCTGTTCTCGGATTCTTTTTGACATAAGAATCATATAACCATGCAGATGTGGTAGGTTCCAGGACAAGTATTTCATTTATCTGTTCTCCGGCTGATAAAGCAAGGGATAATCTTGCGTAATGATCATTTATGTACTTATAATTGTTCCACCATGGTTCATGGTACGTGAATGTTGGAGGATAGTCATATTTTCTTGCTCCTGCCAGCGTAATATGCGACAAATGCTGGTTCATAAGGTTCACTCCTAGTGCATACTCCCAATCGCCAAGACGTTTCATATCTGTAAATGTCAGTTCCCATCCTCCGCCACCGTATGTTTCACTCAGCTTCCTTTGTCTGCCGGTTTGATTGGCAGCGCTTGATAGTTCTTTTACTGACCTAACATTCCCGAACTGCCCTCTTGGTGTGGAATCATTCCACTGATTAAAAAGCATATCGATTGCCGGCAGCTGATGCCAGGCATACATTGCCATATTATCCCCTCCGTTGTTCATGTATGGCCATTCATGCTCCCAGTAATGTCCGGTGAATTTCAATCCATTTTCTTCACAGTATCTGAAATATGGCTTCGCCCATCTTTCAATAAACAAATGTAAAAGAGTGGCTGTGTAATTGTGTCTTACTTTTTTCCAGTCGCCTGTCTCTTCAAACAGCGATGGTAAGTTAATCTTCAAATCGTATCCCCACTCCCTGAGAAAAACATCAAAAAGATCAGGAGTCCACCTTATTCCTCCAGGAGAACTTATCTGAGGCTCATCAGTAAATATTCCTGGTACTGTTTTACCAAACTCGTTCCTGATTGTCTTCTCATAACCATTCATGGTGATCTCAATGAATTTCTGAGTTACACCGGGATAAAGAAGATCAACATAAGAAAATCCGCCGTACCAATCGCTTCTCCCATTATAGGTTTTAGAAAACAAAAGATATTTTCCCTTTTTCCCTTTTTCTTCGGAAAGCTTGCCTGTGAGATCCTTATATACTCCGTTTTCTTCTTTCAGACAAAGAAAATACTTGTCAGCAGTATCAGGCAGAATTTCAAAACTGGTCATTTTCAGCCCTTGTCCCTGATTGAATGATTCAGGCATCTGGTCAGGGACATGCCCGCCGGCAAATCCGCTCGGATATGAGTTTTCATCATATATCCATATTTTCATTCCCATATCTTTTCCCTTTTCAACTGTATATCTGAAAAGTTCAAACCATTCATCTGAGAGATATTCCGTAATAAGCCCTGGTCTGGGATGAACAAAAACCTGACTGCTGCCTTGTTTTTTAAATTCATCGAGGTATTTGTCAATTTCACTTTTAGTGATCTTATAATTCCAGACAAAAAACGGCGCTGTAGTGTATTCTGCGGGAGGGGCTTTGAATTCTTTAGCAAGGGCAGCAAAATCTTTTATTTTTATTTCTTCTACCGAGGCTTTTCTGCATGAAACGATGATGATAAGAATGCCTGAAAAAAGCAGTACCGCTGGATTAACGGGAAGTAATTTCATTGCTTGATGTTTTAAAATTGTTCATTTTGTTATTAGTAATATTTTGTTAACCATTGAATTATACTAAGATAAGCAAAGGTCCGCCGGTAAGAGTCGCTTTTGTTGGTTTATATTAATGATTGTCGTTAGTTACCGTCTGTTTTTTTCCCCTGTTCCCCCACAATAAATTGCCTGTTTCCATCAGCATACCTTTACTACTTCAATATCAAGTAATTCACCCAGTTTTTTGATCTTTGAGGCTATGTGTCCCACACCGGCTGCACAATGGTGAGCCGGCCCATAACTGTTCCATGAATTTACAAAGTTCTTTACACCTTTCGGAAATTTATATCTGCTGTTTGTATTGCCTATTTCAAGTATAGGTCCGGGAACAGATTCTCCTTCAGCGACAAGAAGCATCAGGTTACCGTCTGGTTTCTGCACAACCGAAAGAAGGGTTATTTCACCGTGTTTCACCGACATTTCAACTGAAAGTCCTCTTCCGACCTTGCCATGGTATACTTCAAGCGGTTTTACCTTTGTCTTTCCCTCAGCTATAGCGAGATGTCCGGGCCCGTCGTGTCCCATTAAGACAACATCGTCATTAAAATCGAGAGCATAGAATTCAGTAAATGAACCACCTGCTCCAAAGCAATCCATTATTTTCATTGCCTGAACATTCTTAATTTCATATTCGCCCGCTACAGGAATCCCCTGTGATGTCAAAATGGAATTTGCAAGAATTATAGTACTTATTGAATCTTCATTTTCCTTAACTCCTGTGCCGCTGTAATAATAAGCCATTGACCCCAGATCATGTTCTTTAACCATTTTTTCAAGCGCCACTGATGTTCGGGCTGCACTTTTGAGATCTTCTTCGGAACAGTTGCTGTCTATATCAAACTCTCTGTAAAACATATCAAGGCGGTCCTTTATTTCATTTTCAGTCACTTCTTTCCTTAAGGATGATAGTTCATCAACTTCCAGCATTTCAATATGTCCGCCAAATACAGCAAGCTGCAAAGTCAAATCAGTGTATACATCCAGCATGCCTCCGTAATAATGACCCAGACATCCAAGCCTGTTATGAGCCATCTTGTTGGCAACTGCCGCAGCTTCAATCCATTCACCCGCTTCTATCCATACTTCATCGTCGCCGTGAAGTACTCCGGTCACCTGGTGAAATTTAATTCCGGCACGAAGAAAAACATTTGCAATCTCAGGAACAGGGCAGGCAGAAACATTTGCAAGCCACTCCCCGGTCATTCTTGTCCGGTCGTTAAGATTGTTAAATGTTTTATAATCAATAGCATTCTCAGGCGAGAGGTTAAGAATAATGACCGGCACTTTTGCTCTCTTTACTACCGGAAGGACTGTCGAAGAAAGAGCATAAGTAGTTATATAAAGGAATATGATATCCACATCTGCTTTTCGGAAATCATGACCGGCACGAAGAGCATCCCGGGGATTATCTATTAGTCCGAGATTGATAATATCTGCATTGAATTTATTAAGTATTTCTGCAACCTCGTTAAGATATCCTTCAAGTCTCTCCTTCAGTCCTTTAAACTGAGGCCAGTAAGCATCAAGACCAATCCCGAACAGGCCTACCTTAAGTTTATACGAATGCTCCATAATTTTTTTGATTTATTAGTAATTTCCCGATAATCTGAGGCTGAAATATCTTTGCGGTTGAATATCTCCGGGTCTTCCCATATATTCTTCATTTGTAAAGTTTTTAACAACAAATGAAAGGTTAAGATGGTCGGTGATCTTATACCCTATGTTCCCATCCATAGTAAAGTAACCTCTGTTATGCTTTAGCCAGTAGTCATAGAATCCCGGAAGAATTGTTTCCCTGGTCATGCTGTTGAGGAAAACATCATCTATGTTGAGGATTTTTGACTTGACAAATATGTTTATTCCAAATTCAAGTCTTTTTCTTATTGTAGAGATACTGAGGTTTGCTGAATGCTTTCTCCTGTATTTAAGGTAAACCCCTGTTGTTTTACGGGTATTGCTGTTGTATTCCAGAGGGGAGATATAAGTATAACCACCACTTAATGTTGTGTTAAAAGAACCGGATACCATATTAAGCAGTAACTCAATTTCAGAACCTAAAACCCTGGATTGTTCAACATTTGTTGCCCTGAAGCCAAAATCAGGATCTCCTGTCACCGGATCGGGGTATATTGAAAATATGTATTCGATAAGCCTGTTATTTCTTGTCAGAAAAACGGACAGATCAGCCTGTCCGTTTATTTTGCCAATCCTGGCGCCCTGCTTGATCCCTAATTCCGAACTCCATCCTTTCTCTGACTGTACGTCGGGATTTGGAAAGATCTTTACAGTTCCCAGCGTTGTTGAAGCAAATTTCTCCGCTATCGAAGGATATCTGTATCCCTGACCGAAAGAGAACCTGATGAATGTGAAATCTGCTGCCTGGAAGTTCAAACCTGAGCGGAAGACCGGTACAAGATCATCGTTTGCACCATCAAGACTGAATCGTTCCAATCTTAGTCCGGCAACTGCTTTCAGTCTGTTAACTAATTCATATTCTCCCTGTGTGTAACCTGCGAGATTAAGGCTGGTATGATCGCCGTAAAAATTCGAATTGATCCTGCCGTATGTCTCGGAAATACCTAAGGTAAAGCCTGATTTTTTCCCTAACTTGTAGCTGGCCTGGTATTCTGTGTATAACGAAAGTGCATCGCTGTTGTTCCTGTCACTGGCCGGGAACCTGTTTCTGGTTGACTGAAATCGTACTTTAAGATCGTGTCTGAAACGATCCTGTTTGCTGAATGAAATGAACGGATCGATGGTAAGAAAATCACCGTGAAGCTCAATTGCTGTGGTTTCACTCTGCTTTAAAGCTCCTGTTTCTGCATTCTCCCATAGTACAAAATCCTTTTTATCGGTATATCCTGAATTCAGATTAAGACCATAGTTTAGTCCTGAGTATTTTTTACTTGTATGTTTTAACCGTAACCCCAGACGCGCCAGCTTTTCATCATTTAATCTTCTGTAACCATTATCAAAAAGAAACGCAGAATTAATTCCTATACTGGTATTCCCTGATTTCTGAAGGTGTGAAACAGCCCCGCCAACAACTGATCTTGGAGTGTCCCACCATTTCCACACCCTGTTTCTGGGGCAATCATACAATCCCGTTTCGATATAAAATTTGGTTTCAGGAATATTGGTGGCATCCGACTGCCTGAAATTGATTATCCCGTTTAAAGCGGATGATCCATACAGTACGGATGATGCTCCCTTAATTATTTCGACCTGCGATACATTCTCAAGAGGGAGGAACTGCCATTTTATGTTACCTGCATCTGCCGACAACATAGGCAGTCCGTCAATAAGTGCCAGGACCCTGCTGCCTGCACCATAGCTGAAACCGCTACCTCCACGCACAGATGCCTGCCCGTCCATCACTTCAATACCGGTTGTCCTGTTAACAATTTCCTGAGCATCTGTGACATGGTTTGAAGATAAAAATGATGATCTGATAACATCCATTGAAACTGTCAGTTCCGCTATTCTCTGTTCTGTTTTCCCGGCGCTTACAACAATCTGATCAATTTCCTTTATTTTCATTTCAAGTGTAACATCAAGAACAAGAGTATCGTTTTCAGGCAGGGATACCTCCTTAATTACAGACTGGTAACCAATATACTGGAATGTTATTGTAAGTTTCTCAGCTTTTGCGGTAAAAGAATAGTGCCCATTATCATCGCTCGTTGTGCCAAGATGCCTGCCATAAAGAATATACACTCCGGCCAGCGGCTCAAGCGTGTTCTTATCATAAATCCTGCCCCTCACAACTCCTTGACTTACTGCTTTTTGAAATACTGAAGAAGCAAGAAGAAGAATTACCGTAATGATGTATCTCATCATTTTGCCTTGAAGGTCATTCTGATTTTGTGAGGATTTAAAAGATCCTGCTTATTTGGCAAAACCGTTGTCAGTTTAAGAGAAACACTTGTAAGTTCTTTTATGTCAGCAATAATGGGAATTGCAATTGAATCGGATTTTATGACAAGCTGTGTTTCATTTGAACTGAAATCCCATGTGCCTGCATAATTACCAAATGTGCCCGTTCCATCTTTATTAAATCTGGCTTCTCCTTTAAAGTTTTCAAGCAGTTGCCCCGGGCCGCTTGCATCCTGTCCGTTGGCAATCAGGCTGTCAGTGACCCAGGTCACACCCGTAAGGAAGGTGAACCGTTCAGATTCTTTTTCCTTACAGGAAAAAATTATAAAACAACCTGACAATATTAACAACAAGAAAAAATTTTTCATCTGTATAAATTATTTTTTAATGGTCAGATGAAATAGCCATGAAAAGAATATTCATCCGGGTTGGCGTTATCCGCATCATGGCTATTTCATGGCACCATTTTTTAATTACTAATTGAAATGTTCAACAAATTATTGATCCGTCAGTTTATAATATTATTTGGTACTTATAATATTATTGGTTCCAGAATCAAAGTTAATAAAAAAATCGATATGTTTTTTTTTACTTCATCAGGCCGGACTATCTCATTATCACCTTATTTCCTGTTGTGATTCAACCCTTTAAACCTGTTTACCTTCAACCATTAATGCCATCATACCAATAAGTCTACCTTATTTCCCTAATCTTAATATTCCTGAACCCAACCTCATGTCCATGGTCCTGGAGAAGTATCCTTCCTTCCTTATTTTCACCGAATCCTTCGAAATCTTTATACTTGCTTTTTGCGACAAGAGCTCGCCATTCGGGGGTTCCCCGTTCGTACTCCACTGTCTTTGTTCCATTCAGAAAATGTTGTACTTTGCTGCCATTCACCGTTATTACAGCTTTATTCCACTGTCCCGGCCCGTTATCCCTGACATCTTTTGGCGGGATCAGGTCGTAAAGGGATGCAAGGGTATGGTTTCCGGCTATTCCTGCCTTCGCATCCTTGTTAAGCCTGTCGTCGAGTATCTGGTACTCACACCCAATTGATGCCATATTTCCGTTGTTTCTTTCTGTGTCGACAAAGTATTTAATGCCGCTGTTTGCTCCGGGAGTGTATTTGAATTCAAGTGAAAGCTCAAAATTGCCGAACTTTTTTACAGTCACAATATCTCCACCTCCGGTTTCACTTTTTCCTGCAGGATCAATTTTAAGAACTCCATCCTCAATTTTCCAGCCATCAGAAGGGAACTTGCCGGACTTTGCGTTAATCCATCCATCAGTCGTCTTTCCGTCAAATAAAAGCTGCCATCCTTCAGAAATCTCCCTGTCAGTCAGGGTATTGATAGCCTGGTCCGGTGAAGCCGTTGTTTGTTGGTTTTCTTTCATGCCTTTTGCCTTATGGTGATGTGTGCACTGGTTAAACATCAGTAATGATAACAGCATCAGGATAATGAATACTTTAAGATTAGAATATTTGCTTTTCATAATATTATAATAATTTATATAGTAAAAAAATTTAATATAAAATATACCTATATATTAAAATTTAGTTTTATATTTCTGATTCGCTTGGATGTAATATATGGTTTTTATTTGAATTATGATCCAGTGAACGGAATAAGAATAAACCTGATTACTGAAATATTACCCATTATATTCTTTATCTGTTCTTTTGTTGATTTGCACATCCTGAATAATCATGGGGTTTTTTTAAAGTTTCCAGGATTCAATATATAACAATTCAACATATAATTATATTTTTGAAACACTTACAATGTGAAGTAGTTGTTAAAATGAAAGATCGCTTTGTTTTATTGGGAAGGATTATTGCGGGGATGATAATTTTTGTTTCTTTTATATGGCAAAGTGCTTTTTCTCAGGCTGTTATTGGTTTAGATAACTGGTTTAACAGAGAAACTCAGGCAGAAACCGGAAAACCCTTTCATTATTTGTGGACAGACAATGAGATGACCGGTTATTCAAGATGGGGTGAAATTTTTGTTTCCAGGGGTGCAGTTCTTAAGATTGTTGACAAGCCTTTATCGTCTGTTCTAAAGGGGCTTGATGTTTACATTATTGTTGATCCTGATACCACAACGGAATCATTATCACCCAACTACATTCTCTCTGACGATATTAAAGCCATAAAGAAGTGGGTGAAGAGAGGAGGTGTTCTTGCAATTCTTGCGAATGATGCTCCAAACTGTGAATTTACTCATCTCAATAAACTGGTTTCATCTTTTGGCATGCAATTCAATCATGTGACTCTCCATCAGGTTCCTGATACCGACTGGGAAAAGGGTGCCAGCAGTGATCTGCCTGAACACCCTCTGTTCAAGGGAGTAAGAAAAATATATATTAAGGAAGTTTCTGACATAAGACTTTCAGGGTCAGCTTCTTCAATTCTGGAAGAAAATAGCAGGGTCCTTATTGCTGAAAACAGGTTTGGGAAGGGTTATGTATTTGCAATAGGTGATCCTTGGATCTATAATGAATACATTGACCACGACCGGCTTCCTCAAACCTTTGATAACAGAAAAGCTGCGGAAAACCTTACAGATCTGCTTTTAAGTTTTGTTAAGAAATAAATTTCCCTATCACAAAAATCCAGCACAATGAAAAAGAAGTTTTATCTGATCACATTAACCTTAATTCTTATTTTATCATATTCCTGTTCAAAAACCTCTGATCTGAGGGTGGGATCTCCCCTGACAGAAAAATTTAGTGAAGAAAGGCTGAACCGGATCGACACAATGTTAATAAACAGTATCGACAGCGGATGGATCGCAGGAGCTGCCGGATTGATTGCAAGAAATGGCAGAATAATATATAACCGGTCTTTTGGTTTAAGTGATATTGAAACCCGAAAACCCTTAAATACTGATGCCATATTCAGGATAGCATCCCAAACCAAAGCAATTACAAGTGTAGCAGTGATGATGCTCTTTGAAGAGGGTAAATTTCTTCTTGATGATCCTGTATCAAAATATATTCCTGAATTCACCAGTCCGAGGGTTCTAGACAAGTATAATGCAAAAGATACTTCTTATACAACGATCCCGGCTTTGCGTGAAGTGACAATAAGGGATCTTCTTACCCATACATCGGGAATTGATTATGCAGGTATCGGATCAGATCCTATCAAGGCAATCTATGCCAAAGGCGGTATATTTCCTTATTTTGGGGGTGATAAGGAAATATTGGGCGAAGAGATGAAAGCCCTTGGCAAAATGCCGCTTGTTCACCAGCCGGGAGAAAAATGGACTTATGGGCTGAATGTTGATCTTCTTGGTTATCTGGTCGAAGTCCTGTCCGGCGAAACTCTCGATAAGTATTTCAGAAAACACATATTTGAACCTTTAGGCATGAATGATACTTACTTTTACCTTCCTTCCTCAAAACATGAAAGGCTGGTGCGGGTAAATTCTGAAGATGTCAATAAAAAGGTAATTCCTTCACACCTGACGGAATTTGATTACCCGGTAAAAGAAGGGACTTATTTTTCAGGGGGAGCAGGTTTGAGTTCCACAACTAGGGATTATGCTGTTTTTCTTCAGATGCTGCTTAACAAGGGTGAATATAACGGGAAACGCCTTCTATCAAGAAGGACGGTTGACCTTATTACGTCGAACCAGATAGGGGCCCTGAATGTTGGTCTAAACAAGTTCGGGCTAGGTTTTGAAATAACTACTGCACAGGGGCAGACCGAATTGGGTATATCAGAAGGATCTTTTTCCTGGGGAGGATATTTTGGAACTACTTATTGGGCTGACCCGAAAGAAAGGCTCATAGGTTTATTATTCATGCAACAATCTCCTTTAAGTCATTCTGAAATCCAATCCAAATTTAAAGCAATGGTTTACCAGGCTCTTGACGATTGAAATCGGGAGTCTGTTTAAGAAAGCAATAACTTTAGTGTTCCTTTTTAGTACTTTCTGATCAGCTCAAGGAGTTTACTGTCAAGTTTATGACCATACCAGTCGGTATAATTAATGTCGGTACGTCCGGAATCGAGTATTCCAAAAGCACCCCTGAAGTTCCATAGCGCGAATCCTATTCCGTGAGATGTCAGAATGTCAATTACATCAGTGAACCAGGCCAGGAACACTTCATGTGGTGTTCTGTTGTAACAGCCGCATTCTCCGCAATGAACACCCACACCTTTATTCATAAGTTCAATCCATGGTTTGTAGAATTCCTCTAATGTTTCCCTTCCGAATTTTTTCCCTTCAATTATGCCGGGCCAGACAGGAGTTGGAGCTTTTGATGGGTCTTTCCAGACCCATGAAGCCTGGTAATGTGAGATATAGTGAGGATAATAACCACGGCAGCTTTGAGCAACATTAAGGTCGATCAGTTCAGGTGTTACTAGACTGCCTCCGCCATTACCGTCGGCTACAATAAGCCGGTCGGGTGAAACAGCTCTGATAGAATCAGATGCTCCTTTTACAACTTTTCTGTATAAATCACCTTCAAGAGGTCTGCTTTTCGAATACTGGTCATTCATATCCTCCCTGTAAGTCGGTTCGTTCAGGAGGTCAAAACTTAGTTTTTCTGAGGATATATTTTTATAACGCTTTGCCCACATCTCCCAGTGAAAGTTAAACGCTTCCTGTGCTTCTTTATCCTTCCACAGGTTGAATGGTTCATGAAAACCTGCATTTATGCAGAATCCGGGTCCTCTGTGAAGATTCAGGCTTACATGCATGTTGTACCTGTTGGCAAGGTAGATGAGGTTATCAATTTCCTCAAGCACTTTTTCATCGAATTTATTTACCTCATCTTTTGTAATATCCCTTGATCTGTCAAATGAAAGATATCTTGGATAAGCCATTGGGATCCGTACAAAGTTAAACCCCCAGTCAGCCATCCATTTTAGATCCTCCTCAGTTGTCTTATCTGCTCCTGGATTTCTGGGCGGATTTGGAGAGAAAATATCAAGAAGGTTGAATCCTTTCCATTTTGGCAGCTTGTTCTTTGCCGGTGCTGGCTGTGTATAAAGTGCGTTTTTCCCTGCAAAAGCCAGTCCTGCAGCGGTTAATGCAGTATTCTTTACAAAGATCCGGCGGTTTATATTTCTGCTCATCTAATTTTTTTTGGTTAATATAATTGTATTGTTTTCCAAAGTTTACTTCTACCAAATTAATAAATAATTAATAAATTCATAGTCAATTGATGAAATGATATTTTATGAATTCAAGAGAACGACTTCTGACATCTGTCAGTCATAAGCAGCCTGACAGGATACCTTATGACCTTGGAGCAACTCCAAGCAGCGGAATTTCGGCAGTTGCCTATCATAATCTGGCAAAATATCTTCAGATCAACGTTAAAAACCATGTTTACGACGTTGTTCAGGAGGTAACCCAGCCTGAAATGGAGCTCCTCGATCTGTTTAGGGTTGATGTTCTTGATGTTGGCAGATTTTTCAACAATTTTGAAAGCTATTGGCAAAACCTTGAGTTGATCAAAGGAGTTCCCGGTCTTTATCCTAAATGGTTTAATCCAAAAAAACAAGATGATGGCAGTTGGCTGGCTCCTGGGCCGACAGGTGAATTCATAGGTAAAATGCCGGCCGGTGCAACTTTTTTCGATCAGATCATCTTCCCTTACATCGACGGATACCCTGAAAACTATAAAAACCTGGGATTTGAAATGTCGAGAGTAAGCTGGGGTGGTTTCGGATTCCCTCCTTTTGACAGGATAAATGAGACTGACTTCTGGAAAAACCTCAGGGAAACTATTGAAAGAGAAAGGTCATTAACCGACAGAGCTTTTCTTGTCGGTGTCGGATGCAACCTTTTCGAATGGGGAACATTCCTGCGGAGAATTGATAATTTTCTGATGGATCTTTTTATGGATAAGTTCAATGTGAACAAACTTCTTGATTCCCTTATGGAAAGACACATGGATTTCCTTTCAAAGGTATGTAATACAATAGGGGATCTCGTCGATGTCATAAAATTCGGGGATGACCTGGGAACAAATACAGGTCCGTTTATGCCTCCGGAGATATACACCGAGTTCTTTCAACCCAGGCACAAAATGCTGTGTAACTATGTCAAATCTAACAGCCAGGCCCGAACAATGCTTCATTGCTGCGGAGGTATCTACGAGCTTATTCCCGGACTTATTGAAGCCGGCTTTGATATCTTAAATCCGGTTCAGATTAATGCGTATGGTATGGATCCTGAGCGTCTGAAGAATGAATTCGGGAATGATATCACATTTTGGGGAGGAGGAGTAAATACACAATCGGTACTTAACAGAGGTACTCCCACCGAGGTTAAAGACCATGTCCGCAGAAACATTGAGATCTTTTCCAGAGGCGGTGGATTCGTTTTTACAACTGTTCATAATATACTTCCCGACGTTCCCCCTGAAAATATAATGGCAATGCTTGAAGCAGTCAGGGAATTTGATTGAAAGCCTTTCTTTACTGAAAAACATTTACGCATATTTATTTCATTTTAATTCTTTAATTTTTTTAAAAATCATTATGTGATCATGAAAAACAAGCTAATCTCATTTACAATAATTTTGATGCTTGGATTCCTGTCCATATCAACATACGGACAAAAAAGAACTTCAGCAAAGGCAAAAAACCGCTCATCTGACACAATCCATGTTATTGGTCACGCGCACATGGATATGAACTGGTTATGGACATATTCTGAAACAATGCAGATGTGCAACGACAATCTCCGGCAGGCTGTCGCTTTCATGAAAGAATTCCCCGATTACACCATGATTCAAAGTCAGGCTTCAGTGTACAATTTTGTGGAAATGGTTGATCCTCCTTTATTCGAGGAGGTAAAAAAATATGTGAAAGAAGGCAGGTTGGAGCTGGCCGGGGGAATGTGGACCGAAGGTGATATGAACCTTTCTTCAGGTGAGGCAATTACCCGTTCATTCCTCCTGGGGCAGAGATTTTTCCAGAGCCGTTTCGGCAAAATGGCAAATATCGGCTGGCTCCCAGATAATTTCGGACATATTTCCCAGATGCCGCAGATATTGAAACTTGCCGGCTGCGATTATTTTTATTTTCATCGGACCAAACCCTTCACCGGAACATTCTGGTGGATTGCTCCCGATTCATCAAAAGTCCTATGTTATGCTAACGATACATATAATGGAGAAATCACTCCGGATCTGAAAAACGAGGTTCAGAAATTCTCACCCGACAAACGGAGAATTCTTCATATAACAGGAGTTGGCGATCATGGAGGAGGACCCACACGTGCCAATATTGATCTTATTCACAAACTTAACAGGACACCCGGCTATCCATCAGTTATCTTTACCACAGCAGGAGGATTCTTTAAAAAAGCATCGTCTGAAATGCAGGGAAGACCAACTCACAGAGGAGAAATGCAGTTTATTTTTGAAGGATGTTACACAAATGTAGCCGGTATAAAAGAGGGTAACAGAAACAGTGAAAATACTCTTTTTGCAGCCGAGTTTTTCAATACCCTCAGGTGGCTTAATGGTGATAAATATCCAAGTTCCGAACTAAATGATCTGTGGCAGACAGTAACATTTAACCAGTTTCACGACATACTCCCCGGTTCAGCTATCAATGAGGCTAATAAAGAAGCAATAGCCCGTTATGGTGAAGTTTTGAGAAAAACAATTGAGTTGCGGAATAAAGCCTTCCGTAAAATGGCTGATGAGGTAAAATTCACTCAGGGGATAGGGCAACCCGTGGTTGCATTTAATCTGCAACCTTACAACAGAAAGGCTCTGGTGGAAGCAACCATATATTCAAATGAGGAACCTGCAACGGCAAAACTTGCATCATGGGGTAATTATTACGGGTCGTCAAATATAATACCGGTTGATAAAGGTCAGGGTAACGTTGCTTCCGTTTATGTCAGAGATAAGTCAGGAAAATCATATCCTGCCCAGATAGTCTGGGGAAAATCAACGCCTCCGGGTTTTACATCGAAAGTTCAGTTTGTAGCTGATGAAATGCCTGCCGGTGGTTACAAAACTTTTTATATTGATCTGTCAAGGCCCGGAGAATTAATATCCAGAATGGCGACAGGTAACAATACATTCGAAACTGATTTCTTTAAGATCAGATTCGATATGAAAACAGGCTGCATAATAAGTCTGTTTGATAAACGTACCGGAAAGGAATTTGTCAGAGAAGGAGAACAGATGAACAGACTCAGGATGTATCTTGAAGACAGAAAGGGAGGAATGAAATCATGGACAATCAATAAGATAGTGAAGCAGGAGGATGTAACCAATGTTGCAGGTGTAAGAGTGGTCGAAGACGGACCTGTTAGAGCCTGTATTGAATCAGTAAAGACCTGGGGAAAATCAAGGTTCATAGTGCGAACTTATCTGTACCGGTCATACCCCAGGATTGATTATGATTTGGAAGTCCACTGGCTGGAAACCGGAAGCGACACAACAGATTCTCCGATGCTCAGGGCAATCTTCCCGGTTTCTATAAATAACGGAAGGTTCTATTCACAAGTCCCTTTTAATGTTGTTGAAAGACCTGTCGACGGCAGGATAAATGGTAAGGATGCTCCCAACTATTTAAAACATGCCGACGTTTATGGCATAAATGCAGAATCAAATGACGGACAGGAAGTCCCGGCACAGAAATGGGTTGATGTAAGCGATGGGACCATAGGCATAGCATTGCTTAATAAAACCAAATACGGGCATTCTTATACGAAAGGCGATTTAAGGTTGACTCTAATGCGCTCAGCCGGTGAACCTGACATTTATCCTAACCTGGGGAAATTTAATATCAGTTATTCCATATTCCCTCATGCAGGAGACTGGAAGAACGGAGTATGGGCTGAAGGTGAGGACTTCAATATTCCTGTTTATGCTGCAGAGCCGCCATCACTTGCTCTGGTTAAAATGCATGCAACCAGGCCTGAGGAGGAATCATTTTTTGCTGTCGACAACCCGGGTGTTGTAATTACCGGAATTAAAAGATCGGAACAGGGTGATGAACTAATAGTACGATTGGTGGAAATTTACGGAACTGAAAAAGTTGTAAATCTTGAATTGCCAGTGAAAATAAGCGTTGCAAGGCGACTTAATATCATAGAAATTCCCATTAATTCCGAAAATGTGCCTGAGGTAAACGGGAATAAAATCAAAGTTAAAATAAAACCAAATGAAATTGTCACCCTGGGTTTGATGCCAGCAAGGTGAATTTATTCAGGAGAATTGATTTTGTGGCCAAATATTGTAATAACGAAAGGTGGAGAATTCTTCATTTTTGCCAGATTACACCAATCTTTTGGAGGTGGTGAATAATAGAAGACCTGCAAGGTTGCCTCTTTATGAACATCATATAGATGCACCATTCATATCAAAAGTTATTGGTGAGGAACTCAATGTCTCAGGGCTTAAATCAGCAGATCTGGAAGCATATTACAGAAAAGTAATAGGTTTCTGGAAAGACATGACTTATGACGGTTTTGATTTTGAGGCTGCTATATGCGATATTTTACCGGGTCATGGAGCTATAATGGGAGGGATGAAAGGACCAATTCAGACAAGAGAGGACTTTGAAAAGTATCCATGGAAAGAGATCCCTTACATTTTCAAAGAAACATATACACCTCATTTTGAAGCCATAGGAAAAACGCTGCCGGAGGGTATGAAAGCATACGGTGGCTGCGGGTACGGCATTTTTGAAGGAAGCCAGGATCTGGTTGGATTTGAATCTCTTTGTGTAATGCAGTTTATGGATCCGGATCTCTTCAGGGATCTGTTCATAAAAATAGGAGATCTTTGGGTTGAACTTTGGACATGGGTAATAAAAAACTATAATGATGAATTTGTTTTTTTCAGGATGGGTGACGACCTTGGATACAAGACATCCACAATGCTCGATCCGGAAATAATTAACGATCATATCTTTCCTCAATATAAAAGAATTATAGATCTGGTTCATTCTTCAGGCAAGAAATTTCTGCTGCACAGTTGCGGTAATATCTTCCCGCTTATGGAAAGAATTATTGAACTCGGGATTGATGCAAAACATTCTAATGAGGACCAGATAGCACCTTTTTCAGAATGGATAGAAAGATATTCAGACAGAATAGGGCTGTTTGGCGGATTTGACCTTAATCTGCTGATCCTTAATCACCCTGAAGTTGTTTATGATACAGTTCTGGAGCAGGGAACAGATTTCAGGATGAAAGCAAAAGGATATGGCCTGGGATCAGGCAACTCTATCCCCGGCTATATACCAGTTGATGGATTTATGGGAATGATAGAAGCTGCCAAAGAAATAAGGAAACGAGAAAGGTCAATCTAATTGTTGTCAATTAAGGACTAATAATATCAGCAGTTTCAGATCCTAAGAAAGATTTTCTTCTTATAGAGAAAATACAGGAACAGCCATCCCATGGTTGTAATACCGATCCCACTCACCAGACCGACCCAGGATTTAGGAAGAATCTCAAGAAATCCTCCGAAAAAGAATCCGGCTGCGTGACGAAAATCAATAATTCTTCCCGCAAGATAGATCGTTATGGGATTCATACCGATCACAACAAAAAAGAAGGCCCATTTTCGGAAGTTCAGGACATCGATAATAAGATAGAAAAAGCTGAAGAGGAGAAGGCTGAGGCCTCCTGCAAAACAGACAAATGAGCTGCTCCATATATTCTTGTTTATCGGAAACGCCAGATTCCAAATCCTGCCGAGGATAATGAGAATTACAGCTGCAGTCATCAGAACCAGGGTTTTTTTTATTTGCTTTTCTGCCAGATATTTTGACATCAGAAACTCACCTGTGAACATACCAAGGAGTGCAGTTCCAATTGCAGGAATAGTACTTAGAATTCCCTCAGGATCATGATTATTAAGATATAGTCTGCCAGGCATCAAAAGCCGGTCTATGTAACTGGCAAGATTTCCTGTCTGAGAATATGGGTCTGTTGATCCAAGATCAGGTGCCGGGAAAAGGACGAGGAGAAGCCAATATCCCAAAAGAATGATCCAGAACCAGACTATTCTGAAAGTAAGCTTTGTATTCATGAAAATAATTGCAGCGAACATCCAGGCAAGACCTATCCGACCTAGTACGCTTCCGTATCTTAGTTCACTCAGGTTGAATCTGACTGAATTATTGTATAAAATCCCAAGTAATACCAGGATCAATCCTCTGTAAATCACATGTTTATAAATGTTGGTCCTGCTTTCATTCATAGCTGTTCTTTTTGCCATCGAGAAAGGAAATGATATTCCTGCAATGAACAGAAATAGAGGAAATATCATGTCATAAAACTTGAATCCGTGCCATTTGACATGCTCCAGCTGTCCTGCCCACCAATTAAGAACAGGCCAATCAGTAACTTTGGCCAGACCAGTAAAAATCGCTGCCCCGCCCATAATCCAGAACATATCGAATCCACGCAATGCATCTAAAGAATATAATCTTTTTGAGGTACTGCCTATTTCTTTTTCCATAATGATTTCTTGATTTCTTGTTATTCTTTTTTAAAATTGAATTCCACGACACAATTTTAAGCAATTATAAAATTCATTCCATCAAAAATTATGTATTAACACTAAAATGAAAATAAAAAAAAAGAAAAATTACCTTTGAGTTAAGCCGGCGGCATTATTAATAAACAAAATGCTGGAGGCATGCTTAATAAAAAGTACATTAACATTTTTTATAATTACTCTCTCTGAAGAGTGAAAATATTTAACTTAATTTACCATTAAACTTTAAATTATAAATTTATGCCAGGTCCCGGTGCTTATTGGTTCGGAAATGAAGAAAGAGATGCAGTGATGGAAGTTATGAATAGCGGTTACCTTTTCCGTTACGGTAGTGAAACCGATTCTTCATTTCTTCATAAGGTGTCAACTCTCGAAAAGGAATTTGCAAGATATTGTGGTGCTGAATTTGCACTGGCAACATCATCAGGAACTTCTTCCCTGCTGGCATCGCTCATCGCTTCAGGGCTCAAACCAGGTGACGAAGTAATTGTACCAGCTTACACATTTGTTGCCAGTTATTCAGCAATTATTTTTGCAGGAATGATCCCCGTACTTGCGGAAATAGATGAAAGTCTTACATTGGATCCTGAAGATTTTGAAAGCAGAATTACATCACGTACCAAAGCTGTGATGCCTGTACATATGCTTGGAAATCCATGTAATATGGACAGGATTATGTCAATTGCCAGAAGACATGGTTTATTTGTTCTTGAGGACTGTTGTCAGGCTGCAGGAGCTTCCTATAAGGGAAAGAAAGTTGGAACGATTGGAGATATAGGAGCATTTTCATTGAACATTTTTAAAACTATAAACAGCGGTGACGGAGGTTTGATTGTTACAAATAACAGGGAACTTTATGAAACTGCTTTTGCAGTTCACGACCAGGGTCATAAACCTATGAGATTCGGTGTTGAAGTAGGGACACGGAATATCCTTGGACTAAACTTCAGAATGAATGAGCTGACGGCTGCCGTAGGACTTGCACAGCTTCAGAAGATAGACAAGATAGTGGCGACTCTTAGATTAAAAAGAGACAAACTTAAAAGTCTTATTTCTTCAGCAAAGGGATACAGTTTCCGTATTTTAAATGACCCTGAAGGCGACTGTGCCACCTTATGTTCTGTGATTTTCGATACCAGGGAACAGGCCGCAAGAACATCAAAAGCCCTCGGCTCAAAAACCGTTGACCAGAGCGGATGGCATGTATATTCAAATATGGAGCATGTTCTCAGCTATCTTGAAAAACTTGGAAAGCCTCATAAAAAAGGTGCTTATCCACGAACAGATGATATTTTAAGCCGGACTATGAACATAAGTGTGGGAGTAGTTGATGCTGGCCTGGGATCAGGATGGGGTATTAATATAAATTCAACTGATGAACAGATAGAAAATGCTGCAAAACAGTTTATTGCTTCCTGTGAAATTTAAGAATATCCTACTTATGAAACAAAAAAGAAATTATTTGTCCCATGGTTCATCATTGACGATATATGCCCTGCTTGCAGTGATGATCACCGGTTGTTCCGGATCAATAGGGCCGGAAATTGCTGTTTATTCTTCTTCAATTGACGGAGACAGGCTTAAATGTCTGGAAAATGCCCGATTCAAAAAGGATGCAGTTGTTTCATTTCCGGTAATAACAATCGACGATGGAATCGTACATCAGAAAATTGACGGCTTCGGTGCTTCATTTAATGAAGCCGGAATGATATGCCTGAACTCCCTTAAGGAGGAGGTTCGGGATAGTGTTGTACGCATGTTGTTTGACCCTGAAACAGGAGCAGGGTTCACTCTGATGAAATCGCCTATAGCAGCCTGTGACTTCGCTTCAGCCGGACCATGGTATTCTTATAACGAGACACCTGGAGATGTCGAAATGAAAAACTTCAGCATTGAAAGAGACCTTAAGCCTGACGGATTGATTTCTTTTATTAAGAAAGCAGCTGAATTTGGAAAATTTGAAATTGAAACAACAATGGATTTTGCACCCGACTGGATGTATTTCAGCCTTAAACCGGGAGAAAAACATGTGAAACCCGAATATTATCCGGCACTCGCAAAATATTACTCAAAATACCTTCAGGCTTATGCTGAGAATGGTATAAAAATCGATTACCTGAATCTTTTTAATGAAGCAGAAAACCATTGGTACTCCAATGTCACATACAAGGCTATCGGGGAGATGATAAGAGATCATGTAGCCTCCCAGCTTAAAGCTGACGGATTAACCACTAAAATTCAAATGGGTGAATCATGTAACCGTCCTGAGGGAATCCAAAAGTTCCCGTCTGCATTAGATGACCCTGAAGTCAGAAAGCATATAAGCACCATGACGGTCCATGGTTATGACTGGGATAAGTTTTCATCTCTTGATGAGCTGCATGCCAGGTATCCCGACATTCCAATCTGGCAGACGGAAGTCTGTTATGCAAAGGTTGATGACAAACCAACAAATGTGCCGCCCGGGGCACCTGAACATATGCCGGTTTATGATTTTTCTGACGGAGAATTCTGGGGCAACATGATAATGAATGACATGAAACACCATGTTTCAGCGTGGATATACTGGAATATGATTCTGGATCAGAATGGAGGTCCGTGGCTTGTCTCGGTTGAACATGGTGACCCTGACAACAACCGGCAGCATTCGGTTGTTATCATTAACCGTGAAACAGGTGAGGTCACCTATACAGGTCTATACTATTACCTTGCTCATTTCAGTAAGTTTGTTCGGCCGGGCGCCGAACGGATCGGTACAAGCGGAGGATCGGAACAGCTGAATTTTGCCGCTTTCCGGAACGAAGATGGATCAATAGTTCTGAATATTATAAATAATGGTGATGCAACCTCCTGCAAAATTTTATGGAAAGGGAAAATGGTGATTCGTGAATTTAAACCACATTCGATTCTTACCATGAAATGGACTCCTGAAGAGTCGGTTTGATAAATTTACCAAGATGCTTTTATTTTCATAAATAATTATTCCATGGTGCACTGTTACTAAAAAATGTTTTAACAAAATAATTTTTCATTTGCAAAATGACATCACGAAGAGAATTTATCCAGAAAACTGCTATTAGTGCAGCAGCTATGGCACTTACCGCCAAGAGTTATGCACGTGTCATTGGTTCCAATGACAGGATAAGAGTTGGAATTGTCGGATATTCCGACAGGTTTAGGGGTGCATTGTCGCCCTCATTTCTCAGCCTTGCCAAAGAACTCAATTTCGAATTCACCGCTCTTTCAGATATATGGCGTCTAAGGAGAGAAGAAGCTGCAGGATTTTATAAATCGCAGGGAATCAACCTGCGGCTTGCAAGGAATAACGAGGAATTATATGAAGTTAATGATACTGATGCAGTTATTATCAGTACCGCAGATTTCCAGCATGCACTTCATTGTGCTGAGGCTGTCAACGCAGGACGTGATGCTTATGTAGAGAAACCTTTTGCGGAAACAATGTCAGATGCAAGGGCAGCACTTAATGCAGTGAAGAAAACAGGGAAGATTGTTCAGATTGGTTCGCAGCGTCGCAGCGCTCCAAATTATATTGCTGCAAATGATTATATTAAATCGGGAAAATTTGGAAAGATAGTAATGGTTGAGATGACCTGGAATGTCAATCAACCCGGAAGGTGGAGAAGACCGAATGTTGTCCCCACTCTTAAGGAATCAGATACCGATTGGAAAAGATATCAGTTGAACCGTCCCCAGGCAGCATTTGATCCAAGAAAATATTTGGAGTTCAGACTCTTCTGGCCTTACTCATCAGGAATTCCAGGACAGTGGATGGCTCACCAGATCGACACTGTCCATTGGTTTACCGGTCTGGCACATCCAAGAAGTGTCGCAGCAAATGGAGGAATCTACCTCTGGAAAGATGGAAGGACAAATTTTGATACAATGACAGCTGTCTTTGATTATGGCAACAACTCTGATCCTGATTCCGGATTCCAGGTGGTTTATTCCTCAAGATTCACAAATTCAGCAGGCGGAGTTAAAGAGCTATATTTCTCGAACGGAGGTATGCTTAACCTCGACACAAATAAAATCACACCTGAAGGCGGACTGCAGGAAGAAGAAGCAAAAGCAATGAATATGAAAGCAAATCTTCTTGTTCCATTCGATCTTCCTGCTATGAGGATTGAAACGGCAGCCAATACGGGAGGAGATTCTATGACAACAGCTCATATGAGAAACTGGATGGAATGCGTCAGGAGCAGAAAAACCCCAAATGCAGATGTTACAGCAGGATATAATCATTCAATTGCCAATATCATGTGCACCGCATCACTCAGAACAGGAGAGAAAGCTACATTCGACGAATCTGCCCAGGAAGTTCTTGCAGGGGGCAAAGTATTTCAGTATTGATACTATAAAGAAAGTTTAATCTTAATAAGAAGACTATGAAAAGATCTGTTGTAACAAAAAGCGGTTTATCATTATTGCTTATTCTTATAATATACTCATTCTCATTGAGCATTTTTGCCGCACCTTCTGAGAAACAAATGTATTATGAGCTTAGGATTTACAGATTAAAAGATCGGGGCAAAGAGGCAGTTACTGACAAATATCTTAAAGAGGCCTTTATTCCGGCCATGCGAAAAGCCGGAATTACTGCAGTGGGTGTCTTCAAACCTGTTGAGTCTGACACCGCTTACGGAAAGCTTGTTTATGTTTTTATTCCGTATAAAAACATGGATCAGTATATTAAAGTAGTTGATATTCTTGATAATGATCCAGTTCACAAGCAGGCAGGAAGTGAGTTTCTGGATGCCCCTTATAATGATCCCCCATTTACAAGGTACGAAAGTGTTTTTATGAAGGCTTTTTCCTTTATGCCGAATTACAGAATCCCGCCCTTTACAAATCCGAAAAGAGAAAGAATATATGAATTAAGAAGTTATGAAAGCTGGACTGAGGCTAAAGCTTCAAAAAAGATCCATATGTTCAATGAAGGAGGAGAGATTGCTATTTTTGAAAAGATTGGAGCAAACGCTGTATTTTACGGACAGGTGCTGATAGGAAGTCTGAAACCGCGCCTGATATATATGACGACATATTCAAACATGCAGTCGCGTGATGAACATTGGAAAGCATTTGGCAGCCATCCGGACTGGAAAGCGTTATCGGCAAAACCGGAATATGCCAACACTGTGATAAAGCCGAATGTTTATCTTCTTTATCCAGCTGAATACTCCGACTTCTAAAGAGTTGGTGAATTATGAGTGAGATCATCGGGATAGTTATTAAATTTCCCGCTGATCTCACTGGTCTCAACAAGCTGTTTATGCAGGGAACTCAATTTTATTAATAGCCTGGTCTACTTCTGCCTGAGTCATCTCATGGTCGGGAAGGTTGCCTTCAAAATACTTCTCATAAGCGGAAATATCGAAATGTCCGTGACCGCTAAGATTGAACAGGATAGCCTTGGAGACTCCCTCAATATCAGCTCTTCTAGCTTCATCAAGAGCTCCTGCGATGGCATAGTTTGATTCCGGAGCAGGAAGGATGCCTTCGTGCCTTGCAAAAAGTACACCGGCTTCAAAACACTCTCTCTGCAGTTTTGCTCTTGCCTCGATAAATCCATCTTTAAGCAGCTGGCTGACAAGAACTCCTGCACCATGATATCGTAAACCTCCAGCATGAATTTTCTCAGGTATAAAATTATGCCCCAGAGTGTACATTGGAAGGAGAGGTGTCATTCCTGCAGAATCGCCGAAGTCATACATGAATTTGCCTTTGGTCAGTTTCGGGCATGAGGCTGGTTCTATTGTTAAAAGCCTTATATCCTTTCCATTAAGCAGTTTTTCGCGAAGGAATGGGAAAGCGATACCTGAAAAGTTTGAACCACCGCCAAAGCAGCCGATCACTACATCCGGATAATCACCGGCTTTTTCCATCTGCAAAAGGGCTTCCTGTCCTATGATCGTCTGGTGAAGTATAACATGGTTAAGCACACTTCCAAGAGAGTACTTTGTGTATGGATCCTGGACTGCAATTTCCATGGCTTCTGAAATTGCTATTCCAAGGCTTCCAGGTGAGTCCGGATCTTTCTCAAGTACTTTCCTGCCAGCTTCTGTCACTGTGCTGGGTGAAGCTACCACTCTGGCATTGTATGAGTTCATCATAAGCTTCCTTCCTGGTTTCTGATTGTAACTGACTTTTACCATGAATACCAGAAGTTCAAGCCCGAAATGATGGCATGCGTAACTTAATGCGCTGCCCCATTGCCCGGCTCCAGTCTCGGTGGTAATCCTCTTTATTCCTTCCTGTTTATTATAGTATGCCTGTGCTATAGCAGTATTTGCCTTGTGAGAACCGGAATAATTTCCACCTTCATACTTGTAGTAAATCTTGCTTTTAGTTCCTATTGCCTTTTCAAGATTAATGGCTCTGAACATGGGAGATGGTCTGTAAGCTTTATACAGATCAAGTACTTCATCCGGTATATCAATGTAACGTTCCGATGATACTTCCTGCTTTATAAGCTCCATCGGGAAAACGGCAGCAAGCGCTTCCGGACCTATCGGTTCGCGTGTTACCGGATGAATTGGAGGCAAGGGTTTGTTTGGCATATCTGCCACAATGTTATACCATTGACGGGGGATCTCTTTTTCACTGAGTGAAATTTTTGTGCTTTTTTTCATAGTCTTATCAATTTATTGGTTAAAAAGTGATCAAATAAAAAAGGCATGCTGTGAACAGCATGCCTTAGGGATAAATATCTTTTAAAATTACATAACGGCCTTATTCACAGCTTAGAGAACTATGCTGCGCCAGGACCAGATATATAACTTTCCAAATTTCATGATTGTAAAAATAGCTAAAAATTTTAATTTCAAAGAAAAATCGATTATTTTTTTAATGTTTTATAAAAAGTTGGATGATTCGGGTTTAAATATTATATAATTCTTTTTATTCAATTACAACAGCTCCAATTCGTCTGAGGTCATCAAAAAATCCGGGATATGATTTTGCCACGCAATGTGAGTCTTTTATCGACATAGGTTTGTCAGCACCAAGGGCTGCGACAGCAGCTGCCATTGCAATGCGATGATCATCATGTGAAGATATAATGGTTCCCCTGACCTTACCTCCGGTGATAATCATGTAATCGCCTTCAATTTTTACTTTGATACCCATTTTACCGAATTCCTCAACCAGTGCTTCTGCTCTGTTACTCTCCTTATGTATAAGCCTTGAGGCGCCTTTTATTCTTGAAGTACCTTCACAATATGCGGCGAGAGATACAAGAGGAGGGAAGAGGTCGGGTGAATCGGTGGCATCAAAATTAAAAGCCTTCATGACTGATTTTGAAATCTCAATATAGTCATTGTACACTTTCATCCTGGCTCCGGCATTTTCAAGAGCAAGAAGTACTGCTTTATCGCTCTGGGAGCTGTCTGCCCTCAGTCCGGAAACATTCATTTCTCCGTTAATAGCCCCGGCGACAAGAAGGAATGCACCACCGCTCCAGTCTCCTTCAACTTCATAGCTTCTTGCTATGTATGATTGCCTGCCGGAAATTCTGAAAACATTATAATCTTCGTTTATGACTTTTACTCCAAAATCAGCAAGCAATTTTATAGTCATGTCGACATAAGGCTTGCTTTTAAGGTGCTTCACAGTTACAACAGAATCTTCCGATGTAAGCGGTAGTGCCATCAAAAGTCCGGTCAACAATTGTGAACTCATTGATCCATCAATCTCGCAATGACCTCCTCTGAGTGGTCCTTTAATTGTTAAGGGAAGATAACCTTCAGAACTTTTAAATTTTACACCAAGCTGAATGAGGGCATCACCAATCATTGACATGGGTCTCCTTTTCAGTGAGCCTGACCCCACCATAACAATCTCTTCAGGAAATAGAGCGGCAATAGGGGAGAACATCCTTATTGCAAGTCCTGATTCACCGCAGTTCAGTCTTTTTTCCTTTACCTCTCTGCAGCCGGTTATTTTCATCATGCCACCCTCAGGTTCCACTTTTGCTCCAAGTCCAACGGCGATACTCATTGCAGCAAGCGAGTCATCACAATAGGATGGGTTAAAGACAGTACTCTGTCCTTCAGCAAGCATCCCGGCAGCTATCGCTCTCTGGGTCATGCTTTTTGAGGGAGGAGATTTTAAATGTCCCTTTATGAATGATGGCTCGACAGTTCTTTCCATAAAAGTTGATTTTTAATGGTTTTCAGTTACATTATTATTACTTATACCATTATTCATGACTTTCATCTGATGGTTTATAGATTCAAGGTGAATAGCCTTAAAAACAGTATCGATCAATTCTGTGCTGAGGCCTTTGGCCTTACCGTTGACTATTACTTTACTTATTATTTCATCCCATCGGGTAGTCTGGAGGATAGTAATATTATTTTCTTTCTTATATTTACCGATTGTCTCAGCAATCTGCATCCTTTTTTCAAGAATATCAAGAAGGTGATCGTCAAAAACATCAATCTGCTGTCTTAGTTCTCCAAGTATATCAAGCAGTTTGGGATCGGAAGGTACCGGACTTCTTAGTACCAGCCTGCTCAGCAGTTCTTTTAGATCATTAGGCGTCAGCTGCTGTGCCGCATCGCTCAAAGCCTTATCCGGATTGATATGGGATTCAAGCATCAGGCCATCAAAATTCAGATCAAGAGCTTTCTGAGATATCTCATAAAGGTATTTCCTTGAACCTGAAATGTGACTTGGATCACACAAAATAGGCAGATCGGGTATCCGCCTCCTGAGTTCAATCGGCAGCTGCCAGTTAGGCTGGTTTCTGTAAATTGTCTTCTCAAAAGTTGAAAATCCTCTGTGTATTGCCCCCAGCCTTGTTATCCCTGCCCGGGCTATACGTTCAATGGCTCCAATCCACAATTCCAGATCCGGATTTATTGGATTCTTGACAAGTACCATTACATCAACTCCGCTTAGGGCATCTGAGATCTCCTGGACTGTAAAGGGATTAACTGAGGTTCTTGCTCCGATCCAGAGCATATCAATGCCGTATTTAAGGGCTTCATATACATGTTTTTCATTTGCCACTTCAGTTCCTACCATCAGCCCCGTTTCCTGTTTGACATTTCTCAGCCATTTGAGACCTTCTGATCCTATTCCTTCAAAAGAGCTTGGCCTTGTTCTGGGTTTCCATATTCCAGCTCTGAAAAGGCAGACTTCCTTTATCTGCGCAAGTTCTCTGGCAGTTGCCATAACCTGCTCTTCTGTTTCAGCGCTGCAAGGACCGGATATCAGGAATGGGCGACCCTTGTATCCCCGCCATTCCTGGATAAGTGAAGTTTTAAGTTCAAGTACCATAACTTTGATTTAGTTTAATATCTTCCTAATTTTATTTGCCTCTTCCATCAGGGCTTTTAATCCTTCTTTATTTCTTTCCGATATCATCTTTTTGAATAGATTCATCTTTTCAATATAGTTATCCATTACCTCAAGTATGAATTCGGAATTTTCAAGGAAAATGGGGGCCCAGGTCTCTCCATTGCTTTTTGCTAGACGGACTGTGCTTTCAAAACCCCCACCGGCAAGGGCTGTTATATTCTCTTCTTCCTTTTCCTTGTCAAGAACACTAAGTGCAAGCGAGAATGAAGTTATATGGGATATATGGGAAACGTAAGCCACATGGACATCATGATCAGCGGAATCCATATAAATCTTCCGCATATTCAGAGTATCGATCATTGATTCAACTAATTTCCTTGCATCTTCATCACTTTTTTCTACATCGCATATAATGGCTATTTTATAATCAAAAAGTTTTCCGATTGCTGCCAGCGGCCCGGAGAATTCAGTTCCTGCCATTGGGTGCATTGCAACATATCTTCCACGGTTAGGATGATGTTCTGATATTCTTGCTATACTGGCTTTGGTTGACCCCATATCGGTTACTACTTTTTTTGTTCCGTTTATTCTATCCAGAATTCCTGGCAGCATCATGCAATTGGCGTCCACAGGGCTGCTGAGGATTATCAAATCACTCCGGTCAACGGCTTTTTCAAGAGTATCAGTTTCATCTACTATTCCACAAAGCTTGGCGATATTTCGATGTTGAATATTTGAATCAACTCCTATTATCCGGTCAGCAAATCCTCTTTTTCGAAGGTCGATCATTAAGGATCCCCCTATAAGTCCTATTCCAATTACAGCTATAGTCATCCTGTTTGAAGTAATTATTTCAGTTTAAATGTATTATCAAAGTATATTAATTCTCTTTTAATAATAATTATTAAATAATAATAAATCTCTTTTAGTAATGATTATTAAATAGTAATTAATTTTATTTAGCACAAATTATTAGATAGGAATTAATCTTATTTAATAATAATTCTCAGATAATAATAATTACTATTTAATAATATTTCTCATTTAATCTTTAATCGCAATTTATTGTAGAGAATCATCCTCATCTTAAAAATCCTGCATTTATAAATGTTAATCATTATAAGTCAATTTCTTATACCCTTTAAATAAAATGCTATTCTCTCCCTGGCCTCAATTAACCGGTTTTCATCCGCACACAAAGAAATCCGGATAAACCGCAATCCATTGCTGCCAAAAATGAAACCAGGCGTAAGAAAAACATGAGCATTAATCAACATTTCCTCTACAAAATCTTCACATTCTGCTACGGTTTCAGGCAACCTGCCCCATAGGAACAACCCAGTTTGCCCTTTATCAAAACTACAATCAAGCAAATCAAGTATCGATTCAGCAACTTTGCGTCTTTTTGAATAAGTCCGGTTTAAAGATTCGTACCACTGGTTATCGTTGGTAAGAGCTTCAACTCCAGCCATCTGTAAGGGAAAGAACATGCCTGAGTCCATATTACTCTTTACCTTTAAAATTGAATTTATATAATCACTATGACCTGCAACCATGCCTATGCGCCAGCCGGCCATATTATGCGACTTGCTTAAGGAGTTGAGCTCAAGAGCTGTTTCTTTCGAATTTTCTATGCTGAGAACACTCAGGAATTCATTGTTCAGGATGAAACTGTAAGGATTATCGTTGCACAGAAGAATATTGTTCTCCTGCGCAAATGATACAAGCCTTGACAATTTCTCTTTCGATGCTCTGGCTCCAGTTGGCATATTGGGATAATTGATCCACATCATTTTTACGCTGCTGAGATCTGTTTTTTCAAGTGAATCAATATCAGGGTGCCAGCCAAGCTTCTCTATCAGATCATAATACCTTATCTTCCCGCCGACAAGACTGGTGACTGAAGAATAGGTTGGATATCCGGGATTTGGAATCAGTACCTCATCTCCCGGATTGACAAAAGCCATGCTTATATGCATAATACCTTCTTTGCTGCCCATCAAAGGGAGAATCTCGCTATCAGGATCGAGCTTAACATTGAAGTATTTAAGGTACCAGTCTGCAAATCCTTTCCGTAGTGCAGGTAATCCTGTATAGCTCTGGTAGCCATGAACATTTGGTTTGTTTGCCTCAGTTGCTAGACGTGCGATAGTGTTTTCTGATGGAGGCTGATCAGGACTTCCGATGCCGAGATTGATAACATCGATTCCCGACTTGCGCATCCCCTCTATCTGCTTTAGCTTGCGGGAGAAATAATATTCCTGAACCAGTGAGGTCCTGTCGGCAGGGCTAACTCTCATATAGCATGTCTCCTTTATTGTAAATCCCAAGTACTTCCAGATTGTTTGTATCTGCTTTAAGAACTTCCTTTATCCTTTCCATTGTCATTCCTTCAGGAAGTTCAAGATCAGTATAGAACATATATTCCCATTCACCGTTAAGCCTGGGAACCGACTGAATCTTTGACAGATTGATATTGAGATCAGCCAACTTGACAAGGACTGACGCCAGCGAACCAGGTTTATGCCCTGTTGCAAAGCAAATTGAAGCCTTGTTCCCGTTAGTGTTGCCCTTATCCTCACTGCCTACAACAATAAAACGGGTATAGTTCTTTTTATAAGTTTCAATTCCTGCAGCAATTATCTCCAGCCCATAAATCTCAGCAGCTTTTACCGATGCAATGGCAGCTATTTTTTTCAACCTGTGCTCAGCGATAAGCTTTGCACTTCCGGCTGTATCATCAGTTTCTACCAGAGTTATATGAGGATATTTGTTCAGAAAAGTCATACATTGCGAAAGTGCTATGGGATGAGATCTGATTTGTTTTATGTCATTAATTGTCTGACCTGGCAAAGCCATCAGGTTCTGTACAATTCTCAGATTATGCTCACCCAGCATTTTTAACCCCGACTCTCTGATTAGAGTATAATTATACAGAATACTGCCCGATCTTGCATTTTCGATTGCCATCATTGCAAGATCAGCAATTCCTTCTTTTACAGCGCTTAAGGTCATGTCGAATGTTGAACATGGGACAATATCAATTGTTTCATAACAGAAAAACTGCCTGGCAGCTACTTCATGAAAACATCCCAGTTCTCCCTGTATTGCAACTTTCATTTTATAAAGTGTTTAAAAAAGAAGGGCCCCCTTTTCAGGGGACCCTTGCTTTTATATTATTTAAATTATAAGTATACAAAAATCCCCTTATCTCTTTCTGAAATAAAAAAAGAAGTAGAAATAAGAAAAGATGTAATTGTATACAATTTTCATTGTTTCGATTATTTGGCTCACAAAAATAACAGAATTCTGAATAATAACAAAAGAAATTAAAAAAAAATTGTTTTGAACTGAATTTTTTAAATCAGACCTGAATCTTTGATTAACGCAATTAACTAATTTGTAAAAACAAACAGATTCTCATGGTTTTTAAACCCGACTGAATTTTATCATTTACATTTTATGCCTTGCTTGTAAGATACTTTCAATTTCAGTGAAGGTTATTCTTTTGGTTTTCAGGAGGATAAGGATATGGTATAGCAAATCAGCTGCTTCATTTTTAAAAAGTTCATCACTATCATCTTTTGCCTCGATAATTAGCTCTACGGCTTCTTCTCCAACTTTCTGGGCTACTTTGTTAATTCCTTTCCTGAAAAGCTTGTTGGTATAAGACTCCTGGACATTTTCATCAATTCTTTGATTTATGATTTTTTCCAGTTTATAAATAAATCCTTTTGGCGATTCTTCTTCAAAACACGATTTGCGTCCGGTATGGCAGACAGGTCCCGCAGGATTTACTTTGATAAGGATGGTATCGTTATCGCAGTCTGCTGTTATTTCTTTAACATAAAGGTAATTGCCTGATGTTTCACCCTTAGTCCAGAGCCTCTCTTTACTTCGACTGTAGAATGTCACCCTGCCTTCATTTTCGGTCTTTATTAATGCTTCTTCATTCATGAAGCCTACCATTAATACCTGAAGACTGTCATAATCCTGTATAACAGCAGGAACCAATCCGTTTCCTTTTTTAAAATCTATTGAAATCATTTTTTTGAAATTAACTCTGCATTGATCAATTGATCATCTGTTTATTCAATTTGAGAAATTATTGTTTTAATTTTTCATATTAAAGTACTGCAAATTTGTTCTCATTTGAGATTATTGAGTTTGTAAAGTTGTTAATGTCTTATGCTTATATTTTTTTCTGAGAGATATTTTTTTAGTTCTGGTATTGATATTTCACCGAAATGAAAAATACTTGCTGCCAATGCTGCACTGCATCCGGTCTTTTCAAAAACATCCCTGAAGTGTTCCATCTTTCCAGCACCACCGGAAGCGATGACCGGGATATTCAATTCCCGGGTGACAAGTTTAGTTATTTCAATTGAAAAACCTGACTTTGTTCCATCGGCAACCATTGAGGTAAGAAGTATTTCCCCTGCACCAAGTTCCTGTGCTTTCAGAGCCCACTCAGTAGTTCTTAATTCAGTGGGAGTTCTTCCGCCGTCAACATATACAATCCATTCATTATTACTTAAATTTGTATCAATCGCCACCACTGTGCACTGGCTTCCGAATTCCCGTGCTATGCTGGTAATCAGTGATGGATTCCTTACGGCAGAAGAGTTTATGCTTACCTTATCGGCACCAGCATGGATAAGAAGTCTTACATCCTCAATGGTTTTTATACCACCGCCCACAGTGAACGGGATATTTATTTCTGAGGCAATTCTTGTAACAAGACTGGCCAGGGTCTTCCTCTTTTCAACAGTTGCTGTAATATCAAGAAATACCAGCTCATCTGCTCTTTGTTCAACATATCTTTTTGCAAGTTCGACAGGGTCACCTGCATCACGAATGTCAACAAAGTTCACTCCTTTTACGGTCCGTCCGTCTTTGATATCAAGGCATGGTATAATTCTCTTTTTCAACATAACCGGGTTAAATCTTTAAGTGTAATAATCCCTTCATAAAGGGCTTTGCCCACAATTGCGCCTTCACAACCAATTTCTGCAAGCTCATAAATATCCTCAATTCTTGAAATTCCTCCGCTTGCAATCAGATTTATTCCCGGAATTCCAAGTATTTCCTTATACAAGTCTATGGAGGGACCTTTTAACATCCCGTCTTTTTCTATGTCGGTACTTATTGTATATCTGACGCCCATTGAGGAATAATACCTTATAAAGTCAATTATCTCCATGTCAGTCTTTTCAGCCCAGCCTCCAATTGCGACTCTGCGATTTATAGAATCGGCACCAAGTATAATTTTATCCGGGCCATAAGTTCCCAGCCATGAAAGGAAAAGGGATTTATCAGACACAGAGATGCTTCCGGCAACAACCTGGCTTGCACCCGAATTGAAAACAGCTCTAAGATCTTCATTAGTCCTTATTCCACCGCTGAAATCAATTTGTAGTGATGTCCCTGATGAAATTGCTTCAAGGACTTTGTAATTGACTATCCTTTTTTCCCTTGCACCATCAAGATCTACAAGATGCAGGTATCTAAAACCATGATCTTCAACCTTCCTTGCAAAATCCAACGGATCTTGGTGATATATCTTACTTGTTGAATAATTGCCTCTTGTTAACCGGACACATTTACCGTTAATAATATCCAGTGCAATAATAATTCTCATAAGTTCAGGAAGTTTTTTAGGATCTTGACGCCTGTGTCCGCTGATTTTTCAGGATGGAATTGCGTCGCATAAAAGTTTTTTCTCTGCATTGCAGCACTGAATTGATTAATATAATTGCAGATTGCAGTAGTATCTGGGTTTACTTCAGCATAATAACTGTGAACAAAATAAACATCTTCATTCTCATTTACATTATGGAAAAGATCTCCTTTCAATGAAGTAATGTTATTCCATCCCATGTGAGGGACTTTGTCAACCGGCTGAAACTTTCTTACCCTTGCCTGAAATATCCCAAGACCTTCTGTTTCTCCTTCATCGGAAAATCTGCACATAAGCTGAAGCCCCAGGCAGATTCCAAGTACAGGTTGTTTCAATGCAACAATAAGCTTATCAAGGTTTTGTGATCTAAGGTAATTCATTGCAGAACTCGCCTCTCCAACACCTGGAATTATAACTTTTTCAGCTGCAGATATTTCGTTCACGTCATCAGTAACCATGTTATAACATCCAAGCCTGTTAAGAGCATTTCGGACAGACTCAATATTGCCTGCATTATATTTAAGTACTGCTATCATAATTTACCTTTTGTTGATGGCATACTGAAGTTGTTTGTTCTTTGAACCGCCATTCTGACTGCTTTTGCAAATGCTTTAAAAACCGATTCTATTTTATGATGGTCATTTTCTCCCTCTGCTTTAATGTTGAGATTGCATCCGGAGTTGTCGCTGAATGATTTGAAAAAATGGAAGAACATTTCTGAAGGCATATCTCCTATTTTCTCCCTTTTAAATACCACTTCCCATACTAACCATGGTCTGCTTCCAAAATCGACTGCAACACTGGCAAGAGAATCATCCATAGGCAGAAGAAATCCATACCTTTCGATGCCTTTTCTGCTACCCAGTGCTTTAGCAAAAGTCTGACCCAGAGCAATCCCAACGTCCTCAATTGTATGATGCTCATCGACACTCAGATCGCCCTCAGCCTTTATTTTTAGGTCGATATTTCCATGCTTTGCGATTTGGTCAAGCATATGATCAAAAAATCCAAGACCTGTGTTTATTGAGCTTTTCCCTGATCCGTCAAGATTTATTTCTACATAGACATTTGTTTCTTTTGTACAACGTTCAGATGATGCCAGGCGCGAGTCTCTTGTTAGAAATCTGTAAATATCATTCCAGTCCCTGGTATTGTAGACTGCGTCGGGATGGCTTTTGTCACTTATGAAGATAGCTTTGCAGCCCAGGTTTATTGCAAGTTGTATGTCGGTCACCCTGTCACCTATAACATAAGAAGATCCAAGGTCCACCCCTGAAGCAAGATATTTTGTCAGCATTGATGTGCCGGGTTTCCTTGTTGGAGCATTTTCTTCGGGGAATGTTCTGTCAATGAACACTTCGGCAAACCTGACACCTTCTCCTTCAAGTATCTGGATTATTTTATTATGCGGAGGCCAGAATGATTCTTCCGGGAACGATTTTGTTCCAAGGCCATCCTGATTGGTTACCATTACCAGCTCATAATCCGTTTCGGTAACAATCCTGGAAAGAGCTGTAATCACACCTGGCAGAAACCGGAGGTCTTCAAAAGTATCAACCTGTTCATCGAGAGGTTCGGTTATTATAGTTCCATCCCTGTCTATAAATAGTACTTTTTTCATCATTCAAATTTTTTCAATGCATTTAAAAGTTTGGTATTCTCCGATCTAGCCCCGATTGTGATTCTTATACATCCGGGTACGATCTTGCTCCTGTTCCTGACAATAATTTTATCAGCAGCAAGTGCATTGTAAATATAATCAGGGTCTTTAAGTTTTACCAGAAGAAAGTTTGAATCGGAAGGGTAGATTTCCTTCACAAAATTAAGCTTTGAAAGTGCGTTTCTTACTCTCTCTCTCTCGGAAGTTATCTTATTTACCTGTTCAACAGCCTGACTTATCCTGGAAAGTTTTTTAAGGGCAACTTTCTGATTTAATGAACTGATATTGTAGGGAGGTTTCATCTTATTAAAAAAATGGACAATTTCCTGACTTGTAAATGCCATTCCTATTCTGGCACCAGCCAATCCCAGCGACTTACTGAACGTCTGCATTACGATTAGGTTTGGATATTTACCAATCATTGACTTAAAGGATACCTTCCCTGAAAAGTCGTTGTAAGCTTCATCAATCAGAACTATGCTCTTCAATCTTGAGACAATGAACTCAACATCAGTATGATCCATAGCATTACCTGTAGGATTATTCGGGCTGCAGATAATAATAAGTTTCAGTAACGGGTCGTCCAAATTCGGCAGTAGTTTTTCAAGATCAATCTGAAAATTTTTATTCAACGGAATCCTGATCATACTGACATCATTTATATTTGCTGATACTTCATACATTCCATAGGTAGGTGTAAAAGTCAGAGCTTTATCCAGCCCTGGTCTGCAAAATGTTCTGAAGCATAAATCTATGATCTCATCGCTTCCATTGCCTAAGAAGATATTTTCAGGTGGTATTTGTTTAATTTTGCTGATTGATAACTTAAGTTCTCTCTGGTAAGGATCAGGATACCTGTTAAATTTCCCATATGGATTTTCATTGGCATCAAGAAAGATTCCTTCTTTACCCTGAAACTCATCTCTGGCTGAAGAATATGGCACAAGTGTTTTTATATTTTCTCTTACAAAACTCCCGATATCAAACATTTTCAAATGATTTTAAACGTAATGTAACTGCATTTTTATGTCCATCCAGTTGTTCTGCTTCAGCCATTATTTGAATTGAAGGCCCAAGATCTTTTATTCCTTCAGCACTTAATTCCTGAAAAGTAATCTTCTTAACAAAACTTTCAGTTGATACACCGCTGAAATTTCTGGCAAAACCATTGGTTGGCAGAGTATGATTGGTTCCTGTTGCATAGTCTCCTGCACTTTCACAACTATATTTACCCAGGAACACAGAACCTGCATTTATGACCATCCCGGCAAGAGCATAAGAATCTGAAGTGTTGATAATTAGGTGTTCCGGAGCATAATGGTTACTGAATTCCATGCACTTTACTGTGGTATCAAAGAATATTATCATGCTGTTTTCAAGAGCTTTAACAGCTATCTCCTTTCTTGGCAATGCGGCCAACTGTTTGTCTATTTCTGATTTTGTTGATTCAATTAATTCCATACTTGTTGAGAGAAGTACCACCTGGCTATCGGTTCCATGTTCAGCCTGCGACAAGAGGTCAGCTGCCACAAATGACGGATCTGCATTTCTGTCTGCAATCACTAAAACTTCACTTGGTCCTGCAGGAATATCAATGGGGATTCCTTCCATCTGAACCAGCTCTTTTGCCTTTGTAACGAACTGGTTACCCGGTCCGAAAATTTTGTCGACCCTCGGAATACTTTCAGTTCCAAATGCCATAGCTGTGATAGCCTGTGCCCCACCAACCCGAAAAAAATCAGTAACCCCCGAGACTTTGGCCGAATACAATATTAATGGATTGACATTTCCGTTTTCATCAGGGGGGGTACATAAAATTATTCTGCTGCAGTTGGCAATTTTTGCTGGAACTGCCAGCATGAGGACAGTTGAGAAGAGAGGCGCTGTCCCTCCGGGTATATACAGGCCCGCCTTTTCTATAGGAATGTTTTTTCTCCAGCATTTTACACCTTTAGCTGTTTCGACCATTTTCTCTTCACAAAGCTGTGAATTGTGAAACATCTCGATGTTGGCTTTTGCCCTTAATATTGCTTTTTTGAGATAATCTGGAATGAACTTCCCGGAGTTTGAAATTTCAGATTCAGGAAGTCTAATTGAGTTTATTTCAGCCCTGTCGAATTTCTTTGTGTATTCATACAATGCCTTGTCACCGCGAAGTTTTACATTGTTCATAATCTCCGAAACAATTTGCAGGAGAGATGATCTGTCTATCTGAGGGCGTTTGCAAAGATCGGAGAATGAAGATAGGGGAGGATTTATTATGGTTTTCATCACAGGATCATTTTTTCAATGGGTATAACGAGTATTCCTTCTGCACCGGCATTTTTTAACTGGTTTATTCTTTCCCAGAATTCATCTTCCTTAACAACCGAATGCAGACTGCACCATCCTTTTTCAACCAGAGGCAGTACTGTTGGACTTTTCATTCCTGGCAGGATCCTGCATATTTCAGGGATAGCTTTTTCAGGAGCGTTCAGAAGAATGTATTTGTTCTCTTTTGCATTTTTAACTGCCCTTATCCTGAAGAGTAGTCTGTTCAGTATATCCAGTTTTTCCTGATCAAGATTCTTATTGGAAATAATAACTGCCTGACTTTTCATTATTGTGGCAACCTCACGTAATCCATTAGTCATCAGTGTGCTTCCAGAACTTACGATATCGCATACAGCATCTGCAAGGCCGATTCCCGGAGCAATTTCAACACTTCCACTGATCTCTTCAATTTCTGCCTTAATTTTATTTTTATTCAGGAAATCAGTCAGGAGCATAGGGTAACTTGTCGCAATCTTTTTGTTCATGAAATATTGGGGGCCAGGGTAGCTCTCCTCCTTTGGTATTGCCAGACTAAGCCGGCACTGTGCAAAACCAAGCTGCTCAAGAACATCAACATCCTTGTTCTTTTCATAGACCATATTCTCCCCCAGTATCCCGATATCGGCAACCTGTTGTTCAACATATTGAGGGATATCATCATCCCTTAGGAACAGAATTTCGACCGGGAAATTTACAGCAGATGTTTTAAGAACATTAATTCCATTAGAGAATTTTATCCCGCATTCTTCAAGAAGCTTATGGGAGTTTTCACTTAATCTGCCTGTTTTTTGGATTGCTATTTTCAGTTTATTCATATTTCTGATTTTTGTAAGAGTGATCAGCGGGGTAATAAAAAACCCGGCTGAACTTCTCAGACGGGTTTATGATATCTGTTAATAATGTCATATATCATTTTCATCTCGCCTGAGATCAGGTGTGAAAATGATGATTATGTAAGCTGATTAAATACATTATTAATAATTTGAAATGCAAATATACAAAATATTTAAAATATTTCAACTATCAGACTTAATAACTCTTTCGGCAACAAGGTCACCAACTTCAGCAGTTGAATAACCCATCTTTCCTGCTGACATATCCTTCAGCTTGTTGGCTGTTACATCCATTATTGCGCTTTCAATTGCTTTGGCAGCTTTTTCCTCTCCAAGATGTTCGAGCATCATAGCACCGCAAGCTATTGATGCCAGGGGATTAATTACATTTTTTCCTGTATATTTAGGTGCTGATCCTCCTATAGGCTCAAACATTGAAACACCTTCAGGATTGATATTACCGCCTGCCGCAATTCCCATCCCTCCCTGTGTTATAGCTCCCAGATCGGTAATTATATCACCAAACATGTTAGTTGTGACAATCACATCAAACCATTCAGGATTTTTAACCATCCACATACATGTTGCATCAACATGGTAATATTCGCGTGTGATATCAGGGTATTCTGCTTTGCCGATTTCATGAAATGCTCTTTCCCAGAGATCAAATACGAAAGTCAGCACATTTGTTTTACCGCATAGTGCCAAAGTCTTCTTTTTGTTTCTTTTCCTTGTATAATTAAAAGCATATCTTAAGCACCTTTCTACCTGGAACCTTGAGTAAATCATATTCTGCATAGCAATCTCCTGAGGCGTCCCTTTCATGACTGTTCCTCCGCTTCCGGTGTAAACATCACCGGAATTTTCTCTAACAACCACATAATCAATATGCTCAGGCCCTTTATTCTTCAGTGGTGTTTCCACTCCGGGATAAAGTTTGACGGGTCGCAGATTTATGTACTGGTCCAGATCAAACCTTAATTTAAGAAGAATACCTTTCTCGAGAATTCCCGGTTTTACATCAGGATGACCTATGGCCCCAAGAAATATCGAATCAAACTTTTTTAATTCCTGGGAAGCCGATTCCGGAAGCACTTCTCCAGTCCTAAGGTATCTTTCACCTCCAAAATCGAATTCTGTGAAACTCATGCCGAATCCGAATTTTGAAGAAGTTGCTTCAAGAACCTTCTTTCCTTCTCTTACCACTTCCGGCCCTGTTCCATCTCCGGGTATTACAGCTATATTGTATTGTTTACTCATCAGTTTATTGGTTTAGGTTAGAAAATCTGTTCAATAATATTTAAAAACTTAACAGTTGATTTGCATTTAAACAGAAATAAATTTGTTTTCGGTCCCGTTAAGGCCCTCCACAATATTCAGCATTTTTTCGGTTGCTTTTATTGCTGATTCTGTCTGATCAGCATCAAGGCCTTTTGTTCTGAATTCCCTTCCATTATAATTCCAGGTTATAACTGTTTCAACAAGAGCATCGGTTTTTCCTCCGGGAGGAATTGATACCTCATAATCAGAAAGGTTAGGCAATTCTTTCCCGAGCTTATCATAGATTATCCGCAAAGCTTTCATGAATGCATCATATTGACCATCACCCGAAGAAGTTTCCTGGTATTGTTTGCCGTCAATCTCAATCTGTACACTGGCAAATGGTTTTAAACCAAACGACAGAGAGAGCGAATAATTCTTTATGAAGATCCTGTAATCAGTTCTGTCATTACCAAGGACATCAGAGATTATGAAGGGCAGATCTTCTGTAGTAACGTTTTCTTTCTTATCGCCAAGTTCAATTACACGTTGGGTTACCTTGGCAATTGATTCAGGACTCAGATTAAGTCCGAATTCCTCCAGATTCTTTCTTATTGTGGCCTTACCCGATTGTTTCCCAAGAGCATATTTCCTTTTCCTTCCAAATCTTTCCGGTAAAAGGTTATTGTAATATAAATTGTCTTTACTGTCGCCATCAGCATGAACCCCCGATGTCTGGGTAAAAACATTTTCCCCCACAACAGGTTTGTTTACAGGTATCCTAATCCCGCTGAAAGTTTCAACAATCTTGCTGACCTTTGTTATTTCGGATTCATTTATATTCGTTTTAATATTAAGCTGATCATGAAGTAAACCCACAACACTTGACAAGGGAGCGTTACCTGCCCTTTCTCCTAGGCCGTTAACGGTAGTGTGAACTCCTCGGGCCCCTGCTCTTACAGCCGAAAAAACGTTTGCTACAGCAAGATCATAATCATTATGGGAATGAAAGTCAAAATGTATTAAAGGATACCGGTCTGTAATCTTTTTTATGAAATTAAAAGTCTGTTCAGGATTTAGTATTCCCAGAGTGTCGGGAAGCATGAACCTCGCAATTCTTTCATCTTGCAGATTGTCAATCATATAAAGAACATAGTCTTCAGAATATATCATTCCGTTCGACCAGTCCTCGAGATATATGTTTACTTGCATTCCCAGAGTTTCGGCTTTTCCGATGATCTCCCTGATGTCGGAAACATGCTGTTCAGGTGTCTTGCGGAGTTGTTTCTCCAGATGTCGGAGCGATCCCTTGCATAGCAGATTGACCACTTTCCCGCCCGCATTGTGGATCCAGTTAAGTGAAATATCGCCATCAACAAATCCCAGTACTTCAACTTTACTTTGAAGATTGTTATGTCGGGCCCATTCTGTAATCTTTCTCAAAGCTTCAAATTCACCTGATGAGACCCGGGCAGAGGCGACCTCAATGCGATCGACCCTTACATCCTTGAGGAGAAGGGAAGCTATATGAAGCTTTTCAAGCGGAGAATATGAAACACCCTGTGTTTGCTCACCATCCCTCAGGGTAGTATCCATTATTTCAATTTTCATATTAATCCATTTTACTCGTTTCGAAAGATAAGATCTGATCCTTTATACTAAGAAGGTAATCAATGTCGTCAAGACCTTTAAGGAGGCATTCTTTCTTATAAGGAGTTATATCGAATCCAGCAGAGTCACCTGTTGAGGGTATACTGACCAACTGGTTTATCAGATCTATTCTGACGATAGTCTCAGGTTTTTTCGTTACCAGGTCCAGCAGGTCAACCAGAAGTTTTTCAGGGATTACTATAGGAAGGAGGCCGTTGTTTAGGGCATTGTTTTTAAAGATATCAGCAAAAAAACTGGAGATCACAGCTCTAAATCCATAATCATAAATAGCCCAGACAGCATGTTCACGGCTTGATCCGCTTCCGAAGTTTTTACCGGCAACAAGTATTTTGCCACCGTACTTCGGATTGTTTAATACAAATTCAGGGATAATATTTCCCTCTTTGTCAAATCTCCAGTCGCGGAAAAGTTTCTCACCAAATCCCTCCCTTGAGGTCGCACTAAGAAATCTTGCAGGTATTATCTGGTCGGTGTCAATATTTTGCAATGGGAGTGGTACACAAGTTGATTCAAGA
Organism: uncultured Rikenellaceae bacterium; assembly: GCA_964514725.1. GTDB lineage: Bacteria > Bacteroidota > Bacteroidia > Bacteroidales > VadinHA17 > LD21. Next base: position 273,618 of record CAZEUL010000001.1, read on the forward strand.
ATTTCAAATTTCTCTTTTGGCATTTCTCATTATTTTTAAAAGGATTCAGTTTATAAAATCCCTGGGATCAGTTATTTTACCAGTAATAGCAGCAGCGGCGGCAGTCAGAGGGCTTGCCAGCAATGTTCTTGCACCAGGCCCCTGCCGCCCCTCAAAGTTCCTGTTAGATGTCGAAACGGCATATTTCTTTGCGGGGATTTTATCTTCGTTCATTGCCAGACAAGATGAACATCCCGGCTCACGCAATTCAAAGCCTGCTTTTTCAAGTATTTTAACCAGACCCTCCTCAACTGCCTGCTTTTCAACCATTTTAGATCCGGGAACAATTAGAGCCGTAACATTCGGAGCCTTCTTTCTTCCTTTTACTATCTGGGTAAAAGCTCTCAGATCTTCAATTCTACCATTGGTGCAACTGCCTAAGAATACGTAATCAACAGGTTGTCCGAGCATTTTCATACCAGGTACGAAACCCATGTAATCAAGTGACTTAAAAAATGATGCTGATGCTTCGCTATTGATATTATCAGCAGCAGGAATGTTGTCGGTGATTGCAATACCCATTCCGGGATTAGTTCCGAAAGTAATCATAGGCTGAATGAGATCGGCATTGAATTCAATCTCGCGATCAAAAACTGCTCCTTCATCGCTCTTAAGGTCTTTCCATTTCATTATTAAGGTGCTCCAGTCGAAAGTTAACGGAACTGACTTCAGGTTCTTAAGGTAACTGAAAGTCACTTCATCAGGTGCAATAAGTCCACCCCGTGCTCCCATCTCAATACTCATGTTGCAGATTGTCATCCTTGCTTCCATGCTCAGATCATTAATAACCTGGCCGGAAAACTCAACAAAATAACCTGTTGCTCCTCCGGTTGAGACCTGAGAAATAATGTACATTATAAGATCTTTAGATGTGACTCCTTTTTGCAGTCTGCCATTGATTTTAATTCGCATCTTTTTGGGTTTAGGCTGAAGAATGCATTGGGTAGCAAGAACCATCTCTACTTCGCTTGTCCCTATTCCAAAGGCAATTGTTCCAAATGCCCCATGTGTCGAAGTATGACTGTCGCCGCAAACAATGGTCATTCCTGGTTTTGTATATCCAAGCTCCGGACCAATAACATGGACTATACCGTTCTTTGGATGATTAAGCCCATAAAATTCAATACCATAGGTCTTACAGTTTTCAGCAAGCTTTTCAACCTGATTTCTGGAAAGAAGATCTTTTATTGGAAGATTCTGATTCCTAGTTGGTATATTATGATCGGCGGTTGCGAGAGTTTTTTCTGGTCTGAATACCCCAATTCCTCTCTTTTTGAGACCATTGAAGGCTTGCGGACTTGTTACTTCATGTATGTAATGCTGGTCGATATAAAGGACATCAGGACCTCCTTCTATCGACTTAACTACATGAGAATCCCAGATTTTATCGAATAATGTTTTTGCTTGCATCTCTATTCACCAATTTACTTTTTGAATCTCTATCAATTACGTTTACTGCATATAGCACTGTTAAATAGATTATTTTAAAGTGTTATACAGGGGTGACTATAAGATCGAAAGAGTTTATTTTATTTTTGAAATTGCATCAATGAAAGCCTCCACCGAGGCAGTAATTATATCAGTATTTGCAGAAAAGCCGTAATAAATCTTCCCTTCATGTTCGACCTGAATATGCACTTTACCGATATCGTCGCTTCCTTTTGTTATTGCCTGAATCAAAAACTCCTCAAGATGTACAGTTTTGCTTATCAGATGTCTGACTGCAGTAAAAGCAGCATCAATAGGGCCATTACCTGAAGCGGTTGAAGAATGAATCTCTCCGTTAATTTTAATTCCTACAGTAGCGACTGGAATTGCAGATTTACCGCATGTAACCTGAAGAAGTTCCAGTTTCAACGACTTTTCTCCGGAAAATACTTCCCCAGAAAGTATCCTGAGATCTTCATCATTTATTTCCTTCTTTTTGTCGGCAAGGACAAGGAACTTGTGATAAATATCGTCAAGCTCTTCTTTGCCAAAAGTATATCCGAGTGACTCAAGACGATGGCTGAGAGCAGCTCTTCCGCTTCTTGCCGTAAGTATAATTGAAGACTCTTTTATGCCTACCTCATGAGGATCAATTATTTCATAATTCTCCCTGTATTTAAGTACACCATCCTGGTGAATTCCTGAAGAATGAGCGAAAGCATTTCTTCCGACAATAGCTTTGTTAGCCTGAACCGGCATACTCATCAGGTTTGAAACAAGCCTGCTTGTGCTGAATATTAATCTTGAATTAATGTCAGTTTTAAGGTTCATGCTGTGATGGCTCTTGATTATCATGGCAACCTCTTCAAGAGAAGTATTTCCGGCACGTTCTCCAATCCCGTTCATTGTCACTTCAACCTGTCTTGCTCCGTTTATGACACCCATGATCGTATTTGCAGTTGCCATTCCAAGGTCATTGTGGCAATGGGTCGAAATGATCGCTTTGTCAATATTAGGGACATTCTCTTTAAGGTATCTTATTTTACCTCCGTATTCTTCAGGAAGACAGTACCCTGTAGTATCAGGAATATTCACAACAGTGGCTCCCGCTTTTATAACGGCTTCAATAACCCTGGCCAGATAATCATTCTCACTTCTCCCGGCATCTTCAGCATAGAATTCAACGTCTTCGGCAAACTTCTTTGCGTACTTTACTGCATCAACAGCTCTTTTGAGAATCTCTTCAGGGGTTGTTTTGATTTTATATTTAATATGCAAGGGAGATACACCAATTCCTGTATGAATTCTTTTCTTTTTTGCATACTGAAGAGCTTCAGCTGCCACTTCAATATCCTTTTTAACAGCCCTGGTAAGTGCACAAATAACGGGATTTGAAATCGCCTTGGATATTTCAACGACACTGTTAAAGTCACCCGGACTTGAGATCGGAAATCCTGCTTCAATAACGTCAACGCCCAGTGCTTCAAGAGCCTGTGCTACCTCAATCTTTTCAATAGTATTAAGCTGGCACCCTGGCACTTGTTCGCCATCCCTGAGCGTAGTGTCGAAAATAATTACCTTCTCTTCCATTATTCCTGATTTTACTTTTGTATTTTTCCTTTTTATTTACCACCTGGTCTCAATTTCCTTACTGCTGCACCAGCCCTCCAGAATTCCGAATTCCCAAGCTCATTAAGTTCCGCGTCGAGCAATTCTTTATAGTTTTCAGCGCCGGTCGACTGTAAAACTCTGACGCACTCTTCTCCAGATTTAACTTTCTGATAAAGCTCATTGAAAACAGGTTGAACAGCTGCCTTGAACCTTGGACGCCAGTCAAGTGCTCCACGCTGTGCAGTTGCACTGCAATTCCTGTACATCCAGTCCATCCCTTTTTCATCGACAAGTCTGATAAGACTTTGAGTAAGCTCCTCCACTGTCTCATTAAAGGCTTCAGAAGGCGAATGTCCGTTTTCACGGAGAACCTGATATTGAGCATCCATAATACCGGCAAGGGCTCCCATAAGAACTCCTCGTTCTCCCGTAAGATCACTGTAAACCTCTTTTTCAAAAGTTGTCGGAAACAGAAATCCGGATCCAATTGCTATTCCAAGTGCCAGAATCCTGTTTGTAGCATTTCCGGTATAATCCTGAAAAACCGAAAAACTTGAATTAATTCCAGCTCCTGCAAGAAAGTTCCTTCTTACACTTGTTCCTGAACCTTTTGGTGCACAAAGAATTACATCAATATTTGAAGGAGGGATTACTCCGGTGTGTTCCTTGTATGTTATTGAAAAGCCATGGGAGAAGTAAAGTGCATTACCTTCCTCAAGACATGGTTTGATTTTTGGCCAGAGGATCCTTTGTGCAGCATCTGACACCAAATACTGGATTATCGTACCCTTTGATGCAGCTTCTTCAACATCAAACAATGTCTTGCCCGGAATAAAACCATCAGCTACAGCTTTATCCCAGTCTGCTTTGAATTCAGGAGCCTGACCGACTATTACATTTATACCGTTATCCTTCATGTTCAGTGCTTGTGCCGGACCCTGAACTCCATATCCGATTACAGCAATAACCTCATTTTTAAGCACTTCTCTTGCTTTGTCAAGTGTAAATTCTTCTCTGGTTACTACATCTTCAAGAACTCCGCCAAAATCAATTTTTGCCATTTTTCTAAGTTTTATAAATTTATTTTTTAATTATAATTCTGATACTGATTCAGTTAATTCTCAACATATTAATTTCATAAGCAACTTTTAAAAAGGTGAAAAATGAATGTATTATTTAAAGTGCTTAATTCAATTGTAGGTTTCAATTTTCACAGGTTTATGGTTGTTTGCCGCATCCATCTCTGCAAGGTAGGCATTTAATTCCTTGACCTGTTTTGTTATTGCCACTCTGCCTGAACGTACGAACTGGAGAACTCCGCAGGGTTCCAGCTGGTGAAGAAGTTCATTTATTTCAGTTTTATGTCCCGTCTTTTCAATAACAATATATTCCGGCGAGACTTCAAGAATCCTGGCGTGGTTGGCCCTGACTATCCGCTCAATTATGTTACCTGACATAAGACCTTTTGTTGCAACCTTATAGAGTGCTAATTCCTGATAAATTATATCTTCAGATGTGTGAACAAAAACCTTCAGAACATCAACAAGTTTCTGTATCTGACGCGCAACCTTCTGAACCATTTCAGGTGTGGTGCGGACCACCAGAGTAAGCATCTGAACACCTTTGACTGCAGATTCCGAAGCAGTAATGCTTTCTATATTGATCTGCCGCCGGGTAAGGATAATTGTTATCTGACTTAATATTCCAATATGATCCTCTGTAAACAAAGAAATTGTGTATTCGTGTTTCATATAATTATTCTTTTTATTCAAACCTTGGTCTTCTTAGCATACTATCCATTTCAATTATAGGCAGGTAAAGAACAAGATTGTATTAATCGTAAATTATTATTTATAGGTCAGTGTAATTTCTGAAACTGAAGCTCCAGGTTCCACCATAGGCAATACATTTCCCTCTTTTTCAACAGTAATATCCAGAAGGTATGGTCCTTCATTATTAAGCATTTCTATAAGGGAATCCCTGAGTTCTTCCCTTTTGGTTATTTTTTTCCCCGGAATCTTATATCCTTTCGCAATAGTCAGGAAGTCAGGGTTTACCATTTCAGTTGAAGCATATCTTCCCTTAAAGAACATTTCCTGCCATTGGCGAACCATCCCCAGGAAATCATTGTTCAGAATTATAATTTTGACAGGTATCCGGAAATGCATTATGGTGCCAAGTTCCTGTATTGTCATCTGGAATCCTCCATCGCCGATAAATGTAATCACCTGTTTTTCAGGTCTACCTATCTTTGCACCTATTGCAGCTGGAAGTCCGAATCCCATTGTACCCATTCCACCAGATGTTACCAGCGAGTTTGGCTCTTTGAATTTGTAATAGCGTGCTACTGACATCTGGTTTTGACCTACATCTGTAACAATTATTGCTTCCCCCTTAGTAAGTTCAGAGACAATATTTACAACTTCCCCCATCCTGAGCTTACCTTTTTCGGGTTTAGTTTCTTCTTTTATCACTTTATCATATTCAATCTTATCACATATCCTGAACTCACGGATCCATTTCTCGTAAGATTTTTCTTTTACAAGCGGTATCAGGTGATTAAGTGCTTCTTTTGCATCATTGTGAATTTCAACATCAACCATCACATTTTTATTTATCTCGGCTTCATCAATCTCTATATGTATGATTCGTGCATTTTTTGCATATTTTTTGAGATTGCCTGTAACCCTGTCATCGAAGCGCATTCCTATAGCTATAATCAGGTCGGCTTCGTTTGTAAGCATGTTAGGGCCGTAATTTCCATGCATGCCGAGAAAACCTGTAAAAAGTCTGTGTCCTGATGGGAAAGCTGAGAGACCAAGCAGCGTCAGTGCAACCGGAATACCGGTTTTTTCTGCAAAGGCCATAAGTTCTTTTTCTGCACCTGCAATGAGAACTCCGTGCCCTGCCAGAATAAGTGGCTTCTCAGCATGGTTTATCATAATTGCCGCAGACTCAATTGCTCTGGTATGAAGTGGAATTACAGGATTATAACTTCTTATATATGTGCACTTTTTGTACTTAAAATTCAATTTTTCAACCTGTGCATCTTTCGTGATATCTATAAGAACCGGTCCGGGGCGCCCGGTTCTTGCAATATAAAATGCTTTTGCAATTATCTCAGGAATATCCTGTGGCTTCTTTATCTGTGCATTCCATTTGATTACAGGCATCGAGATTCCAAGAATGTCTGTCTCCTGAAAAGCATCGGTCCCAATAAGGTGTGATACAACCTGAGCGGTAATAAAAACCACCGGCACTGAATCGAGATAAGCATTTGCTATACCGGTAATAAGATTAGTAGCTCCAGGTCCGGATGTTGCAAAACACACACCCGGTTTTCCTGTTACCATAGCATAAGCCTGTGCAGCATGTGCAGCTCCCTGTTCATGTCTGGTAAGGAAATGATTTATCTTTCCCTTGTAATCAAGCAGCTTGTCATATACGGGCATTATAGCTCCACCTGGGTAACCGAATATTGTGTCAACACCCTCCTCAAGCAAACATTTCAACAATGCTTCAGCTCCTGAAATATTTTCATAATCTGCTTTCTGCTCAATAGCAGTTGTTGTCTCCTTTTCAGTCTTCATTTATCTTAAGCAATTTATTCTTCTTTAACGATTGGTCTGTTTCTGCCATTTGACAAAAAAAGTAATTGTCAGTGTGACCTGTTTTAGAATTCTATTTACGATTTAACCTGCATCAGTTTTTATCTCCAAAGTTAGTATTTAAAAAAGGGTGACAGAATCTTCCCCCTGAATTCAACTTTATCTTTACCTTTTAGTCTCTTATCTTTTAATTTTTTGTCTTTTGTCTTTTGTCTTTTGTCTTTTGTCTTTAAATCATCCTTACTGCACCAAGGTCTGCCGAACTTACCATACAAGCATAAGCTTTCAGGGATGCTGGAATTTTCCTGGCTCTTTTGGCTGGTTTAAATGCGGCTTCTCCCTTAAGCTCTTCTTCTTCACGTCTCTTTGCCAGCTCACTGTCAGATAATAAAACATTTATGCTCCGGTTTAAAACATCTATTTCAATCTGATCACCGTTTTTAAGGAGTGCTATTGTGCCTCCTGCAGCAGCTTCAGGTGAGATATGACCGATGGAAAGACCTGATGTACCTCCTGAAAAGCGTCCGTCGGTCAGGAGTGCACATTTCTTGTCAAGAAGCCTTGATTTAAGGTAGGATGTGGGATAAAGCATTTCCTGCATTCCAGGGCCTCCTTTCGGACCTTCATACCTGATGACAACGGCATCGCCCTCACTTACCTTTCCGCCAAGTATTCCGTCAACCGCTTCTTCCTGTGATTCAAAGATCACAACAGGACCTTTGAACATGAAACGTGACTGATCAATACCGGCAGTTTTAAGAATACAGCCCTTGGGAGCTATATTGCCGTAAAGAACAGCTAAACCTCCATCCCTGTTATATGCATTTTCAACACTTCTGATGCACCCTTTTTCCCTGTCAGTATCAAGCTGTTCATACATGCCATCGTGTGATGCAAGTTCAATGTTCCTTCTCATTGATGGAGCACTGCGGTAAGCATCCAATGCTTCCTTCAAAGGATTTTTACTCATAATATCCCAGTCGGAAATAGCCTCATGCAAAGTTAAGTAATCCACTCTCCTTACCGAGGAATCTATAAGTCCGTTTCTTTCAAGTTCCCCCATTATTGAAATTATACCTCCTGCCCTGTTTACATCCTGAATGTGATATGAAGAACTGGGAGCCACTTTACAGATGTTGGGTATTTTCCTCGACAGGTCATCAATATCTTTCATTTTAAAGTCAACACCGGCTTCATTGGCAACAGCCAGAAGATGAAGGACAGTGTTTGTTGATCCTCCCATGGCAATATCAAGTGCCATAGCATTCAGAAATGCTTTCTTAGATGCGATTGATCTGGGCAGAATGCTCGTATCTCCTTCGTAATAATGTTTTTTCGTTATATCAATCAGAAGGGAAACAGCTTTTTCAAACAACCTGTGCCTGTTAATGTGTGTGGCAAGTATCGTTCCATTTCCGGGGAGAGCAAGCCCCAGGGCCTCAACAAGACAATTCATTGAATTGGCAGTGAACATACCTGAACAGGAACCGCATGTGGGACATGCAGAACGTTCAATTTCTTCTATTTCACTGTCGCTTACTGAAGGGTCGGCAGCAGCAACCATTGCATCAATAAGATCGAGATATTTACCTTTGTGAAAACCTGCTTCCATGGGGCCTCCTGAAACGAAAACTGTCGGGATGTTTAGCCTCATTGAGGCCATAAGCATACCAGGGGTTATTTTGTCGCAGTTGGTAATGCAAATCATCGCATCTACACAGTGCGCATTGCACATATATTCCACACTGTCAGCTATTACTTCCCGCGAAGGAAGAGAGTAAAGCATGCCTTCATGCCCCATCGCAATCCCGTCATCTATTGCAATGGTGTTGAATTCTGCAGCAAATAATCCTGATTTTTCAAATTCCCTCTTCAATTGCTGCCCAATTTCGTGAAGGTGGACATGTCCGGGGACAAACTGGCTAAATGAATTAACGATGGCTATGACAGGCTTTCCAAACTGTTCTTCTTTCATGCCGTTAGCCCTCCATAATGCCCTGGCTCCTGCCATGTTTCTTCCTGTTGTTGTTTTAGAGCTGCGTAGATTGATTTTCATGTTTCATTAATTAGTTTATTAAAAAAAAAGCTTCCCGGTCGATCCGGAAAGCTTTTGTACTTTTATCCTAATACATATTATTCCCGGATCATTCACAGTTTATGAGAATAAGTACGAGGAGAATAATATGGATTATGTTTACCCGCATAGTTAGTAGCAAAATGAACGACAAAAGTATTTATTTTTTTAATAAATCAAATAAAAAGCACCTTTTTTTATGCATTTTATATAAAAATTTCACTGATTTCATTAAAATATACCTTCAGGGCCAGAATTTTCTAAGGAAGAGGAGAACTCGGTTTTTATAATTCAAACCTGATCGGTTTTCAAATACTTCCTCATAACATCCAATCCGAAGTCCGAAATCTTCCTAAGATTGCTTGTCTGTGTGGTTACAGGAGTCTTATTCCTTTATCTTCGGCATCAGCAACGACTTCCTCAGGCCAAAGGCTCGATTGAACCTCCCCTATATGGCTCTTTCTTAGCAGGAACATACAAAGCCTCGATTGGCCAATTCCTCCTCCAATGCTTAAAGGGAGCTGGTTATTGAGGAGCATCTTGTGGAATAAAAGCTGTTCCCTCTCCTGACAACCGCTGATCTGGAGCTGATTTTTCATGGAGACGCGGTCAACCCTAATACCCATTGATGAAATTTCAAATGCTGATTGAAGTACTGGATTCCAGATAATGATATCCCCGTTAAATCCATGATAGCCTTCTTCATTAAGAGAACTCCAATCGTCGTAATCGGGAGCCCTTCCATCATGAGGTTCACCATTGCTGAGTTTATTGCCAATACCTATAATAAATATTGCACCATGAACACGCGCAGCAGCATTTTCACGCTGTTTAGGATTCAGATAAGGATATTCCCTCAGCAATTCTTCAGCATGGATGAAAGTTATCTCTTCAGGCAGTTGGGGAACAAGCCATGGATATTTTTCGAATAATTTCTCTTCAGTAGCTTTTAATGCCGAATAAATTGATTTAACTGTCGATTTAAGGTAGCTTAAGGATCTCTGCTCAGGAAGTATATGTTTCTCCCAGTCCCACTGATCTACATAAACAGAATGAATTGGACTTATTTTTTCATCTGGCCTGAGGGCACGCATATCCGTGAGGATACCTTTCCCGGGTTCTATCTCATAATATTTAAGTCTGATACGTTTCCATTTTGCGAGCGACTGAATAATAACAGCCTTTTGATGGTTGAGCGACTTTATACAGAAACTTACAGGTTTTTCAATTCCATTGAGGTCATCATTAATACCGGTTCCATCAGCAACAATAACAGGAGCTGAAACCTTCACAATATTAAGATTATTAGTCAGCCGTTTCTCAAAATCCGATTTTACGAAATCAATCATCTCTTCGGTTTGCAACAATTCTGTGCCACTTATTATTTGTACGGTATCGGTTTGATAAGCCATGTGGATTTGCGTTGGTAGAATGAATGTTAAAAAATTGAAGCAATTTAAGCATTTATCTTAATAAATCATGCAGAAATGCTAAAAAAAATAATAATATTATATAAAAATAATCAGTTTTTATGTTTTCAGCATAGCAAATTGGTCTGATAAAAATCCCAAACTGGCCTAAATAATCGATTCTATTTAAAGGAAGTTTTCAGAGCTTTAAACTATTCCACTCTATGGTTCAAAAAGAAAATAAGTATATTTGAAATAGGTCTGTTATTTAAAATTTTTAAAAATGAAAAGAAGTGAAGTAAACATGATAATCACATCATTTAAGAACTTTCTGGGTGAAAACAGGTTTTTTCTCCCTGAATGGGCTTATTGGTCACCCGAAAACTGGAAAGGCATGTATAACATTTGCTCTGAGATTGTTGATAATAAACTCGGATGGGACATAACTGATTTCGGCAGCGGCGATTTTTACAAAGCCGGGCTCTCTCTTTTTACAATCCGTAACGGAAACTGGGAGAGAAAAGATAAACAGTATTGTGAAAAAATTATGATGGCAGGTGAAGAACAGGAAACACCATTGCATTTTCACTGGAATAAAACGGAGGACATAATAAACAGAGGAGGCGGAAATCTGGTAATGGAACTTTATATTGCGACTATAGATGACAGGCTTTCAGAAGTGCCCGTAACAGTAAGCATTGACGGTGTCTTAAAAACTGTAAAAGCAGGAGAACCTTTAATACTCAAACCAGGGCAGAGTATATGTCTCAAATCAAGAATTTACCATAGGTTTTATGGCCAGAAAGGCAAAGGAAATGTGCTCATAGGTGAAGTAAGCCTGGTTAATGATGATGCACACGACAACAGGTTTTATGACGAAATTGGACGATTTCCCGAAATTGATGAAGATGTCAAACCTGTTCATCTTCTGGTAAATGATTATGAAAAGTACCTCTGATCCTATCTGTTCTTAAAGAAAAAAAGGTAATGCAAAACAAGATTATAGTCTCAGGGACCGGATGCTGCCTGGTAGACCAGCTTTATAACAATATCGATTTTAACAGCAATGCTGTCAGGCCATATCTTTCAATTAAGCGCGGTGATGGCGGACTGACTCCCGGAAACCTGGTATTCACCGAGGAATTTGAAAATTTCTGCGGTTCAAGTGCTGATGAAGCTGTTAAGATTATAACAGGAGGAAGAAAATACGACAAATTAAATATAGGAGGGCCATCAATAGTTTCATTGATAAATGTCACACAAATAGTTGATTTAGATCAATCCGAAGTACGTTTTTATGGACTCGGAGGAAACGATGAACTGGGACAATATTTGCTGTCATCCCTTAATAAAACCCAGGTAAAGCTTAAAAGCTTCAGGTTGATTGATCACCCTACACCTTCTACTGTAGTTCTCTCAGATCCTTCTTATGATAACGGACATGGTGAAAGAATGTTCATCAATTCAATAGGTGCGGCCTGGCATTTCAGCCCTTCCGACCTTGATGAGGATTTCTTTAATTCGGATATTGTTGTCTTCGGCGGGACTGCACTTGTTCCTCAGATTCATGATAACCTTGACATTCTTCTGGAGAAAGCTAAATCAAGAGGTTGTAAAACTGTGGTAAATACTGTTTTTGATTTCAGGAATGAAAAGACTTCTCCAAACAAAAAATGGCCGCTGGGCAGCAGTGATGTCACTTATAAATATATTGACCTTCTTATTACTGACAGGGAAGAGGCCCTTCGTTTAAGCGGTGAGAATAATCTTGATTCCGCAGTCAGGTTCTTTATAACCAATAAAGTCTCATCCTTAATAATAACAAATGGTTCAGGAAGAATAACATTTTTCTCCGACGGTAGGTTTTTCAAGCCTGTCGGGATAAAGGAGCTTCCTGCTTCGGCCAGGGTGATAAAAGAACTTTCAGTAAATAAGAATGGCGATACAACAGGCTGCGGCGATAACTTCGCAGGAGGAGTGATAGCATCAATAGTCTCACAGATTGGAAGTAATATAAGAAATCCGGATATTACAGAAGCCTGCTGCTGGGGAATTGTATCCGGAGGATTTACCTGCTTTTATGTAGGAGGTACCTATTTTGAAGAATATCAAGGTGAAAAGCTTTCTAAACTTAAACCATATTATGATTCCTACAGAGAACAGATATCACATTGATGAACAAAAGATCATAATATTTGGAGCAGGGAAAATAGGCCGGTCATTTATCGGACAGCTTTTTGCCAGAGGAGGATATAAAGTTGTCTTCGTAGATATTAATAGTGAAATTATAGGTCTGCTTAACACCAGGGGCTTTTACAGGGTTATTACCAAGTCTGATACGGAAGAGGAAATAATTGTCAGTGGTGTAAGTGGTATTTCTGCAAGTGATGAAAAGGCTGTAGCTGATGCTGTCGCTACAGCAGGGATTATAGCTGTCAGTGTGGGCAAAAACGCTGTTGAAAAAGTGATTCCGTTGATCGCAAAGGGACTGATTCTTCGAAATCAATTTTCCCCTGGGCACCCCATTGACATAATTATTGCTGAGAACATGATTGCCGGAGGCGATTTTATGAGACAAAATCTTAAAAAGAACCTGCCTGCGGATTACCCATTTGAAGAAATGACCGGTCTCATTGAGACGAGCATCGGAAAAATGGTGCCTATCATGAGCCAGGCCGACCTTGATAAAGATCCTCTGATGGTTTTTGCTGAACCTTACAATACACTGATACTTGATGCGAAGGCTTTTAAAACACCAATACCGGATATAGAAGGACTTGCTCCCAAAAACAACATAAAAGCATGGGTCGACAGAAAAGCTTTTATTCATAATCTTGGTCATGCAACTGCTGCCTATTACGGGCACTTCAATAACCCGGATGCTGAATACATGTTCGAGGTTCTCAATGATACCGGTGTTTTTAAATTTACACGCAATGTCATGATGCAATCGGCAGAGGTTCTTCTGGCAGCCTATTCAGGCGAATTTACCAAAGCTGACCTTGAATCCCATATTGACGACCTGTTATTAAGGTTCAGCAACAAATTCCTTAAGGATACTGTTTTTAGAGTTGGTCATGATCTTACAAGAAAACTTAGTGCCGATGACCGTTTCATGGGAGCAATTAAACTTGCACGCATCCATGATAAACCATTTGACAGGATTGTTGAAGCTTTATCTTACGGATTTGTATTCAAGGCTAAAGATGATGCAGGTGATTATTATGAACCTGACCTTCATCTTCTGGAATCAGCTTCTGTTAATTTTGAGGAGACACTGATTAATATTCTTAAGTTTGAAAAGGAATCAGATAAGGAAATTATTCAACTGCTAAAAAAATATGTCGACCGGCTAAAATCCTTCTAAGATCTTATTAATAAATATTAATTTTGAAGATCCTGTGAATCAGGAAAAAAATAACTATTTAAGCTAAAAATAAACTTTAAAACCTGATTAAGATGAAAAAAAGAAATCTTGTTTCGATTGTTATTATGCTTGCCTTTACAGGCTTTCTGATTTACCCGCTTAATTCATGCAAGCAGGCTCCAAAGAAGAACATTGGTCTTCAGTTATATTCTATCCGCGATTCAATTGGGAAAGATGTTCCGGGTGCCATAGCAAAGGTTGCGAATATGGGGTACAAATTTGTAGAACCGGCAGGATACCGTGATGGAAAGTTATACGGAATGGCACCGGCTGATTTTAAAGCACTCTGTGAAAAAAACGGACTTTCAGTTCTGAGTTCTCATGTCGGTCATGCTCTACCCGACTCAACAAATCTTGAAGAAACCATGGCATGGTGGGATGCCTGCATAGATGCACACCTGGCAGCAGGTGTCAAGTACCTTGTTCAGCCCTCAATGGGAAGAAATGCATACACAAGCCTTGATACATTAAAAATGTATTGCGATTATTTCAACATGATAGGAGAAAAATGCAGGGCAAAAGGAATCAAGTTCGGGTATCATAACCACGACAGGGAATTCTCGACTCAGCTTGACGGTCAGACTGTTTATGACTTCATGCTTCAGAATACCGACCCCGCAAAAGTGATTTTTCAGATAGATCTGTACTGGTGTGTTGTCGGAGGGAAGAATCCTGTTGATTATTTTAATAAATATCCCGGAAGGTTCGAATTGTGGCATATCAAAGATAAGAAGGAAGTTGGTGAAAGCGGCATGATGGATTTTCCAGCTATCTGGGCTGCTGCAGGTCAATCGGGTATGAAATATGGAATAGTTGAAGTTGAAGAATACAATTTTGATCAGTTTACAAGCTGTGCAAAGAGTATCGATTTCCTGAATTCTGCCGACTATGTGGTAATGCCGCTTTAATTTTGCACATAAAAAACGTTATCCTTTAAGTAAGTTTTGTAATTAATTATTCTAAAAACGGCTGCTTAATTTTCCTTGGTAGCCGTTTTTAATTACTTTTATTTCTTTTTAACATTCAAAAAAATGAAATACAAAACCTTCTCAGCCTTTCTTTTATTTTCTGTTTTTATTAGCTGTCAAAACAGGTATTATTCTCCTGAGGATTTTTATTCAGTAAAAAAAGTAGATGCACATGTGCATATTAACAGCGACAAAGGTTACTTTGAGGATATTGCAGATGATGACAACTTTGTCCTTATAACTCTTAATGTTGATCATTCAGATACCGCAGGCATAAACAGCCAGCTTAAATATGCAGTTCTGGCTGCAGGTAAACACCCGGGAAAGGTCTATTACGGATCAACTTTCTGTTTTGACACCACTGGATGGGGATCTGAAGACTGGAGCAGGAAAGTAATTACATATCTCGACCAGACATTTCACAAGGGAATGGTCACAGTTAAAATATGGAAAAATATAGGTATGACTGTCCGTGACAGATCAGGCAAATTCATTATGGTTGATGATCCGGGGTTAGATCCTGTAATTAAATATATCAAGAGTAGAAACTTACCTGTAACAGGCCATCTGGGAGAACCAAGAAACTGCTGGCTTCCACTTGAAAAAATGACAGTTAGCAGCGACAGCTCCTATTTTTCCAACAATCCTCAATACCACATGTTCCTTCATCCTGAATATCCGACCTATGAAGACCAGATCAAAGCACGCGATAACCTTTTAAGAAAAAACCCTGACCTTAAATTTATTGCCTGCCACCTTGGCAGTCTTGAATGGAATGTTGATTCTCTTGCAAAAAGACTGGATGAATTTCAAAATATGGTTGTTGATATGTCGGCCAGAATCTGCCATCTTCAGTATCAATCAGCACGTGACAGGAAAAAAGTCAGAGACTTTTGTATTAAATACCAGGATAGGCTTCTTTATGGGACAGATGTCGGAGAAAACGGTACCCGAAATCCTGATGATTTTAAAAAAGAGATGCATAAGATCTGGATAGATGACTGGAAGTACTTTACCACTGATGATAATATGACTTCAGATAAATTCAAAGGCAGCTTTAAGGGATTAAAACTGCCTAAAAAAGTTGTGGATAAAATCTACCTGGGAAACGCTGTCGCATGGTACAAGTTGAATCCTGATTAATATTAATTATGTCAAAGGGTTATTTAATATTCAGATGATTAGTAACTAAAAGATCTTCTTATATTATAACTTTCGCTTAAAACTATCAGAAATGAAAAGCAAAATCAACTCCAGAAGGAATTTTATTAAACAGGCAGCTATGGGTACAATTGTCTCATTAAGTATTCCGGAAATCCTCTCGGCATCAATGTCAAAAGTGAAAATCAGGGAAATTGAGCTAAAGAAGAATCAGGTTATACTTTTTCAGGGAGATTCGATCACTGATGCAGGAAGAAACAGGGAGGATTCAGGTTATAACAGCGCGGGAAATCTGGGATCAGGATATGCTCTCCTGGCTTCTGCCTCGCTTCTCAGAAAATATGCCGGTCTGGATCTGAAGATTTACAACAAAGGAATTTCAGGAAACAAAGTCTATCAGCTTGCAGAAAGGTGGGATACTGATTGTCTGCAGATAAAGCCTGATATCTTAAGTATACTTATCGGAGTTAATGATATCTGGCATAAACTTAATGGCGATTACAATGGGACCATTGAGATATATAGGAACGATTATACTGCCCTTCTTAAAAGAACCAGAGCTGCACTGCCTGATGTGAAGCTTATCATTTGTGAACCCTTTGCCGTGCCGGGGATTAAAGCTGTTGATGAAAAATGGTACCCTGAATTTTATGAATATCAGAAATCAGCAAAGGAGATTGCTTCCAAATTCAATGCTGTTTTTATACCTTTTCAGTCAGTATTCGATGAAGCCGGCAAAAAAGCTCCTGGAAATTACTGGACAGGTGATGGAGTTCATCCAACGCTTGCGGGCGCCCAACTTATGGCAAAAGCCTGGCTAAAAGCAATAAAGTGACATTTTAGTCTTATTAACTTTTTTTATGAACAGGATCTTGTTTAATTATGGTATGATTGACATAACTCCCGACGAACCTGTGATTCTGGGAGGATTTGCAAACAGGGTCGGATTATCTGCCGAAATTCACAGAAGGCTTTCAAGCCGCTGCCTTGTTATTAAAAATGGCCAGAGCTTATTTTGTCTTGTCGTAAATGACTTAATGGATGTCAATCCAGATATTATAAAAACAATAACCAGCAGAATTTCTGTTGAGACAGGAATACCGGCAGAATCAATTCTGATCACTTCAATTCATACTCATTCAGCTCCAATGATGGAGTACGGATGGTCAGATGCAAATGATCGTTATATCAGATCAGTAATAAATAAAATAGTTTCAAATGTCGTCAGGATTCTTACCGACAAATCGGAAATCAGGACTGGAATTGTAAGCCTGGGTAAGGCAGCATGCGGGATTAATATTGCCAGAAGAGACATAAAACCTGAAGATGGCAGGATGGCATATCGCATTGGTGATCCTTTCGGATTGAAGGATGAGGAGGTTCTGATTATGGAGATTGCCGATGTTGAAGGAAACAAAAAAGTCACACTGTTTAATTATGCCTGTCATCCTGTAACTCTTGGATACGAAAGTAATTACATATCAACAGATTATCCTGGTATGGCCAGAGAAGTTATTGAGAAAAAGAGAGGAGGGATGGCCGTCTTTTTAAATGGTGCTGCAGGTGATCTTAATCCCAGGGAAGCGCACAATACGAATCCTCAGATTACTGACCGGGAAGGAGAGAAACTTGGTATTGCAGTCGTCTCTGCATCATTGGAGAAAATGGAAGGGGACTGTAGTCTTGTGATAATTTCAGATACAATTGAGATACCGTTTAGAGACCAGAATATTACAAAAGAGCATATTGAAAATGAAATGAAGAGGAAGTCTTCCGATATAACTGAATTTTACGGATGGCAAGATATGCTCGCCCGTTGGGGAAAAAAGGTTTTTGAAATGTTGGAAAGGAAGGAAGTGAAAAACTCTTTTCCCTTCAGGGTTAACTTTGTCAAAGTTGGCAGAGCGATTTTCTTTTTTACACAGGGCGAATTATTTGTGAAATATCAAATTGATCTTAAAAATCTCTTTAGTGATTATATGGTCTTTTGTGTTGCTTATGCGCATGGGACGGGGGCATATATTCCCACAGCTGAGGTTTTTAAGAATAAAGGGTATGAAGCTGATCAGGCATATGTTTATGAGATCCTGCCATCGCCTCTTTCACCTGAGATTGAGAAAATCTTCTTTAAGGCGGTGGCAGATAATATAAGGAAACTAATTTCAGGTCAGAAGTGATTTTTTTTGTGGTTTTCATAAACCTTTTTTGCGGGGGCCGGAACAAATAATAATTCTATATGGAAAGGATTGACTGGATCGTAATGATCATTCTTACAATATTAACAATGATCGTTGGTGTACTTTTTACAAGGTCGGCAGCCGAAAAAGGCCAGGAGGGATTTTTTACCGCCAACAGGAAATTGTCATGGTGGTCCCTGGGAATTTCAAATGCTGCCACTTATCAGTCGGGTCTGGGAGGATTTGTAATGTTGATTTTTCTGTACGGCTTTTCCGGAAACTGGTTATGGTGGGCGCAGTGGATAATATGGATGCCCCTTGTGGCCATAATCTGGTCAAAAATGTGGCAGAGGATGAAAATTGTTACGACTGCGGAACTTATCTCATTAAGGTATGGAGGTAAACCGGCGATAGTAGCAAGAAGGGCTTATGCTTTAATAATGTGCCTTTTTTCAGTTATAACAATGGCTTATATAACAGGATTTTTTTCTAAGACCATTGCTCCGCTTGTACCAATGTCTACTGAAGCAATACTTCTAATCTTTGGAACAATAACCCTGATTTATACACTTATGGGTGGCTTAATGGGTTCTGTAATGGTTTCTGTAGTTCAGATGGTGATAATGCTGACGGGCTGTTTTGTCCTTCTTGCAATTATTATTCCCCAGAATGGAGGATGGAACAATATTTTGTCGCACGTTGAAGCAATAAGAAGCGACTCTCTTTCCCTAAATCCGGTCTCTGAGAAAACCCCTCCCTTAACGCTTCTGATGTTTGTGATACTTGGGCTTTTTTTTGCCGGATCTCCTTCAGCAGGTGAGGGAATGACAGCCCAGCGTTTCATGGCCGCCAGGAATGAACAAAATGCTCTGGGAGGACAGCTCTTCAGCTCATTTATCTCATTGTGCTTAAGAATTATACCGCTGATTGGACTTGGCATAATAAGCATGACACTTTTCTGGTCTGATGAACTTGTCGCCAGATATGGACCGACACCGGTTGGATATAAAGTAATTGATGATCCTGCTTTTGCCTGGGGAGAGCTTATAAAAACCAGCAAACTTCCCCTTGGGTTCACAGGATTGCTTGTTGCATCCGAAGTAGCCGCTTATATGTCAACACTCAGTGCCTTGCTTAACTGGGGAAGCAGCTTTATTGTAAACGATTTTTATAAGGAAATTAAAACGGGGATCACAAAGAAAACTGAGATAATAATGAGCAGAACTACAACTTTCTTTCTTTTTGTTATCGCTGCTCTTATCGCCATATTATTCGTGGACGACATGGTAAGCTGGTTTGTTTTTGTAAATTCGGTTGTTGTTATTTTCTGGCTTCCTCTGGCTTATTTCAGGTTTTTTTGGCCGCGTTTTAATGTCTGGGGTGAAATGACGGCATCAGTACTGGGCATCCCTCTTACAGTTTTTTTCTGGTTTATTCTTGGTTTCCAGGACAAACCTATCTGGCAGGGAACTGGAATGCTTTTTGTCATTGCGATTGTTGTTATCAGTCTAGTAACCTTATTGACACCTCCAGAATCAGATGAAACCTTAAAAAAATTCTATCTGAGATGTCGACCTCCGGCCGGCTGGAAAAAACTGAGATCAAAATATCCGTCGCTTCCTGGACATGACTCAACTTTGCTCTCTCAGATAATTGATTGTCTGTTGGGCATAGCAGCTTGTTTCGGAATGGCAATAGCCACAAATGCGGTTTTTGTTAAAAACTGGTTCATTGTAATTACTGGGGGCACAACAGCAGTTGCCTTTGCTGCGCTCCTTTTAAAAAGATCCTTACATACTGATATAGGAAAATAAGGAATCCTTGAAACGTTTATGTCGGTATCTGAAGTTGGTTTTGCTACCTTAAAATGTATTTTCTTTTAGAATGAATTTAAAAAGATCTTTTATTATGAAGTGTTACAGAAGAGAGCTACTGGTTCTGGTAATTGTTTTTATATCAGGGCATTATTCTTATTCTGCTTATAAATCAGGGATGCTTAATTATAATGATAGCATAACGGATTTCCACATCACCGTCCCTGAAAAGATTCTGCCTATGCCATTTCCATTGGAGCATGGGAAACAACCGGGTTTCAGCATTCGAGGTATTAAAGGATATAATTGGACACCAGAGCAATATCTTGAAGAGATTCCAATCCTGGCAAAGTACAAGGCTAATTTTCTCATGAATTGCTACCTTTCAATGTTTTCTCAACGGCAAAAACCATTGAAGAAGTATGGCAACTTTCTTGACTCGATCGAGAACACTTGGCGTCAGCCTTTAACCGGAGAAAAGAAAAAACAATATGAGAAAATATTTCAAGAATGCAGGAACCATGGAATAAATTATTGTTTTTCGATGCATCCTCAGCTTTTTGCTGAAAATCCGCTGAATCCCCATTCAAAAGACGATTTTCAATTGCTTCTTAATCATTATCTGTGGGCACAGCAAAATGGAGTGAAATGGTTCTCGGTGTGTCTTGATGACATAAATGAGGCGGAAGTATCAATTTCAGCAGTCGATCATGCCCGACTCATCAACAAACTTATTGAAGAATTAAAAAAGAAAGATACCGAAGCCCAAATGATATTCTGTCCTACATATTACTGGGGAACAGGGACTGAAGAAAAAGAAAGGCATTATCTGGAAACTCTCGGCGAATCCCTGAATAAGGAAATTTATATTTTCTGGACTGGCCCTGAAGTAGTACCAAAAAAGATAAGCCTTGAAGACGCTGTTTTGTATAAGTCAGTTGTAAAACACAGGTTGATTCTATGGGAGAACTATCCGGTAAATGACAATCATCCCACCATGCACCTTGGTCCGATTACCGGACGGGATCCTAAAATCTGCAATGCTGTTGACGGATATATGGTAAATCCGCTTGGGGTACAAAACCAGATCAACCGGCTGCCTCTGATGACCTGTCTGGATTATGCCTATAATCCTGATGCTTATTTACCCGAAAGATCAATCGGGCAGGCAATTCTGCAGGTTGCACCGGAACCTGAACAACAGCTTATTCTTGCAAAACTTATCGAAACATACCCTGGAGAACTTATCTTTCAAAAAGATAATACCAATCGTGGACTAGTAAGCCTGAATCCGGTACGCGAAAGATTTATGAAATTAAAAACCGCTGGTTGCAACTCTGAAATAAAAACATATATTAAAGGCATTGAGGAACTTTCAACCAGCCTTGATAATCTTTATGCTGACCTTTTTAAAGATGCGGTAGCTACAATAAGAAGGGATATCTACTGGATGAAAAACAATACAGATCAGTTTTCAATAACCTCCCCTGAACCACTAACAAAGATCAGGCTTTTACAACCTGGTCCGGGTAATCCGCGCAACAGCGAAGGCGATTTTGTTAAGCTTTCTGATGGCCGGATAATGTTCATCTACACTCATTTCACAGGCGGTGCGGGAGATGATGCCCAGGCTTACCTGGCAGCACGCTTTTCTGATGATGGAGGTAAAACATGGTCAGATAATGATTCAGTTGTGTTAGAAAATGAAGGGAAGTCAAATATTATGTCGGTTTCACTTGAGAGGTTGCGGGACAAATCAATTGCACTTTTCTATCTTAGGAAAAACACTGATACTGATTGCAGACTTTATATGCGTGTATCAAAAGATGAAGGACTGTCTTGGAGCAAACCTTATCTGTGCTTCAAAGATAAACCTGGTTATTATGTCGTTAACAATGACAGAGTAGTGAAACTGACAGATGGAAGACTCATTGTACCAGCTGCCCTCCATAATACACCAAAACAAAATAAATTTAAAAGCAGCGCCGATATCCTTACATATTATTCGGATGATGACGGAAGGACGTGGAAAAGAAGTAAAACTGTTATAAGTAACAATAATGTAGTTCTCCAGGAACCAGGAATCGTGGAACTTACAGACGGCAGACTGATGATGTTCTGCAGAACTACTTCCGGATCACAATATATATCATTCTCAGTAGACAGGGGAAGGACATGGTCAGAGTCAGTGCCATCAATTATTAACTCTCCGCTATCACCAGCATCAATCGAAAGAATTCCCTCTACTGGTCATCTTTTAATGGTCTGGAATAATAATAGGCCTTCCCCTGGCAGTGAAGGATTACGCACACCACTAAACGTTGCAATTTCGAAAGATGAAGGATTGACATGGATCAATATTAAAACAATTGAGAACGATCCTGATGGCTGGTATTGCTATACAGCCATTGAGTTCGTGGAAAATGATATTCTTCTTGCATATTGCGCAGGTAACCGTAAAACCGGAAATGGACTGGAAACAACTCAGATAACCAGATTCCCGGTTAAATGGCTTTATGAAAAAACAGATTGCAATTAATCATCTGATAGTGACTGATAAACAAAATAAGTAGAAAAGGTGATTTGTAAGATTATGACCGTCTTTAAAGTCATTATTTCTAATATTAATTATCTTTAAGGTGATCAATTGAAATTATTTATTATTTCTTTCAGCCTTGTCAAATAGAAAAAATCATGGAGAACCTTTTAACCAGGCGAAATTTTGTGAAAAAGAGCTTTAATCTGGGTGCAGGTTATTTTGCCCTTAGATCTCTGAATTATTGTTCAGTGCCAGCTCCTGGAAAGATGAATTTTGGTCTCGTAACGTACCAGTGGGGCAGGGATTGGGATCTGCCTTTACTTATAGAAAACTGTAAAAAAGCCGGTTATAATGGTGTTGAGTTAAGAACTCAGCACGCACATAAAGTTGAGATAGATCTTAGTCCTTCACAAAGACTTGAAATTAGAAAACGGTTTGAGGATAGTCCTGTAAAATGTGTCGGATATGGCTCCAACTTTGAATTTCATAGTCCGGATCAGAAATTGCTTAGAGAAAATATTGACCAGTCAAAAGAATATATCAAGCTTTGCAAAGACATTGGTGCAACCGGGATTAAGGTAAAACCTAATTATTTGCCACCTGAGGTTCCGATAGAAAAAACTATTGCGCAGATTGCTTCTTCACTTAATGAGATCGGAAAATTCGGTCAGGATTATGGGCAGCTTGTAAGGGTAGAGGTCCATGGTGAGAAAACACAGGAGTTACCAGTTATGAAAGCTATTTTTGATCAGGTAACCGAAAAAAACGTAAAGATCTGCTGGAATTGTAATGATCAGGATCTGCTGCCTCCAGGTCTGGAGGGAAACTTTAATATGGTAAGAAAATGGTTCGGAGATACGATACATGTAAGAGAGCTTAATTCTCAGGATTACCCTTATCCTCAACTTTTCAGATTACTTGAGGACACCGGATATAAGGGATGGGTGCTTCTTGAAGCCCGGACAGAACCTCCTGACAGAGTTGCTGCGATGAAAGAGCAATTGGAAATTTTCAACAGTCTGATTGGTAAAATCAAATAAAGAAGAATTATTGTAAACTGTAACTTTTTTAAAATGACAAAAAGGCGAGAATTCATTAAAAACAGTGCCATGGGCACTGCCGGAATTGTGATCGGAGGAATGGGTTTGACTTCAAAGACATACGGATCAATAATTGGTTCAAACAACAGGATAAATTTGGCTGTAATCGGTATCCGGGGCCAGGGTGGAAGTCATATTGATAATTGGTGTGCACTTAGACAAAACCGTAATGTTCGTCTTAAGACCATTTGCGATGTTGATGAACAATTCTTTGATGAGAGAGCAAAGAATATCTTTGAAAAGACAGGGGAAAAGGTTGTAAGAGAATGGGATATGCGAAAAGTTTTTGATGATAAGGACATCGATGCCGTATCCTTTGCTGTTCCTAACCACTGGCATGCCCTTGGAACTGTCTGGGCATGTCAGGCCGGTAAACATGTTTACGTCGAAAAACCTGCCAGCCATAATATTTTTGAGGGTAGAAAAATGGTTGAAGCTTCAAAAAAATATAATGTAAGGGTTCAGACCGGTTTTCAGAACCGTTCAATCAGTAATGTAATTTCTGCAATTAAATTCCTTCACGAGGGAGGAATAGGAGAGGTGTTTATGGCCAAAGGATTATGCTATAAGCCTCGTGATTCATTTGGAATAGCTCCTGACAGTACCCCGCCCGCCT
Source organism: uncultured Rikenellaceae bacterium (assembly GCA_964514725.1). GTDB lineage: Bacteria > Bacteroidota > Bacteroidia > Bacteroidales > VadinHA17 > LD21. The sequence continues at coordinate 297,589 of CAZEUL010000001.1, forward strand.
CACTGCACTATGATATGTGGCTCGGCCCTGCAAAATATCGCCCTTATAACGAAAAAAAGGTGCATTATAACTGGCATTGGTTCTGGGAGACAGGAAACGGAGACACTGGTAATCAGGGACCACACCAGTTCGATATAGCGCGCTGGGGATTGAACAAGAATGAACACCCTGTATCTGTATTCTCTATGGGAGGCATTTTCGGGATAGACCCCGCTGACTGTGCTCAGGAAACTCCAAATACCCAGACATCATTATTCAGATATGACGATGGAAAAATTCTTGAATTTGAAACAAGGGGAAGATATACCAACGATGAGTCGGGTCTTGGAATAAGGATCGGTAATCTGTTTTATGGCACAGATGGTTACCTTGAGCTGAATGGTGAGATATGGAAAGCTTACCGGAAACGCGAAAAAGAGCCTTTTACCGGATCTTTAATGACCGAGGAGAAAGCATCTCAGAGCACATATCTGGCCGCACCAGGTGGAACAGAACATTATGCCAACTTTATTGATGCAATCAGATCGGGAAAAGATGAAGATCTTCATTGCCCCATTACTGAAGGATTCTATTCCTCTGCCCTTCCTCACCTCGCCAATATTTCATATCGCCTGGGACGAAAATTGACATTTGACGGATGGAAAGAGAAATTTGTTAATGATAGTGAAGCAGACGATTTACTTACACGCAATTACAGGAAACCTTATATTGTGCCGGAAATAGTTTAGAATTGAAAATAGTTGTATCTCAGAAACGCAGTTATCAAATGGAACGCAGGAACTTTATTAAAACAATTGGAGCAGGCAGTTTAGGAATGACTATGATGGGCCAAAAACTTCAAATTGACAACTCTTTGGTTTACCAGCATGGCAAAATAGGTATTATTGGACTTGATACCTCTCATAGCGTGGCTTTTACCAAAGCACTTAACGATCCATCTGCAGGACCGGAATTCGGAGGATTCAGAATTGTCGCTGCATATCCTCATGGAAGTAAAGACATTAAATCAAGTGTTGAAAGAATACCTGGCTATACAGAAGAGGTTAGAAAGTTGGGAGTTGAGATAGTCAATTCAATAGATGATTTGCTTTCAAGGGTTGATGCTGTACTTCTTGAAACTAATGATGGCAGAATACATCTGGAACAGGCTCTTCCGGTATTTAAAGCAGGAAAGAGAATGTTCATAGATAAACCCATAGCTGCTTCTCTCTCAGATGCAATCGCTATATTCAATGCTTCCAAACATTATAATGTTCCGGTGTTTTCATCCTCATCTCTCAGATATCTTCCAGGAATCAAGGAGATAGAGGAAGGCAAGGCAGGTAAGATAGTGGGTGCCGATACTTTCAGCCCATCAACAATAGAAAAAACTCATCCGGATCTGTTCTGGTACGGAATACATGGCGTCGAAGCTCTTTTTACTGTTATGGGTACAGGTTGCAAACAAGTTACCAGAGCTTATACTGAAAATACCGACCTGGTAACAGGCGTCTGGAATGATGGCAGAATTGGTACCTTCAGGGGAATCCGTTCAGGAAAAGGAGATTATGGCGGGACAGTGTTTGGCGAAAAAGACATCATTTCCCTGGGCAAATATGCCGGTTATAATCCGTTATTGATTCAGATAGTAAAATTCTTTCAGACAGGAGTTTTGCCGGTAAATCAAGAAGAAACCATAGAGATATTTGCTTTTATGACAGCAGCTGAGGAGAGCAAAAAGAAAAAAGGAATTCCCGTGAGTATTGAAAAAGTTCTTCAATATGCAACAAAAGAAGCAGGGAAGATTAAATTTACATAAACTGATACTAAATCCTCAATTTATTCAAATATGGATGGGAAGAATATCTTTCTTAAAACCAATCAGCATAGTAATCTTCAAAATAAAATTAGTTTAAAATGAAAAGAATATCTGAAAAAATGTTTTTAGTTTCTGCGGCTTTTTTTGCAGTCTGTTTGATGACCCTTAGTTCATGCTCTTCTGCACAAAAAGAAAAAAGCAGGAAAATAGAATTCATTAAAAATGAAGAAAAAAATAGAGTTGATATACTGATTGGAGGTAAACTTGTTACATCTTTTTGCTCGTTTGATAATGTTTATAAACCTGTTTTCTATCCGGTATACACGCTCAATGGAACCGAAATAACAAGAGGATTTCCTCTTAATCCCAGAGCGGGTGAACGTGATGATCATATTCACCAGGTAGGTATCTGGTTGAACTATGGTAACGTTAATGGCTTTGATTTCTGGGGCAATGGATCAACAGGAAAACGGAGTGAGAATGGAGGTGAAATAAAACTGGTTGAATTAAAGAGTTTAAAAAACGGCGAGAACAAAGGTACAATGACCATCGCTGCCAGTTGGAAAGACCCGTCGGGGAAGGAGCTCCTTTCTGAAACCACTGACTTTGTTTTTTCTGTAAGGGAATCTTTTTATATAATTGACAGAATAACAACACTTACAGCTACCGGAGACACTGTTTTTATGAATGATACCAAGGAAGGTATGTACGCTATAAGAGTGGCACGTCAACTTGAACTTCCTTCAGATGATAATGTAGTACTGCTTGATCAGTCGGGAAAGCCGGGAAACGAAAAGGCAAGTGAGAACAGGGGAGTTACCGGTGATTACCGGAGCAGTGAAGGTTTAACAGGATTATCTGTGTGGGGAACACGCGCAAGATGGATGAATCTTTTCGGAAGCATCGGCAATGAGAAAATCTCAATTACAATATGTGACCATCCTGAAAATCAATCATATCCAACCTACTGGCATGCGAGGGGATATGGATTGTTCTCAGCTAACCCGCTGGGTGGAAAGGATTTTACTGAAGGTAAGGAAATTGTAAATTTTCTTATTCCTGCTGGAAAATCAGCAATTTTCAAATACAGAATGATTATAAATTCCGGTGCCCCGTTTAGTGATGAGGAAATCAATAAACTTGCTGATGAATTTGCTTTGGCTTACAAGGGGAAATGATTCCTAAAACTTAATCTTACATTAAGAGTCAGATTTTATCCGGTACGCAATTTCTTAAGCTCATTAAAATGAGCCATTGACATTTTTTCTCTGGCTTCACGGGAAGCTTTCCGATAGGCTTCAAATTCCTTTTTCAGATCTTCGAACTCTTTTTTTGTATTAATTGTTACAATTCGGTTTCTTTTATAGGAAAGCAGACCACTGATCAGGATTCCGGCAAGAATTAGTATAATAATCAACATTACAGCATTATAAGTCCTCTTATTGACTTCAATACCTAAAAGACTTATACTGTTCTTTGAATTAGTCATTATATCCAGCTTTTTACCGGCCGCCTCCAATGAAGCATTCAGTGAATCTATTGTGCTTGCTTGAATCGCAGCCTGCATTTTAAGCCTTGATATCTCAACCATGGCAGCCCTCATTGAATCAAGAGAATTCTTTTTGATCTGCTGAAAAATATCTTCTCTTATTGCCCTGTAATTTTCATAGACTTTTGTTTTTTCCTGAACGTAATTCATCTGATCCCTTAAAGAGCTGTTATAAAGCACTTCAGGCATAGTTCCCTGGCTCTCCGCAATCGAAATCAAACCAAATGCAAGAAAAATTACAGCCACAAACCTTAAACCGGGAATATTTTTATTTTTCATTGACTATACTATTATTATCAGAAAACTTCAATAATTGTCTAACGAAATTAAAGGTCAAATATTTTCATAATAAACAAATGTTTCTCCTTACATAACTAAATGGCAAAATATTTCGATGGCGATAAAAGAGAATAGGTCCGGAGCTCGTTTTTGGAATAATTATTAATTGTATTTGAAAATCATTTAGGTAATTTTAGTGATGCAAATCCTCGATTGAGAGAAATAACATTATGTTTTAATTAATTTTTCTGATCATGAAGAGAACATTGGAAATATTGAAAGCTCTGATTTCACGAAGTCTTCTTCTTTCATTAGTTTGTCTTCATTGCATTTTTGTGAAGGCACAGCAGGAACTTAATGTCGTAAAAGGGGAATGGCTTGAATTCACCGATGCTCAAAACTCTCTTTATCATTATCTTTCTGATGAAGCTTGCAAATTGCTAAAAGAGCGGGCAGAAAAAGTATCGGAATTTGCCACACTTGATCAATGGCAGAGATGGCAACAGTATATAAGGGAAAACCTTAAAATCCTTACAGGGCCTTATCCTGTAAAGACACCATTAAATGCAAAGGTTCTCAGAACTGTTGATAAAGGTTATTTAAGAATAGAACATATAGTATTTGAGTCCCAGCCAGGATTCTTTGTAACTTCCTCATTGTTTATCCCTTCAGGATTAAAGAGGGGGGTGAAAGCCCCCGCAATACTTTATTGCAGCGGACACTCAGCTGAAGGATACAGGAGCCCCGTTTACCTGCATGTTATTCAAAACCTTGTAAAGAAAGGATTTGTTGTATTTGCCTTTGATCCGGTTGGACAGGGAGAAAGACTTGAATACCTGAATCCTGAAACAGGCAATTCGTTTCTTGGAGGGCCTACAAAAGAACACTCTTACCCCGGAGCTCAGGCCTTTATTGCAGGAAGCTCACAGGCATTTTTCATGATCTGGGATGGAATAAGGGCTGTTGACTACCTTTTAACAAGAAAAGAGGTGGATCCGGCAAGAATTGGTATAACAGGACGTTCTGGAGGAGGAACACAATCGGCATATATTGCAGCATTGGATGACAGAATATACGCTGCTGCCCCGGAAAACTATATTACAACCTATACAAGGCTCTTACAGTCAATAGGTCCACAGGATGCTGAACAGAATATTTATCAGCTTATTAGCCACGGAATGGATCAGCCAGATTTTTTGCTGGTTAGAGCTCCCAAACCAACTCTGATGATCACTACAACCCGGGATATTTTTAGTATTCAGGGCGCCAGAGAGGTTTCACGGGAGATGGCCAGAATTTATAATGCTTATGGTAAAAGCGAGTTTTTCTCAATGACAGAGGACGATGCACCGCATGAGTCAACTTTAAAGAACAGAGAAGCCATGTATGCATTTTTCCGGAAATACCTAAGTAACCCCGGATATTCAGGAGATGAAAAAACTGAACCACTTACAAAAGATGAGCTTAAAGTGACTCCAACAGGGCAGATATCAACCAGTTTTTCAGGAGAAACAGTTTTCTCAATTAATCAACGATTGTCTGATACCCTCGTCAGAAAACTTGATAATCTGAGAAAAGATAATTTTAATTTTTTAAAGGGAGTCCCTGCTTCAGCAAAAAGACTGACCGGTTATAAAGATCCTGAAGAGCCATTTGAACCGGTTTTTACAGGCAGATTTAAAAAGGAAAACTGTTCGGTTGAGAAATATTTTATATATGGAGAAGGAGGCTATGTAGTACCATTTCTGTTATTTAATCCTGATAAACCGTCTGACAGGATCTTGATATATCTTGATCCGGGAGGAAAGCTGGCAGACTCCTATGAAGGAGGCCCCATAGAACAGTTCGTGAGAAATGGAATAGCTGTTCTTGCTCCTGATCTCATTGGAACCGGAGAAACGGGTCCTGGTGCTTTTGAAGGTGATGCAAACTTTGATGGAGCTTCTCACAATTTATGGTATGCATCAATTCTGATAAGCAGGAGCATAACAGGCATACGTGCGGGCGATGTAGTTAAACTTTTAAAAATGTTGCAGATAAAATATCCCGGATCTGAAATACTAGGGCTGGCAAAAAGAGAAATGACACCGGTTTTGCTCCATGCTGCTGTATTTATACCTGATTTTAAGGGAATCATTCTTTATGAACCAGTTTCGTCGTACAGGATAATTGTAAAAACCAGGATGTATAATCCAATGTTCATTCACAATGCTGTACCCGGAGTTTTGAAGGAATATGATCTGCCTGACCTTGCAGCTGCATTTGCACCTCGCAGACTTATAATTATCAATCCTGTTGATGGCAGCGGCAACAGAAAAATTAATCCTGAAATAAACTCTGATATTGAGATCATTCGAGCAGGGTTCATTTCTAAACATGCTGAAGGTCAACTTAAAGTAATTTGGAATGAAAATGACTTTAACCTCATCGTTGATAGCCTGAATGAAAACAAATTTTAACTTTTGAAAATTAATTGTTTACCTATGAATTCAGGTGTTTGGTCAAATATCATGTGCGGGCAAGGATTAATTTATGTAAATTAGCCTTGAGATAATCTTAAAGGTCAGCAAAACTGACTTTACTTTACTGAAGCGAATAGGTCAATGCAAAATGTACAGAGATACAGCAGACGCATCTTCAGAAGGAACGTTTTGTTCAGCGGCCTGATTTTTGCATGGATTTTATTGAAATCCGATCGTATAAGTATTACATTTTTAATATTTGATTTTTTAAAGGAATAACCGGGATAAATGTCAAACCTAATGAAACATTTGAAATTACTGCTTCCGGCAGTATTCGCCTTAATGCATTTTCAGTATTCAGAAGGACAGTGTATAGCACTCTCATCGCCACCAGGTACTGATGCTCAGACAGTCTGCATTAATACTGCCATAACAAATATTACTTATTTAGTTGTCCCTACAGTGACCGGAGTAGTCGCAACAAATCTTCCACCGGGAGTCAGTGGCGTTCTGGTTGGAACAACTTATACAATTTCAGGAACTCCCACTGCTGCTGGACCCTATACCTATGTCTTAACTACATCCGGATGTATTGGAGTCATTAGCGGATCCATAACGGTTCTTCCGGATCAGGCTATAACTCTTACTTCACCTCCCGGTACAGCTTCTCAAATAGTTTGTGCGAACACTCCAATTACCAATATTACTTATTCTGTTTCAGGTGGAGCAACCGGAGCTGGTGTTACAGGATTGCCTACAGGTGTAACCGGAACCTATAATGCCGGAATTTTTACGATAAGCGGCACTCCGGCAGCTTCAGTTTCGGGTGTTTTTAATTACACGGTTACTACAACCGGTACTTGTAAACCGGCAACAGCCTCAGGTACCATCACAGTAAATGCTTTGCCTGCTGCAACAGCTTCCAATAACGGTCCGGTATGTGTTGGCGACAGGCTGACTCTTACAGGTGGTCCTTCAGGAATCCAGTACAGCTATTCCTGGACCGGACCCAATGGTTTTTCCTCAAACCAGCAAAGTCCTAACGTCTCTAATAATGCCACACTGGCAATGTCAGGCACATACACCTTAACAGTTACAAATACCCTCACTACATGCAAAAGCAGTGCAACTACCGAAGTAATAGTCAATTCCAATCCTGTGGCAACTGCGTCAAGCAACAGTCCTGTATGTGTCGGATCACCTATTAACCTTACAGGCGGACCTTCAGGATCGTACACATACTTGTGGACAGGACCAAACGGTTTCACCTCTTCACTTCAGAATCCGGTGATACCATCTGCAACCACTGCAAATGGAGGAACCTATACGCTTACCGTATCGACAGGAAGTTGTCAGGGGACAGCTTCTACCACTGTTACCGTTAATACATTACCTGTCGCAACCGCATCAAGCAACAGCCCCGTCTGTGTGGGTACCACTTTAAGCCTGACAGGAGGTCCTTCCGGGGCACAATATACCTATTCATGGAGCGGCCCTAATGGATTTACTTCAACTCAGCAAAGCCCTGTGGTTTCTACAAGTGCCACACTATTGATGGGAGGAACTTACACACTGACAGTTAGAAATACCACAACAGGCTGCGTTGGTACAGCATCAACTTCTGTAACTGTTAACGCGTTGCCTGTAGCAACAGCCTCCAATAACGGACCTGTATGTGTTGGAACACCTCTTGTATTGGCCGGAGGTCCTTCAGGGATGACAACTTATTATTGGACAGGGCCCAATAGTTTCACAAGCAATCTTCAGAATCCTGTTGTCTCAACATCTGCAACAACAGCGATGGCAGGGATTTACACCTTAACTGTAACCAATAGTAATGGATGTCTTGGGACAGCTACAACAACGGTAACAGTCAATACTCTGCCTGTAGCTACAGCCTCAAATAACGGACCTATCTGCGCCGGAACTCCGTTGATATTAACTGGTGGTCCGGCAGGAATGACCTCTTATTCCTGGACAGGGCCAAACAGTTATACTTCAAACCTGCAGAGTCCTACAGTCTCTACTGCAGCAACGGTTGCAATGGCAGGCGTTTACACATTGACAGTGACAAACGGAACGGGTTGCACAAGTACTGTAACAACAACTGTTGTAGTAAATGCCTCCCCTGTCGCAGTTGCCTCAAACAACGGACCTGTATGTGTAGGATCTGCACTCAGTCTTACAGGAGGTCCGGCAGGTATGACTACTTATGCCTGGACAGGTCCCAACAGTTTTACTTCTAATGTGATGAGCCCACCCGTTTCTTCAAGTGCAACACTTTCTATGGGAGGAGTATATACACTTACTGTTACAAATGCAAATGGGTGCCAGGATACAGCTACAACTAGAGCTAATGTTTTTTCAGTTCCTGTTGCAAATGCAGGGACGGGCGGAACAGAATGTGACCTCAATTTTGCACTGAATGCTGTGCCAAGTGTGGGAACCGGATTGTGGTCAGTTGTAACCGGCCCCGGAACAGCTACTTTCACTCCAAATGCAAATGCCGCTAATGCTACAGTAACTGTTTCAATATATGGCACATACACATTCAGGTGGACCGAAACAAACGGTCCATGTACCAATAGTGCCGTTATTACAGTCAATTTTTACCAGCAACCGGTTGCCAATGCTGGAGCAGGAGGTAATCAGTGTGATCTTAATTTTACCTTTAATGCAGTACCAAGCGTAGGAACCGGTACCTGGACTATGACCAGCGGCACAGGTACAGCAACATTTGCACCTAATGCCAACAGTCCTACCGCAACAGTTACAGTCTCTACATACGGAACTAAAGTTTTTACCTGGACCGAAGTAAATGGTACATGTTCAAATAGCGCAACTGTAACTGTAAACTTTTACCAGCAGCCTGTGGCAGAAGCCGGCCCCGGGGGAAATAATTGCGGGAATGAATATAACCTCAGGGCAGTACCAAGTGTCGGAACCGGTACCTGGTCGAGAATTAGCGGGCCGGGAAATGTGACTTTTTCTCCCAATGCCAATTCTCCTAATGCAAAGGCTATAATAAGTGTCTATGGCGTTTATGTACTTAGATGGACAGAGGTAAATGGGTCTTGCTCAAGTTATGAAAACATTACTGTTACTTTCATTCAGCAGCCATCGGCAGATGCCGGAAATGGCGGAAGTGAATGCGATAAGGATTTTATCCTTAATGCAGTCCCCGCAAGTGGTGGTATATGGAGCATGGTCGGTGGCCCAGGAACAGCTGTTTTTTCACCCAGCGCAAGTCAGGCCAACGCTAAAGTGACAGTATCTCAGTTTGGTGATTATGACTTTGCCTGGACAATTTCTAATAGTTTATGCAATTCTACCGATATAATTCGGGTGTCATTCCATGATCTTCCGGTTGTTGATGCCGGCGCTGACCTTGTAGTATGTAAAGGCTCAAGTGTTCAGTTGAATGCCACAGGGACCGGTACATTCCTCTGGTCTCCTGGGAACCTCCTGAATAATGCAAATATTTACAATCCGATAGCAACACCGGTAATAACAACAACTTTTACCGTAAATCTTACTGATCAATACGGCTGTAAAAAATCTGACCAGGTCAATGTTGAAGTAAGAATCCAGCCCGTTGCAGATGCAGGACCTGACCAGACCCTTGATTACTTGTTTGAGACAACAATGCAGGCTGCAAAACCGGGGGCCAATGAAACAGGTGAATGGACACTAATGTCTGGCAAAGGTTCATTTTCTGATATAAATGATCATGCTGCAACCATATCTAAACTTGAAATCGGTAAAAACAGCTTTATATGGACAGTTTCCAATGGAGTTTGCCCTGTAGCATCAGATACTATAAATATTTTTGTCAACGATCTGATCATACCAACGCTGATTACTCCAAATCAGGACGGTAAAAATGATTTCTTCATTATAAATGGTATTGAAAGTCTTGGCAAGACATCGCTTACTGTCTTTAACAGATGGGGAGCCAGGGTATTTGAAAATGAAAATTATGATAACAAATGGAATGGGGTGGATTATAATGAGAATGACCTGCCCCCTGATACTTATTTCTTTATTCTGAAACCTTCAAAGAGTAAGGCATTGAGTGGATACATTGTTATAAGACGCTGATATTGAGTGAAATAGTAAAAAATAATAAACTTTTTGCCATAGGAATATTCATGTTGATGCTAATGGTAAAAATCGAGGCGCAACCGCTCTGGGTTTCAGGGACCCCCGTTGTCACCTCAACAGGATACCTTACAATAAACATGAACTATGGCATTAATGTTGAAGGAACTGTTTACATAATTGTTTATAATTTTAATAATACAGCAATCCTGACTTCTTCCTATGTCAGAAGTCAGGCAATACTGGGTTCAAGCGGAACAAAAGTTGCAACAGCTACTCTTTCTGTCAAAAAAACAAGTGTAAACACTATCCTTCAAACTGTTATTAATGTGATTGATCCGGATCATATCCATACTATCTATATAGTGGCTGCAAATGCGAAAAATGTACTGCAGGCCTCGCCTGTACGGCTTACCGCTTCAACACAACCCTGCCCTCAGGTTAATGCTGGTTCAGGTGGTAATGAATGTGATCTTACTTTTAGACTTAATGCGGTAAGAATGTTCGGAACCGGAACATGGACAAGAGTTTCAGGGCCAGGGAACGCAATATTTTCACCAAACGCAAATACACCGGCAGCAACAGTCACTGTTTCTGCTTATGGTACTTATGTTTTCAGGTGGACTGAAGTAAGCGGAGCTTGTTCTTCTTATGGCGAAGTAACGGTTAATTTCTACAGGCAGCCTTCATCGAATGCTGGTTCCGGGGGTAATACCTGTGGATTGATTTTTACTCTTTCTGCTGCGCTCCCGGCTTTTGGTACAGGGACCTGGTCGATGACAAGCGGATCCGGCACAGCATATTTTTCACCAAACTCAGGCAGCAATAATGCCACTGTCACAGTTTCCGATTATGGTTCAAAAGTATTTACCTGGACTGTAGTAAATGGAACATGCTCTGCAAGTTCCTCTGTTACTGTGATCTTTTATGAACAACCGGTAGCAGATGCTGGTGCAGGCGGAAACAACTGCGGGCTTGAAACTTACCTTCGGGCTGTTCCGAGTGTGGGAACAGGCACCTGGACCAGAGTAAGCGGCCCAGGTCGTGCAACATTCAGCCCTGGTTCAAATATTCCTGATCCAAAAGTTACAGTAAGCCAATATGGTACTTATGTCTTCAGATGGACTGAAGTAAATGGAGATTGTACAAGTAGCTCAACAATAACGATTTCTTTTATCGAACAGATTTCTGCTAATGCCGGAAATGGGGGAACTGAATGTGATAGGGATTTCAATCTTAATGCTGTACCCGGTACAGGTATTGGAACATGGACAAAAGTAACCGGTCCGGGAACGGCAACTTTTACCCCAAATGCTAATCAATATAATGCCAGGGTTACTGTGTCTCAGTATGGTGATTATGATTTTGCATGGACAGAAGTTAATAATGCATGTTCCTCAGTTGATATAATTAAAGTTATTTTCCAAAGGCCGCCTTTAGTTAATGCAGGTGAGGATAAAAAAATCTGCAAAGGCAGGAGTGTCCAGCTGATGGCAGAGGGCAGCGGATCCTTTACCTGGTCGCCTGCACGGTCTCTTAATGATCCTTCGATAAGCAATCCTGTGGCCACTCCCGATGTTACAACTCTATTTACGGTTACTCTGACAGATCAGTGGGGATGCCTTAACACTGACCAGGTAATGGTTGAAGTCTATGAAAATCCGGTATCTTATGCAGGTCCTGATCAGAATCTTGACTATGTTTTTGAATCCCTGCTGAATGCGGCTCCTCCAAATGGGAATGAAACAGGTGAATGGTCAGTACTTCAAGGAAGTGGGGATTTTGAAAATAAGAACAATCATTTTACCGTTGTCTCAAACCTTTCATTAACCAGGAATATTTTTTTATGGACCGTAACAAATGATGTTTGCCCTGCTTCAGTTGATAGTGTTGAAATTGTAGTAAATGATCTTGTCATTCCTACACTTATTACACCTAATATGGATGGTAAAAATGACTTCTTGATAATTAAAGGGATACAGTCAATGGGTAAATCCAGGCTTACAGTTTTCAACAGATGGGGTGCTATGGTATACTCAGACGAAAACTATTCAAACAATTGGAATGGAATAGACAGCAACGCAGAGTTACTTCCTTCCGACACATACTTTTTTATTTTGAAGCCTGAAAAAAACAAAGAAATAAAAGGATATATAGTAATAAAACGATAAAATGAAATAGCCATGTTGCGTAAAACACTAACCCCGATAAATATTCTTTTCATGGCTATTCCATCTGACCATTAAAAAATAATTTATACAGATGAAAAAAATAATAAAATTACTTTTTGGTCTATTGATCCCTATGAGTGTTTCGGGACAGCTAACTCCCGCAACAAATCATTATGTATTGAACCCCCTTACAATAAATCCGGGTTATGCAGGCAACAGAGGCGTGATGAATGTTGCTGCATTTTATCGCAAGCAGTGGGTTGGAATAAAGGGAGCTCCTGAAACTGTTTCATTAGCTCTTGACGCACCGGTGGCAAATGACAAGCTTGGATTGGGCCTGATTATATTAAATGATAAAATAGGTGTTACGAAAGAGACACAGTTCAATACGAATTATGCTTACAGGATAGAAGTTGGAAAGGGACTTCTTTCTTTGGGCCTGGGAGCAGGAGTTCTGATTACAAATACTGCCTGGTCCAAACTGGTTGTCCTTGATCAGGGAGATGAATACTATCTTACTGATTCCAAGGTATTCACTGTACCTAATTTCAGTTTTGGAGCATATTATACAATCGATAATTTTTTTGCAGGACTTTCAATCCCCAAACTTGTCGGTCAGAAATTTGATTATGATAAGAACAGATACTTGCTTAAAAACAACTTCAATGACTATATTTATATGCTGAACGCAGGATATATGATTGATCTTTCCCCCAAAGTCAAGTTTTTACCATCAACCCTCTTAGCTCTTTCGCTTGGGGACAAGATCTTGTATGATATAAATGCACATTTCAGGATAATGGATCGATTTTGGATCGGTGCATCATACCGGAATAACCGCTCAGTTACCGGACTTTTTCAGTTCCAGCTGACCAACCAGCTGAAGTTTGCCTATTCCTATGATTTTGATTTCAACAAATTAAAGACTTTCAGTTCCGGCTCACATGAGGTAATGCTCAGATACGAATTCCGTTATAAAATTGATGCAATAAGTCCTCTGAACTTCTAATATTCTATCATGAAAAGAAAACTTGTTTCAAGCATTCTGGCATCATTTCTCCTTAATTCCCTTATGCTGGGTCAGTCAGATACATATACCATAAGCCTTTCCAGACTAAGCTCGGTTAAATATGATGAATTTTCTCCTGTCTATTATAAAGATGGCCTTGTTTTCTGCTCAAACCGCAACCATAGTCTTCTAATAAACTACTTTACCCCTGATAATAAACGAACCTTTAAAATTTATTTTGTTGACACAACGAAGGCCGACAGTTGGAACAAACCAAGAATCTTCTCAAATAATCTTAAGACCAAATTCAATGATGGCCCATCCTCATTCAGCAGGAGTGGAGATACAATTTATTTTTCAAGGAATATCAAAGTTGATGGATCAGTAAAAGCAAACTCAAATCCAAGAAACAAACTGGGTATTTTCGTTGCTGTAAGGGAAGATGGGAAATGGGGTAAAATACGCGATCTGAGGTTCAACAATGAATATTATAATATCACAACTCCATATATTTCTCCTGATGGAAAAAGGTTGTTTTTTGCATCAAATAACCCATCCGGATTTGGTGGCTTGGATATTTATTACTGTCAATGGAAAGGTGATTATTGGGATGATCCAGTCAATTTGGGCCCCGAGATCAATACAAGTGGAAATGAATCATTCCCTTTTGTGAACAGGGAGGGTGGATTATTCTTTTCCTCAGACGGTCATCCCGGATTCGGGGGAAAAGATATTTTTTATACAAAGCGCAAGGGTGAAAAATGGCTTCCTCCGGTACGTCTTGATGAACCAATTAATTCACAATATGATGATTTTGGTCTTATTGCTGATTCAATAATGAGTGAGGGTTATTTTTCATCAAAACGAGATGGATCAGTAGATATATATCATTATAAAACAAATATTCATCAGATCTTCTATTGTGAAGATCAAAGAACCAATCAGCGGTGTTTTAAATTTTCAGATGAAGGGAAAATTGAAATTGATGAAAGATTTTATCAGCTTGTTTGGAATTTCGGCGATGGGGAAAAAGCTGTCGGTCAAAATGTTGAGCACTGCTACCAGCGACCGGGAAAATACAGTGTCCGCCTGGATGTAATTGATAAAAATACCGGTAAAGTCTTTTTTGCAAAATCTTCTTTCAATTTAGAACTTAAAGACATCGAACAACCAGTTATCAATGCATCACCTTCTGCTATTATTGGCGACCCGGTTAAGTTTGATGGTCTTTCCTCAGCATTTCCCGGATCTGAAATATTGAAATATACCTGGTATTTTGGCGATGGGTCAAGAACTGAAGGTGAGGCAGTGGATCATTCATTTGAAAAGAGAGGTGATTACAGGATTCAACTTGGTCTGATTGTCAGAAATAACAAGACTGGAATAATCAGGGAAGCCTGTGCATCAAGGACTATTAAAGTTTTTGATAACGAACAGGAAAAAACAGCATTCGATAAAATACCTGCCCGGGCTGAACCGCGAATGAACATATTTGATTATGATCATGCATTTATTGAGAACAGATTTTCAGTTGAGAAAGACTATAATCAGGATGTCATCTTCATTGTTGAAGCGGTGTCGTCCAAGATGAGGCTTGATCCTGACAATAAATTATTAAAGAACATTCCCTCAAAATACATTGTCAAGGAAATATTTTTGCCTTCCGAGAAACTTTACAGTTATATAATTGGTGAAGAATTGAATCTAATGGCTACCCGTCCGGCCTTTGAGGAATTGGCTGAACTAGGCTATACAAATGCAAAAATAAGAGCCTACGTCCCTGATGATCCTGCAGCAAGGGAGCTTAACAATCTTAAAAAAGTATTTGGTGTATCAGCCGATAATTTCTTCAGGAAGAATGAAAACAACCTGTCTTCAGCCGGAACTCAGATCCTTGACCTTGTCCTTGGATTTCTTTCAAAATATCCGAACCTGAAACTCGAGATATCAAATCATACTGATAACACCGGCACAGCAGCTGCAAACCAGCTAATGACTCAAAAGCGGGCGGAAGCAATGGTGAATTACCTTATTTTGAATGGAGTAAGTCCGCTGAGACTTATTCCCGTTGGTTATGGCAGCAGTAAGCCCATTGCACCAAATTATACAGAAGCTGACAGGAAATTGAACCGCAGAATTGATTTCATAATCAGAAAATAAGAACCTGAAAGAAACCATTTTGTTGCAGGATAAAGTCCGCCGTATTGCTAATTGTGCACAACCAGTTTTTGGCTGAAAAGGGTAATATTACCTTCACCAACCTGAAGGATATATATTCCCTGCTTAAGATCAATCGGCAGGCGGAACTCACTCACATCCGGTTGTATCTTTTCTTCAAGCATTATCTTTCCTGCAAGATTAATAATTCTAATAAAATCGGGAGAGATATTGGTTTCCTCAATTCTTACATTTATGTAATCAAGCGCCGGATTTGGATAGACCTTAACAATTTGCTTTTCGTAAGATGAAGGATTTCTGTGTTTATATCCGAATATTTTAAATTCTGAAATATAATTCCAGGTGTCCTGAGAATTACACCTTCCAACCAGTTTTATGAATTTAAATTCCTTGGTGGTTTTTGCAGGCGGGAAATCGAAAACCTGCAGATTACCAGAAAAGGCACATGAATTCGATTTTGTCAGAACTGGTTCCCAGGTTTGCATATCTTCTGATCCAAGAATATCAAAGTATGATTCTTTTTTCTGACCTGGCTGAAATGCAAGTTTCACATGCTGAACACTGAAAGATTCCTTTAATTCAAGCATAATCCATTGATTATCTCCATTTACAGCCCACATTGTCCCCAGATTGCCGTCAAGAATATTATATGGGTAATTTGGAGTCTGATAACCGCTGGCTTCTACATTTATCACTTCTGCCTGTTCAAGTTCAGGCTGATATGGTAAAATTTCAACAGGTATTGATTTAGTTTGAGATGTCTTCCCGTCACTTACCGTGAGTGTAAATGTAACGTCTTGATTTTCACTTACTATAGGACTTAAGTATTGGATTTTTGCCCCATTTGTTGAGGATACTGGGATATTATTTGGTACCGTCCATATATATGTTAGATTGTCTTTGTTAACATCATAACTGCTGCTTGCATCAAGTTCACTTACAAACCCCGAATAACTGTTTGTCTTATAGTTGATCACAACAACAGGTGGAGTGTTGGGAGCACCTACTAAATTAGTTACAGATTTTGCATTGAATGAAGCTGCCTGACCGCCGGCTGAAGTCTGAACCGGATTAACTGACGGTTTTGTATATGATACAGTTACAACATCTCCGCTTTTAATTGCACCCCCGATTGTAAGCAAAACTTTTGTACCTGAAATGGAAACATTTGTTACACCTACAGCTACAGAATTTACAACTACACTAAATGCAGTAGCCGCCGGAATGATATTTGCCAGGGAAAGATTATATGTTATGTCGATTCTTGTCGGTGTCGCGTTTTCAACTGCTGAGCTGACATAAACAGGAACAGGCGGTAGAACGTTATTTTTTACAGGTTGAGCACTGATTGAAACAGCCTGACCTCCTCCGGTGGATTGCAAAGGATTAGTGGTCGGTTTTGTGTAAGCAACTGTAACCACATCCCCATAAGCAACACTGCTTACAAGGGTCAGTATTACCTTTGTCCCTGATATTGCAACCGATGTCACTGCCCTTCCAGTGTTGTTTACCCTGACACTAAATGAAGATACTGAAGGAATCACATTAGCAAGGGTTAAATTGTACGTCATCTCAAGTTTAGACGGAGTTGCATTTTCAATGGAAGAACCGGAATAAACTGGTGCAGGTGCTCCAACTTTGTTAAGTACCGATTGTATCCCTAAAGATGCTGCCTGACCCCCTGAGGTTGATTGTATAGGGTTGGCAGAGGGTTTTGTATAAGACACAGTTACAACATCACCGTAAGTTACTCCGGTGGAAAGTGTCAGGATAACCTTTGTACCTGAAACAGTTACTGCCGTAACACTTCTTGAGACTGAATTGACAAGTACGTTGAATGAAGACACGGGAGGGATAATATTGGCAAGAGCCAGGTTATAATTTATCTCAAGTCTTGCCGGAGTTTCATTTTCAATTGCAGAGGAAACGTAAACCGGTACAGGTGGAGCCAGATTGTTTTTTACTGACTGCGCACTGAGAGATGCAGCTTGTCCGCCGGCTGTTGACTGTATTGGATTTGTAGATGGTTTTGTATAAGATACAGTAACAACATCTCCATATGCTACCGGACTTGAAAGATTTAATATTACTGTTGCATCAGAGATTGAAATGCTGCTGATACCCCTGCTGGAAGAATTTACTGTAACCGAAAAAGCAGATGTTGCAGGAATTATGTTTGCAAGCGAAAGATTATATGTCATAACTATCCTGGAAGGTGCTGAATTCTCAACAGATGATCCTGTGTAAACAGGAGCAGGAGCTCCAACTCTGTTGGTGACAGGCTGGGCACCAAAGGAGGCGGCCTGTCCTCCGGAACTGCTTTGAAGTGGATTACTTAAAGGCTTAGTATATGAAACAGTTACAATATCACCATAATTGACGGCTGAGACCAGATTAAGTATTACCTTGCTCCCGGATATTGCTACTGAGTTTACGGTTCTTGCAGCGGAATTTACCAGTACGCCAAACGCTGAAGCTGCTGGTACAATATTTGCAAGCGTCATATTGTAAGTCATTTCCAGTCTGGTAGGTGTCCCATTTTCTATTGCCGAACTCTGATAAACCGGCTGGGGAGCAGTTACATTGTTGGTCACGTTCTGAGGGCTGAACGATGCAACCTGTCCGCCCTGCTGACTTTGCAATGCATTTGAAGAAGGCCATGAATAAGCCACAGTTACAGTTTCACCGTAATTTACCGGACTTGCCAGAGCCAGTGATACTGTCATTCCGGATATTGAAATTGAATTGACACTTCTGGCCACAGAATTAACCCTCACTGTAAATGTTGAAGTGGCAGGAATTACATTCGCAAGGGCAAGATTAAATGTTATATCAAGCCGGGAGGGCGTAGCATTCTCAATCACAGAACTCACATAAACAGGGCTGGGGGGATATACATTATTTGCCACGCTGGCTGCAGCAAAAGAATCTGCTTGACCTCCAGATGGAGTTTGTAAAGGATTAGTGGATGGTTTTGTATAGGCAACAGTCAATCTGTCGCTGTAAATGATCGGGCTTGACAATGTCAGATAGACCTTGCTTCCGGAAACAGCAACTGAATTAACTGATCTTTGAGTTGAATTAACCAGAACTGTAAAGGCTGACACTGGCGGTATTACATTTGAGAGACTCAGATTGTAAGTAAGTTCTACTGTTGAAGGTGAAGCGTTTTGTACCACAGCACTCACAAATACCGGTGATTCAGGTGTCCCTGACGAGAGCCCTGATTCAAAGGCTCCCAGGTCAGGACCATTACCCTGGTATGGAAGCGATACATACACTCCAGCATCTATCAGATCAGATCCGGGAGCGAGCCTGAGGAAATCAGTATAAGGAAGAGAACCGTCTGATTGCCTGGAACCATATGCACCGCTTGGATCAAGACTCAAAAAATCAGAGCTGGTAACTGTAACTCCGGAATTCCAGCTATTATGATCCTGTGTATAATAAGAACCAAACTGACTGGTATTTGCATACAGATTGGCCCAGGAAATATTATTTCTAAGAACATGCCTTAGGTTTTCTGACGACCAGCCCTGGATTCCAGCCTCCCATCCTCCTCCAATCTGATTCCTGTAACAGGTATTATTATACAGAACACAAAGCGCTCCGTTCATCTGTTCCATTGTTATCCCTCCTGCCTGATTTTCCCATGCCAGACAGTTTGTTAGAATTCTTTGAGGGGTGGAAGATGCACTACCGCTTGGAGTCCCAAGCTTAAACCCGTTACCGTCCCCGGTTGGTGTGCTGCCTCCTTTATCAAAACCATTATGCCAGGCCCAGCAACTCTCAACGTTCAAATAACCGTTATTGTCAAAAAAGTCATAACCATCATCACTGTTATTCCATGACCTGCAGCCTCTAATTGTATTTGTCCGCTTCGGATACCTGTCGGTTATAAATGATATTTCAATACCATCGGCATTGACACCGCCGGTATAGTAATCGTAATTATTATAGGAATCACAGTTGAGGATCAGATTGTTTTCAGACTCATTGACGAGTCTGAATCCTGAACCGCCGTTATCATAAGCAACACACTGTTCAATAATGAGATTATTGCATGTTACAAAATCGAATCCAAAACCTCCGTGTGGAGTAGAATTCTGGTCAACTCTCCTGACAGTTAATCCCTTTAAATGCCAGTAATTGCAGTTATAAAGTGAAACACCTCCTCTTTCAGTGTCGGTAGTTATATACCTGCAATCAAGTATGGGAGTTTCTCCTGGATAGGCAAATACTCTGATCGGATTTGAAGATGTGCCGCTTTTCTCAATAATGCCTGCACCTGCATATACATTCCATACCCTGGTTCCCGTAGGATAATATATTCCACCCCTTATGTAGGCAATATCTCCGGCATTCAGTACTGAAAAAGCTTTCTGCCATGTGGCAAATGGTTGTGACAGAGTACCTGGATTACTGTCACTTCCATTAGTGGCGACATAGTAAGTAGCACCAAAAACCGATAAATTTGCAAATAAGAAAATTACAGTGAGTAACTTTTTCATCAAATTCACATACTTTGACTAAAAGGATAAAAAACTTGACAAACATACGAATTTTTAACGGTCAATACATAAAATTGTTGTATTAATCTCGGTTTTTTTATCCTTTATTCAAAAATTACCTTAAATTCTTAATAAACCAACACTAAACAAATGAGGGGGATTAAAATGCAAATATAGAGCTTTATGCGCCGTCTGATGCAAATGTTGATAAAATGCTTAAAAAATAAATACTATTCTTTAAAGAAAATACGAAAAAGTTCATGTACTCGGGTCTTAATTAAAGATAAAATGGCCAGAACATTATTAAAACCTTTATAAATGCATTTTGCCTGCCTTTTTCATCCTTATCAATTGAGGAAGGGAATGCTCCTATATCATCGCTTGACAGTGATTCCATATTATAATACTCAGATGCCTTTATCGATTTCCTGCCTGCATGAATAAGGTCAGAGTTTGATTTTAGGTGCAGGAACTTTATTTCCGGAAGTTTACCGTCAGGTTGTCTTGGCCCATCAACTCCATCCGGTACAAGACTTACAAAATCTGCATCAGTCAGCTTTATTCTGCTGTCCCAACTGTTGTTTTCCCTAAACTGGTTGGAAAGCAAAATATCATTTTTGCCGTTTTTATAACTTATGTTATTTATCAGAGTATCTTTAATATTATGCCATTGGAAGTTAAATCCGTATGTGCCGTTATTGTAAGCAACACAGTTGTACAGCTTCATTAATACATTTGCAGTATTCTGGTCAAAACCGATTTTACTGTTTGAAAATGATAAACAGTATGATAGTATCCTTTGAGGTCTCTTTTCAGGGATTCCTTTTGTAGTACCCAGTTTGAATCCGCTCCCGTCACCATAATCATATCCGTTTTTCCATGCCCAGCAATGATCCATTACTATTATCCCTTCACACTGGTAAAAATCATATCCGTCATCAGAATTGTTCCAAACCCTGCACCCTATAAGGGTATTTAATCTCTCATTTCCATTCCGTTCGAATATATCAGAAACCTCAATGCCATCGGCATGTCCTCCATAGTATGGCTGATCACCCGACATAGAGAGCGGATCATAACAATCAAAGGCATCACAATTCAATAAAAGATTATTTTCTGAAGCATATCCGATCCTGATCCCTGATCCGCCATGATTATGCGAAACAACCTGCTCAAGTAAGTTATTGTTGCAGTTGTTAAGATAAATCCCAAAAGCGCCATAACCCTGAACCTGTCCTGCTTTAGTTACTTCCAGTCCTTTTATATGCCAGTAGTCGCATTCATATAAGAGAATTCCTGCCCTGTATGCGGGAACCGAAAAGTTACTGCAATCAAGAATTGGCTTTTCACCAGGGAAAGCCATTATATTGTAAGTTTTTCCCCTGCTGCCTTTTTTATTATTTACACATACCCCACAATGAAAATCTGATCCGAATACCTTAAAAATATTCCCTGTGGCAGGAGTATATCTTCCCCCTCTTATATAAACTGTATCACCAGGAGCAGCCACTTGAAATCCCTTTTGCCAGGTGGCAAAAGGCCTGTCAATTGTTCCTGGGTTATTGTCATTTCCTGTTACAGAAATATAAAATGTTTTTCCTCTCGCTGCTTCATATATCCGAGCTCCAACCTGCCATGGACCGTTCTGAATTGCAACTCCAGGGTCTGTTTTACCCCAAATGGCATCGGTTGATAATCCTTTCTCCCATTCTGAGCCCAGATCCTTTCCATAATCCAACCTTGATTCAGGAACAAATTCTGTCGTATTGTTGAATTTCGGGTCGAGTATCCGGGAATGGAGATCATAACCCATTTTTTGCCATTCTCTGAAAGAAAGTTCCTTATTCCCAACCATAAACTTTGCTTCCCCATCCTCACACCAATAAAGATTATAATCGCATTCAAATCCTTTAAGACAACTGTTTTCTACAGTGATATTAAAGATCTGATGCTTTGTATAAAATATATTGTTGAAAATTTTTATTCCTGTGGAAGATGCCACAGGATTGTCATTTGCGTAAATATGAATAAGAGGTCTCCATGTTTCAGAACGGCTCCTTGAACTATAAAAAGTATTATTGAAAATCTTGACATTATTAATTCCCTTAATTGCCACAGCTACCTTTGTTGGATCATTTACAATATTATAGGCAATTCCTCCCGATGTATCGCTCATCCCGTTCGATTTCCTTATCAATCCCATTGGTGTCCTCTCAAGGTAGTTGTATTTTATTGTCACATTTATATTATAGCCGGTAAAAACTCCATGGGTAATGCTATTGGCATCGTTCCCATTCCATATTAACCTGTTTCCTGTAATCAATTCACCATCAAGGTTATTATTGTAAATTTCAGGATTTTCATCACCTGCCTTCAACATGTAACCTGAGGAATTGGAAGATATTATTGTATTGTTTCTGAACACAAGGCTTACCTTCACCTCCCTGGGCATGTCATACCCCGACCAGTAGCCCTCTTCAGTGTTTACAACTGTTTCGCCCTCTTTAATTAAAATCCTGTTCTGCTGATTCTTCTGAGGAGGATTCTGTTGCAAATGATCCGACGTTACTTTTGAGATCTGAAAAAAACCTGGTACTGTAATCTTGAATAAGAAGATGCTGTATAATAATAAAATTAAATATCTCATTTACAAATCTTTATTTATTGGTAATCTATTTAATATTTTCCCGATTGCACCATTGCCTATCAGAGTTTTCTGTAAAAGTAACTTATTATTTTTAAAACAGTTTTTTGACATGTCTCTTTTAGATTTTTTATCCTGAATATATAATTATTGACTTACATTGCCGTTTCATCCCTGTATCTGTTTTGTATTTTGATACAGATTTAAAGTGATATGCTGATTAAATTGTTAAAAGTGTTAATCAAAATATTTTGATCTTATAGTTTTTTTTTACATAGTTTCACATATTTGGACATATTTATCAGGCGATTTTCAACGATTTAGACCCTTTTATGGATAAAAGGTGAAAAGATCCTGTAAATTTATTTTTGTTATGTGTTAGTTCACCCTGGTGGGACTGACGGGGCGGAAGCATGTAAAAAAAGAACTGAAAAACAGTTAAAATGATCAAAAAAGAACAGGGGATAAGGATAATAAATCTTCCTAAAATTGAAGACAACAGGGGAAACCTTTCCTTTATTGAAGAAGATACCCATATACCTTTTAAAATAAAGAGGGTATACTGGATTTATGATGTCCCCGGAGGTGAATTCAGGGGAAGTCATGCTTACAGAGTCTCTGAAGAACTTGTGGTAGCTCTTTCCGGAAGTTTCGATATTATTCTTCATGATGGAATTGAAGAGAAAAAGTACTCCCTTACCAGATCATATTATGGTCTTTACATACCGCGACTGATATTCAGAAGGATTGAGAATTTTTCAACGAATTCACTGGCCCTTGTTTTATCATCAACCTTTTATGATCAGTCTGATTATATACGTGATTTTGAAGAATTTCTAACCATTGTTAGATGAAAAAAGGGTCCTCTATTTACGATTGCCACATCATTGAGCTTAATAAGATTCATAATCGTTCAGGCAATATTACAGTAATTGAGGGTGGAATAGATCTGCCTTTCAGCGTCAAACGTGTTTATTACCTTTACGATGTTCCTGGCGGGGCTGAAAGGGGTGGTCATGCCCACAAGGAACTTCACCAGCTGATAGTTGCTACCAGTGGCTGTTTTGACGTAGTGCTTTCTGATGGCAGGAACAGAAAGGTGATCGAACTTAACCGCCCGTATTATGGGCTATATGTTGTCCCGGGAATCTGGCGTGAACTGATAAATTTCTCATCAGGTGCGATTTGCCTTGTGTTGGCCTCCCATAAATATGATGCGAATGATTATATAAGGGATTTCAATGATTTTATAAGGTTTAAGGAAAATGGCTAAAATACACCCTACGGCCGATGTTCAATCCGGAACTATTGGTGAAAACACTTCAATCTGGCAGTTTGTAGTAGTTCTCCCAGGTGCAGTTATAGGGGAAAACTGCAATATCAACTGCCATGTATTTATAGAAAACGATGTTATTATCGGAAATAATGTAACTGTAAAACCCGGTGTTCAGATATGGGATGGTCTGAGAATTGGAAACAATGTCTTTATAGGGCCTAATGTCACTTTTACCAATGACAAGTTCCCCAGGTCTAAACATTATCCTGAAAAATTCCAGACCACAATTATAGAGGATGGTGTTTCAATCGGTGCAGGAGCAATTATCCTTGGTGGTGTAAAAATCTGTAAAAATGCAATGATCGGAGCCGGCAGCGTTGTCACTAAAGATATTCCGGAAGGTGAACTCTGGGTTGGAAATCCGGCAAGATTCGTAAGAAAAATCGAAATATAATGGTTAAGTTCTATGATCTAAAGAAAGTCAACGACAGCTTTGAACCTGAACTGTCGGCTGCCATTAAAAGAGTACTTGATTCAGGATGGTATCTTCTGGGCGAAGAGGTAAAAAATTTCGAAAAGGAGTATTCCGAATTCATCGGAACGAAGCACTGTATCGGAGTTGCTAACGGCCTCGACGCATTAAGACTTATACTGCGCGCTTATATGGAGGCAGGTTATATGAAACCGGCTGATGAAATAATAGTTCCGGCTAACACCTTTATTGCATCCATATTATCTATAACCGAGAATCATTTGGTCCCTGTATTGGTTGAACCTGATATTACAACTTATAACATCGACCCCTTCAAAATCGAGGAAAAAATAAGCTCACGCACTAAAGCTATCATGATTGTCCACCTTTATGGGCAGAATTCCATGCATGAGGAAATTCAAAGGCTGGCGGATAAATACAATCTTAAGATTATTGAAGATAACGCCCAGGCTCAGGGATGTATGTACGGAAGTAAAAGAACCGGATCATTGGGCCATTCAGCTGGTAACAGCTTCTACCCGGGAAAAAATCTTGGCGCTCTCGGAGACGCAGGAGCCGTTACAACAAATGATGATGAACTTGCTGATATTGTAAGGACTATTGCCAACTACGGATCAAGAGTAAAGTACCATAATCAGTACAAAGGTCTTAATTCTCGCCTCGATGAAATACAGGCCGCTATACTTAGAATTAAGCTCCGACGTCTTGACCAGGATAATCGCAAAAGGAATAAAGTAGCTCAATATTACATTAACAATATTACCACACCCGGAATCAAACTTCCTGCTAGTCCTTCAGATATTAAAACTGGATCAGACTTTAAATCCCATGTATGGCACCTTTTTGTAGTTCTTCACCCTGAACGGGATAAATTGCAGAAATTCTTATCAGATAATCAGATCCAGACACTAATACATTATCCTGTCCCACCCCATAAACAGCAGGCCTACAGTGAACTAAGTAATCTGAATCTTCCGGTGACCGAGAAAATACACAGGGAAATACTTAGTCTGCCATTTAGTCCTGTCATGGATATTCATGAAATGGAATATGTTGTGGAGATCATGAATTCCTTCGGAAAATAGTGTTCTGAAAGATTTTAAGTCATAAAAGGTTAGTTAGCTCATATTTCCAAAATAAAGAACTGTTTTTCAATATAAAAAATCACTGAAAGGGAATAAGAAATCAAAGATAGTTGGGGTCTTATTACCGGGGTTCTTTATGGAAATCTAAAATGTCAAATGACTGAAGAAAAAACTTCATATAGACAGATAATGAAGGCTACCTCTATTTTCGGAGGTGTTCAGGTATTCAATATCTTTATATCAGTTATTAAATCAAAATTTGTTGCAGTTTTGCTTGGTCCTGCTGGTATGGGAATTTCAGGATTATTAACCTCTACTACCAACTTCATCGGGACAATAACAAATTTTGGGCTAAATACAAGTGCTATAAAAAATATTGCTGCAGCAAATACAACAGGTGACGATAAGAGAATAAGTGAGGTTGCTTCAGTGCTGAGAAGACTGGTTTGGATAACAGGCATTCTTGGCACACTGGTCACATTGGTTCTTTCTCCTTTGCTGAGTGAACTGACATTTGGCAACAGGGATTATACAATTGCATTTATGTGGATCTCAATAACGTTACTCCTGACCCAGATAAGCAATGGCCAGCTGGTGGTTTTACAGGGAATGAGGAAGCTCCAGTTCCTGGCTAAAGCAAATCTTGCAGGCACCACAGCATCATTGTTTATCTCGGTACCGTTATATTATGTATGGGGAATAGACGGAATTGTTCCTGCACTTATTCTTAGCTCCGTAGGCACTTTGCTCTTTTCCTGGTTTTTTGCATCAAAGCTTGGAATTCCCAGCATAAAAGTCAATAAATCATTGCTTTATTCAGAGGGGGGTGATATGATAAGAATGGGTTTCATTCTGAGTGTTAACAGCCTGGTTGCAGTAGGTACCTCATATATAGTCAGAATTTTTGTAAGCCGTATAGGCGGTATTGAACAGGTAGGACTCTATAATGCCGGATTTACCATTATTAATACTTATGTCGGAATGGTATTCACAGCAATGAGTACTGACTACTTTCCAAGACTTTCTGGTATTGCCCATGACAATAATATGGCAAGAAATATTATCAACCAGCAGTCTGAAGTAGCTCTGCTCATACTGGCACCTATACTGACTGTATTCCTTATATTTATTAATTTTGTTGTACTGTTGTTTTATTCTTCACGGTTTGTGGCCGTCGACAGTATGATACACTGGGCAGCACTGGGTATATTCTTTAAGGCACCAAGCTGGGCAATAGCATTTCTTTTCATTGCAAAGGGACATACAAAGCTTTTCTTCTACAATGAACTGTCAGCCAACCTTTACATGCTGGCCTTCAACATACTTGGTTATAAATTCGGAGGTCTGGAAGGTTTGGGTGTTTCATTTTTTATAGGATATCTTTTCTATCTTACACAGGTCTATCTGATTGCAAGAAAAAAATATGGATATTTCTTTGATAAATCATTCCAAAGAATTTTTATGATACAGTTCATCCTCGGATTGACATGTTTTATAGGTGCCAAATTTCTGAATGAGATCGCATTATATATAACAGGGGCATTAATCATAATCGGATCTTCATTATATTCCTTCAGAGAACTTGACAAACGTATCGGATTGAAAAACCTTATTGCCGAAAGATTTAAAAAATAAACTTAACTGATGAAAATCCTTTTATTCAATCTGGGATCTGTAGAGGAACGTATAATATCTTGGGATACTGAGAGCTACAAAACATTATTTGATCATGATATAATTCTGTGGGGGCCAATTCCTGATTCGGAATTTTCATTTAATGGAAAATTAATTCCTATTTTGAATATTAACGGCCAGACAAGCATTAAGTCCGTCTTTGACAGACTGCCTGAGGGCTGGATACCTGATATTGTGACATGCGATACATCTGTGTTAAATTTCGTAACAGACATTCACCTGTGTCCGGTTAGGACAATCCTTTTTACCCGTGATGCATGGGCAGATACAATTTACAACAGATATCTTGTTGAACTTTTTGATTTCCTTAGCCATGGTGTAATTGATCTGACAGCTTATAATGATTTAAAAGTTAAAGTCTTACCTCTCGAAGGTTTTCCGGTTTCCCTGCCCGACCCCAACCTCCCGGATCCTGATTTCACCAATCGTGAAATTGATGTGATCTGTATCGCAAATTATTATGAGGGTTTTTACCACGAACGCTACAAGACCCTATATAATCTTGCAGCATCAAACAAGAAAAATATTAAAATTCATTATTACGTCGGCCTGACAAGAAGGGAGATACATGCATATTACAGGAAAAGCAAGATTGTTATTGACTGGGCACACACTCTTTCAAACAGATCGTATGAGGCTGCTTTAAATGGTTGCTTGCTTTTCAGCCATGAAGACAATACTCTGATGAGCACTTTCTGGATACCAGGGAAGGAGTATATAACATATAACGAAAATGATCTGTATGATAAGATAATTTACTTCATAAATCATCCCGCGGAAGCCGGAGAAATAATAGCAAGGTCAGGAGAAAAGATCAAAACTATTCCTGTCGGATTCGGGCAATTTACAATGAAGAATATAAATAATGCAATCAGCATTGATGTTGATATTTCCGAAAGGATAGAAAGGAACAAAAACTTACCACAGGGGATCCTGGAATACAGAACAGCTACACCGTTAATGTACAATTACAGATATAATACTGATTACCCTATTAACTGGAAGGAAGTTTATTTTGAAAGAATTGATAATGCGATATCTTTAATTAATGACCGAAATTCTAGAATTCTGCCCCTTATTGAAGCTGCAAGGGTATCCTTCCTGTTGAAGAAATATGAAATATGCAATGAATACCTGACCGAGCTGCAGAAAATAATACCCGGGTATGGATGGATATATTATCTGCAGGGTCGTATATTATACCTTCAGAAAGAATACAGACATGCTTTTGAAACGCTTAAAAAGGCAATTGATTGCGCCAATAAATTTCCCGACTTGCTTCAAAAGTATATCCTGCCATTTGTGGATAAGGATTTGAATTGTGATGGCCGGAGAATAACAGATTATTTATGGCAGACGGTTTATAACCATGGCAATGAATACCAGGTTAGGGCATTAATCCATTTTGCGTATGATCTTTCAGGCGATATTTTGATCAGGACAGAAAAGCCGGAGGATGCCAAGAAGGCTTATTTTAATGCTATATCTGTTAATCCGCTTCCTGATTGCATAAAAAAAGCAGCACCTCTCTATGCACAATCCGCTGAATTTGAGATATTGCTGGACCTGACAGAAAAAGGTTTAAAGGATTCACCATACGAAACAATAATTGTATTCTACAAAGCCCTGGCATTAATTGGATTAAAAAAGATAAGGCAGGCTTCTGAAGTATTACGTGAACACAGAAGAGCCCTTAAAAGCTTTAAAAGAATCCGCAGAATGTTAATCATCCAGGTGTTAACAATTTTTATATCAATGGTTTCTTCTTTAAACAGGCGGCTTGGTTCAAAACTTATTCTGAAAATAATTGGAGTTTTGAGCAAATAAATACAACTTGGCAGGCTGTTTTTTATTCAATTTTAAAAGACTAACATTTTCGGGAAATTTTTTGATACGTAAACAGGCATGACCGATTCTGAAACAATAGTAACTGCGCCAAAAAGTGCCACGGGTCAAAAACTGTCATTCTTTGAGTATCTGTATGTGTTTGTATTAATTATTTATGCTGCAAATGCAACCAAACTGGTAAATGCCACATCGGTTACTGATACGCCTGTGGCAGTTCTGGTTCCCGTTATTTTAAGCGGAATTCTGGCATTAAAGTGGAAGATAGTTATTGACAGGCAATTCTTTTATGTAATAGGTGGTTTCTTCATTTATTTTGTTACCATTTCAATAAAATTCAGCGATTTCAGACCAACTTATTTCGTGTTTTATTTCTTACAGTTTTTTATAATTTACTCAACAGTCCGGTCATTAAAAATTAAGCTTTTCAGGGTCTTTGAAGATATAGTGTTTTACCTCACCAGCCTGGGAATGCTGTTATGGATTATTCAGACTGTCATGGGAGGAGATACCCTGTACGGATATTTCAGAAGTGTTGCATTTATTAGGAAATATTCATCGGTATCACAGGATGGACTAAATGCAATACTTTATTCCATACAGCCTGCCGTTAATTCATTTATTTACAGTAATGTATTGCCCAGAAACAGTGGTTTTGCCTGGGAGCCGGGTGTATTTGCAGTTTTTATCTGTCTGGCCCTGTATTGTAATCTCTTTATAAACAATATAAAAGGAAAAATCGGATGGAGATTTTGGTTATTTTCTGTTGCACTTGTATCAACTCAGTCAACTACTGGTTACCTGGCATATCTGGTTATAGTTTTCTTTTATATGTATAACAAGATGAGCAGGGTGATTCTGGTGCTGTTTCCTGTAATTCTTGCAATTCTTGTTATGATATTCTCATTACCCTTCATGAGCAACAAGATTGTAAGGTTAATAAGCGAAACAAATGAACTCGATGCAATGGTTGTCCGGACAATTGGACGAAAAGGTGAACCTTACACACCACAGAGGTTCTCATCGCTTCTGATTACTATGATTGATTTCAAAAACAATCCGGTTCTTGGTCTGGGAGGTAAGGTCGAGGAAGGATGGACCATGAAAATCGGAGCCAGAATCTCTCCCATTACCGGAATCGGTAACCTTCTGGCGCAGTTTGGTCTGGTAGGATGTGTTTTTTTTGTGTTTTCTACCCTTGCAAGTTCATTGTTCTTTGCACGATACCTTAAAATGAATATAAGATTACTTTTGTTTATTGTGATCTTATTCACATCAATAAGCTACAGCCTGATATTTTTCCCCCTTATAATGTGTTTCTGGATGTTCAGACTTTTTACGCCTTCTACTATGATCCCGAAAGAGATTAAAAAGGTTGAAATGCAATCAGATCTGACTCCTGAGGAACAATAGGGCATCCCTTAAGTAATCTTGAAAAATTTGATTCAGCCCCTGATCCGGATAGTAACTTATAAATAAATGTTGCTTCCCATAATAAAAAGCAATTTTCAATGTTTCGATTAGTGAACATCACAGGAGTTTGCAGTAAAACAGATTCTGTTTAACGTAATTCAATAATTCGCAATTATGGATGACATTTTTAATAACAAAACCCTTCTGATTACCGGAGGCACCGGTTCATTCGGAAATGCTGTCCTGAAAAGATTCCTCATGACAGGGATCAGAGAGATCCGCATTTTCAGCCGTGATGAAAAGAAGCAGGATGACATGAGACAATTCTATAAAAACGACAAGATTAAATATTACATAGGAGATGTAAGAAATTATGAGAGCATTCAGAGTGCTACTCAGGGTGTGGACTATATTTTTCAGGCAGCTGCCCTGAAACAGGTTCCATCTTGTGAGTTTTTCCCGGTTGAGGCTGTCAGAACTAATGTATTGGGGTGTGAAAATGTCCTTAATGCAGCAATCGAGAATAAAGTTCATAGGGTCATTGTTCTGAGTACCGATAAGGCTGTCTATCCTATCAATGCAATGGGCATGTCAAAAGCTTTAAGCGAGAAGGTAATGATAGCCAAATCACGGCATCTTAATGGTACCGGAATGGTATTCTGCGGCACGCGCTACGGAAATGTTATGGCCTCGAGGGGATCGGTAATCCCTCTTTTTATTGACCAGATAAAAAAAGGTCAGCCTCTGACAATTACCGATCCTAATATGACACGGTATATGATGACTCTTGATGATGCAGTCGACCTTGTTCTGTTCGCTTTTAGAAACGGAAATCCGGGAGATATTTTTGTTCAGAAATCTCCTGCGGCAACAATTGAAATTCTGGCAAAAGCCCTCCTGGAACTATATAACGCTAACAATGAAATAAAACTCATTGGAACAAGACACGGTGAAAAACTGTATGAAACACTTGTAAACCGTGAGGAAATGGTCAAAGCTGAGGATCTTGGCAACTACTATCGGATACCTGCCGATACCAGAGATCTAAATTATAACAGATTCTTTATTGAAGGAGAGGCCGAAATAGCCCAGAAGGAGGAATATACATCCCATAATACTTACAGATTAAATCTGGAAGAGACCAAACAGTTGCTTTTAAAACTGGATATTGTCAGGGATGATCTGATGCCGGATAAATAAACATATCTTTTTATACCTGCAAATCATCTGTCTGGTTTAGTAAAAAACAACATTTTTTCAGCTAAATGACGTTTAAGGTCGGAATCACAGGTCAGGCTGGTTTTATCGGTACACATCTTTATAACTTCCTGAATCTTAAAAAAGAAAATATAATTACTGTACCGTTTGATGATAGCTTTTTCGCTGATGAAATTGCTCTGAATAATTTTGTAAAAGAGTGCGATGCTATAGTGCATCTTGCAGCAATGAACCGGCATGACGACCCAAAGGTGATCTATGATACAAATATTGAACTGTGTAATAAACTGATAAAAGCTCTGGATTTTACTGGAAAAAAGCCTCACATCCTTTTTTCTTCTTCCATACAGGAAGAAAAAGATAATCTCTACGGAAGATCAAAACGTGACTGCCGGTTCCGTCTAGAAGAATGGGCAAAACGAACTGGTTCAGAATTCACCGGTCTTATAATTCCAAATGTATTCGGTCCTTTTGGTAGACCATTTTATAATTCTGTGGTGGCAACTTTCTGTTACCAGTTGAATCAGAATCAAAAACCGCAAATTCAAATTGATGCGTCACTTCAACTGATTTATGTATTGGAGCTGGCCGACCTGATATACAAACAGATCATTTCCAAACCATCTGAAACAGGAATAATTAGTTATAAGGTCCCATTTTCCTCCGAAATTATGGTTTCAGAAATCCTCAGAATTCTCGAAGGATACAAAAAATCTTATCTGGAAGAAAATACTTTCCCTGTACTGAATAATAAATTTGAGCAGAATCTTTTCAATACTTTCAGAAGCTATATTGATCTTCCTTCAAAATATCCGGTAAAACTGAAAATGAATACTGATCATAGGGGCAGCTTTGTGGAAACAGTCAAAACTGGAATGGGAGGACAATTCTCCTTCTCAACAACCCTTCCTGGAATTACCAGGGGAAACCATTTTCACCTCCGAAAAATAGAAAGATTTACAGTCATCAAGGGCAAAGCAGTTATTCAATTGCGAAAGATCGGAACCGAAAAAGTTATTAGTTTTGAACTTGAGGGAGAAAAACCCTCGTTTGTTGATATGCCTGTCTGGTTCACACATAATATTACAAATACCGGCAGCGACGAACTGATTACCTTGTTCTGGATCAATGAATTTTTCGATCCTGACGATCCGGATACCTTCTTCGAAAAAGTATAGCTCTTAAATACAAATGATTATTGAGACTGCCTGAATTTTTGCCTGACCGGCTCTCAATTCAGAAATGCTGGTAAGAACCAGGAATGATATTCATTAATTAAACAATATCACCATATAGGATGGACAGACTAAAAATTATGACTTTTGTCGGGACCAGACCGGAAATAATCCGCCTTTCGCGTACTATGGCCCTGCTTGACACTTACCTCAATCAGCTTATTGTCCATACAGGGCAAAACTATGATTATGAACTGAATGAGGTCTTTTTCAAGGACCTTGAATTACGAAAACCCGACTATTTCCTGAATATAGACACTTCATCTCTCGAAGCTTCTGTCGGAGATATTATCCGAAAATCAGGTGAAGTTCTCAGAAAAGAAAATCCTGATGCAGTTCTGGTCCTTGGCGACACCAATTCCTGTCTGGCAGCATATATGGCCAAAAGGCTTCATATTCCCGTTTTTCACATGGAAGCAGGAAACAGATGTTTCGATATGAATGTGCCTGAAGAACTAAACAGACGGATAATTGATCATATTGCCGATTTCAACCTGGTCTATACGGAACATGCACGCAGACACCTTATAGCAGAGGGATTACAGCAAAGAAGGATATACCTTACAGGTAGTCCGATGCGGGAAGTTCTCGATTATTATCTTCCAAAAATTGACAAATCTGACAGTCTGGAGAAACTAAATCTCAATCGGAAAAGCTACTTCATGGTCTCAACACACAGGGAGGAAAATGTCGATAATTCTGAGCATCTTATAAAAATACTCACTGTACTTAACAGACTTGCAGAGAAATACGGTTTCCCGGTTATAGTTTCAACCCACCCAAGGACCAGAAAACGGCTTGAAAATATCAAAGGATTTGGTATAAATCCTCTGGTTCAGTTCCTTAAACCATTCGGATTTATTGATTATGTGTTCCTTCAAATTAATGC
Source organism: uncultured Rikenellaceae bacterium (assembly GCA_964514725.1). Classification (GTDB taxonomy): domain Bacteria; phylum Bacteroidota; class Bacteroidia; order Bacteroidales; family VadinHA17; genus LD21. The sequence goes on from CAZEUL010000001.1 coordinate 331,440, forward strand.
ACTCTGCACTATTTCCGATTCAGGAACAATTAGCGAAGAGTCGGCAATCCTTAATTTCCCGGCAATTTCAATTCGACAATCAATGGAAAGACCAGAGGCACAAGATTCTGGTACAATAATATTATCAGGTTTTGATCCGGAAATTGTATTGCTGGGAATTGAAACAGCAATCAAGGAATTTGCAAACAAACCAAAATATAATAAAATACCCGATGAATACAATATCACCAACTGTTCCTGGCGCGTACTTAAGCTTATTATAGGAAATTCAAAACTCAGCAATATATGGTGGGGTATTAAAGATCCTGCTCTTAAGAAATAACTTCTGTAAATTCAACAGCCTGTATATGTCTCTCGTTATTTTTGGCGATTCTTTCACATTTCCTGATGGTACAGCGGCCACAAATCATGTTTATACTCACGCCAGGGGATTGTCGGAACACGATATAGATGTTCATGTAGTTTGCTTTGAAAATGAATACCTTGACGATTATGACGGAATCAGGGACGGTATAAAATATTATCATCCTTTTGCACAAAAAAGAAGAAGCCCCTATTTCGTTGCCCGCCGATGGTATAAATTTATGAAATATGTTAGAGCTTACAGACTTGTGAATGAAATTAATAAAAAAGAAAAAATCATATCAATAAATCTTTGGACATTCCGATTTGCCACCCAGTTATTCGGTTATTTCCTGGCAAAAGCTTTCAGAACAAAACTTCTGATCGATGCAAGCGAACACCCGCTAAGGAATTACAGAGACAATTATTTTTCCCAGTTAATGGGACGTCTCCGGTTAAGACTTGAACTCGGATTTTATGATGGCATATTCTGCATCTCAAATTATCTTATTGATTTTTATAAAAACAACGGATTCTCTGAAAAGAAACTCTTTCTAATGCCCAGTACTGTTGACACAGAGCGATTTAATGTCAAATTAATATCTCCCCTGCCATATCAATATATTGCCTATTGCGGTAGCCTTACAGTAATGAAGGACGGGGTCAATATACTTATTGAAAGTTTTTCTAAAATCTTTAATAAACATAAGGACATAAACCTTGTTCTGATTGGGGCAGGCGATACCAGAGAGGAAGAGGAGTACGTAAGAAATCTGGTAAAGACTCTGGGTCTTGAATCAAGGGTTATTTTCATGGGGCTTTTACCCAGAACCCAAGTCCCTCAGTTTCTTCTTAATGCAAAAATCCTGGTACTTGCACGTCCAAAAAGCAAAGTGGCTGATGCCGGTTTCCCTTCCAAACTTACTGAATACCTTTCTACAGGTAATCCGGTAGTGGTTACAAGTGTCGGGGAAATACCGTATTATCTTAAAGATAACGAACATGCCTTCCTTACCGAACCAGGCAGTGTGGATGCTTTTGCCGGAAAACTCGATTTTGTCCTTAGCAATTATGACATGGCAAAACAGGTCGGGGAAAATGGCAGAGAACTCACCAGGACAACTTTTAATTATAATTACCAGGCAAAAAGGTTACTGGACTTCATTAACTCAATGTATAATTAAACCATTTGACATTTGAATAATCCCAATCAAAGACGACAATCATTATAAAAAAGGAAATGACCAGTTTATAATTAAAGATCAATGAAGTTTATATTAACAATAGATACCGAAGGTGATAATCAATGGGATTACGGGCGTGAGCTGACTACAGAAAACATAAGGTTTGTCCCCCGATTTCAGGATTTTTGCGATAGGCATAAAGTTAAACCGACATATCTTGTGACCTCGGAAGTCTGCCAGGATGGTTTTGCACGTGAGATTTTCAGTGAATACCTTGCATCGGGCAGGGCCGAAATGGGTGCACATCTTCATTCCTGGACAACCCCGCCTTTCCTTGACAAGAAGGGTTTCAGATTTAATGATAATGAACATCCTTATGCATCAGAGCTTCCGTTTCAACTTCTAAATGAAAAAATTAAATACCTCACTGATGAGATATGTGCATCTTTCGGACACCGGCCATTGTCATTCCGGTCAGGACGATACGGATTTAATGAATCTGTCGCAAATGTGCTTATTGAAAACTCATACCTTGTCGATTCATCCGTCACCCCGTATACAAACTGGTCAGCAAATAAAGGTATATCTGACCTGAACGGCGGTCCCGATTTCGCTGATAAAACACCTGAACACTTTGAATACTTTTCAGGAGAGAATAAAATTCTTGAAATCCCTGTCTCAATAATTCCTACAAAGTTCCCGTTGAACAGAAGCGTTTCGCTTGCAAGATATTATTTCAGCAATGTTGATAATAATCTTTTATTGAAAGGATTAAGGAGATTTTTCTATAAGGATCAGCCAGTGTGGCTCCGGCCATTTGAATGGACTACAATCAATTTGTTCAGGGATCTTGTAAGGGAAGCTTTGAAATTGAAATTGAAATATCTGGTGATGATGTTTCATTCAAGTGAATTGATGCCAGGCTGCTCTATTTACAGAAAGGATGAAAAGTCAATTGAAAAACTATACGATCTGTTGTCTGAGTTTTTTGTTTTTCTGAAGGAAGTAAAAGTTGAATCGGTTACTCTTACCGAAGCTGCTAGATTTCATTTTAATCCTGGAGCTTCCTGAATTTTACATTAAAGTGACAAATTTATTAAGCTGTTAATATCGATAGCCTTAAAAATCAGTTTTTTATAAAATAAATAAATCCAGACTTTTTAAATTGCCGGGTATTATGAATAATAAATCTTAATAATAATACTTAAGGTATGAAAGGAATAAAAATGAATCTGAATCGTTATTCTGATAATTAATGTCTTTACATAACTGTCTCAGGCAGCAGAGCAGTTGAAATGATTTTTGATAATACTGAGTCAAAATGGAAATATTAAAAGAAAATATCGCTGACTGCATCAGAGGGATTGTTGAAAAAATTGGGTATCTGGTAAATCCTGTTCTGTTAAAACTCAAAGGGGAAAACTCCCAGCTACTGGCATTTTATTTTCATGCCCTCTATGAATCACCTGAGCATAAAAGGCTGGACCATATTGATCCTCAGAAGAATATGACAGTCAAACAATTTGATGATTTTGTCGACTATTTTCTCTGCCATGATTATAAATTCATTAAGCCTACTGATCTGTTAACCGGACTTTCTGCCAATGATCGTTACATAATACTGACCTTCGACGATGGTTATTTCAATAATATGCTTTCACTACAGATTCTCGAAAAATACAAGATACCTGCCTCTTTTTTCATCACAGGTAATAACATAAAAGACAACATATCATTCTGGTGGGACATAATTTACAAATACAGGACCAAGGAAGGTGCAAGTAAAATTGCCATAAGGAATGAGCAGGAGAACGTAAAACAATATAAATATGATTACATCAATTCCTATATAATTAAAAACTTTGGTAAAGATTCACTGAAACCCTGGTCCGATATTGACAGGCCAATGACCGAGGATGAAGTTAAAATCCTGGCAAAAAATCCTTATACCTTAATCGGTAATCATACACTAAACCATGCTATACTTACCCATTATGACAAGGATGAAATAAGAAGAGAGTTTATTGGATCAAATGAATATCTGAAAAAGCTTACTGGTCTTGTCCCAAATGTCGTCGCATTTCCCAACGGTGATTTTAATGAATCAGCAATTGAGATCGCTGAAGAGCTCGGATTCCGTGTAGCATTTAATGCAACTGCCAAAGTAAATAAATTGCCTGCCGATACTGAAAAATTAATTTTGCTTAACAGATTTATGTCAAACGACAATAATATAAGATATTATGGAAGTTTTTACAGGCTGGGATATACCCCCGGGTCTCTCAGAACATCCATAAAGAAAAGATTCATTTAGATCCAGGAATTGACCCTTTTATGGTCGCAAAATATATGGAGCGAAAACTTAGATATGATCAGATGAATTTTGATGGAATTGGAAAACTGGCTAAAAACAGACCAGGACTTAGAAATTAAGAACACCTTAAAACTTTGGTTAATTGAGGATACTGTTTGTAATAGATACAATGACTGCCGGTGGCAAGGAAAGGCGGTTGACTGAGCTGATGAAAGCGCTTAAGAAACTGCCTGATTTTGAATTTGAACTTGCCTTAATGTCCAAAGTAATTCATTATGAGGAAGTTTTCAGACTCGGAATAAAGATCCATTTTATTTTAAGGGAAAGCAGGAAAGATCTAAATGCTTTCAGAAAGTACTACCGGCTACTTAAGGAATTCAAACCCGACATTGTGCACTGCTGGGACACAATGACTGCTGTGTATGTAACACCACTTTGTAAATTGTTAAATATCAAATTGGTTAATGGTATGGTGGTTGATACGCAGGTAAGACAAACCATCAAAAACAAATATCTGTTAAGAGCCAGACTAACCTTCCCGTTTGCCGATGTTGTCGTTGGTAACTCAATGGAGGGATTGAAATCCTATAAAGCACCCAGAAAAAAATCAGTCTGTATTTACAATGGTATCGATCTTACCCGACTTGAACGTAAAAAAGATCCCGACCTGATGTTAAAGGAAATTTTTGGCAATGTTCCGAAGAATGTCTTTGTTGTCGGAATGGTGGCTGCCTTTGAACCAAGAAAGGATTATGAAACACTTATAAAAGCTTCTGTCAGTATGGCGAAATCCTACAACAATATAAGGTTCATATATGTGGGAGATGGTGTCAACCTGAAAAGCTCAATGGAAAAAGTCCCGGCAAAACTCAACAGTCAAATAATTTTCCTGGGCAGAAGATCTGACATTGAGTCAATTGTAAATATTTTAGATGTTGGAGTGCTTATAACAAATTCAAAAGCTCACGGAGAGGGCATATCCAATTCGATAATAGAATATATGGCACTTGGCAAACCTGTTATTGCCACCCGGGGAGGAGGTACCAATGAGATTGTCATAGATTCCCTGAATGGGTATCTTATTGATCCTGAGAATGCTGAACAGCTTGAGGAAAAAATTCTTTTATTGATGAATGACAGAGCACTTGGTAAACGCCTTGGGAAAGAAGGAGAAAAAATGATCAGGGAAAAATTCGACCTGAATATTATGACACAAAAGTATGTTGAACTCTATAAAAATCTAATCAACTCATGAGAATTACTATCGTCGGATCAGGATATGTAGGACTGGTAACGGGAGCTTGTTTTGCAGAGGTTGGAATTGATGTGACCTGTGTGGACAAGGATTCAGTTAAGATTGAAAACCTCAAAAATGGAATTATCCCGATTTATGAACCAGGCCTGGCAGAGATAATTCATAAAAATGTCGAGGCGGGCCGTCTCCATTTTACTACTTCTATTCGGGATGGACTTGATAATGTTGAAGCTGTTTTTCTTGCAGTAGGGACTCCTCCAAATGAAGACGGCTCAGCTGATCTGCAGCATGTTCTTGATGTTGCTACTGAAATAGGGAAATACATTAATGATTATATCCTGGTGGTCAATAAGAGTACCGTACCGGTGGGCACAGCAAAAAAAGTTGAGGAGACAATTAAAAAGGAGCTTGAAGCCAGAGGTGTGAATATCGAATTTGACGTGGCATCAAATCCTGAATTCCTCAAAGAAGGATCTGCAATAAAGGACTTTATGGGGCCCGACAGAATAATAGTGGGCACCGATTCAGCAAAGGCTCATGAAATTTTTGACAGGATCTACAAACCTTTTATGCTTAATAATTACAGGCTGATTTATATGGACATTCTTTCAGCCGAGATGACCAAATATACAGCAAACGCCATGCTGGCGACAAGGATCAGCTTTATGAATGATATAGCAAACCTTTGTGATGTTGTTGGTGCTGATATAAATATGGTCAGGAAAGGGATAGGATCAGATAACAGAATAGGGAACAAATTCCTGTATCCCGGCGTTGGATACGGCGGTTCATGCTTTCCCAAGGATGTCAAGGCACTTATCCATACTGCTAAAGTAAATGGAAGAAGATTAAGAGTCCTCGAAGCTGTCGAAGAGGTAAATAACCTGCAAAAGGAAGTCCTCTTCCATAAACTTATGAAACATTATAAGGATAACATTAACGGGTTAAAGATCGCAGTCTGGGGGCTCTCCTTTAAACCCGAAACTGACGATATAAGAGAATCTCCGGCAATCGTAATAATTGATCTCATAAAAAAAGCTGGAGGAATCGTTTCAGGTTATGATCCGATAGCAATGAACGAGTGCAAAAACCGCAATATCGATATCATTTATGCAAAAGACATGTATGAAGCATGCCTTGATGCATCGGCACTCCTGCTTATTACTGAATGGAAGGAATTCAGAATCCCCTCATGGCCTATTCTGAAGAGGATCATGAAGGAGGCGGTGATCTTCGACGGCAGGAACATATATACCAAAAAAGAGGTGCAGGAAAACGGATTTATCTATTATTCTATTTAAATTGAGATATGTCATATATTTTACTGATATATATCAATAAAATAATTGATAACTATTAAAATAACTATTGATATATATCAATTTAATTATTGATAGAAATCTGCGATCGGATTAATCCTTGGCCCTGAAATTAATAACATACCCGCATCAGATTTTATTCGAATGCTGTCCTGCGGACATCTTTCATTTTGGAAAAGAAATTAATTATTAATGACAATCTTAGTTACCGGAGCTGCCGGCTTTATTGGTTCAAATTTATGTGAAGACCTGTTAGGAAAGGACCATAGAATCATTGCCATTGACAATTTTGACAATTTTTACCCTAAAAGGTTCAAGCAGCTCAACCTTTCATTTATTGGCAATAACAGCAGGTTTGTATTTTATGAAGCAGATATTCGGGACAAGAATAAGATGGATGAAATATTTTCCTCAAACGAAATTGAGGTTGTAATTCACCTTGCCGCAAAAGCAGGCGTGAGGCCATCTATTGAAAATATAGGGGAATATTACGATGTGAACCTTAACGGAACAGTATGTCTGCTAGAAACCATGAAGAAGCATTCCGTTCGAAAGATGCTTTTTGCTTCCTCTTCGTCTGTTTACGGCAACAGCGACGTTGTTCCTTTCTCTGAAAAAAACCCTGTCGACAATCCTATATCACCTTATGCTTCAACAAAAAAAAGCGGTGAGCTTTTATGCCATGTCTATCACCATCTTTATGGATTTGAAATAAGCTGCCTGCGGTTCTTCACTGTTTACGGTCCACGGCAACGGCCTGATCTTGCCATACATAAATTCACCGACCTGATATATACGGGTAAACCAATTCCCTTTTATGGAGATGGGTCCACTGCAAGGGATTACACCTTTATCGGGGACATTATTAATGGTATTGAACTCGCTTTATCTCATTTGGGAGGTTTCAGAATTTACAACCTTGGTGGTACCGGGGTAGTGGACCTAAGGACAATGGTCAGGACAATCGAACAAAGCCTGGGCAAAAAAGCAGTGCTGAATATGCTGCCTGTTCAGCCTGGTGACGTGAATATAACTTATGCAGATATTTCAAGGGCTAATAAGGAAATTGGATACAATCCGGTTGTATCATTCATAGAAGGTATACGAATTTTTACTGACTGGTACCTTAAATACCGTGCATATCTGTATGATAATTAGATCTTTTTATTCACAGCAATCCCAGTATTAATAAAAATCAGTTTGTTAAAACGAAGTCTGTTATTTGTACCCTATATAATATAAAAGGATAAATGATGAAATCGTAAGCCGATTCAGAATATTTATCTAATTTTGATATTACTGAAGGTGCCGGAAATGTCAACCCTGAAAAATGCTGCCTTTGTTAAAATTGATGAGTTTTCTCACGTTAACAGTAACATATTGCACCAGCTAAAGGTAAATTTCCCGGAATACAATTTTAAAGTAATAGACATTTTCCAGAATATAGTTTCAAAAAAAATCCTTGCATTTCATTGTATGCTTGAATACGGGTACGATATTTTATCTTTCAGGAAATCAATAAGGCAATCATTTTTGAACACAGGTTTTTTTTTCAGGAAGGTAAAAGAATATATGAAAGATATATCAGCTAAAGAGGCTTTTGGTTTTACATTTCAGACACAGTCCCTGTTTGATGCCAGTATCCAGGGTATACCTCACTTTATTTACACTGATCACACCCATAAAGAAAACTTACGGTATCCGGGATTTGATAAAAGACATTATTTCGGAAATAAATGGATCGAGCTTGAAACCTGTATTTACAGGAACGCTTCAATGAATTTCACCATGAGCTCTAACATTTCAAGATCAATAATTGAAGACTATTCCTGTGAAAATGAAAAGGTCAGATGTGTTTACTGCGGTGCCAATATCGGGATGATAACACCTGAAAAATTTGATAAGAGCAAATATTCCAAAAGAAATATCCTTTTTGTGGGTATTGATTGGAAAAGAAAAGGAGGCCCTGTTTTGATTGAAGCGTTCAAGAGAGTATTAAAGGTAATACCCGACGCTACTCTTACCATCGTGGGTTCTTCTCCAGCCCTTGATCTGCCAGGATGCAGTGTGGTAGGCAATATTCCTGTAACCGATGTATTAAATTATTACAATAAGGCTTCTGTTTTTTGCATGCCCACAAATATTGAACCTTTCGGTATCGTCTTCATCGAAGCCATGGCAATGAAGCTTCCTGTAATTGGTACCAATATTGGTGCAATTCCCGATTTTATTGCAAACGGCGTAAATGGTTATATGGTTGAACCTGGTGATCCGCAAAGTCTGGCGGACCGCCTTACAGAACTGCTTACCGATCCTGAAAAATGCAAAAGGTTCGGGGAGGCAGGGCACAGTTTGTTTCTTGAAAGGTACACATGGGAAAAGACCGGTCAGAAAATCAGCAACAGTATAAGACAATTCCTAGATTAAAATTCCCATTATAGACAAATTTCTTTTCTTAGACGGTTGTCAACTGCGGTGACAATAAGCATGAATATTAAATAAGATTCTGATCCTCAAATGCGTATCCTGATGATAAATGCCTGTCATTACATGAGAGGCGGTTCGGAAATTGTTTATTTCAATACTGCTAATCTTCTTACGTCTTATGGCCACGAGGTTGCCTATTTCAGTTCAAGGGATACCCGCAATGAAAAAACTGACTTTGAAAAATATTTTATTGAAGTCGGTAACATAAGGGAGTTGTCTTTATTTAAAAAAATCAAGATGGTGCCATCTTACCTGTACAATTTCAAGGCAGCGGAAAAGATTGAACAGCTCATACTTGATTTCAGGCCCGAAGTCGCCCATGTTCATATTTTTTATGGCGTTCTCAGCGTCTCAATCCTTAAAATTCTTAAGAAACATAATGTGCCGGTTGTGCATACTGTCCATGATTACAGGCTCTTGTGTCCGGTAAATACACTTATTGACAGGAACGGACAAGTTTGTGAACTATGTAAGGACAGACATTATTACCACTGTATCAAAAAGAGATGTTCCGAAGGTAATATCCTGCAAAGTATTATGGTGACCATGGAAGCTTATTTCTGGAAATATTTTTTAAGTCCGGTAAGACTTATCGATCATTTTATTTTTGTCAGCAATTTTAGCAGGAGGAAGCATCTTGAATTCAATACGGTCTTTAGTGAAAGATATACTCAGATCTACAATTTCACTCATTTTAAGGATAAGGAGAGGCGTGTTCACAGGGGCAGTTATTTTCTCTATTTCGGAAGGCTCTCAGTAGAGAAGGGAATTAAAATTCTTGTTGCTGCTTTTTCAAATGATAAGAATCATAAGTTAAAAATTGCAGGCACAGGTCCTCTTAAGGATTTTGTTGAAGAATCAGCTAAGGCATGCAGTAATATTGAATATGTTGGATTTAAGAAAGGTGAAGATCTGGCAGATTTAATAAGAAATTCATCATTTGTTATCCTTCCGTCGGAGTGTTATGAGAACAATCCTCTTGCAATTGTCGAAGCTTATTGTTTTGGAAAACCCGTTATAGGGGCTGACATAGCAGGAATTCCAGAGCTGATAAATAACGGCAGGGATGGTTTCCTGTTTCGTTCCGGTGACAGGGAATCTCTGGAAAAAGCAATAGAAGATTCTTCATTAATAGATGATGAAGAATATGATAATTTCTCAAAATCAGTCCACACTTTTGCGAAAATGAAATTTGATGTGGAAAATCATTATTTGAATCTGATTAAAGTTTACAATAGTGTCATTGATAAAAAAGAATCTTAATAAACTGATAAGGAAGCTTGGCAAGACTAATTATGCCATCGATGACCGGTTGACAAATCGTGATATGTTCAATATCATGATTGCCAAATTTTTCGGTCTGATTCGTGGATTTTGTTTGAAGCCTTTTCTTGGAAGCTCAAACGGATTTATTTTCCTGGGGAGACATACAAAGATTAAATTCAGAAAAAAAATCAGTGTCGGGCGCACTTTTAGTATTGGAGACAACGTTGAAATCAATGCGCTATCGAAAGAAGGCGTAAAAATTGGAAACAATGTTTCTATCCAAAAAAATACAATAATAGAATGTACAGGCGTTATAAGAGATCTGGGTATCGGACTTGAAATAGGGAATAACGTTGGAATTGCCCAGAATTGTTTCATCCAGGTCAGAGGAAAGGTAGTGATTGGTAATGACGTGATTTTCGGTCCGGGAGTTTATGTCTTCTCCGAGAATCACAATTTTGATGATCCTGATCTGCCTGTGGTAGTTCAGGGTGAAACGAGAATAGGGGTAACCATTGAGGATGGTGTCTGGATAGGATCAAGGGCGATTATCCTTGATGGTGTGAGGATAGGCAGGAACAGCATAGTTGCAGCCGGAAGTGTGGTGAACAAAGACGTCCCGGCTTACTCGATAGTGGCCGGAATACCGGCGAAAGTTATAAGGAACAGAAAATAGCTAACATATTTTAACAAATCATTATGAAGAGTAAAATCTATATTGCAGGATGCGGAGGTATGCTTGGTGAAGCATTTTATACCCAGTTCAGGGATGAATACAACATCAAATGCACGGACAAGGATGTCAATGAACCGTGGCTCAGTTTTCTTGATTTCAGGGACTTTGATGCCTATAAAAAGGATGTTTATGATTTCAAGCCTGATTACCTCTTTCACCTGGGTGCATATACCGATCTTGAATTCTGCGAAATGAATGCCGATGAGACCTATAATACCAATACTCTGGCCGTCGAAAATGCAGTTTATCTGGCAAATTCTCTGGATATACCTCTCCTGTACATAAGCACTGCAGGAATTTTTGATGGCAAAAAGGAGCTTTACGACGATTGGGATCAGCCTAATCCCCTGGGCGTCTATGCCAGGTCTAAATATATGGGTGAAAGATTTGTTGTCGAAAATGCAAAAAGGTTTCTTGTATGCAGGGCAGGATGGATGATGGGGGCAGGTCCTAAGAAAGATAAAAAGTTCATTCAGAAAATAATGAAGCAGCTGAAGGAAGGTAGAAAAGAACTTTTTATCGTTGATGACAAAGATGGCACGCCCACATTCACACACGATTTTGCAAGAAATGTGAAAGCACTTATCCGGAAAGAATACTGGGGCCTTTACAATATGGTATGCGGAGGACAGACAAGCAGAATTGAGGTCGCCCAGGAATTGCTCAGGATTCTGGGCCTGACTGAAAAAGTGAAAATAACAGCTGTAAGTTCTGATTATTTCAAGGATATCTATTTTGCTCAGCGGCCCCCATGTGAAAGACTTGTAAACAGGAAACTTAATATCAGAAATATTAACCTGATGCAGGATTGGAAAGTTGCACTTAATCAATATATTGCAGCTTATTATAAAGATTATCTTGATTAATGGAGAAGCTTAAAATAGCTGCATTCGGAGGATTTCGAACCATACCTCCAAAAAAGGGAGGAGCCGGTTCGGACAAATTCGCCTTTGAGCTTTACCCCAGAATTACAGCTCAGGGCCACGAACTGACCGCATATTGCCGTATATATCCCGGAGAAAATGGCATACCTAAATACAGTGAATATAACGGTATAAAAATAATATCATTCCATACTGTCAACAGCGCCGGATTTGATACACTCTTGCACTCTTTCAAGGCAACCGTTGATGTGATTTTCAGAAATCGGGCAAAGATAGTTCACCTGCATAGCGGAGCTAACAGCGTTTGGGCGCTTTTCCTCAGACTCGCGGGTAAGAAAGTTTATGTAAGTCAGTTTGCGATGGACTGGAAACGTGATAAATGGCCATGGTACGGGAAGCTTTATTACCTGATTTCAAATTACCTCACTGCTTATATTCCAAACAGGGTTATATTCGATAATATATATACAAAGGAATATTTTGAAAAAAGATTTAATAGGAAATATGATTTTATTCCTTACGGATCAGAAGTGAAGGAGCCCCCTGAAGATTTCTCCATATTTCAAAAATTAGGGATTTCACAGGGACAATATTTTTTGTTTGTGGGCAGGTTCATACCTGATAAAGGGGTCCACATTCTAATTGATGCTTTCCGGAAAGTCAAAACTCAAATGAAGCTTGTCCTAGTCGGAGGTTCTCCAAATCCCGGAGACTATGAGAAAAAAATAAGGAACACAGGCGATGACAGGATTATCTTTCCGGGTTATATATATGGTGATGACACAAATATACTTATGAAACATGCATACGTATATATTCAGCCATCACTTATTGAAGGGTTATCTCCTGTGATTCTTACAGTTATGGGTTTAGGCACACCTCTTATTTGTTCCGATATTATTGAGAACACCTATATTACCAAAGATAATGCAACCCATTTCAAATCAGGTGATTCAGACTCACTTGCTGAGAAGATTGAATATGTGATCGGCAATCCTTTAAAAATCAGGCAAATGTCGGAAACAGGCAAAAAGGATATACTCGCAAGATTTAACTGGGAAAATATTACAAATCAATATATTAATTTATTTCAAAAACAATAGAAAATGGTCAGAGCTGGAATTATAGGCCTTGGCAAAATGGGTCTCTCCCATGCGGCAATAGTAGGGCCTCATCCTGAAGCAGATATGGTTGCAGTATGCGATACATCTTCTTTAATTCTGGATGCCTTCAAAAAGTTTAGTAAAATAAACGTCTATTCCGATTACAAAAAGATGATCGATAATGAAAAACTTGATTGTGTAGTGGTAGCCACTCCTACAAGATTCCATTATCCCATAGTTAAATATGCTTTGGAGAATGGCATTCATACATTCTGTGAAAAGCCATTCAGCCTGACAGTAAAAGAGGGCGAAGAGCTTGTTGATCTTGCAAACAAAAAATGGCTCGTAAATCAGGTTGGTTACCACAATCACTTTATCGGTACATTCAGGGAGCTGAAAAGACTTATCAGGTTAAAATTAATTGGCGACCTTATTCATTTTACCGGTGAAGCTTATGGCCCGGTCGTCACAAAAGAGAAGGGTGGAACCTGGCGATCAAATCCTGAAGAGGGAGGCGGCTGCCTGTTTGACTATGCTTCTCATGTCATAAACCTTATACAGGAAATATTGGGAAAACCTGTAAAAGCCGAAGGGACAAAACTTAAAAAGTTCTATTCAAGAGATGTTGAAGATGCTGTCTATTCTGTATTAACTCTTGAAAACGGACTCAGCGGAGTGCTGTCAGTGAACTGGAGTGATGAAACGTACAGAAAGATGTCAACTTCCCTCATTGTTCAGGGAAAGAAAGGTAAAATTATCTGCGACGCCACAGAAATAAAGATCTATCTTAAAGAGGAAAACCAATCAGAAAAACTTGGAAAGGGCTGGACAATTAAGTATATAACAGATTATGCTATTCCTGTCAACTTTTATCTGAGAGGGGAAGAATACAGTGCACAGCTTGATAATTTTATCAACTGTGTGGTCGCTAAGAAACAGACAGATATAAATTCTTTTGAAGCAGGTTTGTATACCGACAGGGTGATCGAATTAATAATTGAAGATTCAAAAAATAACTAATATGATGGATAAAGTATTGTTTGGCGATAATCAGTTCTTCGCAGTCAACCATCTTTCGGATGAAAAATCAAGGGAACAAGCGATAAGATTTAAGGATGATTCCTCAATTATACGTGTTCTGGATCAGGCAATAGAAGTCGGCATAAATACATTTATGTGTACAACTCACGACCGCATTGCCAATATCTGCGAACATATGAGATCCCATCCCGATAAATACCGAAATTTCAAAATATTTCCTTGTATGCCTTATGCTCATAAATATGCAAATGCTGTTACAGATCTGGGTATAATAGGAACAATTAAACAATATGTTCCGGGAAATATTTTCAGTACATTCACAAAAGGCGGCGTTGCCTTTATCCGAAAGGATTTCATCAGCATAATGGAACTCCTTATTGATGCAGAAATGAAAATGTTCAGAGGCATCAATACACCTGTTATTTTCATCCAGAATGTTATTACAGATATGATACTTGGCTTGAAAATGTACGAGGTTTTTAAGGAATATGATTCATATATCCGATCAAAATACAATGCTGAGCCGGGATACATAACGATGAACATGCCTGCATTGCTTGATGCACTGAATTCGATCGGAATTGAAAATCCTATTATTTGCAGTTCAATTAATAAGATTGGTTTCAGAATGTCGGGAGGCAAAGCGCTTTATGAAAAATACCTTCAGGAGAAGAGATTCAGACCGGTTGCCATGCAGGTCCTTGCAGCAGGTGCACTGAAACCTGCAGAGGCAATTGAATACCTCGGACAATTTCCAAAAATCGAATCAGTTCTCTTTGGTGCATCATCAAAAGGTCATATCCTTGAAACCAAGGAACTTATTGAAAAGAACCTTAAAAATCCATAATGATCAGATTGAGAGTGGATTGTATATTGTCAGAAGAAATAATGCCTTGACTTTGAAATATGCGATGCCAACACTGATATTGTAAACTAAGAATAGATTATTTAAATGAAAATAAGTTCATTGCTTTTTATAATTACGATCCTGATTTCAGGTTGCGGCACAAAAAACGAAGAAATGAAAAAAGTACTATTTCTGCACCACAGCACAGGATGGAACGTCTGGCTTGGTAAAACTCACAGGTACATCTATAAACTCACAGGCAAGAGCGATCTTAAATCTGCTGTATTAAAATACAGCAGAAATAATAAGTCGGAGGTCGAAATTTCTGAAAGATTCTTTCCGAAAGAATCTCCATACGGATGGAACAATTATCCTTATGATTACTACAATATATGGGTAAAGCATGGAGGGAATGAACCATATAAGGATGAACCAACACTGGAGATGCTGACGCGTGATTATGACCTTATAATTTTTAAGCATTGTTTTCCGGTGAGCAATATCCTTCCTGATTCAGGCACTCCTGATATTGATTCCGATATTAAAACTTTGGAGAATTACAAATTGCAATATGATGCCCTGAAAAAGAAGATGCATGAATTCCCTGACAAAAGGTTTATTGTCTGGACTCCTGCAGTGAATGTCAGGAGCAGGATAACACAGGAAGAGGCGGAAAGGACAAAGGTATTCCATGACTGGATTATTAACCAATGGGATGAAAAGGGAGACAATGTTCATGTATGGGACTTTTACAAATTAGAAACAGAAGGGGAATTGTATCTTCCGGAAAGAAATGCTGCTTCTGTCAATGATTCTCATCCCAATATGGAATTTTCATCAAGAGCTGCTGACAATCTGGGTAAATTCATTGTTGATGTTTTATTGAATAAAGCTGATTAATATACTCGTGAAATGTTACTGAAAGGATTATTTAACAGCATGTATCTGAAATACCTTGCTAAGGCAAGCTCAGAAAAAAAAGTTGAATATTGGAGGAAGCAGGGGATGAAAATAGGAAAGGATTGCCATCTTGAAACGATGTCATTCTCGACCGAACCCTATCTTATTGAAATAGGTGATCACGTTGCAATTGCTTACGGGACATACTTAATTACTCACGATGGAGGCATCTGGTGCTTTCGCGATGAATTTAAAAATGGTGATATTTTCGGGAAGATAAAAATCGGGAATAATGTTTTGATTGGAACAAATTGCATAATCCTTCCAAATACTACCATTGGAAATAATTGCATTATAGGTGCAGGAAGCGTGGTAAGAGGTAAATTCCCTGATAACTCCGTAATTTTCGGGAATCCGGCCAAAGTAGGCTTAAGCATGAATATTCAGAAATTAATGTACAAACAAAATCCGGGTTTAATGTATACAAGCAATCTGCCATTTGCAGAAAAGCAGAAAATCATAAAAAAGCATTTCAATATTCATTAAGATATTACAGTCACAAAATTGTGTTTTGAATTCTATAAATAACCTTCTGTCAAAAAAATCTTTTAAAAAATGAAATTCTGTACTTGGGGTAATATTGCGAGCGCTATAGAGGGTAGGCCAGTCGGGGGTGGTGAATTGCAGATTGCTATGCTTTGCAAGGTTCTGGCAAGATCAGGGCATGAGGTTGTTCTGGTTGACTTTAATGTAGAAAAAGACTATGTCACCACCGATGGAATAAAAGTTGTTAAAGTTAAAGGATGGGATGATGGGATAAGATTTGTAAGATTTTTTACTCACAGGTTACCACGTCTTTATGCTTGCCTGAAAGAGCAGAAGGCAGATATATATTACTGTCAAATAAGAGATTATACGCATATACTTGCTTATTGGGCAGCGCGCAGATCAAACGGCAGATTTGTACTTCAGCTGGCTTCAGATCTGGATGCTCTGAATCTGAAAATGAGAATGAAATATGATTACCTTACAAATCTGGATGGCGGTTTATGGTGGTTTGTCAAGGTACCACTTACTGAACTTATTTTCCCGAAGCTGTTAAGAAAAGCTGATCTCACTCTTGTGCAGCATGAAGGCCAGAAAGAATCTCTGGCCAGGAAGGGTATTAATTCAGTGATATTTTACAATCTGATCGATATATCGGAGTTGGATGTGAATCCGAATCCTGACCGCGAATGTTTCTGTTATGTGGGTTCACTAGACCGGAGAAAAGGGTTTCCGCAATTTTATGAGCTGGCACAAAAAGCTCCTTCGGTCAGGTTTAAGGTAATAGGCCGGCCACGCGATAAAACCGGGCATTTGTATTATGAGAAAATAAAATCACTAAAGAATGTTCAACTATTTGGTAAACTAAGTCATTCTGAGGCTATTAGTCATATATCAAACTCAAAAGGTCTTGTTTCAACCTCACCTATGGAGGGATTCCCGAATATTTTTGTAGAGGCATGGGCAGTCGGCGTCCCTGTATTTTCGCTTTATTTCGATCCGGGAGCAACTATTGAAAAAGAAAAAATCGGAGTAAACGCCAGGGGTGATATTGATGAACTTGCAAGACTGCTTACTTTAAACGGAGAACAGCCCGGATTAAAGGAAAGGGCAAGGGAATATGTCATGAACCATCATGCCCTGACGGAGAAAAAGATAAAGGAGATAAATCAGCTTTTTGAAGATCTTTGCAGGAAATGATCTTTGTGGACATAATTAAAAATAACCAGGTGGCACAAGCCACCTTTTTTTTGGATAATCGCCGGGTTCTTATAATATGCCTGCTTTCTCTTCGGTATCTATCAGCTCAACATTCATGTTATAACGCCCCAGAAGGAATGCAATATTATGGTTGTTAAATGCTTCACCCGGCTGAGGGGAAACAAGTTTTATCATCCCTTTGGAGGATAGCCTGTCTATTTCACCGTTGAGATCGTGGCATCTGAAACAGACATGGTGAAATCCGCCTCCCCTGTTAACAAAGTTTATAAGTGACTGATTGTCTTCAACTGGTTCAATAAGTTTGACAATAATGCTATCCTTTTTTTTCAGAAAGACGACTTTTACCTTCTGACGGGTGTTGGTAACAATTTCCGTCATCTGAATATACCCAAAAGCATTTTTCCAATAAGAGATCCCTTCTTCGAGATTTTTTACGGCAAAACAAATATGATCGATTACCATTTTAAAGTTTTCCTTTTATTTTTTTCCCGGTTGCGCTAATGACAAGATTTTCCTTTATTTCAAATATCTGAGGGATTTTATAGAGTGCAAGATGGTTTGAACAATGCTGCTTGATCCTTTGTATTAACTCCTCCTTTCCGTTTTCAGGCTTGAGAACCACCGTTGCCTTTATGGCTTCACCGAGGAGTTCGTCATAAACACCGTCAATAGTACAATCCACAACCTCAGGAAGTTCCAGAATTACTCCTTCAATCTCCTTCGGACTGATGCGTTTTCCACCAACCTTAATTATCTCTTTTTTCCTTGCAGTAAGGAAAATATACCCGTCTTCATCAACTGTTCCAAGATCGCCGGTATATAACCAACCATTTCTAAGTACATTTCTGGTTCCTTCTTCATCAGCGAAATATCCCAGCATGACGTTATCGCCTCGGGCTATCACTTCACCCACCTCGCCAGGTTTGATATTCTCTCCCTTTTCATTGACAACCCTGAGTTCCACATCAGGAATCCCCTTACCCATGGAACCTTTTTTAAGATCGTAAAGCTCTGGCGGAAGATATGACAATCTCGCAGTAGCCTCAGTCTGACCGTACATCACATAAAATACCACATTTGGAAAACTTGCCCTGAACTCATCTATAAAAATAGGAGCAAGCTTTCCGCCGGCCTGGGTAACATACCTAAGATCAGGGAATGAAGTATTCTTGAAATTATCTGATTTTCTGAGCAAAATCTGAAAATGGCTTGGAACTCCTGCAAATCCTGTACATTTTTGTTCAAGCAGATCCCTTATTATTCCACCCAGGAAAATAAATGAATTGTTAAGCACTATCGATCCCCCAACCCTTAAATGGGTATGAAGCAGTGACAATCCATAACAGTAGTAAAAGGGAAGAACAACTAGCATCCTGTCATTCTCATCAAGCTTAAGGTATTTTATTATTGATTCTGTATTGGCAATTAAATTCTTGTGTGATAGCATCACACCTTTTGGAATACCTGTCGATCCTGAAGTGAAAATAATCTCAGCACAATCATTTTTGTCTGTCTTGTAGCCGTTTTCTGAAACTGAAGCATGAAATTCAGGATTACCAATTGTATCAGGGAAAATGTATTTTTGAGACCCAAGGTCAAGTTTTCTGGCAACATCGTTGGTGCAGAAAATCAAAACCGGCTCAGTCAATTTTGAGATATATGTGAAATTCTCCTTTTCAATGTTGGGATCAAGAGGTATGCATACATTGCCTGATTTGATAATAGCGAAATAGGCCGTCAGGAAGAATGCATTATTTACTGATAACAACAAAATATTCTTGCCATGCCCGAATTCTGCTTCGAGATATGCTGCAAGGCTGCGTGAAGATTGATAAAGATTTTTAAATGAGAGATTTTCCTTACCTACCAGGAAACTCCTTTCCTGTTCGGATGTAAACTCAAAAAAATAATCAAATGCATTCATAATTAAGGAATTTCTTATTCAACCTTCTTTTTTGCATTTTATTGTATCCGAGCGATTGATTTTCAATCCCAGACTTTAATTTACAATAAATCTGCTGAGTAAGATTTTCCTTCCTGATTTTACCTTAATTAAATAGACACCCGATTTGAAGTCTGAGGTTCCGAATGTAAGATGAAGGTTGGGCTTTGAAAAATCTATGGTTCTATTCTCCAGCACTTCCCCTTTTAGGTCCATTATGCAGACTGTACCCTTATGATTATCCTTGATCCCTGACAAGTCGACATTTATAAAATCCTTGCAAGGATTTGGATACAATCCGATTATTTCTTCCTGAATTTCAGCAGGCTGCAACTCTCTATTATCACTATTCTGATTTTTTAAAAGAATGGTACCCTTATCACCAACTGCATAAAAACAGTTGCCTATTATTGCAGATCCGTTCAGATGCATGTTCGTCCCGGACTCTTCCTTTGTCCAGTTCCCTTCCTTCAGTGAAAGGATCGTTCCGCTGAAACCAACACAAATTCCATTGTTATCATTTGAAAGAGAGATATGGTTTAAAGAAGGATATTTAAAATTGATCTCGGGTCTGATCCAGCTTCCTCCGTTATAATGCAAGAGAACACCTGGTGAACCTATGATCCATGCATTGTCAGGATCAGTAAAAGCCAATCCTGTAACTGCAATATTTGAATCATAAAGGGTGTTAAGGGAATTACCCAATCTTACTGACATTTTCATTAGGGGCACATTTAAAAGTTCCATTCCACCTCCAAAAATTATTTCTTCATCCAAATACTGAGCAGCGTACAGATTAGCCTTTATGTTTTTATCCAACTGTTTCCAGTTTTTGCCGGAATAGACAAGTATTGTACCATTTTCACCCGTGATGACGCCGTTCTCAGGATCTTTGAAAGAAACAGCAAAAAGGTCATTGCGGGTAGGGCTTTCGACTTTTTCCCAGGAATATCCATTGAATCTTATAATCGTACCATTTTCACCTACTGCCCATCCGTTGTCCTTAGATATTATGGCAACAGAATACAAATCCTCTTTTACGGGAGAGAAACACCTGGTCCAACTCCCGTTCGTTTTACTGATAATGATACCATTATCACCGACTGCCCATCCCTGTGAAAGGTTAATAAAGCTGACGGCATTCAGGTCTTCCTTTACAGGACATGCCTCCGTAACCCATTGTGCCCTTGAGACTCCTTGCATTATAAGAAAGGAGAGAATAATTCCCAATATTGTCCTTTTAATCATAACTTTCAGCCTTCAATTTATTTTGGCACACTAATTATATTGTTCCCGTTTATCTGGCTCAACTCGACAAAACTGCTGTAAATCTGTCCCCCCGACTCGGTAAAAAGGTAACATTTGGTATTCATATCATTGCTGCCTGAATAATGAATCTCTATTGTACTTGACTTTTCAAGAACTTGTGTAATCCTGATATTTTTCTTTGCCCTTACATACCTTAAAGCGTAATCGAGTGATGTATATTCAGGAGAATAACCTGATACACCGGTGGTGACGCGTCTTAGTATCTCTCTCCAGTTGTCGGGAGTAATGCTTGCAATATAGGTTTGTTCATGTGTAAAGAGCGACGCCAGGACCATACTGTTGAACGCTCTCCTGAGATGACGAACTCCTCTGTTTGAAGTGGTTGTAACTGAATTGTCCGGGAACCATTCATACCCGCCATCATCTCTGATTTCAGTTATACAGTTGAAGAATTCAACACCACTTAAGGTAACATAATCTCCATAATATACAGGTCTTAGGTCAGAAGTGGCTGACGTTCCGTTCCTGTTTATCCTGTATGGCCCGCAGTTCAACCAGTCTGGTGACGGAGTGTAACTTAAATCCGGCAGCCAGTGGACTCCTATGAATTCCACCCCCATGTTCCGGACTTCAGCCAGACATGCTGAACTGTACTCATAATAATGTGGAACAACATAATTTGACATCGTCAAACCATTATTAATGAAATAGTCCCGTGCTTGCCTTACGTTAGCTGCTGCATCAAAATTGTTGATATTGTCGTGGTTGTAATAAATGAAGCCATTATAACCTAAAGCATATCCATAAGCATGTGGTGAAGCAGTTGCCTGATGGTTGTTGATAAGTGTTCTAAGGGCAGGTATATAGGCTGATGGTATATTGTTGACAAAAATACCAAGCCAGGGAATAATTCCGAACTCATTACATATATTGACCCAGGTAAAATTGTTTTCTATTTCAGAACCAGTTCCATCAACATCGTCAACCCTCATGGTAAACATCGGAGGTAAACCCTGCATTACAAAAGGCTTCCTTGCCGCCCACACAATCCCTCTCCATATCAGGTCGTCCATACCATAAACAGGACCAAGAATGCTTTCAAAAACCCAGTCATAACCACTCCACTTTACTATTCTTCCGTTTCCGTAGGTTGAAACCTGAAGCAGAGATACTGATCCCAAAGTTGCAAGATTGGAGCCTCCTGCAAGACTGCTGTTCTGCGTTAATGTCCAGGAACTTCTGAGATTGACATAATTATTGGAGCCATTATAGCTGTCAGGTGCATGCATTTGGGTAATATAATGAGAATAATTTGGAATATAAACCTGGGAGGATGTTGCGGAAACAGGAGAGATTAGATTATTAAATCCACTTGAATAGTCAAACAAATGCGGATCAAAACTGTAAAGCCCCACACCTCCAGCTACTGCAGATTCAATTTGTGAAATAGGGTAACCTGAACTGTAAACATTCCTGTGTCCGAAAATAAGAACAGCATAATCTTCAAATGCAGGTAATGGACTGGAATTAACATCACAGACTTCATAAGGAATTCCAAAATTATCAAGATAAGGTTTGATATAATACAAATAATTGCTGTAATAAGAAGATGCTGAATTAACAAGAACAAGGGAAGAATTTGATGTGTAAATTTCTCCTGAAAGTACAGTGATAATAATACTTGTCCCAAGATTCTGGGCGTAACATCCATTTGCATCGGTAACAGAAGTCAGTGAATAAACATAAGTTCCTTCTGTCAGAATCCCTGTAGGAAAACTCGTTCCACTCATGTAATTTGTCAGAGGGGTCTGCGGTGTGCCATTAAGTGTGTAATTTATTAAGTATGGTGCTGCACCTCCTGAAATTGTAACATTGATATTGGTTGAGGTATTATTGCTTATCCTTCTTGAATCATGAAGCTGTGCCTGACTTATTTGCCCGAGGGTTGTTATTAAAACTGAATTGGTTATGCCACTGCAATTAGCACTGGTGACATTAAGTCTGAACCATGTACTGGAAGTCAGGGCTGTCGGCGAGTAAGAGGTTGAAATTGCTCCAGATATGTTGTCCCAGGTCGAGTTATCTGTCGATCTTTGCCATTGATATGAATATATCCCTGATCCACCTGATGGTGAAGTTAACTGATTAAGAGACGATGGTGTAGAATTGTAACAGATTGTTTGGGAATACCCTATGGTTCCCGGATTCAGTGCAGGATTAACAGTTATTCGGACGCTGTTTGATGAGGCTGTCCCGCAGTCACCGCTGGTAACATTCCTTCTGAACCAGGTGTCTGCAGTCAGTGCAGGGGGAGAGTATGACGATGCTGTTGCCCCGGAGATATTGTTCCAGGTTGAATTGTCTGAAGATCTCTGCCACTGATAGGTATATGTTCCCGTACCTCCCGATGGAGCAGAATTCTGTGATAAAGCGGATGGCAGATCATTGTAGCATATTGACTGATCGGTGCCGATGGTTCCTGCACTAAGTTCTGAGTAAACAGTGATCCTGACCGATGGGCTGTTTGCTGAACCGCAACTGCCACTGGTAACTGTTCGCCTGTACCATGTTGTTGAAGTGAGTGTTGGCGGGGAATAATTTGACAGTGTTGCTCCCGGAATATCCGACCAGGATGTGTTATTGGGTGAACTCTGCCATTGATAGGTGTAGTTCCCCACACCTCCTGAAGGAGCAGCTGTTTGCGTCAAAGGCGAAGGAGTTGTATTAAAGCATAACGATTGTGGAGAACCGACAGATCCTGCATTCAGTTCATCGTAAACAGTTATAAGTATTGTGTTGCTGGTGCTGTTACATCCGCCGCTTGTTACATTTCTTCTGAACCAGGTATTCACCGTAAGGGCAGAAGGAGAGTATGAGGAGAGGGTTGCTCCTGATATATTTGTCCAGTTTGAATTGTCGGTTGATCTCTGCCACTGGAACGAATAGGTACCGGATCCTCCGGAAGGTGGACTGATCTGTGTTAGTGTTCCAGGTGCTGAGTTGAAACATATAGTCTGATCGGTGCCTATGGTTCCCGGATTCAGTGCAGGATTAACAGTTATTCGGACGCTGTTTGATGAGGCTGTCCCGCAGTCACCGCTGGTAACATTCCTTCTGAACCAGGTGTCTGCAGTCAGTGCAGGGGGAGAGTATGACGATGCTGTTGCCCCGGAGATATTGTTCCAGGTTGAATTGTCTGAAGATCTCTGCCACTGATAGGTATATACCCCTGTACCTCCAGCCGGGGGATTTAATTGTGTTAGAACTGACGGAGCATTGTTATAGCATACTGATTGATCCGACCCTATTGTACCTGCCGTGAAATCAGCATTTACAGAGATCCTGACGGAAGCTGTACTTTTCGCCGCACAATTACCGCTGGTAACAATAAGCCGGAAATATCTGTCTGATATTAATGCGGGAGGGGTATATGATGATGAATTAGCTCCCGAAATATTTGACCACGAATTATTATTTGATGAACTCTGCCATTGAAATGTATAACTGCCAGTGCCGCCAGCAGGCTGTGTGATTAATGTCAGCGGGGCAGGAGAGGTATTGTAGCATATCGACTGTGAAACTCCGATTGCTCCCGGGGTAAGATCAGGAAGAACAGTGATTAGAACCGGAGTGCCCAGTGAAATACAAACCCCACTGGTTACATTTCTTCTGAACCAGGTATTCACCGTAAGGGCAGAAGGAGAGTATGAGGAGAGGGTTGCTCCTGATATATTTGTCCATATTACATTATCAACAGATCTTTGCCACTGATATGTATAAGTTCCGGTCCCTCCTGAAGGGGCATTTATCTGGATGATTGAAGAGGGACTGGTATCATAACATATAGTTTGATCTGGACCAACAGAACCTGCCGAAAGCGCCTCTATAACAAGTATTCTTACAGAAGGACTTGTTATTGAACCGCATTTCCCGCTGGTCACAATTAATCTGAACCAGGCTGTTGATGTAAGAGCAGGAGGTGAATATGATGGAGAGCCAGCTCCCGGGATATTTGTCCATGAAGAGTTGTCATTTGAAACCTGCCATAAGTAGGTATAAGAACCTGTCCCTCCTGAGGGATTTCCTGATAAACTTAGAGTTGATGGAATTGAATTTGCACAAATAGTTTGTGAAGGGCCAATTGACCCGGCTTTTAATTCAGGATTGACAGTAATCAAAACGGCGTTGGAAATAACACTTCCGAAAGTTCCGCTTGTAACAACTCTTCTGAACCATCTGTTTGAAGTTAAAGCAGGAGGAGTATAAGCAGCAGATGATCCTCCGGCGATATCGACCCAGTTAATATTATTCACAGAGCTTTGCCATTGAAATGAGTATATACCGGCTCCCCCGGTTGGAGGCTGGATTTGTGTCAGTTGATTAGGAACTGTATTATAACATATTGTCTGATCTGTCCCTATTATTCCTGGTTCAAACTTTACATTCAATATTGCATATACTTTGATTCTGCCAGAGGTATTAATAAAAACACTTTTGGGAACTACCGACTTTTCTTTTTCCCATGCAGATATACGTTCACCTGATTGGTCATAAGACAGGGCAGAGGTGGTTACCTTTTCAGTGGATAACTTTGTGTCAGAATAAGTATCAAATGAGAGAACATAACTTCTGTTCTTATAAATGGCTATGGGGTATGGTAATTCATATTCAAGCCATCCCTGAGGACCTGAAGAAATATTCCAGCGGAAAGGTCCAGCTGTCAGAATATAATTTTCCCCGGAAATTTCCCACAATCTGATTAAAATATCGGCATTTTCATCGGGATGACGGAATAAGCTGACTTTAAGCAAATAGCTGTTTTCATTTGTTTCAAAAACAGTTCCAATATTCTCCTTGCTGTAATCATAGGTTACCTTTACTTCCGAGAGATCTCCTGTCGGGTGAACTTCCTGTGATACAGCAAGCCCTGCCCAGAATACAAAAATTAATGCTGACACATAATTTTTCATACTTTCTTACGGAAGAGTTTTTGCCCTGTTCTTTGCAGCTAAATCTATAAAATAATAGATTAAATGGACTGGTTTTTATAGTTAAAATCCATATAACTGCCATTCTTTTTGACCAATGAATATAATAGTCTTATCAATAAATTTAAATCAGGTATGTATAGATATACTGTTGAGGCAGTTAAATAGTCGGTTATCCTGTGTCGTGCGCCACAAGCCCTAAATCCAAAAAAATGATTGAATTGTAAAAGTGTTACTGCTGGTAATATGTTCTGACAGGAGACATCCTGAGATATTCAGTGGTCTTTCTTTTTCTTTCAAAATTCCTGAATAATGCTTCAACTCTTTCTTTTGTTTCACCCATTACTCCGGCGACCTCTTCTGCAGGATAACCATTTTCGAAACCATACCAGTATATATCCATAATATTAAAGGGTAGCTGATAAAAGAATTCCTCCTGGGTCTGTGCTGCCGAATAAGTATCTGTTGTAGGGGTTCTTTTAATAATACTTTCGGGGACCCCAAGGTATCTGGCTAACTGATAAACTTGGGTTTTGTACAGGTTTCCAATTGGCATTACATCAGCACCTCCGTCACCATATTTTACAAAGAATCCCTGTTCCTGTTCATGTTTGTTTGGTGTTCCTATAACAGCAAAGTGCAATGATTCAGCATGGTAGTAGAGAATTGACATCCTTGATCTTTGCTTGAAATTTGAAGCTGCAACAATCTGGAGATAGTCCTTTGCATTAAGGATTTTGTCCTGCTGCCTGCCATTCTGATCAATTATCATCAATGAAAACACCGGAGGGAGATTGTTATACAATCCGCTTTGCCTTATCCCTATCTTCATTTTATATGTCTTGGGATCATATTCGGGGAAGACCCTTTTTACTGCTTCATCACGTCTTTCATAACATCTGAAGCCATTAAGGGCTTCAGTAATATCCTCTTTGACTGTTCTTACACCAAATTTATCAGCAAGTTCAAGAGCAAGTTGCTCGCTTTCAGAACTTGAATCTTTTTCAGGCATGATGATACCCACAACTTTTTCAGCACCAAAAGCCTTTACAGAAAGAGCCAGACAAACCGACGAGTCAATCCCGCCGCTTATTCCGACAACACCTCCGTTTCTTTTAAGGTTAATTAAAACGTCTTCCCTGAGTTGTGCTGTTATTTCATTAACAGCAGTTTCCACGTTCTCAAGTAAAACTATTTCTTTAGAAAATGGCTTAACTGGCTTCATAATTATTTGATTAAAAATCTTTTACTAATTTTAAATTACTTAGTTTGTTGTTCCTGAACTGTTCATTATCTTTTTCGATAAACTGGTAGTACAGAAGGTGTGTCGATATTACAGATGCAAGGACCATATCTTCAACTTCTGTTGAAGTATTGGTTTTTTCTATTTTGGAAATAATGCCTGAAATTGATTCATAGTTGAAAACACCTGTCTTTGAAAAAACCTCCGGACTGAACATTTCGCTGACAAATTCAGGAGTTTTATTCAGGATGAACGTACTTTTAATGGGAGCCCTGTATGCTTGTTTTGACCGTTTCAGTATTGAATCAGGTATTTTATTGTTCATCAGCTTTTTAAGAAATGACTTTTCATCAAGCCCTTTTAATTTGAAATCTTCCGGCAGCTTGTTGCAGAATTCTATAACCCTGTAATCGAGGAACGGATATCGGCCTTCAACAGAATTAGCCATAGCCATCCTGTCTCCCTGAGAAGAAAGCAGATAACCTGACATAAAGATTGAAGTCTCGAGCCATTGCGATTTTTCAAGATAATTCCATTTATGGAATTCCTGGGGCAGGTTCTTTTCAAGATCATCCAAAGGTGAATATCCGTTCATCTCCGATTTAATTAGCTCGGAAAAATGTTTCTTGATATGATTAGAGTTATTCCATCTGAGGAGATGGGAATAGAACGGATTATCGGTTTCTTCAAGTTTATAACCATAGAACATTTTAAGAACTGCCGGATTTGCCTGCTTCATTTGTGGGAGGTAAGGGTAGAGCTTTGTCAGGAGGAGCGGACGCAGGGCTGAAGCAGGCTGCTTGGCCCAAAAACGTCTGATCTTAGCTTCTTTGAAAATATCATAACCGGCGAGCATTTCATCAGCTCCTTCGCCTGTTATTACTACCTTTATATTATTCTTTCTGACCAGTTTTGAAAGCAAAAACATGGGAACAGGAGCAGTGCGGGTAACCGGTGTCTCAGTGTGCCATATTACCTTAGGAAAGCTTTCTGCTATTTCTTCAGCAGTACATGTTATTGATTTATGCCTGGTATCAAAATACTCAACAGCTTCATTCTGATAATATGTTTCGTCAAAAGCCTTTTCTTCAAAGCCTATTGAGAAGGTATTTAAAATACCTGGTTCAATTTGTTTTATATAGGCAACAGTGGAACTTGAGTCAATACCGCCGCTAAGATATGCTGCAACTTCAACATCAGCTCTCAACCTTATTTTTACTGCATCATAGAATAATTCATTAAAATCCTCAAGAGCTTTTCCAAGCTTCATTGAGTTTTCACGACATCCATAGTTCAGTTCCCAGAATCTTTCGATTTTGATTCCCTGCCGGTTGTATGTCATACAATGACCCGGAGACAACTCATAGATGTTCCTGAATGCCGTATTAGGTGTTATTGCAGTCCAGAAAGTATAGATCTGGGTAAGGCTTTTAAATGAAAATTCAGGAATGATCCTGTTCTGCGTGAATAATGATTTTATTTCAGAAGCAAATGAAAAAATGTTATCTGAAAAATTGTAAAACAATGGACGGATGCCTATCCTGTCGCGGGCCAGAAACAATTCTTCCTTAACCTTGTCCCATATGGCAAATGCAAATTGTCCGTTAAGCATTGACAGGCAGTTTTTACCATAAGCTGAATAAAGCTGGACAAGCACTTCGGTATCAGATTGGGTCTGAAATCTGTGCCCCTTTTTTATTAGAATGTCCCGAAGTTCAGGGTAGTTAAATATTTCTCCGTTAAAAACAATCCAGAAACGACCTGTCGGATCCGACAAAGGTTGCTGACCGCTTGAAAGGTCAATGATACTTAACCTTACATTACCTATTGCTGCGCAGGGTGAACTGTATATACCACTCTCATCAGGCCCGCGGTAGTTTATTGCACAAAGCATTGCTTCAACTGCAGGTATGGTGGCTTCCATCCCCTTGTAATCAACAATACCTGCTATACCGCACATACTCAGTTACTCTTTTTCCTGATTATGAAGTTGGAAATTGCATTGATTGATTCAAAATTCTCTTCAACAAGATCCGAGTCACTTGTCTTTATACCGAAATTCTCTTCCAGAAAAGTTATCAAAACAACAAATCCCATCGAATCAAAATACCCTTCCTTGAAAATTAGTGAGTCATCTTTTATTTTATCTTTTTCAACAAAAGTAGCTTGCTGTATATACTCTTTAACTTTTTCTTTTATTGCAATTTCTTCAGGATTCATACCAGTTTTTATTTGAATTTTATAGTAAACGCTGATTATTAGTAATTCTTATAAAAATCCTAATTCTTTATATAATAATTACTGTAATGCCTGTATGAGCTCTTATGGAGACTGAGATCGTTATATACAATGTCGTAGTTATTTAACTTATTGGTCTTGAAGTTATTAATAACATTGGCGAATATGTCTTTTCTCGTGTAGTTATTCCTGATCACCATAAGCACTTTTGAAGCATATTTCATCATAAGAGTGGCATCGGCAACAATTCCAACAGGTGTGGTGTCGATAATGATATAGTCAAATTTTGTTTTCAGATAGTTTATAAGATTATCAAGCACCCCAAGTTCCATAAGTTCAGATGGATTCGGAATAAGTGGTCCTGCCGAAATAAAAGAAAGATTCTCGATATTAGTATTTTTGATTATCTCATCAGCGGAAGCATTTTTGGTCATGTAGTTTGTGAGCCCCAGCTTATTCTCAGTTTTCATCTTTGTATGAAGTGTGGGCCTGCGAAGGTCGCTGTCAATCAATATGGTTTTATATCCAACTGATGCGATTGATGAGGCCAGATTGAAAGAGATGAAGCTCTTTCCATCCTGCGGCTGGGATGAGGTAATAAGTATAACCTTTGAGCTGTCGTGGGAGGATCTAAGGAACAGGCTGCTTCTTAAATTTCTGAATGATTCTGATACAGCAGATTTCGGGAATTCTGCAACAACAGATTCACTTTTATGGTTGTTACTGTAGATTACACTGAGGACAGGTCTGTGCAACATGTATTCGGCATCATTGAGGCTTCTGATCTTATCATCAAAGAAATCTCTAAGTATGAGATACATTGTGGGTATCAGCAGCCCGAAGAAGATGGCGATAAGGTAATTTACAAATTCTTTTGGTGATACAATCTTGGAAGTGATCTCCCTTGCTGGTTCAAGAATTTCGTAATCAGGATAATTTGAAGCTAATGCTATCGCAGCTTCAGATCGCTTCTGAAGCAGGTAGGTGTAAATGGCGTCATTAAGGTCAAATTTCCTTTTCATACCCACCATATTCATTTCAGTTCTGGGAAGCTGTGAAATCTCTCTTGAAAGTTTGTTTTCCCTGTAGTCGAGTTCGTTGAGTGATAGCGTAAGGGTATTAAGGTTATTTGTGAAATTTTCAATAATAGCCTGCTTCTGCAATCTGATCTTGTTATCAATCTGGCCAAGGAAAATGTTCTTGTCAGTGCTTGTACCGGCCGTAATGCTCGACCTTTGGTTGTTAAGGTTAAGGAGCTCACTGATAAGCTGGTTTGTGATAGGATCAGAGACATTCATTGCTGATGGAGGTACAACTCCTGCCATATCCTGGTTGGCTTTGAAATAATTAATCACATAATTGTAATACCGTTGCTGAACCTGAAGCGCTGCCCGTTCCTGCTGGATCTGAGTCAACTGTTCATACGTCTGCTGACCCTGAAAACTAAGGTCCATCACCTGGTTGGCAGCCCTGTAGTTCCTGAGCTGTGATTCAGATATATTAAGTGAATCTGATATTTCACTTATCTGGGAGTCGATAAAATTTACTGTACTCACAGCTATCTTGTTCTTTTTACCCAGATTGTCATCAAGGAAAGAATTAAGATACTGATTTAAGAATTTAATGGTCTTTTCAAGATTATTTTCGGTGAACTTTATGCTGATAATTGAAGCAAGAGGAGAAATCCTTTGTATATCAAGGCTTTTAAGGTATTTCTTAGCCAGGTAGTCCATGTGATTGAACTTGATGAAATATTTATATTTGCGATTAACAGGATTTGAGAAGTAATTCTTGTTATAGGTAGCCGAAAACTTAAATGCCTTATTCTGGACAGTTTCACTGAATTTGCAGACAGTGTCCACCTCGAGCCTGTACTCATCATCAATAATCATGTTATCAACATAATTATACAGTGAGACATCTTTTTCAGAGATTGTTATTCTGTATGTAGATTCATCAAGGACAGAAATGTATATTTTAGCGTCAATAGGTTGGATGTGCGACTTGTCAATGGTTATTGTAAATGGCAGGTTACCATATATTTCATGTGTCTGCTTGAAAAACTTCTGCTGCTCTCTGAAATAGCTTACTTCAAGGTTCATTTTTGTTACTGTTGAGTAAACAAGAGCAAAAGAACTCAAATTGGTAATGTCGTTTTCAATATTATCAATTGTTTGAAGAGGATTCAGGCCCCCGAAGAGCTGATTTGAGCTTAAGATTGATGACGTCTTGTTTTCAACCGGACTTAAAGTTGCGGAAGCTTCGTAAACCCTTGCTGAGTACTTATTATAAAGTACAGCTGCTGCCATGCATAATACCAACAAAGTAATGTACAAGTATTTAAGCGAGGCAACTTTAAATAAAAAGTATTTAATCGGAGCTATTGAGGCATCTGAATCATTTGTTTTTAACATCTTAACTTTCTTTTAAAAGTGATAGTCTGTAAATCTAATTAAACTTATCTTGTTACAGTAAAATACAATGTCAGCACCGTAATTAATGTTGTAACTGCGGAAAGAAAGGTTGATATTGTATTGTTCTGGTAACTCGTTGATACAGATTTCAGTGGTTCCACAATAATTACATCATTGGGTAAAATATAAAAGAAATCTTTTTCTGCAATTTTTGAATCTGAAAGGTCAAGTTTGTGATGCATTATCTTGTCGCCTTCCTGCCTTAAAAGGATAATACTCTTCCTGTTTCCGTACCTGGTAAGACCGCCTCCAAGTGCCAGAGCTTCATAAATATTTAGTTTTTCCTGTGAGAATGAGAAGGATCCCTGATCATTTACCTCCCCAAGGACCGAAACTTTATTGTCTACAAGCTTAACAATTATCGATGTATTTGGCACATATTCGTTAAGTGATTTCTGGATCTTTTCCGCAGCCTGTGATGTTGTCAGATTAGCGACATTGATATCTCCAACAAATGGGAAATTAATATCACCACGGTCGTTTACAAGATAACCAACAATGCTTCCGGAAAGATCATATCGGGTATCTTCCGTAAAATTAAATATCTGGCTGGTTGCTGGATCTATACTTAATACCCTGATATATAGCCTGTCAAATGGCATGATAATCTTCTGGACTTTAGGATTTGCAACAGGTTCTTCAAGATCATCAATATCATTGAAATAACGGAGTTTCTTTGTCGGTACGCATGAAATAGTCATAATCAATATAAATATGACTATTCCCCACTTTTTGAAATTAATGAAATGTTTTTTCATATTGTTATTCTAAATTTATATTCCAGTTCTGTGAAAGACAGTTTTTACAGTTTTGAGCAAAATTATAAAATCCAATCGAGGTGACCAATTGTCGATATATGCCAGGTCCATCTCCATCCATTTATCGAATTTTACATTGTTTCTGTCAGGAATAATCTGCCAGAAGCATGATAATCCAGGTTTTACGGACAGTCGTCTTAACTGCCAACGCTTGTATTGTTCAGTTTCACTTTTTAACGGAGGGCGGGGTCCTATCAGCGACATTTCACCCTTTAAAACATTTATTAACTGCGGTAATTCGTCGAGACCTGTTTTACGCAGGAATTTACCCACTTTGGTAATTCTCGGATCATTTTTTATCTTAAATACCGGTCCATCGGCTTCGTTCTTTTCTTCAAGATCCTTTCTTATCTTATCGGCATTGGCAACCATTGTCCTGAATTTATAAAGATTAAACTGTCTGCCCCTCAATCCTACCCTCGCCTGTTTGTAAATTATTGGTCCTTCTGATGTGAGTTTGATAAGAATACTTATTATTATCATCAAAGGTGATAGTATAAGGAGAAGGATCACTGAAAAATTAATATCCATGAACTTTTTAACTGCAAGAGCTGTTGTTTTGTACGGAACATTGATAAAAGTCAGAAACTTTTCGTTTCCGATCATTGAAGCGAATGCATTTGTCAGATTAAGCTGAAGCTCCTTCTGCCTCAGCCTGAAAACAACTCCCAGTTCCTCACACGACCTGATTGTTTTCCTTACTTCCGAAGGAACGGCTTCCTTTTTAAAATAGATCACCTCATCAATAGTGTCAATTTCCATCAGCTCGTGAAGGACTATTTTGGATTTTTCAGGAAGAATCTTAAATATTTTTGAATATTTATCCCTAATAACCTGTGAATTACTGAAGATGAATGTTATCCTGTAACCCCAATCAATGTTGGTATACAAACTATCAATAAATTCGAGGGCAGTGTCGTCGGCAATCAAAACCACATTGACGAAATTGAAACCTTTGGCCCTGTATAACTTGAAAACCTTGTATTCCAGTGTCCTGGCAAAAAACAGGAAAAGAAATCCAAGAAAAGTAAACTCAATTAAAAACAGACGTGAAATGTAGGCAAGTTTGAAGACAAAATAAAAAGTAAGAAGCACCAGACTCACTGCAATTGCCGATTGGAAATACTCGATCAGAAGGGTCCTGTACCTTTTTGTTCTTGGGATCTCAGTTACTTTTATTAAATACAATGTGATCAGCCAGATCGGCAATATTCCTAAAAACAGAAGTGTCATGTCCCTTCTTTCAAAGAAGTAGGTGCCGCCATACTCACGATAATTGATTAAATAGGCTATCTCAAATGCCAACGCTATTGCCAGGATATCGATGAATCCCAGTACTAAATTAAGAAGATTCCATTTCTCGAGAAATGGAATTATTTTAAGACGAATCAGTGTATTAATTATATCCATCTGTTATTTAACGGAATAGATGTATCTCTTTAATTATATTTTAATCACTTATAGAACGATAAATGGATGATAATGTTTTATGCCCCCGTTCTTTTAATAATCCTGGAGCAAAAATATGTAATTCCGTTAAGATCGGTTAAATCAATTACCTTAAAACCATGTCCCTCAAGCATCGCTGATACTCCTTTTCGGGTTGCAAGTATTTCATTGTGAGCGTCTGAGAACCTGTTCATAAAAATATTTTCAAATTTTCCGGAGGCTCCGTTTACAGCTCTATCCCTTGAATGATTATTACAACTGAAGTACCCCAGAAAGTAAGCATTTGCGGGTAAGGCTTTGAATATTGTATTCAAAAAACTGTCTAAATGCTTAATAAAATTCAGGTTTTTCTGGCAGACAAGAATCCTTACACCTTCCAGATCAGCAATATCATAGTAATAGTGATTTACCGGCATCAGTACCATCATATCTTTCCCTTTCCCAAGTCCGGTCCATTGCACATAATTGTAAAGATCTTCACTTCCACGGGTCAGAAGTGTCTCAATAGCATACGATTTAAATGAATGTTCCCTGGGCAGTTGAAAAATCCGGAAATCATCTGCCGGTACAAACCCTGTAGTTTTGGTGTTTTTTTCTTCAAGAACATAAATGGCTTCCATTTTTCTGCTGTTAATTGTCGGGATAAAAGTATAGATTAGCAATCGACCTTGCAACAGGCAATTGCCTGGTATTAGGTAAATTAGAGCTTTTATTAAATATCTTGATCACTTAAACAGACCCAATGGTCAAAGCCTGGCGACAATTAAAATATAAATTTGCTGAATACGTCAAAACGAGGCAGAAATTTACATTGATTTTAACCGGAGAAGGGCTGAATTATTTATAATACTTTAGCTAATTGCTTAAATACAAGGAATTTAGAATTGGAGTGTTGTCCCAAATAATATGGGAATAATTGCCTTTTAGTTTTTTGACAAACGAATGAATTTAAATGGTTAAAAAATAGATCCAGCCCTAAAGAAAGGATTAACAGGTTCAAACCAATATGTTTTAATCAGTAGTAAAAATAAGATTGACTGATAAGCCTCATTTCTGATGATTAACTTTGCGTATAGGAATAGAGATTCAGAAATTAATTTGATCTTATTGTTTGTTGTTCTGGGCACAGAAATAGGTTATATCCCTGATTTCTGTCATATCTGATATTCTGAAATTGTGTGATTCAAGTAATTTAATTACATATTTTCTTGACAGGAATCTGTCAGTTTTTGAATCGATAAAATTAATAAGGCCGCTTAGCAGTCTGAATGATTGATATATAGGAACTGCAATCCCCCTGTGGATCTTATTGTCCTTGAAACAGCCAATAAAATTTGCTTTTGGAGGCAGTACCCTGAAAACATTATTCAGGAAATTGTCAAGATGATTGATCTGATTTAACTGCTTAAGATTTACCAGGGTTCTGACACCCCTGAGTTCATTGAAGTCATAGTAATAATGATGGATAGAAGAGAGGATCATCAGGTTAGGATCCTTAGCAAGTCCAAGCCAGTTTATATAGTGGTAAAAATTCTCACCACCTTCTGCAACAAGATTGTCAAAAACAGGATTATTCAGATCCTCTTCCATGGAGACCTTTTTATCCCTTTGATCGTTTTTAACTATCTTATTGTTTTCCGTCTCAGTCTTATGATTGATTGACACTTTCTCCATCGACAGGACATTTACCCGGTCATAAAATTACTAATTAACAATGATGTCTTCAAACATCCGAAATGCAAGTTTCAGAAAAAACAGAAAATTAATTTTAGGTTAATGTATAAAATAGCTCATTTAGTCATAAAAAATGATGTGTTGGTCACTGATATTTATTGATTCGTCAAAATGTGAATAAAATTTATTATTTTTTTATTAACAAAACTTTTTATTTGAAAATTGGGATTTCATTACATTCATAAAATCAATGTAATATAAAAGTATGGCACGCATGATATTCCTGCTTTACCATAGAAAATAATTTTGACCAATGAAGGTTTTCCGGAGACGAAAATCCTGTTTAAGGTGTTCCTGATGATCTACGACAAACCTCGAAATGCATATTTACCAGCTAGTCCAGCCACCATCTACCAGAAGATTATGGCCAGTAACATAAGAAGATGCTTCCGAGGCAAGAAATATTACAGGTCCTTTAATATCATCCTCTTCAGCAAACCGGCCCAGAGGTGTCAGCCGCTTATAGTTCTCCCTGAATTCATCCTTTAATCCGGCAGCTCTGATCCCCGGTCCATATCCTCCCGGACTTATACAATTTGCTCTGATATTGTATTTTCCATAGTAATTAGCTATCCATTTGGTGAATCCGACAATACCCCATTTTTCAAATGTGTATGTTACTCCGCTGCTCATCCCTGTATTACCGTATACACTAAAATTTGGTCCGACAGCTCCTTGGATTGATCCTATGTTTATAATATTGCCCATTTTCCGCGGAACCATTGTTTTTATCACAGATTGCGTTAAAAGGATAATGCCAGAGTAGTTGACAGTTTGTGACTTTTCAAGATCATCCCATCCAATGTCATCCAGATCCCTGCACCCTTCCCTGCTGACAGCATTATTAACAAGGATATCAATTGCCTTATATTTTTCTATGACTTCTTCAGTAAAATCATGAATTGATTTTCTGTCTCCCTGGTCAAGTCTCATGCCGACGGCTTTCAGATTCTTTGATCTGAGCTCCTCCGCGAACCTGGAGCATTTATTTAAATCACGCGATGCTATAATGACAGTGGCTCCGGCCTCAGCAAGGGCTGTTGAAATAGGTTTCCCGTAGTTTCCGGCACCACCGGTAACTACTGCTATCTTATTATCTAGTCTGAATCTGTCCATAAATAAGTTTTATACTGATTGATCGGTTAAGTTTTCACTTAAAACTTTTATACGTTTACTACCATTTTCAATACTCTCTTTTCCGGCTATCAAAGTAAGTATTATGGCTTCAGTTTTCTCGAATTTAAGACGCGGCCTGCCTTCATGAACCGACCTGATAAATTCAGTAATATTTTCTCTGAACATTGAATACGAATTTCTGATTTCGATTAGTTTCCAGCCGTTCTGTCCGAAAACCGAAATCTGAAATGTGGATGAAATGTCCATGAAAATGTTTATCACTGCCACCAGTCCGGATTCATATTCTATATGAACTGTTGCCTTAGCCTTATCTCCGAAACCTTTCACGTAAACCGGTACCGGGTCATCAAATAAGGCAGATACTGCCTCAATCATGTGAACTCCATATTTTACCCAGTCCTTTTTGCCCGTTGCGGTAACAAAACCGATTTTTCCCAGTGAATCCATTTCGGCTCTCAATGCCCGACATTCGCTTGAATATCGCATTGATGAACAAGACATTATAAACGAACCGGCTTTAATTCTTGATTTAAACCATTTAAGATCCCTTAGATTGCCGGCAAGAGGTTTATCGATAAAAACAGGTACATTTGCATCAATAAATGGTCTCGCCATATCTATGTGATTTTCATGATCATCCCGGCTCAGAATAACCGCATCGACAGATGAGGCCATTTCGGTCAGGCTTGTACAGATATTCTCTATGCCTGTCGTCCTTGCTATACTTTCAGAAATAGTGGGATTCTGGGTCCAGACATGAGTAACAAGTGCACCTCTTATTCCAAGCGTATCACTGTTTGCTTCAAGGTAAGCGGATACTGCAGGAAATCCGGCTTTGTTGATTTCATTGACATCATAACGACCATTGATTATTGCCGACCATGAATAAGGATGCGCATTACCCGGGCTCATTCCAATAATCCCTATTTTTAATACCTCTTTATTCATACCTGATAATTTTATCATGTAGTATTCGAATCATCGGTTCAATATCTGCCATATTCCTCCACCAATTCACTTACGAGTTTTATTCTTGAGATTTCAGTGCCAGGTGGTACCTGATCTCCGGCCGACAAAACAATACGATTATTTATTTTCCTTAGATCAAGCCAATCTCTTACATGTTTTATAAAATCTTTTTCCTTTGTTGACGGAAGCCACATTACAGGAGAGATTCCACCCATTATTATCATTTTATCCCCTGCCTGGCGTCTTATTTCAGCAGGTGACAAGTCACCTGTAGGAGCAGGAGTGCAGGCATCAGCCACATCAATTCCCGTCGTTGCAACTATTCTCAGTATCCCATCAAGTAATCCATCCATATGTGTTGAAATACTTTTTCCTGCTTTGTGAAATCTCTCAGCAATTTTTTGATAGTGATCGTAACTGAATCTCATAAAAATATCAGGCGACTGTACATCCCCGGAAAGGTTGTCGGTGAAAAACATATGAGGAGCCGGTGAATTGCAGTAAATATCAACCAGTTCAAGTTGCTTCTCATTGTAAGCTTTGATATATCTTTCAATAATTTCGGCATTCTCATAAATCCCATAGACAGTATTCTCAACACCCATGTAATAAGATATCAGCGATCCCAGGCCTGTATATCCAAGGCTTGGAAAACCAAGCCCAATATCCCCTCCGGTTCGCTCAATTACTTCCCAGTTTTCATATCTCGGCCTGAAATTCTTTCTCTCAATTGCATAAAGCAAAATATCCAGATCGCTGATCTTTCTTATCATAAGCTTTGTTATATCCCACGAGAAACTTATCTGGTTCCACTTCCTTTCCATATAAATCTCACCTGCCGGTGTAATATATCTTTCAACAGCCAGGTTGCCGCTAATCTCTCTTTCCCTGTGAACTCCATCCTCATAAAATTCCTCATGCAGACTGCCAGCTTCTATATACCATCCGGCCCTGACCTCTCTGTGAAGATCACATATCTCTTTTGTACAATTGCTTATATTGAAAAGATCCCACTTCTCTCCTGACTCAGCCCTGTACCAGTGCCCCAGATCAGCAAACCATGGAACTCTGTCGGGAGTCTCTCCCTTCAGTACCTTTAATAGTCTTTCACGTTCAGTCATTACATTTAACAGTTAGTGGCAATGTACTTTGTTGAAAACCATCTGACATAAATTTAAATGTTTTATAATACTTTAACTACCTAATTTAAGAATAAGTTTATTCATTAATTTTATAAGATGAAAATGCTAAAAGCTGCAAGAGGAAAAGTGTTAATTACCCCTTCCCGTGGATTTCCTATGGCCGGCAACATCCGAATGGACAACAAATCAAGGGGTGTTCATGATGACCTGTTTTGCAATATCCTCATACTTGATGATAACTGCACCAAGATATGTCTTCTTGGTTTTGACCTAATAGGGCTTGAATTCAACACCTGCGAGGAAATCAGAAACCTTATCTCGGATTCAACCGGCATACCTTCTCAAAACATTGTTATATGGGCTACTCATACCCACTCGGGTCCTGACACTGGTATGCGATTATATTCCGGCAGTGAAAAAGCGGTGAAATCATTTTTGGATGATCTGGTCTGCAGGGTATCTGACGGTGTAATAAGGGCAAACACCAATTTTGAAAATGTCAGAATTAAGGCTGGCAGGGCAACCGTGACCGGCCTCAGCTTTAACCGGCGTCTTGTCAGGGAGGATGGAAATGTTGTAATGAACTTCGAGAATTTCAGACCCGATGAAATTACAGGCACCACCGGGCCGGTTGATGACGAACTTATTACCCTGTCTGTTTGGGACATGGAAGATAATCTTTTTGCCCTTATGGTCAACTTCGCTCTTCATCCTGCTATACTTGTCGGATACAAATGGCTGATTTCAAGGGACTTTATCAACTATCTCGACAAGCATGTATCTGATTTTTATGGGAACGATGTGGTGACTCTTTTTGCCAATGGTGCCGAGGGAAATATTAATCATCTGAATTATCAGTCAAATAATCAATT
Organism: uncultured Rikenellaceae bacterium; assembly: GCA_964514725.1. Lineage (GTDB taxonomy): Bacteria > Bacteroidota > Bacteroidia > Bacteroidales > VadinHA17 > LD21. The sequence goes on from CAZEUL010000001.1 coordinate 371,160, forward strand.
GAGAAATTTCAGGGAAGCTGAAAGAGTGGGTAGACGATTGGGTAAATTTGTAAATGAATCTATTGAAAATTCCAAATTCCTTGAAGGTAAAATAAGATTGGTCTATGAACGATCATCAATACCATTCAGGATGATAACAAGTCAAGAAATTGAATGGGCAGGAATGGTAATCGAAAGGGATAAAGATCTCTCCGAAGATATGTTTGATGGAATTCCTGACAAGACTTATGCAAGAATGATCCTTGAAATGAAGGAACGAAAAGACAAGGAGTGTGACATATTAATCCAGGGAATGGCACTCAACGATTTTGCGTTTGTTACCTTTCCAGGTGAAGTATTTGTTGAGTATGGCCTGAAAGTCAAGGAGATATCACCTTACAGGCATACAATGATAATTGGACTGGCAAACGGACAAGCCGGTTATATTCCATCAAAGGAGGCTTTTAACCAGGGAGGCTATGAGGTGAAGACAGCATGGACCAGTCAGCTTGTTCAGGAAGCAGGTGAAATACTTGTCGATATTGTTGCAAATAAGATTCTCAACCCTCTTTTCTGTAAGAGCGTAAGAACCCTCGAAAGGAAATCTTCAGAAAATAAATATCTTCATAAAGATTTTCATATTGCGTTGAATATGATGTTGAAATATATACATACTAATTATGGCGGAAAAGCTTTCACGGACTACCTGAAACAGTATTCTCATGAATTTTATAAGCCTCTTAAAAACAAGTTATTAAATAATGATTTTGATGCACTCTATGAATACTTCATTGATATTTATAAAAAGGAAGAATGGCCTGTTACTATAATAAAAAAAGGGAATTGCCTTGAAATTGAACAGATTTCATGCCCTGCAATCTCATGGATCAGGAAAAAAGGACATGAACCTTGTAAAAGCTACAGAGAAACTTACAATACTGTCTATACGACTCTGTGCCAAAATACACCCGTTGATTATTCATTGGATTATTTTGATGATGTTACTGGTGCCTGCAAACAACGTTTTATTTTAAAAGATTCTAAAACATGATTTCATGTACTGAATTTATTCCGGCCTATAGTGAAGGGTTTAAATTTCTTGAAGCCTGTGCGGGACCAGACGAACCCTCTAAATTCTGGAACTGGATTTCCGGACACTATCTTGATAGTTCCCTTGACAGTCTTATGCGACATCATGGCCTTGAAGGTTGCTTTGTTTACTGGGAAAAAACACTTAATGAAGAGGCTGCTGATTTCAGGATGGTACTTGATGAAATAGCAGGAGAATTCAGTATTGAAATTTACAAATGTCCCTCAAAAGGAATGCTTAATGAAATGAAGTATATTGTTCCATATCATTCATACTGTGCTCATTGTTCAGCACTTTACCGGCCTGTCGCCGAGAAGAATGGATATAAATACCATGATGATCTGACTGACAGTGAAAAAGCTGCATGCAAACTTAAAATATCATTGAAAAGATAAACAAACATAAAAGCAAATATTATGGACAAAGAAACAACAATTATGAATGCCCCTGGGATAGCAGATCTGGGATTTCCCATGTGGCCTCAGTTTGCACCTGAAACATTCGAAGATATCATGGAACCTCTGAGAACCGGGAAGGTAAATTACTGGACGGGAAAGAAAGGAATGGAGTTTGAATCAAAATGGGCAGAATGGAATGGTGCCAGATTTGCCATTTCCTGTACAAATGGCACCGCAGCACTTCATGTAGCAGTGTCAGGTATGGGAATCGGCCCCGGAGATGAAGTCATTGTACCATCATATTCTTTTATTGCATCATCTTTCTCAGTGGTTCAGGCAGGTGCAATACCTGTTTTCTGCGATGTCACCGAGGATCATACTATAGACCCTGAATGTATTGAACCACTGATAACCAAACGGACAAAAGCAATTATTGTAGTTCATCTATATGGTGTTATGTCAGACATGGGTCCGATTCTGGAAATTGCTGACAGACACCGGTTGAAAGTGATTGAAGATTGTGCTCAGTGTTTTGGAGGAGAATATAAAGGCAAAAAGGCCGGAGTGATAGGAGATGCCGGTTGTTTCAGCTTTTGTCAGAGCAAGCATTTCACAACTGGAGGAGAAGGAGGGATGGTAGTGACCAATAATGAGGACCTGGCCTGGGAATGCAGGTCATTCAGGGATCATGGTTACGACGTTAAGGAAAGAATGAATATGCTGGCGCTCGAGGAAAAGCTTCCATACATCCATAACAGGGTCGGATTCAATTACAGGATGACAGAGATCCAATCTATTATAGGAATTAATGAGCTAAAAAGACTTGATTCATGGAATCTCGCCCGAAGGTTTAAATATGCTGCCATGTACGATAATGCTTTCAACGATCTTAAGGGAATTAAAAAGCTGCCGGTCAATACCCCTGACCGTAAAAATGCATATTGGTGGTACCCGATAATACTTGATACTGATAATCTGAATTGTGATGCCCCGGTGATCATAAAAGAACTTCATGATCAGGGTATTCCATGCTATGGCATTCAGTGGCCCGAAGCTTATATGGAACGTGCTTACAGGGAACATAATGGCTTCGGTTCCCATAAGTTTCCTTTCAGGTCAGAAGAATATACCGATAAGAATAGTGTAAAATACGATGAAAACTTTTGCAGAGTTGCCAACTCTCTGAGAGCAAGAACTATAAGCCTGTTCCTTCATCCTTCATGGGAGGAGATACATATTGAAAGATGCATTGAAGCTTTCAGATCAGCCTGCATCAGGCATCTGAAAAAATAAAGTAGTAAAAAATGAACGTATTAGCTGTTGGTTGTCATCCTGATGACCTTGAAATAGGCTGCGGAGGCACTCTCGCCCTTTACGCTCAAAAGGGACATAATGTCTATATGTGCCATGTTGCAAACGGAGATATGGGACATGCAGTCATTGAACCTGAAGAACTTGCACGGATCAGAACTACCGAGGCAGAAACATCGGCAAAGATCCTTGGAGCTAAAAAGGTGTTTAGCATTGATGTCCCCGATCTTTTTGTCAATTCTCACGATGAAGGTCAGGTGAGAAAAGTAGTAGAGGTAATAAGAGTGACACGCCCCGATGTAATTATAACCCATTCTCCGGAAGATTATATGAGAGATCATTGCGAAACAAGCAAACTTGTTTTTAATGCAAGTTTTTCATCAAGCATCCCTCATTACAATACCGGATCAAAAAAATGGGAAACCATCGCCCCACTTTATTATATGGATACTCTTGCAGGTGTCGGATTTCTTCCTGAAGAATATACTGATATTACCGACACTATTGAGGTAAAACTGAAGGCCCTTGATAAGCATGAGAGTCAGCTCAAATGGATGAAAGATCATGATGGAATAGATTTTTCAGATTTTGTCAGGACAGTTTCAAAGTTCAGAGGTTTGCAATGCGGTGTGAAATATGCAGAGGGATTCAGATTATGCAGAAGCTGGCCACGTCTTACTGTAAAAAGAATTCTTCCGTGAAATATTTATTTTATGAGCAACATAAACTTTAATAACGGATTTTATCCTGCACTGGGAACACCTACCAACGAAGATGGTGTCCTTGTTACTGGTAGCTTTTCGCGGCAGATAGAACTGATGATCGGCTCAGGAGCATCAGGTATGCTTTGTATGGGATCAATGGGAAGGATGGAGTCATTAAGGAACAGTGAATATCCAAAAGTTGCAAAAAAATGCGTCGATATTACAAGAAGCAGGGTGCCTGTTCTTGTGGGAGTAATGGATTGCTCAATAGCACGGGTACTTGACAGAATTGATTCGCTGGGGAATATTGATATCGACGGGGTTGTCACTACATTGCCTTACTATTTAAAAGTAAGTGAGTCAGGCGCGATCAACTTTTTTTCACTGATCTCCCGGAAATCCAGGTTCCCTGTTTTTATTTATGATCTTCCATCAGTTACACAAACGTCAGTCACGCCGTATATTATGAGTTTTCTCAAAGATGAGAAAAATATAAAAGGAATGAAAACTCCAAATCTTAATCTGATTCTCGACCTTAAACGGAATAACCTTATCAATGAAGATTTTCATATCTTTTACAGCGCTCTGGATACTTTTGATTTAGCAATAAGTGGAGGAATAAGAAAAAATCTTGATGGCATGTTTACCTGCACACCTGTAAACTCGGGATTGATGTACAGTAATATTGAAACCGGTAATGGAATTGAGTTATCAGGTTATCTCAGAAATATAATCAGGCTGCGTAACCTTTTCCTGAAGGAAGATGTTCTCGCATCATATTCCTTTGCGATGGAACTACTTGGATGCCCTGGCATTTATCATTGCGATTATTCAAATCCTGCTTCAACCGGTCTGAGGGAAGAGATATATAATTGTATGAAGGAAATAAAAGAAATTTAAGATGAATTCTGGTATTGAAATATCCAGGATGACACTTGGAACGGCACAACTCGGGATGGAGTACGGAATAGCCAATACCAGAGGCCGTCCGGATGAAGAAAAGGCATTGAATATAATTGAGGAGGCAGTTAATAATGGAGTTAATTGCCTCGATACGGCAGCAGCGTACGGCGATTCTGAAGAAGTCATTGGCAAATATCTAAAATTGGGAAAAAAGAAACGAGAAGAAATTCTGATAGTAACAAAAGTAAAAATCGGATCAGGTATTACCTCCGGAGCAGAAAAACGGATCCTGGAATCAGTTGAAAGGTCTGTTGAAAGACTGTGCAGCACATATATTGATGTTCTGCTTCTTCATGACGCAAAAGAGTATCTGATTTTTCCGGATGAAATTAACCGGACCTTCGAAAGACTTGTTCTGGAGGGAATTATTCATAAAGCTGGCGCTTCATTTTATGATGCCGGTGAGATTGTGAATTTCATTGATAACGATCTTTTTAAGGCATTCCAGATCCCGGTGAACCTTCTAGGAGGCAGGATTAAGTTGATGAATGAATATGTCAAACCTAGAAACATATTGATCTTTGCCCGCAGCATTTTTCTGCAAGGACTCTTTTTCATGGATCCAAATAACCTGAGAGGTAATTTAAGGGAAGCCGGGGTTTTTATAAAACGCATCAGAGAAATAGCCTCTGAACTTAATACACCGGTAACTGAACTTGCAATAAGATATGTTAACAGTCTGAATAATATAGATTCTCTGGTAATCGGCGCTGATGATCCGTCTCATGTAACAGAAAATATTGATTATCTGCAAAGAGGAAAAATGCCTGAAGAAACTCTGGCACTGATAGAGGAACGGTTGGAAGGTGCCCCTTCCTGGCTTCTGAAACCTTACCTTTGGGATAAGCAGAAATAAACTTAAGGTAACAGTAGATCCCTTATGGAAAATAATTTTATGATTTCAAATGCGAGAAAGCCGGTTGAAGAGAAAACACTTAAACGAGTTCTTGGATTAAAGGACCTGATTTTTTACGGGATCGTACTTGTTCAGCCTATAGGTGCAATAGGAGTTTTCGGCATAGCATCAAAGAACTCAGGAGGACACATGGTCACTGCACTTATAATTGCAATGACGGCAATGATGCTTACAGCTCTTAGTTACGGACGGATGGCATCACTCTTCCCTTCTGCCGGCTCTGCATATACCTATGTCGGCAAAGGGTTGAACGTCCACCTTGGATTTCTGGCCGGCTGGGCAATGTTCCTCGATTATCTCATAGTCCCGGTTATAAATACTGTTTACGGTTCTCTTACATTACAAAGACTTATTCCGGGATCTCCTTATTTTATGTGGGTATTAATATTTGTTTTTGTCATCACTTTCCTGAATATGAGAGGTATCAGGACCACAGCCAGATCAAACGAAATACTTCTGGCTGTGATGTTAATAGTCATAGGCTTTTTTGTTGTTTTTGCCATACGTTTCATTTTTCTTGAAAAAGGCTGGTCCGGGCTGTTTTCATACAAACCGTTTTACAACCCCGAAACATTTAATTTCCCTGCTATAATGACAGCTACATCGCTGGCGGCACTTACCTATATCGGTTTTGACGGTGTAACCACATTGGCGGAAGATGTTAAAAATGCAAGGAAGAATATGATGCTTGCCCCGGTATTGGTCTGTCTTGTTACAGGCTTATTCGGGATCATCCAGATTTACCTGGCGCAACAGGCCTGGTCTGATTTTAACTCTTTCCCAAATCCTGAAACTGCATTTTATGACGTTTCCAAAAAGGTGGGAGGCGACTTCCTTTTCAATGCCGTAGCGGTTATCCTTTTTGTTGCCTGCCTAGGAAGCGGACTGGCTGGTCAGGTGGCAGCTGCCCGTCTCCTCTTCGCAATGGGCAGGGATGGTATTCTCCCCGGAAAACTTTTTGCTTTCCTCGATGCAAAAAATGCAACACCTGTCTATAATATTCTATTACTGGGCCTTCTTACAATAATTGTCTCAATGCTGATAAGTTACCAAAATGCGGCCGAGCTGCTCAATTTTGGAGCATTTCTTGCCTTCATGGGTGTAAATGGAGCTGCAATCAGGCAATTCTGGTTCATGAGATCCATACACGGTAAACATAATCTGCTTCTTGATCTGCTCATTCCTTCTGCAGGCTTCCTGTTTTGCTTTTTTATTTGGATCAGTCTGCCGTCCCCTGCCAAAATCCTAGGTGGTATCTGGTTCCTGGGAGGAGCTGCTTATCTGGCTGCTGCAACACGTTGGTTCAGGCAAAAACCAGTGATGTTCGATTTTGATGGCCTATCTGGATCTGAAAATAACCAGGAATAATTTCTACTGTACTGAAATGGAAGAATTCCAGTCTTATACATCAGAATCCGACCAGAAGTTACCAAAAGGAGCCTGGCTGACAGTTGCATTGCTTTTTTTCATTGGCGCCCTGAATTATCTCGATCGCATTATGATCACAACAATGCGTTCCTCGATAATAGAAGCAATGCCAATGACTGAAGCTCAGTTTGGCCTTCTTACATCGGCATTTCTGTGGACCTACGGCATCCTGAGTCCCTTTGCAGGATTTATGGCCGACAGGTTCAAAAGAAGCAGGGTTGTTATTATAAGTCTTTTCGTATGGTCTCTGATAACCTGGCTGACAGCATATTCAAGAACTTTTAATCAGTTGCTTGCAACACGTATATTGATGGGAATAAGCGAAGCATGTTATATACCTGCAGCTCTTGCACTTATTTCTGATTATCACAGAAGCAAAACCAGGTCGCTGGCTACAGGAATACATATGACAGGTGTAATGATTGGATCAACCATGGGATTTATCGGAGGCATGGTCGCTGAAAAAATAGACTGGAACTCCCCTTTTATCCTTTTTGGAATTATCGGAACATTATATGCTGTCGTAATAACATTTGTACTCAGGGATCCACCTGAAAACAATGAAGCCGGATCGCATCAAAATCCAGTGGATAAAGTTAGTTTCATTGAAGCTGTCAGAGATCTTTTCAGCAAAAGCTCTTACCTGCTGATGTTAGGCTACTGGGGCCTTCTGGGTGTTGTGGGTTGGCTTGTAATAGGATGGCTGCCTACATATTATAAGGAACACTTTAACCTTTCGCAGGGAATAGCCGGCCTTTATGCAACCGGATACCTTTATCCCGCCCAGATCGTTGGCTTACTGTTGGGTGGTTTCCTGGCCGACAGATGGAGCAGGACAAACAGACTTTCAAGAATACAGGTTCCGGCATTGGGACTTTGTATTTCCGCTCCCTGTGTTCTCCTGGCAAGCGGAACATCACTGCTGCCGCTAGCAATTATAGCATTTATTCTCTATGCTGTAACAAGATCATTCAGCGACTCCAATATGATGCCCATGCTATGCATGGTTGCAGATCCCCGTTACAGAGCTACAGGATACGGCATTCTTAACTTCTTCAGCACAATAATCGGAGGTATTGCATTGTATGCTGGTGGCGTACTTCGTGATTCAAATGTCGACCTTAGCAGAATGTACCAGTTCGCAGCACTCACAATGATGATTTGCGCAGTTCTGCTCTTTATGATAAGGCCTAAGCAATAACTGGCAGGGAAATTTCAATCGTAATATTAATATAAATCAATAATTATATTGACAAATATCAAAGAAATAATAGATATTTATCAATTATTTTGTTGATTAATATCAATTTTATATTCAGCCTGAAACCATGCTATTTTTCTGCGGGTGCTGGCAGATAGGTGTTTTTAACCTCGTCGATAACATCAAGGAGCCCGTCTTTGTACAAATCACCTCCAAGGTGCCAGTACATTATCCCACCTAGTTTGTTGTCAATTACATATTTGGTCTTAAGCTCGATAGAACGTTTATCATCATACGTAAAGAATTGCTTCCTTGCCGGATTGAACAAAAAGGGGGCACATGCAACCGGATCCCAGTGATAAACCCACCCGCTGTCGGCTGTAAGTTTGACTGAAGCATCCCTGAAATTCATGGTGGTTCTAAATTTTGCAGGTCTGTTAAGTCCATTATTGATAGTGTCGGAAGTATCAAAAATCTTTCCGTAAAAAGCTCCTCCTACTACTATCTTTTCGCGCGGGACTCCGAGATTAATGAGGTACTTTACGGTAAAATCGGCTGATCTCGGCTGGTCGGCTGTAGAATACAATCCTGTGTGATGTGATGCAATGGCTGATCCCGGGCCTGAATGGTCATACGTCATAAGGTTCACGAAATCAACTTTCTTCATAACCTGTTTCCATTGAATTGCTGAATCGAGAAATCTTTGAGAACTTCCTGCAGCAAAACTCAGCACATAGTTATAACCTAGTTTCCTTAATTCATTAACCAGTTTTGTGAAGTTATTTTTGTCTTCCGGATCAAATTTATGGCCGGGAAACCCCTTTATAGCCGGATATTCCCAGTCGAGATCCAGTCCGTCAACCTTGAAGTAGTCGTAGAACTCTTTTACTGATTCGGCGAATTCTTTACGTCCCTTTTTGAATGCAAACACCTCGGAACAGGTTTTACAGCCTCCCCATCCTCCAAGTGACAAAAGCACCTTCAGTTCAGGGTTTTTACTTTTCAGCGATACCATTTTCCTGATAATTGCCGTGTCGCGTGAACTTCTGACGCTGAACCTGTTGCCATTCAGACGCCCGAAACAGAAAATAATGTGAGTCATCTTACTTACATTAAAACTATCCAGTAGCTCCGGACGGCCGGCATAATACGACAAAACTTTTATCTTGTTGGGTGGCTGAGAAAACTGTGGTATCGAAATAAGAAATAACACAAACAAAATTGCCAGCTTTTTGATCAAACATTTTTTCATAGGGTATAGATTTGAGGTTTATTTTTATTTCAAAACCGGATCTTTCTCAGAGGCACTGGGTGCCTGGCACCAGGCACTGGGTGCCTGACCCCGGTTACCGGGCACTGGGTGTCTCCAAGTCACTTCGTTGCCCTTTGACCAGCACCTTACGTCCACACACCAGCGCCTGGTGTCCAGCACCTTGTGCCTTCTTAAGCACAAATATAACCTAAAGAATCAAAAGCTTCTTCAGAGATCAACAATGCACCCTGACGACATTAAAGTAAATGAAATTTACTAATTTTAAACATTATATTATGTTAAATTGTGATCATAAACCGGTGTTAACACTCATAAATAAGCGAAAAATAGGGTTCTTGATGTATTTTTTGTTGCTGGAGGCTACCTCAGCATTCCCTCAGGCTCCTTTCACCAGAGGTGTAAATCTCACCGGATGGTTTCAGGTAAACAACCCTGGTCAGATCCAGTTTGCAAAATATACAAAACAGGATATTGTAAATATTAAAAGCCTTGGTTGCGATGTGATCCGTCTTCCGATAAATCTTCACAGCATGACCAAGGGAGGTCCTGACTATACTCTTGACCCTCTTTATGTCACTTTCCTCGATTCTGTCATTAAATGGTGTGAAGAGATTGATATATATTTGATTCTGGATAATCATAGTTTTGATCCTAATGTCAATACAAGCTCTGATATAGGAGATATACTAAACAAAGTCTGGTCGCAGGTCGCACTTCATCTTAAAGACAGGTCGCAACTGGTTATGTATGAAATACTCAATGAACCTCACGGAATTTCGACAAATGTTTGGGGCGCAATTCAGGGCCAGGTAATAAATACTATCAGGGGTATTGATTCAAAGCATACTATTGTTGTTGGCGGGTCGGGCTACAATTCCTACAATGAGCTGAATAATCTTCCTGTTTATTCTGATAAGAACCTTTTGTACACGTTCCATTTTTATGATCCGTTTGTGTTCACCCATCAGGGTGCATCATGGACAGTGCCTTCAATGGAACCACTTGCGGGAGTGCCTTTCCCGTACGATGCGGCAAGAATGCCTCCATGTCCTGCATCCCTTAAAGGATCATGGATTGAAAGCAGCCTGAACAGTTACCCCACAGAAGGAAATGTTGCCCATGTTCAACAATTGATAGATATTGCAGTAAATTTCAGGAACTCCAGGAACGTCAACATATTCTGCGGTGAATTCGGTGTTTATATCCCGAACAGCATCGATGCCGACAGATCATTATGGTATAATACTGTAAAGCAGTATTTTGAAAGTAAAAACATACCCTGGACAACATGGGATTATCAGGGAGGATTCGGATTGTTTAAAAGGAACTCAAATGAGCTTTTTGATCATGATCTTAATATCACCCTCCTTCAATCGCTGGGATTAAATATACCACCGCAGACTCCTTTTACAATTAGTCCTGAGACAAAAGGATTTTACATTTACACCGATTATATCGGGAACCTCATTTACGACGGAAGTTACGGCGCTGGCAGAATTAATTTCTATTCAACTGATTTGCCCAATAATGGGATATTTAATATTTCATGGCAGGGATTCAGTCAATATAATGCAATCGTTTTCAATTTCAAACCTTATAAGGATCTGACAAGACTTTTTTCTGAGGGTTACGCAATTGATTTTATGGTACGAGGGAATAAGCCGGATATTAAGTTTGACATCAGATTCGTTGACACAAAAACTGACCCTCAGGATCATCCCTGGCGTATGGGTATTGCCATAGACGGAACTGTTGCAGAATGGGACCGGAAATGGCACCATGTACATATACCGTTGTCAGGCCTTTCAGAAAAGGGATCATGGGACAATAATACCTGGTACAATCCTGAAGGAAAATTTGACTGGTCGGCTGTTGAAAAGTTTGAAATAACATCAGAATATCAAGTTTCGGCAGGTCAATATGTCTGGTTTGACAACATTCACATTACAAATCTTGATACTGCTCTGGTCAGGGAAGACAGAATAGTAAACATTCCGAAAATCTCTGAAGAGAAGCCACCCGTCATAACGGTTACTCCCAACCCTGTTAGAAATAATGCAACTATAACATATCTGTTGGATCATAAAGATCTTGTAACTGTTTCTGTATATTCGCTAACGGGTGTAAAACTAATTACAGTTGATAATGGAATCAGGGGCCCCGGAAAAATGACCGTGACATGGGATGGCTGCAATGAAACCGGAAAGCCATTACCTCAGGGAATGTATATTTGCGTTTTGAAAACGTCGCGGATTTCTGCAACCAGAAAGATCATTGTTCTTGGTGACTAAATGCTTACGGTTCAGCTTAAAGCAAAAGAAGTCTTTTACAGCCTCATGTTGATAAGTCCGATTATTAAGCTATATTACATGTGGGTATTTGATTAATTTTTAATCAGGATTAACTGAAACAGATAATGACAGTAACAGGAGAAAACACCATTGATGATCAAAGTGATGATTTGTTCAGGAAGCCTGGAGATCCTGAACCGGGAAGATCACTGTCTGCGAAGGAGCTGCTTGATAATTTTCTTAAACAGATCAGCGGAGTTGGACCTGTAACTGTAAGACTCAGGGATGATGATTTAAAGGATATTCAGTCGTTGAGATGGGCAGAATACCCTGAGATAAAATCGCCGGAGGAGCTTGAAAGCAAAATAGCTGAGCTTAAAATGATTTCTGATTCTGTCGAAAAAAAAAGCCAGCATTATGAAGATGTTGATAAACGGAGCCTTGAAGGATTTAAGATTAACTATTTAACGGCCCTTAATCCATATCAGCTTGCAGCAGTTCTGATAACTGAAAAGCCTGTCCTTGTTATTGCAGGTGCCGGTAGTGGAAAGACAAGGGTAATAGTATACAGGGTCTCATACCTGATTGAAAAAGGCGTTGATGCTCAATCTATCCTTTTGCTTACATTTACCCGGAAGGCAGCAAAGGAGATGCTTGACAGGGTGGAAACACTGCTGCAGGATAAAAAGGTAGGAAATGTCAACGGAGGAACCTTTCATTCATTTGCAGCTTTTATCTTGCGCAGATATGCCAATATGCTCAATATCCCTTCAAATTTTACAATCATTGATACAAGCGATTCGGAAGATATAGTGGATCTGATAAGGACTGAGTTGAAATTCAATACAAAGGACAAAAAGTTCCCACGCAAAGAAAGAATATTCGAAATTATTTCCTATTCAAGAAACAAAAACACCAGTATAAGGGCAATTGTTCACGGGCAATACACCGGCCTAATTGATTATATCCCTGATTTAGAGTTGATTTATAATGGTTATTCAAAATATAAAGCATTAAGCAACATTTTCGATTTCGACGATCTGATGCAGATTATGAGGGACAGTCTGAGGGACAATATAAGATTCAGGGAGTCACTTCAAAAACAATTCCAGTATATAATGGTAGATGAGTTCCAGGATACAAACATTATACAGAAAGAGATCGTGGATTTCATTGCTGAAGGCCACCGTAGAATCATGGTGGTTGGCGATGATTCACAGTCCATTTATGCTTTCAGGGGAGCAAATTATGAGAACATCCTGAGGTTCCCTGCAAAATATCCTGATGCGGTGGTTATTAAAATAGAGGAGAACTACAGGAGCAACCAGAAGATACTTGATTTCACGAATTCAATTATTGACAATGCAAGGATAGGGTACAGGAAGAGATTGTTCACAAGGAACCGGAGACAGAATATTCCAGTAATAAGGCAGGTGAATGACCAGCAGGAAGAAGCTGAATTCATTGTAAACAGAATAATGGAGCTTGCTGAGCAAAACGTCCCTCTGAATGAGATAGCAGTGCTTAACCGGGCTGACTGGCACAACAGGTATATCCAGGCTGAGATGAGCAAGAGAGCTATTCCTTATGTTGTAGTCGGAGGCTTTCGTTTCAACGAAAGGATGCATATTAAGGATATTATATCCTACCTGAGAATTACATACAATCCATCCGATGCTGTCGCCTGGCACCGGGTTCTTAAATACATCGGTGGTGTAGGGCATGTGACAGCAGGCAATATTATCAGCGATTTTCATTCGAGTGAAAATCCATTTTCATTTGAAAGTTTCAGGCAGCGCAGATTCTATTCGGAGTTGGCTGATCTGGGTCAGATGCTTGCAAAGGCTAGTCACCCGGAATGTTCTTTGACAAGAAAGGTGGAGTTGATTGTTGACTATTATTCCCCGATTCTTAAAGAACGGTTTGATGATTATTATATCAGGATGCAGGATATTTCAGTTCTGGTTGATCTGTCAAAACGTTACAGGGATCTTGACAGGTTCCTTTCCGATTTCGCACTTGATCCGCCATCGAAGAGGGTGGCTGATCAGACCAGGCCGCTGATAGATGAAGGCGAGGAAGACGGAAAGGTCACACTTTCGACGGTGCATTCCGCTAAAGGGCTTGAATGGTATGCTGTCTTTATTCCCCATGCACTGGAAGGTTTGTTTCCCTCAAACAGGGCAAAGGACATTGAGGAGATGGAGGAAGAGCGAAGGTTGTTTTACGTAGCCTGCAGCAGGGCAAAGGAGGAGCTGTATATTACCTTCCCCCGCGCAATTTATTCCTATGATGCTGTCTTTCACCTGCCATCAAGGTTCCTTGTTGAAATCGATAAGGAAAAGTATGTGTTTAGCAGGGATTAAGTTTTAGAAATCCGGGGTCGATTAATATCAGGTTATTGATATGATTCTGCCCTTATCCAGCTTTATTTTTGCACTAGCCTGATCAGAAAGTTCAGGCCTGTGGGTTACAAGAATTACGGTTCTGCTGTTTTTATGATACTCTTTTATCAGTGACATTAGAATCAGACTGTTATCAGGATCAAGATTCCCGGTTGGTTCATCAGCCAGGAGCAGGGCAGGATCTGATATGATTGCACGGATAAAAGCAACTCTCTGTTTTTCTCCAACACTTAGTTCGGAAGGATATTTGTTTTTAAGATCTGCAATTGAACATTTCTCAAGGTAATAGTCTATCATTTTTGCCTGGCTCTTTTCATAGCAGGCAAGTTTAATATTCTCCAGAACTGTAAGATACGGCATAAGATGGAATTGCTGGAACATAAATCCGAGGTGTCTTTGCCTGTATACATTTAAGTTGATGTCTTTTTGCTTAAAAAGGTCTTTTCCGTTAAATATGACATCTCCTGAATCCGGGTGTATTAATCCACCGATGATGTAAAGCAGAGTAGATTTCCCTGCACCGCTTGGCCCGACAACAGCCACATAGTCCCCCTCATTAATTTTGATGCTGACATCATCAAGAGCAGCAAAAAGTACAGTGCCTCTTTTAAACTTTTTAGATATGTTCCTTAATTCTATCATATTCTGGTCACTAATAATCCTGTCCAAGAATCTTGGCAGCATCCATTTTTGAGGCGATCAAAGCCGGGATCCAACTGCTCATTATAAGCAGGACCGGGCATGCAATCAAACAATAAATCAGTAGCTGCCATAAGGGCTTTATATTGGATGAGGTAAATCTGAATATTTCACTTCCGAAGTATTCAGCAATCATGTGCCCGGCAAAAAAGCCAGGGATTGCACCAAGAAGCCCAAGAATGAATCCTTTGACAACGATCATCAGAATTATTTTACCGGTACTTGTACCCATAGCTTTCAAAAGCCCTATCTCATACTTTCTCGCCAGGATATTCTGGTAAAATAACAGGCCTGAGATCAGCATGCACGTAAGGATGACAAAAGAAATTATGAATGCTCCATATTTATTCATCATCAACCTTTGGTTTTCACGAGCATCAGCTATATTGCTTAGTTCCGTGACCTCAAGGTCAGGGAAAATCGCCTGTACCTGTTTCCTTGCATTTTTAATTCTGCCGTCTTTACAGACACAGCCGAGTGCTTCAATTTTGTTTATCTGTCCATCCAGATCAAGTATTTTTTGCAGGTCATTAAGGTTAAAGGCAACACCCTGATCAATAATCCCTTTTCCTTCTTCAAGTCTTTTGTCAATTATGAACCGGTACAGCTTCATATCTTTGCCTCTTATAGTAAAAGCTTCCCCTTCAGGAATGTTTTTAGCAACAAGGGCTCCGACATGAACCTTTCCTTCAGGGACGTCGAATCCCATTGTTTCCTGTCTGGGAAGGAATCTCTGCATCGCCTCATTCTTATATCCCGTCAGAATTATCTGGTGAGATGATCCGTTTGGATCAGTCCAGTCTGGATATTTTACCTGCAATATACCTGTAAGATGCCTTACTGCATCAAATGTTTTGGATTCTGCAAGGGTATCCACATAATCCTCAGGAAACGACTGCATATTGTTAATTGTATATAAATCAATTAGATTGGTTCCTTTTGGAAAAATATACAAGTTAAGCCCCTGTTCCCTCATTATTTTCCGGGTTTCGTCTTCACTCGCTTTACTCAATGTATAAACAGCAACCGAGACTGTTCCGGCAGTCAGAACGGTCAGGAGGATTATTAGAGAGCTATTTTTTCTGAATAATAGTTCTTTTACAACTAAAGAGAATAGATTCATAAATTATTCTTCCTGTTTTTTCTAACTACTATAATAGTCATGACAAATAAAGTCAGCAATATAATAAAACCCGTAATAATAAAGGAAATTTCAAGCGACCTGTCATCTCTGATTTCCTTTATAACTGGTTTTATTGTATTTAACCCGTCTCTCTGATCGGTGAGCCATTTTGGCAATGGTCTTTCTGGTAAAGTATCATAGTTTAATGTATCCTGGTCCATTAATGGTGCAATAAATATGGATTTTCATCGAGAATTTTGTTTACTAGGGCAGCAGCAGGATTTTCCCAGTTATTGGTAAATAAAATGTCAGTTCCAGGCAGATTATCCTTAATTAGACAGCTGCAGTCAGCTGTCAGAAAATCTATCATAAATTTTATATTTTCATCACTGATTCCTTTTCCGACGAGGGGTTCCAGAGCTTTAAACCGGCCAAAAATCCCGAATACCATTGGTTCGGAAATTTGCTTAAGGTCATCTTCTACATTAAGCAACATTGAGATGAAATGAGATTCATTTTTATCATTCCTGTTTAATCTGACCAAACGTATAATATCTTTGAAAGGAGAATCCGATAGTGCCTTTTGAATTTCTTCGGAACCTTTATCATCTATTGAATTGTTACCTGTTGTCAGATACAATAGGACGCAAAGTTTACCGGACATAATTTCAGAAGCAATTTCTTTGCGTAAAGGAGAAGATGTCAATCCGTGTAAATTATTGTAATCAAAGAATTTATTGAAGAGTTTGTTCCCGTAATACAGACCATACCAGGATTGTCCGGCATCTTTCTTCTCGATTGTTCTGAACTGAATGTTGGCAGATTTGATCTCGTTGTGGATTAATGAATTATGCTGGATTTCCAAGTCACTCATCTGTTTGTTGTGGAAGTAAACGAGAGTGTACTGTGACGCCGGGGCATTGAGCAGGACCCATTCTGACACCTTAGTTGTGCAGGCAAGGCTGATAAATGCCCCGATCATTAAAATCTTAATATAAAAACGCTTCATGAGATAATAACATTATTATATTGTTGAAATTCAATCGTTTAACATGAAATCCATATGAATTCATATTTTTTCATGGTTGTTTTAAATTTTATACCATGTAGATTTCATAATTATCAAAATTTACTAGTCAGCGAATACATCCTGAATTAATTCAATTCCTGACAGTATCGTATTTCCCTTAACAGGTATCAATTCAATTTTAAGTTCTCTTCCAGCCTTGATTCCGGAGAAAGTCTTTATAATTTCTTTATTGGTATTCCCTGCTTCAGTGACTATATCGAAGTTTTCAGCCACTGTTTGGTTTTGAATCCTGATATTGAAAATGCGATCTCCGGGATGTAAGTTCTCCAATTCTGAAAAATAAAGGCTGATTTGGTAGCTGGAACTAATCTCCTCATTCTCTCCGGAAAGTGTGATAGTCATGGATCTTATTCCACCGGCAGCACTTGATGTGATCCAAGGGGTATTTTCTGAAATAATTGACAGAGGTTCTTTTCTTATTTTAAAATAATTAACGGTATCCATCTCAACCGGAATATTGGATGTGGTTCCACCTGCATTTGGAAATTCGAGCCACAGTACGCCTTTATCGGAGATCCTGTCACCGGGAGCATTTAGGTTAAGCCCCAGCTTTTTAATACGGTTGCCGTTCCATTTATAGTTGCTGTTGGTCCAGTAGGCCATCCAGGGCATATTGATCAATGCCAGTGAGGTCTGATTCTGGTAAGGGCACTGGCAAGTTCTCGTATAATCTGGTGAATTAAGTACTCCGTCAGCTGCAATAAGGTTGGTGGAGCAGCTTGCTTTCCATCCGCCCAGGCTGCCAGTCCCCTCGAAAACATCAAGATTTACAAATCCTGCTGAAGCGGATCTGAAAGTCAGCAAATGCTCACTTGCAGCTACTATACCACACCCATATTCTCGTTTAAAACTCCATTTAAGATCTTCTCCGGTAACAGGATCCTTTTCAATGATTGGTTCTCCGGTAAGTAGATACCAACCATTACCATTGCAATATATTTTATCGTTATGAATAATCGGGGGATTAGAATAGATCATTTCTTTATCCCAGATTTTCCCCTTTGTATTTATATTATAAGTGATCATCCTTTTGCCCTCATCTCCATGCAACATGTCACCTGAGGGACGTGAGGCCTGCAGCAGAAGTTTATGCTCTGATGAATATCCAAGCCATGTTCCAAAAATGTCTGATGTATCCTGATTTATTAGGCTTCCGTTCCTTATATCTATATATAATAATCTTGATCCTGAAGGAGGTTTTTCACCTCTCCTTTTCAATTTGGTTTCAAGGTATTGAGGCAGTTTATCAAGGCAGAATAATATTCCGTCACCGGCAATAACCGCATTGTGAATAAATCCGTGGTTAGCTTTAATGTTCCACAACCTTTTACCGCTAAATCTGTCGAGGACAAACAATTCCTGGCTTGCAGACAGATTAAACCTGGTGAACTTGGGATTAGTTAACATAATGGAATCATTGTCGGAAACAGGATAATCCGAAAAATTGCTGCCTAGAATCAGAAGGTCTTCATATACACCAATATAGCCCAATTCTTTTGTATTTTGATCACCCGTAGTAAATGTCTTAACATGCTCTCCTGTATTGATATCAACAAGGTTACATTTATTACCTTCGATCAGGTAAACGTATTCCTTTGTTGCGATGAAATTTGTTCCGCGTGCGTTGGACCCTGGAATATGTACCTGGTTATACTTGGGATCAAGAGGATTCTCTTCATCGTAGGTTTCATCGAAATAGACAAGCCACGAATCATCAATTAGTTTGGGAAATTCCCTTTTCCACAATACCCTGCCTGTATAGACATCACGTGCACTGATACAGCTTATTCCCTCGATTATTAATTTGCCGTCAATTACCTGTTCTCCTGGCCCGTGTCCATGTCTTGGAAGCACATCCATGTTTGAATTGCCTCCAAACCATAATATCCCGAGAGGGGCTTTAACCATTTTATCATCTGATTTAAGAGTATTTGAAATATCACCGTTATTATGGGTCCAGCTGTCAGTACCGGAAATCGGTCCGGTCCTTGAAAGGATTACAAATTCATCAGTAGCTGAAAATTCTGCATCTTGCAAATCTGCTTCCCTGATAATCTTGGTAATATGTTTTTTCTGCCAACAACTGTTACGGATGATTATTTTACCGTCATAGGGGCGTGACGACTGATAAATCAGGTTAAGTGTCTCACTGTCAAAGCTATTTAGGAAGTTGATGTCATTGATTATTGTAAGCGAAGAAAAATATTTTGGAAGAGACGGAAACTTTCCTTCAAATGGAAGGAAACACAGTTTTCCGGCATTAATACCCATGTTGTCAAAATATTCTCTCAGATAGTTTAGCCTGCCCAGATCTCTTTCATAGGCTATCAATGAAAGTCTTGTTGTTGATATCAATCCCTTTAAAAGTTCTATGTCGCTTGTTCCGAAAATAAGAGCATAGCCGTCATTAATATCTGTAAGTTTCAGAAATTTTTTTGTTCTTTCAGCAATATTCCGGAATGAGCTGATCCTTGTGGCATTTAAGACTGAAGGTTGTTTAGGAGTATTTCCGAAAACCTGAATTGTGCCGTCGTTTGAAACAGCAATAAGTTTACCATTTGATGCCAGCAGGCGGTCAATATTTATTAATGAATGATACTTCCAGGTAACTTCCGGTATAATGCCATCTATCTTTATTGCACTTATTCCGCTGCTGTCAGCAGCATAAAGATAATTTCCAGCTTTGATAAGATCGTTGGTAGCTGGTGTGTCCGATATCCAAAGAGTATCGAGACCTTTTTCTGAATTAAGTGAAGTTGCAACAATACGCCGGCCTGAAAAATAGAAATTGTTCCCATCGATAACAGGATATTCACCTGCATTGGAAAGCAATTTCTTACCTGTTTCAGTATCGTACATAAAAGTCATTCTTCCACGGTGATGGTTGAAAAATACTTTATCATTGCTGCATGTAAATGCCCCTCCGGTTTTCCCGCTTGAAGCAAGGTGATAATAAAGCTCCTCGCCTGTTTTTGTGTCGAATGCTGCCGGTACTGAGCGCCCCCCTGCAACCAGAAGCTTATTGCCTGAAATTACGAAGGTTCCCTGAGGAGCTACATCTGCAAACGCCGGTGAATTATGTGGCTGAAGAATATAATTTGATCCGGTTCCTTCATTTTTCCATATGATGGTGCCATCATCAGCATTTATTGCGTATATGAAAGTACCCATAAGTGGAAAAATACTGGCGGCAGTATAAAGGACATTGTTCTTGATCACGATACCGCCGCGTGCGGGCCACATGGAGATTAACCTTTTATTTCCCAGAAGCTTATTGGGTCCGGGAGCCAGCAAGAGTTTCCAGACAAGAGAACCATCGTCGCTTTTCAGGCAATAGCAGAACCCGTCGTCACTGGTAAAATAGATTTTTCCCTTATTTGAAACCAATGGTAATCTAACTGGTCCGTCAGCATAGTAATGCCACAATTCCTGCCCTGTATTGAGATCAAGTGCAACAACTTTGTCCTTATCATTAAATCCTATGATAATCTTGTTTTGAGTAACAATCGGTTCAAAGATCCTGTCAAACTGCATAAGATTTTGATTAAGGGGATCGTCCCACACGGGTTCCCGTGGAGAAAACCGAATCTCCCATTGAAGGAAAAGGCTATCTGCAAGGTTTTCCGGTGTTGAAGCGGAACGGTTGTAATCATATCTCCACATGGGCCAATCAAAATATTGTCCGCAGGTGTATGACGATGTAACAACAGTGATGAGAAACAGAAAGGGGATTATTTTTAAATAATTCATGATGGTATCTGTTCCAACTAATGTCGAAATGAACTGACATGTCCAAATATAGATTTTTTAGTTGTTAACTTTTGTTAAAAGAATTTAATATTACCGAATTGCTTTGATAAAGCCAGGATTAAGATTGATGCGGACATAAAGCCGGCAATCTTCAAATAATGCATTAAACCTCTTCAGGATTAAAATTTATTAGCAGGGACAGAAAATATTCGTGTGACAGAGTTCTAAGGTTGCATATACGATTTGCACTATATTTTGGGTCAGCAGGTTGGTCAGTCTTTAACACAGCGAATTGAAAATCCGTTTTTCTTCAAATTATCAAATCTATGGATAGAGATATCTTCATAGTAAAGCATTCTGAAATATGATCTTTGATCAGAAAATTCAGTTGATGTCCACCAGTATCCACTGAATCCGAAATCGAAGAATTTCCCGTCATGATACCGAAAACCTCCGGGAAATGCTGCAAACCCTGATTCATTTGTTGCACCGGAATTAGGATCAACCCAGTAATCTGTACCTGCGACTTTTAATTTACCTCCGGCAATATTTTCTCCTCCAAGGTAATCAGCCAGTTCAGTCCATTCAGAATCACCCGGAACGTTGCCAACCAGCTGGGCAGAGTTTGCCGGTTTTTACAGCAAACCAATTATACAACGCCCCACAAACTGTTTTAAATGCTTCTTCATCATTCTTATACCAGCTGAAAGCAGGTGTAATCAACCTTGCCCAAAGAGAATCCTCTTTTACTGATGGTATTCTTGTGTTGTCGTTATATCTTGTTGTTCTGAGATTCTCAGCCATCCATGTTTGTTTACCGATAGTGATAACATTATAGATATTCCCCTCAACATCAGATATTGTCGGATATACCTTGGTCACAAATGAAATATTATTCCCGTACAATGTGTCTTTTTCGATTAAAGCATAAGCTCTTGCAAAATATTCTGAACCGGCTTTAAGATTAGTAAGCGTACTAATAAAGTTTCCTTCACCAGGTCCCTCATCTGTTTTGTAATCAGCAATTGTTGGATCAATGATTTCTGACCAGCAAATACCCTTTGCTTTGACATGTTTTTTCCTTTTAACGTTTACTGATCCTGAAATGCTGGCTCCTGTCTGTGTAATACCTCCAACACTTCCGGTGTCAACGATTATTAATGGTC
Source organism: uncultured Rikenellaceae bacterium (assembly GCA_964514725.1). GTDB lineage: Bacteria > Bacteroidota > Bacteroidia > Bacteroidales > VadinHA17 > LD21. Next base: position 392,947 of record CAZEUL010000001.1, read on the forward strand.
CTTTGTTTCTGCACGAATCCTCAAGTATTGCCACAAGTGGAAATACAATAAAAACCATTATGAATTTTATTTCATGCTTCATGCACTTTTCAATATAAATCAATCAAACAGTTACTTCTCTTTTATGGCAGTCCATACACGTGATTTTCCGCGATCCATAGCCTTTATTTCCAGCTTATTCTCCTTTAAGACACCGTAATAGCGAATCCCTCCGGCTATGAATGTAAGATCAGTACCTTTGATCCTTCCTCCGGTCAGTTTTATTGTATTTCCGTCTGTGGTCAACTCTCCTGTAACAATCTGAAACTGTTGATTCAGTTTAAGTTTCCCGCCTTGAAATTTCCATGTTCCTGCTAATTTAGCCGGCACTATCCAAAGATATGCGGTTGTCCATTTGCTGGCGTTATCATCGATCCTTACAACATCATCATACTGCCAGTTCTGCATTGTAAAGGTAGTCGATACTATTCTGGTCCCTGGCTTCATTTCCAAAATTTTCGGCCGTAACCGCAGATTTATTTCAGGAAGAAGGAACATTGTTACAACTGTTGCTTTTGAAAAATCATAACTGAAAAGATCCGCCTTTATGAATTCAGCTTTATCGCTTACACCCTCTTTAGCAGCATTCTTTTTGGAAAGGTTGACAAGGTCAGGATTAAACTCAACCCCAACTGAGTGGACACCCCTTTTTGCTGCTGTGATAACAGTACGCCCGTCTCCTGAACCCAGGTCAACGAGAAAATCTGTAGAGGTTATTTTAGCCATATCAAGCATTTTTTCCACAAGCGCCTGTGGAGTCGGGAACCATCTTACATCTTTACCTTCCTGTCCCTGCTCAGGGCTATATTCATCCCTGACTTTTACCTGAGATAACACACTTTCGGAAAAAAGGAACAATGACACTATAAATAAAACCCGGATAAAAGGAACAAAGTGTTTCATTTTTCGATCGATATATATCGATAACCACTTGTTGTGCATACGAGAATTCTCAGAAGCTAATAGTCACTTTAAGGTTCAACAATAATGAATAAATGCGATATAAAAATACTGAAAAAAAACATGTGTACCAGTCAGAATAAGATTTTCCAGGACGTGAAATCACCGGTATAATTTTTCTTAATAGGTTTAATGAATATCAGATTCAAAATTTTATCAAAAAATTTTGGAATGGCAACGTTATTATTATTGTTAAAAAATATTAATCAGATAATGATTATCCAGATGTTTTTTTAAATTTATTCGACCTAACATCCTAATATTATAAAGGTAAAGTTTCAATGGTTAAACTTCGGATAACCATAGTGAATGATGATGAGCTTACCTTAAGAATTATTAATGGCGACCAGTATGCTCTGAAACTGTTGTTTGATCGTTATTATAAGAAGATTTATTATTTCTCATATAAATACCTTAAAAACAGAGTCGAAGCTGAAGATCTTGTTCAAACCCTTTTCATTAATCTATGGATACATCGCAAATCCATTATCGTTGGTCGTTCAGTAAAGAGCTATCTTTACAAATCTGTTGTGAACATGATTTACAATTGTTTAAAAAAGAGGGCGATACGGGAAAGGTATCTAGAATATGAAATTAATAATTCAGAATATTACTCGAACCAGACCTATGATATAATCTGCAAGAATGATCTGGAGAGAAATATAGATGAGATAGTAACCAGTTTGCCTGCGCAACAACAGAGGATATTTTATATGAGCAGGGTAAACGGATACTCACACGAAAAAATTGCTGCGACACTTGAAATCTCAGTAAGGACTGTTGAAAACCAGATTTATAGAACTCTTAAGGTATTAAAAAAGAGACTCAATATTGTGACTTGATTTCCCCTAAGGTCTTTTACCCTTTAATAATTAAATTGATATTTTAACGGAATAATTTACCATCATGTGAGTAGTTTCTTTGTTTGAAGTGTATTATATGATATGAGTAAATTTTGTGATGCAGAATGATATAAAAGCTGAGGTAATTGTTTTGCTTGAGAAATACATTAATGAGGTTATTACTCTGCAAGAAAGGGAGAGACTTTTTAATCTGCTTGCCCAGAATAACAGTGAGTATGAAATAAAAGATCATATACATTCAGATTTACGAGACTTTACACCCCCAAATGAGACTTGGGACCAATACAATCAGGAAAAAGTTCTGAATAAAATTTTGTCAAAGCTTAAGATCGGGGATATTTCTGAACTTGAACGGTGTCGAGAATTGAAGAAAAGGAAATTAGTCAGAATGACAATTTTCAGGGCATCCGTGATAGCTGCTTTGATTATAATGGCTTTTTTCCTAGGTGATTTCTTTGGTTTAACAAGAAATTCAGGCGATTCAGCTGAAAGGAAAGAGGCTTTCAATGAGATAAAAGCTCCGTTTGGTTCAAGAACTGAGGTCAGTCTGCCCGACGGTTCAATAGTATTATTAAACGCTGGCAGTACTTTGAGGTTCAGTAATAATTTCAACTATACGGGGAGGGAACTCTTCCTTCAAGGGGAAGCTTATTTTAAAGTATCAAAAAACAACGAAATTCCATTCTCAGTGAGAGCAGGTAGAATAAAAATATTGGCAGTTGGAACTGAATTTAATGTCAAGGCTTACGATGATGAAGAGATAATCGAGACTACCCTAGTTGAAGGTAAAGTAAAAATAAGCAGGGATGGCGTAACTAATTCAAATGATGATTTCATAGATCTGAATGTCAGCCAGAAAGCTATATATATCAAAGAAACGAATACCTTTTCCCTCAATAAAACAGAGAATACTGCCCCGGGTGATACAAAACCAGATAGGACAATACATGAGGATATACTTATTTCACCGAAGGTTGATGTTGACCAGGTAGCAGCCTGGACAAAGGGTAAATTAATCATTAAGGGCGATTATCTTGAAGACTTGTGCATAAAACTTAAGAGAAAATATGATGTCACCTTTATATTCAAAGATAAGGAAATTAAGAAATTCCGCTTCTCCGGAGTTCTTCTTGATGAAACACTCGAACAGGTCCTTGATGCAATAAAGCTTACAGCACCGATTGATTATGTCGTGTCGGGGAAAAATGTCTTTCTGAACACCAACTTGAATGAGCTGAATAACTTTTCTGAACACCTAAAAAATTGATTTAACTTAATTACCAACTAAACCTGATGAGTATGAAAAAGCCTTCAAATTAAAAAGGGAAAAACAGATTGCGGCTGTTTTTCCCCAAAGAATTCATGTTAACTACAATCAAGGCCATTTTTAATACAGGCCTTTCATGTCTAACCACATTAACACATCTCAAATTTATGAAAGAAAATCAGTTCTTTAATTTTCCGAAGAGGAAAATTTACAAAATCCTACTGTGTATGAAAATTGCGATTTTTTTGTTGATGGTTTTTACAATAAATCTTTCTGCAACAGGATTTGGACAGATATCCCTGGATGAGCATGGGAAATCTGTTAAAGAAGTTTTCGGAATCATTGAAAATGAAACAAATTACCGTTTCTTTTACAATGACGACCTGAAGTCTATTGATAAGCTGGTTGATATTAATATTGATAACCAGAATATTAATCAGGTTCTTGACAAACTCTTTGAGGGAACGGAATTTGATTACAAAATCATGGAAAACAACCTAATAGTAATCAAGCTGAAATCAGACCCTCAGCAACAGACCATAACCGGAAGAATTACAGACGCTACAACAGGAGAGCCATTACCTGCTGTAAGTATTGTAATTAAAGGAACAACTGTTGGAACAAATTCAGACTTAAACGGATACTATTCCCTTGTTGTGCCCGATAGAAATGCTATCCTGGTTTTTAGTTTTGTAGGTTACTTGGAAGAGGAAGTTACTGTAGGAAGCAGGTCAAAGATCGATATAAGTCTGGCCGTTGACGTGAAAGCCCTTGAAGAAGTTGTGGTTGTGGGTTATGGTACCCAGAGGAAGAGCGATATTACAGGAACTGTTACTTCTCTTCCTCAGGAAAGACTACAGATGGCCCCTAACCTTAACCTCACACAGGCTATCATGGGGTCGGTTCCCGGAGTCATGATTGAAACAACTGCAGCTGGCGCTAATCCCGACCAGGCAATAATGATACGTGGAAGGGCTTCTATTTCAGCTGATAATTCTCCACTGATTATTGTTGACGGCATTCCATATAGCGGAAGCATGACAGATATTAATCCCAAAGATATAGGCTCAGTTGAAATCCTTAAGGATGCATCTGCAGCTGCCATCTATGGATCGAGAGGCGCAAACGGAGTAATTCTGATAACCACAAAAGAGGGCACTGCTGGAAAAACAAAATTCAATTATGACGGAAAATATGGTTTCAGTAAGGTTCTAAATACTTATCGTCTTTTAACAGGCCCTGAATTTTATGATTTCAAGATGAAACGGAATCCGGCAGCATTCTGGCCCACTGAACTGCAAAACTACGAGGATGGCGTATCGACGGACTGGGTAAAGCTTGGAATCCGGACCGGTCAGACACAGGAGCATAACATGTCGGTATCAGGTGGTTTCAAAGATACCAAATTCTATATCGGAGGAGGTCTTACTGATATAAAGGGTGTTGCCAGGGGTGATAACTTCCGGCGTTTTACTACCAGGTTAAACATTGAAACAAAATTATTGAAGTGGCTGGCAGTAGGAACACGTACCCAGTTTAATTTTGATGATGCAAGCGGTCAGGATGTAGACTGGTATGCCTGCCTTATTGCAAATCCTCTTGCAAAACCGTATGATGAGAACGGTAATTATTTAATATATCCTATTCCTGAAAATATTGTCATCATTAATCCCCTTACAGATTTGATTTATGATAATCTGGATAAATCATACCAAATTCTGACGAACAACTATCTGAACGTTGATGTTCCATTTATCAAAGGTCTTAGTTACAGGTTCAATACCGGAGTCAGAACAAGATTCACAGATTATGCAAATTACGGTGGTACGAATACTTATGACGGTTACAGATACAAGGGAATTTCAAGTACCAGCAACTCAGTTGGTAACAACCTGGTTCTTGAAAATATCATTACCTACAACAGGCAATTCGGCTCTCACACTGTCTTTCTTACAGGCCTGTACAGCTATGAAGAAACCAGCAGTAAATCAAATTCCCTTAATGCAGAGCAATTTCCGAATGATTTTCTTTCATGGTACGGTGTTGCTCAGGCAAGTGTTGTAATGCCCAATGCCACTTTTAGAAAATCTGCTCTTGTCTCACAGATGTTCCGTGCAAATTATTCATATAGCAGCCGTTATCTTGCAACATTAACAGTAAGGCGGGATGGGTATTCAGGATTCGGTAAAGACACCAAATGGGGGCTGTTCCCTTCTTTTGCATTGGGCTGGAATATTTCGAATGAGAATTTCTTCCCGGTAAAAGACCTTATTAATGTATTAAAAATAAGAGCATCATTTGGCTTCAACGGTAACCAGGCAATTGATCCGTATGCTTCACTTCCTAAGTTTATTGCTGCACCGATAATGTCAGGAACCACTGCACAAGTCGGATACAAACCAAGTGTAATGGGAGTAGCTGACCTTGGATGGGAGTCTGCAAAAACATTAAACGTGGGGATTGATTTCGGAATATTAAAGGACCGGATCACAGGTAATATAGACTGGTACATGAAGAATAACCAGGATTTGCTGCTTAACAGAAGTATATCAGTGATTCATGGCATCACAACGGTTACGCAAAAGAGCGGATGGGTACATCCCAATGTTATGCAGAATATCGGAAAAACCAAGAACACAGGCTTTGAGTTTTCTGTTAATTCAAGAAATATTGTTACAGGCAGGTTCCAATGGACAACTACAGCTAACTTTTCCTATAACAAAAATAAAATTGTATCATTATATGGGATAAAAAGTGCGGAGACAGGAAAAGAAGTTGACGATATTTCGAATAAATGGTTTATTGGCCAGCCTATCAGGGTCAATTATGATTTTATCTGGGACGGTGTATGGCAGCTGGGTGAAGAAGCAGAAGCTGCAAAATACGGGTCAAAGCCGGGATATGTCAAATTACGGGATGTTGACAAAAACGGTGTGCTTGATGACAAGGACAGGCAGGTAATTGGTCAACTTGATCCAAAAATATTATGGGGTTTGACAAATACCTTCAATTATCGTAATTTCTCGCTTAGCTTTTTCTTTCACGGAGTAACCGGGATAACCGCGCATAATGACAGGATGACAGATGATGTTCAAACTGAGGTACGCTATAATACATTAAAAAAGAACTGGTGGACACCGGAGAATCCAACAAATGACTGGTACATGAATGACATTATGGCCGATGAAATGTCAGGATTCGGTGCTACCCTTTACGAAAGTGCAAACTTTGTGCGCCTGAAGGATGTATCGCTTGCCTATGATTTTCCACAAAATAGCATTAACAGGATCGGATTGAGTAATTTGAGATTGTACGTGACGGGGCGCAATCTGCTGACTTTTACCAAATGGAGCGGACTGGATCCTGAACTGGTGGAGCAGTATGCCCAGAGGCATATACCTATGCAAAAAGAACTTGTATTTGGTCTCAGCTTTGGATTTTAGATTATGTTAACAGTAAAATTGTACACCATGAAAACAATAATGAATTATACTTTCCGGTTTATTCTGACGGTCATTTTGCTGGCAGGGTGTTCTGAAGATGTCCTTGAAGAAAATCCTCCTAACATACTATCCGGGCCGACAATCCTGAAAAACTATAATGGTTTCGAGGCAGCTCTTAACGGTTTATATAACCTGGCCAGATATGCCAGATGGCAGTCAGAAAAGATAGAGAATGCCATAAACGGCGTTGATAACATGTGCAGCAACTACAGGCGCAGTGATATTTACTGGAACTGGACAACATCAAATAATCCATCTGACAATGACCTTTTACAAACCTGGCAGTGGCTATATGAAATGATCAATGCTGCAAATACAATCATCTTCTATTCTGAAAAAGATGTTGACTGGACCGGGGGATCCGATAGCCCCGAAAACAATAAACTCAGAATAGTGGCTGAAGCACGCGCAATTAGGGGTTGGGCTTACAGAAGGCTGGCATACTCCTGGGGAGACGTACCACTGACACTTCAACTGGAACAGTCTATAAAGACCGATTGGGAACGCACTCCGGTCGCTGAAGTCAGGAAACAAATTATAAGAGATTACAAATGGGCTCAGCAATACATACCTACTGAAGCCTCCATGCAGGGAAGACTGACCAAAGGTGCCGTTCAGACACTTCTTGCAGAAATGTACCTGGTTCTTAATAAACCTGACAGTGCCCTTTTCTGGTGCGACGAGGTGATAAACAATCCTGCCTATCAGCTTACTACAGCCAGATACGGTGTTTATGCATCAGAACCGACAGGGAGTCCTTTTGGTGACATGTTCAAGGAAGGAAATCAAAACAGGGAGCAGGGTAATAAAGAAGCCCTCTGGGTATTCCAGTTCCAGCTTTTTAACAGTATTGACGAACAGGGTAATCAGATGAGCCGTAGTGAAGTTGGTAACTATAATAAAATCTCAGTCACAGGCAGTGATGGGAAAAAGGTTACACCTATACAATATACTGTGGAAAGAGGCGGCAGGGGTAAAGCTTATTTTGCTCCTACCAAGTGGTGGATTGACAGCTATGAATTGGATAAGGATGACAGGGCCCAGAACTATATCCTTCGCACATCTTTCAGGCTCCAGACACAGGCTGAAAACAACATTGGCTACACCGGAACTGGAACATTGAAGGCTGATGTACTGCCTGCAGGATACAATTATGGTGATACTATCTGGTGTCACTGGGACAAGGATATCTCTCCTACTCATAAGGATGTTGCCGACTGGCCGTATTCCAGAAAAGCTGAAGGAACAAGCACTTCTGACGTTCAGGCTGATTTCAGCTGGGCTGACCAAATCTATCTAAGGTTGGCCGAGACATACCTGCTTAAGGCTGAGGCACAATATAAGCTTGGGCTAATCGACGATGCTGCAGCGACCATTAACGTAATCAGAGGAAGGTCAAATGCTACTCTTATTCCTCCAGACTCAGTTGATATTGATTTCATCCTGGATGAAAGATCACGTGAACTTTTTTTGGAAGAAGAACGAAGAATGACTTTGCTGAGAACTCATAAGTGGTATGAGAGGACAAAGAAATACAATAAATTTGGCGGAGAAAAGATAACACTGCGGGATACTCTTTTCCCAATCCCTCAGGATGTGATTGATGCCAATCTTACAAAGCCTTTCCCTCAAAATCCCGGGTTTTAAGATCTTAGTATTTCCAAAATGACTTTTTATATTTTATCTCTGGTGAATAGTTTTGGTTTAGGATGATTGGTTAGTCTGCCTCCTGTAGAATCGGGAGGCAGACTTATTGATTAAAAGAATCAATGATTTAAATTTTCTCAGTCTTTGTATTCTGCAATTAATAAAGGATATAATTGACTTATCATGAATTTATTACAATAGGATATGAAACTAAATTTTTCTGCGACGGTATTTATTTTACTATTACTGCTTATAGCTTCATGTAAAAACAATGGTAAACATGATAGAAAACTTACAGGTCAGTCTACTTTAAGAGTTCCTACAGATTATCCAAGCATAAAGAAAGCAATATCAATTGCCGATGCCGGAGATATAATATTGATCGAACCAGGTAATTACCTTGAAAACAGCATAGAAATAAACAAACCTTTGACTATCTGTTCGGAATGGAAGTTGGACGGAGATAATTCCAAGATCGAAAGGACTGTAATTAATTCCGGTGACACAATCCTATTTACTGTAAGAGCTGATGGAACAGAGATCAGCGGACTTACAATCATCAACGGGGATCATACTCTCAGTATAGAAGCAAGGGTGAATATAATACATAACCATTTTAGAAACAACCTCGATGCAATGAGCTTCGAAGGTTCTGGTGGCGGTTATGTAGCTTACAATACTGTTGAGAATGACAGGGATGACGGAATTGATCTCGATATCAGGGTTGGAGAGGAAAACCATGGCAGCGATATTCTGATTGAACACAACACCATAATAAACAGTAATGATGATGGTGTGGAGATTAGGCTCTATGACTATGAAAATCAGAATATCAGATATACTCTCAGGGAAAACCTTATAACAAACAGCAATAATGCAGGAATTCAGATTATTTCCTATGATGTATACACTGGTAAGGTTTTTGAGATTCATCATAACATAATCACCAACTGCAAAACAGGTCTGGGTTGCATGGAAGGTGCTCAGACCAGAGAAGATCTTAATGGGGCCACCAAAATGGATGAAAAGGTATGGTTCTATAACAATACTTTAGTGGGTAATCAGATGGGAGCAACTGGTGGTAACAAAATAATAGCTTTCAATAATCTGGTTTCCGGAAATAGTTCAGGAGGATTTAAGAGATTCGGGGCTGAGTCTGTAATATCTAATAATCTATTTTTCAACAACGGGGTTAATGATTTGACTGAAATTCATGAGAATGTTTTACTTAAAAATAATATTTCTGGCAAGGATCCTGAAGTAAACCCTGCAACATTTAATCCTCTTGACGGGAGTCCCTGCATTGATGCCGGTTTGCCATCATTCAGGCTTAAAGATAATTCGGAGATTTTACTCGACAGGAAATATATATCAGGACATAATCCTGACATAGGTGCTAATGAATCTGGATCCGTTAATAAACCTATGCTGATGAAATGATTAAGCTAACTGATAACAATTCCGGATCAGAATGTTCCTCACTAATTTTTTAGGAATTAACAGAACAATGACCTCCAGTGGACGAATAATTTTATCATCACTTACAATTCAGGTAATGATATTGCTCCAAAGCTGCTTTGACCAGCGGGATATTTCAGATGAAGTCATTATGGATGTGCAACCTGTAACCCTCTCTCCTTCAATAAAGGGAGATTTGTTGTTTTATCTTTCAGGCAAAAATGGGTTTACAGGTAATATTTCAGCCGGAGGGCGGAAGAACGCAAATTTTCTGAAGCATATTTCTGTAATCGCCCAGAGAGCATACGGAAAGGTTTCAGGGCTGAGAACGGAGCTCAAAAAAATATACGATAAGCAAGCTTATTGCAGAACTTTACCGGAATGAAATTGCTAATCTGGCAATCAATGAATACATTAATATGGAGGGTACCATCAGAATTAACCGCATTACTCCTTTTAGTCGGATAATGCAGAAAGATCGTCATGATCGGGTTGCACTCACCCGTACCAATTTTCAGTATCCGCAACTTAGGGTGAGCTTCAAATCCGGTAAACCCGTGAAATTTGATGATATTTTAAACTTGATCAATTAGTCCGATTTTATGAAAGCACAAATAAGGTTTTTCATGGCATTTTTAATTCTGATAACAATTTTATCATACGCAGGTGTAAAAAACGAAATAAACCATTCCGGAATTTTCATGTCATGTAGTGAAATTGAAAGAAATCGGGAGTTGAACAATATTTTTTTTACAAAGCATAATGTTGATGGGGGCTATGTTTCTGGAGATTTCCACCAGCATACGACATATTCCGGCGGGGACTATTCCATAGGCTATGTGATGGAAGCTTCTGCAAGATATGGTCTTGACTGGTGGGCGAACAGTGATCATGGAGGAACAAGGGAAACCTGGGGAAAAGCTTCAGGAAATGACCTTGGCTCAAGAGTCACATGGGCATGTGCCGGAATTAAAACACTCGGCTCACCTCAGTCTAAAGGAAAGGAAGGTTTTATGTGGCGTTGGCAATCACTGAAATACTATAATTTTCAGGATATACTTTTATGGCGGAGGATATTTCCTGATAAATTAATTCTGCAGGCTTTTGAATGGAATGTCCCGGGTCATGAACATTGTAATGTTTCAATAATTGAAGGGCAGTTTGAAAATGGGAATGAAAATTGTGATGCTTTGGCACAGTTTGAGTTTATGTTTGATGATGAAGATAATGACACAACAGGGTGTAAGGATTTCGGATGGATAAAGAGCAAACTTAAAGGTAAGGAAAAAGCCCTTGAAGCAGCTGCCTGGCTGCAGGCAAATTACGGTAAAAAAGCTTATGCGATTCCAAGTCATCCTGATAAATCAGGTAGTTATACTATTGCCGATTTCAGAGATCTTAACACCGTTGCTCCCGATGTTTTCTTTGGGTTTGATGGAATGCCTGGACATCAGAAAAACAGCACCAGAGGAGGCTATGATCTTGATGAAGCTCCCGTGTCTGTCAGTATAGGGAACAAAGCCGGTGCTACTTTTGGAGGGGCGGGTTTGTTCATTTCTAAAATTGGCGGTGTCTGGGATGCACTTTTAAGTGAAGGAAGAAGATGGTGGATATCTGCAAGTTCGGATTATCATTCGAATGATGATTTTCTTCCGGGAGAATATCAAAAAACATATACATATGTTACAAGAAAAAATGATCCACAAGCATTGATCGATGGATTGAGATCAGGAAATACTTTTATTACTACTGGAGATCTTGTGACCAATCTTGTGTTCATGGTTGGGGGAGGAAGTATGGGTCAAACTGTTCATACAGATTCTAAGAATATTAAAATTATTATAAAAGTACTTGATCCGGATCAAAAAAACTTCAATACTTATAATGATTATATAAATCCAAAACTCGACCATCTGGATCTTATAGCAGGAAAAGTAACTGGTATGATCCAGTCTGATAGTCGGGACTATTATTCAGATACGGTTTCAACAACCCATGTTATTGCCAGGTTTGATGATATTGGAGGTATTTCAGATGCTGATGGTTTAAAAAGCATTAAATGGAAAAGAAGATCTGATGGTTGGATATCAATAGTCTATGATGTACCTGTTGAAGGTAAAATGTATTTCAGACTAAGGGGTACTAACAATCCTTTAAATACACCTGGAGAGGTGGATGGTAAGGGAAATCCACTTCCTGATATTGCCGAAGAAAATGATGCCGCCAAGGCTTTCTCAGACCTTTGGTTTTATTCGAATCCGGTTTATGTTGAGGTACATTAAATGCAATAACAAATACTTAGAAATGCCCCGTATACTTACAAGTTTCATTCTGTTTTTAAAAATATCCTTTGTCCTTGCCCAGGGAAATTTCTCCTTTGTTTACCTTCCAGACATTCACCTTTGTCCGGATTCTGCAGTGATTGAAAATTTCCACCAGTTGACCGGACAAATTAACCGGCTTCATCCCGATTTTGTACTAACAGGTGGAGATATGATATATACCGCAAAAAATGTGGATGATTTAAAAGCTAGCCTCTTATTTGATCTTCTGGACAAAGAGTTCATGAGATTTAGAATGCCGGTTTATTTTACACCAGGAAATCATGAGCATGTGGGAATAACTGCGGGAAGTGGTATTGATAAGAATAATCCGATGTGGGGGAAGCGAATGTTTGAATCAAGATATGGAAAAAGCTACTACACTTTTACTATAAATGGTTGGAAATTCTTTATCATTGACGGAATAAGGATTCTTGAATCGGAAAAAAATTACACCCAGGGCGTCGATTCATTGCAGATGTTATGGATCAGTGAAGAGCTTGGCAGAACAGAAAATAAAACGCCATTGATCATCTCAATCCACACTCCACTTGTTGATCCTCATCTTGTTATAAGTTCTTCATCAGCGCCTGTTTCAATCAATTCCAAAAAGGTCCTGGATCTTTTCATCAATCACAATCTTAAAATAGTACTTGAGGGCCATAACCATCTGTATATGAGTCTTTTTAAAAATGGTGTAAATTATGTTTCCGGAGGATCTACAGCTTATGGATCTGATATACTGGATTATGGGTTTATTCTTGCCGAAATTAAAAAAGACATACTTAAATTACAGTTCATAAAAGCAGGCCTAGGAAGAAAGAACCTAATTATTCATGAATCAATCGTATTTTTGAATATGATTGAAATTAAGAACGTAACTAGATGGAATGAGTTAATTTCAGGTTTTTGATCGAACGCTAAATGAGACTTTATAAGGAACTTAATCTGAAAATTTAGTATGGCTTATCATGGTGTGATTGAAGATTTTCAGCGGATAAGGGAAAACAGGATACCTCGTCGTGTACCTGTTGTTGCATGCAGTGAGGAATTTGATGTCAGATGGCATGGAAAGTTTACTTATGAGGAATTTTGCAAGGATGGCGACAAAATGTTTGAAGTTTTTAAATCTTCAATCGAAAGGTTCGATTATGACTGGGCCTGGTTGCAGATTGATGATTGCTTTGAGATTGAGCCTCTCGGCGTTAAGGAAAAAGGGGAAGGTAATATTCTGAGAGCAACATACGGTTACCTCGACCCAGCGTGGGACACTCTTAAAGGACTGCCTAAACCCGATCCTTTAAAAGATGGAAGAATGCCCGAAAAACTTAAAGCGATCAGAAAACTCAGGGAATATTTAGGAGATAGTGTACTTATCGTCGGTTCTTGTGCTGCACCTTTCTCAGCTGTCGGACTGACATTCGGGATCGATGTTTCCATGACTCTGATGTACACTGATCCGCATTTCCTTCATGCTGTCATGGATTACTGGAAGGAGTTTTACAAAAAGTATATTAAAGCACAGATGGATGCCGGAGCTCACGCTGTATGGCTTGGCGATTGTAATGCCTACAGTTCAATGGTACCGGTGTCTCTTTATATGGAACATATTTTCCCCGTGACAAAAAAGCTTGTTGATTTCTGTGAAAAGGAACTCAATATAATCGTATGGATGCACAACAGCGAAACGGAAATTGGACATATTCAGGAACAGATGCAACTTGGAGCAGGCATTATGAGTATCGGACCTGATGGAGATATTCAAAAGATCCGTCATTTGACAAAAGGTAAGCAACCCATCAGCGGGAACCTTGATCCGATTAAGGTTCTGATGGAAGGGACACCCGAATCGATATCCGCCGAAGTCGAAAGAATAATGAACATATGCAAGCCGGGAGGCGGTTTCGTTTTTAATACAGGCGAAATGAATCCACGGATGGTACCGGAAGAGAACATGAATGCCTATATGTCTGCTGCAAAAAGATTATCAGATTATTAAACATATTCATTTGTATCATACACAATATATTGAATGCTTTCATGGAATCTATATAAAGTTAATTGATAAATCTGTGAATTGCTTAACGGAAAAAATTATTTTAGTATTAGATTTTAATAACCTGCTAATTAACCTGATTATGAGAATAAAATTAATCGCCCTCGTCTTTATTTCAAGTTTTGTTGCCGCTCAGGCCCAGGAATCTTTTCTGTGCCAGGGTTATTATACAACTGAGGAAGGCGGCAAAGCTAACCTTGAAAAGTTTTCAAAAACATACTCCGATCAAACTTCATGGTCGAAAAGAGCTGCACAGATAAGGGCCACTATTCTTAAGGGGGCAAAGCTGGATGTGCTTCCTGGCCGGTGCAATCTTAATCCTATAAGGAAACTTAAACAGGTTTTTGACGGGTATACCGTTGAAAATGTTGCATTTGAAAGCTTACCCGGTTTTTATGTAACAGGAAACCTTTATCTTCCAATTTCATTCACGGGAAAGATCCCGGGCATTGCCTGCCCTCACGGTCATTGGAGCAATCCTGCAGACTATGGGAGATTCAGAATTGATATGCAGTACAGATGCGCTGCCCTTGCCAGGATGGGTGCTGCCGTCTTTGCATACGATATGGTAGGATACGGAGAATCCCTGCCCTGCCTCCATAACACTCCTGAAGCATTAAGGATACAGACATGGAACAGCATGAGAGTTATCGATTTTCTTCTTTCACTGGGTTTTGTGGACGAAACAAAGCTTGGAGTAACCGGAGCATCAGGCGGAGCCACACAATCTTTTTTACTTGCAGCTGTCGATGACAGAATAGATGTTTCAGTCCCGGCAGTTCAGATTTCTGCTCATTTCTACGGTGGATGCATCTGTGAAAGCGGAATGCCAATACATAAGACATCAACATTCGAGACAAACAATGTTGAAATTGCTGCATCATTTGCACCAAAACCGCAGCTGATAATTTCTGACGGCGATGATTGGACAAAAAATGTGCCCGCCGTCGAATACCCATATATCAGGAATGTTTACAGCTTGTTCGGAAAAGCCGGTAATGTTGAGAATGCCCATTTTGAAAATGAGATCCATGATTATGGCTATAATAAAAGGGTAGCTATGTATAGATTCATGGCGAAACATCTAGGACTGAAGCTTGAGAACATAACCGATCGCAACGGAAAGATCAATGACAGCAATGAAAACTTGCAGATCATGTCATTGTTAAAGGTCTTTCCCGATGAGGCCTATCCCGTAAACATGGTGAAAAGTTGTGAAGAGGTAATAAACCTTCTAAATACATATAGATAGACATTATCCAATAATCTTAACTGGTATGGCTGCATAAAAAACTTAACTGCAGCAGATAGGGATTAACAATTCATACTTATCAGATAATTATAGTCGGTTATGAAAATTTCAAGAAGAAATTTTGTCAGGTTGGCAGGTGCTGCGGGCACAGGGATGGTTATCTCCGGAATTGCCTCATGCAGCCGGGCCACTGGAGAGATAAGACTGATCACTCCCCTTGACGGTGACATGCTTACCGAAATTGACGGGAAAATTCAGGAAGACGGATTGGTGATCCCGGTTAAAATATCGGCGGCACCGGGATCAAGGATTAAAGTGAACGGAGTCCCGGCAAAACGGGTTGACGATAATTATGTGGCCGAAATCAGGCTGACCGGATATTCCAACCCGGTAGAAATAATTGAAAAAAAATCAGGCTTTCGTCAAACAATCACAGTTTATCAACTGAAAAACTACCTTAACAAATACAGGCTTTCCCTGGACGACAACATCTGGTTCCTTAAAGATATTTCTGTGAATTCATCAAAATACAAATCGATCTTCGAAAATCCCTATATGTCATTTTTAAAGGAGGTGCATGATACTTACGGGACTAAGATCCACATAAACATTTATTATCAGGCAGAAGGATTTAACCTTTCTCAGATGACTGACAAATTCAGGGATGAATGGAGAAATAATGCAGGCTGGCTGAGGCTCAGCTTCCATGCATTGCAGAATGATCCCGACAAACCGTACATTACGTCAGGTTATGAAGAGGTGAAGAGAGATTGTGAAATGGTTAAGGCCCAGATAAGGAGGTTCGCAGGTGAGGAACTGCTAGGCCCCGTAACAACACTGCACTGGGGTGAAGCCAAAGTTGAAGGATGCAGAGCTCTGCGCGACAGCGGTTACAAAGCCCTGGCAGGATACTTTGAGTTTGAGGATGGGAAACCGGTAGTATCATATTATCTTGATGCTGATAAAACAGAACATATTGGACGAAGGGGAATATGGTGCGACAATTCAGAAGGAATAATCTTCAAGAAGATCCACATGGTAATAAACCTCTTTAAACTTGAAGAAATAATTCCTGTGCTCGATAAGCTGAAAACTGATTCACACAATTTGGGGTTTGTTGATCTTATGATACACGAACAATACTTTTATCCTCATTATGTAGATTACCAGCCCGATTTTCGCGAGAAAGTAATGACGGCAATAAAATGGGCATACGATAACGGATATAAGCCTGCCTTTCTTAGTGAGTGCCTTTTCGGGTAAATATCATTAGGAGAATATCTCTGCGAAAATATCCTAGGGGAATCCCGGATAATGACATGTTCATTTTTAAAATTAGTTATTCAGGGTTTAATAAATGATAAAATGACAACCAACGCCACAGGTCATAATAGAGGAAGTCAGCGACTCATGTGCGTGGATGCGTTGAGAGGCTTTGATATGCTATGGATTATCGGGGGGGCCGAGGTACTTGTTGCTTTTGGAAAGGCATCAGGGATAGGATATCTGAGCAATCTCGGAATACATTTCGATCATATATGGGGACAGTTCCATTTTTATGATCTGATCATGCCTTTATTTCTCTTTATAGTCGGAGTTGTCATGCCGATTTCCTTTCGAAACCGCCTAAGTCGCGGTAATACAAAAAGACAACTTTACAGACATATAATTAAAAGAGTAATTGTTTTATATATTCTGGGCCTGCTTGCATCAGGACACCTTCTGACTTTTGATGTTTCTAAAATTCACCTCTGGACTGACACTCTTCACGCCATAGCAGCAGGCTATCTTGTCAGTTCAATTCTGATCCTTGAAACAAACCGCAAATCACAGATAATCATAACTGCCTTGTTATTAATACTTTATTGGCTGGTTATGGCGTTTATTCCTGTTCCCGGGCATGGTGCCGGGATTTATGAGCCTGAGTTGAACCTGGCAATTTATATAGATAACCTGATACTCGGCCATTGGCAGGAAGGTGCAGGATGGACATATATTCTTACCAATCTGACTTTTGTATGTTCGGTAATGCTGGGAGTTTTCGCAGGTCAGATTTTGCAGTCTGGACATATGCCAATGAAAAAGGCAGCATTTCTGGCAATAATAGGTTTTTGTTGCATTATCTCCGGAAAGGTCTGGGGAATATGGTTCCCGATAATCCATCACCTTTGGACAAGCTCACTAGTCCTGTTTGCCGGAGGAATAAGCTTTTTGCTCCTGGCGTTTTTTTACCTGGTCATTGACGTATGGGGCTTTAAAAAATGGGCATTCCCTTTTGTGGTTATCGGTATGAACGCAATAAGTGTTTATGTGGCTACACACCTTTTTGATTTCAGGTTGATAGGAAATGTATTTGTAGGTGGATTACTGAGGTTTCTTGGAAACTGGTCCGATTTTGTTGAGGCATCAGCTTCACTTGCAGTTATCTGGCTGATTCTTTACTGGATGTACAGACAAAAAGTATTCATTAAGATTTAATGGGTAAGTAAAACCCTTGCAATTATGATATTCAATTTGAAAAAAATCCTTTGGGAATCCTGTCATGAGAAGATTATTTGAATTGATAATACCTGTTTTGGTATTTTCCTGGCTCCCTTTTATTTATGGATGCAAAGGAAACGCTGAAAATGAAAAATCCATGCACAAGACAACCCGGGACCTTGCATTAAAACCATTTCGTGTCCTTGTGGTAATTGGCGATCAGTGGAAAGATCCCATGAGTTATAATATCGATCCTCAAAGAGTCAGGTGTGAAGATTTTCTTGATGTTGTAACCATGTTAAAAATATGGGGAGTTCCTTTTGACATCCTGAGACTGGATGAACAGCGGCTGCAGATAAACAGGTTCCTCGACTATGAAGCCAAACCAGCCTATGGATGTGTAATCTGGATGGCAGATCCGGACAAATTGACCGGAATGTCAGCAAATTACCTCATCCTGAAGCGTATTGTGGAAGAATACGGAACCAGTATGATTATTCTTTTCGATTATTTAAAGAAGCAAGAGGTTGCCTCCATTGCAGGTGTAAATTACAGAAATACTGAGAGAATTAAACTTGCTGAAGAGGGTAGCAGGTTTGAAATATCAGGGAACCACTTTATTATTTCGGAATTTGCAGGAGTACAACTGCCTGACAGAAATCAGCTTGCCGGATCAAGCATCCCGGAAGCAAATGGTATAACAATAAACATGCAGGAGCAGGACAGGCAATCATCAGATATAAGCCTGGTGAATTGTGTGGTAAATGATTCAGTAAAAGTATTAGGGAAAATAGATAATATTCCACAGTTTGTCGTACGGGATGTCAATAGTGATACCAAAGTGATATGGATTGGGGGGGGAAAAGACTGGTTCCGTAAGTACCCCGTAATGAGAAAGATTTTCAGAAAATCGCTTGTTTACTCTATTGGCTATGGGATTTTTAATGACAATTTTGAAAATGGTTTCATTTTCATCATGGATGACGTCGGCTGCAGCGAACATGCATGGAGCCTTACATGGCATTATCCCACGCCTGCCAGGGATACCCTGATAAAGTATCTTATTGAACCGCTTGAAAAATACGGTTTCATGATGGTTCAGAATATTACTCCCGGTTTTGCAAACCCTGAAAAGAAGATGATTGAATCTCCCTGGAATGTGCCGCCATTCAAAGACATATTTGGCAACTGGCAGGATTACGGATCAACAAAAGAAGGTCTGGAAGAGGGCCTCCGGCGTGGTGTGTTTGAAATCCAGCCGCACAGGGCATGGTCTCATATGAACTGGGACCTTGATTCACCTCCGGGTCCGTGGTGGGGAAGCCCTGTCGACGGCGAACTGGCAATTACAGACTGGTACAATGAGGTTGTGGATGTTAGAAGAGGTCACTCACCCGTTCCTTCAAATGATCTGTTGTTTATTTACAGGAAAGGAATTGAGGCAATCAGGGAGTCCTTTGGGGTGGTTCCCTTAGCTGCGGAAGTACGGCCGGGAGCAGAAATAATGGAGGGAACTTCCGGTGGTTATGATAACGGACGGATAGCTGCAATTGCCGGTCTGGGAGTAAGCAGGGAGTGTTATGTCGGAATTGACAGGACGATCGAGTTCAAAATGATGATGCCTGAACAATTCACTTGTCATGATCTTGACCTGACAGCTAAAACCGACTATCCAGCCGATGAGACGGAAGAAGGATGGGATAAACTTAAATCACTGAGTACCGAAGAGCTCCTGAATTCGAAAATAGCAGGAGGAAGAAGAATCAACCTTCACGATAATCTTGAATGGATAGAATCGAGAAAAGATAAGTACTGGATGGGATTCAATGAAACATGTGCTTACCTGCATTCGGTAATCTCAAACACAAAAGCAAAAGATTTTAATCTGACAATTTTTTACGACGGACACTACTGTAAATATTTTAAAAATAAACCATCAAGATGGACCCTTGAGTTTTCAGGTGATTTCCTTGCAGACTTTAAGAAATCGGCAGAAATATATGTTGATGGGGTAAAAACAGGACAAAAAGTCGGATTGTATCAGGTTCTTGAAATCCCAAAAGGCCTGGGATGCCACGAAATAGGTGTAAAATCAGATAGACAGTGAAGTACTCATCAAATAAAGGAGAAAAATATATGTCGGAATCGAACTACAAACCAGCCTGGTTTATTCTGATCATAATTGCAATGCTATTTTCCGCATCCTGCAAAAGCCGGGATCAGAAAAGCAAACCGGAGAAAGATGTCATTACAACTTTCAGAGAACATGAGCTCGCCCTGACGCCTCCAATGGGCTGGAACAGCTGGAACCCGTTTGGTGCTGAAGTAAGTGAGCAGGTAATAAAAGAGACAGCTGATGCCATGGTGATATCAGGACTTAAAGATGCAGGATATGAGTATCTGGTTATCGATGATATCTGGCAGGGAGGAAGAGATTCATTGTCAGGACTTCTTTATCCTGATCCGGTACGTTTCCCATCAGGTATTAAAGCACTTTCTGACTATGTTCACAGTAAGGGACTTAAATTCGGAATCTATTCGGATGCCGGTACACTGACATGTGGAGATCGTCCGGGTAGTTTTGGATATGAAGAGAAAGATGCCAGGTTATTTGCAGAATGGGGTGTCGATTATCTGAAATACGATTTCTGTTATTGTCCTGATTATGGTTCACAGCATAACGATTATAAAATGGCAATAGCTCGTTATAAGGCTATGGGTGACGCTCTTAAAGCAACAGGCAGGCCAATAGTATTCAGTATTTGCGAATGGGGGCCAAGATCACCCTGGCTTTGGGGAAGGGAAGTGGGAGGTCATCTGTGGCGGGTTTCGTATGACGTTGGAGATAAGTGGGACGAGCCCAGAAACGAAAAGAGCCAGATTGGTATCCTTACAGCTATAGATGTTATGTGTGACCTTGAAAGGTTTGCAGGTCCGGGAGGATGGAATGATCCGGACATGCTTGTTATCGGTCTTAACAACTCCGGTTTTATCAAAGGTGGAGGCTGTACCATTGAGGAGTATCGTACACAGATGAGTATGTGGTGCATGTTCTCGGCTCCCCTCATGCTCGGCTGTGATGTCCGGAATATGTCGGAACAAACTAAAGCAATTCTTTTAAATAAAGAAATAATTGCAATTGATCAGGATCCTCTCGGCAGACAGGCCTTCAGAGTTATGAGAAAGGATGGAATTGAAGCATGGAAAAAACCTCTCAAAGGGAATAGATGTGCATTAGCATTCCTCAACAGAAATTCAACCGAAAAAACAATTAAATCAACCTTTGAAGAAATCGAACTCGATCCAAATTCAAAATTCGAAGTTTATGACGTCTGGAAGCATGAGAATATCAGACAGACTGAAGGTTATATAACTGTAGAACTCAAGCCTCATGAATGCCAGGTTTATGTTATTTCACAGATCTGAGTTCTTACATCTCATTTGATTTTAGAACATTGTGAAACTATATTATCAATCATATTACCTTTTTGGAGCTTTTCAATAAAGAGTTAAATTTACATTGACCTGCCCGAAGTCAGGTCAATCGGAATGATAAAACCATATGCTTTTTTATCTTGAATATCAATGCCTGAGATAAAATTATAAAATTGACCTGCAAATTGTAAAAATGATGCTGTAAAATAAATGCATGATCAAAACAACAATGGCACAAATAAATTTAAACAATAGCAAATATGAAAAAAGATTTAATGTTTACCGGTTCTGATACTGAAGGAGGAATAACCTCAGGTTACCAGATGAATGATGGAGTCAAACTTAAAGTTCCCTATTCTTTCTTCGGTTCAATTTATGATGAAGTTGAAGAGAGGGCACTTATGGCTGTGCTGAAGCAGGAATCCCAGACTATGGGTCCACAGGTGGCTCTTTTTCAAAAAGAATTTGCAGAGAAATTCAATGTAAAACATGCATTTGCAACATCCAATTGTACCACCGCCATGCATGCGGCCACCCAGGCCATGGGCATAAAAGAAGGTGATGAAGTGATAGTAACTCCTATTACATTTATAGCCACTTCTCTTGTGATTCTAAAGGAAGGAGCCAAGCCTGTATATGCAGATATTGATCCCAGAACTTTCAATATTGATCCTGACCAGATTGAAAAACTTGTGACAAACAGGACAAAAGCAATTTATGTAGTTCACTATGGCGGGCAGATGTGCGATATGGATCCAATAATGGAAATCGCAAAGAAGCACAAACTGTATGTTTTGGAGGATTGTGCGCATGCTCATGGTGCAACATACAAGGGCCGGCAGGCCGGCAGCATTGGAGATGTAGGATGTTTCAGCTTCCATTCGCTTAAAAATATGGTGACCCTTGGTGAAGGCGGAATGATCACCACAAATAATGATATGCTTACTGATAAGATCCAGAGGATGAGAGTTATGAGTATTACTCATTGGGACCCAGGTCAGAGCGTCTGGGAATTTGGCGGGCACCGGCTGGAAAAAAAGGATGTAAAGGATTACTGGATACCCTCACATTTTGACGTTATTGATGACGAAGGCAAATGGGGTAATAATTACAGGATGAATGAGGCACAGGCTGCAGTTGGAAGAGCGCAGCTGATGAAACTTGACATGCTTGTCGAAAAGCGCAGGTTCAATGGGCATTATCTTAATGAAGGACTTAAGGGTATTAAAGGTGTAACTCCGACGTACGAGGATCCGAACTGTAAACATGCTTTTCATCTGTATACCCTTTGTATTGAACCTGAAATAATAGGTGCCTCAAGAGATGAATTTTTAAGAGTACTTTATCAGGAGGAAGGTATCCAGGGGATACTTCATTACCAGCCTACCTATCATTTCACAGGCCTTAAGAAGAAATACAATTATCCTGATAAGTTATGCCCCCATGCAGAAAAATTCTTCTATGCACGTCAGTTTAACCTTCCAATGAACCCCAGGCTTACTAAGGACGAACTAGATATGATAATTGAAGGTGTCAGAAACACTGCCAGAAAAGTCAGTAAATAAATTTATTGGATTAAATCATTGACGAACTGAGTTCTGACTCGAAACCCATGAAAAAAATTGTCATCTCATGGATATTGCTTTTTACGTGCAACCTGATGTGGTCACTTCAGTTTACCTGCATCAAGCTTACCCAGGATCAGGTCGGGCCCTATTTTACTGTATGGGGCCCCATGCTGATTTCAGTAATATTGCTGGCACCCTTTGTCCTAAAAGATTTTAACAAGGAAGGCAAAAAGGTTAAAGATGTTCTAATTTTTGTTCAGCTTGCCCTTCTGGGGGCTTTCCCGGCTCAGGTGCTTATTACATGGGGGACACAATACTCGCTTGCAAGCAACGCTGCAATACTTACCCTGAGCCTTCCTGTAATAACTGCATTACTTGCTTTTATTCTTTTAAGAGAAAAAATGAATAAAATAAGATGGTTGAGTTTTGCAGTTGCGATAATTGGGGTATTCCTGATTACGGGAAATGATCTTAAACAGCTCAACTTCAGTTCAAGATATGCTATCGGCAACATCCTGATCTTTCTGGCGATCGTGGGGAACTCATATTATAATGTAGGATGTAAAAAGATTTCAGGAAGATACAGTGAGATAGAAATGGTTTTTTATACCTACATAGTAATTGTTGTTCTTCTCACTCCACTTGTGATTCATTATGAACGTGATGTATTTGCACGCATACCTGTATTTACTGTAAAGACCTGGACCGGAATGTCCCTTCTGACAATTTTCCATAATTTCCTGTCAATGGTCCTTTTCTTTAAAGCACTCAAAATATTAGATGCCATGCAGGTGGCTTTGTCAAACTATCTTATAACCTTTTTTGGTCTTCCTATCGCGGTAATCTGGCTAGGAGAAAGACTGCAGGGTCAGGCAGTGGCAGGTGGAATTCTGGTATTGTCGGCCACTCTTATGATTACTGTTGCGGATTATAAGCTAAGCCGCTCGAACGCATTAATCCACGAAGGCACAAAAAAATTATAACGTTAATCAATAGCAATTATTTAAAACTCATAAAAACGATCATGATGAAAAAAATCAAATGGGGAGTAATAGGCTCTGGAGGTATTGCCAGAAGAAGAACAATTCCCGAAGGAATTGTCAAAGCTGAGCATTCAGAACTTATGGCGGTTTATGATCTGAACCGGGAGGTTAACCTGCAGGTTGCAAGGGATTTTAATGCAAAGACAGTAAACAGCATTGATGATCTGGTCAATACTGATATTGATGCTGTTTATATTGCTTCACCGGCAAATTTACATCTCGATCAGGCAATCACCTGTGCCAGAAAGAAAAAGCATATACTATGTGAAAAACCTCTGGGAATGACAGTTTCAGAAGCTGAAAAAATGGCAGGGATCTGCAATGAAGAAGGTGTTTTGCTCGGTGTCGGACTGATGATGCGTTTTGTTGCACAGCATCAGGAAGCTCTAAAGATGATAAATGAAGGTAAACTTGGGAAACCAGTTTATGGAAGAGCACAGCTGTCATGCTGGTATCCTCCAATTGAAGGAGCATGGCGACAGGATCCAAAAACAGGTGGAGGTGGTTCGCTGATGGATATGGGGAGTCATTGCATCGACCTTCTTGAAATGTTCTTTGGTAAGGTAACAAAAGTAGTCTGCTTCATAAATAACAATGTGCATCCTTATAAGTCAGAAGATAGTGCTGTGGTTTCTCTTTTTTTTCAAAACGGTGCTTTAGGAACTGTGGATACATATTTTTGCATCCCCGACAACAGCAGTAAAAATATCCTGGAATTATACGGATCACAAGGAAGTATACTTGCTAAAGGGACAATAGGCCAGAGCCCGGCGGGAGAGATGATTGCATATCTTGAAGAGAGTAGTTCTGAATATGATGCAAAACAGGCACGTAGTGCCGCTGAAGGATTTTTAATTAATCCGGAACCGGTTAATACCTATATGGCTGAAATAGAGGAATTCAGTCTTGCAATCCTTGAAAAAAGAGAACCTTTGAACAATTTTAAGCTCGGCTTGAGGAACCAGATAATACTTGATGCGTGTTACCGGTCGGCACAATCAGGGAAAATTATTACTATTGAATAAATGATAAATACTAAGCCGGTATTATAATCAATCAATGAACTTTTACATTAATGATTTTTAAAATAATTTATTAAAACAAGATCACATGAAGAGGAGAGAATTATTGCAATATATTGGTAATCAGGCCCAGGCAGGAGGGGCAAGACATTATGAACTGACTGACGGAATGGGTCGTCACCTAAGAGCCATTGATATAAATTCTGGCAGCGGACTTCAATATACCGTGCTCCCCGACAGAGGTATGGATATTTCTCTTGCCTCGTTCAGAGGAACCAACCTGGTTTATATATCTCCGAACGGTGAAACACACCCGGCTTTTTATGAACCTGAAAAAGCAGGATGGCTGAGAACATTTACAGGAGGGCTTCTTACAACTTGCGGACTTACTTATCTGGGACCTCCTGTAAAGGATGGCGATGATGATCTGGGTCTTCATGGGCGTTATTCAACGCTACCAGCAAAACAGTTGGCAGATTTGTCGGAATGGAAAGACGACGAGTATCATATATGCATAAAAGGCATTACTGAAGAAGCAACCTTGTTCGGAACCAAATTGCGCCTTGACCGTTCAATAAAAACAGTTATGGGACATAATATAATTCAGATCGCGGATAAAGTAACAAATTTCGGATTTTCTGCGAGTCCTTTTACTATTCTGTACCACATGAATTTCGGTTATCCCCTTCTTTCAGAAGATGCAGAACTTATAATTAATCCAGAGAAGACAATTCCAAGGGATGATACTGCTGTTAATGGATTGGCTGATTTCATGAAGTTTACTAAACCGCAGACCGGCTTCCGTGAACAGGTATTTTTTCATATTCTCAAGTCTGATGCAAACGGAGATTCAAAAGTGACTTTGGTAAACAGAAAGGCAGGAATATCGGTTACTTTAAAATTTGACAGATCAAGACTGCCTTTTTTTACACAATGGAAAATGATGGGAGAGGGAGATTATGTGCTGGGTCTTGAACCGGGGAATGTACCTGTTAAGAACAGGAAGGTCCTTAGGGAGGAGGGACTTCTTCCATTTATACAACCGGGAGAAACATTTGAGAACGAACTTGAGATCGTTTTGGAAGAATTGAGATGAATTGAGATGAATGAGGATGTCTCACAAGTATCAGATCATGTTGTTATCCCGGTGCTTAACTTTATGTTTGCCCTTGTTAAGATTTAAACATATATATTCAGACAATGAAGAATATAACCGTAATAAAGCTTTTATTATTCATTTTAATGATTAGTAATTCAAATACTCAGCTGTCTGGATCTGATTATACCTGGTATGCATCAGGAAATGGGGGTATTGTGGCAGCAGGACCAAAGTCATCGGTGGAGGCAGGGCTTGAAATGCTCAGGAATGATGGTAATGCGGTTGATGCAGCCGTTGCCATAATCTTTAACCTGGCAGTTTCTGACTATGGCAGTTTCTGTATTGGAGGCGAAGTTCCCTTTATGTTCTATAACGTAAAAACAGGAAAGATCAAAGTATTTAACGGTATGGGTGGTGCCCCGGGCGATCCAAAAGCAATTAAATGGTTTTACAAAAATGGTATACCTGAGGAAAGAAGTGGCATAAAAGTCTCAACGGTTCCAAGTGCTTTAAGCACAATTTTGAAAGCTCTTGAAACTGAAGGAACAATGTCGCTGGAACAGGTGGTTGCCCCCACTCTTAAGCTGCTTGATGCAGGAGGAGAGAAATGGTATGGCAATCTGGCTCAAACCCTTAGGAAAATGATATCAGCTGAAAAGCTGACAAATGGTTCCCGGGCTGAAAAAATAAGGGCAGCCAGAGACAGGTTCTACAAGGGGGATTTAGCAGACGAGCTCAATAAATACTATATTAAGTCAGGAGCTTTTCTGAGAAAATCTGACCTCGAAGCCCATGAAACAAGAATTGAAGAGCCTGTAACAGTAAACTATCGGGGTTATGATGTTTATAAATGCAATACCTGGACTCAGGGGCCGGTACTGCTTCAGTCGCTGAAACTGTTGGAGAATTTTGACCTAAGCAAAATGGGGTTTTTTACTGCCGATTACGTTCACACTGTGGTTGAGGCGATGAAGCTTTCATATGCCGACAGGGATAGGTATTATGGGGATCCTGATTTTAACAACGTGCCGTTAAAAGAGTTACTATCAGATCAATACGCAAAGATGCGTTTTACTCTGATAGATATGAAATATGCTTCAGATGAGATCCGTCCGGGTGATCCGGTTAATATGAAACCTGTTATTGAACCGGGCCAATACTGGCCAGGCAGTCCGGGAACAACAACATGTGCTGTTGTAGACAAATGGGGAAATGCGGTAGCTGCAACACCAAGTTCAAATGGCGATTACGGAATCTGCGAATCGCTCGGTTTTGCCCACAATACAAGATTGACAAGCCTGAATACCCAGGAAGGACATCCCAACTCAATACAACCTTTCAAGCGTCCCCGTATCACATTGACACCTACCATAGTTCTGAAAAAAGGTAAGCCGGTGATGGTTATAAGTGTGGCCGGGGGTGATATGCAGGACCAGGTCTCCCTCCAGCTTATACTTGATAATATTGATTTTGGGATGACTCCAAAAGAAGCCCTTTCCTCACCAAGATTCTATACATATCATACCGAAAACTCATTCAGTCCTGCAGGTAATCCTGCTCAAAGGATCTATAAAATCGGAGCTCTCGATATCTACCAGACCGATAAAAATGTCCTTAATGATCTTACGGAACGGCGGCATATTGTAACAGTGGTGCCAGGACCTTTAGGCGCTCCTGTAATGATATATATTGACCAGGCCACGGGAATACGCTATGCTGCAACTGATCCTTTGTATGAAAGCGGACTGCCGAGAGGAAAATATTGCGGAGTAGTTAATTTACCGTGAAGAAGCTGAAAAATCTTCATTCATTTTTCAGTCAGATTTTCCATTATAAGGTAAATACTGATTACTAATCAGTTAAGGATTCTCCTAAACTTCTTGCTAAGATTGAAAAAACATATATCAGATTTATTGTAGTCAGGAAGAAGATCGTATTCTGATCTTCAGTTTTCAGCCTCTCATAAAAAGTATGTCATCCTTAACCTGTCCTGTGAATGAACCAGGTTTGGTAAGATGAACCTTCTGAAGGAATTGTGTTCTGGCAACTTCATCAGGAATCCATATATCCGCCTCGATCCAGGTAGAGTTATCGATCCTGACAAATTTTGTGTTCTTTGAGTTGGAAGATTTTTTTGTTTTCATGATCGTAATATCATAATGACATATTATAAACGATAAAATGCTGGAGGTTATTGCAATATGTAACCTTTTATGAAGAAAAAACGTATAAAGGACAAAAACAGGTCTATTTAGTCGGATTACAGATGTGAATGTCGGGTTTGTTAAGAGATAAAATGATTAAAAAACTGAACGATGAAAAGATCGCTGTCGATATTGTTGATAACCATTCTTCTTGGCTTGGTTTTTGCCGGATGTGCTTCAAACAGAAAGTACCAGAGTGAGCTTAGAGGACTGATGCTTCAGGATAATCTCAAAATAGGAAGGAATAAAGCATACTTCTCAAAGCATAATGTCAAGCTGAAGAAAAATGCTTTCAGACAATATCGTAAGAATAACAGAAATCTTTAAAAGTAACTTATCCCAGGTATTTTTTCTGTTAACGGGCAGGTTCGGTTTTAACCGGCTATTTTACATTTCCAATATCTTAATGCATTCAATTTATCCTATCTTGGGTTGTTTTTATTTTAGAAACCTTTTGACAAATGAAACTATTATTTGTGATTTGTTTTCATCTGATAATTTTTCCTATATCAGACCGGCCTGTATGGGGTAATAAACCAGAACAGGACAGACTTCCTTCTTATGTTTTTAAAAGCGGTACAAACGATTATAACACATTCAGAATACCGGCAATAATAACTTCAATAAAAGGTACGCTGATTGCTTTTGCAGAGGGAAGGAAAAACAGTTCTTCGGATACGGGCGATATAGACCTGGTGATGAAGCGTTCAGAAGATAACGGCAAAACCTGGAGCGAACTGGCTGTTATTTGGGATGATGGTGAAAATGTTTGTGGAAACCCAGCCCCTGTTCAGGATAAGGTGACAGGAAATATTTTCCTTCTGTCAACATGGAATCTGGGATCCGACCATGAGCCTGATATCATTAAGGGTAAAAGCAGAGATACAAGACGGATATTTTTAATGGTTTCATCTGATGACGGGAAGACCTGGTCTGAGCCATCCGAGATAACCGGTTCTGTAAAGCTTAACAACTGGACATGGTATGCCACGGGCCCATGCCATGGTATTCAGTTGCATAGAGGCAAATTCAAAAACAGACTGGTGATACCATGTGATCACATTGAATCAGTGACAGAGAAGTATTATTCGCATATCGTATATTCGGATGATCATGGTAAAACCTGGAAGCTTGGAGGAACAACACCCGGCGATCAGGTCAATGAATGTACTGTAGCTGAACTCCCCGATGGAATACTAATGCTTAACATGCGTAATTATGACCGTGCACAAAAAGCCCGGAAAGTCTCTTTAAGCGATGATGGGGGTGCAACATGGGGTGCAATATATCCTGATACGGCATTGGTTGAACCAATCTGCCAGGGTTCGCTACTGGCTTACCATAAAAAAGGTCTATTGCTGTTTTCTAATCCGGCGGATGAGAATTCAAGGCTGAAGATGACTTTACGTATAAGCACTGACCACGGAAAAACATGGAAGTATTCACAAATACTTCATGAAGGGCCTTCGGCCTATTCTGATATTACCATACTTGGTTCAGACCAAATAGGATGCCTCTATGAAGCAGGAATGAAATCACCTTACGAAGGTATTGTTTTTAAGAAAGTCAGGTTAAGGAATATAATCCGGAGATAGACATAAAACATCTCTGAGTTTTACCTTTCTGGATATTAAACCATAAAGGTTCTCTTGCTGACCATTTTTCCCAGAATAAAGGGAAAAGTTCTGCAATTAATATGACAAATATTGGTTTTGATGACTTATTGTGAATGTTCCCCTATTAAGATTCATCACCAGCAGTTTCATTATTATTACAATAAATCCATATAAGGATATTTAAAATCCGTTGCAGGGATTAAAGTCTCCTTAATAGTCCTGGGACTTACCCAGCGGATGAGATTAAGGTGACTCCCGGCTTTGTCATTTGTTCCTGATGCTCTGGCTCCTCCGAAAGGCTGCTGACCCACCATAGCACCTGTCGGTTTGTCATTTATGTAGAAGTTTCCGGCTGCAAAACGTAAAGCCCTGCATGCTTTGATCATAGCATATTTATCGTTGCTGAAAACAGAACCTGTAAGACCATAAGGAGATGTCTCATCGCAGATTTTAAGTGTTTCTTCAAACTTGACATCATCATAAATGAAAATACTCATCACAGGGCCAAAAATTTCCTCCTCCATTGTTTTAAAATGCGGATCTTTGGTAACTATAACTGTCGGCTCGATAAAATATCCTTTCGATTTGTCACCATTTCCTCCTGCAATAATCTCTGCATGATCCGACTCCCTGGCAATATTAATATAGGACATTATTTTATCGAAAGAAGCTTCATCTATTACTGCGTTTACAAAATTGTTAAAGTCGGTAACGTCGCCAATCCTTATTTCTGAAATCATTCTCAGTAGGTGACCGGAAGTTTCATTCCATATAGATTTTGGGATATAAGCTCTTGATGCAGCCGAGCATTTCTGTCCCTGATATTCGAATGAGCCCCTGACTATTGAAGATGCCAGAGCAAGCGGATCAGCTGAACTATGAGCAAAAATAAACCCTTTCCCCCCTGTCTCACCTACAATTTTCGGGTAAGATCTGAACAGCGGCATATTCCCGGTAATCTCCTTCCAGAGTCCGTTAAAAGTATTATTTGATCCGGTAAAATGTATGCCTGCAAGATCCCTGTGCTTGAGTGCAATGCTGCTAATAAGCGGACCTGATCCCGGAATAAAATTAATAACACCTGCAGGCAATCCTGCTTCTTCCAGAATCTTCATCAGATAAAAATTTGAAAGGAGGGAAGCAGTGGCAGGTTTCCATAGGGTTGTATTACCCATCAGTGCAACCCCAGTATTGAGATTGGAAGCTATTGCAGTGAAATTAAAAGGTGTGATTGTGTAGACAAAACCTTCAAGAGGCCGATATTCGATCCTGTTTATTGAATCATTTTCAGATTTTGGCTGCTCTCTATAGATAAGCGAAGCAAAATAATTGTTGTACCTTAAATAATCAATAACTTCACAAGCAGAATCTATTTCAGCCTGGAAAGCATTTTTCCCCTGCCCAAGCATTGTAGCGGCATTTAACAAGTACCTGTACTTCTTGGAAATAAGTTCGGCAGCTCTCGCCATAATAGCGGCCCTTTCCATCCAGGCAAGTGTCATCCATTCATTTTTAGCTTTCAGGGCTGCATTTATACCAAGCAATACCTCTTTTTCAGTTGCTATGTGGTAAGTGGCAAGGATATGACCGTGATTAGTCGGCATAGTAATCCTGCCGGTTCTTCCTGTTCGTACCTCCTTTCCACCTATAATTAAAGGTATTTCAATTACTTTCCCCAATTGGGCCGATATTTCTTCCTCGAGTAAGCGCCGTTCCAGGCTGCCAGTTGTGTAAGAATATGCCGGTTCATTCTTTGGTTCGCTGAAATTAAAAATAGCATTATTCATAAAATCATTTCGTATTAAATAATGATAATTCTGATAAAATCCGAAGACATAATTTATCTCTTTGTATACAACATATCTGTAGAATCGATTATATCAGAAAAACAACTGAACCAGTAGAAGTGTTCTTTTCAGGAGAAATTCGAATACTTTTAAGGGAATTCAACAAACTGGATTCAAATTATTCCAACTATACTCAAATCAAACTCAGATTCGTAATTAGTAAATGTGTCAAACATAAATTCCTGATGGTATTTTAATTTTGTATTCTCCAGACAGTTCAAAGTAAACTGTGTATTTGTTCCTATATCAAGTACTTAGATTATTTTTAATAGCCTTGGCTTTATTAATTTTTTTGGAAAATAAATGTAGTTTTCTTTAGTTCATTATATTGGAATCTCTTAAAATTGTGATTCAATATTAAGTGATGAGATGCAAATCTTCAGGTAAAACAAAGGTTAAGCCTCTTGAACCATCCTGCAGGAAACCGATATATAATTCTCTTGAGGATGCTCAGGTGGTTATTGATCAGATAAAAGAAAGCCGGATTACCAAAGATCTCCGTGCTTATAAATGCGGAATCTGCGGATTATGGCATTTGACAAGCAAGTCTGAATAATCCTTATAAAATTGACAAACAGCGTTTTCAATATTATGCCCCAATATCCCACCTTCGGAAATACAGTGCTTGTCTTACAACAGGAAGAGTCTTAAATTCTATCTCCTCCATCTGCGACTGGCTCAAGGGTGTAAACTGGGAAGCAATTTTTACATTTTCTTCAATCTGTGCAACACTGTCGACTCCTATAATTGAAGTGCTGACAGGCAGGCTCATATTATAAGTAAGAGCCTCACGGATTGTAATTGTCCCGGGTTTTGTTGTTCGGAGTCTTTCATCGGTCTGCTGCTCCGGAGGCGGTGGTGTCCAGGTTGAGAGTATGCGACTGCGTGTTGTTACTTTCATTCCTATGATAGCGATTCCTCTTTTCTGGGCTTCAGGGAGAAGGTAGTTTTTAAAGCTCAGGTAATGGACATCTGCAGCATTGAGTGCCATTAGTATTGAATCGAACGGATAGCGTTTAATGGCTTCGAGCAGTACCAGGGGTTCATAATGTCCTGTTATCCCGAGATACCTTACCACTCCTTCTGATCTGGCCTTTTCCAGAGCTTTTATTGCACCGTTGGGACCAAAGATCTGATCAACCTGATCCTGTCGCTGAACATTATGCAGCTGCCATGTATCGAGATGATCAGTCTGAAGGTTTTTAAGACTCTCTTCCAGGAGACGCATCGATCCGTCGTATGTCCTGTCGTGAGTTTTTGTTGAGAGCCAGACTTCTCCACGTCTTGTTTTCATCACACGGCCTATATTCATCTGGCTTACTCCCTGACCATAAGAAGCTGCAGTATCAATGTAATTAATGCCCAGGTCGATGGCGCGATTAATTATTTCCTCAGATTCTTCTTCCCTGCCTTTAATCTCCAGAGTAGCCTGTCCTCCCAGACTTAGAATACCGACCTTATAACCGGTCTTTCCCAGAGACCTTGTTGGCATGGCATTAAAAGTGACTGGATTGAACGGATCTTGATTGTTCCTTTTCAGAGGGATTAGTTTATCATTTTCCTGCCGGGTGAATGACCTCCCTGCTGTTACCATGGCTGTTGCAGCGACCCCGTTTGCCAGAAATGTTCTTCGGTTAATGTTTTTCATATTCATACCTTATTATTCAATATTATGTCAGATCTTTATCATAAACAAATTTAGAAAATTTACAGTTCATATTTTTTGATGAAACCATCGTTCAAATATATAACCAGCAATCACTTTTTTACAGGATCATAGAGATTTAAAGAGATGATCTACATAAAAATTAAGAAACGGCTGCAATTAATTTAAAAGAAGTTGTTTTTAGAAAAGCATTGACGCCGGTTATTAATAGATTTTGTTTTTGTTCTTAACCAATAGAAGCAACAGCCTGCATCATAGCTTTTGTATATGCAACGTTGTATGTCCAGCCTGTATATCCTGCATCTCCCGGATTCTTTCCGACACCGCCTGGATGTTCCCTGTCGTAATCGAGGGCTCTTGGGTGCTCGGGATAAAGACCGAATTTGTATCCAATACGGAATATTTCCTTCATAACTTCGAACATATTAACCTGTCCTTCATCGAAAAAGACCTCTTCGTATTTCAGTGAAGGAGTTGTTACCACAACATTCCTGTAATGGATATGATTAATCCGGTCGCGGGATCCCAGCCACTGGAGAACCTCCAGTGGGTCTTCACCTATTTCCATTGACACCCCGCAATCGTAGGTCATGCCATTCGACGGACTGTCAACGATGCTGACAAGTCTTTTCCAGTCATTGAAAGTAGCCATTATCTGTGCATGTCCGTGAGATACTGGTACAGGAGGATCATTGGGGTGCAGAGCCATTCTCACTCCTGCTTTATCAGCTACGGGTATGATAGCCCTTAGAAACCAGGTGAGATTGTTCCACATCATTTCAGCGGTCTGCCCTTTACCTTCTCCCGGTGCTGGAGGCAAGTCTTTTGCCCTGTTATAATCCATACTCAGAGTCCCAGCCCCGCCTCTGGCTTCAGTGTTATAATATCCATCGACAAACCGATGCGCATAAAAATTATATTCAACTACAGGCAGCCCCACATTTCCTGCTGCCCTGATTGAATCCTCCACCTTCCTGAGCTCCTCATCTCGCCCCTCCCTGCCGTAAATAATCTTGTCAAAGCCGCCAATCATCATATTGATAACCTTAAGCCCTTCCTCCTTGTATTGATCCATTACCTCAGTAAGACTCTTCTCTGTCCATGGTATCTGGGGGCCTCCCGTAAGGACATAATCGACTCCAAGTTGTTTTATTTTTCGCATGTAAGACCGGTCAGGTGATCCGTTCATGCACATTTTAGGTTGGCTAGGACCAAAAGTCACCGGCCACTCGACACGTTTTCCCGGCTTAATGATATTTTCTTTTTTCTCGTGTCCCGAGCACGACGAAGCCAGACCTGCTGCTGAAATGCCTGCAGCCAATGAGGCACTTCTTCTTAAGAAATTCCTGCGATTTTCTTTCATTAGGATATGGTTTACTACAATATACTACTAAAATAATAAAAAGAGCGGTAACTCCTTGATGTTTCATTATTGAAACTCTGCGATTAAGAAAGCTGGCTTAACTTGCCACTTGTATCTGATTAGAGTTAACAGCTTGACATGGCATGTAATTACCTGACATTAAGTAAACTCAGGTTAATGTCATGATAACTAATCAAATAATGCCATAGTGTTGGAGTTTTTAAAAATGATCTCCTTAAATAAAAATTCTTATATTTGCGCCCTGGCGATGGAGTTCGCCGTTAACCGCTTTAAAGCTGATAACTCCTGATATTAACTATCAAAGGAGTTTTTATGTCAGAAATATATCTAATAGCCGCTTTTTGGTTCTTCGCAGCTTTACTGTCAACAATCATAGCAAACCGGGCAAAAATTTCCATGGCATTGATGGAAATTATGATTGGATCAGTGGTAGGTTACATTGCATTCAGGATGAATTCAACAGAAAAGC
The DNA here is from genome assembly GCA_964514725.1 of uncultured Rikenellaceae bacterium. Lineage (GTDB taxonomy): Bacteria > Bacteroidota > Bacteroidia > Bacteroidales > VadinHA17 > LD21. The sequence continues at coordinate 428,147 of CAZEUL010000001.1, forward strand.
TTTCATTAAACCACGACTGGATGAAGTTCATTGCAGGTATTGCTGCTATAATGCTGACTTTTCTCGCGGGAAGTGAATTAAATCCTGATTCACTGAAATCCAAAATCAGGGAAATAACTGTTGTCGGACTGATAGGTTTTTTTGCTCCCTTTATTGGCACTACTTTAATTAGTCACTTTCTTCTGAATTGGAACTTAAGAGCAAGCCTGTTAGCCGGGATTGCTCTTTCTACAACATCGATGGCTGTCGTATATTCAGTTATGCTCGAATATGGTCTTAATAAGACAGGATTCGGTAAGAGCCTGCTTGGATCCTGCTTCGTTAATGACCTTGGGACCGTTGTGGGTCTTGGTTTAATTTTCGCCCCTTTTACCTATAAAACTATTGTTTTTGTTGTTGTATTAATAATATTGGTTTTCATCCTACCCCCGGTGACTGATTTCCTTATCAAACATTATGCTTATAAGACTGCAGCTATACGGACCAAATGGATAATATTTGTTTTAATTTCCATGGCGGTTCTGGCAGTCTGGTCAGGAAGTGAACCTGTTTTACCTGCATATATTATCGGTATGGTGATGGCGAAAACACTCGAAGAAGATAACTTTTTTGTCAGAAGGCTCAGAACTATGACAACAGGATTTCTGACACCGATTTATTTTCTTCGTGCTGGTGCCCTGATGTCATTACCCGCATTAATTGCAGCCCCTGTAATATTTATAGTACTCTTTTTGACAAAGATCTTTTTTAAAATTTTTGGTTTGTATCCGGTCATTAAAAGATTTAAGAAACATAATGATGAGAAATGGTACTATACATTGCTAATGTCAACAGGATTGACGTTTGGAACCATTTCTGCACTTTACGGTCTGACAAATAACATTATAACACAGGATCAGTATTCATACCTTGTTGGTACAGTAATACTTAGTGCGATTATTCCGACACTTATTGCAAACAGGTTCTTCCTCCCAAGGCATTTATTGACCCAACCAATTTTGGATGATCAACCTCCGGAAACAATGCCGAAAAGGAAACAATATTGTATTGATTATCATTAGTTATGTATATGCAAAATGTTAAAAAGACCATATTAAGCGAAAACCAGTTAAGATCTTTCACTTCCACATTAATGGTAGTGGAAAAATATTTGATCGAACTGGAGGAATCTGCAAAAAACACCTTTAATGGCTGTTGTTTCGAAATAAATAATGATGTTGATATTGAGACTCTTAAAAAAAATGGAATTTTAATAATTGAAGCTCATAAACTAATTTGTAAATTAACCGCAAAATATGGGGTCATTAAAAAGATACAAAGTCTGAAGCGTATTATAGATACTTTGCAAACAAAAATGTGGGAGGTGTTGCAGGATTCAAAATCGAAAAAGATCAAAGGTTTTGGTGATTTTCCGAAAGAAATCGCAAAGGAATATGATGAAGATATTGATAAACTTATGATGATAATTTCAAAAATATCTTATTAACCAATACTGATTTATATGAAAATAACTAAAGTAACTGCAATTGAGATCCTCGATTCAAGAGGAAATCCGACTGTTGAAGCCAATCTTACTCTGGAAGATGGAACAAAAGCAAAAGCAATGGTTCCCAGTGGTGCCTCCACAGGTGAACGGGAAGCTTGTGAACTCCGTGACGGCGACAAAAAACGTTATGGCGGAAAGGGTGTCCTTAAAGCTGTTGAAAACGTAAACAAAATCATTGCAAGAGAAATTGAGGGTAAAGAGTTCAATAATCAGCGTGAACTTGACTATTTTATGATCGATCTGGATGGTACAAATAACAAATCCAAGCTTGGAGCGAATGCAATTCTGTCGGTTTCCATGGCTTATGCCCGTGCCAAAGCTGAAAGCTCAAAAGTGCCTTTATATGAATACCTTGGAGGAGCCAATGCCCACCTTTTGCCTGTTCCCTGTCTTAATATAATAAATGGGGGAAAACATGCCGACAACAATGTGGATTTCCAGGAATTCATGATCGCACCTCATGGCGCCCAAACTTTCACTGAAGCAATTCGCATAGGTATAGAAGTATTTCATAGTCTGAAATCCGTGCTGAAAGGTAAAGGTTATAGTACAGGTGTTGGCGATGAAGGTGGTTTTGCTCCTGATTTGAAATCAAACGATGAAGCCGTTGAAGTAATTCTGGAAGCGATCAATAAGGCAGGGTATAAACCTGGCGAAGATGTAAGCATTTGTCTTGATCCGGCAGCAAGTGAACTTTGGGAGGATGGGAAATATAAACTGTTCAAAAGCACCGGTAAATTCATTTCGAGCGATGAATTAGTTAAACTCTGGGAAAAATGGACAAATCAATACCCGATTGTGCTTCTTGAAGACGGTCTGGCTGAAAATGATTGGACGGGATGGCAGAATCTGACCAAAACTCTTGGAAACAGAATCGAAATAGTCGGAGATGATCTTTTCTGCACCAATAAAACAATTCTTGCTGAGGGAATAAAGAAAGGTGTTGCCAACTCAGTACTTATTAAACTAAATCAGATTGGCACAGTGACCGAAACTCTTGAAACAATTGAACTGGCCTACAGAAATAACTACAATGCTTTTGTTTCTCACAGAAGCGGTGAAACCCCTGACAGCTTTATTGCAGATCTTACCGTGGCTGTTAATGCCGGGCACCTTAAGACAGGAAGCGGCTGCCGTGGTGAAAGGATTGAAAAATTCAATCAGCTTATGCGTATTGAGAACCAGCTTGGAAAGTATGCAAAGTTCGCAGGGAAAAAAGCATTTAAGAATTGTTGATTATTTCAGGCTTATTGATTAACTAAAGAGCAACATCAGGGATTTCGATGTTGCTCTTTTAATTGTACCTAAAGTATAAATATGCTCATAGACAAGTTGACATTAAAGGATCTTGAAATATTCAGGCATCTTGAGGAAAATCTAAGTTTGTTTGATCTGCTTGATAGAACAATAACAACTGGAGGAAAATTAAATCTTGAGTATAGATTTAAAAATCCTTTATCGGATGTAAATCAGATACTTAAAATACAAAAAACTGTGTCATTCCTTTCTCAGGATCAAAGAAAATGGAAACTTCCGTTTTCTGACCGAATGATGAAATCTCTTGAGAACTATATTACCAGCAATATCGATCCTGTCACCAGAATTTCAAAAAAGGAATCCCTGAATTAAACTATAATCTCATTGGGAGATTCAATGATACCTGACCTTGAATAATAATAACAAAAGGTAATGAAGAAATTCTGATCTTTTAAATAATAATAAGTCATCATGATTCAAATTGAGATCCCGGGATCGGTTAACATAAAAGCCAGATATCTGGTCTGCGATTATAACGGCACACTTGCAATAGATGGAACGTTAATACCAGGTGTATATGATCTGCTGAAATCACTTGAAAAGGAAGTTGAAATCTATATAATTACTGCTGATACTTTTAATAAGGCAGAGAAAAACCTGAAAGGTATTGATTGTCACCTTATAATCATCAAAAAGGGAGATGAGCAGAATCAGAAGGAGGAACTGGTGAAACATCTTGGAAAAAATTCAGTAATTGCAATTGGGAATGGTTTGAATGATTCGTTTTTGCTTAAAAATGCAGCTCTGGGTATAATTGTTGTTCAGCAGGAAGGAGCAGCAGTTAAAGCTTTGCTGAATGCAGATATTGTTTGCAACAATATACTGGATGCCTTAAATCTTATTAAAAAACCTTTGAGAATAAATGCATCTTTAAGGAAATGAGATATACTTTAAATATGATATTTTTGCACACCGTTGATGATATTTGTTTATAAAAGTAATAAATGACTGATAACTCCCGACAAATAGACAATGGTCATTTATGAGATCGATGAATATAAATAAGGCAACCAAGTTTGTTATACTCTTAGGGCTCATCAGTCTTTTTTCTGATATGACCTATGAAGCTGCAAGAAGTATCAACGGATCATTTCTCAGGATTTTAGGTACAAACGGAGCAACTGTAGGAATAATTGCCGGGATAGGAGAGTTGTTCGGGTATGGATTACGTTTCATCTCGGGTTATATTACCGACAGGTCTAAAAAGTATTGGTCAATACTAATAACCGGTTATGTACTGAATCTGTTCTCTGTACCCCTCCTTGCTCTGGCGGGCTACTGGCAGATTGCGGTTGTTCTGATGATCACTGAACGTATTGGGAAGGCGATCAGAACACCTGCCCGGGATGCTATATTATCATTCGGAACACAAAAAATTGGTCGGGGCTGGGGGTATGGTTTGCACGAAGCAATGGATCAGATTGGTGCAACTATAGGCCCTCTTCTTGTCAGTTCGGTACTTTTTTACCGTAACAACGATTATCATTTGGCTTTCGGAATACTTGCCATACCTGCATTGATAGCTGTCTCAATTCTGTTTTTCTGCAAATCACTATATCCAAGGCCTGAAAACCTTGAAATCAAGACAACTTCAGTAATTTCGAAAGGATTCCCGAAAAGGTTCTGGATCTACCTGGTTGCAGTAGCATTCATTGCAGCCGGATATGTGGATTTCCCGCTTATCGCTTACCATTTCAAATCAAAATCTTTAATGAGTGATTCGTTTATCCCGGTATTCTATGCCATTGCTATGGCTTCTGATGCAATTTCAGCCCTTATTTTCGGGAAACTTTATGATAAGATCGGAACAAGAATAGTTCTTCTTGCTTTAATCCTTTCTTTGTTTTTTGCTCCGATGGTTTTTCTGGGTAAATTTTATCTGGCACTGGCAGGAATGATAACATGGGGCATAGGAATGGGAGCACAGGAATCTGTAATAAAGGCTGAAATTGCTGAAATAATTCCTTCTGACAAGAGAGGAACTGCATTTGGAACATTTAATGCTTCCTATGGGTTGTTCTGGTTTGCCGGAAGCGCTCTGATGGGGTTTCTGTATGATTATTCTTTGATTGGACTTATCATTTTTTCCGTGATAATACAATTTATTGCAGCACTTTTAATATTTTATCTTATTCAGAAACAATCAAAACCAGCTGCTAAAATCGGGTCATAATATTTATTTTAACAGTATTTTATCCCAGAAAGCTGAAAATGCCGGTTAGAATGAACCAGATGATGCAAATTTTTTCTTAACACAAACACCCGATCTTCCTATGAGAAGGTCCTTCGGACATGTTAAGTTATTGATAATTAAGAATTACTTTTCATTCTCTGATTATTGCAATGTTATTATCGGAAATATTCTTCTCCATCCTGAAGATTACCTAAGGTCATCTTCTGAATAAATCAGTAACTGTCTATTGCCTCTTTTTACATATTTTTGTCGGGATACATGTCATTCCAGTGTCCGGGCTGGTTCTTCAGCTTTTTGTCAAACCATGCCATGATGGTGTCGTGCCATTGCAGGCGCTTCTTATAATCCAGTACATGGTGGTTTTCGCCGTTGATAAGAATCATTTCCACCTCTTTTCCAAGGATTTTCAGAGCAGCATAAAACTGCAGACTTTCGCCTACAGGAACGTTGGTGTCTGCTGTGCCGTGCAAAAGTAAAATTGAATTGCGGAACTTGTCTGCGTTAAAAAGCGGACTGTTGTCAACATAAATATCTTTACGGTTCCATGGATAGCTGTTTCTTGTTGCTCCCGAGCTGTAGGAGTATCCCCAGTACCCTTCTCCCCAGTAGCTGGTTATATCGCTTATCCCGGCATGAGAAATTGCAGTTTTAAAGATGCCGGTTCTTGTCTGGAGAAGCATGGTAGTAAAACCGCCGTATGAAGCTCCGATACATCCTACATTCTGAGCATCAGCAGAAGGAAATGCAGCCAGGAATTTTTGGGTTCCCTCAATTATATCGTCAATGGCATCACGTCCCCACCCGTTAACATGCAAAGCTGAAAAATCCTGTCCGAAACCTGTGGATCCGCTGGGTTGCAGAACATAAACAATATAGCCCTCAGCTGCCCAGATGTTTTTAGGATACCTTCCGCCGAAAGCCCGGTTGGTAGGAGTGGTTCCTCCGTAGTAGTTCACAATAACAGGATATTTTTTCGAGGGATCATAGCCCACCGGATAATAAACTCGTCCATAAATGGTTGTTCCATTGGCGTTTACAAAATTCCAATCTTCCGATTTTCCAAACTCCACATCTTGCATATCTTTGGACTTTGGATCAATAAGCAATGATGATTTGCCTGTATTAAGATCAAGCGCAAATAACTTTTCAGGAGTACTGATGCTGCTCCCCTTAAAAACAGCTACCGGCTTTCCTGCAGCAAAATCAATTGAAGTGATGACATCAACCGGCACATTTATTTTTGTAAAGTTTTTTTTCTTAAGATCCAATCGGTAAAGATTTACAAAATCAAGCTCGTCAACTGTCAAATAAATTTTCCCATCCCTTGCCCAGTAAACCCTTTCGACTGCCGGATCAAAGTCACGGGTAAGAGGTTCGGCCATTTTTGTTCTCGGGTCGAAGAGAAAAAGCTGGGTGTCATAGCTGTTTGGAATGCGGCCCTTGCTGACTTTTACGCCAGGTTCTCCGAAAGTTTCCGGTCCGCCTGATACCAGCAGCTTTGTACCATCAGGAGAATACTGGCAAAATCCGCTGTGGAGTTTATCTTTCCAGATAGTATCGGATGTCATTGAAAGAGGGTCAAGTTCATAAAGGTTTTGTTTTGAGAAGGGGACTTCGCTATAATCCATTCTGGAGGTTGAGAACAGGATACGTGAGCCGTCAGGTTTAATATCGTGAAGATCAGCAGATTCCGAACCGGCAGTCAGAGGTCGAACCAGTTTTGTTTTAAGGTTGAAGATATACAAATATGAACGGTTACGTGTGTCAGGAATCCGATCCTCGTTGCCAAAAATACGTTTGAGATCACCTGGTTTTTCAGCTTCTTCATTTCGCGAAAACAGGAAATAATCTTCATTTGGAGACCATCTTATCCTTTCGGGCGACTTCAGACCAGAAGCTGCCAGGCTTTCTTCCCCTGTTCTGATATCATACAAATACACATCTGATTGTCCGTCTTTGTCAACCTGATAATACAGCTTGTCGGATTTTGGCAGCCATTCTGCGCGCAACGCATTATTATGCAATGAAAACAGATTCCGGTTGAGTTCCAAATCGTAAATTTTGAATGAACGCTGTGATTTCCCGCTGCCCGGCAATATTTCATTTAACTGGACCAGCAGATATTTTCCCGAAGCTGAGAGTCTTGCATCAGCAACAATCTCGCCCTCCAGCTCATCGTGGATGGTTACGGTACGCTTCGGATTGGTGGTCCAGGCCAGTTTCGCAGAATCGTTACCGGCAATGACATGCGCAGTAAAACGCATTGATTTTCCTGTGCTGATCATTTTAAGGAGCAACTCATGAAAACCGGTTTCAAGAGTAAGATCAACTTTGACCGGCTTTTCCGCTGGCTTGCCCACTGTTTTTACTTTCTTTCCGTCAAAATAAAGTTCGAAAAGTGCATCTGTGGAAATATTAACAGTAGCTTTTGTCCAGCGGTCACATTTTATAAAACCAGCCATCTGAACCAGCTGGTCCTCTTTGTTGACCTGTGCAATCAGGCTGTCGGTTGTCAGATTCAGCACCTGCCATCTTTTGAGTTCGGAAGCATCAGTCTGCACATTTTCGAGTAAAGCTGCATGATCAAATATTTTGCCGTCAACGGATTGTTTTTCCGCAAAAGCCGGCATATATAACTGATTGGTTCCCGAAAATCTCCATTCGAGGCATTGTACCTTGTTTTGTGCACATGTTATACCTGCTGCGGTACACATAAAGAAAAAGATAACTGTGAATTTTTTCATATACTTTATCTGATTTTGATGTTTAGTCATAAAAGAAGCCAGCAAATATAAGAAAACCTATGTTTCGGATTGATGCGCAATTGATGTTTCGGCAAATTTGACAAGAGATGTTTGATTTTTTACCCTGTCATTTATCAATTATATTTAAGGGCTTCAAAATTAGCAACACCATGAATTAGTATCAATAATTAACACAATGGGCATTACGGAGTTACTTTTTGTCTGTCTGCTTTTCTTTGTCACTGCCACACTTTACTCTTCAGTGGGTCATGCAGGGTCTTCAGGTTATATTGCAATAATGGCATTGCTGTCGTTTGCACCCGAAAATATAAAACCCACATCTCTGATATTAAATATTGTTGTGGCAATAATTGCGTCAATTAAATATATTAAGGAAGGTTACTTTGATAAAAAGATGTTTTTCCCATTTATTATTTTTTCAATTCCAATGGCTTTTTTGGGTGGTTACATAACACTAAATCCGAAGTATTTCAAATTGATTGCCGGGCTTTTTCTTGTCATTTCCGCGGTATTAATGATGGTGCGGCAAAATTCAAGGTCAGGGGGATCAGCAATAAAAAAAATGCCATTTCATTATGGTCTTGGAATTGGAGGGGCAATTGGTCTGATTTCCGGACTGATTGGTGTTGGCGGGGGTATTTTCCTGTCACCCATTATTATTAATGCAAACTGGGCGTCTATAAAAAATACATCAGGAATATCGGCCCTGTTTATTTTGTGCAATTCACTGGCTGGGCTGTCAGGCCATCTGACGGGGCTCAATAAAATTGACCAGAATATAATTTATTGGATTGCCGCGGTGGTACTTGGTGGACTTCTTGGGTCACACCTCGGGACAGTAAAGCTAAATAGCAAAATCATACTTATTTTATTATTTATAGTTTTGCTTATGGCAGGATTGAAGTTTCTGCTGGTAGATTTCATAAAATAGCACAGAATCTGTGGTCTCATCCTGACGATTCAGGTCAGCCTGAAAAGTTTAGATTTTAAAAATGTCAATAAAGAAAGTTCCATTGGTATTTACGAGGTTTTATTTCACCAATTAGTATACCAATTGGGTGATTTAAAATATTGGTATATTAAATAGCGAATTTTATTTCACCACAATTTAGGGTTAGGGAGGATGGTCGCATCAGTAATTACGTCCTGTAAGTATTGATTCATGGCGTATTGCGCAGGTGAAGTATTGTGTTTGCTCAGTAATAGGGCGCTTAAGTCCTATACGAGAGAATAGACGCTGAAAATATATGCGATACAAGAGGATAATACAAAGCCCCTCACTAATTGAAATATAGTCCTTTGCGGAGCTGGCGAGTGTACTCGCTCTCATACTCGCTCTCGCACTTTTTTACGTGGAGCTGGCGGGAATAACGTTGTTGATCCCTTGGCTCCAGTCATGCAAATAGAAAACAACCACCATGCTGCGCATGGTCTTTTTGCTTTTTCGCAAACCTTATGAAAACAAGTTTTCAATGGTTTACTCATTGCAAAAACCCCCTTTCGGGGGTGGTTGTTTTCTGCTTGAATTGTGGAGCTGGCGGGAGTCGAACCCGCGTCCAAACATGGAGACCATATGCTTTCTACATGCTTAGTCCTGCTTAATTGTCGGGAAAGGTAAGGTGCAGAACGACCAGACATTTCCTTATCTCATTGTTTGTTTCGCCATCAGGGAAGAGAGCCCCTCCGGCTAGCCCTGGATTGCGTGCGCCTCCGCATCGGGTTGGATCAGGGCCGAACCGCCCGGGAGACGTCCCGTCCTGACGCTTTGGTCAGGATTAAGCTTAAGCTACTTGATTCACTTAAGCAGCGAGAGCGTAATTATATTCGCCAGTTATTGTTTTGTAACACTGTTCAAGGAACGCGTCACCACATCCTGCATGCTTACATACCACCCCTCATGCTGTCAAAACCAGGTCAGCCCCGTGGATATCGGTAGCAAAATTACAAATATTGTGCCTAATATGCAAAGCAGATGTTATCCGGGTGCCCAGGCTTTAAGACCAAGTTAAGAATAGGAAGTGATCAACCTTATATCATTTTAATATGTAAACCCTCTCTTTATGAAGCAGCGAGGGGCTGGGAAAGATTCTGCTGACATAAAGTGAAAAATGAAATCTTCCGCTCGTTACGTTACATATCATAGGGAAAGACAAGATATCGGGTTCAGGTTGAAATCATAAATTAAAATTGCTTAAATTCAGGTTACGGTACATAAAACCAATTTATAAAATCAATATCCTGATCTTAAGTAAATTACAGAATTGCACAACCTGTTTTCAATACCGTTCTTTTAAATAAAATGCCTTTTATGAAAAAACTCCTATTTTCTGTCGTTACAGTAATTTATCAATCTTTTGAAAGGAAACAGAAAACTGATACTAATTATATCAGGGGATCATTCCTTTTACTTACAGCACTTTTAGGTGTATCCTTATTCATTATAGCTGGCTGCAGCAATAAGAAACAAACCATAAACAAAAAATGGTCTTTTGAGATACCTCCAGATTATCTGAGGGAGGCACCGGATATCCCTTCATTCTGGATCTCAACCTATGATGATGTAAATGATTTTCTCGAAAAAACAGTAAAAAAAGGCCGGATTGAGATCATCGGAACTTCAGCCGGAGGAAGGCCCATCTATGCTGTACTTTACGGAAAACCTCGTCAGGGTGCGGGTACAACAACTTTCTCAGGGTCGCTGGGCTTTGGGGATGTGCGGGCCTACAGGGGGCCTGATCATGATAAAACAGTTTACATGGCAATGGCAGCTGTTCATGGTGGTGAATTTGAAGGCATAGTGGGAATGGTAAATCTTATTTCTGTAATTGAAACCGGTAATGACTTAAGGGGAAAGGAATGGCCCGGAATAACTGATGTTATTTCAAAGCTCAGCCGCATTATACTCATTCCTGTCACAAATCCTGACGGCAGGGTTCGGATACCGCTTAGAATGGAGCTATACCGTGATACTGTTTACACGGTGCCTGAGTTTCTCAACACAGGAGGAAAACCTGATGGCACAATAACAGGATGGCCTCAGATCAAGGAATTTATACCGATGGATTTTTCAAAACCCGGTTTTCCGGGCGGATATCCCAATGACGCCGGCGTCAATTTCCAGCATGATGATTTTCTAGGGAAAATACAACCTGAAACTCAAGCTCTTTTTGATCTTACCGGACGTGAAAAGCCTGATCTTATAATAAATCTCCATACCGGTGCGGTTTATATGAGAATGGACCGGCCACTTGGAGAACCTGCACTCCGTCCTGCATTTGACACTCTTTTCAGATATGTTCACTCCGAACTGGCCATTAACGGACTTCAATACACAAGAGATCCTGATATTGAAGGTAATCCTGCAAATGCCTCCACCGGGGTCTATAATCTTGATGGAGCCCTGAACTGGCATTGCGGGGCATTGAGCGTGGTGGTAGAATCACCCAGTCATGCATTTTCCGGGAACAGCATAACAAGGGATAGGGAAATAGAATCACCTGATAATCTTCTGAACGCGCAGCTCATCTGCCATCAGCAGGCTATGAGATTTCTGGCTGAAACCGGCGGCAGGTCAAAATGGCTGCCGGCAAGAAAAAGATAAACCCCTTCTAAAAAACATGTAAAAATCAATTTTTTATGCAAGCAAGACTTCTGCTGATTTCAGCATTAATCCTGACTTCCTGTCAGGAAAAAACCTATGATAAAATCAAAGATTACCTTGAAACTATTGATATAGTTGATACACATGAGCATATACAACTTCCTGGCGACTCGGCTGATTTCTATCTCCTAAATAATATATCATATTTCTCAAGCGATATAATTTCATCGGGATCACCGGCATTTGAAATTCTAAGTGATCAAGAGTTTGACCCTGAAAAACTATGGGACAAGTTTGGAAAATATTATAATTATTCCCGGGCAACGAGCTATCATAAGCAATTAATGAATACTCTTAAAATTCTTTACGGTTATGAAAAACCCTATTTGAAAAAAGAAGACATTCAGCAACTTTATGACAGAATGGTTTTCAATAATTACAGAAATTACAGTGAGTGGTTCGGCTCTGTTTATAAAAGGGGACATTTCATGACTATGATCCTTGATCAGTATTGGGATCATTTCAATACGGAAATTGACACTTCATATTTCAAACTGGTGTGCAATATTAATACATGTGTTCTTCTGGCGGGAGAAGCAGCCGAAAGCAAAAAAATAACAACTGAAAAGGGATTGCTTAAATTGTTAAATAGTAATGAACTCCCTGTTTTCAGTCTTGATGCTTATTTAAAAGTTGTGGATTCAGTATTGAGTATTTTCAAGGAAAGGGGTGCTGTATGCCTGAAGAATACTCTTGCATACAGCAGGACACTCTATTTTGAAGACGTGACTTTTGACGAAGCAGCATCGCTTTATTCAAGGAAGGGGCCACTAAACGCTGGGGAACGAAAAAAAATTGAGGATTTTGTTTTTCACCATATTGTTCAGAAATCAATTGAGATGAACCTTCCAATCCAGATTCATACAGGTTACCTGGCTGGTAATAACAGTCAGATTGATAACGGTCAGCCAATGAAACTGCTTAATGTTTTATTGAAATATCCCCGGGCCCGGTTCAGCTTGTTTCACGGCGGTTATCCATGGACCGGCGATTTTGCTGCCATAGGTAAAAACTTCACGAATGTATATCTCGATCTTGTATGGCTGCCTCAGCTGTCAACAACAGCGGCAATAAAAGCTCTGCATGAGATACTTGATGCCATGCCTTACAACAAAATAATGTGGGGAGGAGATGTCTCACGGATGGATGATTCAATAGGATCACTTGAGCTTGCAAAAGAAGTTGTGGCAACAGTTCTCTCTGAAAGGATCGACAAGGGATGGATGACAAATGAAATGGCAAGGGAAATAGCAAAAGCAATTTTCAGGGATAATGCAATTGAGTTCTTTAAACTGAAAATATAAAATTAACCAGGAAGAGATAGATGAATGTTGTATGTTTAATATTGAAATTGCAGGTTCTAATTGCATGTTGTTGTTCCAACCTGGAACCTCCAACATTCTAATTTAGGCGCTGAGAATTTAATTCAAGAATAAATGTGTTTTGTACACTTATTTTTATAATCCTACTATACACTTCAAGCCATGAAACCAAAACAAATTTCACGTCGCAGCTTCATGCAAAAAACGGCATTGACAGCAGGGATGGCTCCTTTAGCCTCATTTGCGGAAGCAGGTGGATTAAAAGGAAACTCACATCCTGACAATGCTTCACCGAGGGAGGTCTGGATCGCAGGGGTTTCTCAGGCCGGGCTGAGAGCCAAAACTCCTGAGATGATGGTAGATAAAATAATTACAGCCCTTGATCGTGTTGTGGTCTATAAACCTGACTTTGTTTGTCTTCCGGAGACATTCCCTTTTGAATACGTTGATAAACAGTATCCCATTGAGGAGAGAGTAACTATTTCCGAAAAAGTGCTGGAAAAATTCTCCTCATTCTCAAAGACCAATAATTGTTATACCATTTGTCCTGTCTATACATCAGACAAAGGTAAAATATTCAATTCAGCTGTGGTTTTTGACAGGACCGGAAAAAGGATCGGGAAGTATGACAAGATTCATGAAACCGTCGGGATGATAAAATCAGGAGTAACATGCGGCTCTCTGTTCCAGCCAGCTATCCAGACCGAGTTCGGGTCGATAGGAATACAAATCTGCTATGATGTAAACTGGGAAGACGGCTGGACAATGCTCAAAAAACAGGATGCAGGGATAATATTCTGGTGCTCTGCATTTGACGGTGGAAAAAGATTGAATATGAAAGCATTGCAATATCAATGTGTTATTGCTTCAGGAACAAACAAAAATTCCGCCAGACTGATCGATATCTCAGGTGAAACAATAACCCAAACCGGAATATGGGATCCAAACTTTTATTGCGGTCCGGTAAATCTTGAAAAAGTAGTTGTTCCGACATACCAATCCCTTGATAAGATCGGAAAAATTGAAAAGAAATATGGAAGAAAAGTGCGGATAACGACTTTTCATGAGGAGGAATGGACAATCATTGAAAGTTTTTCACCAGGGCTTTTCATAAAGGATATTTTAAAGGAGTTCGAATTGGAGTCTGACAGGGAAAGTCTGAAAAACGCTGAAGTTATTCAGGAGAATTCGCGAAAATAAGACTTTCAGACAATAGACCTGATGCTAAAATATCTGTTAAAGTGTTAATATGTAATTAATTATAAGCATGAAAATAAATCGAAGGAAATTTCTCAATGATACCTCCCTGTCAGCTGCCGGATTCATTATCGGCACCAAAATATCTGGATGCAGTTCCGGCAGCGGATCAGAAATATCTTCCTATGATTTAATGAAAGAGGTGATGAAATATAAAAAAATAGATGCTCACTGCCATCCGGAGGAGGATATTGACAAGCAGATAGAAACGGCTGACAGATTAGGCATTCAATGGATCCAGATATCGAATCCTGTCACGAATTTCTCTGGCAGTGAGCCTGAAACCCATGAGCAGGTTAAGAAAAACAATGATATTGTTTATAATGCCATAAAAAAGTACCCGAACCGCTTTATAGGCTTTTTTACACTGATTCCGGTTTATCAGAAAGAGTCGCTTGAAGAGATTAAAAGGTGTGTGGATATGGGTATGGTAGGATTTAAAGGTTACACCCAGGTAAAGATCAATGATCCACTTTATTATCCTATAATAGAAAAGCTTATTGACCTTAAAATGATAGTGTACATGCACACCTTCTGCCAGCTCGGTATGGGGGGATACAGGATGAAATATGATATAGGTAGGTTCCCCAATACAACAATTCCGGAAGATATGGTTGAAGCGGCAAAAAGATATCCTGAAGCAATCTTCCATTTTGCCCATATTGCCGGAGGTGGTGATTGGGAATACGAATGCAAGATGCTTAAACAGTGTCCGAACATATATGTTGATACCGGAGGTAGCAACAATGAAGAAAACATAATTGACTTTGCCATAAAACATCTCGGTGAAGACAGGATCTTTTTCGGAACAGATAACTGTTATCATCATGGAATTGGAAAAATACTGGCTTCAAATGCAACTGAATCCCAGAAAAGAAAGATTTTTTTTGACAATTATAACAATGTGCTGAAGAAAGGAGGTTACAATGTTGCTTGATATCAATGCTTATGTAGGGCACTGGCCTTTTAAGCAGCTGCAGTATAATACATGTTCAAAACTTCTTGAAAGGATGAACAGGTTTGGGGTCGATATTTCAGTTGTAAGCAATATCAATGGTATTTTTTATAAGAACACCCAATCGGCAAATGAAGAGTTATATGAGGAATTAAATTCTGATATACGTTTCAAAGGAAGGTTTGTCCCTTTTGCTGTCATAAACCCTATTTATGCCGGATGGAGGGAAGATCTGGAAACCTCCGTTAATGAGATGGGCATGAAAGGGCTCAGACTTTATCCCCAATACCACGACTATAGCCTGACAGAACCTTCTTTAATTGAACTTATTGGTCTGGCGAGGGATAAAGGAATACCTGTGGCCTTTGATATCCGTATGGTCGACAGCAGACAGCGTTCATGGCTGGATATTCCTCTGTTTGATTATTGTGCCACAGATAAGAAGGACATCATTTACAAAGAATGGTCAGTCAGAAATATCCTGCCTGTAATAAAAGCGGTACCTGATGCAAAATACATTATTGTCAATGTGGCAAATAGTTTTTCTCTGACCGAAGAGGAAAAAGATCTGGTAATGAAAGCTGATATCTTATTTGACACATCCGGAAGAACCATCAGAGGCAAAGATAATCTGCCTGAGCTTATTAAGAGGCTTGGAAGGGAGAAATTTGCTTTTGGAACCCATTCGCCAATTCTTGATTACCTGACCGGAAGACTTCGGATTGAGTCAATGAACAGTGATGAGGCTGATGAAGAGACAAAAGAACTTTTAAGATCAGGTAATGCAATAAGAATTCTGGGCATTTAGTGGAATCAAAAAACAAATCCGAAGTTTCAAGTTTCATGCTGTGAATGTGCAGATTTAAGAGAGATTTGTGAGGCAGGCATACTATTCTGACTATTTGGCCCCATCGATCCCGGAGGCTGGATCTCTTGCTTTTCTGACCTCTTTATAATTTACGTTCTCAATCTTTAATACGACCGGATTGGGCCATTTGTTGTTAGTATAAAGGCGTTGTCCGTTAACTGCACTGACTACCAGTCCGAGAGGAGTTTCACTGAAACGGATCGCGGCATCAAATCCTGGTCTGTATTCAACCAGTTCGCTTGCATAACCCAGAATGCTTATCCTTGTCATATCACTTCCTGTTAATGTCCTGAGTACGAAATCTTTCCTTTCACCATATTTCCAGCTGTCACCCGCAGGGATAAAGGCATATACGGTTTTGCTGTTCTTTGACCTGGTGAACCAGATGTCTCCCTCCCTGGTAATTTCCCACGGCCGGATATTGTGAATACTTTCCTGATTAACAAGATTCCAGAGAGCTACTTCCCTGAGAAGGGCTTCCTGCTCTGTCTGAAGTTCCCCGTCAGGCTTTGGACCAACATTGAGAAGAAGATTTCCTCCCTTTGCCCGGGTTTCGATAAGCATATTGATAATTTCAGTTCCCGTCTTATGCGGATCATTTGTAGGCTTATACTGCCAGTCGGTTCCCATTGTAAAGCATGCCTCCCATGGACCAGGCAGCGGTTTATCGGGAAGATTTTGTTCCGGAGTCTGCATCTGACCCCGGGTAACAACAAGGTCCGGTTGAAGCTGCCAGGCATATTCCTTAAGACCTTCTTCCGGGCCATCAAAGAAGAAAATATCGATCTTCCCGTAGTTGGTTAGCAATTCACCGATCTGGGCCTTGTCCAGAGCCATGAGTTTTGCATTATTTACAGGATAGTGAAGAGGATGCTGAAGCCTGCCTATGGGAATATTGTTCCTGTAAAAGAAGTGAAAATCCTCAGGTGAAAAATAGAGTCCGACTGCCAGACCCTGTTTCCTGAAAGCTTCAAGAACCTCTCTCAGGATATCACGCCTGAAAGGAGTATTCATTATGTTAAAATCAGTTGTCTTTGTATCCCACATACAAAATCCGGAATGATGCTTTGATGTGAAAACAACATATTTCATCCCTGCCAGCTTTGCAAGTATCGCCCATTCTTCAGGGTCAAATTTTTTGGGGTTGAATGATTTTGGCAGATCGTTTACAAAACGTTCCAGATAATCGGATGATGCTCCTGCCATTGAATGACTTATCACGGCTCCCACCTGTGAGTCCATACTCCAGTGGATGAACATTCCGAATCCCATATCCATGAACCATTCTTCGCGTTCCGGCTTATTGGAGGTTTGCTGGCAAAAAATGATGCAGTTAAAAATCATCATAAAGGCTGATAATAGAGGAAGATGTGGTTTCATTTTTATTTCTATTAATTACTGATTGTCAAATTTTTATCCCGCAGAGCTCACTGAATTGCATGTATAGGAAGCCATCAAATTCTTTTAAGGTACATCCGGGCGTTGCGTGGAATTAATAAATGATTTAATATTTTTATCTTTACTTAAATCATAAAAATAACGATTGTCATGAAAAAAACCTGCAAATCAGCATTATTGAAACTGACTATCCTTGTTTTCTCCCTAATGATCTCTGCACCTTCCTTTTCTCAGGCATTATGGGAAACAGCAAAGAAGAACAAGGATGTTTTGAGAATCTCAACATTGTTCACGGCTCAGGATTGCCGCGATAGGATCAACACCGATGAAGGCCTTGAAGCAGCTGTGAAATGGTGTAAAGAGACCGGCCTCACAAGAGTTTTCATTGAATCATTCCGTGGAGGATATTATGCTGAAAAAGAAACCCTTATCAAGGCAAGGGACCGGTTTAAAAAGGAAGGATTTGACGTTGCTGGTTGCGTAACAACTGTGAGAATAGGTAAAAATGGTATTGGTGGATGGGGGCAGACCCCTTGTTATACTCATGAAAGCACAAAGAAGGAGTTTGAGAAGATCTTTGAATATACAGCTTCGATATTTGACCTGATAATGATTGACGATTTTCTTTTTACGGAATGTACATGCGAAGATTGCATTGCGGCCAAGGGAGATCTAACATGGGCAAAATTCCGAAGCGACCTCCTCGTCAAATTCAGTAATGATCATATTATCAGACCTGCAAAAAGAGTTAATCCTAAAGCTGAGATAATTATTAAATATCCCTTATGGTACGATTTTTTCCATGAACGTGGTTATGAAGTCGTTAGAGAGAGCAAGGATTATGATTATACCTGGGTCGGCACCGAGACCCGTGATTATAATTTCGATCTGAAACCGGGAGGGACGGTTCAATATAATGCTTTCTTTATCATGAGGTGGCTTGATGGAATCAGTGCAGGCAAAGCAGGAGGCGGATGGATTGATGCCCTGGGGACCACACCAAAATTCTATGTCGAACAAGCACGCCAGACTGTTCTCGGCAATGGTAGGGAAATTATGCTTTTCCATTACGGGAGCCTGCAGACAAATTCAAATAAATATGATGGCTGGGACGGAACACCCATCGCCAATGTCGATGCACTTAAGAAAGAAATCCCTCTCCTTTTCGACCTCGCAAGGCTCATAAAAGACAAACCTTTGAAGGGTATTTATCTGCCAAAATTGCCTAACAGTGAGCCGATTAAAGAAACATATATTTTCAGCTATTTTGGAATGCTGGGCCTGCCACTTATCCCTGGTCATGAACTGACAAGCAAGGATCCATCGGTTATCTATACAACTCATGCTCTCAAAGATCCTGCATTTTCATCGAAACTTTTCGGTATCCTAAATTCAGGGAAACAAGTTGCAGTGACCGAAGAGCTGGCAAAGAGACTAACTGACCAGTCGCTGATTGAAAATAAAAATCTTATGGTGTTCAAATCAGGTGATGATCCTAAGAAATTCCTTAAAATGACAAAAGAGGAAATACAACCTCTCCGTGACTGGCTTCTTGTTCCATTGG
This sequence comes from uncultured Rikenellaceae bacterium, assembly GCA_964514725.1. GTDB lineage: Bacteria > Bacteroidota > Bacteroidia > Bacteroidales > VadinHA17 > LD21. The sequence goes on from CAZEUL010000001.1 coordinate 446,994, forward strand.
GAATAAAATTCAGTGCTCCTGTTAAGGTCTCATTCTATCTTGCCGGTGACGATCTTGTTATACTCGAAAACTTCAATGATGAGCCGGTCGATGCAACAATTGAACTACCCAAATTTTCTAATTTCCGTCAGGTTTTGTTGATTCCTTCCGATGGAAAGGCAGTTCTTTCAAGAAATGGGAATGTTGTAAACCTGAAAGGCCTTACTCCGAGAACTCTTGCAGTCTTTGAGTATAAATAGGATAAAGTACATAGTATGAATGCAAGGATATCGGTTCCGTTATTGCTTGTTTTATTTGCAGCTTGTTCCGTGTCACCAGGAAAAAAGAAACAAGATGAGCTTGCCCGGAAGATTATGGCTGACGAATACTTTGCCTTTACGAAGCAGAAAGCATTGGATATAATGAAAACCGGCTTTAATGCCGGTGAAGGGTATCGTGAAGTCTGGATACGCGATTACAACACATTCATTGAACTGGCTTCCAGAGTCTTCCCGGATTCTGTGCTTAAAGAGAATCTTTTGGTTTTCTTCCGGATGCAGGGCTCAGATGGAAACATAATTGACGGATTCACTCCGGCAGAGCAGATCGGTGAAGACAAGACCGATTTCATTTACAGTGACCTTGAACCTCGGTACGCAGGCCATAAAAATACTGTTGAAACTGACCAGGAATCATCGCTAGTGCAGGCAGTCAACAAATATGTAAAAATCACCGGAGATACTTCCATCCTTTCTGAAAGGATAGGTGGCAAAAGTGTTGCTGAAAGGCTTGCCGAAGCTATGAATTTTCTTTTGAGATTCAGATTCAATGAAGAGTATGGTTTGATAATCGGAGCCACCACAGCTGATTGGGGAGATGTTCAACCGGAACATGGATGGGGAGTGGATCTGGATAATAATACTCATCCGGCTATAGATATTTACGACAATGCAATGTTCATTATAGCATTGGATAATATTATTGAACTACTTCCCGGAACTAAGGAGAAGTTCGGAAAAATACGGTTACAGCTTGCTGAAAACTGCATGAAACACCTCTGGGATTTTGATAATAAAAAATTCAAACCTCATATTTATCTTGAAAAAGGATCCCCTTTTCCCTCAGACTTTGATGAAAACAAGATTTATTATTTTGGTGGGACCGCAACAGCTATTGAAGCCGGACTGCTTAGCAGGGAGGATGTTAAGGCTTCACTGGATGAAATGATAAGAAGAGTTAAACTGGCCGGTGCTGCTTCAATTGGTCTTACATTATATCCTCCTTATCCTGAAGGTTTTTTTGCTAACAAGATTATGAATCCGGAATACAGTTACCAAAATGGCGGTGACTGGACCTGGTTCGGAGGAAGGATGATCCAGCAGCTAATCAAATATGGATTCGTTGAGGAGGCTTATCAACAGGTTGCACCTATGGTGAAAAGAGTGAAGGATAACAACGGTTTCTTTGAGTGGTATTCGGTAGATAACAAACCACGTGGTTCAGGTACATTCAGGGGTGAGGCAGGTGTACTGTACAAAGCAATCATTATGTTTGAGGAGTGGGCCGATAAAGTGGCAGGTAAATAATTCCGATGTCATTCACCCGAAGGCTGCACCTGCCTGAAGCCGCCTGTAGCCTGCTCACTGTCTGCCTAGAGTATTTGTTGGTTGTCCGGTATAATTAATATCGGACGGGAAAATAAAACTTTATATGTAAATTACAACCTGGTCGTAAAATAATTGTATGTAACTTGATAATCCTTTTACCTTATGGAAAATAAATCGATTGACCGCAGGAAATTTATTAAATCTGCAGCTGCCCTGGCTGCCCTTGGCGTAATTGGCACAGGTTGCAAAACAAAAACAGTGCCGGATATTTCAGCAAGTTCTCTTCCACCATGGAGAGGATTTAATCTGCTTGAGAAATTTATTGCTACCAGCAGTAATGATCCTTTTAAAGAATCTGATTTTGAAATGATGGCAGAATTGGGTTTTGATTTTGTCCGTTTGCCTATGTCGTATTGGTGCTGGTCTGATCCCAAAGATTGGAAGAAGCTCGAGGAGAAAATTCTTAAGGAAATTGATCAGGCTGTAGAATTCGGGAAGCAATATGGGATACATGTAAGTATCAATTTCCACCGTGCACCTGGTTATTCGGTTGACAGGTCTGCCAGGGAGCCATTTAACCTGTGGCTTGATGAAGAGGCCCAGCAGGCATTTGACTACCACTGGAGCCATTTTGCTCAGCGCTATAAGGGGATACCAAACAAAAACGTCAGCTTCAATCTTGTAAATGAACCTGGTGCTATTGATTTTGAAAGAACAAAACCGCTTACTCCTGAGTTGCATGCCAAAGTTGTACGGAGGGTGGTAAAGGCAATACGTGACGTTGACCCTGGCAGGCTTATAATTGCAGACGGAATGTGGTGGGGCAGAGATCCTTCAGAGGACCTGGCTGATCTGAATATCGCTCAGAGCACAAGAGGATATGAACCCTCACAGATTACACATTATCTTGCCTCCTGGGTTGATGGAGCTGATAAATGGCCGGTACCTAAATGGCCTTTTGTACCCGAGATATCAACCGAATTAAGATACTTAAGTGAGGAAATGAATCAGTATTATAAGAGCAAGCTTGAAAGATGGGGTGTACCTCTCGGAATGGAATGGAACAGCGAGAGGATCCGCCTTCAGATGATTGAGCCTTGGAAGCGCTTGCAGGCAAAAGGAGTAGGAATTCATGTCGGGGAATTCGGTGCTTTCAGCAAGACACCTCATGATGTTGTGCTTGCATGGATGCGCGAGTTGATGAGTCAATGGAAAGCTGCAGGATGGGGATGGGCAATGTGGAATTTCAGAGGTGGTTTCGGAATCCTTGACAGCCAGCGTGAAGATGTGAAATATGAAGATTATAAAGGTCACAAACTCGATCGTAAAATGCTCGAACTGATAAGGGAGTTCTAATCAGATTGATGAATACAGAATTATGCTTCATGAATTCCTAATGCAAAAACCCTCACAATCTTTTTTAATATTAACTCCTTACATTACTCTTTTTTATGAATAGGATCCTGATCAGATGTACCGTTGCATCAGCACTGGGTGGACTTCTTTTTGGATACGACACTGTAATTATAAACGGAGCGATGCTTGATCTTGTAAGACATTTTAACCTGACTCCTGCAACACAGGGATGGACAGTAAGTTCCGCGCTTGTGGGATGTATTCTTGGAACAATTCTGATCGGAAAACCAGGAGATATATTTGGGGCCCAGCGTCTATTACAGCTGCTTGCCGTACTTTTTTTAACATCATCGGTTGGATGCAGCGTTGCTTCATCAACAGGGGTTTTCATTCTGTTCAGGTTTATTGGCGGACTTGCTATCGGAGGTGCATCTGTACTATGTCCGGTTTATATTGCTGAAATTTCACCTCCCAAGCACAGAGGCCTGCTTGCATCTACATTCCAGCTGGCAATAGTATCCGGTATTTTGTTGTCCTTAATTTCGAATTATCTCCTTCTCGGTACAGGGGAAAATAACTGGCGCTGGATGTTCTTCAGTGGTGCTGTGCCTGCCGTAGCATTTTTTATTATGCTTTTTTTCATCAGGAAAAGCCCGCGTTGGCTTGTGAAAAAAGGAAGAATAGAGGAGGCCAGGAAAAACATTGAAGAGCTTTCTTCACATGAAATTGATACAGAACAGACAATCCTAGAAATAAAAGAGTCTATAAATATCGAAAATGAAGGCAAAAAGATTAAGCTTTTTAAAAGACCCTACAGAAGAATTATTCTGATTGGGATATTTGTTGGCATTTTCAGTCAGCTTACAGGTATCGGGGTCGTATTTTACTATTCGGCACAGATTTTCAGCATTGCAGGTTTCTCAGCTGATACTTCAGTACTTCAGAGTGTGATACTCGGTCTGACAAATCTGGTTTTTACCCTTTTGGCCATGGCGGTGATTGACAAGGTGGGAAGGAAGAAACTGCTTTTGATAGGGCAGATTGGAATGGTGGCAGTTCTTGGATTATTCGGTTATGGATTGCTTACAAAAAATATAACCGGGTTCTGGCTTGTTGTTTTGCTTGTAGGATATATAGCCTTCTTTGCTTCATCAATGGGAGTGGTCATATGGGTAATTCTGTCAGAAATGTTTCCGAACATAATAAGGGCCCGGGGAGCATCTCTTGGGTCATTCGCAAACTGGGCAGTGAGCGCTTCCCTGAATTTCCTTTTCCCTGTAATAGTCGGGCTGTTTGGAACTACAATGGCTCAGCAGCAATTGGGGATGAGCTATGCGTTTATCTTTCTGGCCACAGTATCTTTAATTGGATTTTTCTTCATAAAGAAATTTCTTATTGAGACAAAAGGCAAATCGCTGGAACAAATTGAAAAGGAAGTGCTTTTTTAATTTAAAATAGTTATTTAGAACAGTTTATGACACCAAGGGATAGAATTCTGACCATTCTTGAAGGAAATCGACCTGATAAGGTTCCCTGGTTCGGTGACATTGATTACTGGGCAAACTCACTGATTAAAAGAGGGATTAAGCCTGCAGGTTTCATCCTTTCAAATGATTACCTAAGCTGGCACCGTGACCTGGGAGTGGGTTTTTACCTTCAGGGATACTTCCCGTACCGGCAGACCTATAAAAATTGTTCTGTCAAAGAATGGCATGAAGGATTTAAGCGTTTCAGGGAAATTTATACTCCTTACGGATCGGTCCGTGAATGCTGGGAATATATACCGGCTTCCTTTTGCGAGGCACCTGTAGAACATTTCATGAAATCGGAGGCTGATATTCCCATTATGAAATTCATATACGAGAACATTTCCTTTGAACCAGATTACGGAATTGCTGAACTAAGGAAGAAACAGGTAGGAGATCAGGGAGTTGTACTTTGTTACCTGCCTAAAAGCCCTTTTATGCACCTTGTTGCTCTTGAAGCAGGGATTGTGGCAGTGACTATGATGGCTCTGACAGCCACAAAAGAATTCGGTGAACTTCTGGATATAATGAAAAGAAAATTCGATATTGCAGCAGGGATAGCAGTAGAAAGCCCTGCAGAAGTGCTGATGATCCCTGAAAATCTTTCTTCCGAAATGGTCGGCCCTGAATTCTTTGATCTATATATGTCAGGATATCAGAAAGAATGGACCGCAGCGATAAAGGCAGCAGGTAAATACTCATTCATTCACATCGACGGAACACTTACCGGACTTTTAAAACAAGAGGCCGCTGCCGGATTTACGGTTCTTGAAGCCCTGACTCCATACCCTGTCGGAGATATGAGGTTTGAAGACCTTCTGCCATTTATCGGAGATTCTGCAAGTATTTTATGGGGAGGAATTCCAGGTTCATATTTTACCGCTTGTGTCAGCGATGAAGAGTTCGAAAATCATGTTAAACACATTCTGTCAGTTATGACGACTGAACCCCGGTTTGTTCTGGGTGTCGCAGATCAGGTGCCGCCTGATGGTCTTGAGAGACGCGTAAAACGGGTCTCTGAGTTGGTAAATGTTTACGGAAATTACAGGTAGGATGAAGGTTAAAGGCAAAAAGCCAAAGGAAAGATTAAAAAGAGAATGAGAAGTAATTTGAATTTGTTTGGTTAAATTTTTTTATTATGGGAGCATTATTCAGGAGAGCGGCTAAATTCGTTATTGTGATCTTTGTTTGCGGACAATACACTTCGGCAATCCTTTCCCAGGAGAAAAGTAATGATTTATTGAACCTGTCGGCAAACGGATGGAGCATAATAGTAAATCCTCAAGCAGAATTATTGGATATTTCTCATGAAAAACTGGGTAATATTGTTGAGGCAGTAAGTCTTTACACCAAACAGGGAAGTACTTTAGTGCAATTGAAAAAATGGTCAGCTTCCATCACTGACAGTAACCGGCTGTCGATTGAAACGTTGGAGCCCTATTCCTATTGGCTGATTGAATTGAATGATAATTCAATAATGATATCGTCAACTTCATATGACATGGTAATGAAAGGAAGTGCTCCTTCATCTTCCGAAAGAGTTGTGGCCAGGCTTATGGACAAGAACGGTGTGCCTGTAATCTGGAAAGGTACAGATGAAGTCGTAGTTTCATGGAATGGGTCAGAAACGCGAAATGATTCTTATTTGCCTGTTTTCAATCCGGAAGTGATGACTTTCGGTATGGGACAAATCTCATCATTTAACCTTCACAGCCTCTTTGACAGAGCAACAGACATTGCAATTGATTTTCCGGTTAATACTGTGATGCAGAGAAATATCACGGATCCTGACAAGCTGGATCTGAATCTTCCTGTAAATGGGAATGCTCTGATAAAGCTTATCCCGGAATATTACACGAAAGTATTGGGTCTCCCTTTTTATTCCCGTATCGACAATTCCGTTTTTAAAACAGCGCCAATGGTCTGGGGCAGCTGGACAGCATACTATTATGAAGCGAAGGAATCTGACATTATAAGGAATACCGATTGGTTGTCAGCGAATCTTAAGCCCTATGGTTTTCAGTATGTCCAGCTTGATGATGGGTATGACAGGGGTAAACCTGAAGGTCATTACTGGATTGAAAACTGGAATAAAACCCTATTTCCTCATGGTCCGGAATGGCTTGCCAGGTATATTAAAACGAAGGGATTAAAGCCTGGTATATGGCTTGTTCCTAATTCATACGCCGGATTTGTCGATAAACACCCCGACTGGTATGTTTATGACAAATCCGGTAATTTAATTAAGGATTACAGGACTCCTGCGCTGGATTATACAAATCCCGGGGTTCAGGTCTGGCTGAGAAAACTTTTCAGTACTCTTACAAAATGGGGTTTTGAATATTTCAAGTTTGATGGAGAATTCTCCCTTCCTGAGTATGTGCCAGATCTTGACAGAACAAGACTTTATGACAGATCCGAGGATTTCATTTCCTCTTATCGGAAAAGGCTTAAACTTATCCGTGATGTTACAGGTCCTGAAACCTTTATTGAAGGATGTGTGGCAGGTACTCCGCTAAACGGGATAGGATACTTCAACTCATGCTTTAACGGAGCTGATATGTACAACAGCTGGAAAGGATCCTATGCAGTTTTCAGTTCAATTAATGCAAATGCTTTCCTGAACAATATGGTGATATATGTTATGCCGGGAGAAGGTATAGATGTGTCTCCCCTGATGAGTGCTGAAGAGGCCAGGCTGAAAATGGTTCCGAGAACAGTCGAAGTCGCTCTTACAAGGGAAGATCCTTTTACTGGATTCGGGACCACCCTTCCTGAGGCAAGAACACTGGTTTCATTCATTTCACTAACTGGTGTGGTTTATCCACTTACCAGTATAATGCCGGATCTTCCTGATGAAAGAGTGAAGCTTCTTAAAATGACCATGCCTACAATGCCTATAATACCTGTTGACCTGTTCAGCCGCGGAACCGACATAACATGGGATAAATTTAAACATACTACACCAGATAAATATATCCATAATTATCCCGAAATAATAGATCTGAAGATCAACGCTCCGTCGGGTTATTATGATGTAGCAGGATTTATTAATTGGCGGAATAAGGATGTAATCAGGAAAATATCTCTCACTGACAAGCTTGGTCTGAAAAAAGGTGTCAAATACCTGATTTTTGATTTCTGGAATCAGGAGATTCTTGGAGTGTTCAGCGATACGGTGGAATTAAAAATCGCAGGCCATGATACCCGGGTATTAAATATCCGCGAGTTAAAAGAAAGACCTCAGCTTGCAGGTATTTCACGACATATTTCCGGAGCTTATTCAGTACTTGACCAAAGCTGGGATCATAAAAGTATGACATTAAAGGGATCATCCGAAACTTTAACCGGTGAGAACTATTCGCTTTTCATATTTGTTCCTGACGGAATAAATGTAATTGGTGCAGAAGCTTCGGCCTCAGATGGTCAGAAGTTGGATCTCATATCGGAATTGAGAGGTAATTCATTGAAAATAAGCTTAAAAGGTCAGGCCGGGATTATTTCATGGGTTGTAAAATTCTCACAAATAACCAGCTAAAAAAATGCTAATAATGATCTTTTGTATTTTATAAATTGAATGATAATGAAAAGGTTTTTGTTTCTTCTGTTCATTTTTAAAATGACAATAGTATTTTCATCCGGTTATCCCGTTGCTCCTTATTCTGTTGCTGTCACTCCCTGGCCTGAGTCATTTGGTAACCACCGTGCGGTAATTGAGGTACCGTCAGCCGCCGAGGTTGTTTACCTTGACATATTCTGGAGAAGGCACGATCCTGATCCGGCCGGCAAGAGGTTTATTATCACAGAAGCCGCTACAGGTGACACTGTTCCGGAAATATACAGGTTATCAGTTGATAATGAGCGTTGCCGCATAGTTTTTGGGCCAGTTGGAAAACCTGGAAGGTATTATTTTTATTATCTGCCTTATGAAGTTCAGGAAAACTGGGGCTTTTATGACAAGGATTATTTAAGACCGGAAGGTTCGCCTTCTGAAAAATGGGTTAAAAAGACCGGCCTTGGAAAAAGTGTTGATACAAGTCATTATATAAAAGCCAGACTTATTACATTCCAGTCACGTACATCATTTGACTCATTTTATCCGATGGAAATTATACCCTTATCATATGAAAAGAGGATACTGATTGCAAAGCACAGTGAAAATTACCTTGTCTTTCCTGAAGACAGAAAATATCCGATAAGGATGAAGGATGAAATACCTTTAAGGTGGATTGAAAAGGGGCCTTCAGGGAAGTTCACAGGGGAGGCGTATAAAAACGAATATTACGTATTTCAGATTGGAGTATATGCATCAAAAACTTATCTGAGAAATATTAAAATACTGCTGACCGATCTGAAGTCTAAGGGTAATACAATACCTGTATCGTCGATAACCTGTTTCAATACAGGCGGGATTGGTCCTTATGGGAAGCAGTTTGAGAAAAGGGTTGATCTGGAATCAGGGAAAGTCCAGCCATTTTGGATAGGAGTGGATATTTCTGAAAGCACTCCTGCAGGAATATACAGAGGCAGGTTTGCAGTTCAGCCTGAGGGTATGCCTGCCTGGGTCGTGGATGTTTCAATAAAGGTTAATAATGAAGTCATTAAAGCAAAAGGTGATAATGAGCCCTGGAGGCATTCAAGGCTCAGGTGGCTGAATTCCACTCTGGGAATAGATGATAAACCAACAAAGCAGTACGAACCTATAGAATTCTCGGGAGAAAACACGTTGAGACTGACTGAAAAGAAAATAACAATCTCACCTGGCGGAATGCCCGGATCGTTAAAAGTTAAAACGACTGAAATTCTTGACAGCCCGATTTTATTTATCGTTGATTCAGAACGGGGAACAGAAAAATTCTCCGCTCCGGAGGATGTTACCCTGCTTAAAAGTGAACCCGGAATTATCTCTGGTTCATGGAATTCACGATCAGGAGCTTTTGAGATGAAAGGAACGGCGTCTGTTGAATCAGACGGGTATATTAACTACAAATTGCAAATTACAGCTCTGAACAATATCAGGTTAAATGATATAAGGCTTGAGATCCCTTTTTCTTCCGCAGTGGCAGAATATGTCATTGGAATGGGTCATGCAGGGAGCACTGTCCCAAAAGAGACAGAATCGAAATGGATTGGCCCGCATGACAGCTTTTGGATAGGAAATTCCGATGCAGGTTTATGGTGTGAGCTCCGGGGAAGCAGTTATCATGGACCGCTCCTTAACCTGTACCGTCCGGAATATCCTGTTTCATGGTATAATGAGGATAAGGGCGGATTCAGATTAAAAAAAGATAACAATGTGGTAAAAGCTGTTATTTACAGCGGCGACCGCATTATGAAAAAGGGAGAGACTCTTGATTTTGAATGGTCGTTATTAGTGACTCCTGTTAAAAGGATAAATTACAAAAGTCAGTTTCTTGACAGGTATTATCATAACGGCGGTAATCCAACGCCTTCGGATGATGACCTGGCACGTGGTGTAAAAGTTGTCAATATTCATCATGCCAACAATTACAATCCCCATATAAACTATCCCTTCATAGCGGTGGATTCAATGAAATGGTTTGTCAAAAAGATGCATGACAAGGGAATGAAAGTGAAAATATACTACACTATAAGGGAGCTGACAAATTATACAACTGAGTTATGGGCGCTTCGCAGTCTGGGGGATGAAATTCTCGGCGACGGGGATGGCGGCGGTTATCCCTGGTTAAGGGAACATCTTATTTCCGGATACAGGCCCCAGTGGTACCAGCACTACCCCGACAAAAGTCCTGATGCATCAATTGTTAATTCCCCGGGTGAGTCAAGATGGTACAACTATTACATTGAAGGTCTGGCATGGCTTGTCAGAAATGTTGATATTGACGGACTTTATCTCGATGATGTAACTTATGACAGGAGAACTCTTAAAAGAATAAGAAAGGTTCTTGACAATGAGAAGCAGGGATGTATTATCGACCTTCACTCAAATACCGGATTTTCAAAAGGGCCCGCAAATCAATATGCTGAATTTTTCCCATATATTGACAAGCTATGGTTTGGGGAAAGTTTTCAATATGATATAATGGCGCCTGAAAACTGGTTTGTCGAAGTTTCGGGAATTCCTTTCGGGCTGATGGGCGATATGCTCCAGGGAGGAGGAAATCGCTGGAGAGGAATGGTATATGGAATGACAGTCAGACATCCATGGATATCTGAAGAAAAAAAATGTGATCCACGGCCGGTTTGGGAAATCTGGGACAAATTCAGGATTGAAACTTCAGTCATGAAAGGTTACTGGGAAAAAGATTGCCCGGTAAAAACATCATGTGATGATATAAAAGTTACTGTATATCAAAAAAATGATGAATCGCTTATTTCTTTAGCCAGCTGGGCAGAGGAGGCTGCTGATGTCAGTTTGACTTTTGACTGGAAACAGCTTGGCATTGATCCTGGAAAAGCTGTTCTCAAAGCTCCTTTCATAAAAGATTTTCAGGAGGAGAGAACTTTTATGCCAGATGATCCCATCCCGGTTGATCCTGGCAGAGGATGGCTGCTTTTTATAGGAGAGTACAAATGAGGTGCATCTATTTATTTGCCTGCTGAACCGATAGATTATCGCAGATATGTTTAATTTTAAAAAGATTCAAATACACTAAATTAAGATGAAAACACTCAGAAAATCCGGAATGCTCATTATGGTTTTTTTTATTTGTTTCAGCATTGCTTCATTTTCACAGAATGAGAAAATCATATTTGGCAAATCAGTTTCATTCTATAAATCAGCTGGTCTGACAAAGGAAAAAGAGCAAAAACTGGTATGGGTAAATGTTAACACTGCTCCTGATACATGGCGTGCTGAAAAGGATATTCTGTTCTGTACCGGGCTTCCTATAGGGGTTATGAGATCAGAAAGGCAGTATGAAAATTTTCTTTTGCATATAGAATGGATGCACATGAATCCGGGAGGCAATTCCGGCGTTTTTGTATGGAGCAATGCAAATCCACCATCAGATTCCCGCCTGCCAGATGGAGTGGAAGTTCAGATGCTTGAACTTGACTGGGTGAACCTTAATAAGGTTAATGGGGAAACACCACCAGTAGCTTATGTTCATGGAGAACTGTTTGGGGTTGGAGGTGTACAGACCGTACCGGACAATCCCCGGGGCAACAGAAGCAAATCAGCAGAAAACCGTTGTAAAGGAAGGGGAGAGTGGAATGTTTATGATGTGGTGTGTATTGACGGTGTTATTAAGTTGTCTGTAAATGGCAGGTTTGTTAATGGTATTTCAAAAGCCTCTCAGAAAAAAGGGTATATTTGTCTTGAGTCGGAAGGAGCCCCTATCAGATTTAAAAACATCAGGATCATTGAGTTGCCTTCAGGTTTAACTTCAGCTGATCAGACAGCTCCTGAATTGAAATAATATTATGTAAAGAGCATTCAGGTTTTATCAATATTTATATCCACTAAAAACTTAATTCAATCTCTTATGAAAGGTCATGGAACCGAGTCATCAGCAAATAAAACCAGGGAAAGGTTGTTATCGCTTGATGCGCTTAGAGGATTTGATATGCTCTGGATTATCGGAGGGGGATATTTTATTACAGTCCTTTCTGAATTAACTGATGCAGAATGGATTGACAAGTTAGCTGTTCAGATGGGCCATGTAGTTTGGAAAGGTTTTCATTTTTATGACCTTATCTTTCCGTTATTCATGTTCATTTCAGGTGTGGCCATTCCATTTTCTGTTAAATCATCATTGTCAAAAGGCATCACGAGGAATAGAATAGTTTTGAAGGTGGCGAGGAGAATGATCATTTTGATTTTGCTGGGCATTTTATATAACGGGGTTTTCCGCGACGGATTTGCCAATGCAAGATATGCAAGCATTCTTGGGCAAATAGGTATTGCATATTTTTTTGCCTCACTTATATTTATCTATTCAGGATCGTTCAGAACAATCCTTTTATGGCTGGCAGGGATTCTTGGAGCTGTATCGATATTGCAGCTCTTTGTTCCGGTTCCGGGTTATGGAGCCGGTGTTTTTACTCCAGAAGGTCATATCAATGGATATATCGACCGTTTGCTGCTACCGGGGCGCCTGGCCTATGGTCCGGAAGGAATGCTGGATTCAGGTAATGGGATTTATGATGCTCTGGGACTGTTATCTATTGTTTCAGCAATTGGGATTACCCTTATGGGAATTATTGCAGGAAAAGTCTTTCAGGGCAACCGGTTCTCGGAGTACCGGAAGACAGGTATTCTTGCCGGTACCGGTGCAATACTTATTGTCACGGGATTAGTGTTATCTCCCGTTTATCCTGTGATAAAAGTCTGCTGGACAACAACTTATAATTTTGTAGCAGGCGGGATCAGCTTCATCCTTATTGCTGTTTTCTATCTAATTATAGATATCTGGAAATTTCAGAAATGGTCTTTCTTTTTCAGGGTCATCGGAATGAACTCTATTTTTATTTACCTTTTTGTCAGGATTGTTCCTGTCGGAACCATCACCAACTTTTTTCTGGGATGGTTGATAAAGCCTGCAGCAAATTTCGGAGATCTGGTCGCAGTATCGGGTTCAATTCTGGTTGAATGGCTTCTTTTATATTTTATGTACAGGAAAAATATTTTTGTCAAAGTATAAAATACAACACATAAGCTCCTTTTTGCGGTTATCCGTAAGTCAAACAGTAAAAGGGAAAATGGAAAAGTAACTCATCATTGGGTCTCTACAACTCTCAGTAAACCAATATTTCATCTGTAAAAAACCAGACAGGATAACCTACCCCATAATGCCATGAAGGTCCGATACCAACATTTTCAATATGTACTTTTATATATCTGGCTTTTATCTTTTCTGGTGATGTTATATCAAAACTTACGAATTTAACTTCAGGAGATCTGTCTTCGGCAATATCTTTTTTCCCCATAATAGCAAAGCTTGATCCGTCAGTTGAGGTATAACAGGTAATGGATCGGGGAAGCAATATCCATGATCCAAGCTTATGAAGGAAATCAGCTTCTATAGTCATGATTTCTTTAATTTCACCAAGATCAATAATAAACTCGCCGTCCACTTTTTCCCATCCGACCCAGCTTTCATTAAAAGTCGCACCACCCAGGAGTCCATCTGTCAGTGCTGTACCGGCAATTTTATCGTAAGGCTTGTTTGGAGGGATTGTATAAGTTATGGTGGCATTTGAAGCAAGATTCTTTCTGGGATTCGGAAGATTTCGTTTCAGATAAAGATCACAATACTGATCTATGGTGTTATTTCTTTCATTAAGAGCAGTAACACCAAGAAGATGTGCCCTGTGCCTGAAAAGATCAATTTCATTTTTAATTCTGTCAATATCCTCCAACATTCCTGATCTTGCTATTTCAAGTTCAGCAAACTGAATTGAAAGACGCTGCTGCCACACCCTTTTAAGCAGAATACTGTCAGATGCAACTGCTTTTTCAGCCTGATCGAAAAGATTGCGATAGGTCTTTATTAAATTAGGATTTAGCATTCCGGTTTTATGGGTAATTGGTGTGTCATATATCCAAAGTGGAATATTACTTCCCAACAATGCCCCTTCCTGGATTTTCATGTACTCATAAATAAAATGCCCCGCTTTGCCATAATACCCATTCAGAAATGACCGGATTAATGAATCCACATCATAATCGATGTTCCATAACAGTTTTGAGACCACATAGCTCCTTAGTTCTGAAAAATCACCACCTTTGATACTTCCAATCTGGCTGAAATGCATTTTAACATTGTTTTTCCTGAATATTTGCATATTTGCCTGAAGAATATGGAAGTTCGGAAATGGAGAAATATAATTATCGAAATTGATTCCATAATCCCACAGGAAAATATTATCTGATATTTTTGCCCATCCTTCAAGGTTTTTAAGAAAAGATCTTCCTGATGGATTATCACTAAGGGGCACCTCTCTGTAACAATCAATATCACAAAGCATTATGTTAACATTTGGCAAAGGTTTGATGTTTTTAGGGGGTTCAACAGAATAGAGGTAAGCCAAGGTTGAGAATTCCTTATCAGGAAATCGCGTAGCCAATTTATTCAGGAAGTAAATAATTGTCCCAGAAGGACTTCCTTCGGATTCATCTATTCTCCTGCAATTGTCACATTTGCAGTTGGTGAAATTACCATCGTTCTGGCTGATTGATATTATATTTTTTCCCGGATTTGCCTTGAAGATCGAATCAATTCTGGTGGCTACAGCATCAAACAATTCAGGATTTGTCAGGCACCATTGGCTTGCAGAACCCGGTCTGCGTTCTCCGTTGATAAATGAATAATATTCAGGATGTGTTTTCCCATATTTTTTTGATGGAAGAAGACGATCGAAAGTGTGAACCCAATAGTTGCCGGCAAATATTTCATTTGGCTGCTCAAGCCTGAACCAGATCTTGTATAGTGAATCCTGTGCCATGCTGTAGGCCTGAGTCTGTCGGTACAAAAAACTTGGATTTTCTGTCCGGTCCAATATCAAAGGAAATACAATATTTTGGTTTTGAGGATAATAATATGCATTTGCAGCATAATACCGCACACCGCAAAAATCTTCCAGTAAAGCGATTGTACCATTTGTAACACCTGATCCTTCACCACCATATATGTAGCAGTTTTTACCGTCACATATTATCCTGAATCCATCTTCACTGATCACTGATGCTGTCTCTGAAGGTATCTTATCATCATGGCTGTTGAGAATAATATCACCTGTTTTTCCTTTTACACCGGGAGATACAACCGGAATTTCAGTGCCGGTAATCTTTTTCATGAAATAATTAAAAATCATGACCGCTCTCCTGCAATCAGAAGATTTGGTATCAGCAACCAGCCTTGAATTTGGTTTCCCGTTGGTTATAATTTTAATCTGGGCAGCAGCCGGCAAAAAAAAGCAGATAAAAAACAGTATTGATAAATCTTTTTTCATTTTGATTTATATTGATTATCAGACTCAAAAATATGATTTTATTTTAATAAGGAATTAAAATCATAAATGTCCATAATTTGCCGTTTTATATTTGTCTGATAAAAGAAAATTCCGGGAAATCTGAAGTCGAATCACCATGATTAAAAGCATGTAAATATTCTTTTACAGACTTTAAATTTGTGTTCTGACTGAATTTTCAGGTGAACATGAAAAAAACAATTAAGATCGGCATTCTGCGTGAAACAAAAAATCCTCCCGACAGGAGAGTCCCGCTTACACCTCTGCAGATTGATGAGCTTAAGAAACTTAACGCAAATGTCGAATTTTATGTTCAACCCAGTGATTTCAGGTGTTATTCTGATGATGAATATAAATATCTTAAGATACCGTTAAAAGAGGACTTAGGTGATTGTGATATTTTGCTCGGTGTTAAAGAAGTTGATCCCAGGACCGTGATTCCTGAAAAGACATATTTGTTCTTTGCTCATGTAGGCAAGAAACAGCCTCACAACCGTGCGATGTTGCGTGCTATGGCTGACAAAGATGTCAGTCTTATTGATTATGAGTATCTTACACTTGAGAATGGACAGAGAGTTGTCGCCTTCGGGAGATGGGCAGGTATTATAGGAGCCTATAATGCCATCAGAGCCATTGGGATCAGCAAAAGCAAATTCAATCTTAAGCCGGCTCATCAATGCCGTGATCTCGATGAAATGTGGGAATGTCTAAAGAATATTCATCTTGAACCAGGACTTAAGATGTTGATCACAGGAGGAGGCAGGGTAGCCAATGGAGCACTTGAGACACTTGGAGTTACTAATATTGTAAAAGTTGATCCACATGAATATTTGAATCGGGATTTTAATTTTCCGGTTGTATGTCAGATAGGTCCGGAACATTATGTCAAATCAAAATCAGGCAAACTATTCAGCTTTAATCATTTTATTTCAAATCCTGAAGAATATAACTCCGACTTTCTTCAATACACTGAGGTTACTGATGTTCTTATATCTGGTCATTACTGGGATCCTCGTTCTCCGGTGTTGTTCACAAAGGAAGATATCAGAAGACCTGAATTCAGAATTTCTATTATCGCTGATATAAGTTGTGACATAAATGGTTCAATCCCTTCAACACTACGGGCTTCAACTATTTCGGATCCTTACTATGGGTATAATCCTGAGCTTGAAATTGAAGAACCTGCCTTCTTTAAGCCAGACAATATAACTGTTATGTCGGTTGATAATCTGCCAGGGGAGCTTCCACGTGATGCCTCACAGGATTTTGGCAGGCAGCTGATGAAGCATGTCCTTCACGATCTTTTTTATTATCCTGAAAGCAGACTCCTGATGAGGGCTACTATACTCAAACGAGGAAAACTAACAACTTCGTTTGCTTTTCTGGAAGACTATCTTAAATGAAAATGAATTTAATCAGAATGATTTGGAAGGATATAAAATCTTTCAAAAAAAGAAAATTAAAGAATTTTTGGTATTGCTTTTTTATATTTTTGTGATTAATCGTTTTGATTGATGAAAATCACGTTTCTAGGACCTGCATTTCCTTACAGAGGAGGTCTGGCAGCTTTTAATGAAAGACTTGCCCGGCAGTTTGCCTCCGAATGTAAAGATGTAGATATCAGAACATTCACTTTGCAATATCCTGAATTTCTTTTTCCTGGAAAGACACAATACAGTAAAGGCTCGCCCCCAGAGGGAATCAAAATTATCAGGGAATTGAATTCAATAAATCCCTTAAGCTGGATCAGGACCGGTTTGAAGCTTAAAAGAGAACGGGCTGACATACTTCTTATAAGGTACTGGATTCCCTTTCTGGCACCATGCCTGGGTGTTGTTGCAAGGATTGCCAGATCAAATAAGTATACTCTGGTAATCTCAATAGTGGATAATGCAATACCCCACGAAAAAAGGAGAGGGGACAGGCTTCTGACAAGATTTTTCATGAATAGCATTGATGGTGCGGTAACCCTTTCAGAGTTTGTTCAGAAAGATGTGGAAGCTTTCAGAAAAGATATTCCTGTTCTGACTTCTCCACACCCTCTTTTTGATAATTATGGCAGAAAAATACCACGCAATGATGCCCTTGCTTCACTTAATCTTGATCCTGAATATTCTTATTTACTCTTTTTTGGATTAATAAGGGATTATAAGGGGCTTGATCTTCTTATTGAGGCTTTTTCTGATAACAGCCTGAGAAATAAAAAACTTAAACTTATCGTGGCGGGTGAATTTTATGAAAATCCGGATAAGTATATAGATCTGATAAAAAAATATAATCTACAGAACGATATAATTTTGGTTAATCATTATATTGACGACAGCGAGGTGGTTCTATATTTCTCTGCTGCTGATCTGGTTGTTCAGCCTTACAGGGCTGCAACGCAGAGTGGTGTAACTCAGATAGCCTTTCAGTTTGATAAACCAGTTCTGGTAACCGATGTGGGAGGATTAAAAGAGACAGTTGTTCACAATAAGTGCGGATATGTGGTAAAACCAGATCCCAAATCCATTGCTGACGCAATTGCAGACTATTTTGAAAATGACAGGAAGACCTTGTTCACGGCAGGTGTAAAATTGGAAAAGGAAAAATATTCATGGAACAAGTTTACAGATGCAATAATTGAGGTTTTTTATAAGTGTCTGCTTCAGCAGCTAATAAGTTCTCTTTAAGTTCTCTTTGATTATTCCTCAGATTGAAAATCCAAAGTACTAAAGATCAGTATTTATACTCTCTTTTATCAGGTAAATGTTCCTTTCAGGAGAGTTTCTGTTGATAAGCTCTCCAAGAAAACCAGTTAGGAACAGTAGTGTACCTATTATCATTGTTGTCAGAGCTATGTAGAAATATGGGCTGTCGGTGACAAGTGGTGCCCTCAGGTTATTGCTGATAAAAACCAGTTTCCTGATACCAAGATATCCTGCCATTATAAAACCTATCAAAAACATCAAAGTGCCTATTGATCCGAAAAGATGCATAGGGCTCTTGCCAAACCGGGTTATGAATCCTATTGTGAGCAGATCGAGATAACCTTTAACAAATCTGTCAAGACCATATTTGGAAGACCCATATCTTCTGGGGCTGTGTTCAACAACTTTCTCACCTATCCTGAGGAAGCCTGATTTTTTTGCAAGGAGAGGAATGTACCTGTGCATTTCACCATAGACTTCTATGCTCTTGACAACCTCATTGCGGTAAGCTTTAAGACCGCAGTTGAAGTCATGCAGCTTTATTCCGGAATAAAATCTTGCAGTCCCGTTATATATTTTGCTAGTAAATCTTTTAATAAAGGGATCATACCTTTTCTTCTTCCATCCCGAAACAAGATCATACCCGCCTTCCAATACCATTCTGCGAAGTTCAGGTATTTCTTCAGGATTATCCTGAAGGTCAGAATCCATGGTAACAACCACGTCGCCTTTTGCCTCAGCGAAACCTGTATGCAGAGCAGCTGCTTTGCCGTAATTTCTCCTGAATCTTATCCCTTTGATAAATTTATTTTTTGAAGATAATTCTGCAATAACATTCCATGAAGAATCGGTACTGCCGTCATCAACAAAAATGATTTCAAATGAAAGTTTTTCCCTGTTACAGACATTTTCAATCTTCCGGGTCAGCTCTCTAAGGGATTCTTCTTCGTTATAAACAGGTAAAATAACCGAAAGATCCATGAAATTGAGTGCTTAGTTATTTTCAGATGTCTCTATTAGAGGATTACCTTCTTTTCTGACAAAAATTGAAACCAGGAGTGACAGGACAACTCCGGTTATCATGTTCCCAAGGATACTGAAAGGAGCCATAATTTCCGGAACAAGCATCTTTCTCTGAATATCCATCGCTTTTTCAAGAGTTTCCTGTGGAATGCCTTTTTTCAGCATGGTTTCTTCAACAAATTCAAGTTGTTTTGCTGTCAGTCCGGGGTCTATAAGTGTATAAAGGACATAAATGAATACAGCAGTAATAATTGAATTGTAAATGAAAATTATTATCCCTGCTCCGACTGACTGACCATAGGTTATAAAACCGTGCAGATAATTGTCGCGGTACGATTTCAGAAGGAAGTACAGGACTACAATAAGCACAAGGTAGAAAATATATGCCTGAGTCTTATTGAAAGTTAGGTCAAGAAAATAGATAACAAGTGAATAGACTACCCCTATTAGTCCTAAAATCAGGCCATTAGTCAGATTTGCCTTCCAAACTGATACTTTTTGTTCCATGATGACTTATCTTTGATTTAGTTGATTATTTAGATGCCAGTTAACAAATATAATGTAATTCCATTAAAGAGCAGGTCCGTTATAAATAGAATATTTTTTGTCCTTAAGCAGGAAAATTTTTATTTTTGTAACGGGTAAGTCTTATACGACCAGCTCCTGCTGAACTCCCCCAGGACCGGAAGGTAGCAAGGGTAGGTAGTTGTAGCGGTGCGATATAAGTAGCTTACCCTTTTTATTTGGCTCATAGAGAATTAGAAGGTTGAAACGATCCTGGGTTAAGAGGTTAATGATATTAATCTGGCAGATTATAAGTACTTTAGGCACTTTTTTTTATCTTTACACATATTTTCTGCCACTATGTTGCTTAGAATATATCCAGAGAATCCCAATCCGAAACATATCCGGAAGGTCGTGGAAGCACTTGAATCCGGAGGCATTATCATTTACCCGACAGATACGATCTATGCGATGGGATGTGACATAAAGGCACACAAATCAATTGAAAAGATAGCAAGGTTTAAAGGATTAAATCCTTTGAATCCTGATCTTTCAATTATTTTTCATGATATGAGCCAGCTCTCAGAATATACAATTATAAGGGACAATAATATATTTAAGCTGCTTAAAAGGAACCTCCCGGGTCCTTTTACTTTCATTGTTAAAGCCAATAATCAGATCCCTATTCTTTTTAAAAATAAAAAGAAAACGGTAGGCATCAGGATTCCTGATAACAACATAGTTCTTGAAATAGTGCGCGAACTGGGCAGACCTATAGTTACAGCATCCATTCACGAACATGATGGTGTGGTGGAATATATTACTGATCCTGAATTGATTTATGAAAAGTACAAGGATTTTGCGGAAATAATCATTAATGGTGGATATGGTAAGAACGAAGCTTCAACGATTGTTGACTGCACATCAGGCGAAATAGAGATAATAAGGCAGGGACTTGGGATCCTGGAATTATGATTGATATCAGAAAGTTTAACAGAGTATTGCCTATTTTTTATAGAAACTTCTTGTAAACAGGATAATTACAGCCAGAAGTTCAAGACGTCCGGCCAGCATTAATCCCGAAAGAATCCACTTACCGCTATTTGTCATACCTTCAAAATCGGAAAATGGACCAAATGTGCCAACTCCCGGTCCAATATTTCCCAGCATGGATACGGTTGTGCTTAAGGAAGATATAAGATCATAGTCCATAAGGGATATCAGTAATGTGCCAGCGCAAATGGTCATGAAGTATAATGCAGTGAAAACAAGCAGGTTAACGACATTATTCTGGGGAATTAATTTCCTGTCAATTTTTAGCGGAAGGAAAGCATTGGGATGAATAAGTTTCTTTATCTCATTGCGGCTGTTTTTTGCAACAATCAGGAGCCGGATTATTTTCAACCCGCTACTTGAAGAACCTGTCATTCCACCTGTAAACATTAGGATAATGATGATTACTGTCAGGAAATTACCCCAGAGATTATAATCACTAACATTGAATCCTGTTGTTGTCAATATGGAGATCACGGTGAAAAACCCGTCAGAAACTGCTGTTCCTAACCTGACATCGGTTTTAAAGTAAATGGAGACCGACACAATTATCGAGATAATCAATGAAATCAATGTGTATATAACAAACTCATTATTTTGTCCGATCTTTTTTAAATTCCGTTTTGCCGCAAAATAGAATAGAGATATGTTGGTTCCTGCAAAAAACATAAACAGGGTGATGACAGTTCTAATATAGGGTGAAGTGAAAGCAGCAACACCTTCATTGCGGGTTGAGAATCCTCCCGTTGACAGAGTTGACAGTGAATGGCACACGGCATCGAAAGCCGGCATTTTACCCATTATCAGCATTATCATTTCGATGAGGGTCAGACTGACGTAGACTATGATGAACCTTTTTGTGACCCCAATGGTTTTTGGATGGATTTTATCGGTTGTCTGACCTGAAAACTCATTTGTGGGAATTTGAATATTAATTGATTTTATTACAGGAACAACATAAAGAGAGAGTGATATTGCTACCAGTCCACCAAACCATTGTGAAAGGCTTCTCCAAAAAAGGACTCCGTGAGGCAGGGATTCAATGTTGGAAAAGGTGGTTGCGTTTGTAGTTGTAAAACCTGATATAGATTCAAAAAATGCATCAGTGAATGAATGAGTATACCTGCCAAGCAAAAAGGGCAGTGTGCCAAACAGAGTTAAGATCAGGTAAATAGAAGTAATTATTATAAATCCTTCTCTGGATCCGTAAGTCTTTTCCTCATCCCTTAGAGGTGTGAAAACCAGGGCACCTATAACAACTGTAATTATTGCTGAATAAAGGAAAATAAGAGCTGTTTGTCTACCATCAGTCAAAAAAGAAACACCCGCAGTAAGTAGCAGAAAAATACCTTCGAAAATCAGGATTCTGCTGATAGCCCTTGCGACAATCCTGAAATTTACCATAGCGGATCAGGTAAAGAATTTTGAAATTTTGTCATAAGCTGAAGGCAGGGTGAACACCACTACCTTGTCGTTAACCCTGATTGTAGTATCTCCTGTTGCAATGAAAGGAACCCCATCCCTTGTGCCACCACCGACTATGGCATCTTTAGGGAAGTCAATCCCCCTTAATGTCCCTTTTGTGATTTTTGCGTTCTCAGGAACATTAAATTCGATTACCTCCGCTTCAGTACCTGCCATATATTTAACCTGTGTCACATTCTGATTTGTAGTGTGCCGGAATATCCTGCTGGCTGCCGAGATCTTTTTGTTAATTATTGTGTCAATACCTACGTTTTCAGCAAGACTTATGTATTCCATATTTTCAACTTCGGCAATAGTCCTTTTAACACCGAGCTTTTTTGCAAGAAGGCATGACAAAATATTGGTTTCTGAATTACCGGTAACGGCAACAAAAGCATCCATTTCTGCAATGCCCTCCTGTTCAAGGACCTCAACATTACGGCAATCGCCGTTTATTATCAGCGTGTCGTCGAGAATCTCTGAGAGGGCTTCACATCTTGCAGGGTCAGAGTCAATAAGCTTTACCTCGCAATTCTTCTGCATATAAAGTGCAACATGCTTGCCGATTCTGCTTCCGCCAAGGATCATTATCCTTCTGGCTTCAAAACTCTCCTTTCCCGATGTTGCCATCATTTCGTCTATACCTTCGGGAGTTGAAATTACGAAAACCATATCACCAAGCTGAAACTGTTCGTTTCCTCTGGGTATTATCGTTTTTTCATTCCGTTTGATGGCTACGGCCCTGTATTTATCTGTGCTGTGGTTAATGGATATTTCCTCGAGAGTCTTGTTCAGTATGGGGGCATTTTCATCCAGCTTCTGAACATACATTGCAAGTTTACCTCCACAGAATTCCATGAATTCAGAGGTCCCCGTTTCATGAAGAAGACCAAGGACCTCCCTTGCTGCTATAAGCTCGGGATAAATAAGTGAATCAATCCCAAGCGATTTGAAAAATTCAAGGGTAGAGTGTTCAAGATAGTCGAGATTGTCGATCCGTGCAATCGTCTTTATTGCTCCAAGTCTTTTGGCAAGAATTGATGAAGTTATATTTGTATCCTCACCGTGGGTGACAGCAATGAAGAGGTCTGTCTTTTTCTGAAAGATCTCCTGTAAGAGATTAATTGATGTGGCAGAACCGACATATGTAAGTACATCGAGAGAAGAATCTATGGGTCTGAGACGGTTCTCTTCAGTATCTATCAGAATGATATCATGATTTTCATTCGAAAGCATTTTCGCCAGGTGAGTACCTACTTCCCCGGCTCCGGCTATTACAATTCTCATAACACCTCCAAATAACAGGACAAAATAAGGCAATAAAACAGTAAAAAAATCAAGTTTTCAAATAAATATTTGTTTATGCTTCCCATTTCCTGCAGAAGGGCTAAGGTCATTTTTAAAATGCAAACCTGAAAGCCCCTCGATTTTTAACAATATGCAATGAATCCAGATTCAGGTCTTTAATAAAGGAATAACCGGGCTTTGAAGCTGAGGTGAAAATAACCAACCTGACATGACCAGGGAAACTGAGAGGTTTATTATCGGTGGATTTGTTTCCGTATATTACTACAATATCAGGGTTGCTGATCTGTAATATAATGTTGTCCAGATCTTTACAAATCAGTATATGGTTGTCTCCAGCTTTTAATGTACAAATCTCTTTTGAAAGGTGGTGATATCTCAATCTGAAGTGCTCAGCAGCACAATGCTTAATTACTTCAGGTCGTGCGACTGAATCATCAGTGAAAAGATTCAGATTCCTGCCCGACCTTATACCGACCGAGCAAGAGTTTTGAGTATTATATACTATTAGTTCATTTGAGATTTTATTGTTAATGTCTTTCGATGTAACTGCAAGTGAAAACAGAAGAAAGAAAAAAAGAGAATATCTGATATGGAAGATCCTCCGATTGGCCATATTTGCCATCAGAAGGAATATTGAGGCTGAAAGTAATGTCGTTTCAATCTTCCCCATCCCTATATTTTCAATTGTCGAACAGGGTAGAGATGCTGAAATCCGGGTAAGATATCCTGTAATACCTGTGAGAATTTCAAGCAGTCTTGCAAGTATCTGTGATAGGAATCTCAAAGGAAAAGTGGCAGGAATCAGGCATCCCGTAATTATCATGAGCGACGAAACCGGAACAATTATGATATTTGTGAGTAAAAAATAGATTGGAAAACGGTTAAATAATGAAATAGTAAGCGCAAAGGTCCCGGCCTGAGCAGCAATAGTGACAGATGCTGACTGCCAAATCTTATCAGCTAACCAGTTTTTGAATTCAACAAGTTCATAAATGGTTTTATAAAAGCAGATTATATAGATTACAGCTGAGTAAGACAGAAGAAATCCTGCATCGTAAATTACTGAAGGTTTGAATAGAATAAGAAAGAAAGCTGAAGCAAGAACGGAATTTATATTGTTTACATTTCTATTCATAAGCCTGCCTGCCTGGATAAATGTGAACATTATTGTTGCTCTCAGGACAGAAGGAGTAAGACCTGTGATAAACGCAAAGGACCACAAAAAAATAATTGTGATTATAACTCTAAGAAAGCCGAATTTCCCTTTAAGGAAAAACAGAAGGGCATGGATGAAAACGCTAAGTATAACTGCATGCAATCCGGAGACGGCCATAATATGCATTATCCCGGCTTTGATGAAATTTTGTTTTAGCTCAGGGTCGAGAAGGTTTTTCTGACCCAGGGTTATTGCTGCGACAAGTGCAAGTTTTTCACCTGTGATACCTCTTTTTTCATACATTTTTATGATCTCTTCTCTTAGGATCAAAGCCCTGTGCATTATTTTTCTTCGATCTGGTGATCCATGGTAGATTATATCTTTTTCATCCACAAATGCCTGATATTTAATTCCATTGTTCTGCATATAGAATTTGTTATCAAATTCGTCGGGATTCCCCCTGTTTTCGATCGGCAGAGGTTTAAAACCGATAACCAGTATATCACCGGGAGTGTAGCTGTTCAATCTCTCTTTCTTATTTCTCAGATAAACCAAAACCGATCCTTTGACCCGAACCCTGTTGTTACTTGTTATTTTGCTGTTAAGTTTTAAGATCATCCTTGTTGAGGTTCCCTTTTGTTCAGGAAATTCTGAAAGTGTGCAGATGAATGATGATTTTACAGGATCAAAGTCGGAAAGGCTACCGGTTTCAAACTTATAAATTACAATACCTTCAATGAATAATGAGAAAGTAAGGGTCAGACCAAAAGGAACGTTTGTAATCTTAGAATTGAATAAGGTGCTGAAACAGAAACCTGACAAAGAGATTGCTGCCGACAAAATAAGAATTTTGGCCCCGGGTTCAAAAAAACGGGATGAAATAATTCCAATACAAAGCGGAATGCAAATCCTCAAGAATGGAATTTCCTTATTCAGCACTTTAAGCAGCGGTTAAGACTGAATAAAGGTACAAAAAAATTTAGAGAGACTGAAGTGTGGAGTACCTAAAGTTATCCAAGAAAAATCCTTATTGCTTGTTCCATTTTATACACTCCTTATTTTCTGTCCCGGCAGTATGGTTTTGTACGAAGCTTCGAATTTACCTTTGCTGATGGCATTGAGTTTACCTTTAAGAAGCCTCTTCTTAATTGGGCTTACTTTATCTGTGAACAATATACCATCGAGATGATCATATTCATGCTGGATTATCCTTGCCCTGTATCCTTCATAAACTTCATCATGATATTCCCAGTTCTCGTCGTAGTATTTGATCCTGACACGAGATTCTCTGTTAACATCTTCCCTGATGTTTGGTATACTCAGACATCCCTCGCTCATAAGTTTCAGGTCTCCGGATTTTTCAGTGATCCGGGCATTGATGAAAACCTTTTTAAAATCCCTGAGGTCTGGTTCATCCTTAGCAAGCGGAGTCCCGTCGATAACGAATACCCTTATTGATTTACCGATCTGGGGGGCTGCAAGGCCCATGCCTTCAGATCTGTACATGGTTTCAAAAAGATCTGAGATCAACTGATCAGTATCCAGGGAATCCCTGTCAATATTTTCTGCAACTTTCCTCAATACAGGATGTCCATATACAACTATAGGATAAACCATATCTATAATAATTCCTTTATCTTGCGCCTTTTGTCTTTTATCTTTATTTAACCTTTTTATCCAGGAATGACTGCAGGATTATCGCAGCGCTTGTCCTGTCAACAATTCCCTTATCCTTCCTTTTATTCTTTTTTAATCCTCCATCTATCATGGCTTTCTGAGCAATCCTCGACGTGAACCTCTCATCGACAAGATGCAAAGTTATTCCCGGGTATGACTTTTGAAGTCTTCTTATAAAAGGATCAATATATTTAACAGACTCACTTGGCTGATTGTTCATCTGTACAGGATAACCGATAACAAATGCATCTATTGACTCTTTTTTAGCGTATTCTTCTATGAATCCAAAAAAATCGTGTGCCGGAATTGTTTTCAAAGGTGATGCAAAAATATTAAGAGGATCGCTTACTGCCAATCCGATTCTTTTATTACCGTAATCTATTCCGAGTACTCTGCCCATTTTCAGTTGTCTGGTTGCAAAAGTAGTAAGAATGGAGCAAAGGAGCAAGAGGAATGCGAGGCAGGAGTGAGACAAAAGACAAAATGCAAAAGGCAAAAACTAAAAAGTGAAGAATAGATGATGAGAAAATTAAGAACACAGGAGGTGGAAAAGAAAATTCACCGGCTAATTTGCATTTTAATGCAAATATATCATAATCAACTGTATAGCTCTATTGTTAAAATATTAACAATAATATTGATTGTTGATAAAAATTGATAAGTTTTTTTTCGTGGAAAAAAAACACAGGTTCGTCAAAATATGGCTTTCAGCGGTCATAATTTCATACTCCTTTTAATAAATTTTAGGTAAGTTTGATTGTGAAGAAAATTTTTAGGTGCAACCAGTTTATTATTGAACCTGACAAAATTGATTTGCTCCTATATTGTAAAACCTCAGAGGATTTAACTTCCTAAGGGGATTTTACATTTTGGGTATATTTTGGAAATGAAAAAACTGAATATCTATGAAGCAATTCTACTCCTCCAATCCTTTTAAGACATTGTTACTTTCACTCAGAAAAGTAATGATGTTTATGATTTTTATCTTCCTGATTTCTTTTAATAATTCAGCATGGGGACAAACAATTACGACTAATAAGGTTGATTATAATCCGGGCGATGTAGTCATTGTCAGTGGGAAAGGGTGGCAACCTTTTGAAAATGTTTCGCTGGTAATGAAGGAATTGAATTTTAACAATCCGGGAAAGACAACAACAATTCAATGCAATGGAATTGGTCAGTTTTCAACCCCCTTTTATACTGTGGTAAATGCTGACAAGGGTGCATTTTTTCATATCACTGCAACAGGTCAGATTTCAAAACATGTAGCTACCATCACTTTTAATGATGCTGGAGGATCATATGCCATAGATTTCAGCGCGTATAATCCCAATATTTATAACAAAAGGCTTCCCGGCTCAGTAACTATACCCACAGGATTCTCTGCGGATGGACCTTTGGGCAATACTTATCACAGTCAGACTGTTGAAGCCTTAACTCCCAGTTTTATTGGACTTGGGCAGATTGTTGCCTTTGAATTCTTTATCAGAGTCGACGCAGTTAGCGGATGCCCTAATGATGCAATAACATTTACTGCCCAGTTTGATACTAAAACAGGAAAGACAGGGAGCAATTTCGGATATGACCCCGCCTATGGAATTTATGCTGCTTTTGTCGACCGGGAACCAGGCGGAGGAAATATAGACCCTGCCAATAATGCTACTGTTACCAACATCGGAGCACCTGTTTTAGGTGATTATTTTTTTACAGGTGATATAACGGTTTCCGGACTTGACCCCGGCGATGAGATTACTGTAGAAGTATGGGTTGTGTTGAAAAATACAATCCCTGCCGGATCAAATGGTAACGTTGCTGCTGCTCTGATAAATGCGGCTACAGCCGGCTCCGGTACTGGAAACTGCGCCCCTGGCAGTCGGGTTAATACAGGAAACCAGACAATTAATCTTAATCAGGTCGGTGAATTTTTTACAACAGATGTTGACCTTTCCATCACTAAAACAGACTCTAATGACCCGATAGCAATCGGAGCTCCTTTTACTTATACAATAACTGTCAGTAATACCGGTCCTTCAGTAGCAAACAATGTGGTAATTACAGATATTCTGAGCAGCAGCAATCTTAATGTCGGGACAATTACTTACAGTAACGGGGCTGCAAACTGGACATCCAATCTGATAGGCCAGACCCTGACTCTTTCTACCTTGAGTATAGGCATAGGTGAGACAATTACAATAACTATCCCTGTAACATGGACCGGAACATACAGCGGGACTCAAACTGCCGGTACCGCAGGAACAGGTGGATTTGGCTCAACTTGTACCGGTGATCTGACAAATAAGGTTTCTGTCACAACAATAAGCGATGATACCAATCTGACAAATAACAATTATTGCCAGCCTACTAATGTATATTGTTCTGACGTAAACGTGAATGCAGGTCCGGATAAACAATTGACATGCACAACCACCCAGGTAACTCTTGACGGAAGTTCGACCACACCAGGGGCGACCTTCTCATGGTCGGCCAGCGGAGGTGGCCATATATTTTCTGGCGGGCTGACAGCCACGCCGACGGTGGATGCAGCAGGCACCTACACGCTGACGGTAACCGATCCGGCAAACGGATGTACAGCGACAGATGCAGCAGTAGTGACACTGAGCAACACACTTCCTAATGTCAATGCGGGTGCGGACAAACAGCTTACATGCACAATCACTCAGGTGACTCTCGACGGAAGTTCGACCACACCGGGGGCGACTTTCTCATGGGTAGCCAGTGGCGGTGGCCATATAGTTTCTGGCGGGCTGACAGCCACGCCGACGGTGG
>CAZEUL010000002.1:0-380887 GCA_964514725.1 uncultured Rikenellaceae bacterium
TCAACCAACTATCCCCTTCCCTTTAAAGAAAGGGAAGGGGCAGGGGATGGGTTTCTTAGATTCATAAACTGAATGGTCGCATCTTATACCGCACTAATTGTCAAAAGTCAGGAAAGATATCATCTTCATATCGATTGGACCAGGCAGACCCAGTCTTTCCCATCGTCTTCAGGTGGTTTCCCGGCAGAAACAAACCTTCCGCCGTTTATGGTTTCAACTGTACCTGTCATCAATTCTCCTCCAATCCGGGGATTGAACCATTTAACACTGTAAGTGCCGGAGGGGATCAATATTTCTGCTTGTCCTCCCTCCGGAAGATAAACTGCATAAACTTCTCCTGTTTTAGCCAGGCAGTAATCATTATTAGCTTTAGTGAGTTCGTCGGCGCTCTTCATTTCGGTGAATGGCAGATATTTATGAAAGAAATCAAGGGCTGTTCTGGTCTGATCCCAGAGCTTGTCGCGGCTCCTCCAGTCTTCACAGCTGAGGTCTGAATTAGGGTACATATATCCGAAATACCATTCCACACCCGCTCCTCCGGCCATAAGATTACCCCAGAGTGCCTTGTGCCTGATAGTATCGTGTGCCGGATCAATTTCATCCGGCAAAGCACCCTTCCAGTGCTGTCCTATCTCATCAAGACATACAACCCACTGATGCGATGAATCCTGCGATTGTTTTATCCAGTATTTTGCATCCTCATGTATCTCATCCACATTACCACACTGGATGGAAGGTCCTTCTATGTTCCTGAATCCCAGGTAGGCAGTCATGTCTTTTTTCCGCTGCTGTGGCGACGAGTGAGTATGAACTGCAATGAAATTGTTATAGGGATCTGTGTTCCGCAGATAATCAGCCATGATCTTTGTGTCATCGTATGTCTGCCCGTAAGGAGCAAAATCTGCAGGTCCATGTTCTTCACCAAGATTCCAGGTTATTGCCAGGTGATGTGAAAAACGTGCTATCAGCTCCCTGAGGTATAATTTCCTTTGCACATCAAGATATCCGCAGTCGAGGAGGCATTCATTTTCAGTCTCCTGCAGCACAAAGTGCAGCATTATCCCCATTTTCTCAGCATGAGTGAATACTATTTCCCACTGGTCAAGCTTGCTGCAGTCGAAACGGTATCTTTCGTTCCTTTCGGTATACGGCCAGACATCCTCCCCGTCACCAAGGATATTAAGTGTAAGAAAATATACGCTGTTCATTCCCTTTGACGACAGATAGTTAAGAGCACCGATTATTCCCCGGCCCTTTCCGTTTTTCCACTCAGGATCTCCTGTCTTCCAGTCGGCAATATGAGGTCCATAGGTGTGCAGGCTTCGGTTCGGTGCTGCCTCTCCGTCTCTGGTTCTACTGATTCCGCCAAAGTATGTCCCGTCAAAATCCTTGTAACCAAGGAAATTCTCAGGGCTGTCAGCTCCGCCTTTCAGAAAGGGTTCTCCGGTACCCTCATGCCTAAGGTACCTGTCGCCGCAATAATGAAGCCTGCCCTTTGCCCTGAGGTCAGGTATTTGCTTGTCGGTTTTTCCAACTGTTATGGTTCCCGTAGCACCGTTAAAAAAACATCTTTCCCCAAAATCAGGATCGTCCGAAACAGCCACTCCCTTCCCTTTCAGGAAGATCGCCCTGTAAGTCCAGGTTCCTGCAGAGGGAGGGCAGAAATGTGCACGCCATTTGTTGCCTGCTCTTGCTGAAGTCTCAGCTGCATTGCCATCTGCAGCAAAATATCCTGGAACAGAGATCTTCTTTTCCCCATCTGTACATTCAAGGTCAAACCGGTAATCGGTAAAAGGATTAATTGTATCATACTCGGAAGCGTAAGGACCATTGAAGGTAAATGTAATGTTGTGCCATACTTTTTCTTCTCCGGTTATCTGCATTTCTGAATAATCACTGCATGAAGTAAACGGCAGCATAAGGGATGCACCTGAGATAAAAGTGACGATCAGATTTTTTAGCCTTCTCATTTGTCGGTTTTTTAGGGTTTTGTAGGCTGATTAACTCAAGATGCTGATTGCTTGTCTCTGGTTGCTGATCAATTAATAGAGAAACAGCAATCATCTATCTGAAGTGTTAAGTTATCATCTTTTTTGATCTGACCATATATTTTCAGCTGATTTTCAGGAATGGTAAATCAAAAACTATATGACAAAATTTTTAAAAAAGTAATTACAACTGTCATATAATCATAAAATCGCTTAATTTTGCGCAAAAAATTAATAAAAAAAAGCAAAAAGCCTAATAAATTGAAGAATGAATTGTTGAAATTCGAGAGGATAACCATTAAGGTTGGCAGCAATGTCATCACCCAGAAGGACGGATCGCTTAACATAGGAAGGATTCTCAGGCTTGTTGAGGATATTGCAGTTTTATGCAAGCAGGGTAAAGAGGTGATCCTCGTGACATCAGGTGCGGTTGCTGCCGGCAGGAGTGAGGTCGTACCGTCGAAGAGAACGAATGAGGTCGGGGCTAAACAGATCTGGGCATCGATAGGTCAGGTGAAGCTGATGGCAAACTATCAGTTCCTGTTCGGTAAATACGGAATGCAGGTTGGACAACTTCTCGCTACCAAGGAAAGTTTCCGGGACAGAAGGCATTACCTGAATATGAAAAATTGCATAACAGCGATGCTCGACAGCAATGTTCTGCCGATACTGAACGAAAACGATTCTATTTCAATCGATGAGCTAATGTTTACCGACAATGATGAACTTTCGGGTATGATATCGGCAATGATGGACTGCCACTCTTTATTTATCCTTACAAATGTAGACGGAATTTACAGCGCTGATCCGGGTAGCCCCGATGCACAACTGATCAAAGATATTTATGTGGATTCCAGCAATGTAGCCGGTTGTATCTCAGCGGTAAGATCCGGATTCGGAAGAGGAGGGATGCTTACCAAATATTCGACGGCCAGGAAAATAGCATCAGAAGGAATTGACGTATTCATAGCAAATGGTAACAGAGACTCTATAATCACTGATATAATCAGGGGTAAAGATGTCCCATATACTCATTTTCATGCAAATACAAACAAAAAGAGCGGAGTGAAAAAGTGGCTCAATCATTCCGATACATTTGCCAGAGGGGCAGTAGTCATCAACAATGGAGCCCGTGATGCTGTTTTAAGTGAAAAGGCGAGTCTATTGTTTATCGGGATCACCCGTGTTGAAGGATACTTTAAAAGCGGCGACATTGTAAGAGTACTTGATGAGGAAGGAAAGTATGTAGGACTGGGACAGACAAAATTTGACTCAGAAAAGACCTCAAGACTGATTGGCCAGAAGTACAACAAGCCTTTTATCCATTGCGATTTTCTGGTTATCAGCGATGAAATTAAAAAAACTATGATGGTTTAGTGCTGAAGAAAAAACTATGACTGGTATGTTAAGTACGGAAAAAAATAAAGACTCCTTAAAAGACTCCTTATCTGATGAGCTTGAAGATGTTTTCAGAAAGGTGGTGAAAGCAGGCAGAACACTTGCGTCCGTGGATCATTCTGCCATAAGGGAGATTCTTTTGAAAGTTGCAGACAGCACGGTTGAAAATGCAGAGATGATCCTTGAAGCTAACAGGAAGGATCTTGATCTTATGGACAGATCGGATCCTAAATATGACCGACTGCTTCTTTCTGTTGAGAGGATAAAGAATATAGCCTCCGATATGAGAAACGTGGCAAATCTTCCTGATCCTCTGGGCAGGGTGCTTTCCGAGGTGGTTCGTCCTAACGGGCTTATCATCAGAAGAGTGTCGGTGCCTTTTGGTGTTATTGGTATTATTTATGAGGCACGACCCAACGTTACTTTTGATGTCTTTTCACTTTGTTTCAAAAGCGGCAACGCCTGTATTCTCAAGGGAGGAAGCGATGCAATAAACTCAAATACTGCCATAACAGGCCTGATCAGAAAAATCCTGTCAGAGTGCGGAATTGATGAGAATGTTCTTGTGCTGCTGCCGGCAGGGAGGAAAGAGACAATCGGATTATTGAATGCAAGGAAATATGTCGATCTTATTATACCAAGGGGCGGGAGTGATCTTATTAATTATGTCAGGGATAATTCAAAAATCCCGGTCATTGAGACAGGTGCGGGTGTATGTCATACCTATTTTGATGAATATGGGAACAGGGAAATAGGCAGAAGCGTTGTCAATAATGCAAAAACAAGAAGGGTAAGCGTTTGTAACGCTCTCGACTGTCTTATTATTCATGAGAAAAGACTGGATGACCTTGATTACATTGTTGGCTTATGTGCCAGATCTTCAGTTGTGATTTATGCAGATGAAAAGGCATATAACGCTCTTGAAGGCAAATATCCTGAAAATCTTTTGAAAAAAGCAGATAAGAACTCATTCGGGACGGAGTTCCTTTCATACAAAATGTCGGTTAAAACAGTGGGGTCGTTTGATGAAGCAGTTACTCATATCGATGAGTACGGATCAAAGCACAGTGAAGCAATAATATCCAATGATTCCGAAAGAATAACAAAGTTTTACAAAAATATTGACGCTTCTTCAGTGTATTCAAATGCTTCAACCGCTTTTACCGATGGTGCTGAATTCGGACTTGGAGCGGAAATCGGCATTTCGACACAGAAACTTCATGCAAGAGGTCCTATGGGGCTGAATGAACTCACCACATACAAGTGGGTCATCGAGGGAAGCGGGCAGATAAGAAGATAGAGCTTTATTGCTGAACCAGAACTGGAAAAACTGCACAAACCGGCTGGTATTAGTTGACGGGGACCTATATTTGCTATTAAGATGTTATTGATATGAAATCAGGATTTTATAGTTCATTATTCAATCTCATGAAAGGATTGACACCTTCTGTACTTATTATGCTGCTTTTTTCAGGTTGTTGCAGATCTGAAAAGAAAGAAGGCTCTGATAATAAGGTTATTGCGGTCAAACCTGAAATAGCCAGCATGGGTACGAAAGAGAAATGGACCCGCTGTTTCATGAACTCTGACGGATCAATCTATTTCAGGAATTTTACAAGTCATGATGGCGGCAAAACCTTGTCGGAACTTACCGATACAGTATTTAAAGATGTGAACGGAGCTCCCGAAAGAGCAGTTTTTGTAAAAGATGACCTTTTTTATGCGCTTGATGGCCCCACTTCCTTTATTGAGAATGGTGTCTACAAGGGCAAAGCCTGGCGTTCAGTTGACGGAATGAAGACCATTTCTGTCGAAGAGCCGTTATTCTATATACCCGGAGGTTGCATGCCTCACAGCAACATTGACAACTGGTATGGTATTTTTGTTTACAGGACCATCCTTGAAATATCACCTGATCGATGGTTAATGACAATGTACGGGAACATGGAAACCGACACTCTTATTCCCTGTAACAGAGATGCTAAAAAGGAACTTGAGTATATGATGAGAACAATCATTGTCATTTCAGAAGATCGTGGCCATACATGGAATTATCTTTCTTCTGTGGCTGTCCCTTCCGCAGGAGAACCGGTTGGTGAAGGTTTTGTCGAACCGGCCATAACAAAACTGAATGACGGAAGGCTTCTCTGCATCATGCGGTCGGGACATCATTTCCCTCTTTATTCATCATGGAGCTCAGATACGGGAAAAACCTGGACGCCTCCGCTGTATACAGGATTTGACCGGGGATGTGATCCCTGTCTCATCACTCTGCACGATGGTCGTGTTGTACTGAGCTGGGGAAAAAGGTTCCCTGAAGGATGGTCAAAAATATCAGCTGAAGGGGATAAAGGATTATTCGAATATCCGGGAGCCGGATACACCAGTTTGTCAATCAGCAACGACGGTGGACAAAGCTGGGAA
Source organism: uncultured Rikenellaceae bacterium (assembly GCA_964514725.1). GTDB lineage: Bacteria > Bacteroidota > Bacteroidia > Bacteroidales > VadinHA17 > LD21. Next base: position 5,811 of record CAZEUL010000002.1, read on the forward strand.
ACGGATAAGATCCTCCGGAATTCAGGAACCTGTTATTCCACTATTTTTGAGATTGAACCTGGAGTTATTTTCATGCAATGTGACGAGTGGTACTGCAAAATAAGACTGAAAAAGAAAAAATAATACAGTTTTTTCCCTCAGATAGTGCAAACTAATCCTGATTTACAGAAAATATGCCGGAGTGATTCATCCTTTCAATAGGGATTAATAGCAGCTTCAAAGAAGGCAAGCACATTCTCAACAGGAGTATCAGGCTGGATATTATGTGCAGGTGCTACAATATAACCTCCATCTTTTCCGAGTATCTCAATTCTTCTCTTTACTTCATCCTTTATCATCTGAGGTGTGCCATACGGCAGAAGCTCCTGGATATCAATGCCACCGAAAAAAACAAGGTCTTTTCCGTAAGTGTTTTTCAGAAAGACAGGATCCATTCCATAGGCAAGTGGTTGAATAGGATTAAGTATATCAAGACCTACTTCAATAAAATCAGGAATTATGGGCAGGATCGAACCACAACTGTGCCAGGCTATTTTTATGTCAGGTCTGACCTTACGAAATTCTGTAAACATGTATGAAATCCTGGGCTTGATGACTTTTCTCCATAAATCTGCTTCTATTATCATCCCGTGCTGAAAACCGAAATCATCACCGCACCAAAGGATGTCAACACCCATATTAATCAGCCTTTTACCCGCGACTATAATGTAATTCATGATCTTGTCCATCAGAACAGGCAGATATTCAGCTTCCATTAGAAGGTCCGTCAGGAACTTTTCAAAGCCTGTGAGATACCATGACATTTCAAAGAACATCGTTTCGACGTCGCCTATAATCCCGTATTCTCCTGAATATTTCCGGATCATCTTTTCTGCACAGTCAAATCTGCCGGGAGCATCAGGATCAGGGAAGGGGTAGGCAGTGATATCTTTTTTCTCAGAAGCATTTGCAAGAGGAAACTCTGCAAGTTCCGTATAAATTCCAATGTTTTTGAATATCATCCCCCATTCGTTCCTTATTCTGCCGTCGGGCAGCGTAACAGTTGGATTGTTTTCAGGTGCTGTGGGGGCAACTGCAACAACGTCAACCCCCATGCGTGTCAGAAGGTTCATATGCGAAATTCTGGTCGATTCCATAGCATCAATGGGTTCCTCGTATGTAATACCCATACATTCAGATAATTTACCCGCGATCTGAGGTGTCAGTGAAACATATACCGGTGCTCTGTCAGGTTCCCTGTGATTGATTGCAAGCAATGTCCGTTCCCTTGAATTCATTTATTCCTTATTTATTCTGTTGCCTCATCCTGACCTCATATATATGAAGTCGGGCAGTATTTTTTCTTATTTTTGTTTGTAGGATTGTAAAAATAAGAAAAAGAACATATAATAGAAATTTAATGAAAGTATCATTATGATTAAAGAAATGGTAAGAAATAAAAACTCAGATATCCTCGTAAGGAGAATGTTGTTCCTTGTGATTCTTTTTGCCATGTACATAAATACTTATGCCGCAGATACCAATTCAGGCGTAGTATTAAAACCTTTCAGGGTGGCACTTGTAATAGGCGACCAGTGGGATGATCCGGCCAGTTATATTATAAACCTTCCCGGACCTACAGGCAAGTATTCGGGATATGATGCACGCCCGGATGTTCAGGGGGAATCCGACTTTCACGACCTGGCGGTTCTGCTAAAATCATGGGGAATTCCGTTTGATATTATCCGCCTTGACCAGCAGATACTTGACCGTTATATGTTCCTTGATATGCATGATGATCCGATTTACGGTACAATTATTTGGGATGTGAATGACAGCAAAAAACTGATGCCTTCCGATTTATCTGTGGTAACAACAATGGTAACTGAGTACGGTACGGGTCTTATATCAATAGCCGACAGGATCATCCAGCCTCCCATACAGAAACTTCTGGGTGTAAAATACATCGGAGGGTGGGAGAGTAATGATACCTTTTCAGTGACCGCAGATCATTATATTACATCAGGTGTGAAAAAAGAATTCGCGGTTGAGCCTGGTTCCGAAAATCATGCGAAACGGCAACAGGTGGAAGTATTGGATGCCATGACTATTGTCAGGCAGGGGGAATACCCGCAGGTTACAGTGAGGGAGTTCCCCTCGGGTGGCAGAAGTGTTTGGATAGGCAGCGACCATAACTGGATGTATACTTCGCAAGAGATCAGAACTATACTACGCAGTGCAATTACCTGGACAATAGGATATAATCTTTATAAGACCTGGGAAAACAAGGCAATAATGATTATGGATGATCCCGGAGGAGCCCAGAATGCCTGGCTGAAGCACTGGCACTATGCACCATTGTCAGAGCAGGAAATAGATCAATATCTGATATCACCTTTAATAAAACATAAGGCAGTGCTCAACATAAATTTCGTTCCTGCGTTCGTGAATGATGAAAAAAAAAGACTTGAACCGACCTGGAACCAGAAATTCACCGACGGATTCGGGCTTGAGCATAACAATGTCAGCAGCAAAATGGGTTATGATAAAGGAATAAAACTTGGTGTGTTTGAAGTCATGTCTCATGGACTTACTCATATGCAGCCCGACCTTGTTTCAGAGCCAACCTGGTATGGTTCTGAACTTGAAAGGGAGAGGAGTGAAGTAGGATGGTACCGGGAATTCGGCGATACCAGGAGAGGCGGAGAAATACCGGCAGCAGAACAATTGTGGAGAATGAAAACCGGAATGGAATGGCTGAAAGAACAGTTTGGAGTTACCCCACTTCAGTTTTGTCCGGGAGGCCTTGGAACCTCAGTGTCATATTTTAACAATACTGCCCGACTTGCAGGACAGGCAGGTTATGGCTGGTGCGGCTGGGAAACCGGTTATCTTGGGAAAGATATGGTGATTACCGGATGGAAATTCTTCGGGACAAGGGAATCCCCGCTGATTGTTGCTGTCCTTCCTGATGCACATGATTTTGGTGTAAAACGGGAGCCTCAAAAGTTTGCATCAATATTTGATCAATTTCCAGATAAAAATTTTATTGGGATAAACGAATTCATAGGTTACCTCCACTCAAAAAACACAGGTAATTGGGATAAGGAAAGAAAAAAAATTATAATAAAACTGGAATATGATTCCCATTACTGCCTTGATTTCGACAACCGTCCTACAAGCTGGAATTTTGAAATATCAGATTGGCTCTCAAAGATTTCAGGAGGTAAATATTCAATGAAGGTAGACGGGGAAGCAGCAGAGGTCCAGAACAATATTGTGAAAATACCAAAAGGTACAGGAATTCACACTATTGAGATAGATTTCAGCAAGAAATAAAAAAGTATTGGATTACAGATGGTTCTGCCTGATGAAATTCCTGAAAAGGGTTGAATTACAGGGTTCTTCATTCAGGCAAAAAAAGCCATACATCGGGATGCATAGTATATAGCCTGTATTTGTCGCCTACAGGGACAAGTATTGGGCTGGAATGATCTCCTTCAACAATTGGGTTTCCGGGGTATTTTGACCAGTGATAAAGATCTTCAGACATTGCCACGTTGGATGTCCACAAAGAGGCTGCTCCAGGTTCTGCCCACGAAGCATCGGATGTGCCATGATAAAACATATAATATCTGCCCTTGAATTTCAACACCTGATTTGCGGCCACTGCTCCTGAGTCATAATTATCCGGACCTTTCTTAAGAACGGGTTCATCCTGGAAATTCACCCATGTTTTTTGATTGTTAGAGACTGCAAGCCATATAGCTTCATCATTTCTTTCATAGAACAGGTACCATAAGTTATTTTCTTTCCAGACAGCCGGAGTTCCATAAGGTCCAGGGATAGTATCACCCTTTGGTGTGAGTATCTTGATATCTCCCTGTTCAACCCAGTTTATTCCGTCGTCTGATATCAGAGTGTGCGCCACATCGTTTCTACCCTCGGCGTACATGATGTATTTTTTGTCCTCCATAAACACAAACATATCTTCAGTCCATTTCTGAGTGAAAACCGGATTCCTGTCATATCTGTTCCATGTAATCCCATCTGAAGATGTAGCATAACCCAGGTATTTTATAACAGAGTCAGGCCCGTTGTATCCGGTATACCACATTTTAAAAGTGCCATTATCATTTAGAATAAACCCTCTTTCACGGATGCTTCTGTCCCATGTCTCTAATCCTGAACCCTTAAAGACCGGATTGTTCTTGTATGGTATGAATCTGGTCATCTCTTTTGGAAACGGGTCCCCTTGCGGTGAAGCTTTGTCAACCTTTTGTTTTGGTCTGCATGAAGAAAAAACAAAGATCATCAGGATGGCTGCAAGGATAAGTTTTGTTTTCATTTCAGGTGTATAATTAATTGATTATTAATTGTATGATTTAATAGAATACTTGTTTTTACTGATTTATGTAATATTGCAGAAAAGGGCATTAAGGCTGCTTTAAAGTTCTTTATATAATTCAAATGTACTAATATATTTCCAGGTTAATTTATCCTACTCACCATCTCCTCATCTTCCCTTAACCCATTCTCCCCATCCACCCTCGCTCTGTCTCTTTATCTCTAAGTACCTAATTATCAGCCATCTGTCTCCGACTGCGCCGGAAATAAACAGTTCTTCTTTCACAGGCCTTCCGGTCCGGCGCTTAATCTGGTGGGTCGCCCTACCGGGGGTTACGCCTCCTGACGTCGGCTAATCCCCGGCTATTAACATGCAACCTCTCCGAGGTTGGTACCATCTGTCAGAATCACAGCTTGATTTATTCCCCTCACTGCTCATCACTCACTACTCATCACTCTTTGCTCCGTGTTCAATGCTTTTGGCTTCCCTTTATTCCCATCTCGCCATCTCCCCACTTCCCCTCGCTTTGCCGCTATGTCTCTAAGTCCCTTCGTCTCTTCATTTGAATGGAGTTGCCATATATTTTTCAATATCCGTCCAGTGACGCAGCATGACCTTCATTTTGAGTTTCAGCTGCCCGATAAGATCCGGTCCGAGAACAAAAGTATCTTCATATTTCGGATCGCGTGCATGGCAGATAAGATCCATGCCTCCTGACTGAAGAAGTTGAATAAGCTCCTGTGTGTTATCCAGTTCATCACGCATTACGGCATTAAAGGCCAGGAGATCGGGATCTCCGTCCCATGTGGGAGTTTTGTCGGATCTGTGTGGAGGCAGGCTGAGCTTTTCAGCATTGCGATCCCTTATTGCCTGGGCTTCAGCAAAATTACCGGCGCTTCTCATTATGCTTCCGTAGATCTGCAAAGCTTTTGTCATATTGGTTATTAAGGATGATTCCGGAGCTTTTTTATCTATGCTTTCCATAAGTCCGGCAGCATTGCTGATCATCGAAACGTATCTTTTTACCGTGGCTGGCTGAATAATGATGTGACTCCCGTGGATATCAGTGTAATCCATCCTTGCTTCTTCAATAGACGGATTGAAAACATAAGGCAGGAAAAATGCCTCTTCTTCTTTTGTAAGCAGTTGAGGAGATATCACAAGCGGTCGGTTTATATGCCTTGCTGATACACCCCAGTATATTCCGGTAATATTGCCTACAGCCCAGTTTTTGAATTTCTTTGCATCCTCAAGTATCATAAGGGCATCAAACAGCTTTTTTGCATTACTCTCACCTGCCCATTGGATGCAAAGATCATTTATTTTTTGCAATTCAGCTATTTCCCCTTCGTAAACAGGCGTCTGTAGATTTTGTATGAGAAAATCAATGACTTTTTCAATCACCGGCATTATTTCATGACACCGGTCATAGTATGATCTGAAACTCATGAACACCGTTTTTGTATTTTTAGCTTTGATCTGGTTGATCCGGTTCATCAATTCGACGGGATCAAATAATCCTCTGATCGGATAAAATCCCGAAACACCGGTGCCCAGAGTGACCGAATTATCTGATTCAGTGCCCTGGGCATAACAGTTTTCCGGAAGGTTGTTAAGGATATCTTTCATTTCTTCATCCGAAAACATCGATTCCGTCAGATAAACCGAGATCTTTTTTCCTGCTCTGGCTGCAGCATCATTGTAAAGGTTCATTATCGCGGCAACCCGTTTGCCCATCGTTGTTTCCCTACAGTGCGACGGACCGTTTGGTCCTGAATACTGCCAGTCTGACCAGCATATCCCTGAGCCTGCATCGTTGGTCTTGAAAATAAATGTATTGATCTCTGGTACATTTCTTATAAGCTCGTCAATCATGCCTGATACCATTTTACGGCTTTCTTCAAGGTCCATGCAGAGAGAAAATGCAGGATGGTTACCTCTCCGCGGATGATCAACCCGTGGTCCTCTAAGATGAGGGTATGCTTCAAAGAATCCGTCGGGGAGGAAATTCGGTTCATTGCACCAGAAGGCAGCTCCAAGTCCATTTTCACGCAGTATTTTTACCCTTGCAAGGAGAAACTCGCGGTTTTTCTTTACGAATTCGGCCGGGATGAATGGCTCAATCTTTTTATCGGGAAAGAATTTAAAAAGAGTGGGATTATAACTGGCATATTCATACCAGAAGTTATTGCCTTCGGGTATTTCATGAAATCCCTTGTCAGCAAGTGCACTGATATTCACTTCAACCTTCCCGTAAGGTTTAAGTCTCGCGGCCTGAATCACCAGATTTTTGAATTCATTTATGTCACGGACCGGTGCGTTTATAACAAATACTCTTTGTTCTCCATCTTCATGGGCTGGTGTTTTTGCCTCCAGCAGAGATGAAAAAGCATAACAGCTGCGAAAAGCAAGCAAGAAAAATGAAATAATCAACATATCTTTTTTCATTGTCTCTTTCATTATTTTTTGGGACTGTATTATTGATTATTAAATTAATATTAGTTTAAGGTTTTATTTTTAATTAACAGAAGCTTTTACCGATCCTATCAGATAGCCTTCATGATCTTCCTCTTTAGGGACTGACTGAAAATGAACATAGTTGATGCCATTTCTGCTTACGTTATTTAGCATCAGGGATTCGTCCTGAATTACTCCGTCAATTTTCACCGAGCATTTTCCTGCCTGCAGATCATTCCATTCAAAATTCAGTTCATTCCATGTGCCCGTCTTCAGTTTTAATCCCGGTGTGGCATTTCCACTGCCATTAAATGTGAGGTTGTACATTGAATATCTGTAAGCCATGGTGTCAGTGGGATTGAACCATCTGTCAATAAGGCTTATTTTTCCTCCTTTGCTTCCCGGTCTGATAAATAATCTTACAGTAAAGTTTCCTTTCAGGGCAGCGGGGAAATTCCAGACTGCACCATCGACGTCGTTTACAAATCTTTTGTCGGATATGTGTCTTATCTGCAGTACTTTGTTTCCGGTTTTTTCGGGATTGTCAACCAGTTGCGGGCCCGGGTCACGGTTATATGCACAATGGCCTTTGATCCCCTCAATATATTTAAAAGTACTCCAATTTATCAGACCATTCTCAAAACTATCTGATCTTTCCTTTTCATACAACCAGTCAGGGTCGAAAATCACCATTGCTCTTACAAGCGGATGCTGCCCAAATGCCACAAGGATCTTTCCATGAGGAAGTTCTACGGCTTGTGACTGATGGACACTTTTATCAAGAGATACTTCAGTGCCCCCGCTTGTGGCAAAATCACCGTCATTCCTCAGCGGGTTCAGATAAAGCTCCCTGAACCCTTTCCAGGTTTTTCCGTCATCATCCGAAATTGCAGCATGAATAACATCCCTGTTGGTAAATACATCTTCCCACAAATCACCTGTCTTCTGCTCGGGACGCAATGTGGTATCTGCCGACCGGTCCTCTTCAGGAAGAGGAGTGGTGCTGCAATGGAAAAGCAATAAACGTCCGTCTTTTAGCCTGAAAAATGTAGGCATGGTTAAAGTTCCATAGAAACGCGAGGGAGCTGGGTCGGACCAGGTTGTGCCGTGATCATTTGAGAATGACTCATAAAACACGTCCATGGATGTACGCATAAGCATCCATATCCGGCCATCATTTAACTCAGCAATTGTAGGTTCTATGGCATAGTTCTTCCAGCGCGGTTTTTTATGAGGCCAGACAGCCACAAAGCGCGGACCAACGGCTACATAGGATATATTCCAGTTATCGCCATTGTCATCCGAATAAAAGACACACGACTGCATGACGTCGAAACCATCCTGAATCAGACTCCTTCCGCATGTTACAAGAATTCTGTTTTTTGCGGCAAGAAAAACAGGCTGTCTGATCATATCATATTTTTCTTCTGTAATAAGTTTTTTCTCATAAGGACCATCAATCCCTTTTTTACTTTTAAAAACCCATGTGCCTGTTTTGTTGCATATCAATCTGATATACTCACCATTAGAGGGGTTGTACACTGCCGGATGCATATTCTCGTTGGAATAAAGGTCAGGATCAGATATTGTTACGTCGTTCCATGTAAATCCATTGTCATTGCTGCTAATATAAAATTTACGGGTTGGATTATCCCACCGGCCTTCAAAACCATAGTGCCTGATCTCACCGTCAGGCAGCAGGACCAGCCCGTTAAATGCATTCTGGTTTGGCCGTCCGACAAAAATTGGCTCATAGACCTTTTCCAGCCTGGTGCTGCAACCGGTTAAAGCAATCTCTAAACAGAGAATGATAAAAAATAATTTTTTCATATAAAAAGTATAAGAATTCATTTTTTCGCCTGATCTCCGATCGTGATTGAAAATGTACCCCAGGTTACATCCCTTCTTATCTTTTTCCAGTCTTTGACCTCATAGGAGGCAAGGAATCTTATTTTGTGACCCGGAGGACAGTTTTCAGCAATATGGATCAGTGAAGAGAGGGAATAACCGTCTCCCCATTTGTCGGGCTGGATTTCATCATAAAGCCGCTCACCGTCAATAAACGGATCATCATAATAGAGCCTCAGCCGCCGGCTCCCGTTTGAGATCTCGTATATCATTACCGTTTCACCGGGGTCAGCTATGTTGTTCCCGTTGCCGCTACCGAATATTTCGCTGTCTCCATCATCGATACCGATCTGAGTGAACTCGGGTGTATCAAAGAAAACAGGCGCATCAAACTCGTCGGTCCATGACTTCTTTCTGCCATCAGTGATACTCAGATTAAGTCTGATCCTGAAAGGAGATCCGTCATGCGGAGGGGTATTAGAAGCAATGACTTTGAAAGGTACCGGGACCCATATTGTATCACCCGGCTCCAGCCTTTTGAGATTGACAGTGTTTCCTGGTATTGATACACCTTCTTTTTTCGTGCCGAGAACTACTTTAATATTTTCAGCCCTGCTTCCGCCCCTGTTAAAGAGCTTTATGCTTATGCTGCTCTCTTTATTATGATCCAGAAACAAACCGCCCCTGTTTACCTTATAGCCGGCAAGAGTTATTTCAGGTGCATCTCCTTTTCTATATATTCCTGCCTGATGAACTTCATGATTTACATCAAAACTTATCCTTCCTTCCGTGTCTGATCTGACAGTTCTGGCAGCTATTTCATTTGTTGACTGATTATAATCGATAAGTGTGTAATCGGTATCCGGCAGATAAGAAGGAGGAGTTCTGATGCTTATGATCGTTCCCGGAACAGCCGGACCGTCAGGCTCCCAGGCTTTTGTTGATACTGTCAGTCCTCCTGTGGTAACACCTTTGAGTTCAATGAACCCCGGTTTGACAATATTTGATTTTACCTCATATCCCCATACTTCAAAGTCAGGATAAAGGTCAGAATGATGCCAGCGTGAAGGTTTGGGCAGGGGATTTTTAAAAGCATTTACCACGAAATCAAATGCATCTCTGAACTGTTCAGGGGTAATGTCATGGCTGCCTTCATATTCCGTATATGAAAAGTCAATCCCTGTTTCGTTAAGTGCTCCATTAATAACTTCATTATTAAGATAGTACAATTCGCATTCGTTGCTTGTCGCGAACCCCACCCTGATGCCTGACATGTTTCTGAACATATGTCTTACCTGATAAAGTGAATGCCTTGAGGGAGTTCCAATAAAAAACTCCGGTGAACCTTTGGAACTGTAAGCTGCTCCAATGAGATCAGGATATTTGCCTGCCAGGAAGAATGACATGATTCCACCCATGCTGTGTCCGATGATCCCCCGGGAGGATCTTTCAGGAATAGTCCGGTATGTTTTGTCAATATGGCTTACCAGCTCGGGAAAATAGTCTTTGAACTGGATATTGTATTTTATATTTGAGTGATTACCAATATTATAAGGTCTAAGGTCTGCATCTTGCGAACGGCCGTTCCAGGCAACAAGGATTACGTTATTTACATTTACAAGATTGATAACACCGGGAATATCAAGCTTGTGATCACCAGTGTTTCCGTGAAAGTAATAAATGACGGGGTATCGCTTTCGGGTAGTATGATATTTATCGGGGAGGAAGATACGGTATGGTTTATTTTTGTTAAACACTTTACTGAAATGGGAAGTATCGGTTTGTGAGCCGAAGACCCAGGTTTTTGTCAAACAATTGATGGATATTATAAGGATGAGGATTCTTAAAATATTCTTTATGAGATATTTCATGGATCAGAATTATTTACTTAACTCAGTCAGTACTGCAATGTTGGTTTTAAAATAACATTTTCGTAAGAGGATCATTTCTATTTAGGAATAGCTCCTAAATAGAAATTATTACTAGTTAATAATTATACGCAAATAGAAATAATTCCTAATTACTAACCATTATTAAATAAGAATTATTCCTAAATGATAATAATTTTCAAAAAAGAATTTATCTTAAATAGAAATAATTCTTAAAAAGAAATAATTCTTAAATAGAAATCATTCCTATTCGTGAATAATCACTTAGAAGGAACAAAATATATGTTTCCATAAAGTTTTGCACTACAAAAGAAATTGATGACCTTGCAATTAATTAAAAGTAATTCCATTTTAAAAATCATTTCATATTACAAAACCTTATATAAAAATAAAATAATTATAAATATATACGAAATATTCTTTATTTAAGCTTTCGTTAGCTTTGTTTCGTCTCTTTATTTTGTTTTTCTTTTTTCTGTATCCTTATTTTGAACTTTTTCAATAAAATATCCATACAATTGCCCCGTATTTTTATTAAATACCTATACTCAGCAGATACGATTGGAGAAGACATAAAACCCTGTATGACAGAATTATAACATAGATATTTGTCAATAAAAATGATGATTTATGTCACTGAAATGGATGATATATTTTAAGAAATGAAATGTGTTGCTTCAGAGAATCCTGTATTTTTCCATTTTTTCATAATCTAATTCGATACCCAGGCCTGGCTTTTGTGGTACATCAATGTATCCGTTTACCTGTATTAATGGTTCTGTTAACAGCTCCTTCCTTATTGGCGATTCGGTCACTGAGAACTCAAGAAACGGCACACCAGGGACAGATGCAATAAATTGAATAGTGGCAGCCACCAGAACGCCTGTCTTGAATGCATGCGGTACGAGCATAATATTCCTGTCAGTGGCAAGGGAGGCTATCTTTTTAGCCTCAGTCAGCCCGCCGCACCTCGACAAATCAGGCTGTATAATATCAACATGCGATTCATCCATAAGTCTTGCAAAAGCCAACCGTCCACTTTCTTCTTCTCCTGTTGCGATTTTTAATGTTGTGAATTCAGTCAGTTTCCTGTACCCTATAAAATCTTCGGCGGGAAGGGGTTCCTCAAGCCAGAAGATGTTCATTTCCTCCATTGCCCGGGCAACATACATCGCCTGCTTGAGTCTGTATCTTTTTCCGATATCAATCATGACTTCCATATCGTCAGGAGCCGTAAGCCGGGCTGTTTCTATGAGCTTCAGATCCTTTTTAACATCAAATCCCAGCGGTCCCCAACCTAATTTGACAGCATGAAATCCTTCAGCGGCATATTTTTCGACAATAGTCTTTACCTCATCAGATGTTTCAGGCATAAGGGCGCTGGCATACGGACAAACCCGGGTGGTATAACTCCCCCCCAGGATCTTATGGACAGGCTTACCGACTGCTTTTCCCATAATATCCCATATTGCCATGTCTATTCCGCTCATAACATGAACAACAGGGCCGCTCCTGCCATAATAATAAGTTTTGGTCCACATTTCATTCCAGATCTGTTCATAGTCAAACGGATCAGAGCCCACCACCACTTCTTTCAGGCCATAGCAGGTCCCGTGAGACATGTATGCTTCGACAATTGCTTTCCCAACAGTAGGAGATGTGTCAACCTCACCAAAGCCTGTTATCCCTTCATCCGTTTCAACTATTATTATCAGATCGTCCTGTGTGCCATCAGCTGCTGCGGATATCTCAGGCAGTCTTAGCACTATAGCTTTTACGTCAGTTATTTTCATCAAATACTATCATTAGATTCACATATTATTTAGGGGGGATCCCTGATCCGAAGCCACCATCGACTACAACCGAAGCTCCTGTCATAAATGATGCCTCATCACTTGCCAAAAAAACCGCAACCCTGCCGACCTCTTCAGGCCTCCCAATGCGCCACAATGCATGCAGCTTCCCTGCTTCCTCCCGGGCTTTGGCCGGGTCAGACTGTGCCTGGAAATACCCTTCGGCAAGACCGGCATCAATATAGCCGGGACAGATACAGTTCACCCTCACTCCTTCATGCCCGTGATCGATAGCCATCGCCTTTGTAAGACCTATTATTGCTGCCTTTGTTGCACAATATCCTGCACACATGGGTTCAACAAAAAAACCGTTGACAGATGACATATTGACTATGCTTCCCCTGCTCTCCTTCAGATAGGGGAGAAAGAATTTGGAGCAAAGGAATACTCCTCCGACATTGACTGCTATCTGCCTGTTCCATTCCTCAACAGTGATCTCTTCCACGGTCTTGTTTACCTGGATGGCAGCATTATTGACCAGGGTATCAATCCTTCCGAAAGTTGTAATAGTGTAATTAACCAGCTGCATAACCGAAGCAGGATCCGAAACATCTGTCATGACAGCATACGCATTGCCTCCTGCAGCCAGGATCTCATTGACAGTTTCACCGGCACCTGTAAAATTTATGTCTGCAACTACCACCTTTGAACCTTCCTTCGCAAATTCAAAAGCACAGGCTTTCCCTATTCCCGATCCTGCGCCTGTTATTACAACTATACGATCTTTCATTTTCATAAGATTTCTTTTTCAGAGTGATTTATATTTATCATAGACCTCCCGGAGGCTTTTTCCTTCAAGGAGTTCTTTTCGTGACAGGCTTTCATAATCCGCCTTTTCCGCAGCGAGCCTGAAAACTTTATTTTCAACGGTTTTTGGGACAACAACTATCCCGTCAAAATCGGCAAAGATGATATCACCCGGATAAACAATTACGTCGCCGCAACGCACGGGAACATCATAAGCCTGTACAATAGCACGTCCCTTTGAATCTAACGGCCTGATACCTGAATAATAGACAGGGAATCCCATCTCAATGATCCTGACACAATCGCGGATCTGAGAATCGCAAACACATCCTGCAACTCCCTTCCTTTTTGAGATTGTGCTCATGAGTTCTCCCCATGGTGCGTTGGTCCCGCTGTAATCAGTGGAATGAACCACCACATCGCCGGCTTTTAATGAATCCATCGCTTCAATTTCAAGTCCGTATGGATCTTCCTCAGGAATATGGTCAATTTCCATCCACCTGAATGTCCTTGCCCTCCCTATGAATCCGCATCTTCTCATGTCGGGCAATAGTGGCCGGAGCCTCTGGTGCATAGCCTGATTTCTGTATCCAAGACTGTCAAGTATGTCGCATACTGCTGCAACATAAAGCTTATCTCTGATATAATCAAATTGCAAAATTTCCTTATGTGCATTTTTCATGGTTTAAAATTTATCCACTTAAATATTATTACAGTCAAAAGACTCTTCCGGTATTAATCACTTTAATTTCAGTGAGATATTCGTAAATATCATATACTTACCTTATTTTTCCCCTTATAAATTATCGTAATATTGACATTCCTGGCGGGCTTATGCTCATTGGAGATAAATGCATACTTTGAACTTCTGACAATTTTGGTGAACCATAAAGCCGGTTTAGAGTCAGAAGTTATTTCAACTATCTCTTTTCTGTCAAAAATGGCCGGAACAATAATTGAAAGGTTATCCCTGGATTCGGGACTGTTTTCAAGGATGAATGACAATCGATCATCTTTCCATTTTATTTCCCTGAACCTTGCGTTGTCCCTGGCTCTGATGAAATCAAGAAGGCGTGAGGCATTCCATACCGGAACTTTCCGGTCATTGGCATATTTTATCATTTTTAAAAGCGGATCCCTTGCAAAATAATATTCATCATTATGCGATTTTACGCTGATGAATGAGTAAATATCATTGTCAATGCTTCTGTCCATCAATCCTTTGAAGCACTCAAAAAATCCATCGGGATCGTGATTTTCATTATACTGCTGATCGTAAACACTGGTAAGCTGCTGCCATGTATTGACAATTCTGCCATCGCCGGATGCAAACCTCATAGGCAATCCGCTGCCTGTGAAATTGCCCTGATCAGTTCCTGACGTTCCCAGAAAGTGGCCATGGGATGAATTATTATCATAATGAGCATAATTCAGATCGAGACCGATTCCGTGGCTTGCCTCGATCAGGGCCTGTGCGGCAAAATCCTTTTTGCCTTCAGAATCATTTCCGCACCAGACGAACCAGTGATTGACGACAGTATTCATTTTAAGTCCATACAGGCTTGAGATCTCGCCAATTTTAGCGGAAAGAACACTGTCCATATAATAAAAACCCGGAGAAGATGCTCTGTCAGTGCCATCGGGATGCCCGGAGATCTCGAATCCTCTGGCTGTCCAATTATCTGCCCAGCCTTTCGACACCTTCTCCGTCTGCATCACGTAGAGAGACATTAGTGCGCCTGCTGAATCAACATCCCGGAATTGTTGTTCAAAATCATTCTCATTTCTGAACTCGCCGTCATTGGTAAGTGACACCAGGCACTCAAGGGTGTCGGGAAAATACCAGAGCCTCGGCAAAGGCAATTTTTTCCGGCACATGCTGATTATAAGGTTTGTCAGCAGGTGCATCTGTTCGTCGGCCTGGTTAATGGTGTTACAATCCGGATCAACCCACCCGTCAGTGAACAGATCCATGGCCCTGAGCCCGGGTATGCCATCCTTTTCAATGCCTGCTGATTCAGGATTTCCCTGCCTGGTAAGCACTATATTGGCCGGAAGGTTGTAGAGGAAAGCTGCAGAGCGGCCTTTCCCTGCGTCATTTGTTACTAAAGCCGGAAATTTTTTCCCCTTACCGTCACGATTCCCGAACCATGCAATTACATCTCCATTATTCGCAAGAAAAGGTCGGCTTTCCGAATGGATCTTTATCCTATGGCCGATAAGCGATTTTCCCTCACCGGAAAGCGTGTCGATATAAATATACCCGGGCCTAATATCCAACTCTGTTGATCTGATTCCGAAAAGAGATTCCGGATAATCTGAAGGGACAACGGCAATCAGACTGCCTCCTTTCCGGACATAGCGTTCCAGCGATCCCCACCGGGCCGGATCAGAAACCTTTTCCGACAGAATAACAACGGGAAATCGTGACAGAAATGAATCATCCCCATAAACTTCCGCCAGCGACCTGGTTTCAAATTCATTGAACCCTTCGGCCCTGAGTATCTCCCCTGTGAACATGCCAAAATCATCCTTGCCTGATAGAACGAGGATCGGAGCATCTGACCCCTGATAAGAACATCCTGCAATTGCAGTTAACAGGGATATGATCCGGAGAATTAAATATATGTTTTTGATATTGGTTACCATAAAAGAGACGTGATAAATTAGTCTGCTATTTTCTGCTGACAGAAGCCTCTGAAGCGATCGTTTCATATATTTCTCTGGCCTTCAGATACCTGGCCCTGACAACATCGTGATTTGTTGTAAAGTACCGGTTCCATGAACCACCGGGTTCGATTTTTCTCAGAATATTGTCGATCCAGTCAGTAAAAAACCGGGCATCCTCAGCGCTGGCTCTTACGGGGTTGTTTTTAAATGAAACATAAACCGGTGAGGTATGTGACCGGTGGCCTGTTTCATCCATTCTCCTTGCACATATCCAGCTGCTTTCAGCTATCTTGATACCAATCCTGACATGGAATGGTGCATCAGGTCCTGCATTACCGTCAAATGATGCAACAACCTTTCCATTGCAGACTATCTCAATTTTCCCTTTCTGAGCCATGATCGACCTCCATGTAGCATCAACATTGATTTTTTCTTTCCGGTTTATTATTATTTCATCACCAGGTCCTGCGATCCCGTTAATCGCAAGATCCAGAAATTCATTATGTCCGTTGGTTGAAACGACAGTTCTTCCGGCTTTTATTCCTTCAATCCAGTTACTGTAGGTCAGAGGTTTGTCTTTAATCTGAACATAGGTCAGAAGTGATCCGAGCGGCTGACTGTTGTTGCAGGGGAAGTCTGTTCCGGCCGTCCAGGCTGGTCTGAATCCGCAGTTCAGGATCTTGTAATAACTGTTTATGGAGGCATCATTGAGCCATACATCTTCTGAAAGAAAATCAACCGTTCCGAGTGCGACTTCAACCGGATAGTCAAGCGGAATGCAGCAGGTCAGCTCATCCGGACTTCTGTCATTCAGATATTGCATATGGCAGAAACCGGTAACTGCATTCTGCGACCTGCCCCATTCGAGGATCCTGTAGGTGGATTCATTCCAGATTGTCCGGGCTTCTTTCAGTCCGAGCAGAATAATATGTCCGCCGAGCGCCTTATTTTCAAATGTCACTCCTGCAGGATCAAAGTGCCACTCGGCATCCCAGTGGATTATTCTTCCCGGCTTTGACTGTATGGCATCCTGCCCGTTAACCTTTGGAAGGTCGGTTCTGCTGTCCTTCACTTCACCGTTTCCCATGTCCGCAAGAAGTGATACAACTGCAAGATCATTTTGCTCCATCATCGGTATTAATTCGTTTTCCGGAAGGATGGTGGTCACCTCGCCACAGTTCCTGTGGACATGTATGTCGCCTGCATACCATCCTTCAGGCTCGGGCCTCGGTCTATCAGAAACTGCAGGACTGAAACCAGCATCTGCAACAATTGAAAAAACACAGTCTGCTGGTATTTCAGCCCTGAACGATTTTCCTGAAAATGATATTGATTTATTTTCAACAAGACTATTTTTCCTGTCGGTTATGATCATCTTCATATTTCGGGGAGTATGCAGATTGCCAAGGGTACCGTTGACCGTAATGCCAATATGGTTCCTGTTCTGTCCGGTTATTACAAGTCGTCCGTCTGTGTTTCCGAACGCATGGGCCAGTATGAGGGTGTCCTGTCCGGTCAGACCTAACCGGACAGCTCCCGGTTTGATGAACTTCATAAGCTGGGCATGCTGATAGAATTGTTTTCTTGGTTTCCATTCTCCGGTTTCCTGCAGGTATTCAATCAATGGCTTTCCGTCTTCCGGTTTCATCCAGAAGGCCCAGTCGTTGGGAGGAACATCGCCGTAGCCGTTTCTTCTTCCATGCTGGTACACACAGTCAAACCCATCCCAGAAAATATATGCCCTGGCATCATCATCAAGCTGTCCGAGCATATTTGAAATGCCTGCAGTTTCAGTAATCCAGTAAGCCCTTGTCAGATTAGCCGGACTGTTCACTATTTTCAGGTAGTTTGCTGCATCATTTCCGTATTGATGAACACCCCAGGAGGCGAGCTTACCCATAAGATATGTGTCCTTCACCATTTCATCCATAATCCCTGTGAAAAGCTTATCACCTGCAGCATCGGGAGCGACGAAACGGATATCGCTCATCCCGATTGAATCGAGCCTTTTTGCAAGCTTTCTGACAATCCTTACATACTGAACAGGATCAGGTATATTCGGGCCTTCCACAATACCGTCGGGATGCTCAGCGCTTCTGGACCAGGAGATAACATCGGTCTCATTCATAGGAGAAACAAGGCAAAAATTTATTTTTGCAGTGTTCCTCATGTAAAAAAGAAAGGCTGCCATCGATTCTGCAAGTTCCTCTTCCTTGTCGGGACTTATTGTGTAATCGGTTCCTCCCATCCAGCTTTTTGAAGGATCTTTTGCTGCAAGAGGTGCAGGAGAGGGGGCGGCGCCCATGAAGCTGATCATAAGATCTTTCGAAATTCCCCTTTTGTTCAGATACTGTAATACATCCCGGATACACCGGAACTTCTTCCCTGAAAAAACCGAATTATAATAATCCCAGTTAAAGTGAGAAGGATCGCTGTCATCATTCTCAGCTTCCCAGTCGATCTCCTCTATCACAACCCTGAAAATAGTTGCGCCGAGTGAATCGATAAGCAGATCAAGAGCCGGAATGATAGTTTCTGCGTCTCCATATTCTCCGTTATACCACCAGGCCGGATTTATATTGACTCCGAAACCATCCATCTTCTGGTATCTGAAGGCCCCGTCGATACTGATATTAAATGTCTTTTCCTGCCCGTAACTAATTATAAAAAAAAGACAGTAGGCAGCCATGAGGAACAGCGTTCTGTAAATTCTGATCAGGTCGATTTTTGTCATTTTTAAGAGCTTACAATTGGTTTTTAAATTGATCAAAATAAAACATTTTCCTGTACCTGCGGATATCAGTCTGATATTTCCACAACACCGGCATTTTTATGTTGGATTACCAGTGAAAAATCACCTTTTCTTATCTTTTTCAGAACGATTCCATCGGGAGAGTCATCAGTTTTTCCTGTTAGTTCCATGCCTCCGATGGTAATATGTTCCGGCTTGAATGAGAGTCTAAGATATTCGATTCCGTCAGGGGTTGTTGCTGTAAATGTTATTTTCCCGGGTGCATATCTGACATCTTTGAGCACGATCTCTGAATAGAGGATATGATCCTCCGCCGGAGGAGCCAGCTCGGGCATTCCTGCAAATGCATGGTAAAACATCCGGGGGCATTCGCCGTAGCAGTCGGACCACCAGCTTAGAATTCCTTTGCTTACAGGGCTCTCAAAAGCCATTCCTGTGGAATCGTTGCAATAGGTGACCCATGTCAGTGACCTGTATGCCTTTTCCCGGTAAGACTCATCTCCTGATATATTGTACCATCTTGCACATTCAGCAGCGTATCTTGCAGTCTGATAATCCATCTTGTAATTGAATGAATCCTGTTCCCCCACGATGTTGGCGCCCCACATTGTTGAAGGTTCTCCGGGTGCCGTCCTGAAAATGAAATGATCTTCAGTCCATTTGATCAGATCCGGGATGTGTGTTTTCCAATCCGGATCAAGATCAGGATAATCAAACAAGCATAACGCCATATTGCTTGCACTGAGATTGCTCTTATAGGTATTGCTTTTAATGTCGGTATCTGTATGGCCGTCGGTCCAGTAACCGGTTTTCATCGGATATTCAAGCAAAAAATTCTTTATGAGATCTTTAGCTGTCGTGTATTGTGAAACATTTCCTTTTCCAGCATCGATCAGGTTGTCGAATAACATGTAACAGCCTGTCCAGTTTGCGCCATAAGGGGCGGTGATTGTGCCTTTATCCATTATTACCCGGTATGGAAGCGCCGATTCGGTTGAAGTTCCCGTCTTTGCATTTTTTGCAAGCACATCTGCAATTTTAACAGCTGCATCGAGGTATTTTGTTTCACCTGACCAGAGGTACATCCTGTAATATGTCAGTCCCATTTCACCTGCATGATCCAGATGTGTTTCATGCAGTGCAAGTCTTCCAGCGCTGGTGAAACCCCTGAAAACCGTATCCCCTGCATTTGTAGTTGTATAAGGGAATCCGGGCCATGCAAAATCATCCGGACTTGTTCCGTTTTTCATTGCGTAGTCGATCAGTTTGCGGACAATTTTCATCACGCTTTCATCGCCGGTATATGCATAAAACAATCTGGCTGATTCGAACCAATTGGGGATTTTCTCACCTATATCGTTCATCCATGTATCAGGAAGCAGGCGGCCGCTGTCGGGTTTAAAGGCGCAGTAGAAATAATATTGGGGATACAATGACCGTGGTGGAGGGCCCGGAGAAAGAGGCACCTTTGTCTTTATGAAATTCCATCTGAGCCGGAGGAAGTGATCGAAGGCATTTTCCATTGGAGAGTACCAGGGCAGAAGCTTATTGTGGTTATCAACCACAACATTATGTGTACAGAATATTGTGTCGGTTTTTACAGGTTTATTGCAAGATATTGAGAGCAATATCAGAGTTATAATGGCAAAAAAGTTTAATGCTTTCATATGTATGGATCATCCGGATCTTAAAATTAAACTATTATGGGAATTTTGCGAAGGTCTGTAATAAATAACTGAAAGAAATCAGTAAGAGTGGTTATACCTTACTGATTGGTGTAAGCCGGAATAAATTTTTATCTGTCAAAGTAATGGGATCCCTCTCATGAGAGGACCATCCCGGAAATCGGTATGGGACAAGGGGGCCTCTTCACGCAAACGCTGGTAAGGTAATTGTTCTGTCTCCAGGGTCATAAAAGGAACCGTAACATTCTGCCGCTTTGTGGTGCAAGACTTTTCTTAATTCCACTACAAACAGGTCGTTTCTGCGGGACGAATTCAGATAAAATTACGGGCATCGCATATGCGGCCTGTTTGTTAATATTGACACTTGAGATCGGGTAGGATAATTAAAAAATCTGTTTATAATTCATTCTGCAGTTTGTTATGGTTTCCCTTTATCTTGCCAGATTGGTAGAACCACAGGTATAGGATAAAAAAGGATATTGTGTTGAATGCCAGGATAGCAATAAAAGCCTGACCGTATAGAAAAATCACTGACAAACCAAGGAAGATTGTGTTATAAAATACGGCATTTATGAATGCTTTAGACCTGAGCCTTTCATCAGGCAAATTTCCATTTTTTTCTCTGGAAAATACTATTAAGAAAAAACCGGTAAGAAGAGAAAGCAAAATAATTTCTTCGGCGATATTTGTGGTGAAGATTGTAAAGAATTTCATTTCCAGATAAGCCGATGCAATGGCAAATACCGGCGTTTCAATCCTGACCTGCAGAAAAAGATACAGAAATGTGGCGGTAATTCCCGCAATTACCAGAATTATGCCTGCCACACGAAAGTAGTAATGGAGAAAAAATTTATCCTTATTCATACTGTGAATTTTTACCTCTCCCTGTACAGCAGATATTTCCTGAAAAATCTGATTTTTTTCTTGTCAGTCTCGCTCATTCTTTCATACAACTCATCAGCAACAGGTTTCCATTGGTCTGCAACCGGTTTTGTCTTCGCATACAATTCTTCAACAGTCTCCTCACAGTCAAGATGAGTGGACTTGACTCCTTCAAAATTCGTTAGAGGAGCCAGAGCTTCAGGAACATCCATTATTGGGCACGGACGGTATGGATTTTCAGAGAAAGGTTTAAATTTTCTGAAGTGCCGGAAGAATTTTGAATTCAGCGCCTCTGTAAGTGTCATATCATTTATGTTAACATCTGAATAATGGAAGAACGCACAGGGTTCGACATCACCTTTTGCATTTATATGTATGAATTCATTTGCCGCAGCCACACATCCAAAATAGAAGTGGCCGGTGTTGGCAAAATCGACTATAGTAAAATTGTGTTTTTTTGAATAGGCTTCTGTTTTTTCGAGTACATATCTTCGTTGTTCAGCAGTGAGGCACAGGGATGCGTCTGCATCTTTACCAAGTGGAAGATAGTTAAGCATCCAGCCGAACCAGGCACCTTTCTCACGCATGAAATCAAAAAACCCGTCGCTGCACACTTCCATGTAGTTTTTTGAATGATAACATGTTGAGAACCCAAAGCCTATATCATACTTCCTGAGATTTTCCATTCCTTTTACAACCCTGTCGAAAGTTCCTTCGCCTCTCCTGAAATCGGTATTCTCCCGGAAGCCCTCAATGCTTATGAGTATATTTACATTGCCCAGTCTGGCGATGTCGCTGGCGAATTTTTCGTCGATAAGTGTCCCGTTGGAATAAATAGTGAAAGTGAACCTGTGCTTGCTGAAAAGTTTAAGCAAGTCCTTTTTTCTCATCAGAGGCTCGCCTCCGGTGAAAGAAATATCCTGGACTCCAAGTTTCCTGGCTTCGGTAAGTATTTCATCCATTTTTTCGTACGAAAGTTCGCTTCTGCTATCGTAGTCAGCAGCCCAGCAGCCCTTGCATTTAATATTGCATGCTGTTGTCGGATCGAGCAGAATGACATAAGGAATCGGGAACTTGTATTTCCATTGAAGCCAGATCTTTCTCAGGGCATACCACGGCCCGTTGATATTAACAAGCCCGACCAGGCTGTTGGATTTGAAAAACTTCCTGTTCCTGTAAATGTAATCTTTATGATGAGGATATGGGGGAATAATTTTTTTCTCCCCCATTATTGTGAGATATCTCATGCCCAGTAAGGTGGAATTTTCACTGATCAGTCGTTCTCTGCACTCATGTATACTGGGAAATGAGCCTCTGAGTTGTCGTCGAAGGTGAACTTTATTCCCACGAGCCCGAAGCGATGATTCGCATAATAGGTGATTTTCTTTATGCTGGTACCGAGTACAGCAGGGGGGACCTCTTCAACTTCCATTACTTTAATTTCAAAGAAGCCATATGGATAGTCATCTGTGGTTGATTTACTTACCACTTTCCTGTAACTGCCTGTAGAGCCGATGGGGTATTTGTCCCCAACTTTCGAATCATATTTGGCCCAAATACCCGCAGTAGGGCCTGACATAAACTCTATACCTTCAGTTGTGTGTCTGAATTTTACACTGTTTGATGACACCACATTCCCGTTTATGGTAAGTTCGGGAATATTTGAAAGCATGTTTTTCAGAAAGTTGTTGTTAACGGTACATGATCCGGTATATACTGATACACCGTCTTCATTTGATGAGACAACAGCAGTAAAATTTCCGACTCCTGCAATGGTTGAAGAGGAAGAACTTACCGTTACACCGACTTCCCCCATCGGCGATTGTGACCCGCCAAGTTTAATATTGTCTTTTTCACATGAACAGAAAATAACAGAGCTCAATAAAGCTGTAACTGACAGTTTGAATAATTTCATAAAAAAAAGTTTAATGGTTTCGTATCAAATAACGTATTTAAATCTTAAATATTTAAACGATGTTAATATTTTGTCAGGAAATTTCAGTTCTAAAAAAAAGACTGCAAGAATAAGGAAAATAGAACCTGGTATCATTTTCTGCAACCCATTAAAGATCACTAAATGTTTTTATCATTAAATCTTTTTGTAACTTGTCCTACCATAATCTCAGTAAATCCAAAGAACAGCATGAAAGATTCTCTCAGCATAATCCTGATATTCTGTTTCCTGCTTTCATGCGGCACATCATCAGAAAAGAAGGCCCGGTTCGAATTCAGGCAGAATAAACAGGGTTTGGAACTTTATGAATCCGGGAAGCCTGTGTTCCATTATCAGAAAGAACCTAAGGTCATCGGAGGCCGTTACATTTGCAGTAATTACCTTCATCCGCTCTATTCTCTTGACGGTGACACTCTTACAGAAGAGGCCCCGGAGGACCATCCCTATCACAGGGGTATCTACTGGGCATGGCACCAGATATACATTGGTGAACATAGTATCGCCGACGGATGGGTAATGGAGAATATCTCACATGAGATCACAAATCTGGTTACCATAACAGATGAGACATCAGCAATAATTGAAACTGATGTATTATGGAAATCTCCCTTATGGCAGAACGGAGCTCCTTTTGTAAAGGAACATACGATCATCATAACCCATAAGTTAGAAAAGATGCTGAGGATAATAGATTTTGAGATCAGATTAAAAGCACTGACCGAAGGAGTGAGAATTGGTGGATCTGATGACGAAAAAGGTTACGGTGGGTTTTGCGTACGGATAAAACTTCCGGATGATGTGGTTTTTACATCCCGGAACGGGTCCGTAACACCTCAAAATCTGCAGATCGAAGCAGGCCCGTGGATGGATATCTCCGGATCACTGGGCCGTCCGGGACGTAGAAGCGGACTTGCCATCGTGTGTGATCCACAGACGCCGAATTATCCTGCTCCATGGATCCTGAGACAGAAAGGAAGTATGCAAAACATAGTATTCCCTGGCAGAAACATGATTACTGTTCCCATGAATAATGATCTCATCCTGAAATACAGGTTGTTGATTCATGAGGATAACAATGAAAAAATTACCATTGATAATTTCATACCAGGAAATAACAGATTAGGTATAGGATTTTAAAGCGATGGGCGATGTTTTTCGTTCTAAAAAAAATGTATTTAAATTTCTTCAGGATTATGCGAAGTAGAACCTTTTTTACATTTATGCTGCTGGTTATTTTTCCCTTCATCATTTCAGGCCAGGATAATCTTTATTTTAACAGATCCCTTCAGGAATTTGCTTCGAAGATGCAGATCTCAAGCGGTAATCCGGGGTATCGTGTGATCGATCATAAAAATTCACAAGTTGAGGGTTCTGAATACTTTAATGAAGAATTCATGGAGGGGGATATATTCACCTCGGACAAAGAACGGTTTACCGGGGTCCCGATGCGGTTCAATGCTTACCATGGCGAGGTTGAAGTTATGATGCCCGATAAAACAATATGGACACTGACAAATACAGGCGGCATTGTAAAAATCATCCTTAATTCATCAACTCTCGTACACAGGCGTTTCATTACAGACAGTGGCGAAGCTTCAGGATTCCTTGTACTTGTTTACAACGGAAAGAACGTGCTCTACAGGAGAGATTATAAGGTATTCTTGGAGGGAAAACCCTCAAATGGTATCGTGAATGAGATTCCATCAAAAATTGTATCCCGGCCGGCAGAATACTACATCGATACAGGAAATGGATTGCCCAGGTTTTTTAAAACTTCCCGGGATATTGCTGAAATCGTTGGCACTCATTCCCAGGAAATAAATTCTTTCACCAAAAAGGAAAAAATCAATTTCAAAAAAGAAGAAGATCTTGTAAAACTGCTTTTTTATATTGATTCTTTAAAATAAACCATAAATGAAAAAATCTATCAACCTGTCAGTATTATTATGTGTATTTGCTGTTTGCTGCATCACTTCAAACTGCAGGCAAAAGCAGGCAGCAAAGTTGAATCCTTCAGGATTTGTTGATCCTTCATCTTCAAGCTACATCCATGCCTGGTGGCACTGGCTCGACAATGCCATCACAAGGGAAGGTATTACTAAGGACCTTGAAGCGATGAAAAAGCAAGGTATATCGGCTGCAACCATTTTGAATGTGGGGCTCTTTGATGAGAGGGACCTGGGTGTTCCCCAGGTTAAATTCGGCACCGAAGAATGGTACCAGATGTTTGAATGGGCACTGGCTGAGGCCAACAGGCTTGGAATGAAGATCGGAGCGCACAACTGCGACGGATGGAGCTCAAGCGGAGGACCATGGATTGATCCGGCCAATTCAATGAAGAGATGCGTGTGGAGCAGGACGGTAGTTGACGGAGGCAAAAAGGTGGAAATCAGGTTGCCGGAACCAGCCGCTACTCTTAATTTCTACAGGGATATCTGCATCGTGGCAGTTCCTTCTGCAACCGGAATCAATTCTTTTCAGGCGGCAGCTCCTGAAATAAAAGTGAATTCGGAACCCGTCGCAGAAATACTTCATGACGCTAATCCTTTCAGCTGCACAGAAGTCAGGAACGGTTCCACAATTGATATATTCTTCAAAAAGGATTTTCAGATGTCATCACTGGCAATCCATCCCAGGGTGGAATTCGCATGGGTTAACCTTGACGAGATTCATTTTAAATTAGACTTTAAAGTTTCAAAGGATGGGAAAATTTATAAGACCATTCAGGAGTTTCAGGGTCCTGCTTTGAACAAAACAACGGTTCTTCAGACCGGACCACTGTCATCGAGATATTTCAGGCTGGAGTTCAAAGATTTATCTGGTGTGGGTGTCTTTGATATCTCTGAAATTGAGCTTCTTGGGGAAAATGAAGAACCTTCATATCACACAGTGATCCCTTTCCACCTGGAAAAAACAGGCACCACAAAAGCTCACAATCCGGGTGATTTTCAGATTGAGGGCGAGGATAAGAGGTTTTCAGTTCCATCGGGATCTGTCATTGATCTGACGGGCAGAATGGATACGGAGGGAAATCTTACGTGGGATGCTCCGGCCGGTAAATGGGAGTTACTGCGGATAGGCTATACAACGACCGGGGCCCAGAATGCACCGGCCACCAATGCCGGCAGAGGACTGGAGTGCGATAAGATGGATACAGCAGCCCTCAACCTCCATTTCAGGAACTTTCCTTCAAAGCTTGTCAGACATGCGGGAAAATACACAGGTAATACTTTTGATTACCTTTTCATCGACAGCTGGGAGTGCGGGTATCAGAACTGGACCGGAAATTTTGCTTCGGAATTTGAAAAGCGCAGAAAATACAGTATAATCAACTGGATGCCTGTTATATGCGGAGTTACTATTGATGATCCTCCGGCTACCGAAAGATTTCTGCATGATTTTCAGCTGACCATAGCCGAACTTATCGAGGAAAATTATTACATGCATTTTCATAATCTTTGCATGCAAAACGGACTGAAATCCCATGCTGAAGTTATTTACGGGGGAACAGGTTATCCTCCCCTTGATATACTGAAATCCAACAGTTATATTGATGTTCCCATGTTTGAATTCTGGGCCACTCCCGACAGGGAAACCGGTTTAATAAGCTACAAGCCGGTTGATAAAACTGCTTTTCCGATGCCGGCATATGCCGGAGCCTTGTATGGCAAAAATATTGTACCTGCAGAAGCCTATACCGGATATGCGAATTACAGCGAGTATCCATGGGATCTTAAGTTATTCGGAGATAATGCATTCTGTTCGGGAATCAACCAGATGGTGCTTCACAGCTATGTTCACCAGCCGTTTGAAAAAAAACCGGGAATCACTCTTGGACAATTCGGTCAGAGTTTTAACAGGCATAATCCATGGTGGGACTTTGCATCACAGTGGTTTACATACCATGCAAGAGTCCAGAACATCCTGCAGCAGGGCGTCACGGTTGCAGATATCCTGTGCTACGCAGGCGACAGGTTTTACCTCGAGCCGGGAAACCTGATAAGCCATAAGCTTCCGGCAGGTTACAATTTACAGCTTTGCAATTATGATATTCTTAAGAATCACTGCCGTGTTGAAGATGGAAAGCTTTTGCTTGACAACGGATTATATTATGATATTCTGCTTTTACCTGATGATGTTTATATGAACATCGAAACGTTGAAAAGGATTGAGGAACTTGTCAAAGCAGGAGCTGTAGTTGCCGGACCCAGGCCAGTAAAGGTACCCGGCAATCTGAACCATGATGAGAATGATAAGATCCTGGATGAGATCTCGAAAAAAGTTTGGGGTGAAGCAGTAGAGGGTGAAAAACATGAAAATAAATACAGAAAAGGTCATGTTTACTCTGGTATTGAGATTACGGAGCTCATAGAGCGGGTTGGCATCAAGCCCGATTTTTCTTTCAACCCAGGTGATGGCGGTAAACTTATTTATATTCATAAAAAAGTTGGTCCTGATGATGTTTATTATGTTGTAAATCAGGAAGACAGAGTCTGCGAATACGAATGTGTGTTCCGAGTAAGGAACAAGTACCCTGAAATATGGGATCCCCAATACGGCACAATCAGCAGTTTGAATGATTTCAAAGAATCTGACGGCCGGACAGTTTTAAAGCTGAAGTTTCAGCCACGTGAATCACTGTTCTTTGTTTTCCGGGATGAGCTTTCATCTGATTATCCGTCACACAATGAGCCTGAAAAGAAATTCATCCTACAGGATTTTAAGGGAACTCTTGAATTTGAAGGCCTGCCCGGTAAAAAACCAGTGGAAATTAATTCCTTTAAATCATGGATCACTTTTAATGATCCGGAAATAAAATATTATTCCGGCAAGGCCAGATATTCGTTGAAGTTTGATATTCCTGCAGAACTGATTAACCGGAAACCGCTTTATCTGAGCATCGACAGTATTAAAACACCTTATGAAATCAGCATCAATGATCGACTGGCAGGATCATCAACTTTCCCCGGTCACCGGTTTGAAGTGTCGTCCCTTGTAAGGGAAAAAGACAATACCCTAGTGATACGGGTTGCCAATCCTTACAGGAACAGGATAATAGGTGATTTTACCCGGTATGGATCATTGAAAGATCTGTGGACCACTTCTCCGGTAAGAAGCCTTCCCGGAAAGGATCAATCGTTGCTGGAGTCGGGAATTCTGGGCCAAATTGCTTTTTACTACTGATGATTTGACAATTTCGGATTGCGGATTTCAGAACCATGACAAATAATCCGAAATCCGAATTCCGCAATTATTATTCTACCACCATCCGTCGGGCATATTTGTGATGTCATCCTTTGTTCCAGGTATTCCTGCCGAAGGCCCGTAGAAAACGCTTCCTCCGTAGGTTGTAAGGTAAAGCATTCCGGGATTGTTTACATCGGGGATGGGCCTTTGGCCCCATTTAAACCTGTAGCCTTCGATCCTATGCCATGTATGTCCTGAATCCCCTGACCTGTAAGCTGCATTCTGAAAAGTGTTGATATAGATTATTGCAGGATTCAGAGGATCCATCCCTGCAGAGTTTACCCTTATCTTTTCATCAAATACCAGATCCCAGTTTTTACCTCCATCAGTGGTTTTAATGACACCACCTCTGATATCTTTCCCGCCGATGGTTCTGGGCCAGCAGCATACATACATGATATCGGGGTTAACGGGATCGATCATCAGGTCATGGGGACCATTCACCCCTTCAGGCAAAACAAGCGGTTTCCATGACTCAGCTTTATCATCACTGTAGTATATTGCGCCGTCAACAGTTTTGCCAGCTGACAAACCTCTGGCAAAGACGGTAAAAAGACGTCCTTTGCTGTTCTGTCTTAACTGCCATGCAAAAAGATTATTGCCAAGCCCATTGTTTGCAATATTCCATGTTTTGCCGTCATCAACCGATTTATAAACTCCTTTTTCAAAAACACTTATGTACATGGTCCTGTTATTTTCCGGTGAGACCGGGTCAATGAGAATATTAGTGCAAACGGAATTTTCCGGTATTCCCGTATTGTCTTTCTGCCAGGTCAGTCCTGAATCGAGGGAGACTGCAAGCCCTCCTTCATAGTTTATAAAGCCATTTCCGCCAAACATTTTGGTTCTGGGCAGATCGTGGGCATTTGCCCAAACTGACCATACTTTGCCTTTCACTGAGGGATCAAACTCAATATCATAGCAGGTATTCTGCCAGCTGCGCGGGACTCCGTTTATTGAGTGCAACCAGCTCTCACCTCCGCTGAAAGTATGAAAGAGTCCTATATCGGTATAAGTGATAAAGAAATGGTCCCTGTTGAAAGGATCGAAGTGGATCGAGTAACAGGTTGTAACGTCAAGTCCGCTGCTGGTATAGGATTTATCGGGATTGTTGCGGCTGTACAGCTGGATCCAGGTTTTGCCGCCATCAGTCGTCTTATATCCCCTTCCGTTGTCTCCTGCATAACATACATCGGGATTTCCCGGGGCAGCTCCCATGTCAATCGGACTTCCTCCCCATCCCGGATCATAGCTCTCTTCCATCCATGATCCTGAAAAATTACTTGTAATATAACCTTCATAGGATGATGAAACGAGGACCGGCATCCAGGTTTTGCCTGCATTTTCCGTTTTGTAAATGCAATAAAGCGGATCAAAAATACCGGAATCATTTTTCCTTGGAAAATCAATTGAGATGTAGGCAACTTCAGGTTTTGATTCACAAACTGCAAGGGCCTGTCTGAATGAGGGAAGCATATCGTCTTCAGAATTTCCTGCCAGACCATCATTCACCTGCTTCCAGGATTTTCCCATGTCTATGCTTATATACATTCCTCCTTTTCCGCCGATATTAAAAGGCGACTGAAGATATATAATACTTCCGCTGTCTTTAATTCCGCCTTCAATGGTATATATTCTTTCAGCAGGCAGGGGGAGGGTGGTCGTTTTGCCTGTTGATTTGTTAATCCAGGCGCATACTTTATCGGAGAAAACAATGACATTTTCCCTTTTTATTCCCGCAAATATCGCCAGCACCGTCCTCCCCTGCAATGATGCCAGCTTCTTCCATGTCTGTCCGCGATCGGAGGTTGAAACAATGTAAACCTCATCAGGAACAGCTTTGGTATTTTCTCTACCCATGTAATCGATCAGGGGAGCAATGCCAAGATAGATTGCCGAGTTATCGGCCGGATCTACTTCCACTTTCTGGATGGTACCGTCGACAGCGTTTTTAATTATCTCGGAAGGCATGATACTACTGCTCTGGATGTTTTCAACCTTTTTTGCAACTGAAATATCAGGATATATTATTTTCCATGATTCGCCGCGATCATCTGAGCTCAGGAGCAGGGATATGCCTGATCCCCTGTCCTCACTGTGCAGAAAACCCCTTGTGGCAATATATACTCTGTTCGAATCTGCCGGATCAAACTCAAAATCATCAGGGACGTTCCAGAGATTTTTCATTTTCCAGCTTTGCCCGCCGTTATGTGACACATAAGCGGCTGTCATGTCGCAGTGAGTCATTACGAAATTCTCATTAAAAGGACTGACAGTGGGTTTGAGCACTCCTCCTCCGCCTCCCGGGCCTATTACGCGCCATTGATTTACCGGATGCTTATCATTCATGGCTGATTTCCTTGTCCTGCCATCTTTGCAGCTCACTAATACAAATAAGAAAAAGAGCAACAGGTATATAAGTCTAAAGCTTTTCATCATTATGAATTTTAATATTATAACTGGGTAATCCTCTAATCCTCTAATCCCCTAATCCTCTAATCCTCTAATCCCCTAATCCTCTAATCCTCTAATCCTCTAATCCTCTAATCCTCTAATCCCCTAATCCCCTAATCCCCTAATCCTCCTTTTCCCTTCAGATGCCGGCTGATCCATTCGTATGTAAGCTTTTCAGCTTCCGGGGTAATTTCGTGTCCCTGTCCATGATTGAAAAACATAAGGTTTTCCGGCTTGCCATAAAGGTTGTAAACTGGTCTTACGGAATCAATATAAGGTATGCTTATCTTTCCGTCGGAAGAGTCACCTCCTATCAGCAGGAACGGTTTTGGAGCGCATAAACCAAGTAATTCATGATGTTGATGAGGAAAATTGTGTATTTCCTTTCCCAGGTACCAGGGATCATCCCAGTTACTGAAATTTATCCCTATGCCTCCCTCATTGCTGACAACAGCCTTTACACGGTCGTCGAAAGCGCCAAGATAAAATGCTTCTTTTGCTCCCAGTGAATGTCCCACTGCACCAATCCTTTTCATATCAACTTCATCCAGACTTGAAAGAACGTCAACCGCTCTTATAGCATCAAACAGCATTTTTGCCATGCCTTTCGAACCTGGGTGTCGGATATTGAACAGTTCAACCTGCTGTTCGTAGGTTTTTATGCCTTTTTCATGCCACAGAAAACACATCGGACATATCACTACGAAACCCATCTTTGCAAGGTTATATCCCAGAGCCTTTATTTCCCCTTTTTCAACTCCCGCAATAAATTTCATCTGATTATCGCTTGTGGAATGAAGTGCAACTACGGCAGGCAGTTTTTTATCCTGTTTTCCGGGCTTTAAAAGATATCCCCTCACCCTAATGCCAGGTTCTCCTTCATATTCAATGTATTGCCTTACAAGTCCTTCCGGCGTATCTTCTTCCAGGACCGTCATAAGAGGGGCTGCAGGATTGGAGTCAATAAATCCCAGGTATTCAGACCAGATCCTTTTTATTGACTTCCTTTTCTTCTCCCAACCTGTTATTTTATTTATCGGTTTGCCCGATGAACTGATCAGTAAAGGAGGCAACTCCTGATTTAGCACAGACGTTTTTGCTTTCACCAGTGGAGACAATAAAAGAGAGGCTGCAGCGGCTCCCATATTTTTAATAAAGACTTCTCTTTTCATTTCATTTATCTGGTATAATTGTAAAAATAATAATATAAATTTGCTTTAGTTAAGAAAATGAAAGCAAAATAGGTTTCTTTACATTTAAACTTTGTTTTTCACTCCTTTTTATTTCCAACTCAATAAGAGATATTATAGAAAATCGTCATTCAGAATATGAAAAAAACAAAATCAAAAATATCAGTCAACTCTATCTTGTTCAGGGTTACTGTTCTGAATTATCGGAATAATCTGTTACGTTTTCTGTTACTGTTCTTTCCTGTTATTTGTTCAGTGAATCCGGGTTATTCGCAAAACAAAACTATTCCGGGGAAGCTGACTGTGCTTTATCCCACACTTATAAACCTTGCCGTGGAATGGGAAATTCAGGGCGACGAGAACCTGAATGGTGTGGTCAATGTCAGTTACAGGGAGAAAGGCAGCCGCGACTGGAACAAGGGAATGCCGTTATTCAGGGTCCCTGAAGGCAGGAATCTTCAGTTCAGCTGGAAAAACAAACATTCCGGTTCAATATTTGACCTCAGGCCCGACACCGAGTATGAAATAAAGCTCACCCTGAAAGACCCTGATGGCGGAGCAGAGGAGAGGATTGTCAGGTCGCGGACAAGGAAGGTCCCGGTGATCGATGGCAATTGTGAAATAATTAACATTAAACCTGGCAGATATGACACTCTCAGAACCAGGAGCGGGACATCAGCAAAGCCTGTTGTTTATACCTGCGAAGGAGGCGAGGCCGTTTACAGGTATGTAGATTTGAAAAATAAAAGATGGGTTTATATCAAGGGTCTGAAGGTTGAAAACCTTAATCCTGAGGGAATCGGGATCCAGTTAAATGGGGCCTCCAATTGCATGGTAGCAGGTTGTATAATTAATTCGGTTTACGGAATTGTTGCCTATAAGCCGGGAGCTGAGAATTGCTATATCTGCGACAATATCATAACAGGAACATGTGTATGGACAAACGAGGCAATGGGTGCGCATGGAGCTAATATCGGAGAAGGTATTGAGATGACGGGACCGGGAAATGTTATCTGCTTCAATCGTGTGACAGGATTCCGCGATTGTATATCGACAATGGAAGACCAGCATGTGGTTGACCAGACCTGCATTGACATCTACAATAACGATATTTACAGAGGTGTTGATGATGCCATTGAGGCAGATTTCTGTTTTTCAAATTGCAGGATATTCCGCAACAGGATAACCAACTGCTTCGTCGGGTTAAGCTCACAGCCCGGGCTTGGAGGACCGAATTATTTCTTCAGGAACAGCATGTACAATATCATACACGGTGGATTTAAGCTTAAAAGGTTCAGCCGGGGTGATGTTGTGATGCATAATACCGTAATAAAGATGGGAGCAGGTCTCAATGGCAATGATACCATGGATTATGTGTGGTTCAGGAATAATCTTGCCATCGGAGGGCCTACGGGTGGCGTCAACTGGGGAGATTACGGGGCGGGAAGTCCATGGGCCGCAGAGATAGTGAGAACCGGCAAACATTGCAGCTTTGACTATGATGCTGTCGGTGTTTTTGGAGTGCCGTATAAGGCAATGATAGGATCAAAGAACTTTTCAGAAGTTGAAAAGAATGGAATAGAAAGGATTGAGCTTGATGAGACATTCGGGAATGTTCCTTTTCCCAACCCGCCGGTACCTGAAAGAGGTGCTCAGATCCTGATGCCGGTGAGAGGAGCGGTTATAATAGATAAAGGATTGGTAATCAATAATATTAATGATAATTTCAAAGGTTCCGGGCCTGACATTGGAGCCTACGAACTCGGCGATGAAATACCTCATTATGGCCCAAGAATCTCCATAGCCACCGGTGCCTACAGGCCTTCACTTTTCTTCAGGGAAGACTGGAAAGAGATTCCTGCTGCAACACCAGTTACTCAGGAACATGTTTCAAACAAAGATCTTGTACTGTCCCTTTATGGACCAGGTTGCGACAGCATAAAGAAGAGCCACCACGACCGACCCGATGATGATCCTTATTACATCTGGTCGGGATTATGCACAGGAAACTGGGCCGTGACACTTAAAAATCCTGTATTTTTTGCAGACCTCACAGGTTATTCAAAAATTATCTGGCGGTCGAAACAAAGCGGATTAAGGGAGCTCAGGATTATCTTGAAATTGTCGGACGGAAGCTGGCTTATAAGTAAGGAGAGTGATGGGATG
This sequence comes from uncultured Rikenellaceae bacterium, assembly GCA_964514725.1. GTDB lineage: Bacteria > Bacteroidota > Bacteroidia > Bacteroidales > VadinHA17 > LD21. The sequence continues at coordinate 39,932 of CAZEUL010000002.1, forward strand.
TCAAAGGACTGGAGAATAAAAGAATTTAATCTCGCAGATCTTAACTGGTTCAGGCTTGATATTGAAAATGTTATTGAAGGTGAGCAGGTTTTTGGTCCCGATCTTTCGAAGGTTGATGAAATAGGCTTTACAGATCTTATGAGGGGCGGGCAGAGCATAGCCTGTTCAAGACTCGACTGGATTGAGTTATACGCTAAACCTGTGTTGAGATAAAAATGTATAAATAAAGTATATATGAAAAGAAGGAGATTTTTTAAGATCACATCTGCCGGGGCTGCCGGTGTAACTCTTGCAGCTTCCTGCAAATCATTTTCAGGGGACAGCGAATTGCAGAAAAAAGGATCTGCAGTACCTGACGTTATTCCCGATTACAGAAAAACAATTAAAACTACTTTTAGTCCGGTCAGTGGTAAATCTGCAGGCGATAAAGTGATCCTGGCGCTTATCGGGGCAGGTTCGTGGGGTACAAATCTGATCCTTGAAGCTGCAAATTCAGGTGAGAATATTCTGATAAAATATGTTTGTGATGTGGATGACACACGTGGGGGGAGAGCTATTTCAGAACTGGAAAAAATCCAGGGATTCCGTCCGATATCAGTTAGAGATATGCGAAAGGTGTTTGACGACAAGGAGGTTGATGGAGTATTTATTGAAACGCCCGAGCACTGGCATGCCCTTGCAACTATCTGGGCCTGCCAGGCAGGGAAGGATGTATATGTCGAGAAGACTGTTTCCCATTCAATTTTTGAAGGGCAGCAAATGATCAAGGCAGCGATGAAATATGAACGGATCGTGCAGTGCGGTATGCAAAACAGAAGTGCCGATTATGCACTTACAGCAAGGGAGTACATTAAAAGCGGGGAACTTGGAGATATTATTGCAGTGCATGTAAGGGAGCTTCTTGACGGGCCTGTCCCGTTCAACGAAAAGGAAAATACAGAGGCACCTGATACGATAGACTGGGACATGTGGCTGGGGCCGGCTCCAAAAGTTCCATATAATGTGTCGAGGAATAAATCGTGGGTCTATTATTGGGATTATTCTGGCGGGCCGGTTACATCGGGAGGGTCCATTCATCAGCTGGATATGGCCCGGCTCATTCTTGGCAATCCGGGATTCCCAAAATCTGTTTATTGTGCCGGTGGAAGATATTTCTTTAATGATAAGCGGGATATTCCGGATTATCAGATGGCGACTTTCGATTATGGCAATTTTGTGCTTACACTTCAGACCGGTGAATGCACTCCCTATTTCGAAAAGTCGGGTCCTGAAATAAGATATGGCACCATCTATCCTAAGTGGCTTCAGAATGCAACCAGGGTGGAAATTTACGGAACAAAAAGAATGATGATAGTAGGAAGGATGGGCGGCGGCTGGCAGGTTTTCGATAAAAAAGAAAAAATTGTAGCCCAGGATAAAGGTATCTTTCCGCTTAAAGCTCACATTCTAAACTATATCGACTGCATAAGAACCCGCAACCAGCCCAACGGATCCATAGTGGAGGGGCACAATAGTTCTGTAATGATTCACCTTGCAAATATTTCATACAGGGTTGGAAACAAGCAGCTGCTGTTCTCTCCGGAATATGAAACCATCACCAACGACAATCTGGCACAATCACTTATCCGGAAAACTTACAGACCCGGATATGAGATTAAAAATGAGGTCTGAATCTGTTTAAAAAAGGCACAACTCAGGCCCTGAAGCCTGGTTGTGCTTTGGCTGCCTCAATAAATGCAATTATGTTTTCTGCAGGAGTATCTCCTTCCACGGCATGGGAGGGAGCTAAAATATATCCTCCCTTTTTACCTGCATCGATCAGCTCCAGGGTTTCTTTTTCCACGTCTGCAACAGTGCCATAGGGTAGAATCCGCTGGATTGACAGACCGCCCCAGAAAGATAATTTTTTATGATACTGCTTCAACAAAGCCCTTACATCCATCACTTCAGGCTGAAAAGGGTTGAAACAATCGACCCCGATTTCTGCCAGGTCGTCAAACAACTCGTCAACATCTCCACAGGAATGGATGAAAACGGATTTGCCGCGCTCCTTAATGAACCTGTAGGTTCTTTTCAGATATGGGTAGATAAATTCTTTCCACATGTCATATCCCATTATGAGGCCTTTCTGCTGTCCCCAGTCGTCACCCAGCTCAATTCCGTCGATATCGTATTTCATCGCTTCATCAATCTGTTCAAGATTGTATTCAGTGATAGCTTCCATGAGTTCATGAACAAAACCGGGATTGAGGCAGAAATCCATCAGCAGGTTTTCCATCCCTCTCATCGTCCACGCTCTTTCAAAGAGTGAAAATCCAAGGGCATACAGTCTGAATCTGTCTCCATAGCGGGCTATCCGGTCAGGAATATCCTTGAAATACCTTTTATCGCGCGGATTTGGAAAAACATAGCCTTTGAGCGATGGTTCAGGCAAAAGCGAGCCCTGGACGTTTCCAATATCCTTATCAATACTTCTGTCCCATATCACTCCGAATACATCCTTATAGAGATTGTCACCGAGATATTCAAAAAATCCAACATCATCACCAAGCTCAAGGAGGTGGTTCTGAAGATAATCCTCAATATCTCTGCCGTTCAGATAATTCAACACCTTTTCCCTGGCTTCCACTGTAAATTTGAAATGCCACGGGACATAAGGTGTGTCCTGAAAATTCAATGCTCTTTTTACAAGTTCTCTTTTCTGCATAAAAAGCTAATTCATGCTGTTAGCTTTGAAATACTCAATATAATCCTTAAGTTTTTCGAGATATCCTTCAATATCAAGCAGTTGTTCGTCATAGATAAGAAATGACATGTCAGGTTGCCGGAATGCAAAATGCCTTGCCCGATCCTGCTGCCAGAAAAATTTCTTCGAGTCAGTGGAAAAACCTTTTGGCAATCGTGTCAATTCATAGGTTTTGACGAGGTCATCAAACACTCTCTTCCTTCTTTCGAGAAGATTTTCAAGCATTTTGGTTGCTTCAATAAGTTTATCAAGTGAAACATTGTAATCGGCAAATCTGTTTACATGGGCCTCTCTTATGATATATTCAAGCTTTGATAGATCAAGATAAGTTAGGCATGTATGTCTGACAAGTTCAGCAGTTGTTCTGAAAATCTCAAAATCGTATGGATGAGAAGCACCCGCTTTGATATTCTTATCAATAATCTGAAGTGCTCTTCCCATCTTTTGCAGCATCTCTTCAGATTGCTCCACCTTCTGCCTGTATTCAGTGTTCCAGTAGGGATCATATTCAAGTGCATCACCCCTGGGAAGGTCAGGCAGGTGAGTTTGTCCGATCTCACCATAGTGCCATACATTGCGTTCCATGGTCCAGGCGAAATAATAGACACCTTCGTTCAGGAGACGAAACAGTTCAGAAATGTCTGATGAGGTACTGCCATAATAGTTATTGTAATATGTCTGCCTGAACTCGTCGAGTGAGGGTTTGCTTCCGTTCCATGACCATGCAGCTGAGTTGACAAAGTGCATCATCCATGCCTGATTATGAAGGCCGTCATCATCCCATGATGTGCATATCATCCCGTCGAAGACTCCGGATCCGGCAGCATGGGAAAGGAAATTGTATGATTTTTCGAGGCTTCCGGGTCTGTTTTCACCGCTTTCTGACTTTTCGAAATAATATGGAACCATCATTGGAACAACTCCCGGATTGGGATCATAGGCATAAACCTCATATCCTTTTGATCTTGCTTCTTTGATATATTTCAGGTCGGGAGTTTCATAATCATAGCTCTCTGCCAGAACGAGACCTTTCACTGGTTCAATTCCTTTTGCAGGAGAATCTCCCATTTTCCATCCCATAGGAGTCTCCCATGCCATTACTTTTCTACCCTTTTTCTGAAGGAATGAGGCTGATTTATTAATGAAAAGCTGGTATAGTCCGCTTCGTCCGATCTCTTGAGCTTTTGCCTTGCATTCGTGGCATGCTCCCAGTTCGTAGGTCTCATCTGATCCGATATGAATATATTCAGAACCTGGTGTCGCTTTCATTGCATCTTCCCAAAGATCAAACAGCAGATCATAACTTCCCTGTTTAAGCGGGCAGAATTCCCAGTTTGACGCTTCAATTTCCCTGAGATGCTTGTGTTTAGGCCATTTCAGAATGAAGCTGACATGACCGAGCCCCTGAACGAGTGGAACTATCTGAATATGATATTGTCTGGCATATCTTGTGAACTCCTGCATCTCTGCCATCGTGAACGCTCCGGGAGCCCCTATTTCAGGATGACTGGGGTATTCAAACTTATCCTCCCATTCCCAGACCAGCATATTTATTTTATAACCTGCAAGCTCCCTGATAAAACTTTTAACGTAACTGCTTTTATCCTGGTGATGCTTGGTATCATAATGTACAGCTCGAATTTCTAAATCAGGCCAATCATTTATTACCATTCCCGGAATAGAAAACTGATCTCCATCTTTTTTTATTAACTGAATTAATGTTTGTGTACCATAAAATAAACCAGCCTCCGAGTTTGCCTTTACTATCACTTTATCTTTTAAGACCGAAAGCATATATCCCTGCTTATGCATTTTATGGGGTGTATTTTTGCGTGTAAGAATGATTGACTGTCCAAATGGCTGATTACTTATCCTGGTTTCGACATTCCATTTTGCCCTCAGGTCTTTTGCAAGTTCATCTGCTGCAAATTTGTCGTTATCACCTGCATTCTTATCGATTACAATTGTCAGGTTACCCCTGATGGCAAAACTTTCTTCTGAAGGCAGAACCTCCTTTGGATAAGGAATAACATTCAATCCCATAGTTGAAAGAAGGCTTGGCTTTGGAGTATTTGAAGAAGCGGGGCCATAGTCAACTGCCTTTACTGCCTTTCGTTGAGCCGCAGTGTCCCCTGTTGTAAGATGAATGTTCCTGTAGCGATCAAGTATCGGAGGATTAGGATCTGTCAGAGGATCAAAAATGTCAGGACGCCGTGATTTCATCATCATGGCACGTATATTATTTGTGCCATTAATTGTCTCCCACCATTTACTGTCGTAGGTTCTTTCTTTCGAGAAATCTATCTCAGCCATAACAACGCAATTCTCTTTTCCCAAGGCTTCAGCAATCACGTTGCCATCAAAATCAATTATTCCTGTCCCTTCTGTGCCCAACACCACCGGTGCAATATATACGGAATTATCTTTTGCCCGGGTAATGAACAATGGTGCTGTGGAAAGGCTTTCTCCAGGTTTATTTTCGAGAGCCATGGTAGGATTAAAAATGATATCGGCCCCTTTTATTGAATAAATTGAAGGTATTTCAGGATAGGAGATTTCCCAGCAGGTTGCTACTGCAAAGTTACCGAAATCAGCCTGATATACTTCATAGCGGTTGCCAGTAGAAACAAGCCATGTTTCCATTATCGGAAGAAGGGTTTTCCTATGCTTCCCTATGATATTTCCATTCCTGTCGAAAACTACGGAAGTGTTATATATTTTCCCAACTGAATCTTCATATAGTGGTGCAATAATATACATATTATGTTTTTTTGCTATTTCAGCTATTTTTTCAGTAAAAGGACCGGGAACCTTAACAGCCAGCGAATTGAACAGAATTTTTCCTGTTTCGGGATCTTTCCTGTCTATGTAAAGGCCGTAGGAACCAATATTCTGTATGTCCTCCGGTCCACATACAATATCTGCACCCATCCGTCCTGCCTCATCAAAACGATTAAGAATATTCATGAAATTATGTTCCATGGTGGGGCGTACTTTGGCAGGGTTGTAGTCACCCATAAAGGGATCCTGGTTTCTTATTGCGGTTGCCTGAACCAATGCAATTTTTGCAGTTTGCTTATTCTGGCCATAAGATGCCGATACGAAGGAAATCATGAGAATTGAAGTAGCGGATATTGCTTTTAAGATGTTCATATATGCTTTTTTAAGAAGTTCTGAATGATATAAGAGCTTATATCTGGTTGATTTCATTGGTGATGAGAATATTTCAGTCTGCCATCAGGTAAACAGCTATAAGTGCAATTACGATGCCAGCCATAATTACCGGATTTGGGATCACTGCATAGATAATAAGAGAAATAAGTATTGTTATTATAGGAGCTACTGCGTTTGTCAGCGGTGCAACTATGATAACCTTTCCAAACCTTATTGCATAAACAAGGGTAAGAGCCCCTATGGAATTTAAAAGTGATACCATTGCTGCAAGCCATGGTCCCCTGAAACCATAATTTATTGCCTGGCTCCAGTCTGTCATAAAATAAGCAAAAGGGTTCAACAACAAACCCCAGATCATCATATAGAAGAAAATACTTTCTGCTCTCATATGAAAATTGGCTTTTTTCATATAGAAAGCCTGTATACCCCAGGCCAGAAAGACAATTATCGCAAAGATAAACCATAGATAACCACGGATAATATTATTATCAGGTTTCTGAAACGACATAAGAACAATGGCAACCAGAGCCATGATTATTCCTATCCAATGTCGCCTGGAGGTCCTTTCCCTGAGAAATAATAATGACAAAAGCACAGTAACAGCAGGAGATAAAGATATTATCGGGAATACAAGATAGGCCGGTCCGTCGGCAAGTGCCTGAAACAATGCAATCTGACCTCCGGCACCCGTCAGTCCGATTGTACTTCCCAGCAATACTGATTTGAAATCTTTGTCAAGCTTCCATTTTATTAAGGCAAGACCAACAAGTGAGCATGGTATCATTGTCAGAGACCAGACCATGTAGATCAGAGTGGCCGGAAATCCTGATCTTTCAGGCAGTTCAATCAGAGCTCCCCAGACTCCCCAGAAGATCGTTGTGGTGAGGGCAAACAATAACCATTGTCTCTTCATCAGAAAAATAGTAATTTATTTATTAATAGGAATGTAATGATCAAACCACGATAACCTCAATCCCGTTCTTTTCAAGCCTTGACTTATCTTCTTCCCTTATTCCTGAGTCAGTAATAACTGTATTTACACAGGTTATAGGCCCTATGAATGCAAATCTTCTCCTTAGGAACTTTCTGGAATCAGTGACAACTATTACTCTTTTTGCTGTGTGGATCATTATTTGATTAAGATGTGCTTCCTCACTGTTTGGAGTTGAAAGCCCATGCGTTGTATCAAAGCCATCTACACCCAGGAAAAGTTTATCACAATAGAACTTACCAAAATTTTCATCTGCCAGCACACCAACCAGGGAAAGGGATTTTTTTCTTAGGATTCCTCCCGGCATAAAAATATTAAAACCCTCATATTCTGAAAGAATAATTGCAATGTTAAGAGCATTAGTTATTATCGTAAGGTTTTTAAATTTCCCGAGAAGTTTTGCTATCTCGGTTGTGGTGGTTCCGGAATCCAATACTATTGTGTCACCTTCTTCTATCAGTTTAATGGCTGCCTGAGCTATCCTCTGCTTTTCTTTTAAATATTCCTTCTGCTTATCGGAAATTGAAGGATCAATACCCATTCTGTAATATTTTATCTTGATTGCACCTCCTCTGGCTCTTATAAGCATGTTCTGCTTTTCAAGGTGGGCAAGGTCATTTCTTATAGTCACTTCACTTATTTTAAACATCTTGCTCAGATCCGTAACTGAAACCTGGCCCTTTAGTTCAATTTCTTCCAGAATTTTTGCCCGACGTGATACTGTTGATTTGTTTGATAAGCGCTCCATCATGCAAAATATTTTAAAGATTTTTCTATTTATTAATTTACGCAAGATAAGTAAAATTATATCATTTCACTATAAATTATAGGATTAAAATTACATCAATGCTATTTTATGAAAATAATTTAACTTTCACAACATTATTAAAATTAATATTACTTTTGTTTAATACTTTTAAATTGAATAAAAACTATGTAAAATCTTAATTATTCTTTTTATTTGTCATATTTTTTATTAAAATTTCAATTTATCTTATTTTTATATTAAAACAAAGCTCCAATTTATGATCGTCTTAGAAAATGAAATAGGGAATTTCATAAAGTGCAACAATAAAACCTACTCATATTTTGGAGGAAATAATTATCTGGGTCTTGCAAGCCATCCTGCCGTAAAAGAAGCAGCGATCATTGCAACTGAAAAATATGGAGTTAGTTTTTCAGCATCACGTCAGACAACAGGCACTTCAATGCTTCATCTGGAACTCGAGGACGAACTTGCCAGGTTCAAGGGCAGGGAGGATTCGGTGATCTTTGCGTCGGGATATATGGGAAACAGCATATTGCTTGACTGTCTGGGCGGAAATTATTCTGCAGTCTTTGTTGACAGGCTGTCACATCCAAGTATTATATGGGGAATCCCAAAGAACAAAGTAAATGTATTTATGTATGATCATTGTGACACTGAAGATCTAACGAGGCAATTAGATAAACACCGACAATACAAACCGATAATTATTACCGACGGTATTTTTGCACTCACGGGAGATATAGCGCCAATTGACATTATTTATAAACTTGCGAGGAAATATAATTCCCTTCTTATTGTTGATGATGCCCATGCAACCGGAATACTTGGTGAGAAAGGCCGGGGAACTCCTGAATATTTTAATCTTGACAATGCACCTGGTATCTACCAGTCTGAAACCATGAGCAAGGCTCTGGGAAGTTATGGCGGATTTATTGCCGCTGAAAAACCATTTATAAATAAAATTCGTGAAAATTCAACGATTTATCAGGCTTCAACTTCCCTGCCCCCATCTGTTGTGGCTGCAGGACTGGCATCACTGAAGATAATCTGTAAAGAACCATCCATCAGAAAAAAGGTCCTCGAGTTATCCAAAATAATGAGAAAAGAAATATCTGAAATCGGCTTTAAAACCTCCGGTCTCAACACACCCATCATACCTTTACTTATGCCATCTGATGAAGCTGCAAACAGTTTATCAGGATTTCTTCAGGAGAAAGGCATAATAGTACCGGTGGTCAGGTATCCCGGGATTGAAACAACATCGTTGATCCGGATCACTGTCTCTGCTAACCATAAGAACGTTCAGATTGAAGAATTGTTGGAAAACCTTAAAAAGTGGATAAAAACATGGAACAACTTATCGTAAAGGGAATGCTTGTAGAACCGCTAAATGTTGCTCTTGAAGAGCCATTTGCGATCGCAATCGGGACCAAGTACAATATAGAGAATGTATTGGTTACACTTTTTCTTGAAAACGGTATTGAAGGCTATGGCGAAGCTGCTCCTCTCGAGCCGATAAATGGAGAAAACCAGGCAACAGTTATTGCAACTCTTGAAAGCTGCAGGGATTTCATAATAGGAAAAGATGTTTCTGATTATATTTTAATTTCAAAGATGCTGAAAAGTGTTTTCTGGGCGCAGGCAACAGCACGCTGTGCTTTGGAAATGGCGCTGCTGGATGCATACTGCAAGTCGTTGAACATATCTTTGTATAAATTCTTCGGCGGAGTAAAAAACAGTATCGAGACTGATTACACTATAACAATTGTTCCACCTGATAATGCAAGGGAAAACGCTTCTAAACTTTACAAAAAAGGATACCGGACTTTGAAAACAAAAGTTGGTAAAAATCTTAATGATGATATTAAGAGATTATCGGCCATAATTGAAGGAGCCCCCGAATGTCAGATCACAATTGATGCCAATCAGGGCTTTTCACCAAATGAAGCTGTCCGTTTCATTCTTGAGCTTGAAAAAGCCGGCATCCGCCCTCTGCTCTTTGAGCAACCCGTTATTAAGACCGATCTTCAGGGAATGAAATATGTTAAAGATCATATCACAGTTCCGGTAGCTGCTGATGAGTCAGTTTTTACCGCTACAGATGCTTTGAACATAGTCCGGACAGGATGTGCTGATATTATTAATATTAAGCTTATGAAATCAGGAATAATCGAAGCCATAGATATTGCCGCCATAGCAAGGAATGGAAATATCAAACTTATGATCGGCTGCATGCTTGAAACAAAACTGGCTTTAAGCTGTTCGGTACACTTTGCTTCGGGGCTCGGTTGTTTTGATTACATAGATCTTGATCCGCATATTGATCCTGATAAAGAGTCATTTACAGGAGGACCCGATTTTGATGTGCCATCTTATGTCTTATCGGATACTGATCCCGGGATTGGGGTTAGAAAAAAAGTATTGTAAGGGTCATTTCATCTCCAGCACCTTTTAAAGGTATTCAGATTTATAGAACAGGATGTATTCCTCAAGTTTTTTCAGATATTCTTCAAGGCCAAGATTCTCCTCATCACAAATCATAAAAGAGAGGTCGGGTCTTCTGTTGGCAAAATTCCTCTGCTGGTCGCGGGCGTGAAGGTATTGTTTTTCATTAGTTGACATACCTTTTGGCATCTGGCTTTTTTCCCATGTGTTTTTTATTTCATTATATACCAGTTCCCTTTCAGCCAGATTATCCTTTATAATTCCGGCAGCTTTAACAAGTTCATTATATGTTGATTTACTGTCATCAAAGTGCTGGTCTGCAGCAGCTGCGATCGTTCTTTCAAGCTCTGATAACATCAAACAGGTTCTGGCAGTATGACTGAAAAGGTCCGCAAGACGTTCAAAAAGCTCAAAGTCATACTGGTTCCTGGAACCTGCATCTGAGTTGATTTTACAGATTTCTTTCACCCTTGCCATTTCAGGTAGAATATCAGTGGAGCGCTTAACCAGGTCTTTATATTCAGTGTTCCAGTAAGGATCAAATTCCATGTCATCCCGGGGGAGATCTGGCAAATGGGTTTTCCCAATCTCCCCCCAGTGCCAGACTTTTCTTTCAAAAGTGCTCATATAATAATAGCTTGCCTTATTTAAAAGTTTATAGAGTTCTTTAACATCTCTGCTTTGACATCCATAATAATTTCTGAAAAAAGTATCGGTAAAACAGTCTATTCCGGGACTTTCGGAATTCCATGAATATTCAGCAGCAGTGAGATAGCGCAGCATCCAGATCTGATTATGAACACCGGAACAATTCCATGATGTGGAAATAATGCCCTTAAAATAGCCTGCTTTTACTGCTTTTGTTATTTCATCATAAGCTTCTTCAAGGTGATTCCTTACCTGCCCTTTTTCATTCTCCCGGTAGAAATAGGGTAGGAACAAATGTTCTATGCCGGGATTCGGATCATAAATATAAAGAGGGTATCCATTGTTAATTGAAGCCTTATCGAGACGATCATTAAAACCACCCGGTGTAAAAAGACCATTTACCGGTTTTACTTTTTCTGACGGATCAAAACCTCCATCCCAGGCTATTGGAATTCGCTTCAATCTTTTGACTTCTTCTGAAACTTTGTTAATATAAGTTTCTCTGAGTGCATAAATGCCTTCTTTCTTAGCTTTGTTGCTGCACCCGCATGAGACACCTTTTCCTAAAACATAAGTTTCATCACATCCTATGTGCACATATTTTGATCCCGGAGTAGCTTCGATAGCTTCCCTTATAAGATCGTTCATCAGTTTATACGTCCCTTCCCTGAGAGGACAGAAGCCCCAGTTGTTGGATTCTATTTCGCGCAGATGTTTATTTTCAGGATGTTTTAAAATATAGCTTGCATGACCAAGTCCCTGAATAAGAGGAACAATCTGTATATGATATTTTTTTGCATAAAGTGTCAATTCCTGCATCTCTTCGCTGGTAAATGCCCCGGGAGCTCCGATCTCGGGATGGCTTTTATAAGCGAATTTATCTTCCCATTCCCAGATCAGCATATTGATCTTGTAATTTGAAAGAGACCGTATAAAGCTTTTAACATATTCTTTCTTCTCCTGAAAATGCTTTGTGTCGTAGTGAACTGCTCTTATCTCAATATCAGGCTTGTCTGTAATCTTCATTCCTCTGATAAAAAGAGTTCCATTTTTCTCCTGGATCAGCTGAATTATTGTCTGAATTCCATAAAAAAGCCCTGTTGTACTTTTAGCACTTATTTTAATCCTTTCAGGTGCCACATTGATCATATAACCCTGATCGCCGATGTCTGATAGTGATTTATTTCTGGAAAGAAATATTTCATGGTTCCCTGGTTCAGTTCTGATCCTTGATTTAACGCCCCATTGCTCCTGAAGCAAAGCGGACAGTTCTGCTGCTGTGAACCGGTCCTCTTCTGATAAACCCCTGTCAATCTTGATATTCACTATTGTGTCGAGAATGAAGTTTTCGCCGGTCAGGGCAAGGTATTTAGGGAAAGGGATGACTCCAATCCCTTCTTTCCATAGAGAATATGGATCATTGCCTTGATAATTAACCTTTTGAGCAGATGATACAGGGCCGAGCAGGATTAAAATGAAAAGGAAGCCATTTATAAATTTCATATTTTTTGTAATTAAACTAGTTATCTTTTTTTTCAATTTTATAGATTGTTTCACCGAAAGGGAGTGTTTTAATATGATTGCCTTCAATTATTCTGGTTGTACGCAAATCTGTTACAAATTTTATTTCTGAGCGGGCTTTCAAATCAAATTCCATAGTATCAGGAGTCAGATTGCTCACATAAACCAGATATTCCGATTTATTTTCAACACCTCTTACTTCTACTCCTGTAATAAGGTCATCTTTATTGTCAACAGCAATAACCGGTCGTTTAATGCCAAGTTTTTTAACAATCGGAGATAAAAGCTGGTGATAGGATTGGGTTTTCAGAGGTGCTGCAAGGTAATATAAGGAACCTTTTCCTGATTTTACGTGTACAATGGCAGGATGCCCGTCCTCAAAACGCCCGATCACAGTATTATTCCCCGGATCAATTGTCTGTACAAGACCTTCTGATATCATGTCAGGAGGTGATACGGAAAATTCGAAAATATCAACTTTGTCTGTCAAAATTTTCCGTTTCACATTTCCATAAATAAGTTTTTGTGAAAAACTTTGATCATAATTCTGTGTTCTCTCTTCTTCTCCAACTACTTCAGGAAAGGTTACATTGATAATCTTTATTCCAAATTCATTAATTTTATTGCATTCTTTTGCATATTGGTCAAAATTAAAGGATTCAGGTATCATGACAACTGTTCCGCCCTTGGCCAAATATTCTTTAATCTCTGTAACAACCTCCGGTACAATATATTTAACCGCTGGTATAATAAGCAGTTTGAACTTGTTCAGTTTTTTGTCAAGAATTTGTTTTTCGCTTATAAATCCTACCCTGCAGCCAAGAAATCTTGAACCCTCCCATACTGAGTACAATTCATCTATATAAGGGGTTGTGCCTGCCTGTACAAGAAGGGGAGGAACCTGTAAAATGCTTGTTTTGGAATATAAGATTGCTATTTCCGGATCCCCCTTTGTGAATTCTGCTATTTCCGCTCCCAGGCGGCGAATATCGAGCGAGAGTTTCAAAACTTCATCAATATCAGAAAGTGAAATTTCTTTACTATGGGGGAGTGATGTCTGATTCATATGCATATATTCCGTACTTGGATAAGCTCCCCACCACCATTTTGATATATCTGATTTACCATGTAAGAACTGCAGCAGGAGGTTATGGACGCTGCCACCCATTTCAGGGTCAACCATTATTTTTTTCTTTGAACTCAGAGACAGGAGAAGGTCCGAAAATATTACAGAACTTCCTGATTCATTGAGAATGACGTCATCAACTTCATTTATAATCATTTCCTCGTCAATTCCGGTTACACTGTTTGATGAACTTAGCATGGATGATGTTCCTCCCGCACATATCGGGATCTTATCTTCATATTTTCTCATTTCATCCTTCACCCATTTAAGATAATCGGTAAACCTCCTGGTATTAAAATCAGCCCAATCGTACCACGCAGCCCGGTTTACATTATCCACAGGACGGGCATTTCTTGTCTCTGGTGCATAAATATCAGAAAATGATGAATAAGAAGTGTTCCATGTATTATTTAGTTTGCCTATTGAGTTATACTTTTTTACCAACCATTCCCGAAACATCTGCTGGCTTTTCCTGCAAAAACATATATATTGAAGCTCGTAAGCCATAATATTATAAAGCAAATGGGGATTGCTTTTCCATTCCTCTGAATGTACTTTGATATATTCAAGAATGGCCTTACGTATTTCAGGACTTTCAAGGCATATAACAACATCTTCTTTTTTACCACCCATAGCCCATCTGTCTTTAATAAGGTGGCCGCACCAGCCATCCCAGCCGACTCTTTTTGTACCGGGAAAACTATGGAATGCCGCGTAAACCGGACTGTTTTCAATATTGTATCTCGATCCTCCGCCAACAGTATAGCTTTCGATACGGTGATCAAAAGGTGCAAAATATTCAAGTAGTGGTCCTTCATTAATCTGAAGCATTGAAAATACGATTTGAGGTCTTCCAGATTTATCACGATAGAATCCGTCTGACTGTCTCAATTCATTTAATGGAGGGTATGGAGGAACAAAAAAAGAGGCTGAGCTTACTTCATTTTCAGGTTCCTGTTTAAGACCAGAATTCTTTTTTGATGCCAGCATGGAAGAAATCTCTTCTGAGGCTTTCTTACACGATGAAATTACATAGTTAAGGATTTTTCTCTCTTCGTTATCATTTTGAAACCAGACAAGCTTGCTTCTGATACCTATTCCTATATCGGCAGTAATTAATGGTATCTTCTGGTAAAATGTCTGAAATCCCTGCATTTCGGCTAAACGTACCTCATTTTTGAGTTGTCGGATGGCATTTTCAGCATTTTCTCTAAGGGTTATAATATCACGGCCCACCTTTATCTTTTCAACAGGTCCTGCCAGTGATGGGTAAACGTCACGGTTATCAATAAGAATTATGCAATCAGCCGGGTTTATTTTCGATTTTGTTAACACACCTTCTGTCCCTTTTACAAGCCGGATATTATCAATATAAAGTGAGGTATCTGTAATCCCGAAAGCAAAACGAAGTTTCCTTATGCTTTCGATGGCCAGATGTCTGTCGCCCTCTTCCGTCATGGCATTATGAATCAGGAATTCAAAATGGTTCCAGCCTGTATTCAGGAAAAGCTTTTCTCCATTGTAACTTTGGCCTCTGAATTCAGCATCTTCATCATTACCGGCCTTATCAAAGATCTGTATTGTTCCATAATAGAGTTGTTCAGAGGGGTTATAGATATCAAATTTCAAATATTGGAAAGGACTCCAGTCACTGACTATATTGATTGTTTCGATCCACAAAGGCAGATTTTTTGAAGGAACAAGTTTACAACATTTCCTTCCGTGTGATGGAAACTCTGATGACAGTGTAATTGTTCCTTTCCAATAATTAAGGCTTGACTTATTCTCAAAATCATCCAGGATCATTACAGAGCCGGTATCTTTTTTAGTCATCGTCCGATTTTGCTGACAATTCTCGTTACAAGAGATTAAGGTTGCAAAAAGAATAAATAAAAAAGGAATTGATTTATATGTCTGCATGGTTCCCAAAGTTAAGATTACAGTGAAAAATAGCCCACAGGATCATTTTCCTGTGAGCTATTTTCAAACCTAAAACCTAAAATCTACCCTAAATTACTGCCAGGCTGTTGGCATAGAAGGAGCTGTCCACTCGTAAATATGGGGTGCGGCTGGATTCTTGTCCCACCAAAATTTTGTGAGCCTGCTGTCTTTCCCATATCTGGCAAGAGCCTCCTTGAAACTCTGGCTGTTAATTGTTTCTTCTGAGGTTGGCCATGGTTCCCTTCTTGGAACAACTCCAGCGAGAGCTGCCTGGTCGGGGCCTATAGGTATTTTCGGATAGCCTGTTCTTCGATATTCACACCACCCCTGGAATTCATCAGGATAAAGTGCGACTATTTTCTGGTTAATAATCTTCTCAAGCTGCTCTTCGGCTGAACCAGTCAGGGTATACATTGGAGTTGCCTTAAAAGCGGCCACTTCTGCATCCTTAATCTTTTTATAATCAAGAAATTGGTCAACATCGTCCTGTGTCCACTGTGGCCCGGGTGTCCATTCTGGATTGTGCAGATATTTTATCATCAGGTCAGACATCTGGGGTGCAGTCAGATCATAGAACCATTTGTACCAGTCTATTGATGCATCAATTCCCTTTTTGTAATACTGGTCTGCTGTTCCTGTGAAAGATGCCGGAAGAAGTCCTGCCAGTTTAGCTTCGGCAAGGGAAAAATAAACCTCGGCACTTCTCATTATAGCCGGAGCGACAACAGGCACCCTCCAGAAGTCGGCGATATTAGAAACAGTGTTGGCGCCCCATGGATATTTATATTCAACAGGCACCATTCCCAGAGTCGGTGACCCACGATAGTCCCAGTTTGGTGCAGGATATCCGTTTGGTGAAATACCTCCTTTCCACGGGGCCATTACAGTATCGGCATAGATTTTAATTCGCGGATCAAGATGAATCCCGTCATTGCGTAAGATATCTATCATTACCTTGTGAGTGCTGACACTTTCCTGGGTTGTAGAATAATTGACTATTCTGTAATATCTGGGATTAAGATGATTGGGATAGTCGGTATTATTCAGGATATAAGCTTCATCTCCCAGGGAGGTCATCAGTCCAGCTTCTGTAAGGTCACTGAGCTGTGCTCTTGCCAGTGCTTCGTCAGCATAACGAACCCGCAAGGCAAGTCTGAGTCTTAATGAATTGGCAAGTTTTTTCCATTTGGCAACATCACCACCATAGATAAGATCTGCTGCTCCGTAACTTTCCTTTGCAGGATTAAGCTGGTCGGCTGCTTCTTTAAGTTCCTTGAAAAGATCCTTATAAATACTCTCCTGAGTATCGTATTTGGGACTATAAATAGCCTTATCCTGTGGGAGACAGGATTCTGAATATGGGACATCCCCGTAGGTGTCTGTGAGCTTTGAAACTGCCCAAACCTTTAGGATTCTGGCAATTGCCTGTTTGTTAACCAGATCAGCCTTGTTTTCCTTACCATCAATAAGCTGGATAATATTTGACAGGTTATTGATCTGGGTCTCATATTCAAAATTCCATTCACCCGGAGAATCTGTCTCAAGGAAAGGTGCATCATCATCCCTTTTACACATTCCACAGAAGCAGCCGTAGGTGCCATTACCATAGGATGCAGATCCGACTACACCTGTCCATTCAACATAAGTTAAGATCAGGCCAGGATCAATCAGGTCGGCGGTTATAATTCTAGGATCAGTATTCAGATCTTTAAAATTCTTTGTACATGCATAAGACAATATTAAACCAGATGCAAGCAAGAACCCCATTGTTATATTTATAATCTTTCTCATCGTTCTCATTTTTTAATGGTTAATGTCTTAACTAAAATGTGAGTTTAATATTGAATCCCCATGTACGTGTGGTGGGAATTGCAAATACTTCGCTTCCAGCATTGGCTGCAGAAGTATTTGGTGCTGATTCCGGAGATACACCCATTCCCATCATATGCTCCTCGAGGTACAATAAATTACGGCCCAGTGCGCTAAGGGTAATCCCTGCGAAAGGAGTGTTGGCGAGTCGTTTTGGACTGAATGTATATGACAGCATTATTTCCCGCAGTGAAATATAGCTGCCATCCATTACAAATTCCTCAGTGATATCACCCCATGCTCTCATTGCCCAGTAGGTTTGTCCGTCAACAGCCTTGGTGTTTTTCTCGTACCTTATATTCCCGGTCCCATCATCTATTGCCACAACCCCATCCAATACACCGACAAGGGGAAGCTGGTTGCCCTGGTCATCTTTATCTCTCAGCCTTCTTCCTTCTGTGGTCCATTTCCCGTTACCACTTGCTTCACACCTGTATTTTGTCTCGGAGATAATTTCATTACCTTGTACAAAATCAAGAAGGACATTAAGTGACAGACCCTTGTAGGAGAAGGTGTTGTTCAATCCGCCAATCCAGTCAGGGGTTATATTGCCAAGCACCTGCTGTGTTGCTGTAGGAATATAATAACCGTCTGAAACTATTCTTTGTCCGTCAGGAGCTCTCTGATAGGCATATCCAACAATGTTTCCATAGGGCAAACCTGGCCTGGCCTCAATATTTCCAGCTGCTCCGCCAAGAACCAGCGACTCAATTCCGGGAGCCAACTCCACAACTTTAGACCAGTTTCTCGAGAAATTGGCATTGATGTCCCATGAAAAACCGCTTGAAGTCCTGATTGGATTAAGGTTCAGCGCAATTTCAATTCCTTTGTTCTGTACTTCCCCGGCATTGATTACAACTGCAGTATACCCGCTGGAGTTTGATATGTTGACAGGAAGAATCTGATTTGTTGTTTTACCGTTATAGTACGTAAAATCAAAGTCGATCCTGTTATCAAAAAACCTGAGATTTGTTCCTAATTCCCACGACTGGGTAAGCTCGTTCTTCAGGTTGAACAGGGGAATAGTACTGTTCATCCAGGAAAGTCCTCTTCCCGCATAGGTTGTTGTTGTTGAAGCATAACCATTCATCGTCAGATATGGATCCGAGTCATTACCCACCTGGGCCCATGATGCTCTGAGCTTTCCGAAACTTAAAACATTATTTGAAAGTGATTTAAAGGCATCGGTGAAAACAAAGCTTGCACTGACTGACGGATAGAAGAATGAATAATTATTAATTCCCAGGGCGGATGACCAGTCATTTCTGCCTGTGACATCAAGGAACAGGTAGTTATTGTATGCAAGCTGGCCGGTGAAGTATACTGACTGCATTTCTTTACGGGACAGATAGGTACTTGGACGTATATCTGTGCAGTTGCCTATATCATACACACCTTTGGCTTTGAAAACACGTCCATCAATAATCTGCTGATCTCTTTGCTGATACAATATGCTTGCACCGACTGAAGCATTTGCGGTAAAATGACTTGTAAGTTCTTTTGTGGCAGTCAGGATTAGGTCGGCATTTATATCTTTAACGATATTCAGCTCATTGTACACTCTTCCCCGGTAGTTATCACTTCTTTTGGCGCCTACAGGCCAGGTTCTTACAACTTTCTGGGTGTAATAATCAGTACCTGCTCTTCCTAGAAGACTTAACCAATCTGTAAATTTGAGAGTTGAGGAGATCTGACCTATTATCCTGTCCTGAATGTCATGACTCTTAAGTTCATTAACAATATAGTATGGATTATAAGAAACTCCCGGCCAGCTGCCCGGTGTTTTTGTCTTTTCATAATACTCCTTAAGCCATGGCATCGGAACATATCTGCCCATTGCTGCAAATACTCTTGAGACGTTTCCTCCCTGATAAGCAATGCCAAGCAGAGGTCTGTTTCTTCCCTCATCTCGTATGTAATTTAATTTAGCATCAAATGACAGAAAGTCAGTAACCTTTGAGTTGACATTCAAAACAATAGTCTGTTTGTTCAGCTTCGAATTAGGTATGATTCCTTTATTGGTGGTATTTCCCAGAGATAACCTTGCAGTTGTCTTTTCACCGCCACCTGAAATTGATAAAGTGTTTGAGACGTTCATTCCGTTATCGTAGAAATTTCTGACATTGTCGATAGGCTGGGGAAGAAGGGTCAGTGTCCTTGTAAACATATCTTCCGGATAACAGAACGGGTCGACAATCACTCTCCTTCCGTCGAGTGGCGGCCCCCAGTTATCACCATGCCATGTATCCATAGTTTCATAGAACTTTCCACTTCCCGGAGGAATCTCTATCCAGCTTCCGTAAAGGTTTGTCTCCTCATAACCTGTTGCATAATAGTTTTGGAAAGTTGGAACAAGATTGACAGTTTCAAGAGATAAATTGGAGTTAAATTCAACTCCTATACCTTTTCTCTGCCTGCCGGATTTTGTTGTTATCAGAACAACACCGTTACTCCCTCTTGCGCCATAAAGAGCAGAAGCGTTAGGACCTTTTAGTACCTGCATCGATTCAATATCCTCAGGATTAAGATCACCCATTCCATCTCCAAGGTCTATGTCATCCCATACACCTCCGGAAGTATGTCCAATATTAGTGATTGGCACACCGTCGAGGACGAAAAGAGGCTGGTTATTTCCCAGCAATGATTTTGCACCTCGAATGGTTATTGCTGTTGATCCTCCTGTACCTGAAGAGGTTTTTGCAACTTTTACTCCGGCAACCTTGGCTGTCAGGAAATTAGTAAGGTTTAGTTCCCTAACAGCAGTAAGCTGGTCAGTTTTAAGTTCCTGCTGGGCATAGCCTACAGCTTTGACCTGTCTCTGAATACCAAGTGCTGTAACAACAACTTCCTCAAGCATTTCTGATGATGTCTCCATTGCAATATCAATGATGTTTGAAACACCTAAGGTTACAGTCTGAGGTTTCATTCCGACAAATGAAAACTCAAGGGCATTGTACCCTGAAGGGACGCGGATTGTGTATCGTCCCTGGGCATCGGAAATTGTTCCGATATTAGTCGTCCCCTGTACCCGGACATTCACCCCCGGCAATGCTGAACCATCATCAGCAGAGGATATCTTTCCGGTGATTGTACGTTCCTGGGAAAAGGCAGTTCCGTACCCTACAAGGAAAATGATTAAAAGTAGCCACAGTTTTTTGCTCATAAGTTAATAGTTAGGTTTAGTGTTGATTGAATCTGAAAATAGAATAATTAGTAAATCTGTTTTTCATAGGCAAAGAAAATTTGAACGGTTTAACTAATATTACGTAACATTATTATTATTCAGAATATATCTTTTGATACCTTGAAATATCTAACAAAAATATTAAAAAAAATATTATAAGAAACAATATGATAAAAAAAATCAAAAAAAATACTGTTAAAATTAAGGTTGGTGAAGCTTAGTGAAACTTAGTGTCGGAAAAATCTTTCATAACATTAAAAGAATATATATCAGTTTTGCTTTAAAACAAATTGCTATTGCTTACTGATAACCTTTATTTTCCCCAGTTGATACCAGCCATCAGGGAGTCTTCCTTCAATTGCAAGTTTGATTTTTGGTATATGTTTAAGTTTATCAACTATTGCTATCTGAAGATCATAATCTCCCGGCGGCAGATCAGACGGGATAAAAATGGCATCGTCATAAACATTATCGCCGGGGAACCATTTCCTGATATCTGCATCTGTAAGATGCAAGGATTCATTTTCCCCCGATTTTAGACGAATTGCAAGAATAAAGTCCTTATAGCATGGAGCAACTCCCTTGTTTTCCCACCATGTTTCAAAATCAAGTTTGCCGTTCTGTCTCACTTCAGACGGATATTTTATTCTTCTGAGAGCAAATCTGTATCCCATTTTTCTCAACCAGTCGTCAACCAGGTCTTTCCATTCCTCCGGGACAGGTGACGATTTTGCATTGAATGATGATATATGCCATTTAAGTGATTCATCAAAAATGTATTTTACCTGTTCCCTTGTATATTTCTGTGTGTCGCGCCAGTTGAGGAAAGTTCCGCAGATCTCGAAGCTCAGTGGGGCCCTTTTCCAGTCTTCCTGAAGATTATACCTGATTATTTCTATAGGATAGAAATCGTACATATGAGTCCACCCATTTTGATCCTTGGCCCAGAATCCAAGGTCACCAATGCAGTCGACCCTCCAGCCGACAGGGATCTGTGAATTTGCATACATATTTGTTTTCCGGTCCATCATAAGGGCTATCAGAGGAGTTTTTCTGAAAGAATCAGTGTATGCATTAACCAGGGCTTCTCTTGTTTGCTGAGTCAGTAATTCTGAACCGGCACCTTCTCCCCATGCTCCAACTATTGAAAGATCAACCGCTTCCAGATCGGGATGTCCGTCATATCTTTTTCCAAGTTCACGAATAAATCCTCCAAAATATTCTACATATCGGGGATCTTCAGGATCAACCATCCATTTGTTAACTTCGTTATTATACTTCCAGTTCTTATTCGGGCCGACCATTTTTCTGTACCATGCCGGTACATCCCTTTCATCTCCAGTACCATAAGGAGCAATTCTCAGCAGGAGAGTCTGTCCTCTCTGAGCTGCAACCTCCAAAGCCCGGTCGAGCATGTCCCACCGGTATTTGTGCATTTCCGGTTCCATAAACTTCCAGTAAACTCTCCAGTAGGCAATTGTTGTGGCAGGATGATCTTTATTTGTAAGATCGCCATCAAACTTTTGCCATTCAATGGGGAAACCTTCTGTCCATCCGCTTCCCGGATTGAGATCATCGCCATTGAAACGCTGGAAAGTCATAAATCCAATCCCGGGATTTGTGAGTACATCATTAATCACATTCGGCTTGACAACATTATACCCTTCCGGATTCTGGGAATGTAAGCTTGACAAAATCCCAAAAACCATAGCTACAGTTAAGAAAGATATATTTTTCATTGTTTGATTTAAAAGGATCTGCTTTAAATAGATCAAGATTGATTTATATCAAAATTAAATTATAATTTTTAAATACCAAAAGGATTTGATAAAATAATTTATTTGATTACTTTTGTTGTTTGTAAATTAATAAGGTAATGAAAGCAAAAGTATTGTATATTTTAATTTTTTTAGTTTTTTCTTGTTGTGCAGGACCTGAATATAAAACTGAGAGAGCAGACAATCCAGTTTTTTATCCAAATAAGGAATTTAAGTCTTTTGAGGATTTGAATTCACCCAAATTTCGGCATTTGGTAGAAAAGTACAGGTTTGATACTGTTTTTCATGGAGAGACAGACGAATTTAAAAGGATACTCTTGCTGCGGCACTGGATTAAGTCGGTGATAAAAATCAACGATTTCGGGGATCCGTATCCGGGCGATGGATTTGCCGAAGAGATACTTGACAACGCCCTTAAGGGACAGGGATATCACTGCGGCCATTTTATGACGGTGCAGAATGCTGTTCTCAATGCATTTGGTTATGTTACAAGGACACTGGGAGCTGGTCCGGGTGTAAAGGGTGGACCGGACGGTCATCATGGGATAAACGAGGTCTGGCTTAATCAATATAATAAATGGTTCCTTTCAGATGCAAAATATGATCATCATTTTGAAAAAAACGGTATCCCCTTATCAGCTTTGGAAATACGTGAAGAGTATCTGAAAAACAAGGCTTCAGACATCTTAAAGGTGAAAGGACCGGATCGCACACCTGTCGATATTGATCCTGAAACCGGAACGAGCAAGGAGAGAAGCGCCCAGACGTATACCTGGATTGAATGGCATGGATACAACAATATGTTTACGGTTTGGCCCGACTACAAGGATCTGCTTATTATGTACAATGATGATTATTTTAAGAATAACACATGGATATGGGGTGGGAATCCTCACTGGGCTTATGCGAAACCTGAATTCATGAAGCTTGTTGAAGATCCTGAGCTTATTTACTGGACACCCAATACTATTGCTTCCGAGGTAAAGATAGAAGGCAGGAAAGCAGTTATAAGATTAACTTCTGATACGCCGAATTTTAAGGAGTATCAGGTTAAGGTAGCACCTTCAGGCGAATGGGATAAAACAGATTCAATTTTTACGTTGAATCTGATTAAGAAAAGGTACGAGCTTTTATTCAGGGTTGTAAATCTTGCAGGTGTAACAGGTCCTGAGCACAAAGTAGTAATAACATGCGAATAAGGATCAGGATCAAGTAAGAATCATTCTTACATGAGTATTATTACCAGAAGAGAATAATTTTCATAAGGCAGCAGCTTTTAGAAGAGAATAAATCTTATTTGATAACGGATATTAGAAGAGAATAATTCTTATTTGATAATAAATATTAAAAGAGAATAATAAGTAAATAGGAATAAATATTAAAGGAGAATAATTATCATTTAATAGTAAATATTTTATAATAATTATTCTTATTTAATATAAATTATTAATTAGTAATAAATATTATTTAAGAATTATTCTATTTTATTATTTTTCCGTCCTAAAGCATTGTTAATTAAGATTAATACCCTAATACAATTGTTTCCTGTTTAATAATTTAAACTGCCTTATAATGAGAAAAACAACATCATTGATCTTATCAGGTCTGATCATTACTTTATTAAATATCCACATTACAAAGGGTCAAATAACTTCAAATGCAAAAGAATACAAAGTTATTGAAGAGATTGACGTAAAAGTACCCATGAGAGACGGAGTCAGACTTTCAACCAACATCTACCGCCCAGATGCCCCTGGTAATTTCCCTGTGCTCCTCATGCGTTCACCTTATGGGAACGGCGGTGCGGATAATAAATCCGCTGCATTTGCTGTCAAAAGGGGTTATGTTGTTGTCCTTCAGGATACACGCGGCAGATTTGAGTCCGAAGGAATATTTGATGCAATGCAGCCTGAGGCACAGGATGGATTTGACACCCAGCAATGGATAGGAGCCCAGACCTGGTGCAACGGGAAAATAGGTACATTCGGCGGATCTTATGTCGGATTCACCCAATGGATGCCTGCTCCTCTGCAAAGTCAATACCTTGTTGCTATGTTTCCCGTGGTTACCTTTTCAGATCTTCATGACGTTGCTTACCAGAACGGAGCCTTCCGGCTTGAACTGTTCGGATTGTGGAGCTATGAGATGACCTCCCCGTATAACTTCCACCCCGATACACTTGCAAAAAATACCGATAAGATTCTGATGAGCCTTCCTTTGATCGACCAGGACAAAAAGCTGGGATGGAAGATACCCTTCCTCCGCGACTGGCTCATGCATCCCGAGCATGATATTTACTGGAACAGAACCAGCATAGGCGATCAATATTCTAAAATAAAGGCATCGGTTTATGCCATTGGAGGGTGGTATGATATTCTGTTGAAAGGAACAATAGATAACTACCTGAAAATGACTGACCCGTCAATTGCACCCGAGATCAGTAAAAAGCAAAAACTCATGATCGGCCCATGGGTTCACGACGAGGGTAAACGAAAAGTGGGAGATCTCGATTTCGGACCTGATGCCGAACTTAATGAAACAGAACTTATGATGAAATGGTTTGACAGTCAGCTGAAAGGTGTCGACAACGGTATAATTGAAGAACCTCCTATTAAAATATTCGTGATGGGAGATAACAAATGGCGTTTCGAAAATGAGTGGCCCCTGGCACGAACATTATATCAAAATTACTATTTCCACAGCAGTGGCAAAGCCAACTCACGATCAGGTGATGGCACTCTCGATGTAAATGTCCCTAAAGATAATAACCCTGATAGGTTTATTTATGATCCTTCTGATCCTGTCAGAACTATTGGCAGCATGGGACCATGGGACCAGCAAAAAATTGAAGACCGACAGGATGTACTGGTGTATACAACTCCGGTGCTCAAAAATGATGTTGAAGTTACAGGGCCGGTAAATGCAATAATTTATGCATCAAGTTCGGCAAAAAATACCGATTTCACCGCCAAACTTGTGGATGTCTATCCCGACGGAAAAGCGATAAGGATCTGCGAGGGTATAATAAGAGCAGATCACAGGAATCCTTTGCTTCCTCCTTCGAATATTGAACCCACGAAGGTATATAAGTACAATATTGATTTGTGGGCAACAAGCAACGTATTCAAGAAAGGTCATAAAATAAGAGTTGAGATTTCAAGCAGCAATTTTCCCAGGTTTGACAGGAACCTTAATACGGGAAACTATTTTGCCACTGATACAAGCTGGATCAAAGCAGAGCAGACAGTTTTTCACAATGAACAATATCCTTCATGCATAGTTCTTCCGGTCATTAAGTGACCGGCATCCTGGAGACGGACTAAGGACGATAGGCTACTTGCTGTGAATTATTAAAAGTATCAGATTCATGAGAAACAAGGGTTACTTTAAAACTTTACTCTTATTTTTGTACTGCTTATCTGTTGCCGGATGCAATACCAAGATTTCACCTGATATGCTGCTTATCAACGGGAAAATCATTACAGTCGACAAGAATTTCTCAATTAGAGAAGCTGTTGCCATTAAAGGTGATAAAATAGTTGCTGTGGGATCAAACAGGGAGATCCTTAGGTTATCAGGGAAGGAGACAAAAGTCATTGATCTGAAGGGGAAAACTGTCATACCAGGATTGATAGATGCTCATTTACATCCTGAATCTGCGGCGTTAAGTGAACTGCATGTTAAAATACCCGACTTGCATACTGTAGGAGAGTTATTAACCTGGATCAGAAGCCAGACTGATGGAAAAAAGGATGGTGAATGGATCATTCATCCAAAGCTGTTTTATACACGTCTGGAAGAATTGCGTCCGCCGACACTTGAAGAATTGGATAAAGCAGCCCCGAAGAATCCGGTGTTCCTGAATGGTTCATTTGGGGGTATGATAAATTCGGCGGCAATGAAAGTCTCGGGTATCAGTGAAAAGACTGTTCATCCGGGTATCATTCATGACAAGCTTACAGGTCGTTTGACGGGATTTATAAGAGCCTCAGCATTCAGCCTTCTCAGACTTCCACAGGAGGAACCTGTTTCTGATGAAAAAATCCTGGATGCTGTAGAAGCAATGCTGAAACGCTATAACCGGTATGGAATTACAGGCGTCTGTTCAGGTGAAGGCGATTACAGGAATTATGAAATGTATCGTACGCTTCATGAACAAGGCAGGCTCACAGTACGGGTTTTCCAGAATATTCTCCTGAACCCCGGCCATGAAGGATCACTGAATACACTTCTGGATTCTGTTAAGCAATGTAACTATTCAACAGGTTCAGGTGATGAATGGGTTAGAATCGGAGCTCTTAAAATAATGCTTGATGGAGGAATACTGACAGGAACAGCCTGGCTCGCTGAACCATGGGGAGAGAAAGCCGCAGATATTTTCGGGATAGAAGAACCTGATTACCATGGTGTATTAAAATACTCATATAATGAAGTATTATCAGCTGTCAGAGTTGCCGCGGAGAATAAATGGAAATTTACTGCACATTGTACAGGTGACGGGGCAGTCGATATTCTTCTCAATGCATATGAGGAGGTTAACAAAACTATTTCGTTGAAGGGGAAACGATTTTCTATAATTCACGGCAACTTTTTTAATGAAAGCGCCATAAAGAGAATGAGCACAACGGGAATCTTTGCTGATATGCAGGCCGCATGGTTCTATAAGGATGCAGATGCAATGAAAACGATCCTTGGGGCTGACCGGATCAGAAGTTTCCATCCTTACCGTTCGATGGTCGATGCGGGAATAGTAGTAAACGGAGGATCTGACCATATGGTCAAGTGGGATGCCAATACATCTGTCAATCCTTATAATCCGTTTCTCGGAATGTGGACCATGATAACCCGGTCAACTGAAAAGGATTCAGTAATTTTTCCTGAGGAGGCTGTCACCAGAGAGGAAGCACTTAAAATGTATACTATCAACAATGCACAGGCTTCTTTTGAAGAAAAAATCAAAGGATCGATCGAACCGGGTAAACTTGCCGATATGGCGGTTATTTCACAGAATATAATGACATGTCCGGCAGAGGAGATCCGGAATATTGTTGCCGAACTAACCATGATCGGCGGAAAAGTTGTTTACTCTTCAGGTACGATACCTGAACAATGAATTTTGAAGACAATAGGGGTAATTCATCTGGCAGGGAAACATTCAATCAACAGATGCTGACTAAATTCCACTGATCGGAGAACATAATCAGGTCCTTTAACAATACCCATGTCACGTTGATTCTCGTAATCAAAGACCTTATATTTTTCCTTTTCAAGCCCTCTTAGTTCAATATCTCCTTTCCAGAATTCAGCATAGAAAGCATAGTAAAGTGTGTCTTTTTTCTGAATTACATGTGTCTCAGGATGATCGTAAATGACATCATAAAGATTAAGATACTTTCCCTTGCTTAACATTTTCTTGTTATACAGATTAATCCATTTTTTCCAATGCTCCTCCTTTTCAACTGTCAGATGAACGTTTTCCGGTCCGGCCGGCCAGGTAAATTTTGTACCAATTACACCTCCTGTCCCCATTGAGGTTGCAAAATCCTGACCCAGCGTTGCTGTATCGCTTTTGTCGTTCATATCCACCCACGGTCTGATATGCTCGACATGATCTGTAAACACAGGGGAATCATCTCCCCAGAGAGCTTTCAGAACTTTTACCCTCTGACGGGATTGTCTGGTACTTGTCGGATCTGAATTCACAGGCTGATCTGAATAGA
This sequence comes from uncultured Rikenellaceae bacterium, assembly GCA_964514725.1. Classification (GTDB taxonomy): domain Bacteria; phylum Bacteroidota; class Bacteroidia; order Bacteroidales; family VadinHA17; genus LD21. The sequence continues at coordinate 67,844 of CAZEUL010000002.1, forward strand.
TAGATTGAAAAAAGTCCTGTGTTGTACCGCAATTGCAAATTTCGGTGACCGAATATGGTTTAATGGATTTCGATGTTTCATAAATTGCTTTCAAAAGAAGAGGGAGGTCTTCATATGATTCCTCAGGGCGTTTATGATTATGTTTCGGATTATAACAGGGAGGCACAACATAATAGGCATCAAGTTTATGACCATCAAATCCCCAATCCCTGATGAAACGTTCAGTTAACTTTATCATGTAATCCCGTACTTCTGGCACGCTTGGACAGAACTGGTACATATCCCTGCAGTCGCGCGGGTATGATCCGTCTTTATCCATAATGAGCCATTCGGGATGTTGTCGGGCTATCTCTGCAATTCCGGGATCAACTGAACCTCCCCATGAAATCATCTTTTCTGGCTGAACAGGTGTGGGAGCCCACCAAATCTGGATCCTGAATCCCTGGCGGTGCAGTGAATCAACAAATTCCCTTACCTGTTTTTCACCACCGGGAAAGGTGTATTTTCTTGGATTCCAGTCTCCATATCGGTCCCACCACCGGTCATCTATCACAACCCATTTAATACCAAGCTCCTTCAGTTTGGGAAGGGTTCCGTAAATATCACTGAGTGTAAAATCGGTGAGATAACCCCATCCACACCAGATTGCCTCATAAGCTTCTTCAGAAGGCTTCTCCCGTTTCAATCCCTCATCCGATAACATGCCTGCATATATTTTCAGCGGATTGTAAAAATCCAACTGATGAGCAATAACTACTGTTTTTAAAGTTTCATACGATTCTCCTGGAAGAAGCGTTTCATTAACCTCTTTGCTCATCGAAATGGTCACCTTTTTATCCGCACCTGTTTCGACCGGGAAAGAAACCAGTTTTGGTTTAGTTTCCAGATGTGCTATAGCCAGACCACCTTCACGTGTCCATAGGTCAACCATCGGAACTCCGCCACCGGTTTTTGTTACAGGCTGAACACCCATATAATTATCCTGTTTGAATCCTTTTTCGATTTTGATTATATAGTCTATCCCCCACTCAAGTGATGCACCCTGGAACGACCAGAAGTCATATGGCTCATTTTCCTTATTCATAAGAGAAGCATCCAAACGGAAGCAACAGGAATAATCTTTTTCGATGGTTATTCCGGTTCCAGAAAGATTCCTGTAAAATGCTTTGGTGATGACAGCATCAGGATATTTTTCATAAAAATCAATCCAGAGAGTTTTTTCAATCGTGTATCCATCTTTCTTTCTGGCAATGCCCCTGAGAATAAGTCTTTCCCCTTTGCCCAATGTCGTTTCAATTATCTCATTTTTAATGCCGTCATAGTCGACTTCAAAATTTTTTACCTCTTCTCCATCGACCATCAGATAATGGCTTGGCTTTGACAAATCCGAATTTGCCTCAACAGTATTCATTGGATTGTCATAATTTAAGTAATAAACACTGCAATACATGTTCTTATCAAACTTCAGGGAGATTCCGTTATTCCGGAACCATATATCTCCTTCCTTTGTGATGGATATATCTTTTGAGTTCCCGGTACAGGAAAACAACATAGTACTCAACAGAACCACCACTGACGGTAACAAACAGACTCTCTTTAAAATTTTTTCTCTGGAAATCATTTTTTTAACATTTTGGAATATATTCATTTGATTTTTTTCCTACCATATTTCCATTAAATTGTCCTTTCAATTAATGGAATAATGACATTGATATGAAAGCAATAAAAGTTTATACGCAAGCATTTATAATTATAATTCATCAAATGATAAGTATTTAACAAAGATAGATTTAAAGATATGATCCTTTTACGATTTTTTGATATAAATTGTTGATATCTTTGATTCAATCAATTATTGAAACCCGGAGTAACTCCTGGCAAAGAGGTCACAAAACACATTAATTATTATATAATCATGCAAAACAGATGGAAATATTTTCCTTTACTATTTTCCTGTATTCTTTTGATTAGCAATTTGGTTGCTTCACAGGTCAAAACTATTGATTTTATGTCTGACTGGGACACTATACGGATTCTGAAGAATCCTGATAAGGGCTGGTATCATCATCTGCTTGACAACGGGATTAACAGATACGCTGTAAAAGATGATAATATGTTCCTTTCTTTTCCGGGTATGGACCATCTCTACCTGAGGCTGGCATGGAATTATCTTGAACCTGAAGATGGAGTATTTGACTGGACCGACATCGACCGGGTTGTTGCAAAATATGTACAGAAAGGTTATAAAATCTCATTCAGGATAACATCCAGTGAGACAGGCTCTTATCCTGATAGTTTTGGTGAGCTGGTCGACGGAGTGCACTATGCAACACCAAGCTGGGTCAGGAAAGCCGGAGCTGAAGGGACAGTCGTTGATAACGGCAGGATCAGGTTCTGGGTGCCAAAATGGGACGATCCTGTTTATCTTGATAAGCTGGATCAATTCCATAAAGCATTTGCTGCCCGATATGATGATAAATCGTGGGTCAGCTACGTTGATATCGGCAGCATCGGAGACTGGGGCGAGGGGCATACCTCTTTCTCAACTAAGATCACTCCGACCATTGCCGAAGTGAAAGCCAATATTGACGTTTACCTCAGGAACTATAAAAAAAGCCAGATTATAGCAAATGACGATATGATTGCTGAAGGTAGACCGGAGAAAGATATCCGGGAGCTATATCATTATTTGGTAAGTAACGGGATAGGCTTGCGTGACGACAGTCCGCTTGTTGACTGGTATTTCCAGAATTGTCTGCAGGATTCAGCAGGAAATTATCAATGGACGATCAGTCATCCATGCCTTTACGATCCGCTCTATCTTAAAAGTCCAATAGTGCTTGAGATGCAACACTACGGGGCGGTTAAAAAAGATGGTAACTGGTTAGGGAAAAACGGGGAGATAAAAATTCCAAAATACAATGTCAGCGGAGCTGAGACTTTAAGGGGTGCGCTGAAAATCATGCATGCCACCTACATTGGCTACCATGGTTATCTTGAAGAGTGGCTGGCAGACAATCCTGACCTTACAGCAGAGCTTGCCAACCGCTGCGGATACTGGTATTTTCCCGTTAAAGCCCTGGTACCTGAAAGATTCAAAAAGGGTGAAAATATTCTGTCAATGGAATGGCTTAATAAAGGTGTTGCTCCTGCTTATAGGAATTTTGGTCTTACCTTAAGATTTGATCCTGAAAAACCGGGTAGTAGGTTTGATATTCTTATTGAGAATTCAGGTAACATGGCCTGGTTGCCCGGGAAAAAGCAGAATGAGAAATATGTTATCAATATACCTCCGAACACCCCGAAAGGCCGTTACAAACTTAGTTTCAAGCTTGTCGATATAGTGGATGAAAATACGCGGGATATTCAGACAGGAATAAATGAAAAATTAATTGATAACCAGGGATTTGTTTATCTCGGAGTAGTTTCACTTTAGAGCAGGGAACAATTAATGTGCATATCTGAAACAGATCTTTCCCATTAATTCCCATGGCAGATGGGGGCCTTATAAAGTCCCGGTTGTACTCAAAGCTCCCCGGGCGTATTTATATCAATGAAAGTAATCAAGCCTTTCAAAGTTTTTGAAAGTCCTGTTCCCGATTGCATCAATGGCTTCAACATCCATCCTGAACAATCCGAATTTCTGTTTAGGTGCCATGCCACTGAACAGCTTGTCATCCTTTATCCTGTCTCCGTTTAAACCTTCATCATTGAGAATAACATCAAATGTCCTTTGCTGATCATCAGCCGAAACAAAATGCACTTTAACCGATCTGATAGCTGATCCGTCCCTGACTTTTACCTGGATCAAGTTATCTCCGTTGACTTTAGTCCATCTTATTTCCGGAGGCGTATTGTCTTTTCCCGAAACAGTGAGAGAAATCCTTCCATACTTTATTATATGGTTCGGATAGGAGGGGAGCCAGTACGAAGCAAGAAACTCTATTTTATGATTATCAGGGCATTCCGAAGAAATCAAAGGGGCTGAGAATTTTGCCGAACCTCCTACATGATCGTAGTTTGACCAATTGTCATCAAGCCTGCTATTTACCCCGCCCGGATTTATTACAGGATCGGCCGTAAATAATTCTGTCCGTCTGTAAAGCCCCTGGTCTTTTACAAGAATAACAATTGATTCGCCAGGATTTGCGATTCCGTCTCCATTGCCTCTGCCAAGGAACAATGCAGCTGTATCAATTCCCGAGGCTGCCACATTGAACAACCTGCCGTCGGCAATTTCAAATTTCTCAATTTCGGAAGGATCTTTCCTGACTGGGATTTCAATATGGTCTGTCCATATATTTTTATTCCCGTCTTTGATTGTTAAATTAAGCCTGACCATTTCTGTCGTGTCGGGATTAACCGAAAAAGACACATAACTGGTTCCTGATTTGCTTTCACCGGCCTTCAGGCTCCCGAAAGAAGCAAGACTTTTAATGACCTTTATATCTTCTTTAAAAGGTGACAATAATGCCTGAACATTTTCAGCTGTTTCAGATCCCTTATTAATGAGACGCAACTTTATCATTACCTCCTTGCCGGCAGCAATCCAGGGGAGATTTACAATCTCAAATCCGCCACAGCAAATATTGGGCTTATCTGATGGTTTGTTTATTCCTATTTCATGTAGTCCGCCGTCAAGATCGATTTTAAGTCTTCCTGATTCATTGCTTCTGATTGTCTTTTCAGTGCACCTGTAAGTCTGAAGATCAATATCTTTGATATTGTATGACTGGTTCTTTCCGTATAATGGTGCAGTAATTAGACTAAGTCTTACTTCACGCATGATTTCCCCATCGGGAAGGAACTCCCTGACTGAACTTCTGAATCCTCTCTTGTCTACATTTTCTAGAATTGTGAAACCAGGCAGATCGCGATCGGAACTGACATAATAGTCCCAGACATCAAATTCGGGATAGACATCAATATGGCTCCACTTCACAGGCTTATGGGGAGGATTCCGGAATGTGTTCATAATAAAGTCAAACATCTCCGCGAGTCCGCAGGTTGTATGTTCGGCGTCATAGATCTTAAATTCATAATTGTCCATTATCTGGGGCCATATCCTGTTGAGATCGCGATGATAACATCTAATAAAATCCCTGTTACCGAAATTCAGCCGGACATTCAAACCTTCATAATTCATTGCCATATCGATATGTCTGTACTCGACCGGGAACCCCTGCGGTCCGACAAAAAATTCGGCCGAGCCGCAAAAGTTACCGGCAGCCGAGACAAGATGAGGATATTTGCCACTTATCCACCAGGTCATAAACCCACCCATAGAGAGACCTGATATTGCCCTGTGGTTCCTGTCTGGAATAGTTCTATAATTTTCGTCTATATGCTTTACCAGTTCGGGGAAATAAAGGGGAAACTGGCGATAGGTCTCAACCGGTGAGATGTTGTATGGGCGGAGATAGTATTCTTCCTGAGGCTTTCTGTTATAGCCGTCAGGTTTAACAACAATTACATCATGGGTTGCGACATAATTTGAAATATTGTCGCCATTGTTGCTTTCTCCCTCGTCGTAGCCTTCCGAAGTTATGCTTCCGAAATAGCGCTGAGACCAACCGTGATAAAAGTATATCACGGGGTATCGTTTCTCAGGGTTACCATAATAATCAGGTGGCAGAAATATCCTGTAGTTTCTTATTTCTCCCAATACATTACTGTAATGTCGTGCTTCTTTTATAATGGTATTTCCATTCCCGCCTAGTGCAAAAGGAATAATAGATGCCAACAATGGTAATGTAAAGATGATCTTTTTCATTTTGCAATTATTTTGAGATTTGCTCAAAAAGTTGGATATAGTAGGTATCCGGCTTTTATCGTCATTTATTGCTGAGATGCATATCTGCAAAACGGATGTATTGTTCCCAGTCATATGCGGTGACTGCATGCTTCCCGCTCCTGATATGATATCCTATGTTAGTCATAACCGGAGAATTGATCCCGGGCATTTCAGGGGATGTCAGCCCCTTTTTACCGAATAGTCCGTAAACGGGGGAGGCATAATAAGCTGAAAGGTATTCTCCTTTCGGATCGGCCCATTTGTCATCCTCGGCACTTGCAATATAAACCGGCCGCGGCGCCATCAATGCAATAAGCATGTGCTGATCTACCGGAAGAGCATTAACATCATTATCGAACTTGCTGCAATTGTCACATAGCCAGTGTTTAAAATACTGATTCATACCTCCGAGTGTTTCCCCGTAAAGTCTGCGCGACAATGCTGCTCCTCCGCATCCGGAGTTATTTGAAATCACTATTGCAAACCTCTGATCCAAGGCGCCTGCCCACAGAGCTGTCTTCCCAAGCCTTGAATGTCCCATTACAACTACCCGTGAGGCATCGATGTCAGGGTCTTTTTCGATGTAATCCATCACACGGCTCAGCCCCCAGGCCCAGGCAGAAATTGAACCCCATTCATCAGGCAAAGGCATTGTCTGTCCTTTTTTATAAAGAAGAGGATGTACTCCATCTGCAAAATCATTTTTGTCAGGATCAACATCGCCGTAATAGAGAGTAACCAACCCATATCCTGCAGTAATGATCTTCTCAACCTGCCAGGCACTTTTGTCTGTACCCCTTGATTTATCAGTCGCACGGTTATTGATAGTTCCTGTTTCGGGATCATTGCTTACCCATGACCGGGTTATGAATATTTCAGGATCATCAGTTATGGTCTGATTACCATCAAAATTATACCCGACAAAGACCGGAACCTTTCCGGGTTTTTTTGGAAGGTAAATCAATAGGTTTACATTTAATTCCTTTTGATTCCCCCTGAATGTTAGAACTACCTGTTTTCTTACCGCTTTGCCTCCCAGCGCGTTTTTACTTTGCTCCAATACTTTCCAGGTATCGATGTCGAGCCTTCCCGGTATTTTTCCATAGATGTTTTCCTCAAAAAGCGAAAGGATCTCCGGTCTGCGGATGCTCATCCATTCTTTTGCAGTACTGATGGTCCTTCCATCTTGTGTTTTAAGGAGTTCGGGAAGCTTAAAATCAGGAACCCTGCTTTCATCATAGTTGGTTTTATCCTGAGGGCTGGCTGAAAAAATTAACATATTGACCAGCAGTACTGTAAATACAATTTTTTCCATGAGTTTTTATTTATAAATATGCGAATTTCATCCAATTTATGAATACCCGAAGTTATTCATAACTTATGTACTAGTTATCAACTCTTCAGGTGCCGTGCCCAATTTTCACCTCTCCGGAGGCTGTATAGATGGACCTGTGAGCGCCTTAGTGTTCCTGAGAACTATCGGAAGTACAAAAGTGACAAAGTAAAAAATGGCCATTTAAAGTACTTTTAATAAGAATTCTGTTCAAGGGGCAAGATTATAGGGTAGCCCGAACCCGATACCACTGCCCCCGGCACCTTCCTTCAAAATCCTACTTCACCACTATTTCTAACTCAATGTTCTTATCTAGGTTGATTACCTTAAGAACCTTTCCAACCTTTAATTTATAAGGCGATGAAAATGTTTTTATGGCACCATCTGAAAAATATTCCTGTAATTCGGCCTTTAATAAGCCATTCTCTCCGCTTCGCTGATGTATGACCTCTTTACCGGTAGCATCAGCAATATGTATATCTGCATTCGGTACAGGACTGCCATTCTTATCAATCAGTTTTATAATCAGTGTCCAGAAAACCTTATATTTATGATCCTGAGCTGTCTGATCAATTCCAAAATTCATTCCTTTAAAATTATTGGAACGGAACTCGGTTCCATCAGCAATACAATCAGGTTGTTCAAGTGATCCCATTTTGACAGGTTTAAAATCGGCTTTTGTATCAGGCGATCTTTCAAAGGTATTTCCGGAAAGGATTGTTTCTTCAGCTTTTCCATAAGAACAACCTACCCAGACAGGGGTTACATTTGATATAATTTTATTGTTATATATTTTCCCGCCCCTCGAATTACCAATGTAAAATGCGAAAGCCTCTGCATCTGTACCGGGATCTGCCTGATCGATATAGATTTCATTCCCGAAAACTTCATTATCACCGGCGCTGGCACTGTAAAAAAATGCTGAAGCCATAGGGATATAGTTCGGGTATTGCCTGTATTTCTTTCCTGAAATATAGAATTTATTGCCATATACTCGGTTATCAAAGCATCCGTGTGCTGCTCCCCTGGTGGCGCCATAATCTGCAATCCGTATAGCGTTGGTGCTTAAATGGAGATGATATTCGCAGCTGGGAGGGGCGGCTTTGATATGGAATTCATTGTCGAAGATGTCAATCCCACGATGGACATATATTTCTATTCCTGAGCCTGTTTCCGGTTCAATGAGATTTGAAAATATCTGCGAACTGTCGCCCATGGCCATTATACTGTAATGGTTAGTGACTGACTGGCGGTTAATTAAATGGTTGTGATGAATTCTTGAGAAATCGCCTTTGAAAACGAGACAGCCCTGTCCTCCGAAGAACTCTGAGAAGGATACTTCAGAAGGCTCATTGCCTCTCAGATCGACAGCATAAAATTCAGCTCCATGCCTGTTGATGATGAACGGATTAGTTACATCGAAGGTACAGTTTGTAATTGTTGCCTGCTCCACGTCGACAGCAGTTGAATTAATTCCTTCTGAAATGATCTTCAGATTATCGAGAATAATTCTGACATTTGGAGCAGTTGACTGAATTCCCCATGACAGGAAGCCAGCAGTGCCATTTTTAATTGTACCATTTTTGACAATGACATTGCCGCGTCCTGCTGAAACCGGGATACCATCAACAGGTTTGCCGGTTGAAGCATCGGCAGTATAATCAAAAAACGCTGAATGATTCCTGTTATATAAATGATCATAATGTCCCATCGGATGAGTTTTTCCAACAATTCCAATGCCGACATCCATAGATGGCCGGATGTCAATTTCATCGACCAGACAGGCATTTTCGGCTCTTACACGAACGCGATATCTTCCTGCAGGCAGGTTATTAAGATGTGCAAAAACAAAACCTCCCCCGAGCTGGGTGGAACGGTTAATAACCGGACAACTTAGTCTTGCCGAATCACCGTAATTAGTGATAAGTCTGATCTCCTTACCCTGCTCATCATCTACGAATATGCTGACCCTCATATCTCTGCTGAGATCACCTTCCATATCTTCATAATAGTTGCCTGTTACGCCGCAGATAGCACAATATGATCTTCCGCCAACAGGCAGGTATACGTAGTCAGAAACTATTTCATCGCCGGGGCCAAGACGCAAAAGCTTCTTCCCAATAAATGAATGAACTTCTTCGGTGTTTTCAATTTTTGCCCCCGGGGCTTTTGACACATCCCATCCTTTAAGCCCTTCCTCAAATCCATAGTTATTGACGTGACCATAATTCCCGTCAGCATAAGTAATAGTATAGCCGTTAAGATCCAGAGTCACATCCTTCCCAAGGAATATTGCACTTCGGGAACATGAGATATCATTTTGAAGCATATAGGTGGCTCCTTCCAAGGCATAATAGCCCGGGGCAGTTACCGGTATTACACCTTGAGGGATCTCCCTGTGCGGTTGTTGCCTGAATTGTGCCCTGAGATTTCCTGTGATAGCTAAGATTGTCAAAAATAATATCGGGAATGAATGAAAATTAGACTTTTGCATAATCCTGCCAGGTATTAATTTGACCAACAAAAACGTTGATAATTAATCATGAAAATTGTTTTGTTCAAATAAAAAGAATTATATTGTTAAAAGTAAAAATATTTTAAGACAAAATAAAATATAATATAAGAAAATAAAGCTTATTCCAATTAAATAATCCTTCGTAACCTTTTTATTTGCCTGTTGGCATTTCTTAAAATGCAGGCACATTTTTTCAAACATACTTCAGCCCGGATGATTGTTAACCGGCGGACACAAGTGCTTATATTATCCTGGTTTACTACAAAGTTCCAAAATGGATTAAAGTAAGACGCCCAGAAGCCTTTCAGGAAAACTCAGCCTCCTTTGATTCCGGTCAATATAATTTTTGCTTTAAGGACGGGACAATTTTTGACAAGCAGGGCTTCTTCTTCTTAAAAGATGAAAGATAAACGGGAAGATGAGCAAGACCGGGATAAGCCATATTAGGATATAGGATAGATTCTCAAACACAGGTGAATCGGCATATATATGATTCCCTTCCCTGCCGTATAACTCAACAACATGTTCTGTTGTGTAGGGATCATTATAATCAGGTTTATAAAGTTCAGACATATTTTTATACACAGTTCTTACTATTTCAGGATTTGCTTCAATCTCATTTATATCATGGGGGATATAATACCCGAAATCAGGATCAAGAATATACCATTCATTCTCTGAGACTTTGGCCCTGACAACAACATGACCTGCGATATCCCATAAATATGCTTTAATACCATTCCTTTTGAGCACCTCTTTTACCACAATTGAATGTGTTGAACAAAGTCCGACGCCTCTCTCAAGGTTCTTTTTGTAGTTTTGGAACTCATACCTCTTATCATCTGCTGTCAGCCTGCTCAGAAATAGTACATAATTTTCCCAGAAAGGAACCCTCAGGTTATACTTTTTAATCCCTTCAGCTTTCCAGTAATGCATCATGCTTTTATTTACAATCTCATTTGTCCTGATTGCATATTCTTTATCTGATTCTCCCGGATTACGTTTCAATTGTTTTTTTGCGTCCTCGAGCCTGATAGTAATATCATTGAGCCGTCCGGTATTGGTTTCATTATACAGATCAGTGTTTCTCATGGATTTGAATAATCCATAGATATTAACGACAAGCAACAGTATACCTGCCGCTAAAGATAAAAATCTGATACACTTCATTTTTAGAGGTTAAATGTTTCTTATTCGAAAGAAAACCTGAAAGTATTGTTTTTCTTTGGTTCAGTCTTGAATATGGTTGCTGAACAGATGTAAACCTTTGTTCCAGACGATTCAGGCCGTTTTTCCCCTTTTACGACAAGTCTTACAATATGTTCTCCGGGACTGAGGTTCATTACGTGCCAAATACTTTCTGTATGCTGTTGACGGGCAAAATCATAGTATGTATCAATAGTGCGGTGCAATTTTCCGTCAACATAAATATCTGCTTTCCCACCATCCCTGTACCAGTTGCCTTTAATTGATATTCCGGTACCTTTGAATTTGATCGTCATTTCATCACCAGATTTATCTGAAACCATTGATTGCCTGACAGGCTTTGAATCTCTGCCTGAAATCTCATAAGGTTTCCATTTACCGGTAAAATAAAATCCTTCGCCATCGAATACAGAGATTTCTTTGTCAAAAACCACATCAGGGAATGAATTCTCAAGAGGAAGACTTAATGGTTTCTGACGCTTTATAATTATTCTCTTCCTGGTTTCTTTTCCACCTTCTCCCGAGATCAAATCGAGTGCATATTTATAAGTACTGCTTACTGCACTATTGAATGAGTATGTTGTGAAAATAAACAGTGAGTCTCCTAATTTTTTTACTCCATCCTGAATTTCAACGGGCAGACCACTGAACCCATTTATTACGCCCAGGACTGCAAGAGCATTGGAAGGATTGCAATCTGAATCCTGGCCGCATCGGGTTGATATTTCAAGTGTTTTATAGGGATCTCCACTGCCGTATAGAAGGCCCATTACTATGTACGCGCCATTTAATTTAGCATCAATATTGAATGATGAACCTGCTCCACAAATATCAACATCTCCCCATTTATTTTCAAGCTCCTGCCAGGCAGATCTCCAGTCGGAAGGGTAGTGCTGGTGCAGTTTGATAACATCTTTAACAATTTTGTAATAATCACTTTCCTCGGGAATTGAAAGAAGGGCTTTTTCAATAATCTTTAAAATGTCAGACTCAAAATATGCTTCTGCATATAGAGCTGCCACAAAAACGCCTCCGTAAACACCCTCACCGTAATTCATAATGTGTCCGACTTTATCCGCTATTCGTGAGGCGGTCTGTGGCATACCCGGGCACATAAATCCTATATAATCGGCTTCTATCTGGAAATCAATGTCATCAGCATGTATATTGTATTCCGGATTTCCTGAAAGTGGTGCAAAAATCGAATCATAATAATTTTTACGTGCCTGCATATTGGCATGCCATAGTCCATATCCGGATTTTGCAAACATTTCCTGGAAGAGTTTGGGAGATGCATCGATCCCATATTTATCCATTGTCATCAGGAAAGTTAGTTGAACATAAATATCGTCCTGCCACATACTTCCCCTTATGTCGGAGGGTTTCCATTTAATTGAATCTTCGTAAATCTTTGACTGAGCACGGAATTCTGTTGGGGCACCATAAGTAACGCCTGCCATTTTACCTGCCCATCCGCCTGCAATTTTGTCTTTCAGAATATCTGGCTTAATCACTGCATATTTATCGCATGAGTTTTTGCATGACATTAGAATTAAAAGAATAGCGATTGTCAGATAATAAGGTAATATTTTCATATTACGTTTGTTTTTTATTTATAATTTAACCTCAGATTCTATTGAAAAAGTTATGGTTTGATAAAAGTAGAAAAATGTCTCTTGAAAAGTATATTTCTCATTCAATTTCTTTCCTGTAAGGGGCAGAAGCCTGAGCTCCCATCCTTGTTACTGAGATCGATGCTGCCCTGTTAGCAAAGTCGACGGCTTCCTTCAATCCCATCCCTTCGGAAATAGCTACAGCAAGGGCTCCGTTAAAGACATCTCCGGCTGCAGTTGTATCGGTAGCTTTGACGGGAACGACTGGTATCATTCCTGAAAACTGTGGAGTTAGCAAATATGCACCCGCAGCCCCCATGGTAATCACAACATTGCGGACTCCTTTCTGTTGAAGCTTCTGAGCTGCTTTTTCAGCCGAAGAGGCATCAGTAACTTTTATCCCTGTCAGGATTTCGGCCTCAACTTCATTCGGAGTTATAATATAAAGGCATTCCAGGAGGTCATTGGGAAGAAGACGGGCGGGAGCCGGATTAAGAATCACCCTTGTACCTTTGCTGTATACTTTCTGGGCAGCAAATTCCACTGTTCCCAGCGGAATTTCAAGCTGCATGAGAAAGACATCCTCCGGACCAGCACTATCAAATACCTCATCATCTATATCATAAGCCGACAATGTGGCATTTGAACCGGGAGCAACTACTATGCAGTTTTCTCCGTTCTCATCGACTGTTATCAGTGCAATACCGGAAGGATTTTTCATATCCCTGATAATAAACCTTGTATCTATTCCCTCAAATTTGAACAAATGAATAGCCTGTTCACCAAAAAGATCATTTCCTGTTTTTGCAACAAATGTTACCTTGCCATTAAGCCTTGCCGCTGCAACAGCCTGATTTGCACCTTTACCGCCCGGATTCATGAGAAAAGTTCCTCCAAGAATAGTCTCTCCTGGGGCAGGAAGTTTTTTCGATTTGACCACCATATCGGTGTTGGAACTTCCGATCACTGTTATTCTGCTCATAAGATTTTTGCAAAAAATGTTAAAGGATTCTAAGATAAATTTTTCATTTTATTTTTTGACATTTTGGTACCTGTAAAAAATTAAACCGGATAAAAAGTTTTACCTATCCCGAAGATTTTAACAGCAGCAGCTTTGAGGTTGTCAAAATCAGATGAATGGTACTTTTGGTCCGGTTTATTTTACTGACTCTTGAAAAATCTGATTTTATTATATTCTGACCTTAACCACGATTTTCTTAACTGGTCCAGGAATGTTGCCGGGAGCAATTTTAGGCTGATGTGCATCTTCAGGGAAAAAAATCCCGTATGCTCCTTTTGAGAATGTCAAATAATCTCCATCCCCACCCAGAATTTCTATATCTTTTTCGGGATTGTACGGAGTGACAACACTCATTTTCCCTGTATTATTGACTCCAATCTGCTCAACGCCATCAGCAATATACTGAATATCAATATAATTTCTATGGCATTCCCACTTGCCCTGTTCTTTTGGAATTGAATCATAGGATTGAACAAGGACATACAGATTTGAACCGTCAAGTTCATATCTGCCCGGTTCCATTTTGGAAAAATCAGTTTTTGCAATATATTCAAGTGCTGTATCAATCCTTTGGGATATAGCTGAATACAGATGTCGGTTTTTTAAAATATCTGCTATCATTTTAAATAGGTATTGAATGTTAATTTCTCAGGATTCTGATAAGTTGTCAAATCTTTACGGGATACTGTTGTCTCAGTCTTTTCACCAGTAATACTGCTTCCCTGACATCTTCTTCTATCTTTTTAAAATCTCTTGCTTTGATAAGATCTGACTTTATTAGTTGCGATCCCATACCTACACAGACTGCTCCAGCTTTGAACCATTCGGTGAGGTTGGCTTCCGTAGGTTCCACTCCGCCAGTTGGCATTATCTGGGTCCATGGCATTGGTCCTTTGACAGCTGCCACAAATTTAGGACCTCCAACCTGCATACCGGGGAAAATTTTCACGATTTCAGCTCCAAGCGATTCAGCCCGTGATATTTCCGATGCTGATCCGCAGCCTGGGGACCAGAGGATTTTTCTTCTGTTAAGCACTCCGGCCATTTCCTCATTCAGTATTGGAGATACAATGAAGTTCGAGCCCAGCTGAACATAAAGAACGGCTGTGGGGGCGTCAATAACTGATCCAGTTCCGATGATCATATCCGGGAATTCAGAAGCAGCAAATTTATTCAACTGTTCAAAAACAACATGAGCATAATCTCCTCTGTTGGTAAACTCGAACAATCTTATTCCGCCTTTATAGCAGGCTTCCAATACTTTTTTGCATACTTCGGCATCGCTGTGAAAAAAAACCGGGATCATTCCCTCTTCAGCCATTTTCAAAGCGACCTGTATTCTTGTAAATCTTGCCATTTTGTTTTATTTAATGTTTATTATCAATAATTTAACTTAATCAGAACTTAATTTAAGGCTCTATCTTGAAACTCTTCCGGATGCATCTCCGGCCATAAGCGTTTCGACCTCTTTTACATTTACCATATTGAAGTCGCCATTGATGGTATGTTTGAGGCATGAAGCAGCAACTGCAAAATTCAGGGCCCGTTGATCATCTCCAGGGAAGGTTATGAGTCCGTAAATAAGTCCGCCCATAAAGCTGTCTCCGCCACCGACCCTGTCGACAATATGGGTGATATCATAAACCGGAGCTTCATAGAGCTTCTTTCCATCCCACAGTACGCCAGACCATGTGTTGTGGTTCGCGTTGATCGATCCGCGGAGAGTTATTATTACCTTCTTTGCCCTTGGGAATTTCTGCATCAGCTGACGGCACACTGATTCATAGGCAGCAGCTTCGACATGCCCTTTAGTTACATCCACACCCTCAGGATGAATTCCAAAAACTTTTTCTGCATCTTCTTCATTTCCAAGGATTATGTCGCATCCTGATACAAGTTCCGGCATCACCTCCGGGGCCTTTTTGCCCCATTTCCAGAGGTTTTTCCTGAAGTTAAGGTCGGTCGATACGGTTATTCCCTTTTTGTTTGCTATTTCGATAGCTTCTTTGCATGCAAGTGCTGCTCCTTCTGATATCGCGGGTGTTATCCCCGTCCAGTGAAACCAGGTCACACCTTCAAATACCAAATCCCAGTTTATCATTCCTGGCTTTATCTCTGCAATAGCAGAATTTGCCCGGTCGTATATTACTTTACTTGGACGGGCAACAGCACCATTTTCCAGGAAATATATTCCCATCCTGTCGCCGCCGAAAATGATCTTTTCTGTTCCGACATTATATCTTCTGAGTTCCATAATGCAGGAATCTGCAATATCATTTTTCGGAAGTCTTGTCACATAGTCAACTTTGAGGCCGAAGTTGGCAAGTGACACAGCTACGTTAGCTTCTCCTCCGCCAAAAGAGGCGTTGAATTGTTTTATCTGGCTGAAGCGCTCAAAGCCGGGGGTTGCAAGTCTGAGCATGATCTCCCCGAAAGTTACTATTCTGTGATTCATAGTTTGGATTTTATAGATTTTTAATCAATTATTTATTCTTCTTATTTTCGTCTTCCTCCTTAACTGTTGGCTTTGTTCTCCACCAGCTTGCGAGAGTTGATCCCGTTACATTCATCAAAGGCCCGTAAATTGCAGGAGCAAGGCCTATTGTAGCAATGTTTCCTATGGTTATTGCCAATCCTGAAGCCAGGCCGGCATTTGGCATTCCAACTTCAAAAGCAATTGTCCTGCGATCCTGTTCGGGCATCCTGAATGTCCAGGCAAGGCCATATCCCAGGGCATACCCGGCCAGATTGTGCAGAATGGTCATTATCAGCAGCAGAGCCCCGACCTGAAGAAGACTGTCGCGTCCGGCTGCTGTTATGACCGTAACAATTACCGCAATTCCCACCATGGAAAACAGCGACAGTATTTTCTTCATTGTCTGCTTGTTGTCTTTGAGGAAATAGCGGAATGCAAGTGCACCGATGATTGGCAGAATAAAGAAAATTGCAATTGTTTTTGCATTTTCCATAAGATAACCCATTAATCCGCTATCCTTAACTTTAAGAAAAATAAGATTCCCCAGGAAAATAACCACCAGATATGATGCAAGTTCCATTAATGCTTTCTTTGTCAGTCCTTTGCCTCCCCATATCAGGTTAAAAATGAATCCTGCAATAATGGGGAATATCATCATGTTAATAATATCCAGCATCATTTTCCAGATATCTATTGAAACATACTGTCCGCCTATAATTTTCATAAGAAATGGAGTAACGAACGGAGCAATTATTGTAGTAAGGGCGCCTATTGTTACTGCCAGGGCAAGATTTGCATTGGCGAGAAGGGACATTACATTTGAAGCAAGACCGCTGGGCACGCATGCTACCAGAATTATCCCGGCTGCTATCTCAGGAGGAAAGTTGAACATTTTAGTGATCAGAAGTGCCATGAGCGGCATAATGGTATAGTGGCCCACAACACCAATCAAAACTCCCTTTGGCATTTTGATCACCCCGGTGAAATCATTCAGGCTCATCTGAGACCCCATTCCAAACATAATTATTTGCAGGAGAGGTACTATTAATGCTTTTGTTTGAAAGCCACCAATTGACACAAAAAGCTGAGGGTAGAACATTGCAGCGCATACAGCTGTAAACATCCACATCGTAAATGACAATCCTTTTACTGCAGGAAATCCCTTTACTGCATAGGATAATGTTATGAACATAACAATCAGAAAGGGTCCGGCAATTTTCCCATTTCCTGTTAATGCCATTATAATAATAATGACGAGCATAAGCAAGGCAAATCCGAGAGCTGCCTTGTGAGGATTCAGTTTTTTCATATAAGGTTAATTAATGTAAATGAATCAGTTTAAGAATATTTCAAAATATTATGGGGATCTTTACCTATTAGTACACCTACAATCTCAAGATCCCCGTCCCAAGGCAAATATAACTTATGATTTATAAATAGCCTAATCAATCCGTTAACCTTCTGCAATCACCCTCTCCACCAGCGCTTTCATGTAGCCAATCGAAAATGCGGTGCCTGTGTGAGGATGTACCATGGCAGGGATGTGATCTGCAATTATCACACCATCGAAATCAACTTCCTTCAGTGCTTTGAGTATCTGATACATATCAGCATAACCATCGTCAAGGAATGTTTCGGTGAAATGCGGCATGGGCTGGTTTACGTTCCTGAAATGGACCTTGAACAGCTTCTTGCGCTCTCCGAAATATTTAATTGTTTCAATGACATCCTTTCCCATCAATGTACCCCCTTCAAGCCAGCATCCCACGCACAGACACATTCCCACATAAGGGCTGTCGGCAATCTCCAGCGCTCTTTTATACCCTTCAAAATTGCCGAAGATACATCTGGGGATACCTCCAAGCTCCTGAACGGGCGGATCATCTGGATGGATGCCGATACGGACCTTCTGTTCCTCAGCGACAGCTGCAGCCTTTTTAATGAAATACTCATAATTGGCCCACAACTCATCATTTGTGTATTTTCTTCCATGGGTCAGAGGCGCTGAATATTTTACTCCATGCCAGTAGCCGGCATCTGCCGAATCAAGGTTGAATGCACGTGCCACAGCTCCACCTCTTGTTTTTTCAGGTGCTGTGCTCCAGATACCATTAGCCATATGTGCATAGGTGGTGTAGTGAATTCCAGCTTTTCCAAGATTGCGGATATGTGTAAGGTACTCCTCTATTTTTTCATCCCTTCCTGGCAAGTTAAGTGTGATTTTATCCTGGTTATGGACATCCCAGTTCCCAAAACCGTACACTTTTATTCCGTTAGCTTCATAAATTTCCCGCCTGCTGTTATAGTATTCGTAACCTGCTTTCTTTGCGTCAGTCCATAGAACTACATAATCAACTCCCATCTGTCTGATAAAGCTCAGATCTTCTTCGGAGGGCTCAGCCGGTGCCTGATAAGCAATCTTAATATATGGTTCACCGGGGGGCCAGGCTGATTTATCCTTGATAAAATTGATTTCTTTTTCGGTCACACCGGAAGTATTTGTCTTACATGATGTCAATCCTGCAAATGAAATGGCTGCCAGTGCGCTTCCCTTTTTTATGAATTCTCTACGGTTATTTCTCATAATTGCCAATTGTTTATTGTCTTTTCTTTTTATTATTTTTTCTTTCTGGCAGCTACTGAATTTTTAACCAGCGAGTCGGGGATGGTCACAAGCTCTATTCCGTTATTTTTGCCGAGATTTCTGGAATATTGGCGGTCTTTCGGATTATTCCAATGTTCGTGAGTGCCAAGACTGGCTAGGGGTTTTCCGCTGTTATCTGGATCATAGATAATTCCTTCCGGCCAGTTTGATCTATCTGCTGCCTGATGAAGATAATCATCAACACCGTTGAGATTTGGTCTGTCTTCTGAGGCATTGTTTGCAGGATCATGTTTGTTTTTTCCGTTCCATTCAGTTCGGAGTATATCGAAACAGACGGATTCAAGTGCTACCTGGTCCTGAGATACAAAGACAGAGCTGCACCAGTCGTTTGAGAATGGAGGTGTGAAATATTTAACAGGAGCCCTTGTTTCGCTTGATCCTCCGCCAAACAAACCCTCCACCAGATAAAGTACAGTATTCTGTCCCAGATATTTACTTCCCATCAGATCGACCAGCACACGGTATTTGTGATATCCGACATTCAGGGGTTTGGATCCTAAGGGAACCATAAGGGCATAATGAAGATGAGCTGCGTTCTCCCTTGCCTGTGATCCGAAATGATTCTTGGCTGTAAGTGTAATTCCGGCCGACATATGGGGCTTCAGGCATGCTGTGTTAATAAGGTAATCGGCATTTTCCAGGATGTCGTAAAGTTTGTCACTCTGGGATTTGTCAGAATAGAATAAGAGATCCTTTTCAGTAGGTTTGATAAGTGTTCTTCCATGTTTGTCGGAATATTTACCCGTATAGGTGACATCGGGGAATTCAGCATGCCACACTTCATAATTGTGTCCGCAAATATCGGTCATCGGATCACCCACTCCAATATCTTTCTGATCGATTCCAACTTCATTTACAAGCTCTCTTAGCAGTTCGAGTACTACATAGGGGCCCGTTTCAGTTGCCCCGAAGATAGGTTTCCTCTTTTCTTCACCGGGTTTCAGAGTTGTGGGATAATAAAATCCCTTATCCTTTTCTTCAGGCTTAAGTCCAAGACGTGAAGTTCCCTGATTGATCTTGACAAATATTTTCTGTCCCTTCTTATATGGTGTTGCCTTGCCGTACTTTCTGAGGTTATGGGTTTTGAAAAGGATATCCCATGAATCGGGAATATTTTTCTTACCTGTAAGTGCAGTAAGAGAGCTTCTTACCATTTCACTGACGACTTTACTGTTGGTGTTTTCCGGTTTGAAGAACCAGTCCTGGGTGTCGAAATTACTAACGCAGTTTTCATTAGTTGCGTCGGGATTCCACACCCATACAACACGTCCGGGATTCACCCCTTGTGCAATTCCGATAGGCTGGTTAGGCCCGTCGTCCGGTCCGGTTACAGGCAATGATCCTGCAAATGACTCCTGTGAACCCCTAGTTACCGAAAACATTATTCCGGCAATAGCGCCGGCAAAAAAAATAGCGGCAGCAAAATATTTGGCTCTAAATAGGTTTTGACGTGCCTTTCTAAATGCCAGGGTAACACCACCAATTGAGAGCAGGTAGACAATGAATCCCGACATAAAAGGTGCCGCAACTCTCATGCAGGGATAAGCAGCTCTTGAAGGTTTTGGTATAACCCTCACAAGAAACCAGATTGTTGATATTATTCCCATGATAATAAAGAGCAGGCGCGGAGGCAGATGATGGCTGGCCAGCCAATCCCTTACAGCCCCTAATTTCCCTTTTAATACTGCAACATTGAACTGTGTTTTTCTTGGCATAGTTCTTAATTTAAGTTTAGATTTGATCATTTCTTCGGTAATTTGCAGAACTGATTATATCATAAGTGAAATTAGTATTTTTTCTTTTCACTTAATTCTGAGAATTCTCAAATGGTATGGATATAATATCTTTTTAACTCCATAGCCTGTCATGTGACCGTTTCTGGTCCCAATCTGTAGTAGGTTCGAACCAGCCTGCACCTTTTACCATGTGCTTTTTGCATTCCTCTTCATTCAGTTCGATTCCGAGACCTGGCGCATCGAGCGGAACATTTGCAAATCCTTTTTCTACCATAGGCTTGGAACCTGTCATTCTTACAAGATTATTGTAAAAAGGAACATCAACACTGTGGTGTTCAAGTGCCAGGAAGTTTTGTGTTGCAGCAGCACAATGGACATTTGCCATTAAGCAGACAGGCGATCCTGCCATATGCATAGCCATTGCAATTCCGTGCTCTTCAGCATAATCTCCTATTTTTTTCGTTTCAAGAAGACCTCCGGAGGTTCCCAGGTCGGGATGTATTATATCAACTGCATGTGCATCAATAAGAGGTTTGAATCCGTCCCTGAGGCAATAGATATCCTCACCGGTCAGAACAGGCGTCTCAAGGGCTTCAGAAAGTATTTTGTTCCTTTCGATGTCAAACCACGGGACCATATCTTCAAGCCATGCCAACCTATATTTTTCCATAGCACGACCAAACCGGATGGCATTATTTACATCAAAGTGCCCGAAATGATCGGCACAGAGAGGGATTTCATAACCGACTCCGTCTCTTACTTTTTCAACATATTCCGACAGGCCGGCCAGGCCTTTATCAGTGATCTGTACCTGCGTGAAAGGGTGAAGGGTATTTCCATAACTCATGTATTCCCTGAGATCATATTGTCCGGCAGCTCCATTCCAGAAGTTTGTATTGACGAGAGCCCCCGGAATTTTGTTTACAACATGTATTCCAAGATCCATTTTAAGCCAGGTAAACCCCTGTTCTCCGACTCTCTTTTTCATGACCTCTGCAAATCTGACCGGGTCATCAGCTCCGGGTGTATCTGCATATAATCTTACTTTGTCACGATATCTTCCTCCCAGTAGCTGCCATGCAGGAACGTTGTAAGCTTTCCCTGTAAGATCCCATAGGGCCATTTCCACTGCACATACTCCACCTCCCTGGCGTCCGTGATATCCAAATTGCCTTATTATTTTGAAAATCATTTCTACATTGCAGGGATTGAGACCGAGAATCCTGCTTTTCAGAAACAGGGCATATCTTACATCAGCTCCGTCCCTTACCTCACCCAAACCGTAAATTCCCTGGTTTGTATCGATTTTGATGATATGTTTCCCCATAATAGTTGCATAACGCATGTCAGTGATCTTAAGATCGGAAGGACTTGAGGCTCTGTTAACATTTGAAGTTGTCTGAGCTATTGTATCTTCAATAGATGCGTGCATGAATCCTCCCAATGCTATACCCCCCAGGGTGGCTTTTTTCAGAAAACTGCGACGGCTGTTATCCCTAAAATTTTCATTTTTATAGGTCTTGTCAAGGTCTTCCTTTTCCCTGATTCTTTCGGCTTTCAGTAATTCTTTCAATGAGCTTTTCATGATTAGGTTTTTTAGTTATCCAAATATTTGAAGTATAGTTTTAATTACCAGTTACGTTCCTTAAAATAGTTATCTAGTTCCTGTTGTGTCATTGGAAGTTTGCCAGGATAATTCTTAAGCCAGTTTTTAAAGTCTTTTTTAATATCTTCTGTCCACTGACTATCAATTTCACCAGGTTTATACTTTCCCTCTTTCAATCGGAGATGACCAAATTCATCACGAAGAGCGGTAACCTCAGCATTGATAAGAAGGTCCTCTGCCAGGTAGGCGGGAATAAAAATAACACCATAGTCCTTTGCAAGAACGACATCACCAGGGAGCACAATTGCCCTTCCTATCCTTATGGGGGCATTTATTGATGTAAGCATCATCTGACTTATATACGACGGATCAGAACCTTTAATCCATCCATTGAATCCTTCAATTTCACTAAGGCCTTCCATATCCCTTACTGATCCATAAAATACAACTCCTCTTTTTGATTTAGCATAAATTGAGTTTCCAAGGTTGTCACCAATGAGAGTGCCATCAACGATTTTGCCATAACTGTCAGCGACATATACATCACCTTCAGTCAGAATATCAATAGGCCATGAATTCGTTCCTCCCTGCTGTGCGCGGCCTTCAGACTTCCCTTTTTCCCTTACGTACTTTTCAAGGTCAGGTCGCAGGGGTACATACTGTGCGGTCACGGCACGACCTGTCATCGGCACTCCCGGATGTATGATAACCCAGTCGTTTTCGTACTGGTTATGGAATCCCTTGTTTCGGAGATAACCCCAGGCTTCCTCCATGGAAATATTTTTCAACCTTTCCAGTATCTTGTCAGGCACCTTAGGCCTTCCGTCGGGGAACCTGTCTCCTTTCCATTCAGGTGTCAAAGCTTTTATGTATTCAGGAGAAGACCCTACATTTTGTGCATTCAAATAGATAAATGCAGATATTAACACAGAGATAAGGAATACAGTTTTTTTCATTGCAATATGGTTTTAGAGGTTATTTTAATTTATTTGGAAAATTCTTATCCGGCATTATTGCATTGTTCATCGAAGTAATAAAATTATTATTTAATTGATCCTCTTATTTCAGTTTGATGATCCCTTTTTTTCCCATTTCTTTACTATTCATCTCCGACAATCAAACCTGAAATTTATGTAAAAAGGAATTTCAACTGCAAACTTTGTGAGGTTAATCAGAGCATCTGCACCTTAATAAGAACTATTCCGAATTCATATCTCTGTAAATTTCCGGAAAAATAGTGAGTTTAATTCCGGATAAAATTGATTTTAACTTTTTTTAATAGTATAAATTAAAAATAATTAACTTGGCCGGATAAATATTGAATTTAGTAAAATATTAAAAATCAAATTTTTGTGGGCTATGAAATATTCTTTACTCCTACCTGTTATCATTTTTCAGTTGTTTTTATCTTCCTGCCAGAACGAAAAACCTATTGAAAAAGTAATTAATGAATCTCTTAAATTTTCTCTTGACCAATACAAACTCATGACTGAAGTGATGAAGAATAAACCTGATCAGTTGCCGAGAACCATTGACAAAGACGGCAATCTTCTGACAGTAAATTCAGACTGGTGGACAAGTGGTTTTTATCCAGGATGCCTGTGGTATCTATATGAGTATTCAGATGATCCGGTTCTGAAAGAAGATGCGATCTCAATGAGCATGCGCGTTGAAAAAGAGAAATATACCACTGATAATCACGATGTTGGATTCATGTTATATTGCAGCTTTGGAAACGGATTGAGGATCACAGGTAATCAAAGCTACAATGAGATCCTATTGACTGCAGCAAGATCACTATGCACACGTTTCAGGCCAGTTACGGGATGCATTCAGTCGTGGCAGCCGAGAGACGGATGGCAGTGTCCTGTTATAGTAGACAATCTCATGAACCTTGAGTTGCTGCTATGGGCATTTAAAAATTCGGGTGACTCAACATTCTATAAAATTGCCTTGAACCATGCCGACACCACAATGAAGAATCATTACAGGCCTGATCACAGTGCTTATCATGTGGTTTCATACGATACCATCACGGGACGTGTTGAAACAAAGGCAACGGCTCAGGGGGCAGCAGCTGAGTCGGTCTGGGCCCGCGGACAGAGCTGGGGATTATATGGTTACACCATGATGTACCGTGAAACAGGTCTGAAGAGATATCTCGATCATGCCGTCAATATTGCTGATTTCCTTATTAACCATCCTAATCTTCCGGAAGACAGAATTCCTTACTGGGATTATCTTGCACCGGAGATACCTGATGCCAAAAGGGATGCTTCTGCCGGGGCAATTATGGCTTCGGCACTTATAGAGCTTAGCGGTATTGTAGGTGGTGAAAAGGGCGACCAGTATCTTAAAGTAGCTGAGATTCAGCTCCGGTCACTTGCATCGCCTGCGTACAGGGCACGGTTGGGTGAGAATGGCAACTTTATACTTATGCACAGTGTGGGCTCACTTCCGGCGAACAGCGAGGTTGATGTTCCGCTTACTTATGCCGATTATTACTTCATTGAAGCCTTGATGCGATATCGAAAGCTTCTAAAACAAACCTGAATTATAACTTTACAGATAGATAAAAAAGATAACTTAAATACGGCAAGGTAATTGGCCGGCAGGGAATCCTTTTTATGATTAAGAGAAAACAGATCTGATTGCAGTTCATTTTACCGGCGTAAAAACGACAGTCTGTTCTCCCTTAAGTCCGGGATTAGTAAGCACCAGCTTAATCCTTGTTACTCCGTCGGTCCAGTAACGTTTCAGTGTTCTGTCTTTTATTTCAATGAATTCGACTTCCGGAGTGACTGATTTTAAATTGTATGTCATATTGAGACTGAATCCATCTCCTTCGAGCCGGATTATCCCTGGTTTTACCTTAGTCACTTTGCAATAAGTTATGAAGTTGGAGCTTGTAGGCTTGCCTGTTTGTTCCAAAAGCTCATACCTGTCTCTTATTATAAAATTTTTCCCACGGTTCAAAGTATAACTGCGAACCCAGCTTTTAACCCTTGCCTGTTCAGGATAAGCGTCTGCAATATCAGTAGAAAATGTTACAGTACTCTTATTTGCTGAGAATTTGGAATTCTTGGCTTTGAACTCCTCTCCGTCCTTCTGGTCTGTGCCGTTTATTGCTGGTAGATTATGATAACCCGATTGTATTGTCCATATCTCGTATCTCTGAGGACTGAAAGTTTTTGCAACGTATTCTTCACGCCCAAGATCTATCAGACACGGTTTGCCATCGTAGTACATAAGACAAGATCCTACATCATTATGATTATGGCTTTCAGCGTTGAACCCTCCCTTGGCACCAAAGAAGAATCCTTTGAAACTACCCTCCATGTCCCGAGCTCCCGCAATTTCTGTATCCGGGAACCAGAAATCTGCTACAAGTGCCTCCTGTTTTTCGGCGTTCCTGACTTCATCAAGTAGAAGAAGATCCTTTATCTGATCGCATATTTTCCCTTCCGGAGCCTTTTCACCCCAATTATCTAAAAACGCAAGATAAGCTCCGAATTTCTGCATGACAGGGTCTTTTATAGCTTTGCCATAACGATAAACCGCAGAGGGATTTCCTCCTGTAGTGGCATCAGCATCAGCAAAGTTTATAAAATATGGCGCATGAATATTTACCTTGTAGAAATACTTGCCCATGTTTTGGATCAGGGTATTGTCAAATACATCAAATTTTCCAGCAGTAGCATCATTCAACACTTCAAGACATTCATAAAGCAAAGCTCCCGCAGCACCCCAGTATGAAGGACCTTCATCACATCCTCCGTCATCAGGATAACCATTAAGGAATTTGTCAAGTGAGTTGATAATCTTCATCACTTGTGCCTTCTTTTTTACAGGATCATTTTCTATTAATAGAAAACAATTAAGCATATTGTAATTTACCCATGGATTCCAGTTATTTGGACGTCCTCCCTCAAATCCCATGTACCAGAAGTCATCTCTCTCGAAGTAGGGTTGTATGACCTTTTTGTTTATCTCCTGATTTAACCTTTGAGCAATAAGGGGATGTGTCTTATTGAATTCATCCTTGAATAAATATAATGTCCATGCAAGATTATTGGCGACTTCACCCACACCAAGATCAACAATAGGATCATTTACGTCTGGCAGTCCGGCTCCGGCTTTCTGAGGACCAAGATGTGCAGACCATCCCCACCAGGTCTGTTCGCTGTAATACCATGCTCCATTTATTATCTGGTCTGTAAATCTGCCTTTGCCTTCAACAAGTTCTCCCATTACCAGGCTTATAAGAGCATTGCTGCATGCCGCATAAACCTTCTGTCTGCGATCACCTGACCGTATGAATTCAAGATAATCAGTTGCTTTAACGACAGGCCAGTTGTAACCAAGATATTTTTCTGCACGTGAAATATATTCCTGTCTTATATTGGAAGGCAGGTTCATCCAGAACTGTCTGTTTTTATAATCCGGGATTTTTATCCAGGAATTATCGGTTATCAGTGATTTGTTCAGATCAATGACCTTTGCTTCTCCGGCCAGAATATTTCTTTCGGTAATCTTTGGTACTGTGGTTCCGGAACTGACTTGTGTCAGCACTTCAAAAAGTAGGAATGCCATGGCTGAGATCTGGAAGAATAGTTTATCAGGCTTCATATTCATCTCGGGTTTTAATTATATATTTTGATGTGATAATTTGCCGGGTTATAATTACGGTTTGTATGTTGGAAATTTAATGGTGCCGGGATTTCTGTTACTTTATAAATGATCAATGTAAATGAAAAAAATCACAAGCTACGAATTTTCAATGCTAAAAGTCAATCATAGCTTTCATAACTCCATCACCGTATGATGCCACAAGATCGAAAGCTTCCCTGGTTCTTGAGAAAGGAAACCTGTGAGTGATCATATTGTCAACCTTTATTTTTCCTTCAGCCATCAGATCTATCGATGGTTGAACACAATCAACCTGTCTCCTTACATAAGTGACTGTAATCTCTTTTCTTCTTACGTTATCGGCGTTAAAAGTCCATTTTTCAAACTCAGGTATTCCTACCACTATCAGTTTACCTCCAGGCTTCAGGATTTCAATTGCCTGATCGACAGCCTCCTGTTGGCCGCAGCATTCATAAACAACATCCAGTCCCAGGGGAGAGATTTTACTGATTTCACTGACTATGTCCGATTTTAGCGGATTAAAAACGTCGGTGATTCCTTCTTTTTCAGCAATGGCAAGCCTTTCTTCAATTTTGTCCGTTACAAAAATTTTTCTTATGCCAAAAGCCTTTCCAGCAAGCATAACACTCATGCCAATTGGACCGAAACCGAAAATTCCTGCTGCTAAATTGTTAACAGGATCAGATTTTTTAACTGAGTAAACCCCTATAGCCAGAGGTTCTGAAATAGCTCCGTGGTCGGCAGTCAAACCAGATTTCAAAGGGAAACACGATTCTTCAGGCATTACTATGTATTCCATCAGACTGCCTTCTGCTTGTCCGGGACAGCCAAGAAATCTGAGTTTTCTGCAGGTATGATGCCTTCCCGCCAGGCATTGGTCACATTCCCAACAAGGCATTGCCGGCTCGATTGCAACTAAATCACCTTTATTCACTTTCTTTACCTGATTCCCTGTATCAGTTACGATTCCAGCACATTCATGACCAACGGCAAAAGGGTATTTCACAACCTGGGAACCTATTTTACCATTAACATAATAGTGAATGTCCGATCCGCAAATTCCAAGAACGCTAAGTTTTATTTTAACATCTTTTGGTCCTGTTAAAACAGGTTCCGGTATTTCCATCATTTCCATCCGTCTTATTCCGGTAAGCCGCATTGCCTTCATTTTTTGCTCATTTTGAGGATTTCTGACAAAGATAAAATATTTCGGATTTCGGATTGCGGATTGCGGATTGCGGATTGGGGATTGCTGATTTATTGGAAAATTATATAGAGAGCAGGAAAATAAGTTTTTGCCGCAAAATCCTTAATCACCGTTTATCCCCTTGGCCTGTCATATCTTCCTGGGATGAATGGAAACTTTTTTTCAACATCATCAATTACTTCAACCCCGAATCCGGGTTTGTCGGGTAATTCAATAACCCCGTCTTTAGGAACAAGGGGCTCTTTAAAGAGGTCGGTTCTCAGCGGATTATATGTCTGATTTGATTCAAGCATAATAAGGTTTGGTATACCTGCGCCAAGTGTCCCGTTGGCAACTGTAAGAAGGGCATCGTGCCAGTTATGTGGTGCACACAACTGGTTTTGGAGGTAAGCCATTCGCGACACAAACCACGCCTCTGTAAGACCCATTACCCCTGCATCTGGCTGAACAATATCCATGGCACTGCGGTCGATCCATTCCTTATAGTCGAACCGATTATCCATTACATCACCGCCATAAGAAAGTTTTACATTATTCAGGGCTTCTTTTATCTTTCTGTAGTTTTCTTTTGCCTGAGGCCCAAGCCTCTCTACAGGATCCTCAATCCAGAGAAGATTCATTTTTTCGGCCTCAGGTATAAACTGCATAGTCTGCTCCAGATTCCATTGGGCGTTACATTCCTGTATCAATCCGAATTCCCTGCCGACAGCCTCTCTTATTTTCCAAACTCCATCTATGTATTTTGTCATTGTCATTCCACTTACTGACCAGTGAGTACCCGGCCGGAATTTATATGCTTTAAATCCTTTTTCCTTAAGTCTCAGGGCCTCCTCTACAAGATTATCGGGCCATATATCCCCATCGTACATTTCTCCCGCACTTGCATAGACGGGAATCTTAGGTTTTGCTTTGTGGTCTGTTGCCAGAAATTCATAGACGGGTTTCCCTTTTACCTTGCCTATTATATCCCATAATGCAGCATCAACGCCAGCCCATCCAACCATTGGCCCCCTGATCTTTACACCGCAAGTCAGATACTCGATATCGAATGGATTTTTACCTGTTATTGCAGGCTTTATTACATTTTCAATGTATTGTTTTACCACCTCAGGACCACCATATTGTGTTGCTCCGCCAATTCCTTTTATACCTTTATCAGTAAAAACCTCAACCAGAATGCTGTCGGTTTTCCAGGCTTTATATCTTTCCGGTATCCAGTCAAGATACCATTGCTCCTCGGGAGGAATCTCACATGATAGGAGGGTGACCTTTAAATCAGAAATACATAGTTTTTCTTTTTCAACCCCATCAAGAGGATGATTTCTGGTATTCTCAGATGAACCACTGTCGTTATGCATGCTGCAGCCTGCTATGCCAGCTGCTGTTCCAAGGCCGGAAATGGCTCCTAAAAAAATAAACTTTCTCCTTGATAATGATCGCATTGGATTGGCTTTTAAATTATTTATGCTATTATATTTTTTTCAACGACAAATCCGATGTAGTTTTTTAAATATCCAGGCACATTTTCTCTTCCCTGCTCTATATAAAGTTAATAAACTCATCTGGAATGAAGAATTCAAAGTACAAAACTTTTATGCAGAGATTATAAATTTGTAAATTCACCTCTCATTTCAGATATCATTATGAAAATATTAAAGGAACAAACAGCAGCGATGATAATTGACATTCAGGAGAGACTTTTCCCGCACATGCATGAAAAAGAAAGACTTCTTCAGAATTGTCAGAAACTTATTGACGGGCTTCAGGTCCTTGCCATTCCAATTGTGATAACCCAGCAATACACAAAAGGGCTGGGACCAACAATCCCGGCAATCTCGATCAGGTTCTATGATTTCAGCTATTATGAAAAAATTTCATTCAGTTGTCTTGATGAACAAACTATCATGGAAAAACTGAATTCATTAGAGAGAAACAATATCATCCTAATTGGTATTGAAACCCATGTTTGTATTTTACAGACATGTATTGACCTGATTGAGCGTGGTTTCAAGCCTGTAGTTGTTGAAGATTGTGTTTCATCAAGGAGCCTGAACGACAAAAAGATGGCAATTCTGCGAATGAGACAGGAAGGAGCCCTGATTACTACCTTTGAAAGTCTGTTGTTTGAACTTACCAGGATTGCCGGGGACGACGTATTTAAAAGAATATCCGGAATTGTCAAATAGAAAGTAAATTATTGTTCATGAGAGAGATTTATGGGATAGGCGAGACAGTGCTTGACATTATCTTTAAGAACGGTCAGCCTCAGGCAGCAAAACCCGGAGGTGCAATGCTAAACAGCATTGTTTCACTCGGCAGGCTGGGTCTTCCGGTCCATTTTATCAGCGAATATGCTGATGATGACGTTGGCAGACTTATTGATGGATTTCTTAATGATAACGGTGTTGACACCTCAAATGTTTGCCATTATAAGGACGGAAAAACAAAACTTGCTCTGGCTTTTCTGAATGACAGGAATGATGCGAGTTATACCTTTTATGAGAAGTATTCTGAAAAAAGGCTTGACACGAAATTTCCTCTGATAAGCAAGGAAGATATTATTTTATGCGGATCTATTTATTCAATAACTGGGGATATCAGGCCAAAGTTCAGAGATTTCATAAGTTCCGGGTCCGAAAACGGCGCTTTGGTTATATATGATCCTAATTTCAGAAGTGCCCATCGTCATGAACTTGAACGTTTGAAGCCTATGATAATTGAAAATATGCAAATGAGCAGCCTTATCAGAGGATCAGATGAGGATTTCAGGAACATCTTCGGCACGGGAACACCAGATGAAGCATGGAAAATTGTGAGCAACCATTGTAACTGTCTGGTCTATACTGCAAATGCTGAAGGGGTATTCGTCAGGACAACATCTTTTAAGGGAGAGTTCCCGGTAAAAAAGATTACTCCTGTCAGCACTATTGGCGCTGGTGATAATTTTAATGCAGGAATGATGGCAGCTATTTATCTAAACAACATATCCAGGCATCAGATTTCTGAAATGGGAAAGCCGGAGTGGTCAAAGGTAATTTCTATGGGAATTGATTTTGCCACTGAAGTCTGTATGAGTTATGAAAATTACATTTCAAAAAAATTTGCGGCTGATATCCTTAGAACTTAATCCTTATCCACAATTAACTGTATGATTTCAAACTATATTGTACTTAATCTATTTAACTGCAGTTATTTAAGGAAGAGGAGATTTGTTTAGGAATCTTTTCAAATTGGTTTTGCGTTGGCCAGCAAATACTTTTCTGCCTCAAGATTCCAGATATAATTATTTTTTGATACTATCTCATGTAAGTCCCTGTAAAAGGGATCATTCTTACCTTTTTCTCCAAGTCCGTAGAGCGATACAAGGGGCATTGATATGTTAGTGTAAATAAGTTTTTTCCCTCCTGGAATTTCCGGTAATTTCATTGTAGTGTCTACTACTGCATCAAGTCCTCCCACATGTGTAATCATTACTGCCGGATTTATTCTGCCCTCGGCCATCAGCTTGAGGGATTCCCTCATATCATCTGAGTTTCCTCCGGAGGTTCCCACTATATGGGTAAATGCATAATGAACATTATAAAAATTGAACTCAGCTTTGAAATTAGGATCTGTAGGCCCGGCAAAGAAATTTAGACAACCGCTGAACCCCAGGATTGCATCACCCTGTTCAATTACTTGTCTGACAGGAGCAAAGACAAATACATCATCATAGCCTGTTTCTCCGGTGAGTCCCCTAAGGTATTTAACAGGATCAATTATTTTTCCAGTATTAACATATAAAAGTTTAACTCCGATTGATTCGGCGTGTTCAGGAGTGAAAAGGCAAGCAGCTCTTGCCAGTCTTCTGTCATCAATATCGGTAACAACTATCATCGACGGCTTTCTGTCTTGATGCAGAGCATAATCAATTGCTCCAAGACCCATAGGTCCAACACCCGCAAGTATTGCCATCTTACCTCCTTTTTTAATTCCCATTTCGTGAATATATGTACCCGGGGGAACATGATAGCTTGCATTGAAAGCCCCAATTATGCATGACATCGGTTCGGAAAGAGAAGCAGGGAAAAACGCTTCTCCATCGTATGGAAGAAGGGAGTCAGCTTCCATGACAATATCGGGTATCAGTATGTGTGTGGCATCACCTCCGATATATTTGAAGGAATAACCTGGAGCGTCGAGAGTACCTGTTTTTTGCATGGCCGGTTGAATGGAGAATTTCTGTCCTGGTTTGAATTTGTGTTTCCATTTCTTTCCCACCTCCAGTATTACGCCGGCAAATTCATGCCCTATTATGGTTGGATTTATATGGACATCATCAGGAACTCTTTTATGGTCAGCTCCCTGCAATGCAGCTTTGTGGGAGGACATACATATACTGTCTGAAATGACCTGGGCAAGAATCTCATCATCCTTCATTTCTGGCAACTCAAATTCTTCCAGCCGGAGATCTCTTTTGCCGTAAATCCTTACTGCTTTTGTTTTCATATTTTAATCTTTTCTTAGCCAACAAGTTGTGGTCGGGAACACAAAGTTATACTATTCTACCCACGCCCTGATTCCACTGTCTGGTACTATATTCCACGGTTTTCGTTGCCGGTATCCCGTACCCTGGTGCCGGTATCTCTTGTCCAGTTGCCCATTGCCGTTATCCTGTATCCAGTTGCACGCAGCCCTGTCTCATACCTTTAACCAAGCATAATCTGCCCTCCGGTTACAGGCACTGCCTGTCCGGTCTCATATTCCTGGTCAATAATATAAAGTATAGCCTTCATTACATCCTCGAGTCTGCAACCTCTTTTCATCGGCACCTGGTCTTCATAGAATTTTTTAACATCTTCAATAGTTTTTGCACCCGGAACCTTACCAGTCCTCAGGTACTGTATAAATAATCCGTTATGAGGATCAGACCATAGCGGACCTTCATAAAAATTCCCGGGACAGACTGCATTTACTTTAATTCGGAATGGTGCAAGTTCGAGTGCAAATGATTGAGTAAGTCCGATTCCTCCGAATTTCCCTCCTGCATACGCAAAATTCCTGTTACTCCCCCTTAGACCTGATTTTGAGTTAATCTGAATAATATCTGTAAAGTATTCAGAGTTTTCACGATTTTGAAGTTTCATTATCTCTGAAGCATATTTAACGCAATGATAATAGCCGCAGTAGTTTATCTGAGTGATTTTATTGAATGTATCGGGATCCATTTCTTCAAGTCCACCTGCTTTAAGGATACCTGCATTGCTAATCATTAAATCAAGTCCTCCGAATTCGCTGACTGTTGTCTCGACCAGATTTTTTACCGATTCAGAATCCGCGACATCAGTTTTTACGAATATTGCTTTATTAGAAGCTTTCGGGTTATTGAAACTGTTTACGGTTTTAATTCCTGCTTCTTCATTAATATCAGCTACCACGACATTGACTGACATCCGGTAAAGGGACTCAGCAATGCCAGCTCCGAATCCCTGTGCTCCTCCTGTTACAATAGCAACTTTGTTGTGCAGACTGTTGCCTGTTTCTGACGACTGCACAACTTTTCTTCTGTAATTTTCCACCTCCCATCGGTCAATAAACGCGACTTGTTCAGGTGTCAGGGTTTTTGTCCCGCCTGCCCCGGCTGAGAGATATACTATTTTTACCAGATCTTCGTAAATGTCGAGAACCGTTTCAGCAGATAAAACTGAATCATCTATCGCAAGCAGACCGGCATTTTTAATCACTATCACTTTTGGCAGGTATCCGTATTCGTTCCTGAAGCGGGGCAACTGTTGTTTCAGGGAATCAAGAATTTTTTCCGGTGTTGATGATTGCTCTATAAAAAGAAACCTGGTTTTACAGTAAACTATTATATCAGGTGTCAGCGGCAGAGAAATTTTATGAAAATCCTGCTGCGTCTGATAATAATTTGCAATGAGGCTGTTATGTCTGTAGCGGATGACTTTGTGAGCTTTTTCAGAGAGAAGCATTCTGATAACCGGAAGAACTCTGTTCAAAACAGGGTTGAATGGCAAATCCTTAATTTCTGGCAATGAGTTAAGATGATTTTTTATTTCGGAAATAATATGATTGTATGTTGATTTTATTTCTTCAATTGTATCACCCGATACAAATGAACCATGATTTTCAAGGAATATCATTCTCGGGTCTCCTGAATGTTTTTCCCTGAAGCTTTTAAGATCATATTCCAGTCTTTTAAAAAGAGTATATCCCGGATCCGTGTAAGGTACAAATAGTGCCTTCTCACCGAACAGCTTAGCTATCAAATTCCTCGCATTTCTGCTGCATAAAATCCCGTTTATTAATGTAGGATGGAGGTGAACCACAAATTTATAGTCTATAAGATCATGAAGGGAGGTTTCAACAGAGGGTCTTTTAGAATGGTTTGGGGGCAACACGCAGGCATAGAGGTCATTTTTAACCTGTTCTTCCCGCTCAACAGGTTCGTCGGCGTATTTTTTCAAAGATATCAACCTTAACTTATCCCTGTCAAGGGCAACAAGAGAATCTTCACTTAATGAAGCCAGTGATTGTCCGCTGGCTTTAATCCATAATGTCGTTTCATCCTTGAAAGATGTATTACCACCTCCGGCTATGACAAATTCCTTATTGTTGCCGTAGTGTCTTGATATATTAATAAGATCATTTATCTCCGGCTTCATAATCATAATTTGTTTTATAATATTCAATAACCATTTCTCCCAGCTGAGCAAGTTCTTCTTTCTGTCCTTTACTGTGAGTACCGTCAGGTAAAACATATCCTTGTCTGCCGTCAGCCCTCAGGTATTGGTGAGCTGCAATTATACAGGCACCTTCCCAGGCAATTTTCTTTAAAGCTTCATCGAGAGGAATTTCACCCCTGCTTTTCACGGTCAGCGGAGCCATTTGAGGTGTATTATGCTCTGTGCCAAAAGTTATAATGAATCCTTTATCATGAAAGAACTCAACAAATTTCTTTAGAATTGATCCATTGTTTCTGGCCGGTATCAGTTCAATACATTCAATACCGTATTCCCTGAGAGAATTCATAAGTCTTACAGGATCAGATTCAAACTCGGTAAAATTACCCGAATTGTCATCCAGGAGAACCGGATAACAAGGTATACCACCAGCATTTATAATAATTTTAAGCAGTTTTTTCAGGTCCAAAAATGATCTTTCATTCTCTTCAACAAATGCTGCGCCTCCGCTCTTAAGAAGGTTGGACCTTATTTCATTTTCAAGCAGTGCCTTATCTTCCAGTCCGGCTTTGCATTTTTTGTTACCATAGAGGGCTTCCAGGAACCTAATCTGCTGATCCGGGTCAGCATATTTTCTTTCAACAAGTATCCTTACAGCCTTTGCCAGATGTCGTTCACGTACAAGAACTTGCGCATATTCCCTTTTAACTGAATCGTAATCCAGGTTTAGTGAAGGATCATGCTTTTCGAACAGCAAGTTGAGTTTGGCAATCATTTCTCTGATCTGATTCTGGCTCTCTCTTATTACCCTTTTAAGCTGAAGCTGCTGGAAAAATCCAGTCTTAAACGGGTAATCAAGACCTTTTCCACAGAAATAGATTCTTCCTGGATTATTTGGATCATTGATCCTTATGTTTTTCTGTTGTTCATCCTTCAGCAGACCTATAAACTCTATGTTGAATAAAGGAAATATTTTGTTGGCCAGACATCCTTTATGAAATGAACTATATCCGTCAGCTACATAGAAATCATTTATCCCAAGTACTGCTATATCCTCATCTGCAGCCATTTTGAACAATGTTTCCATGTCAGGGAAAGCACTGAATGAATAAGGAGTATGTATATGGGCATTGACCTCACGCCATTCGGGAACAGATCTGCCATTCATTTCCCGTTTAAGGATGGCAAGGCCAGGGAAGGATTTTAGAAAGTTTTCCATCGTAATAATTAAATCCTCGTCTCTATCTTAAGGTTTGAAATATATCCGTTTATTCTGGCTATCTCATCATCAGTCAGATCAAAATCGACCGCCCCTAAATTTTCAAGTACTTGTGCTGCATTTCGTGCTCCGGCAAGAGCACATGTTATTCCGGGCTGTCGGATTGTCCAGTTAAGAACCATCTGCGACAGGGTCACTTTGCGTTCATCTGCAATAATCCGAAGCTCTTCAACAAAGTTTAATATGTTCGAAAGATTAGGTTCTTTATAATAGACAGTGTCTGGCCTGCTGTCTCCCTCTCCGAATTTATGTCCTTTTTTTATTTTGCCTGTAAGAATTCCTCTCTGGAGTGGACTGTATGCCAGTATCCCGATATTATTCTGCAGGCAGTAAGGAATTATGCTTTTTTCAATTGTCCTGTTAACCATACTGTATGGGACCTGATTGGATGCAATTGTCAATGTCTTCATTGCCTCACTCATCAGCTCGACAGAATAATTTGAAACTCCACCTGCTCTTATTTTACCTTGTTTTATAAGTTCATGAAGAGTTTCCATAGTTTCTGAAACCGGTGTTGTTGAATCGGGCCAGTGGATCTGATAAAGGTCTATGTAATCAGTTCCCAGCCTTTTAAGGCTGGCTTCACAGTCTTTCAATACTCTTTCCCTCGATGAGTAATTATATATTTCAACATCTTTTCCTTCATTATTTTTTGATGAGAAGTAATAACTGCCCTTTTTCTCATCCCATACCATCCCGAATTTAGTCAGGATTTGTACTTTGCTTCTTTTGCCCTTTATAGCCCTGCCGACAAGTTCCTCACTAAGGCCAAAACCATAAATAGCTGCTGTGTCAATGGTCGTCATACCATTATCAACAGCTGTCTCTATTGCTCTGATGGCATCTTCTGAATCAGCCCCTCCCCACAACCATCCGCCAATAGCCCAGGCGCCAAAAGCAATTTCAGATACGACGACATCAGAGTTACCAAGTTTCCTGTATTTCATATACTTTAAAAGATTTGAAGGTTAAATGATTTGATGATTTATGGTTTTAAAGATTTGAGAAACTTATTACCAGTCCAGTGATTCATCGGGAGCTTCCTGTAAGGAATTACAAATCCAGTCTGCTTCTGAAAGAGCAGATGCTTCAAAAGTGGAAGCGACTGCCAGACATTTGCATCCGGCAGCTTTACCAGCCTTAATTCCGCTTACAGCATCTTCGACTACCAGGCATTCATGAGATTTCAATCCTAATCTTTCAGCTGCTTTAATATAAATATCCGGGAAAGGCTTTTTATTTTCTACATCCAATCCAGTAATAATTGAATTGAACGTTTCGGGTGGCAGCCCTATTTCCTTCAGGTTGACTTCCATTTTAACCTTATCGGCACTTGTTGCAAGCGCAATTCTGAGATTCCTGTCCAAACATTTTCCAATGAATTCCCTGGCACCAGGCAATGGATACAGTTGGCCTTTGACAATATTTCCAAAGATCTCGTAAGTCCTCGATTTAGCTTTTATGATATCGATCTTAATTTCATATTTTTCTGCTACTCCTCCGATATATCTGTTCTCACCCATCCCGATAAAGGGTACAAAATCATCAGGAGAGACATTATGTCCCAATTCCTTGAACATTAAAATGGCCGCTTTACAGATAAAGGGTTCAGAGTCGACAAGTACACCGTCCATATCAAAAAGAACTCCCCTGATCATCTGAAAAACTTTTCAATTTCCCTAACTCTGAGCTTGCCCAATGGTTTCTTTTTTCCGGTCATTTCTACAATGAGGGTCATAATTGCGGCATTTTCAAGCACTTCAAGTTTATCAAATGCTTCAAGAAGATTGGCCCCTGTTGCCAGGATGCCATGATTTTCAAGCAACAGAATATCTGATTCTTCAATAAGGTCAGCAGCCAGAACTGCGAGTTCCTTAGTACCCATAAGAGCGTATGGTACAAAACGGGGATTACCACAAATAGCTTTTGCTTCAGCTGTAAGGTCTGTCCTTATTGCCGACTTCATTGCTGTGAATGATGATGCGAAGACCGGATGGGCATGGACAATTGCGAAAATGTCTTTTTTCCTTCTGTATATTGAAAGATGCATTTCTGATTCTATAGAAGGCTTCAGGTCAGGTGTCAGGTTTTCACCTACGATATTCATGATGCCGACTTCTTTCCATCTCATTCTTCCTTTGTCGGTCGCTGAAGGCGTAATCAGAATTATATCCTGGGAAATCCTGAGACTTATATTTCCACCCGATGTTGTAGTCAGTTTCTGACGGTAAAGACGCCGCATAAACCTGGCAACTTCTTTGCGTTCCTCTTTAAAATCTTTACTGTCTTTCATAAACCAAACTACTGGATAAGGTCAATTATTCCATTAAGTACATACCTTGGGCTGTATGGAAAATTGTCTATTTCGTTTCTGGTTGTGATACCGCTTAACACAAGCACAGTGTCAATCTCAGATTCCAGACC
The DNA here is from genome assembly GCA_964514725.1 of uncultured Rikenellaceae bacterium. GTDB lineage: Bacteria > Bacteroidota > Bacteroidia > Bacteroidales > VadinHA17 > LD21. The sequence goes on from CAZEUL010000002.1 coordinate 106,049, forward strand.
GCTCCTTATATCTGTCTCCATACGATCGCCGATAACTACAGCATTTTCGCGTTTGACTCCAAGTTTTTTGAGTGCAATTCTCATCATAAGAGGATTAGGCTTCCCGACAAAATATGCTTTCTTTCCTGAAGCTATTTCAATAGGTGCTATCAATGCTTTTACAGAGGGTGAGACCCCTTTTTCCACGGGACCACTTATATCAGGATTTGTTCCAATGAGTTTTGCCCCATTTATGACAAGATTAACAGCTGTTTCTATCTTTTCAAAATTGTAGCTGCTTGTATCACCAACCACTACATAATCGGGATTTATATTGTTGGTAGTATAGCCTATACTGTACAAAGCATGGATAAGACCTGCATCACCGATAATATATGCACTACCTTTAGGTTTCTGGCTTGCCAGAAAACCAGCTGTTGCAAGAGCACTTGTGTAAAAATGATCCTCATCAACGCTCATGCCAAGTCTGTCAAGCTTCTCATGCAGTTCCTTCGGAGTCCTCTGGCTGGCATTTGTTAGAAATAAATATCTTTTGCCGTTTGTTTCGAGCCAGTTCAGAAATTCAACCACTCCCGGCAGTAATTTGTTGCCATGGTAGATAACACCATCCATGTCGATAATAAACCCTTCTTTCCCCTTTATATTTTCGATGACATTTTCCATATTATCAGAATTGTGCCCCAAAGATATCAAAAAGGAATCAAACCCCGCCTCTGTTCAGTAATATAGATTTACTATCTGATATATCGTTTTTAATCCTGTGCCCTTTAAGGGGCATTATTTTTTCATGTATAGCATCAATAATCCAATCGGGTTGAGGGAAGAAATATTTCTCCATTTCAAAGGCAGGGGTTATCCAGTTTCGCGAACCTACCACAACAGGAGGAGCGTCAAGATAGTCGAAGCAGAGCTCAGTTAATGTGTGTGCCATTTCTTTGAGGAATGAGCCTCTTGAGGAGGCATCACTTGCCAGCACTATTTTGCCTGTTTTTTTTACCGATTCAATAACGGGTTCATAATTAAAAGGAACAAGCGACCGTGCATCTATTATTTCAGCGTTGACACCATAGTCACGGGAAAGAGTTTCGGAAACATTAACAACTGTGTAAAGAGTGGCTCCTATTGAAAGAATTGTTATGTCTTTTCCTTCTTTTTTTATGTCCGGTTCGCCTAATGGGATTTCATAGTATCCTTCAGGAACGCCTCCGGCATGAAACATTTCACCGATGTCGTAAATTCTCTGACTTTCAAAAAATATAACCGGATCGGTACCCTGTAGGGCACTGTTCATCAGACCTTTTGCATCATAGGGAGTTGCCGGGAAAACAACTTTCAGCCCGGGGATGTGGGCTACCAGTGAAGACCAGTCCTGTGAATGCTGAGCACCATATTTTGAACCTACGGAGACTCTCACAACAACTGGCATCTTAATCAGGTTCCCGCTCATCGCCTGCCATTTTGGTAACTGGTTAAAGACCTCATCTCCAGATCTGCCAAGGAAATCGCAATACATTATCTCTGCAATAACCCTTCCGCCACACATTCCATAACCAATTGCCGTGCCTACTATTGCCCCTTCAGATATCGGAGAGTTGAACAGACGATGGTAAGGAAGAGCTTCGGTCAAACCACGATAGACTGCAAATGCACCACCCCAGTCGCGGTTTTCCTCTCCCCATGCCACAAGTGTCGGGTCTTTGTAAAAACGGTCAATCACTGCCTCAAATATTCCATCGCGCAGCTGAAAAAGCCTGGCTTTGGAAACAGGATTTCCATTTTTGTCTTTATAGTATCTTTCTTTTGTTCTTATTGATTTTATCCTCGGGTTTTCACTGAGGGGTATTAGGACCTCGGGTTCTCTGTCATCCAATTTATCAACTGACATATTCGAGAACATCATTTTCCCTATCCCATCCGGATCGTTGTCAAGATCAAGATGCGGGGAAATTTCACTGTCGATGCTGAGCTTAAGAATATGGGTGATAAGTTCAGAAGCATCAATCCGAATCTGTTCAAGAAGGTCAGTGCCTGCAATACCTGCCTGTATCAAAGAATTGCCGAATGCAATAATGGAATCTTCCTTCAGCCATGCTTCGATTTCCTCCTTCGATCTGTAGGAAGAAGCATCGGAAGGAGAATGACCGCTTATACGATATGTAAGGGTGTCCAGAAGGACTGGTCCTGATTTTTGCTCAAGTATTTTCCTTTTACGTCTGAATGCATCAATGACCGCAAGAGGGTTGTATCCATCAACTCTCTCTGCATGCATCATTTCAGGATTTACACCTGCTCCAACTCTGGCAAGGATCCCGTAACCCATAGTTTCCCCCATGGTCTGACCACCCATTCCATAAAGATTATTCATGAAATTGAAAATAAGCGGCAAACCGCCTTTATAATCCCCATCCCAAAGGGTTTTATACTGGTCCATAGTTGCAAAGGTGATTCCTTCCCACACCGGACCGCATCCCATTGAAGCATCGCCAATGTTACAGACTATTATACCTGATTTTCTGTTGATCTTTTTATAGAGTGCTGCACCTACTGATATGTCCCCAGATCCTCCAACAATAGCATTGTTCGGATAAATTCCGAATGGTGTGAAAAAAGCATGCATTGATCCGCCAAGTCCTTTATTAAAACCATTTTCACGGGCAAAAATTTCAGCTAATGCACCATATAAAAGAAAATGTTTTGCCAGTTCCCTGACTGACCCTCTAAAACCATTTTCAACTACTTTAAGGGCTTTTCCGTCAAAGTAGTTTTTCATTATTCTGAGCAGAGTATCGTCATTAAGCTTGTGTATGGCTGAAAGGCCTTTTGCCAATATCTCCCCATGGCTGCGGTGAGAGCCGAAAATATAGTCATCAACATCAAGGTTGTAAGCCATTCCGACTGCAGCAGCTTCCTGTCCAATTGAAAGATGTGCTGGCCCGGGATGATTATAGGAGATTCCTTTGTACTCGTTTGTTGTTTTAATCAGATTGAGCATTGTTTCAAATTCTCTGATTATGACCATATCATGGTAAATCCTTATAAAATCATCCTTTGTGAAATTATCCTTTTCCTCTTCAATGGATTTGTTGTACTGATTTACTGGTATTTTTCCGAATTCAATGAATGATGACTTGCGAACTTCTTTCGGATCAATGTTTTGTATTTTAGGCATATTTGTTATTGTTATGAGTTCAGTGTTCAGTGTTCAAGGTTCAAGGTTCAAAGTTCAGGTTTAATGGTTGGGATGGATTCATGCTCTTCCCTTTTGTCTTTGTCCTTTTGTCTTTGTCCTTTTGTCTTTTGTCTTTGTTTATATGGTAAAGTTTTCAATCTGGTTCTTTATTTCCCGCAGGAACAAGGTGGCGGGTCCTCCATCTATGGCCCTGTGATCATAGGTGAGTGAAAGCCCGATGAACGGCACAAATCCGATTATGCCGTCACCAATGTCGGCTGGTCTGTTTATAATTGTGCATACACCCAGGATGGCAGTCTGCGGGATGTTTATAACAGGAGTAAACATTTCAACACCATAGTTCCCGAGATTTGAAACAGTAAAAGTGGCTGAAGTGCTTTTTATGAGTTCAGGATCTATTTTCCCTGACTTGCAGGCTTCAGCTGCATTCTTAAGTTTTACCGACAAAGTATTTATGTCTAACAGATCAGCATCTTTCACTGCAGGAACCAGCAGACCTCTCTGGGTATCAACTGCTATACCCAGGTGAACCCTGTTAAATACTCTTATTCTGTCATCAAGAAAATGGCTGTTTGCTTCAGGAAATTTTGCAAGCGCTTTAATAGTGCACCAGCAGATCATATCGTTCAGGGTTATATCATTCTGGTGGATTCCTTTTTGAAGCTGATCTTTGATTTGTTTCCTGGCAAACAATATTCGACGAGCATCAGCGCTCATGTGATGAGTAAGCTGGGCAGAATTCTGGAGTGAACTGTGCATAGCTTTGGCAATCAGTTTCCGGACATTGGAGAGTGGCTGATCATTGTATTCTTCAGTCGTGATCTTTCCAGTTTGTTCAGCGGCTGACAAAAGTTTTTCAATATCGCTGAAAATTATTCGTCCGTTTGGTCCCGATCCAGTAATTTTGCTTAAATCTATCTGTCTGTCTGCCGCAAGGCGTCTGGCCCTGGGTGAGATTCTAATTTTTGTATGATCAGGCAAATGCTCGAGTCTGAAAGAGATCGATGGATGACCTGATTTCTCCTTTACCAGGCCGGTCTGTTCTCTTATGTTCTCCGTTGATTCGGGAACTGTCACTGGCTTGATTGATCCGGGAGTTTCTCCTGGTGCCCCTATAAGAGCCACGTTTGAAAGGACAGGAACCTCGGCTCCGTCGCCATGATAAATCTCGAGTATTGTTCCGTCAGATGGAGATTCCAGGTCAAATGATGCTTTGTCAGTTTCATAGGAGAACAGGATATCGCCTGTTTTTACTGAGTCTCCTTTGTTTTTGAACCACTTTGTAATTATGCAGGTTTCAACAGACTGACCCTGTTTTGGCATTATTACCGGTATAGCCATTTCAAGTGCTTGTTATGTTTTTTATGTTAATGTTAAATTTTCGGTTTGTATTTTGCTAATTTACTTTAGCTTGTTACAATAAGTATAGAAATTCTTTACAATTTATCAACAGATCTTATTAATTAACAGTGGATACAAAATTAATTAATAGAACTTGTATTAACAAGTAAAATTAATTATATTTACCAAAATAATTGTGCCATGACATTCTCGGGAAAGATTCCTCAATACAGGAAGCTTTATGAGATTCTCAGGAAGCATATTACTGAGGGTATCTATAAAGAGGGGGATCTTCTTCCATCAGAAAATGAGTTATGTCAATTATATGGAATGACCCGTCCTACAGTACGTCAATCACTGGGAAAGCTCGAGAATGATGGTTATATAAGAAAATACCAGGGAAAAGGAAGCATAGTCCGCAGGCTTCCCAGGGATATTGGCATTCTTTCTGTTTCCGGCACTACTTCTGCTGTAGGGGACAGGAATCTTAGGACCAAAATAATAGTTAAGCCAGTAATTATGCCATGGCCCGATAATTTTATGTTCCCGTTGTCTGAAGTTGAAGTGGAATCCGGATGTGTTTATATGGAAAGACTTCGTCTCCTCGACGATTCACCGATTTTTTATGATATAAGTTACATCACCAATTTGAACCTGCCTAGGATAACATCACGTCAGTTTGAAGACAGATCGTTGTTTCAGGTTCTCAGGGAATTTTATAATCTTGAGATTAAAGGGGGGGAGCAGAGAATCAAAGCGATTCCTGCATCGGCACGAATAGGAAGGTTTCTGAACCTTGGAAAGGGTCAGGCTGTCCTTCATCTTGAGCGAAGGATGGAGACAAATATTAAAGGACTGTTACTTTATTCATCCATTTATTGCAATACGACAAAATATTCAGTATTTGGAAGATTCTGAAAAAAACTCTTACAGATTTTAATAAAATAAATTATTTTTATATAGCATTTGAAGATCCTGTTTTTAAGTGAAATTATATCAACTTAAAAAATAAACCTAAACCTAAAATAAAAAAGTATGAAAGATAAAAAGAATACATGGACCAGGCGCAGATTCCTTGGCTCCGCAGCTTTCGGAATGGCAGGTATGGTTGTAGTTCCCAGTATTACGACATCGTGCAAGAGTAAACCCGATACAGATATAAAGCTTGGATTCATCGGCATGGGACGTCAGTCGATGTTTCTGTTGAACGGGTTTATTCAGATACCCGGAGTTAAAGTTCTTGCCGGCTGCGATGTATATGGGATAAAACGCAAGCGGTTTGAGAACAGGGTGAATGCCTTTTATTCAAAATCCGGCAAAACAGTAAAGGTCGAAACTTATGAAAAATATGAAGATCTGCTTGCACGCCAGGATATTAATGCTGTAATAATTGCTGTTCCGGATCACAGTCATGCCATGATTGCAATAGCTGCCTGCAAAGCAGGAAAGGATGTATATCTTGAAAAACCGATGACATTCACCATAAAAGAGGGGCAGGAGCTCAAGAAAGTTGTACGTGCCAATGACCGAATTCTTGGTATCGGAAGCCAGCAGCGTTCTGATCCTGGTTTCCAGCATGCTGTTAAATTGGTCCAGACCGGGGCCCTTGGGAAAATTTCAAAAGTGAATGCTTATGTTGGTGCTCCTCCTAAACCGTATGATCTTCCTGAGGAACCATTACCAGAAGATCTCAACTGGGACAGGTGGATAGGCCCTCTCACTGCAAAAATACATTTTAACAATCAGCTTAATCCTCCGATCTCTCTTAATCCTGAAAAGGATGAGGAAATTTGGGGTGCATGGCGCTGGTATAAAGAGATGGGTGGCGGTTTCACCACCGACTGGGGTGCACATATGTTTGATATAGCCCAATGGGGGCTTGGAATGGATAAAAACGGTCCGGTTGAAATATCACCTATTGGTGACGGCACAGAGTTCATAACTTGGAAATATGCCAATGGAGTTATTATGACATCAGAGCCTTTTGATGATAAGCTTACTAAGGGTGTGAAATTCTGGGGTGAAAATGGATGGATAGAGGTAGCCCGGGGATATTTCAATGCATCAGATCCGAAATTCAATCCTCCGGCTTCCACTTCCTCATCTGACTCTGGTCCCTATGAAACCAGAATACCTCATCAGGTAAACTTCATAGAAGCAGTCAGAATGCATCAGGACCCCGTTGTTCCGGTTGAAATCGGTCACAGCAGTTGCACAGTTTGTACACTAGGAAATATTGCCTGCGACCTTAAGAGAACAATAAAATGGAACCCTGAAACCGAGACATTTGTTGACGACACAGATGGGGAAGCAACAAAACGACTTCATTACGAATATCGAAACCCATGGAAGCTTGTTTAGGCACTTCCTGATTGAAAGGATTTTTGATTTATTTCTGAACGGTAAAAGTATTTTATTAAATACCACGCGTAAAAACAAAAAGAGGCCGCAGAACACGGCCTCTTTTTGTTATGGATAAAGTTAAAACTCAGTTCACCTTTTTAACCTTTATAGCGACAGGCCCTTTTTCTCTCATTTCAATCTCAAACTCTACAGCCTGTCCGGTCTCAAGTTCGGTCTGCGGTATTTCCAGCCCTGACCTGTGGACGAAAATATCTTTCTGATCCTCTGTCTGAAGGAACCCGTAACCTTTAACCCTGTCATACCATTTAACAGTGCCTTTCATAGTTTTGGATTTTTGTTTCTTATCTGTAATTATCCCTTCTTCCACCACCACCGCCTCTGCGGTCATTATCTCCACCTCTGAAATTGCTTCTTCTGTCACTTCTTTCAATAGATTCGTTAACAATTATTTTTCTGCCCTGAACTTCAGCACCGTTTAGCTCTTCAATAGCTTTTTTTGCTTCAGCCTCATTGGGCATCTCAACGAAACCAAACCCTTTACTTTTGCCTGAGTATTTGTCAATGATAATTTTTGCGGATGTTACCTCGCCATACTCTTCAAAGATTTCTTTTAATTCTGCTTCATTCATTTTAAAATGAAGACTTCCTACATAAATGTTCATAATTCAAATATTAAAGTAATTAATCTGGAACAAAGGTCACACTTATTTTTGACAACAAAAAATAAAACATCATAATATATTGTATTTTAACTGCTTTTTAGAATATAAATACTGCTGTAGATATTCTTCTGAAATATAAAAAAAAATTACTGATCTTATTATGTGAGATAATAACGGATTATAGCTAAAATTGTTCGCACTAATCAGCAAATTGTAAAATGAAAATATTCCTTACCGGTGGAGGTGGCTTTATAGGAGGCAGATTAACTGAAAGACTCATAGCTGAGAATCACAATGTAGCAGTTCTATTGAGGAATCCTTTGAAAACAACCTGGTTTGATAAATCTAAGGTTCGAATAATTAAGGGTGATATATTTGATAATGAATCATTACTTGTTGGAATGACCGGATGTGATATGGTGTTCCATCTTGCAGCCTTTACTGATACATGGTCAGAAGATCCGGCCTTGCCGTATATTTCCAATGTAAAAGGTACGATAAACATCCTTGAGAACGCTCTAAGATGCGGCATTAAAAGATTTATACTTACATCCACCTGTGGAACACTTGGTTATTCTGAGAATGGAAAAATTCTGGATGAATCATCAGAAAGCAGAAATAATCATTTTACCGTTTACGAAAAAACCAAGGCTGAAGCAGAGAAAAGGGCGTTTGAATACTGTCAAAAAGGTATTGAAGTCATCGTTGTTAACCCTTCACGTCTGTATGGCCCGGGAATACTTACTAAAGGCAACTCAATGACGAAAATTATCAAAGGATACCTTAATGGAACCTGGAGAATTATTCCATCAGACGGAAAGGCAATTGGCAATTATGTTTTTATAGATGATGTTGTTAATGGACATATTCTTGCAGCGTCCAAGGGCATCCCCGGGCATCGCTATATTCTCGGAGGAGAAAACCTTTCATTCAATGAACTTTTTGATATACTGGGAGAAGTGTCAGGGAAAAAAAGGATCATGATCCATTTTCCCAGGGCCCCCATGAAAGCAGCAGCATTACTAATAGAATTCATTTCACCAGCCTTAAAAATCGCCCCTCTGATAACATCAAATTGGATTGATAAATATATTCATGACGCACCTGTCTCAAGTGACAAGGCAATAAAGGAATTGGGATACCATATCACTACTTTCAGATCGGGCGTGCAAAAAACAATTAAATGGCTGGCCGCCCAGGGGAAATGATAATAATCTCACTAATAGCCAGAGCTTTTCCCGGTCATTTCAGCGATGTCCAGTCGTAAAACTATCGTCCGCTCGAAATCATGAAGCCGATAGCAGAAATCATTTCTTCCTGTATAGTGTTCCATTATTGAATCCAATCCTTCTTTTTTCTCCTTATCATCCGAGATAATAGAAACAAATCCCCAACCTACAACTGACCTGTAACACATGGTATAATCACAACCTTTAGTCCCTGTTATGAGTCTGTGTGCTGTGTCAAATTCAAAGCAGACATAGTTGTTTTTTCTTATCATTTCAAGTTTATGTCCTTCACGTGAACAATGAAAATAGATTTTACCTCCGTTGATGTTTTTGTATCCGAAATTCATTGTCACAATATAAGGCAGGTTATTATTTGCAATTGCAATTCTGCAAACATCAGAAGCCATAATTATTTCTTCAATCTTTTCAATTCCTGCGACTTCCTTTTCACTCCTTCTCATCAGTATATTATTTAATTGAATTAAAATCATTTAATGTTAAAATCAGTCAGCAATCTGGCATCATTTTGTTGAATGAAACTTAAAAATATTAATAAAAGTGAAGATTATTATTAACTTTGTCGTTTTTAAAAAGACGAGAGATTAATCAATAAACCTACAGCAATGGGAAAAGGTGACAAAAAAACAAGAAGAGGTAAAATAATTCTTGGTACTTACGGAGTGCGACGTCGCAGAAAAAAAGCTGATAAACCTGAATTAAAACTGGTCAAACCGGCAGTTGAAAAGGAACTTAAGGATAAAAAGCCGTTGAAGGAAAAGAAAGCAATCCCTGAAGTTAAGGAACAAGTTGAAGTAAAAGAGATTGTCAAAATACCTGAAGCTAAAGCTGTTAAGGAGCCTAAAGCCGAGAAGGAAGCAAAAGAGTCAAAGCAGATAAAGGAACCCAAAGCTGCAAAATCAGTCCCGGAAGCCAAAGAAAAAAGTGTTGCCAAGGAAAAGAAAGAGCCAAAAACTACCAGGGTGGTAAAGGAAAAGAAGGAAAAAAAGGAGATAAAACCAAAAAAGGAAAAGAAAGGATAGCTTATCTTTTAACAATAAGCCATTTGTAATCCTCCGGATCAATTCTGGCATTAATTATCACAGGTTCATTAAGTTGAAGGGCAGTCTTCAATGCCATTTTCATGGATTTATGTGATTCCGCAGTGAGTACTTTTATTCCCAGGAAGGTGTCAGTGCCAAAGAGATCATCAGTATAAAGAATAGTGCCAGAAGGTCCAAGATTTTGCCATGATTTTTTAAGTTTGATTAAATTAAGTTCTTTGTCGGAAAGCACCACTACGATAACGGGTAGATTGTATCTTCTTGCAGTAATTATCTCTCCCGCAGACATTAAGAATCCACCATCACCTGTAATGCAGACTGCCCGTGAATTTCTTCCCGATATTGATGCCGCCAGAGCTGCGGGAAGTCCGAAACCCATACCAGACCATCCATTTGTCATAATAAGGTTACTCTTACCTTTTGTGCACCAGTATTGTCCGATAAGATGAAGATGTGAACCCACATCTGCGGTAACCATAATATCATCAGGCAATTCATCCATGAGTGTTTTTAGGGCAGAAACTGGTCCGAAATGATGTTCAAATCTTTTAAAAGCTGATTTTATCTCATTTTTGACACAGCTTAATTCCTTAAATGATGGCATAAACGACTTTACCTGCAAGTTTTCATTAAGAATTTTGAACCAGACTTCGGGATGATCTGATACCTGAATATTTCTTATTGATCCGGGCATATCAGTTTCCCTGGTGTCAAAGTGCAGAAGCGGGACATCGGGCATCCATGATTCATAATTGAATTCCACAGGATCGTATCCTAAACCGATTATAAGATCAGATTTTGAAATAATCTTTTGCAGGCTGTCGCTCATGGCATGAAAAAGAACCCCTGCATAACATTGATTATCTTCCGGCAATAATCCTTTTGCCATAGGTGTAATAACAACCGGCATTGCATGTGATTCCAGAAAATTAAGCAATTTATCCTTAAGTCGAAACCTGGCTGCAGTCAGACCTGCTGCAATGACAGGATTTCCTGCATTTGAAAGAACAGAAGCGATCTTTTCAATATCTTTCCTGTATGTTTTTTTTTGCAGAAACTTTTCACTTTCTCCTTTTAGGTGGATCTCCTTTTGAGCGAGATCTGACGGAAGTCCTATGTGAACGGGTCCAGGATATTCCTTGGCGCATAGTTCAAAAGTCCTTTCTAGCACTTCTGAAGTATTGTCAGGTGTGAGTCGGAAGGTCGCTTTTACAAGCGGTTCAAAAAGCTTCTGGTGATTAATGTTCATTTGCGTGGTTCTGTAAAGCATCCTGTCATCCATCTCACAGGTGAGAAGTATGACAGGGCATCTGTCGAGCAAAGCTGCCCCTGCACCGGTGGTCAGGTTTGTTGCACCAGGGCCGAAAGTTGAATGGCAAACACCAGGGATACCCGTCAATCTGCCAATTACAGCAGCCATTATTCCTGCTGATGATTCATTTCCTGTAAGTATGAACTCAATCCCTGATGCATTTAAAGCTTCAATATAAGGTATTGATGATCCTCCGGGTACTCCGAATACCTGCCTTATTCCTTTCTTATATAATTGGTTTGCAATATATTCAGCTACTGTCATTTTTAAGAGTGTTACTTGATGACAAATCTATGTAATAAAATGTTTTTTTTTCTGATATTTACGGCCTGAATTTTCAAAGTTGAACGGAAAAGGAAACACTATTTTCTGGGCTGTTGTGGCTTGTCTGTTATGGTCTACAGCATATGCAGGTATAAAGATTGGCCTGCAATACGACACACCCCTTCATTTTGCAGGAATTCGTTTCATGATCTCCGGATTAATGATCCTTCCGTTTACAGTTAAACCAGCTGTTTATTTTAAAATGATAAGGGATAACCTGAAGCTGGCAATTTCAATTATGACGCTTCAAACCCTTATCAATTATTCTCTTTTTTATCTGGGAATGAATCTTGTGCCCGGAGCCCTCGGGGCAGTAATAGTTGGTTCTCAACCGCTTGTGACCGCACTGGTTGCATCAATGATGAATGATCAAGAAAAACTTACAAGACAAAAAATCATAACCATTATTTTAGGGATTTCTGGTGTAGTGATTATAAGTGCAGGAAGGCAGGCTTTTAAAATAGGATCTGCTATAGAATTCATAGGGGTAATAATGATTTTAACAGCTAATATTGCTACCTCTTTAAGTAATGTTTTTGTCTCTCTTAAAAGCAAGGGTATGAATCCGCTGGTCTTAAGTTCTTTTTCACTTGGTATTGGCGGACTGGTACTTTTTCTGATATCTCTGCCTGTAGAATCTGTCATACTGGAACCTAAGCCACTGCTATACTGGCTCGACCTCCTATGGTTAAGCTTTATGTCGGCCTTTGCATTCTCTTTATGGTTTAAACTGTTGCAGCGTCCCGGAACAAAAGTGTCGGAGCTGAATCTTATTAAGTTTATTATACCGGTTGTCGGAGCGATGCTTAGCTGGTTTATTGTTCCCGGAGAGAAACCCGAATTGCTTACAATCGCAGGGATAGTGATTATAACCGGTTCATTAATTCTATTTTATTTTAATACAAAAGAAGCTGACGAATTCAGAAAAACTGTTGTAAAAAATGACGAAGTTTCTTAAGGCCCTAATAGCTTATGTTGTCTTCTGGTTCATATTTTTCATTTTTGCCAGGAGCTATTTCCTTATAACTCATTACAGGGAAGCACTTCAGACTGGATTGAATAATATTGCAGGCACTTTTACACATGGCTTAAAGCTTGATATTTCAACAACAGCATATATTCTTATCATACCTTTGCTTGCCTCACTTTTTTTCATCTGGATAAAAGGACGCTGGTACAGCAAATTTATTAAATTCTATACCTGGCTGATCCTTTTAATTTCAGCTGTCATAATAGTCACTGATTCAGTCTTATACACATACTGGGGCTTCAGGATGGATTATACTCCGTTTATCTACCTTAAAACACCAAGGGAAGCAGCAGCTTCTGTAACGACTTTTCAAATTCTTTATTTGTCCCTTATTGTTATTCTGTTAACAATGATTTTTGTCATCCTTTATGAAAAGTGCGTAAACAGATTTTTTCCTGAGTCAATAGTGTCCAGCCACAAAATTCCGGTCACAATTTTTTTTATGATTTTGTGCGGATTTCTTATTATACCAATAAGGGGAGGCTTCGGAGTAGCACCGATTTATGCCGGAAGTGTTTATTTCAGTGACAGAATGTTCGCTAATCATGCATCGGTTAATGTCGTTTGGAATGTCGGCAGCTCATTTGCCAACCGTAGACCTGACATAAACCCTTACATGTTCAGCGATATTAAAGAAGCGAAGCAGCTTACAGATTCACTTACAATTAAAACCGGAATTACTGAAAAGGTGCTGAATAACAGTAGACCTAATGTTTTAATTATCATACTGGAAAGTTTTGGGAATGCTCTTATAGGTCCTCTTGGAGGAGATCCTAATACGACACCAAATCTTAATAAACTGATTGATGAGGGTCTTGTTTTTACAAATTTCTACGCCTCAGGCAACCGAACTGACAAAGCCCTGCCGGCAATTCTGAATGGGTACCCGGCTCAGCCTGCCGTTTCAATAATTAAAGAGGCAAAAAAAACTCAATCACTTAAAAGTATAGTAAAAGTTTTCAACGGATTGAATTACAATAGCTCTTTCTGGTATGGAGGTGATATCAGATTCGCTGATTTCAATTCATTTGTAATAAGTTCGGGATTTCATGAAGTCATTACAATGGAGAATTTCAGGCGCTCTGATTACAACTCAAAATGGGGTGTTCATGATCACATATTTTTTGAAGCGCTTAAAGATTCCATGAAAACAATTCGTGAGCCTTTTTTCAGAGTTGCACTTACCTTATCGAGCCATGAACCTTTTGAAGTACCTATGAAACCGGTATTTGAGGGTAACGATAATCTTACAAGGTTTAAAAATTCAGTTTACTATACAGATAAAACTCTCGGTGAATTCATTCGCTGGGCTAAAACTCAAAACTGGTGGAAAAGTACTCTGGTAATACTGGTAGCTGATCATTGCCGTAGAAACTCACTTGAAGAACTTGTCTATTCCAGGGATATTTTCAAGATACCCATGCTGTGGATTGGTGGAGCGTTAACATGCGGCGGTAAAAGAATTGAAAAGTTCGGGAGCCAGGTTGATATTCCTGAAACTTTGCTTAATCAGCTGGATATCAAAGGCGACTTTTATTTCGGAAAAGACCTGCTTTCTGACGGATCCAATTCATTTGCTTTTTATACTTTCAAGGAAGGCTTCGCGTTTCTTACCGACACTTCAGCTTATATATATGATCACCAGCTTGGCCGGTCTGTTTTGGAAGAAGGAAATGACCCGGGAAGAACTGGTAAATTCGGCAAGGCATATCTTCAGGTTCTTTATGATGATTATATGAAAAGATAGTAGATTTAAGTACCTAACCCCAGTTATATTTTTCTACATTTGTGTATATGGACTCCAGACACGTAAAAATATACACAGATCAACATTCTCCGAGACTTGAATATATTGCGGAAATTATACTGAAGGATATACTTGGCCTTTCTTTTGAGATAATAAACGATCGGAGGAGGCTGGGGAAATTTCCTGTCATCAATTATTCAAAAGAGGAGGTAAAAGGGTCATGTAAAATCATTCCGGCAGGATTGCTGTCTGAGACTGGTGTTAATAATCAGGAAATTACTCCTTCTTACTGGAACGGATTGCCGGTTTTTTTCAAAGCTGCAGCAGATTCAGATGTCCCTTTTGATATTTTTTCAGCTTCGTTCTTTCTGGTTACCCGTTACGAAGAATATCTTGATTTTAAATGCGATGAATACGGAAGATACAAGGTTGAAAATTCAATAGCCTTCAAAAATGGATTTATTAAAATTCCGGTTATTGAATTTTGGGCCCGGGAGCTTGCAAAGGCCCTGCTGCGAAAATACAATACACTGGCTTTCAAAAGGAATGAATTTCAGGCAGTTGTAACTATTGATGTGGATGAACCGTTTGCTTATGTGGGAAGAAGACTTATCGAAAATATTGGCGGATTGTTACACGATCTGACTGCTAAAACCGGCCAGGCTTCGCATCGTCTGGGATGCCTGACAGGAGGAGAAAGGGATCCTTACGAAGTATTTGATTATATATCAGATTGTATTGCTTCAAGTAATTCAGAAAGCATATTTTTCTTTCCGGTTGGTAATCAATCTGATTATGACAGGAATCCGTCATGGAAGAACGAACAGTACAGGAATCTTATAATATCAGTTGAAGGAAAAGCCAGAATCGGGATTCATCCCTCATTTAAAGCATCGGTGGAACACAGATCTCTTACCCGGGAACTTAAAAGGCTTGAAAATATCACAGGGAAGAAAATTCAGTGCAGCAGATTCCATTTTTTGAGGATATCGATGCCCGATTCGTACAAGAACCTTAATGCTGAAGGAATATCTGAAGATTATTCGATGGGATATTTTGATGAACCAGGTTTCAGAGCAGGTATAACCAGACCCTTTAAATTCTATGATCTATTTGATGAGAAAGCTACGGATCTTATAATAATCCCTTTCCAGATAATGGACCTTACATTCCTAAAGTACAAAAACATAAGTGCTCCCTTATCAAGGATTATAATTAAAGACATAATACGGACAGTGAAATTTACAGGCGGGATTTTTGTAAGTATCTGGCACAATACTACACTTCTGGATAACCCTGCATGTCGTGAATGGCGTGAATTATTTGAATTTACATTAAAGGAGGCATCTTCCTGATTACAAATGCAATTTCGTTGGAAACCATAATAAGCATTATCTCTTTTGTCTTGTGCCTTTTAAAATGATTTTTCAAAGCTGATCCAGTTCAATTTCCTCATCATCCTTTACCTCATACATCTTCCCATTTTCACATCTGATAGTTCTTGCAGGAAACTTCTTGAGAATTGTGTAATTATGTGTAGCAACAATTACTGCTCTTCCGGTACTGCTGATTTCCCTGAGAAGTTTTATTATTCCCTCCGACGTTTCAGGATCAAGGTTGCCTGTAGGTTCATCTGCCAGGATAATATCGGGGTCGTTTAAAAGAGCCCGGCCTATGACAACTCTTTGCTGTTCACCTCCCGATAATTGATGCGGCATTTTGTAACCTTTAAGTTCAAGGCCAACTTTGCCCAAAACCTGTTCTATTCTCTCCTCAATGAGGTTCTTATCTTTCCATCCGGTTGCTTTCAGTACAAATTCAAGATTCTCATGAACAGATCTGTCGATCAGAAGTTGAAAATCCTGGAAAACGATGCCTATTTTTCTTCTAAGGTATGGTATTTCCCTGGGTTTGATTGTTGACAGGTTGAATCCTGCAACATAACCTGTTCCCTCTTTAAGGGGCAGTTGCGCATTAAGCGTTTTGATAAGACTGGTTTTACCGCTTCCCACTTTCCCGACAAGATAAAGATATTCACCTTTGCACACGCTTAAACTGGCATTTGTCAATACCAGGTTTTCCTGTTGCCAGATATTGCAGTCTTTAAGCTCAATGATTTTTTCAAGCGGTTGTTGTTCCTCCATATTTTAATGATTTGCAACGCAAAATAAAGAAAGAATTGATAACTAACATTTATATGTTAATAAAATCAGTAATAAAGGTTATAAGGTGGCGTTTTATAATAGTAATTTTACATGTATCTGAGAAATAAAGTATTAGTTTTAATGGCTCATTATAAATGTGTTGGTCAGAGAACACTTTATGGAAGTTTGTTTACCACGATTTATGATGAGGCCAAAAATTACAAGTTATGAACAGAAAACAAATCCTTATAATAGTAAGCTTATTACTTGCTGCTGATTTTCTTTCAAATGCCCAGTCGTCTTTTTCAGGGATTGAAATAGGATCAGAGTTCAACAGAGGGATGGACCTTTATACCAAGGAAAAATATGCTGGAGCAATAAGGATACTGGATTCATACGTTAAAAAAAGCAATCCGGCAAATAAAATACTTGTTGATGAGGCGAAATACTACGCCGCCCTGTCTGCTCTCAGGTTATTCAATCCTGATGCTGAATACAGGATGCTTATGTACTTGTCAGAACATCCTGAAAGCCCTAAAATTAATGAAGCAAAGTTATCGCTTGGAGACTATTTCTATCAGAGCAGGAATTACAGGAAATCTGCATCATATTATGAATCTGTAAACAGACAGGAACTTAAACCCGAACAAATACCGGAATATTCCTTCAGATATGGTTATTCATTATATATCAAAGGGGATAAAGCAAAAGCCCAGATGATGTTTGCTGAGATCAAGGATATTGACACAGAATACACTCCTCCTGCAATTTATTATTATTCCCAGATAGCCTATGAACAGAAAATGTATGAAACAGCACTTGAGGGATTTACCAGGTTGAAGAATGATGAGACCTTCGGCCCGATTGTGCCGTTTTATATAATTCAGATCCTTTATCTGAATAAAAATTATGATGAGATTCTTCGGATTGGCCCCGATCTTCTTAAATCAGCCCCGCCTGATCGTGCAGTTGAATTATACAGGTTTCTCGGTGATGCCAACTACAAAAAGGGTAATTATACATTAGCTCTGAAATACCTGGAACAATATTCAGCAAAAGCCAAGAATCTGGAGAGAGAGGACAAATACCAGCTTGGCTACTGCTATTATAAGACAGGCGATTATGATAAAGCTATTAAAATTTTATCTGAAACCTCTGCCAAATCTGATCCCCTGAGCCAAAACATCTGGTATGTTCTTGGAGACTGCTATCTGAAGAAAAGTGATAAGAAAAGAGCTCAGTTTGCATTCGGGCAGGCATCCAAAATGGATTTTGATGACAAACTCAAAGAAGATGCGTTATTTAATTATGCGAAACTGACTTATGAGATCTCCTCATCACCTTTCGGAGAAGCAATAGCTGCATTCCAGGAATACATTGATCTTTATCCTGGTTCAGATAAAATTGAAGAGGTCTACAATTATCTTGTCGCAACATTTGCAGAGATAAAAAATTATAAGGCTGCCATTACTGCACTTGATAAAATCGGTAACAAAGACAGAAGGCTTGAGGAGGCATACCAACGTGTAGCTTTTTTCAGGGGTCTTGAACTGATAAAAAACCTGGAAATTGAACAATCAATTGACATGTTCAATAAATCTCTCAGATATGAGAAGTACAACAAAGATTTGATGGCCAGAGCAATATATTGGCGAGCTGAAGCTCTGTACAGGTTAGGAAGGTTTGCAGAGGCCAGAGAGGATTATGAGAGATTTCTGGGAATACCAGGAGCTTCACGACTATCAGAATATTCACTTGCACGATATAATCTGGCCTACACTCTTTTCAACCTTCAGGATTACTCGGCGGCACTAGTTCACTTTAAGAGCTTTGAGTCATCAGCTGCGATAATGAAGAATGATATTCTTACCGATACAAGGACTCGTATAGCTGATTGTTATTTTATCACAACCAGTTACCCGCAGGCAATAAGCTATTATGATAAGGTCATCGAATCAGGCAAATCAGAAGCTGATTACGCCATGTACCAAAAAGGATTCTGTCTTGGATTAAGCAATAACCAGAAAGGGAAGGTTGATATTCTAACCTCACTTGTCAGCAGATATCCGGCTTCATCCTATGTTCCGGGGGCCATTTTTGAGAGAGGACGTGCATATCTGGTCCTTGAAGACTACAGGAGGGGAGAAGCCGATTTCATAAATGTGATTGCAAATTATCAGTCAAGCCCTTTAGTTCCCAGGGCAATTATACAGCTTGGCCTGCTCTATTTCAATCAGGGTGAAAATGAAAAGTCTGTAGCCCAGTTCAAAAAGGTTATTGAAAACTATAAATCTACTCCAGAAGCACGATATGCATTGACAGGACTTAGGAATGCATATATGGATATGAACGATGTGGAAAGCTACTTTTCTTATGTAAGATCCATAGGATATGGAGATGTAAATGCTGCTGAGAAAGACTCGCTTCTATATACTTCAGGAGAAAATCTATATATGTCGGGAAAGTGTGATAGGGCATCTGATGTTTTCCGGAACTATCTCAAAGAATTCTCTTACGGAAGTTTTCGTCTCAATGCCCAGTTTTATCTGGCAGAGTGTATGAATTCAAAAGAAGGTAACAGGGAAGAAGCCCTTAAATTGTATAAAGAGGTTCTAAAAGTTCCTAATAATCAGTTTCTTGAACAGGCTTTAATTGCTGCCTCATCAATTTTGTTTGATAAGGAGGAATATGGTGAATCATTTGAACTGTATGAAAGACTGGAAAATATAGCCTCAACATCCGATATAAAGATTTTGGCACTAAGGGGCGAACTGCGATCAGCATATCAGGATGGAGACGCTCAGAAAAGCATAAAAACTGCAGCAAAAATAAAAAATGAGCCCAATATGCCTGAAGAACTTACCCGTGAAGCTCTGTTTATAAATGCCAAGGCATATTACAGCCTTAATCAGTTCGATGAAGCCCTGACTGATTTCAGAAAAGTTGCAAACGAGATCATTAGTGTTGAAGGGGCTGAATCGAAATACAGGGTTGCAGAGATATTATTTGCCAAAGGCAACACCGATGAATCAGAAAAGGTAGTTACCCAGTTTATTGACCAGAATTCACCCCATCAATACTGGATGGCAAGAATGTTTCTTCTTCTGGCCGACATCAGTGTAAAAAAAGGAGATGTATTGCAGGCACGTGCAACCCTTCAGAGCTTAAAAGAATACTACACAATAAAAAATGACGGTATTGTTGATGAGGTAAATTCTAAACTGGCTAAGCTTGATAGCGGGAAATAATGCTTTTAATTGTAATCAGTTGTGACAGGGATCAATCAATGAAAAAAACAGAATCAGAAATCAGGCAAACACCATGAAAAATATCATATTAATCACAGTATTTGCAGGAGTATTATTCCAGGCGGCTCATCCCCAGGTAAAGAAAACCGAAAACGACCTGAAAAGGGAGATTACTCTTTATAATCCTTATAAACCTTCTCTTGCAGATTTTAAGAAAAAAAGCTTTTTACCGGAAATAAACGACTCTGTAAAGATCAGGCCTCAATTCAGCTACAAAGTTGTTTCTCAACCATTTTCACCTGAATTCAGTATAAGCACAATAAAACCGGCATCCCTTCTTTCAGATCCCTTGCCTAAATTGTACAAAGGATATGTTAAATTAGGATTTGGGAACTATTCAACACCTCTTGCAGAGCTGAGTATTACAAATCACAGATCAAAGAAAGGGGCTATAGGCCTTTATGCCAGACATTTTTCATCAAACGGGAAACTGCCTCTCAAATATGTTCCTGAAAAAGTTTTTGCAGGCTTTATGGATAACGAGGCAAGTTTATTCGGAAAGAAATTTTTCAAAAGCAGTATTCTAGGCATTTCAGTTGACTACTTACAGAAAAACAGATATGCCTATGGATATAAGACCGATGACCCTGCATACCTATATTTAGCTCCAAAAAAGGATATAAAAACAAGGTTCTACGACGTTGGGGCAAAAGCTTCTTTTTCATCCCTTAACCTTGATTCCACTGAATTATCCTACGACTTCAGCCTTTCGTATGACTATTTTAATTATTCAAAATTGAGGACATACAACCATGTGGCTTTTACCGGTGAAATGGCCAAATCTGTTCAGCGTTTCTACGTTGGGGCAAATGTTAAATTTGATAATTATAACCTTGCCGACACTTTTAACCTTAAGCCAAAGTATGTGTTTTGTACAAACCCATTTATAAGAAGAACCACAGATCAGTGGAATTTTAACCTAGGATTGAAGTTCGCCCTTGCCAGAAACATTGAAAGCTCAGCCAAGTTTTATTTTTATCCTGACATAGATTTTGGTTTCACTATTGTTCCAGGTTACCTGAATTTCTTTGCAGAACTTAGCGGAAACCTTGAAAACAACAATCCTGTCCATGTGTTTGATCAGAATCCTTATCTTGTACCTGACACTTTGTTCAGGGTCCCAAATACTGACCATTCAATTGGAATTACAGCTGGTTTGAAGGGCAACAGTGGTTTTGGGGGAAACTACCTGCTTTCGGTTTCATATTCGCATGTGAACGACCTGCTTCTTTTTGCAAATATAGCACATCATGATACCCTCGGCCATATTGAAAGGGGAAACTATTTTGTTCCAATGCCCGATGTTGCTGAAATACTTAATCTTCACGGTGAATTGAGTGGAATGATTTCAGAAAGAATTAAATTGTTTACCTCCGGTAATTATTATTCATATACTCTGGATTTTAACAAATATCCATGGGGTAAACCAAAATGGGACGGAAACATAGGACTAACATACAATCTCCGCGATAAAATAATTGCCGGAGCTGAAATATCTATGCAGGGCAAAAGACATTTTCTGGTCAGACAAAGTTCGACAGGCTGGTCAACACTTCAGCCGGATATTACAGATTTTCCAACACATGTGAATCTGAATCTCAGTGCAGAATACCGCTATACAAAGATATTGTCGTTCTGGATAAGGGTAAACAATATTTCGACAAGCAGGTATTATGAATGGGAATTCTACCCGTCACAGATGTTCAATTTCATGGCTGGGTTCAGTTACAGTCTTTAATTCATAAACGGCTAAGGTTATCGGGAAAGATGAATTAATAATGGTGGAAGAAGGGTAGCTCTTATATAAAGGATGTTCGGAAAATTTAATCACTTCAGCAAACTTATGGAAATTAATTCTTTTTGGTTATTTGCAGACGCTGCAAAGCCTCATTAGCTGTACTATTAATCATTTCTGCCTGTTGTTAATTTCTTTATCAAATTGTGCATTTCTTTTAACAATAGATTAACTAATTCTTTATGTTTTATTATTATCTTTGTGCCGGTTATTAAAATGCATTATATCAATTATTTACATAAGCTTGAAACATGATTCTGAACCTGATTTTTCCAGTTATGAGAAGCACTATGACGGCGAATAAAAATAATTGAGAAAATGCTGGTTGACAGAAAAGAATAGTTGAAAAAACCAGAGACGAAAGATGAGTGATATTGAAAAAAAATTGCAGGAAAGTACTGAGTACTCTGCAGAGAGCATTCAGGTTCTTGAAGGTCTTGAGGCGGTGCGGAAAAGGCCTGCAATGTACATAGGTGATATTGGGGTCAAGGGATTGCATCATCTTGTATATGAAGTTATTGATAATTCAATTGATGAGGCATTGGCAGGTTTCTGTACCAGAATTGATGTTGTCATTCATGAGGACAATTCGGTTACGGTATCAGATGATGGCCGCGGTATTCCTACAGGATTACACGAAAAAGAACAGAAATCAGCCCTTGAAGTGGTAATGACGGTCCTTCATGCAGGAGGTAAATTTGACAAAGGTTCCTATAAAGTCTCAGGAGGATTGCACGGAGTGGGAGTCTCATGTGTTAATGCACTGTCAGCCCGGCTTGTTGCAACCATAATGAGGGAAGGCAAGATTTTCAGACAGGTGTATGAAAAGGGAAAGCCCGTGACAGAAGTTGAAGTGATAGGTGAAACCCAAAAGTCGGGTACAATTATAAATTTCAAACCTGATAACACAATATTCCAGACTACAGATTTTAATTTTGAAATCCTGTCAGCCCGTCTCAGAGAGCTTGCTTTCCTCAATAAAGGGATAATTCTGACAATCAAGGATATGCGTGAGATTCTTGAAAATGGTAATGGCGGCAAAGCTCGTTATGAGGAATTTTGCTCTACACATGGTCTGAAAGAGTTTGTGGAATATCTAGACTCCAACAGAGAAAGACTTATCGAAGCACCGATTCACATATCATTCGATAAGACAGAATATCCTGTCGAAATTGCTCTTCAGTATAATAATTCATTTTCAGAGAATGTTCATTCCTATGTCAATAACATAAACACAATTGAAGGGGGAACCCACCTTGCAGGATTCAGAAGAGGACTTACACGGACACTAAAAAAATATGCTGAAGATTCAGGTGCAACAGCTAAACTCAAATTTGATATAAGCGGAGATGACTTCAGGGAAGGTCTTACAGCTATTATTTCAGTTAAAGTTGCTGAACCTCAGTTTGAAGGACAGACAAAAACAAAGCTTGGGAACTCTGAAGTTATGGGGGCCGTGGATCAGGCAGTCAGCACAATGCTTACAAATTATCTGGAGGAAAATCCAAAAGATGCAAGGATCATTGTTCAGAAAGTAATCCTTGCAGCAACAGCACGACATGCTGCACGAAAAGCAAGAGAGCTTGTACAGCGGAAAAATGAGTTTTCGGGTTCTGGTCTTCCTGGCAAACTGGCTGACTGTGCTGACAGGGATCCGTCTAAATGTGAGATATATTTGGTTGAGGGTGATTCTGCCGGAGGAACTGCAAAACAGGGAAGGGACCGCCGGTTTCAGGCTATCCTGCCGCTCCGGGGTAAAATCCTTAACGTCGAAAAGGCAATGCATCACAGAATTTATGAGAGTGAGGAAATTAAGAATATTTTTACCGCTCTCGGAGTAAATATTGGTACTGAAGAAGATAGCAAAGCCCTTAATCTCTCCGGATTGAGGTATCATAAAATAATAATAATGACTGATGCCGATGTTGACGGTTCTCATATCACTACTCTTATTATGACCTTCTTTTTCAGATATATGCAGGATCTTATCCGTGGAGGAAACCTGTTCATTGCAACTCCGCCTCTCTACCTTGTAAAAAAAGGGAAAGTTGAAAGGTACTGCTGGAGCGAAGAAGAGCGTGAAGCGGCGATAAATGAACTGGGACAGGGGAAGGAATCATCTGTTAGCATACAGAGATACAAAGGCTTAGGTGAAATGAACGCTGAACAACTCTGGGAAACAACCATGAATCCGGAGACGCGGACATTGCGTCAGGTTACTATTGAAAGCGCAGCCGAAGCTGACCATATTTTCTCAATGCTTATGGGAGATGAAGTCCCTCCCAGAAGGGAGTTTATCGAAGCTCATGCCAAGTATGCAAAAATAGATGCTTAAACTCCAAAAAATTTCCTCCTGATTATAACTGCATCATACTTGCAGACCTCACTGCAGCAAAAACATCTTATGCAGTTTTTATCAGTAAGCACCACATAGTTCGGTTTGTCCTTATGCATAGTTATTGCATTATGAGGACAGATTTTAATACACTCACTGCAGCCGGTACAGTTTTTATGAATGAAAACAGGCCTTCTTTCTATCTTTCTTAAAAAGTGCAATCTGTTCTTCAAAAACTTTACGGCTATATTTGTATTTGCTGTTATCGGGATCCTTTTAAAATCTTTTTTAATCAGTGATCCAAGTTCAGGACCTACATAATTTATATCGGTGATCGATTTTAACCATTTACCTTTCGCCAGAGCTATGTGATTTGTAGGAACATCTTTCGGATTATAACCCGCAATAGTTGAAGCAATTATATCTAAGGCAAGAGGATTTGTAGAACCGGCAAGCACTCCTGTGTTGACAGGGGTTCCCTGTCCGGGACCACGTCCTTCCATGCCGATTATGCCATCCATAAGAAAAAAATGAGGTGTAACCGTCTCATTAAGATCTACAAGAAAACGACTGAAACTTTCTCTATCCTGGTAAAGTGCATGCTGTTTTGCTTTCCTAAATCCAGGTACCAGGCCCAGTGTGTTTTTTACAGCGCCGGTAAAGTAAACAAGCTCATGATTCTTAAGTTTTGGAAGAGAAATTATAAGATCAACATCATTGATAACCGAAGCAACTTTTATCCTGGTGTTGCCGATTTTAACTTCAGTTGGTTTTACGGTGAAATCAATCCAGGGAACTCCTTTTCTCTCACAGATCCCGAATATTCCCGATTTATGGGGTCTGAATCCTCTTGTATGAACTGCAGGTGAATCCCCTATAAATATTGCTGAACATTTTGACTGAAGGAACATTATCATTGCTTCAATTACTACCGGATGAGTGGAAATGCATTTTCCAGGGTCAGCATCGGAAAGTATATTCGGCTTAAGCAAAACCTTCTTATTTGTCAGATCGGGTCCGTTACAAATTTTGTAAATGTCTGAAATATTATTGAATACTTCATTAATATCATATTTTGTGCATTGTTTTACGGCTACTGTATTATTCATATTGGTGTTAAAACCGGCAAATATAATCTAATGATTGATAAAAATATCAGAATATTATTTTTGAAAGCTCGTTCCCTTTATAATATTCTCGCTTGCGGGGAAAGAAGAAATTATTAATAAAGAGTCTTAAAATATCAGCTTGACAGTATTATCCGGAATTGGAAAATAAGTGTAAAATGTACACTACTTTTTAATATTGGTCTTGCCGCATCGTTTTCATTATTTGTTCTGCTCAAGCGTGGAAAGCAGTCCGCAGGCTGCATTTATATCAACACCTCTGCTGGCCCTGATAGTGCATATAATACCTTTTTCATTGAGGGCATCGCGGAATTCAATCACTTTTTTCTGATCAGGACTGTTAAGTTCTGAACCCGGAATCGAATGGAATCGGATAAGGTTGATTCTGCATTTAATGCCATTAAGGATCCTTGCAATTTCCTTTACATGCCGTGGAGAATCATTCAAGCCATTGAAAATAATGTATTCGAACGAAACTCTTCGTTGATTGTTCATGTCGAAATTTTTTAGAATTTCCACTATTTCCTTTAAACTGTTTGATTTCTGTACAGGCATCAGCAGCCTTCTCTCATCATCAAAGGGTGAATGCATGCTTACAGCGAGGTTACACCTGGTGCTTTCAAGGAAATTCTTAATAACAGATTTTATGCCTACGGTACTTACTGTTATACGTGACGGGCTCCACCCATATCCCCAATCGCTCGTAAGTATCTCCAGACTCTTAAGAACTTCATCGATATTATCGAGAGGTTCTCCCATCCCCATATAAACTATATTTGTGAGTTTTCCGAACTCAGGGATACTTCTGAACTGGTTTAGTATTTCATTTGAAGTCAGATTTCCCTGAAATCCCTGCTTGCCTGTCATGCAGAATACACAGCCCATTTTACATCCTGCCTGGCAAGACAGGCACACAGTTCCTCTATCTTTATCAGGAATATATGCTGTCTCTATAAATTTATTATCGAGAACTTTAAAAAGGTATTTCTTTGTGCCGTCTTTACTTTCCACAACATTTACCGGTTGACTTAAACCTAATTCATAGTTGGCTGAAAGCAACTCTCTCATTCTTTTTGAAAGATTTGTCATTTCATCTATCAGGCTGATTTCTTTTCTGTAGAGCCAGTCGGCCATCTGTCTGGCAGAAAATCCCGGCATCCCAAGTTTTTTTGAAATTCCAATCAGCTCATTTATTGTTTTACCAAATAATTTTTCTTTTACTGTAACAATTGATTTATCCGGGCACATTTTCTACAATTAATTATTTCAGGATGCTGCTTTTTATTTTCTATAAGATATTGTTGGTTTAATACATTATTTATCAATGGCTTGGTTCTTAGATTACAATTTCTCCTGCAAAGACAAAAGTTGCCGGTCCTGAGAGCCACACATCGGTTATTTTATCCTCATGGATTTTAAAATCCACAATCAATCTGCCTCCTTTGGTTAATACATTCACGGGTGAACTGACAAAGTGTCCTGTCAATACTGCAGCAATGGCAGAAGCTGTAACGCCTGTCCCACATGAGAGAGTTTCATTTTCAACACCCCGTTCATAGGTTCTTACATATATTTCATCAGATTCCGAAAATGCTTTAACGTAATTGACATTTGTGCCCCCTTCAGGAAAATCAGCGGAATATCTTATTTTTCTTCCTTCATTTACAACATCGAGGCTATCAGGATCATTAACAAATATTACATAATGGGGGGAACCTGTATTAATAAAATAGTTATTATTAATAATTTCCGGTTGTTTAACATCATTTATTTTCAGCTTTATTATTTCGTCATCTGCCAAAGCGGTATGAATACCATCAATGGCCTTAAACAGAATATTGGTACCTGCAATTTTATTTCTGACAGCAAATTGTGCGGCACATCTGCCTCCGTTGCCGCACATTGATCCTTCAAATCCATCGGAATTGAAATATACCATTTCAAAATCAAATCCCTCTGCTCGATTAATTAGTATCAGTCCATCAGCACCTATACCAAAGCGTCTGTCGCATAATTTCTTTATTACCGCATGATCATCTTTTTTAAGAACCTCAATCCGGTTATCTATTATTATAAAATCATTTCCGGTACCCTGATATTTGTTAAAGGCTATCATCTTCAATGTTAAAGTGTTGTTAAATATTTGTATATTAGTGATGAACAATAAAAAAATGCATGAACTTTGTAATCAATAAGCCATTGTCAATTGTTGTAAAGATATTAATCTTTTGCCAAGGCATGATATTTGACAATTGTGTGAATACAATAGAAAATTAACATTAATAAAAAATGACTATGAAAGCAAAGTATTTAATTGGTGCATTTTTAATGGCTCTTATAGGAGCTGCTATTGCCCTATTTGCATATACGAAAATCAATGATAAACCCTCAGGGGCCCTTGTAAAAGACAGTTCAAAAGTTGAGGTCAGGGATGCTGAACCATATCTTACCTCACTTAGTATGCAGGAAGGTCAGATTGACTTTACCTACGCAGCCGAGAAGACGGTTCATGCCGTCGTTCATGTCCGTACCAAATCAATGATAGGGTCTGAGGCAAGCAACCCGATAATGGAATGGTTTTATGGAGACCGTTATTCAAGACCGCGTGAAGTAAGAGGTTACGGATCGGGTGTTATTATTTCCGAAGACGGTTATATTATAACGAACAATCATGTTATTGAAGATGCCGAGAATGTGGAAGTTAAGCTGAATGACAACAGAACCTTTACAGCTGAGATTATCGGCAGAGATCCAAGTACCGATATTGCACTGTTAAAGATAAAGGCCAATAATCTGCCCTTTATAAGGTATGGTGACTCAGACAATCTCAAACTTGGTGAATGGGTTCTTGCAGTTGGAAATCCGTTTAATCTGACTTCCACAGTAACAGCAGGTATAGTAAGTGCAAAAGGAAGGAGCCTTGGGATCCTCGACAGTGATTACCGGATTGAATCGTTTATTCAGACTGATGCAGCCCTTAATATGGGAAACAGCGGTGGAGCCCTTGTTGATACCAAGGGATTACTTGTGGGCATTACTTCTGCTATACTATCTCCAAGTGGTGCTTATGCCGGCAATTCTTTTGCAATACCTGTTACCATCGTTAAAAAAGTTGTCGAAGACCTTAAGGAATATGGAGAGGTCCAGCGGGCTATCATTGGAGTGAATATCACTGAAGTAACTCAGGAAGACGCTGAAAAGCAGAAACTGGATTTAGTGAAAGGGGCCAAGATAAGCAATGTAGTAGCTGGTGGTGCAGCCGAATCAGCCGGTCTGAAGGAAAATGATATAATTATCAAGTTCAACGGTGTGCCTGTTGGAACCCCTTCCGAATTACAGGAGCAGGTAGGAAAATATCGTCCGGGCGACAGGGTAAATATAACCTATGTAAGAAACGGAAAAGAGATAACCGTTCCTATTGTGCTAAAAAACGTTTCCGGAAATACCAATGTTGTAACCCGCGCAATGAGCAGCGGCAGTGTGGTCTATGGAGCACGACTTGAATCCCTTAGTCCGTCTGACAGAAAGAAATTTGATATTGACTATGGTGTTAAAGTTACTGAAGTCAATGAAGGCAAATTCAAGGATCTTGGAATTAAAAAAGGCTATATAATTCTCAGCATTAACGGGAAAAAAGTAAAAAGCGCATCCGAAGTCCGGAGTGCAACTGATAATGAAAACTCGTTAAAGGAGATTGAAGGAATCCAGTCAAACGGAACAATTTTCAGCTATTCTTTCAGAAATTAAGATCTTCTTATTAATAATGGCGGCAGGTCAGAATATTTTTTGAATTAAATTTTCTGGCCTGCAACATTATTAAATATTTTTTGTTTATGTTTATAATAAGCAGTATCTTTGCGAAAATTTTTTTGGAGGCATAATGAGACAGCTAAAAATTACCAAATCCATTACAAACAGAGAGAGTGCATCACTTGATAAGTATCTGCAGGAGATTGGTAAAGAGGAGTTGATATCGGTAGAGGAAGAAGTTGAACTGGCACAGCGAATAAAGAAAGGTGACAGAGCTGCCCTTGAAAAGCTGACAAAAGCAAATCTAAGATTTGTTGTTTCAGTTGCCAAACAATACCAAAACCAGGGATTAAGTCTTCCCGATCTTATAAATGAGGGAAATCTCGGACTAATAAAAGCAGCTGAGAAATTTGATGAAACAAGGGGATTCAAGTTTATTTCTTATGCAGTCTGGTGGATAAGGCAATCAATACTACAGGCTCTTGCCGAACAATCCAGGATTGTCAGGTTACCTCTTAACCAGGTAGGTTCACTCAATAAAATAAACAAGGCTTTTTCAAGATTTGAACAGGAAAACGAACGTACTCCATCTCCTGAGGAGCTTGCTGACGTACTTGAACTGCCAAAGGAGAAAGTTACGGATACACTGAAAGTGTCAGGCAGGCATGTTTCAGTTGATGCTCCTTTCATCGAAGGAGAAGACAACAGCCTGTTGGATGTACTCACAAACACGGATTCACCTGTTGCGGATAAACTCCTGATGGATGAATCCCTATCAAGAGAGATTTACAGGGCACTTGCAACGCTCACAGAAAGAGAAAGAGATATTATTAGATTTTTCTTCGGCATAGGATGCCAGGAAATGACCCTGGAAGAAATTGGGGAGAAATTTGGTCTGACCAGAGAAAGGGTACGACAAATTAAGGAAAAAGCAATCCGCAGATTAAGACATACCTCGAGAAGCAGACTTCTCAAAGGCTATCTGGGATAAAATCGGCAGATTCCTAATAATTTGAAGTAAAACTCGTTTTATTTTAAATACCTGTAAAAAAAAAGAGCCCCGGGGAGAGGCTCTTTTTTTTTGGGAAGCTCGCTGAAAGAATATCGCGAGCAGGGGAAAAATCTTTGATTTTTTGCTATATCATTAAGTGTTGTTTTTTTACTGCAACATGATGATCAAAAATAGTGAAGTGTATTTTTAAAAAAAGGGAAAACCAACAGATTGCCCAGTCGGACTAACATAACCCCTTGTTTGGAATATAATCCCTTTTCGTAGAATTGAGAAAAACTATTGTTCCAGTAAATATTTTGTCTGACCTCATCAGCAGTAACTTACAAGAGAACAGTATCAAATTCAACATTCCGAAAGTCTCAGTTAGTCATTTCTGCCTGTTTTTTAAAATATAGGTGACACAAAACCCTGGTTTTATATTTATTTCCAATCAGACATACCTTATAGCTTCTAAGATTCAAATATGCCAAATCAGGAACAACTGAAAGTCACAAATTCTTATATGATAAAGTCTTGATCATTTATTCCGGAGTATTAATCAAAATAATTATGATAAGTTGCTAAAAT
Source organism: uncultured Rikenellaceae bacterium (assembly GCA_964514725.1). Classification (GTDB taxonomy): domain Bacteria; phylum Bacteroidota; class Bacteroidia; order Bacteroidales; family VadinHA17; genus LD21. Next base: position 136,347 of record CAZEUL010000002.1, read on the forward strand.
CTTTTAACTTAAAGTTTTTATTAAAAGTAGGTCATCCCGGAAGTTTTTTAGAACAGAACATTAATACAACAATACTAATAATTAAGGTTCAGAGCAATGAAATATTGTTTGTTAGCAATAATGATATTTCCACTGCTGAATTCTGCTGTGCCGGATTTTAATAGAAATACTGACAAAGCTTTCTTCTTCACTGCCTCACAGCTTGGCCCTATCTATTTCTTTTACACTGTTCCCTCCAGAATCAGGTTGAGTGATAAGGTTGATCTTAGTTTTTCCAAGAGCACATTGATAACCGCATACAGGTACAGACTTGAGGTCCCCGGAGGCATGGAATCCAAAATTGATAAAAATATTATACTCTGGTCCTCATGGAAGACTGAAGATTTTTCGAAGATCATTATCCCTGATCTTGATGTTCCGGGTACTTACAAATTCATTATTGAATACAGCACAGGCCCTGGAACATTGACAAAAAGATTTGAAAAATACTTTGAGGTTTATTCAGTAACTGAAACTGCAGGTAATATCGTATCCAGACCAAAAACAACACAACCTTCATCTGAACCTTCAACAAAATCAGGAGACTTAAGCCGGATAAATGCTAAAACGCAAGATTCGCCTGAAGGTAGAACAATTTCAAATACAAAAACTCTGACACTGAATCAGGAATCTAGATCATCGACAAAGCCTGAAGTTAAAAACGGAACGGGAACTTTGGTTACAGAAAATGCTGCTCGCCCTCAATCTCCGAAGCCTTCAGATAAGCCTGCAGCATCAATCTCTACTGCGGAGAGACCTGTTGTGAATAACAAAACCAAAACGTCAGGATCGCTAAAAAGGGATACTCCAAAGATTGAAAAACTTAACTTATTAACATCTGATATCGAATTAATTGCATTAAATAAAGAAATAAATGTGAAAGAACCGGTATCAAATAATTCCAAAGTATCTGAAAAAGATAAAATTATTGTAAAAAATGACCCGGTTCCAAGTGCAAAAAAGCCGATTTCCATTAGCAAACTAATTGTTAAAAAGCCTGCTGAAAGCATTATTGGATTTTATCAGATAAATCAGCGAGAAGAGCTGGTGGCATACAATCCTCCGCCAATAAGGACCTATGAACTGTTAATTGATGAAGAACAGCAGGATAGCCATGTTAATTTACCAGTCATTGATAAAATTCATGTTACAAAAGATTTTTCATTAATAACTGATAATGATTCCTTGGTTGCCAGTCGTATATTGGTCAGCGAAAAAAATGATAGCCTTCAGGAAACATTATTTTCAGCAGATGAGACTTTGAACGAAATATCTTATAATCAGATAGATAAAAACGATATATTAATTAAAGTTCCTGGTCCTGAGGAAAATATTTCAGCTTTAGACTATAATGATCTTTTATTAAAGGCCATTGACAGAAATGATTCTGTTTTATTCAGAAAAGCAGTTCTGAATGGGGGTGGAAACGGATTATCGGGTAGTAATGGAGGTAATATTTTTCATTTATTAAATGGTACCCTGGCCGATGAATATACCGTTTTTCTTCTTAAGAAAAACGGAAACTCAATTGATATGCAGGATGAAAACGGAAACAGCCCTCTTCATACAGCAATATTAAATGGCGACAATGAATATGCTAAGTGTCTGATAAATCAGGGAGCTAATCTTAATGTTAAGAATAAACTGGATCTTTCACCATTGCATTTGACAACATTTCTTAATAATTATTACATTTCTGATTATTTGATGGTAAAGGGCGCTACGATTGACATAAAAGGGAACTCAGGTTATACTCCGTTACATATTGCATCCGAACTGAATAACTTAGCGATGGTAAAACAGTTGTTAAGTCATGGTGCAAAAATCAAGGAAAAAACTGATCAGAAGCTTACTCCGGTTTCAATTGCAAAAATTCAGAATAATTATGAAATAATAAGACTATTTAAAGGATCAGGGAATGTGGCCAATAAGAAGGTATCATCTGTTTATAATGGTAATACGAACTATCACGTTCTGGATCCCAGAATAAAATTCAATCTTGCCTTTGACGACGAACTTGCAAAAAGAAGACATCTCTATAATTTATTCCAGATTGTAACACCAACTCTTGGTTTAATATCATCATCAGCTGCCCTATATATGAAATCGAAAGCCAATAATTATTATTCATTATCCAAAATAGCTGAGACGGAAGGTGAGGCAAGGGCTTTATACAATAAAACCAAAAGATTTGACAGTTTGACCTATATTGCTGGCGGAGTATCACTTATCTCGGTTTATGGATTTATACATTCTACTGTAAAAAAGAAAAATGCAACTGCTAAAATGTATAAAACATTAAAATAGAGGATATGAATCTCAAAAAAATATTACAGTCAGGTACTATTTTAATTCTGGTTATTCTTTTTACCAGTTGTAAGAGGGAAGAATTCAGCTGGGGCATAAAAGTCGGTGAAATAACATATTCAGGCAATGTTGTATTTCTTGGCGAACGCGAGCTTACACTGCTCATTGAGATAACTCCCGAACAGATTGTTTTTTCGGGCAAAACAGGGGAAATATCAAAAATCACTGAAAAAAGCATCCTGGTTTTAAGTGTCTCCGATAAGACACCTTACGGTGCTCTCAGAAGAGTCAGCAGTATTCAGTCTTCAGGTGATCTGTTGAAAATCACAACGGTTGAAGCACTTCTTCCCGACGTTATCAAAGAAGGGAAAGTTAATTTAAAAAAGAGACTGCTTGAAAAGGATTTCAGGGTGAAATCAAAAGCTGAAGGGGTTAAGATAAGGGAAACAGATAAATCATTTGACGGACTGGCGTTGACACTCAATAATTTCAATATTTATGAGAATGGAACCAGAAGTGCAGTTATTAATGGTGCAGCAGGAATAACCGCTGATATAAATATTGGGTTGGAATTTGAATCCAACAGACTTAAGAAAATTGATCATTCCACAAGTCTGTACAAGATTGATGAAGTGACATTTATCTCTACAGGAGCTGTCAGCGGAACCGAAGAGAAAACAGCTGCCGAATTTATCCATTCTCCTGTAATTATTGACAGCCTTATATTTGTAGCAGAGATAAAAATATACTGCGGTTTTGAAGGGGCAACTTTGTCATCACTTACATCAGGAGTTCGCCAGGACAGATCTTTATTAGCAGGTGGTCAATATCTCAATACAGTTTGGTCTGATAATCAATTATCTCATACGGAAAACTTTGATTACATAAAACCGATGGTTACCGATAACGCAAATATTAGAATATTCACAGGGCCGGAAATCAGAATTTTACTTTTTGGGATACCTGTCCAGACAATAAAGGCAGATGGATATTTTTCAGTTAATGCACAGGGTAGTGTTTCCACTAAATGGAAGCTATTCAGTGGTTTGAATGGCCAGATAACCATTAATAAAGAAATCCTCGGTATTGGACAAGATCATACTGCCAATATGATTGTACAGGAATCAGAAATAGCCAACTCCGAAGGCAGATAGACCATTATATTTCCCAGTTATTGTTTTATCAGGGTAAGAGTTTTATGAGCCATATCATCACTTACTGTGACAAAATATTGCCCATAAGGTAAGCCTGAGATATTCATCTCTATTATACTGCCTGATTTTAATCCGTAATACTTTTTATCAATGACAGTATTCCCAAGTTTGTTTGTGATAGCAATTCTTAAAATGTTAAATTCTTCTTCCGGCAGATCAATAAATAGTAAAGTTTTTGCCGGATTAGGATAAATCCTTGTAAATTCCAGTTTTGAGTCTTTAATCTGAGAGATCCTTCCTTTCTGATTTATGTTAAGCACTAAGTCAGGATTTAACGAATATTTTATTCTGATCGGTGCTGTTTTGTCAGATACTGAAATGTTCTCAAGATATGTGACTTTTATCACAGATGAATTCGGTTCTTTTTCAGTTTTAATCCAAAGGGAGTTTTCACTGACAGACCATTCTGCATTTGATTCTATTTTGATGAAAAGTGATCCGGCTTCAGAGTTCTCAATTTTTATTGTATCGTTTTGATGCAGGATTTTATCGCCGGGGCCAATTGCTTTAAGAGTATAAATCCCTACAATTGAAGATGGTGGAGATATACAACCGGAAGAGTTTGTTACGGTAAATGTATAACTGCCTGCAGGAAGACCGGATATTGTTGTTCTGGTTCCATTTCCCGTGATTGTATTTCCGCCTGGATTTCGTGTCAGGATCCACGTTCCGGAAGAAGGCAGTCCGCTAATCACAACGCTTCCCGTAAGAACAGTTTCAACGGGTTGGGTGATGCTAAGTATTGTTGGTGCCGATGGTGTAAGTGGTTGTGGGTTTATTACAACATCAGAACTTGAAGAAGATAAACACCCGTATGAATTTGTTACCGTGAAGGTGTATCTGTTTGGCGTCAGACCTGACACCGTGAAACTGTTTCCGGTCCCGGTATAAATTGCGCCACCGGGATTTCTGGTCAAGGTCCATGTGCCTGTAGACGGTAATCCACTCAGGATTACATTTCCTGTTGCAAAAGTGCAGGTTGGATGAGTTATATTGCCTATAACAGGAGCAACAGGAATCGGAGGCTGGGGATTTATTGTTACATTTTCCGAAGGAGCTGAAATGCAGCCTGATTCATTTGTCACGGTAAATCTATAGGTGTTTGATGAAAGTCCTGAGATTGTTATGGAAGAACCTGATCCTGCATATGAAATTGTTCCGGGAGTCCTTATTATTGTCCATGATGCTGAAGAGGGAAGTCCGGTTAATACCACACTTCCTGTAGCGTTTGTGCAGGAAGGGTGATTTACCGGTCCAATAACCGGGGGTTGAGGTGTTATTGGCTGAGGATTAATAATAGCATTGACTGATACAGGAGATGTGCAACCAGCCTCATTTGTAACCCTAAATGTGTAGTTATTAGGCATAAGTCCTGAAATGGTAATTCTGGTTCCGGTTCCTGTCATGCTGGTATTTCCAGGGTTTCTTATAAGTGTCCACGAGCCTGTTGATGGTAATCCGTTCAGGGTGACACTACCGGTCTCAATAGTACATGTAGGCTGGATGATTGTCTCTACTCCGGGAGCTGTTGGAGTTACAGGGCCGGTATTAATAACAATGTTCGCTGATGGTGCAGAAATGCATCCAGAAGCATTGGAAACAGTATAGGTATAAGATCCCGGAGGAATACCGTAAAGAGTTATTGTTGTTCCGGTTGAGGATGTAGAAGTCCCTCCCGGGTTTCTGGTGAGTGTCCATGTCCCTGAGGCAGGAAGACCGTTGATAACAACACTTCCTGTAGGAACATTACAATCGGGATTTGTTATAGTACCTATTGAAGGCGGTGACGGTGTTACAGGTTGTGGAGTTATTGTGATATTTGCTGTTGGAGGTGAGGTACATCCGGATGCGTTAGTTACAGTAAATGTATAACTATCAGCTGCAAGACCAGAAATGGTAGTTGTGGTACCGGATCCTGAATAGGTTGTTCCTCCTGGTGTCCTTGTTAATGTCCATGTCCCTGTCGAAGGGAGACCGTTTAAAACTACACTTCCGGTAGAAACAGTGCATGAGGGTTGTGTAACAGTTCCGACTGTGGGAGAAGAAGGCGTAACAGGTTGTGGATTTATTACTACATTATTAAGTGGCAGAGAAGTACATCCTGATTCGTTTGTTACCGTGAATGAGTAAGTGTTTGGAGACAACCCGGTAATCGTTATACTTGCTCCGGATCCTGTAACAGGTCCTCCGGGTGTTCTTGTAAGCGTCCAGGTTCCGGATGATGGGAGGCCGTTAAGAGAAATACTTCCTGTTGCTACTGTACAAGTTGGCTGAGTAACAGAGACCAAAATAGGAGCAGCAGGGGTAACAGGTTGAGCATTAATCCTTGCCGGTGCCGGAACCGATACACACGTATTGTCAATTGAACTTCTCACCCTGATATTATGGTCACCGGGTGCAACGCCTGTGAATGTAACCGAAGTCTGGAAGGTTCCGCCATTAATATTATATTGGTAATTTCCAAGCGGAGATGTAATTACAATGATTCCTGTGCCGATTGTACATGTAGGCTGAGTTATTGTCAGATTTGCTGCCTGAGGAGCCGATGGCTGGGGATTGACTGTTACAACTATCGGAGTTGAAATACAGGTATTATCAGTTGATCTTCTTACAAGGATACTGTGGAGGCCTGGTGATACGCCTGTAAAATTCGTCGATGTTTGAAATAACCCTCCGTCAATATTGTATTCGTATGTTCCCAATGGTGCTGTTACTGAAATAGTTCCGGTTGCAACGGCACAGGTAGGGTGTACTATTGAAACTGATGCTGCATCAGGAGGTGATGGCTGTGGATTGATCACTATATTGCTCAAAGTTAATGATGTGCATCCTGCTTCATTAGTAACGGTGAAAGAATATGTATTTGCCGAAAGCCCTGTAACAGTTATACTTGAACCGCTTCCGGTGGTTGATCCTCCTGGTGTTCTGGTTAAAGTCCATGTTCCGGTTGATGGTAATCCGTTAAGGATTATAGTGCCGGTGGCGACAGCACAAGTGGGTTGAATTACTGATCCCAATAAAGGCGGGGAAGGCGTAACAGGCTGGGGATTTATTACTGCCGATGCCGGTGAAGATACGCATGTAAAATCATCTGATCTTCTTACAGTAATATTATGATTGCCAGGTGAAACATTCGGAAATATAGGTGAAGTCTGGTATGTTCCTCCGTCGATATTATACTGATATTCGCCTAACGGCGCTGTTACTGTAATAGTTCCTGTGGCAACTGCACATGTAGGTTGTACAACTGAAACTGATGCTGCAACAGGGGATGATGGCTGTGGATTGATCACTATATTGCTCAAAGTTAATGATGTGCATCCTGCTTCATTAGTAACGGTGAAAGAATATGTATTTGCCGAAAGCCCTGTAACAGTTATACTTGAACCGCTTCCGGTGGTTGATCCTCCTGGTGTTCTGGTTAAAGTCCATGTTCCGGTTGATGGTAATCCGTTAAGGATTATAGTGCCGGTGGCGACAGCACAAGTGGGTTGAATTACTGATCCCAATAAAGGCGGGGAAGGCGTAACAGGCTGGGGATTTATTACTGCCGATGCCGGTGAAGATACGCATGTAAAATCATCTGATCTTCTTACAGTAATATTATGATTGCCAGGTGAAACATTCGGAAATATAGGTGAAGTCTGGTATGTTCCTCCGTCGATATTATACTGATATTCGCCTAACGGCGCTGTTACTGTAATAGTTCCTGTGGCAACTGCACATGTAGGTTGTACAACTGAAACTGATGCTGCAACAGGAGGTGATGGTTGCGAATTTATTACAACTCCGTTCAAAGGTAAAGATGTGCATCCAGCCTCATTGGTTACTGAAAATGAATATGTGTCAGGCGAAAGCCCCGAAACTGTAGTTGAAGTACCTGTCCCTGTTATTGTTCCGCCTGGTGTAATGGTAAGTGTCCAGGTACCTGTGGGTGGAAGCCCATTCAGCACTACAGATCCGGTAGATACAGAACAGGTTGGTTGAGTTATAGTACTTGCCGTTGGGGCAGAAGGTGTTACCGGCTGAGGATTTATTATAACTGATGATGGATTTGAAATACAAGTGTTGTCAGAAACACTTCTGACAAGAATATTATGATTGCCAGGTGAAATTCCTGTAAATATTGTGGATGACTGGTAATCTCCTCCGTCTATATTATATTGAAATTCTGGTCCGATTGGTGAAGTTACGGCGATCGTACCTGTGGCTACAAAGCAGGTAGGCTGTTCTGTAATACTTACCTCAGGAGAAGGAGGAGGTACAGGAGCCAAATTTATAACTGCAGGATTTGAAGCAGGAGAAGTTCCTTCAGTGGTAGTAACTGTAAATGTATATGAGACACCCGGAGGAAGATCTGTTATGGTTGTTGTTATTCCGGTTCCGTTAGTGATAATACCATCAGGGCTTCTTGTCAGGGTCCAATCCCCGGTTGGTAATCCATTTAGAACTACACTTCCTGTTGGAACGCTGCATGTAGGTTGGGTTATAGTTCCAATTTCGGGAGCAGTTTGTCCCTGTAGTTTCAAAAAAACAAAGGAGAATACGAATGCAATTATCAGAAGTATTCTCATTGATAAATTCTAAAAAATTAGTTCCTGTCAGGTCAATTCAAATTTAATCAAATGATTTCATGGTGACTAATACCTGAAATATTCTGATTCCCTTTAAAGTAATTCCTTAATTTCCAGGAGATGCCACACTTTTTCAATTTGTGGTTTCCTGAATTCATTATCAACTCTTTTGAACAGTTAAGTTCTTTTAAATATACTAATTAGATATTGAAAAAACCAAACAATTTTGATCAACTATTGAATACTTTTGATAGATTTCCCGAGTGTAATATTCTTCAGACTGAAAAGTGATCAGATAATGAATGTAATTTCTAATGTGTTTTACAAATATCCTAGTCAAGGATCGAGGACAACATAAATTTGGGGAGATTAATTTATTTAATCCTATTTCACTTTATTTAATTTAGGAACTTGCTGTCCTATTTTTTAACAAACCTTCTGATGAACTCATTCTTGTAAGAATCTCCAAGGTATGCTACGTTTCCTTCAGTGAGAAGTATTTCACCCTGCTTGATATATCCGGTTAAATGATCAAGATTAATGATGTATGAATGATGAATTCTGATAAAATTATGGTCTTCAAGCAGATCATTGAAATACTTAAGATTTTTGGAGCTTATAACTTTCCTGTTACCTGTAAGATAAAAGTTGGTACAATACCCGTCGGCACGGCACATAATGATTTCCGGAAGTTTAAGAACTTCAAATCCCTTTAGGTGATGAACTACCAATCTTGGAATTGTGTTCGGGCCTGCTTTTAGGTTACTAAGAAGTGTTGTAAGATTATTATTTGCAGATGTTTGCTGTGCAGTACTTCTGATTTTATCGACCGCATCTTTTAATTCATCAATTTTTACAGGTTTGAGCAGATAATCCACAGCGCTGAACCTGAATGCTTTAACAGCATATTCCGAGTACGCTGTAACAAATATTATCTTGAAATCTATTTTTTCGAACATTGAGAGAAGATCAAATCCCTTTCCATCAGCCATCTCAATATCCAGAAAGATGAAATCAGGTTTAAATCGCCTGATTGTCTTATAGGCGATCCTAATCGAAGACGCAGTTGCAATAACTTCAACGTCAGGACAATATTCTTTCAGGTAATTGCAAATCACTTCCCTTGAAAGTCTTTCATCATCAACAATAATTGTTCTCAGCATTTCCCCCAATTTTGAAATCCTATATCACTATAGGCTGCTAATATAGCAACTTAAAATAAGAATTTTTCCACTTTGTGCAAAACTCAAACCCTGTGATAATTCTTAATTTGTAAATTTTGATCTTTTAGTATGATGGATTCCCTGCTTTACTTCAATCGGAAGATCTATGGTGACAACAGTACCTGTATCATATCTTTCAGGGTAAAGATCACTTATTGAAACCTTATGATTACTTTTATGCATGCTGTTTAGGATTTTAAGCCTTTCAAGAACTATAGATATACCCTTCGATTTCTTAAGTTCATTTTTCCCTTTTAGGGATTCAGATCTTTTTCTGCCAATGCCGTCATCTTCAATAGTACATCTCAGCTTCTCATCTGTAAATTCAAATCTTACTATTATTTTCCCTTTTCGCCGTTCAAGACCTCTTACTCCATGCCAAATTGCATTTTCAATAAACGGCTGAACCAGTCCGGGAGATACTTTTATAGTCTCAATATCTATCTCTTTATCCACAAAAATCTGATAATCAAATTTATCACCGAACCTAAGATATTCTATTTTAAGATATTCCTCAATTGATAACATCTCCTTCTCAAGAGTGATGTAATCATAGTCCATATTATGAAGGATAGATCTGATAATACTTGAGAAATCAGCAATATACCTGTTTGCAGAAAGCTTGTTGTTGTTTGAAATAAAATAATTGATCGAATTAAGAGAATTAAAAATAAAATGAGGATTCATCTGACCGCGCAGCGACTGTAATCTGAGCGAGTTCTGCTTTTGTGACTCACGCTGCTTTAATTGACGGATATAAATAGCTATCATAAATGAGATAAGAACCAACAAAACAAAAGGAAGAGATATCCTGAAAAAAATTGTCTGATAAAAGAAAGGTTTTATCCTGAAAATAATTTCTTTTTCTTTGCTCCAATTTCCATTCCGGTCAGTTGCCTGAAGAGCAAGCCTGTACCATCCAGGACTCAGATTGGAATAGTTGATGCTTCTGTTCCGCGAATCTGTCATTACCCAGCTTTCATCTATTCCATACAATTTATGCCTGTAAAAGGTTTTCTGGGAATTTAAAAAATCTGAGGATGAATAGAAGATCAGAAAGTTATTTTCTCCCTTATTGAGAATAATGGTGTCAGGGTCGTTATAATTCCTTTTAAATTTCACGGTTTTTCCGGAAACATAAACTTCATTAACAATTATTTTTTGTTTTACGTTACTGGATTCGGCATTATTGATGGAATCGGGAAAAAAGCTTACCACTCCACCCATCCCCCCCATTAAGAATTCACCATTATCAGCTTTAAAAGAAGCACCCGAATTGAATTCAATTATATTCAGACCATCATCCATCCCGAATGTTTTAATGAATCCTGTTTCCTTATTTATCCGGGAAATACCTTTATTTGTTGATACCCATATATTTCCTGAATTATCTTTGAGAATACTGTATGTAACATTATTTGCCAGCCCGTTAGCTGTTGTATAAAACATCTTTTTACCTGTTGCAGGGTCTAAATTGCAAACACCTCCGCCAAGCAGGGCAAACCATAATTCCCCGTTATCACCCTGACATATATCTTCAACATTAAAATTGTCTTTTAATAAGTAGAAAGTCTGAGATTCTCCAGTTGAAGGATCATATCTGAGCACGGCACTTGAATTTAATCCGGCCCATAAAATCCCGCTTTTATCAATAAACAATTTATAAACCGGACTAACAGGAGAATAGTGAATCTCTTTTAAAATCAATCTGTCTTTCGGGCTGTAGCAGACCAGACATCGGTTTCCTTTAAATCCGACCAGATAAAGATTACCTGTTGAGTCGATAGCAACAGGTCTGAAACCGTCTGATTTAATTTCATGTCTTATCATTACGTCATTGCTATAATCATAAAACAGAAGCAGCTCTTTAAAAAAACCGATCCACATGCCTTCCTCTGTAGGGGTAAGTGATCTGAGAGCTCCGGGACTCATTTGTGTTTTGTAGTCAGGAAAAATTTTTTTTTCAGTATCTGTTTTGTTCTTAATTACAGTCAGCGGAGTATTTCCCCTGCCACCTGTCCATAGCCTTCCGTATTTATCTTTTGCTATTGCGTACACCTGAGCGATATCATTTTTATTGGTTCCAAGATCATAATGTTTAAAATATCCGGGTGTGAATACAACCTTGTTCAATCCAAGCGAAGCTCCATTTTCCGATGAGTTGGAGAACCATATCAGATCCTTACTCATGGCATAAATGCTCTTTGTTAGTTTGCTGATTTCCGGAGGTAGGTGGTACAGGCTTTCATCATCACGATTGTAAATGAAAATTCCCTGCTTTCTTGATGACCAGGTAAAGAATCCCGTTCCTTTAAACTGATTCCAGTCTATATTCTGTTTTTGAAGCCTGACGACCTCCGTTTTTTCATCTAGCCTAAAGAGCCCAAAATTTGAAAAAAACCACAAGCCTCCGGTATTAGAAATATGGATTTTACCCCAATGATTGTAAAAAAAATCGATTTTATCAACCTTGTCTGACGGTTCAAAAGGATATTTATGCTTTATTATTAATTCATAGTCAGTAGTCCTCTCAAGAAAGTAGAGTGTGTCGTTTGAAGCAATCCATAAGCTGTTCTCATCATTATGATCCAGGCAGAAGTCAAGAATTGCTGTATTTTTCAGATTTGTTTTATCTGATTTTAGAGATTTTGAATATAGTTCAAATTTATTCTTTACATAATCGTATTTTAAGATCGAATCCAACGAGACGTACCAAAGATTCCCGGTTTCATCGACTCTTATCTTTACCTTTACCATACCCTTATTATTATTCCAGAGACTTTTATATGCGATAAAATTTTCATTTTCAGGTTCATGCCTTGATAAAAGATAATTATCTGTCAGGAGCCAGAGATTTCCGCCTCCGTCAACCTGAAGATCAAGAATTGAGAAATATGGAAGCGACAAAGAATCTTCAGGATCATGAAAGTAGTTTTTAAATGAGTATCCGTCAAATCTGCTCAATCCGTCCCATGTTGCAAGCCATAAAAAACCGCAACTGTCAATGGCTATAGCTCTTATGTCATTATGGGCTAGGCCATCATTGATAGTAAAAGTCTGAATATTATACTGCTGGCAATTTAAAGGTCCGGCTGAAATTACCAGAAGGAAACAGATAATTTTCAAAAGGGATACTTCAGGTACTTTTCCTGAACTCATATATTCCAGAATGTTTAAGGTCCTTAATTTCGCCACATGGGTGTCAAACCTGTAAAAGGCAAAATTATCTTTAAAAATGAAAAGACATTCCAAAAACGATTGCAAATATATTCCGATATTCTTTATAAAATTCAAGTCTTGTTGTATTTGATTAAGAACTATTATTTTTGGCAGATTATGGAATTCAAGCTTATATCCGATTTTCAGCCAACAGGCGATCAGCCTGAAGCGATACGACAACTTGTAGAGGGCCTTAACAATGGTGTTCCCTACCAGACTTTACTAGGCGTGACAGGGTCGGGAAAGACTTTTACCATTGCAAACGTTATTGAGCAGGTTCAAAGACCGGTATTGGTTTTGAGTCACAATAAGACACTTGCAGCACAGCTTTACGGTGAATTCCGGCAGTTTTTCCCCGAAAACAGAGTTGAATATTTTGTTTCTTATTATGACTATTATCAGCCTGAAGCATATCTTCCTGTTACCGACACCTATATAGAAAAAGATCTTTCCATTAATGAGGAAATTGAGAAACTTCGATTAAGCGCTACCTCTGCACTTCTTTCGGGCAGGAGAGATGTTATAGTAGTTTCTTCTATTTCATGTATTTATGGAATTGGTAACCCTGATGATCTTCAGTCAAATACGATACATATACGGCAGGGTCAGAACATTGGACGGAACCAGTTTCTTAGGAAGCTTGTCGAGAGTCTGTATTCAAGAAATGAGCTTGAATTCAAACATGGTACCTTCAGGGTAAGGGGCGATACGGTAGATATATTTCCTGCTTATGCCGACCAGGCTGTAAGGATTTCTTTTTTGGGGGATCAGATTGAGGAGATATATTCTTTTGATCCGGTTGATGGTTCACGGATTGATATAATGAATGAATACATTGTTTACCCTGCCAATATATTTGTAACTACCAGAGACCGAATAAATGAGGCTGTGAGACTGATACAGGATGATCTTGTCAGGCAGGTTACCCATTTTAATGATATAGGAAGGAAGGAAGAGGCAAAAAGACTTGAACAAAGGGTTCAATATGATCTTGAAATGATAAAGGAACTCGGATATTGCAGCGGTATTGAGAACTATTCGCGCTATTTTGACGGAAGAAGTCCGGGAACAAGGCCATTTTGCCTTCTTGATTTCTTTCCTGATGATTTCATAACCGTCATAGATGAAAGCCATGTAAGTGTGCCCCAGATACGGGCAATGTATGGCGGTGATCACTCCAGAAAGCAGACACTTGTCGAATATGGTTTCAGGCTCCCTGCTGCCCTTGACAACAGGCCCATGAGAATGGAGGAATTTGAAGCTCTGACCGGTCAGACGATTTTTGTAAGCGCCACTCCTGCAGATTATGAGCTTGAAAAAAGCGAGGGAGTAATCGTTGATCAGGTTATAAGACCTACCGGGTTGCTTGATCCACCTGTTGAGGTCAGGCCGAGCCTGAACCAGATCGATGACCTGATGTCAGAAATAAGATCGCGCGCAAAGGCAGGTGAAAGGACTCTTGTAACTACCATAACAAAAAGAATGGCAGAAGAATTGTCAGCATACCTCCTTAAATATGAGATCAAATGCCGGTACATTCATTCTGACATCGATACTCTTGAACGCATTGATATTATGGAAGGACTAAGAACCGGTGATTTTGATGTTCTTGTGGGAGTAAACCTGTTAAGGGAAGGACTGGACCTGCCTGAAGTTTCTCTTGTGGCAATTCTGGATGCTGATAAAGAAGGATTTCTGAGATCTGCCAGATCGCTGACCCAGACTGCCGGAAGAGCTGCGCGTAACCTTAACGGGAAAGTAATAATGTATGCAGATGTAATAACAGGAAGCATGCAGGAAACTATAAATGAAACCAACAGAAGAAGGGAAAAACAGCTTAAGTATAATGAGATGATGGGTATTACACCTTCACAGATAATCAAGAAAACAGGGACAATTCTTACAGGACTCAGTAAAAAAGGGGTAACTGTAAAAGCTTATGTTGAGCCTGAACGCATTGAAATAGCTGCTGATCCAGTAATAAAATACATGAATCGTGAAGCACTTGAGAAGGCAGTTGAAAAAACAAGGAAGAATATGGAGAAGGCAGCATCTGAGCTTGATTTTATCCAGGCAGCAAGATTCAGGGATGAGCTCGCTGAACTGCAAAAACTGCTCAGATCAAAATCTGTCTGACCAGATTTATGTTATCTACCAACGCACCGCGGTCCATTCAAAACTTTTATTATTCGATTTGGTCAGACAGGTACCTGTTATTTTTTCATCTTCTATCCGCCCTGTATATATCAGGTCATCAACTTTAAAAACAATTACATCTCCTTTTATTTTACCTTCCCTGATGGCCGAAGTTTTACCCTTTGAGGTTAAAGATCCTTCAATATACTGATATTTCTGGGTAAGTCTAAGTTCACCGTCGTCTGTCTTCCACTTACCTTCAACTTTTGCAGGAACAATCCATAAATGTGCCTGGTTCCACGAATTCCAGTTCTCCTCAGTAGTAGCCTCAAGGTCTTCCTGCCAGTCACCCATTGTGAATGTATTGGTTACTATTCGGGTTCCGGGTTTCAATTCAAGCAGCTTTGGACGTAATTTAAGATTAATTTCCGGTAAAAGGAACATCGTAATTACAGTTGCCTTGGAAAGGTCAGCTTCATACAAGTCTCCTTCAACAAACTGAGCCAGTTCTGAAACTCCTGCCTTTTTTGCATTTTCTCTCGAAAGGGTCACCATGTCAGGATTAAATTCCACACCTAAAGCTTTTGCTCCTAGCTTTGCTGCAGAGATAACAGTCCGTCCGTCTCCCGAGCCAAGATCTATGAGAAAATCCTGAGGTGTCACCTGCGCAATTTCAAGCATTTTGTCCACAAGTTCCTGCGGAGTCGGAACCCAGACAACATCTTTACCCCTCTGTCCAATCTGGGGCTCATAAACAGAAGTTGAGTTATGTTCCTGAGAATAAACGACAGTTGAAATTTCCAGTGAAAAAACTGTTATTACCAGACTAACCAACCACGATATTGTTTTCATATATTTAAAACTTATATTAATTAACCTCTTCTGAAACAGCAGGAACTAAAATTAACAATAAATTTTAAATCACGGCAAACTAAATTTTCATGGAAAGATCTTTTGTCTGAAAAAAAAGTTGCTTTTCAACTTTACGGGTTTATCAATCAATGTCCATTGTTTATCATTAGTTTCCGATTAATGGTAACTTTCAGACCGATTAAAATACATGGCAGATTCTGGTAACGTAAATAAAATTATTGGATATAATTTGCCATTTGTAAAATCAAACCTGCATTCTGTTAAATAGAATTTGATTCTGGAGATTAAAAATTCTAACTTAAAGCAGTAAAATTATGCCTGACCTGAAAGCCTGAATTTATTTGAATGAAATTACTTGTGTTCAACAACCTAAGATACTATGAAATCAATAATCTGGGCAGTTATATTTCTGATTAATTTATCAGCGATTTTCGGAGAAAGCGGAAATACAGCAAGTCAATTAAAAAAAGTTACATTAATAAACAGATCGCTGAACTTCCAGAAAGATACAGCAGTTATAAATCATCTGACAAGATCAGCCTATAAGTATCTGACAAAAAAGCCGGCACAATATGATAAGGTAAAAATATATGTTGACAGCGCCTTGAAAATATGCGAAAAAAAGGATATTGATATCCCTTCACTGCTCCATCTTGTTTCAGCAGAATACCATTTTGCAACAGGAGATTTCAGAACCGCCTCGGAAGAAGCTTCTGCGGCACTCAAAAAATCTTCTGATAAAAAAGAGTTCATGGTAAATTCAAAAACAAATATATTCTTTGGAAGATATTATCAGAGGATAGGCTCGTTTAAGGAAAGCATTGAATGCCTTGACAAAGCTATAGATATTGCTGAAAAACAGGATTTAAAAGGTATAATTCCAAGGTGTTACCTGATCCAATCAACGGTTTATGATAATCTGGGTGAAATTACAAACTTCCGGAAAAACCTGGAGAACATGATTAAAGCGGGTTACAGGGAAAGGGACACGATCTCTGTAACCAACGGCTATTACCTTTTGGGAACATCATTCTGCGGTGACTCGGCAACATCAATAAAAAGGAATTTCCTGAAGGCCGATTCGCTCCTCAGGGAAAGTCTTAAAATATCCCTTCCAAGAAAAGACTCAACTTTCGCTTCACTGGCTTATGCTAATACCGGATGGAATTTTTATCTAGAAAAAATGTATGACTCTTCACTTATAAACTATAACCGGTCACTGAGGTACAGCATGAATTCAAAAAGGTACTTTGCATCGGCTAATTCACTTGGCAACATTGGTACGATCTACAGGGATCTTGGTGAATATGAAAAATCTATTAAATACTATAAGAAAGCAATTGAACAGGGTAAAATGACCGATGATGTTTATAATCTGAGATGGATTTATGATGATATGAGCAAAATGTACTTGTTATTAAAAGATACCTCAAAAGCCTTTCTTGCTTATGTTCAGTTCAAGAAGTACAATGACATCTATTTAATTAAGTCAAATTCACAGGGACTTGCTGATGCACGTGTTAGGTATGATGCTGAGTCACATAAAAGAGAAATAGAATTGCTTTCGCTGAGATTGAAAAATAACAGAATTCTGAATTACGGTTTTGCCGGATTGGTAGTACTTTCATTAGTTCTTGGGATGCTGCTTTTTAAGGGATCGCAGCTTAAAAGCAAAAAACGAATAAGTGAAATGAATCACAAAATTTCTGAAATAACTCAGGCCAATCTCCGCCAGCAGATGAATCCTCACTTTATATTCAATACTCTCAATTCAATTCAATACTATATGTATCAACATGATAAGCTCGCAACAAATAATTATCTTACAAAGTTCTCCAACCTGATGAGAAAGGTTCTTGATAATTCACAACATACATCAGTTCCCCTGAGTGATGAGCTTATAGCCCTTAATTTGTACCTGGAACTTGAAAGTATAAGGTTTAAAGATAAATTTGAATACCGGATAAACATAGATGAGGATATTGATCCTATTATGTACAAGGTTCCTACTATGCTTATCCAGCCTTATGTTGAGAATTCAATTTGCCATGGAATCATGCCACTTGAAGGTAAAGGTATTATCACAATTGAACTGAAACTTAACGAAAATTATATTTTATGTACCATTGAAGACAATGGGATTGGCAGAGAAGCTGCAAGAGAGAGAAATCTCAGACGGGAAGGCAATCATAATTCACTTGGAACACAGATTACAAAATCGCGGCTTGATCTGGTGAATGAGCTATATGGAACAAGTTTAAAGACGATTTACACAGATCTGAAGAATGAAAATGGTGAATCAGCCGGAACCAGGGTTGAAATACATATACCAATACTGACATGAATAGAAAGCTAAAAACTGTTATTATTGATGATGAGAATGATGCGGTAGATTTTATAACAACAATTATTTGTGAATACTGTCCTTCCCTTGATGTTGTTGGAAAGGCACATAATGTCCTTCAGGGTATTCAGGTCATAAATGAAAAGAAACCTGACCTTGTCTTTCTGGATGTTGAAATGCCTAACGGTACCGGATTTGATCTGCTGGCTCAGTATCCTGATAAGGAATTCGATGTCATTTTTATTACGGCATTTAACCATTATGCAATAAAAGCAATTAAGTTCAGCGCTGTCGATTATATACTTAAACCAATAAACATAAACGAGTTCATTGAAGCAGTTACAAGGGTTGTTAAAAAAAGAAGCGAAAAGCCCGCACAGCCTAATGAGAATTTTAAAGTCCTGATGGAAAACCTAAGATCCTCATTCCCTTCAAGATTGGCAATTCCTACATCTGATGGAATGGAATACCTTAATCCAAAAGATATTATAAGGATCGAAGCTGACAGAAGCTATTCATGGTTCTTTCTTACAGGTGACAGGAAGGTGCTTGTCTCAAAGCATCTCAAAGAATTTCAGGAACTACTCAGCGACCGCTATTTTTTTCGCTCACATAATTCCCATCTAATTAACATGAAGTTTGTAAAAAAATTCATCCGCAAGGAAGGCGGATATATTGAAATGGCAGATGGTTCAATTGTGCCGGTCTCAAGAAATAAAAAGGATATATTTCTTGACCACATGGCAAGATTCAAAGGATAAAAAAAGGGCTCGGACGAGCCCTTTTTTTAGTTAAATTCAAACCTAAACCTGACCGGTTGGTCAAACAGAAATCCTAATTGAACGCTGTTACTTCTGAAAGATTATTCAGTAACATTGGAAAAAATGCTGCAATGAGCTGAGTTGATTCAAGCTCGCTGTTTCCGCCAGGTGAAAGGATTTTCTGATGGAAATATTCACTCCTGTTTAATTCAGCATCAGAAGTTTTTAACCCGTCCATTGCGAATTCACTCCCAAGCTTTTCAACCCCAAAATATTGAGGATTACAAACATACTGTACAGAAAGCTTGTCGGAAAGAACCAAATACCTTTTACAGTTCTTGTCTTTACACACCGCCACCGTCACTTTCATGGGAGAGTTTTCATAGGTTATTTCGTAAGTTTTGCAATTCTCTCCCTTGACAATGAATGAATTATCAGCTATTTCAATCCTGTAATCTCCAAGTGCTGTATAGGTTTTACCCTCAGCAATAAATTTTCCTGCAAAAGTTGCAGCACTTAATCCTGTTAAAAGTACTGCGGTAAACATCATTCTTTTCATGGCTTTAAAAATTAAATTACAATTAATAATTTCAAGAACACTTTTACTGCTTTTACTATCCGTTTGTCCAGAACGTATATTTTGTTCAAAACAGTTTTAGTTTTTATTTGTACCGAAATTATATCAATAATTAGTCGCTGAAAAGAGTTAATCAACGGATGTCAGTTTTGAATCAACGGATTGCAGGATTTAACGAAATTGTAAGATTTTTTCCCCGGCATTCTGGTATGAATCAATTTTCGGGTTTTATCCAGAAACGTGAATTTGGGGTCATCTTTAAAATAATTTCTGTTCCTTCAGATGTAATTTGTTTACCTGAAAAAAGATCTTTGAAGGATGTGTTTTCCTGTGCTTTTAAAATTATGTCTTCAGTGTCGTTTCTGTAATTCTGAACAACAAAACTGCCATCAGACAGTTCCTGGTAGGTTATCTGAGATTCAGCTTTCAGAACAGGTTCATAACCTCTCTGAAAAGATTTTCTTATTGTATTTGTCCAATATTCCGGAAGGTCGTTAATAGCTGATTCTGCAGGACATAAAAGTAATTCAGAAGCTTCGTCAAAATCTTTTTGAGAAAAAGTATGTGTATTAATTACAACAATGTTTCCTTTTTTATTCTGCACCAGAAATGCCTTACCGTCTGATCCCGATGTTTTAAGTAAAACCTCAGCACCCTCTGTTATTAATTCATAATCAAGTACCAATGGAATGTTTATTTTATAAATCCGCTCTTCAGAAAGAAGATGAGTGGTCCTGTACTCAGTTTTTATCAGCGGCCATTTAATCTGAGCCATTTGTGCCAGTTTTTTGCTGTTATTTGCATTGGCGATAAAACCGGCAGTCATAATTATTTTTGCCCCTTTTTCGACTGACTTCAACACCTTCTTGAGAATAGAACTGTCTGATGCTGCCTGCGTTGGTAAAAAAATCACTTCAGCTTTATCAGGATATTTTGAGTCAGGTATCAATGATATTCCTAACATTCCAATATAGTCCATAATATAAAGATCTCCCATGGCATCACTGTTTGGAGGTTTATATCCGACCGGACCAATTACTGGATTGTTTTTAACAGCATGTGCCAGATCAGCAAGCTTCTCAAAATCATGCCGAAGCAGATGATGCCCCGGGTGACCTGTCAGAAGATTGTCAAAATTGAAGATAATCAGCTCCCTGGCACCTGCAAGAACAGACTGGTATGCCTGACTGATAAAGTCAGTTCCTGTGCAGTCAATATGGTCAAACCAGGCTCCTCCGGTTTTATCACCTGACAGCGAAGCGATCCACCTGAAATTAATGAAACCTTCATATGGCTGAACAAAACCAAATGATTTGGTGTGTTGTCCGCGTGTTTCAGTTCCAACCCACACCTCATCGAATAACCCTGGTTCAGTTTCAAGATCGTAGCCAAAAAGATGAAAACGATCATACCATTGAGGGAATTTAATTATCATCTTAATTCCAGGATTCTTTTCTTTGGCAGGTTTAATAAATAAGGAGCTGCAGAGACCAGTAAGTAAGTCTCTTCTGTATGCTGACCATGTTCTGTTGCCTTTGGCAGCTTTTGATTCAAGGCTGGTGTCGGAGGTACAGAGAAAGTCGTCAATAATGAATCTTTCAAAGAGCGGAACACTTTTTTCGATGACCGTTTTCAAATTATCGCGCGTAACTTTATTCTGCCAGTTAAACCAGCCCAGAGGAC
Source organism: uncultured Rikenellaceae bacterium (assembly GCA_964514725.1). Lineage (GTDB taxonomy): Bacteria > Bacteroidota > Bacteroidia > Bacteroidales > VadinHA17 > LD21. The sequence goes on from CAZEUL010000002.1 coordinate 157,297, forward strand.
CTTCCTGGTGGACTCCAAAACCTGGTCCCGGAACAGTGGCAATTCCTCCGGCTACTTCAAAATCGTTCTTAATAAGAAAAGAAATGCTTTTTTTAAGAATCTCGTACGGCACCACCAGTCCGCCCCGGTAAACTTCAAGGTATACCTTTGTGATCCCGTTGCATCGTAGCAGAGATAAAGCCTCCCTACAGCCTGATTCATTTGTGAATTGCTCATTTACTGTCTGCGCAGTTACATAGACCCCAAGCTGAAGATCTGATTTCCTTTTAATCGCATAATTCCAGACATCATCACTCCTGGTTTTGTCAATACTGCAACATGAGCTAAAAATAATTGATGTGATCAGAAGAAAAAGTGCTGTAAGTAACTTCATTTAATTATAATTTAAATAATTATCATTTATGATTTGGTCAGGTTATCTTTTCGCTATATCTGATTTTGGTATACAAAAACTTTAAAATTGAATTTAAAAAACTAAATTTAATGCAAGATCTTCAAAGTTCCGAATCTACTGATCGAATTGTATTTATGTCTTTACATAAGAAGTTCCGGTTATATGACACTGATAAATTTCAGGTTATGAGAAGAATCACTCTGACAGCCATATCCATTTTGCATTTGTTATGCGACCATCAATATTACAGAGGAAGAAATAATCATGTTGATCCCCTTTCAGGCAAAACTTTGAACCAGGCATCCGGAAGGAATATCTTTAAGACCATATTAATTTAAATAAATTATGGAAAGATTGTCAGACCATATCGTAAATCTTACCAGAAGATTTCCAGCACTTGAGGGCATAACTGATAAAATACAAAATGCAGCAAATCATATGGTATCCTGTTATAGAAGGGGAGGGAAGGTTCTAATCTGCGGAAATGGAGGCAGCTCTTCTGATGCTGATCATATAGTTGCTGAACTTATGAAAGGATTTTTAAGTAAAAGAAGCCTAAGTGATGATTTAAAGCATAAACTAGTCAACACCGGAGGGGAAAGAGGAAGACATCTTTCGGAAGTTCTTCAACAGGGTTTACCGGCTATATCTCTGACAGCTCACAGTTCTCTTAACAGTGCCGTAGCAAATGATTCTGATCCGGATATAGTTTTTGCCCAACAAGTGGTAAGTTACGGCAATCCTGGTGATATTCTTTTGGGAATAAGCACTTCGGGCAATGCAAAGAATGTTGTAAATGCAGCAATTGCTGCAAAATCAGTGGGTATGACTGTGATCGGCCTTACCGGTAAAGGTGGTGGTCACTTGAAAAACTTTTGCGACATCATGATTAACGTTCCTGAGGAAGAAACACACCTGATCCAGGAGCTTCATCTTCCTGTTTATCATACTATCTGCATGATAGTTGAGGAAACATTTTTTAAATAGACAAATATTTAATGAAAAAAGACCTGCTTCAAAAAATACTCTACGATATAAGCAATATCAGAATTGCTGTAGTTGGTGATTTCTGCCTTGATTCATACTGGTTTATTGATGAATCGATGAGTGAAATATCCATTGAGACGGGGGAGCCTACACATCCGGTCAGGGAGCAGCGATATACATTGGGCGGTGCCGGAAATGTTGCTAACAATCTTGCAGCAATGGGCGTTAAAGATGTCGCTGTTTTCGGTGTTATTGGGAAAGACCCCTTTGGTGCGGAAATGGCCTCGATTATGCAAAAATTGGGAATAAATACTGAAAACCTCCTTGTTCAGGAAAACTTATGGCACACCCATACTTATACAAAACCTTATATAAATGATAAAGAACTTAACAGAATTGATTTCGGTAATTTCAATCAGTTGTCTGAATTCACTGCAGACCAGCTTCTATCGGCACTTGAACTCAAAATCCAGGACAAAGATCTGATCATTGTAAATCAACAGGTGCCGTCAGGTATTCATACTGAATATTTCAGAATAAGACTCCGTGATCTCATAAAAAAATTCGATGACAGATTGTTTATAGTCGACAGCAGAAATTTCAATGAATACTATGACTGTGCCATTCATAAAATGAATGACCGTGAAGCATTGCGGATATGTGGGATGGACTGGAAGCAGGATGACAACATACCTCTTCATTATGTCGTTGATTCAGCAAAGAACCTTTTCAGGCGTTTCAGGAAACCTCTCTTTATTACACGAGGTAACAGGGGATCAATAACAATTGATGAGTCAGGGATATCGGAATTACCATCCCTGATGATTACCTCAAGAATAGATACTGTCGGAGCAGGTGACAGTTATCTTGCAGGAGCCTCCTCGACACTTGCAGCAGGATATGGAGTAAAAATTGCCGCAGAGATTGGAACTCTGGTTGCGGGAGTGACAGTGCAGAAGCTTTTCCAGACCGGGACGGCCAGCCCTCAGGAGATACTGAAAATCGGAAGTGATCCCGACTATATTTATTCTCCCGATATAGCAGAAGACATTCGCAAGGCAGAATATTTCAATGGATCAGAGATAGAAATCATCCATAGACGGCCCGTGAATCAGAATATCAAATATGCCATTTTTGATCACGACGGAACAATATCAACCCTTCGTGAAGGATGGGAAAAAGTAATGGCTCCTATGATGATAAGGGAGATCCTGGGAGAGAAATTTTATGACATAGATGAAAATATTTTCCGTAAGGTTGAAATGCGGGTTCATGAATATATTGACGCTACAACTGGAATTCAGACAATCTCTCAAATGAAAGGGCTCTGTGAACTTATTCTGGAATTCGGATTTGTTCCTGAAGAAAAGATACTGGATCCTGCAGGATACAAAAAAATATACATTACTGAACTTCTCAGGTTGGTAGGTGAGCGAGTAAACAAACTTAAGAAAAATGAACTAAGCCGTGAAGATTTCATGATTAAAAACTCCTACGCTTTCATCAGGGCACTTCATGGATTCGGAATAAAACTATATCTGGCAAGCGGAACTGATGTTGAAGATGTGAGGAGGGAGGCTGCTATCCTTGGATATGAAGATTTGTTCGGCAACCGCATTTATGGATCAGAAGGAAATCTTGACGTTGAAGTTAAAAAGTTGGTTCTTGACCGGATATTAAATGATATAGGGGAGTCAGAATCAGAAACCATAGTGACCTTCGGCGACGGCCCTGTGGAGATCAGGGAAACAAGAAAACGAGGAGGAATTACAGTAGGAATTGCAAGTGATGAAGTACGACGTTTTGGGCTGAATGAAAAAAAACGTACAAGGCTGATAAAAGCCGGCGCTGATTTCATAGTTCCTGATTTTACCCAGTCGGAGCAATTATTAAACCTGTTAAAAATAATTTAGATGATAACTTATTCCAGACTTGACAGGAAAGGCCTTGTTTTCAGAAAACTTAAAGAGAGAAAGGACAAAGTCTTTATTGAAAAGGATCATATTTCTGTTTCACAATCTCCTCGACAGCTGAAGAAAGATGATTTAAAGCTGGTCGAGAAGACTGCCGACAGGATCAGGGAGGCTAAACGATATGGAAGTTCTGTCATACTTGCTTTCGGGGCCCATACAATAAAAAACGGACTGGCACCTGTATTAATCTCACTGATGGAAAATGGCTGGATCACGCATTTAGCGACTAATGGCGCCGGCATAATCCACGATTGGGAATTCGCCTTTAATGGTAAATCCAGTGAGGATGTCCGTGAAAATCTTGAGAATGGACAATTCGGGTTATGGGAAGAAACCGGGTTTTATTTAAATCTGGCTATCATTATTGGTGCATATGAAAATCTCGGATATGGTGAATCAGTTGGCAAGATGATCTCAATGCAGGGTTTGGAAATTCCGGAACTAAACTCTTTACAAAATACTGTTGTATTGAATATCAGAACCAATCCTGTTCTGGCTGCGGCTACTGCTGATCTGGCAGCCGTGGTAAGGGAATTTGACCTAAACCCCGGATTCATTGAAGTTCCGCACCCATACAGAAAATACTCGGTTCAGGCTTGGGCTTATGACCTTGGAATTCCTTTTACAGGACATCCAATGATCGGACACGACATTATTTATTGTCATCCTGTGAACAGCGGTGCTGCAGTCGGAAGAACTGCAATAAATGATTTTCTCTGTTTTGCAGAGAGTGTCAGCAGACTTGAAAAAGGTGTTTATATTTCACTGGGATCCGCAGTAATGTCACCAATGATATTTGAAAAGTCGCTCTCAATGTCCAGAAATCTTAAAATACAGAAAAACGAGACCCTTAATGACCATTTTATCCTGGTCGTTGACATTGCAAGATCGGAATGGGACTGGAACCTTAACGGAGAGCCTCCTCAGGAAAATCCTGCATACTATCTTCGATATTGTAAAACATTTTCACGGAGTGGCGGGGAAATGCATTATATTAATGCCGATAACCGTGATTTTCTGCTTACACTTTACCGATGCTTAAAATGATAAATCCTGATGAAAAAGTTTTCTAAATTATGAACAATAAAGAGGTTATTCTTCTTAAGGATGAGGCAGAGTACCACCTCAGGAACGAATTACTTCCATTCTGGCTTAACAGGATGATTGATAACAAATATGGTGGTTATCTGACGCATTTCGACAGATATGGAAAGTATACCGGGGAGGATGAGAAATCACTTATTGCACAAACCAGGTCGCTTTATACCATATCATCAGCTTACAGGGATGGTTATGGTGATGAATCATTTAAAGAACTTGCATTGCATGGTCTTAGGTTTATTCTCAATAAAATGTGGGATCGGGAAAACGGCGGATTTTACTGGATGCTCGACAGAAAGGGGAATATTAAGATTGATAAGAAAATAATATACGGACACAGTTTTGCAATTTACGCCCTTAGTGAATATACTCTGGCTACCGGAGACACTACTGGTATAGAGTATGCTGAAAAGACATTTGATATTTTACAGAAGTATTGCGTCGACACGATGTATGGAGGATACTGGGAAATGTTCCTCCGCGACTGGAGGCTTTGCGGACCTGGCAGCCAGGGAGGTGACAGGAAAACCCTTGACGTTCACATGCACCTGATGGAGGCTTATACAACGCTTTATGAATGCAGCTCAAAAGAAGTACACCGGAGAAAACTGCTAGAAATTATTGACCTTCTTATTAACCGGATTATTCATCCCGTGTTTAAAACTGGCATACCTCAGTTTTATGGTGACTGGAAGCCTGCTCCCCAGATCAAATTTGATATAATCTGGGGATGGGACAGATTTTCCGCAGAGGGGACAAAAGGAAATGCAACGGACAACACTTGTTTTGGTCATAATTCCGAATTAGCATGGCTGCTAATTCACGCTTTTCATATATTGAAAATTCCGTATGATTCCCACACTGAGCTCTTTAGAACCATTTTCGATCATACAGTCACAAATGGGATTGACTTCGAGTTTGGAGGTGTATATGTTGAGGGTCCTCATGCAGGTGGTGTTTATGACATGGAGAAGGAATTCTGGCAGCAGGCTGAAACACTTATCGGCCTTCTGGATGCAGTTATAATTTTTGGTGATAACAAATATTGGGAAGCATATAAAAATGTTCATCGATTTGTTTTTGATAAAGTCATTAATAAGGGCGTCGGTGAATGGTATCCTTTGTTATCACGCAGGGGTGAACCTATATGGACTCACATGGGACATTCATGGAAGATTAATTACCATACTGTTAGATCTATGATACAATGCATTAAAAGGTTAAACAGAATTTTGAACAAGAACAATCCCTGATTAGATATGAAACTTTTTCTCTCATTAGCCGACTGGCTGATTCTGATGATCATAATTGGAGCAAGCCTGGCTTTTGGTTTATATATGGCTTACAGGAAAAAAGCAGGAATCAGCAGTGCAAATTTTTTCCTGGGCGGAAGGAATATTAAATGGCCGATTATTGGGGCATCCATTTTTGCAACAAATATTGGTGCAGAGCATCTTGTAGGATTATCGGGAGATTCATATCGCTACGGCCTCTCAGCTGGTTCGGTTGAGCTTACAACCTTTATAACACTCGGAGTTGCCTGTTCAGTCTTGTACCCTTACTATATGAAAAACAGAATTTATACAATTCCTGAATTCCTTGAGTTACGCTATAACAGGCATGCGAGAACATTTTTCTCAGGCTTAATGCTGATCATAAGCATAATGACCAAACTTGCATTTACCCTCTTTGCGGGTGCTCTTGTCCTTAACAGCATTCTTGGCTGGAATGTAATGACAACCGTAATTATCATAGCTGCTGCTGTAGCGCTATTTACTATTATCGGAGGTTTCACTGCAGTTGCATACACTGATTCGATTCAGGTGATAATAATGATAGGTGGTTCGGCATTGATGCTTATCCTGGGGCTAGACAAAGCAGGTGGTTGGAGCGGGTTGATGACTAAGGTGCCTGAGATGATGAGCATAGCAAGACCTTTTGATGATGGTGTTTATCCTTTCTGGGGAATTTTGGCTACAGCATTCTATGCAGGAATATTTTACTGGGGAATAGATCAGGTTAACGTTCAGAGAGCCCTCGCCGCACCTGATCTTAAAACAGCCAGGCACGGGGCAATGTTTGCCACTTTTCTTAAAATATTCCCCATTTTTATATTTGCCTTGCCCGGTGTAATAGCTTATGCCCTCTTCCCGGGTGAACTTCAGGGAGACGAAACAAAACAAACCTTTGTTCTTCTGCTTAACAAGCTCCTTCCATCCGGTTTGCGTGGGTTGCTTCTGGCATCACTTTTGGCTGCACTTATTACATCGCTAATTGCAGTCCTGAATTCTGTTTCGACACTGGTTGTAAGAGATTTTGTTGTTGAATTCAGAAAGGATGTTTCAGAGAAAAAACAGGTCAGACTGGGCAGGTATGTTATTTTCATTACTTCACTTCTTGGGATTGGTGCAGCATATCTAGTTTTCAAGAGTGAGGAAGGTCTGTATAAATACCTTCAGACTATAACAGCATATCTTGTTATTCCGGTTTTTCCAGCAATTTTTTTTGGCATACTTAGCAAAAAAGTCACTATAAAAGGTGCTACTGCCTCCGTCGTTGCCGGAATTATTCTTGCAACTGTTTTTGTTGCCGATCAGTTGGTCGGCCCGGAGACAGGACAGAAACTATTCCCATTCTTGCACCATAAACTTACACTTAACTTTGGCTACAGGGGATTATGGGCAGAAATTATTATTACAGTTGTTTTATTTGCAGTTTCAGCTTTTACCGAAAAAACATCACCGGGAAAGCTGGCACGCACTACAGTAAATTATTCAGAAGGAATAGCAAAATTTGAAGGTATAACCGATTGGCGTCTTCACCTTGGGTTATTAACGTTGATTACGATTTTTCTGTATATTTGGCTCTCCTGAAACCCAATTAAATTAACAGACTACCTTGTCTACTCATCATTTTCAATTCTTGCAAACTGAAGAGGTTTTCTGAACCATGATGTTTTATATGCCCCATACAGCAAGCCTGCAGACAGCCAGCATATTCCTACAATCTTGGCTTTGGTACCCAGAGAAAGCCACAAATACAAGCATACAATAAATCCAAGTATGGGCAGAATAAATGACCAGAAACTTTTCTTTTCACCACGAAGGTAATATCTTACAAAAGCAGAGACATTTACTCCCATAAATGCTATAAGCGCTCCGAAATTAAGCAGTTGAGCACCTAATGGATAAGAAAGAGTGAAGGCCCCGATTAATACAAAAACACCAACCAGAATTATGTTATTACTTGGAATACGGGTACGGCTGTTGATTTTTGCAAAAAATTTCGAAGGTATTGCGTTGTCACGACCCATTCCGTATAAAAGACGGCCGGCACCAAGATGAGCACCTGATCCCGAACCAATGGTTGCTATGAGAAGAGCTATATTGACAGCATGGAAAAGCCACTGGCCTCCCGCTCTTCCTGCTACAAAGCAAAAAGCCGTATCCTGCTCAGGGAAAGTGGTTTCAGGCCAGACAAGCTGGGCGAAATAAACTTGTATGGATGCAAGAATCCCTGTAATAAGGCATACAAGAACCGTTGCACGCAGAATGTTACGCCGAGGATTATGTACTTCTTCCGACAAGGTTGAAATCCCGTCAAATCCTATATAAGTAAGTACAGCCAGGGAAGCACCTGCCGATACCGACCTGAAAGAAAATGTTTCCGGGTCATAAAAAGGCTTTGTCCAACCAGATATTCCTGCTGGCGGCTGGTGCCATAGATAGCGAATGGCAGCTCCCAGAAACAACAGGATCACAACTCCAAGTCCGGCAGCAATTATTGTATTAGTCTTTGCGCTGGCTTCAATCCCCCTGAGGTTCATTGATGTAAAAAGTACAGTAAAGAATACAGCAAAGGCCGCAAATGGTATTTCAGGGATAAAATTCATTGCTGCTTTACTTGCCCAGATTACACATATTATAGGGTTCATGACATAATCAAAAATCATTCCCCAGCCAATTAGATATCCCAGGGAAGGATGTATTTCACGGCTTACGTAAGTATATGCCGATCCCGCATTGGGGTAAGCATTTGCCATGCGCCCGTAACTAATGGCTGTAAGAAGCATTGCAGCCATGCCAATCAGTATTGTTGTTACAACATGCCCGTTTGCCAGATTTGTTGCAGCACCGAAGAGAGGCATCGGGGCTGTGGGTTGAATTAAAATTATGCCGTAAAGCACTAAAGAAGACAATCCTAGAACCCTTTTTAGTCCGGGTCCTGAGTTTGAATTAAGGTTATTGCCCATAATCAGGTGAAGAGTTTGTTGTTTTTGGATGAGCAGGTAAAGATATTAAAATATCATTACGTTAAGCTTTTTGAAAGGAAGCTTTATTGTAATATCTCAAAAAGATCCATTTCCAATAAGATATCCTATGGATTCCTGTACAGCCTCAAGAGAAGAATAACGGGGAACATAGCCTATGAGTCTTTTAGCTTTCTCAATACTGCAATTTGGGCTGTGTGCAATGTGATCCCAGGTAGCATCAGCGTCAGCTTTGCTTACAGTCTCTTTCCATTGATCCCATGGTAAAAATGAAAGACGCGATTCTTTTCCAAACCATAAGCTCATCGCTTCTGCATAACCTCTAAGCGTCAGAGCCTGTTCAGAAACAATGTGGAAACACTCCCCAACTGCATTGTTCCTGTTGTTAATTGCCTTGATGAATGCCTGCGCGACGTCATCTGCATGTACGTGATGAACAGACTCCATACCAAGATTTGGTAAAACAAGTTCATCTCCCCTTGATAATCTCCTGTACACTTCCAAGTTGAAGTTACCAGCCGGATTGAGGGGAATCCAACCTGTACCAACTATATGTCCGGGATGAAGAACTGTAGCTGGAAATCCTTTTCTTTGAGCTAATGAAAGAAGATATTGTTCAATCAATGCTTTCTTGATTCCATATTCGCCAAAGGGTCTTCTTTCCTGTGATTCAACAGTCGGAATCCGGGTGCTGTGACCATGTACCCATATTGTTCCACAGTGAAGGAAATGTCTGATCCTGCCATAAAGTGCCTCAGCAAGGCTTTCCGCACTTTCAGGAGTGAAGCAAATCATATCAATAACAACATCAGGCATCAGATCACTGATCTGTTTCCCAAAGTTCCCTGTCTTTTCAGCTTCCGTTCGATCAATAGTTATTTGTTTTACTTTCTTCCATGCTTTATGTTGGTGGTAAGGTTCTCTTTTGCTGCGACTCACGGATACAATTTCATGACCTTCCATCACCAGTCTTGGGACAAGGAATGTGCCGACATGTCCTGTCCCTCCTATAATTACAATTTTCATTTTTTAAGAATTTACCGTATTAAATCAATTTACTGCTAATCTAAAATCCTTTGTAAGGATTAAGGTTATTAAAATGCCAGGAAGATAAAAAAAGCCATTGAACAAATCTAAGTTATATGGTGCTTTTTTGTTGGTTTCAAAATTTTGTTTTGATTTTTGTGTGATTTTGATGTAAAGTTTTAGGCTGTTGGTCAAATTAAGAAAAAACTGATCCGGAATTTTTGATTCTTTCCTAATGTGCAGACATACAATATTAAATAATGATAATTGAAGAATAAATTATTCATATTTTCCTATTCTATTCGTCAATCGGATCGGGGAATCTTTCTTAAATGATCGTTTAATAAAACAGAAATCAGTTAATATAACCGCACAATAGACTTATAAAAGGAGTGAAAAGACATGGAAAGATTCTTTAATATTTCCCCGGAAGAAAATCTAAATGTATCACATAAAAGCGGAAAATCAAATGCAGGTTCATGCAGTTGGGTACTAAAACATTTGATTACCATTATGCTGACAATTTTTCTACTCATGATGGTCACTCCTTTAAATGCGTCGCCGGGGTCGGACTTAAGGAAGAAGTCAGGGTGCAGGGCAAAACAAATGAGTTTCAGTTATCCGGTTATTATTATGAAAAAGCATAATCCTGTTTTAAATAAAAAACATTATAAACAACAAAACAGGAAAAAAAACTCCATTCCACTTATATAGATGATAAATTTGTAAAACTGAGGATAAAGGTTAAGGTTATTAAATCATCATATGTCAAAAAGCAGCAAAACCTACATAATAACCATTAACGAATTTACTTCGTTAAAAAAAGTTATGAATTCGACTTTTGGTCAGAGATATAATTCACTTTGCATTTACAGGGTAATTAGAGCTGCTGCCTTTTAATAGGGGCTTGGATATTATTCAAACCAACGGTAGGATGATTAAAACTCTACGGGTTATCCAGCGGGAAAACCTGTCTTGTTTAGATTTAGTTTTATTTTTTGTCGGGGTGGCCAGACTCGAACTGGCGGCCCCCAGCACCCCATGCTGGTGCGCTAGCCAACTGCGCCACACCCCGATAAAATTCGACCATTTTCATGGTTTCAGATGCACTTCACGATCCTGTCAATAAGATGTCTAACAAGTCCGGCGTGACTGCCAATCTGAGCAAAACCAATGCAAAAATAATCAACTATTCTGATTCTGCAAAACCATGCCTCATCATATATATGCTGCTTAAATTAGTGGTGGTCATATTTAATCATTATATTTGATTACTTATCATTTTAAATAAATATTTCAGGATTCCATGAAACATGAAACCTTTAGCCGTAGAAATTTCTTCACAATTCTGGGTGGCTGGAGTGCAATTTTAGCCGCGAGGCAATTTAATGTTCTTTCAAGCCCGGTAGGACAAGATGGTCAAAAACCATCAACAAATATTAAAGATTCCTTCAAAGTAGCCCGTAATTCAAATTCAATGCCTGGCAAATATCCCAGTAAGGTAGTTTTAATAAAAAATGAGAGGTCGGTAATGAACGGGGAGCCTGTTGAAGAAACTGCCTATGAAATGCTGAGCAAAGCTATGATTGATCTGACCGGGTACCAAAGTCTTTCAGAAGCCTGGAGAACCTTCGTTAATCCAGGAGAAAAGATAGGTCTGAAAGTCAATCCCATTGCAGGGAAGCTTCTTTCTACAAGTCATGCCGTTGTTAAATCAGTTGTTAATCAATTAACAGAATGCGGAATTGACAAAAAGGATATAATTATCTGGGACAGGCGTGAGATGGAATTGAAAGATGCAGGATTCACAAATGATAACTATCCGGGCATTACTATTAAAGGAACGGAATGTCAGGATAAAAACGGATCTTTTTATGATGCCGCAGGCAGATTGTATGGAGAGAACAATATTGACACGAAGTGGTTCTACTGGGCTGATGTTGACGGACAATATGATTCTGAAACGATGCCGTATATGATAAACGGAGGCAGGTATTCTTATTTTTCTAAAATTGTAACCCGTGAAGTTGATAAAATAATAAATATACCAATCCTGAAAAATGCAGGCAGTTCTATAACAAATGCAATCAAGAATCTTGCTTACGGCTCAATTTCCAATACCGGACGTCTTCATGAAAAATTATGGAATGAAACCTGTGCAGAAGTATGTGCTTTCGCTCCGCTCCGTGACAAGGTTGTGCTTAATATCTGCGATGCCCTGCGTGGATGCTTTAATGGGGGGCCCGGTGCAAATCCACAGTTTATATGCAATTTTAATTCCCTGCTGGTTTCTACTGATCCGGTAGCCATGGACAGAATCGCCTATGATATCATAGCAGTGAAAAGGATTGAAAAAGGATTGCTTAAATCACCTGCACCTGAATCACTTACCTTTTTAAAAATGTCAGAATCTCTTGGCCTTGGAATATCAGATAAAAGCAAGATTGAACTCAAAGTACATGAAATAATTTGATAATTTTTTACCTGTAATTTCCGGAAAAAAGAGATGATCTTCTCCAATCTTACTCGCCAAAGCAAGAATTCAATCCTGCACATGATATTTCTTTCACTTTCAGGATTGAATGTTCTTAACTGTCAGAAGATAGACAATTTCCCGGTTCCAGTCAAAGGTGATCCTCCAAACCTTAAGATTTCCTCTGTCAGGACCTTTAACGGCTCTTCTCTTTTTGGTTATATGGATGGTGGTGCTGAATTATATCTTGAATATGGTTTTGAAGCTGCAGCAGTAATGGATCTGGATTATCAGGGAAGTAAATATAAACTGGAAATATATAAAATGTCCGATCCTGAATCTGCTTTTGGCATTTACTCTGTTTCAAAGTTCAGATGCCCTGCCATGCCTCCTGATCTGTCTGATTTTGCATGTCTGTCAAAATATCAGCTTCAGATCTGCAAGGGAGCTTTTTATATAAACATCATAAACAGGACAGGGTCATCAGCCGACAGCACAGCTTCTGTAAAAATAGGGAAAATCATTGCGGATAAAATCATTGACACAAAACCTGATTTTTCCTCATTTATGGCTGGTGAAAGCACGGAAACAATCAGGAATAACTATATACTCGTAAAGGGAAGACTTGGAATCATAAATGGCGCACCCGATCTGGAAGATCTGTTTACAGGAATTACCGATTACAGAGCTTTAATTATCAAATTTCAGAGGAAAAAAGTTATTTCCATCAAATTTGGGAACAACTCCGAATGCGATTCATTTCTTAAAAAAAATGAATTTTTGGGCACAGATAAACAGATTCCTGCCATGGTGAGAGACAAAATAGTGATCTCTTCCGCTTCAAATAACCATTTGCTTTTAGAAATCCCTGAAAAGATTGATTAAAAATAAATTACAGGAGAATTGTCCATTTAAAAATAATTAAAATTCTTTTAAGAATTTAATGTTAAGCAGTTGCAGCATCCTGAAGTTATGTGACGATTTGAAATGTTTAATAACCGTTTATCTTTAATAAGACACTTGTAAAATGACATTGAAAAACCATAAGGCTGGTATGACTACTTATTTTCCCTTGAGGTAAAAACCATGCTGCTATTTTTTTCTGATGAATTAATAACTGTATCAGACCTGATATGTGACTAAAATCACAGAGAGATTTGATCAGCATATCGTAAATTTGCATAAAAGTTACTATTATGGAAATATTTAAACCGCTGGATATTAGTGATGATAGTCAAAAGACTGGTATTAAAGATGTTGAAAAAGTTAAATGCCTTATTTTGGGATCGGGTCCCGCCGGTTATACTGCAGCGATTTATGCTGCCAGGGCAAATCTTAAACCGGTTCTTTACACCGGGTTGCAAATGGGAGGTCAGCTTACAACCACCACCGAGGTTGAAAATTTCCCAGGGTATCCTGACGGAATTACCGGCCCTCAAATGATGGAAGATTTAAAACGGCAGGCAGAGAGGTTCGGTGCCGAAATCAGGGTCGGAATCGCAACCGGAGTTGATTTTTCGGGTAAAAACCACAAGGTCATTATAGATGGAAATAAGGAAATTGAAGCTTCTTCTGTAATTATTGCAACAGGTGCAACGGCAAAATATCTTGGGCTTGAAGCTGAGACACGTTATGCCGGAATGGGTGTATCGGCATGTGCCACCTGCGACGGATTCTTTTACAAAGGGAAAGATGTTGCTGTGGTTGGAGGAGGAGATACTGCCGCTGAAGAAGCAACATACCTCGCAGGTTTATGTCGTAAGGTATATTTAATAGTCAGAAGAAACGTTCTCAGAGCATCAAAGGCTATGCAGGACAGAGTCATGAACACTCCCAATATTGAAATTCTTTGGGAACACCAGGCAATAGATCTCTTTGGTGAGAATGGAGTCGAAGGAGTGAAGCTTGTCAGAAAAAAAGGTACTCCGTCAGAGGAAATTGTTGAAATAAAAGTAGATGGTTTTTTTCTTGCGATAGGACATTCACCTAATTCCGAAATATTCAGGGATTATCTTGAAACTAATGAAACAGGATACATAAAAACTGTTCCTGGTACAACAAAGACCAACGTTCCGGGTGTTTTTGCGGCTGGCGACGTGCAGGATCCCATATACAGGCAGGCGGTTACTGCTGCAGGTACAGGATGTATGGCCGCAATTGATGCAGAAAGATATTTGTCAGAGATTCATAGTAATATTTAAATTACGAATTGCTTATATCGAAGTATAAGACTTGCTAATCATATTATTGTCTGGTCTCATCGAAAAAATGATATAGAAAAATGCTTGTGAATTCATAGAGCAGCAAACAAGTCGTAATTAAATCTATCAGTTCCTTAATGAAAACGTTTAAAAAAACCTACAGCATAAATGCTGACCCCTCGGATGTTTATTCCGCAATTACAAATCCATCCACAATTGAATTGTGGTCGGGATACCCGGCGGTCATGTCTGTGGAACCAGGCTCAGAATTCTCACTCTGGGATGGCGATATAACGGGAAGAAATTTAGAGTTTGTACATAATAATAAAATCAGGCAGGAATGGTATTTTGGCAATCAGAAAGAAAAATCAATAGTTACGATAACCATAAGCCCTGACAGGGGAAACTCAAAGGTCACAATTGAACATATTAATATACCTGATGAAGACTTTAAAAATATCTCTGAAGGATGGGAGGATTATTATATCGGTGCAATAATTGCTTTTTTCAATCCTAATTTCTGAGAGCTGATTTATTTTCGGAAAAACCTGTATCTGATGAAAGAATATTGTGAATGTCTTCTATACAGGCATAAATAAGGGACGCAATTCCCTTGTAGCTGAGAGTCTCGGCATTATCCTGCATAAGTTGGTTCCATTGCGGGATCCATGAGAGAACGTGGTTATCAATAAACCTTAAAATTTCTTTACCCATTTCAGATCTGCATGGTTCGTCCTCAAAAGCCATATACTTGTCGGTCATTAGTGTAATAAACAATAACTCAATTCCCAGATTGTCATCCGGGAAACTGAACCTCGACCTGTACTTCCAGCCGTATGCATTGTAGAAATCGCTTACACTTTCTCTTTCCGTGTATATCTGGTGGTCGACATAAATTGACTTGATTGGCGGAGCGAGGAGCATCCCTGAAAAAAGCCTGTTAAAATCCCTTTGCAGATGACTTTTGCATATCTTTTTTTCATTGCAGGAACTGCGAAGCTGACTTGCGGCCTCAATAAATCTGGGATTACTGCTTGCAACGGGAAGTGCTTTAAGAATGCCATCCGACCAAAAATCGGTTAAGCACTCTTCGGTGGGCTCATACATAATCATACTTCCGGCAAAATAAAGAAGCATATTATATCCTTTTAGTATATTATTCTGATCAGCTAGTTTGCTTTTCCCCATTTGTCAGGTTAAATGTTTTAATCACAAATGATAGTTTAAATATCATTTCAATCAAGTAAACGGACCAGGAATTGAATTGTTCAAAATGTTCTGGAAAATTGTGTGAAATCAATACGTTTAGCTACTGTCTACTGTACACAGATATGGTAAAACTGATATTCCTTTTAACAGAAATTATGTTTTAATCATAACAGACAGAGACCGTAAAATGCAGGATAAATTTAAGAATAATCTTCCTTGATTGATTTCTGTCAAAATTTTCGGGACTAAACAATAGGTTTAATTTTGCTTTGAGAAATCAGCTATTTCATGAGGATATTCGTCGTTATCGATCTTTCTTTTTATCTCTTTGAACGCATTAACGGTATATTCAACATCTTCAAGAGTATGTACTGCTGTCGGAATAAGGCGGAGCATAAGAA
Organism: uncultured Rikenellaceae bacterium; assembly: GCA_964514725.1. Classification (GTDB taxonomy): domain Bacteria; phylum Bacteroidota; class Bacteroidia; order Bacteroidales; family VadinHA17; genus LD21. Next base: position 173,332 of record CAZEUL010000002.1, read on the forward strand.
CGTCTTTGGGAACTACGGGATATATTACTACTGAGCAGAAAATGTTATAGTTTTCCCTCAGATCATATATAAGTTGTGTGACCTGTGTAACACCTCCTTTAATGAATACAGGTGTGACAGGTGATTCAGTTCTGCCAAGATCCAGCCCAGCTTCTTTTAACCCGCTTTGAAGTGCTCTTACAATTGTCCATAATTTTTCCCTGTACTCGGGATGCGCCTGAATCAGTTCGAGCCTTTTTATTGCACCAAGCGTCATTGCCATTGGCAGTGATTTGGCATAAATTTGTGATCTTAAGTTATATCTTAGATAATTGATAACCTCCTTCGTACTGGCAACAAAACCGCCAATGCCTGCCATCGATTTTGCAAAAGTTGCAAAATATACGTCTATCTGATCCTGAACGCCGAAATGTTCACCAGTACCCCTTCCGTTTGGTCCCATGGTGCCGAATCCATGGGCATCATCGACGAGAAATCTGAAATTATATTTCTTTTTGAGAGCAGCGATTTTATCAAGTTTCCCAAGGTCACCTGCCATACCGAAAACGCCCTCTGTTATAACAAGTATCCCGCCTCCTGATTCTTCAGTCAGTCTTGTAGCCCGCTGAAGCTGTTTTTCACAGTTTTCAATATCATTATGGGGAAATACAAAGCGTTTTCCGAAATGGAGCCTGAGCCCGTCCATAATGCATGCATGTGATTCAGAATCATAAACAATGACATCATGCCTGTCAACAAGTGCATCGATTATTGAGACCATACCCTGATACCCGTAATTGAGCAAATAAGCATCTTCCTTCATTTCAAACTCGGCTGCCATCCTCTCAAACTTTTCATGATTAGTTGTTTGTCCTGACATCATCCTGGCTCCCATTGGATAAGCAAGTCCGTACTGTGCAGCATATTCCGCATCTGCTTTTCGTACCTCAGGATTATTGGCAAGTCCAAGATAGTTATTTAGACTCCAGGTAAGGACCTTTTTCCCCCTGAACATCATCCTGGGTGCAATTTCTCCTTCAAGTTTGGGAAATGTAAAATAGCCGTGAGCTATATCAGAATACTGGCCTAATGCCCCTCTGTTGGATTTGATCTTTTCAAAAATATCCATTTCAGTAATGCTTTTTAAAAACTGCACAAATGTATTAATTATGAATTTAGGAGTGATACCTATTTATACCTAATTTGTCAACGATTATTTCAACAGTGGATCAACCTTGCTCATGATAAATAAACCGATTTAAATTAACTGGCATAATCTTTGATCTTATCTGTTTCCTTATTTGGTTATTATAGAATAATTTCAAAACTGGTATGATATTAAAAAAAAAGCAGTAATTTTGCGCAACATTTTCTGAAATGAGGTACAGACTGTATATACTTCTACTTTCAGCTTTGATTTTAAGTTCATGCGGCGAATATGAGATGCTTTTAAAAAGCACGGATTATGAACTTAAAAAAACCAGAGCCCGCGAATATTATGAAGAAGGATTATATGCCAAGGCATCTGAATTGTTAAGCCAGGTGATACCACGTTACCGGGCTACAAGCGAAGCTGAAGAACTTAACTGGCTGAATGCCCAATGTTATTATGGGATGAAACAGTTTGACATGGCAGGCACTCTTTATAAATCGTTGGTAGAACAGTATCCTTACGGTAAATACGCTGAAGAGGCAACATTTCTTGGTGCTTTCTGTGACTATAATCTTGCTCCAAGGGCGGAACTTGACCAGTCAAGTTCCAGAAATGCCATTGAAGGATTCTCTGTTTTTATAACCAAATTTCAATATAGCCCTAAAGTTGAAGAGGCAAAAAAGTATATTTCTGAACTGGAGGACAGGCTTGTCGAGAAATCATATCTTAATGCTAGGCTTTATTATGATCTGAAAGAGTACAAAGCTGCTATTACTGCCCTTTCAAACAGTCTGAAAGAATATTCGGGATCAAAATACCGGGAGGAAATGATGTATCTCAAACTTAGTTCACTTTTCCAGTATGCCGTGAACAGTTTCAAAGACAAACAAAGAGAGAGGTACCAGACAACTCTTGATGACTATTTTTCATTTATGGAAGAGTATCCGAATACGAGGTATTCTAAAGAAGTAAAAAGAATTTATGATAATACAATAAGATTTCTTAAAATAGAGAATGTTGAAAATCTAGCTAATACTCAATAAATATTTATGGATTATAGAAAATCAGCTGCACCGCAAACAACTGTCACAAGGAACCTCGAGCTTCTGACAAAAGACACAGGCAACATTTATGAAACGGTAATTATTGTAGCAAGAAGAGCGAACCAGATTGCTGTCGAAATGAAGCAGGAGCTTAATAAGAAGCTTGAAGAATTCGCTTCATATACGGATAACCTTGAGGAAGTTTTTGAAAACCGTGAACAAATTGAAATTTCAAAATTCTATGAACGCCTTCCCAAGCCTACTCTGATAGCCTTGCAGGAACTTGAGGAAGGTAAGATATTTTACAGAAATCCTGAGTCCTCGGCAAGCAAGAGTAAAATTTAGTCTTAAATGCTGAAAGGTAAAAAAATACTTATAGGTGTTACAGGAGGGATTGCAGCATATAAAACTGCAACAGTGGTCCGGCTTCTTGTAAAAGAAGGTTGTGAAGTAAAAGTGTTGATGACAGAGAGGGCAAAGGACTTCATTACACCGCTCACCATGTCAACTTTGTCAAAGAATCCTGTTCTGAGTGATTTTTTCTCACCTGAGAACGGAAACTGGAACAGTCATATTGACCTTGGCCTGTGGGCAGATCTGTTTCTTATTGCCCCTGCCACCGCAAATACAATATCCAAAATGGCTAATGGTTTGGCAGATAATCTTCTGCTGGCAACTTATCTTTCATCACGATGTCAGGTTTTCATTGCTCCGTCAATGGACACGGATATGCTCAACCATGCTGCCGTCAGAAAGAATATTGAGATTCTCAGATCTTACGGTAACAATATTCTTGAACCTGTTGAAGGCGAGCTGGCAAGTGGTCTGTCGGGGAAAGGCAGAATGGCTGAACCGGAAGATATTGTTGGGGAAATAAAAAAATTTTTTTCAAAAAAAAAAAGCCGCTGAACGGCATCCGTCTGCTGATTAATGCAGGTCCAACCCGTGAACCTATAGATCCTGTAAGGTTCATAAGCAATTATTCATCAGGGAAAATGGGCATTGCACTGGCAGATGCTGCCTGCGATTATGGTGCCGATGTCGATCTGGTACTTGGTCCGGTTGAAATAAGCCCAAAAAACAGTTCTGTTAAGATAACCAAAGTTACAACTGCAGAAATGATGGCCTCGGTTTGCATCTCGCGATTCCGGAATTGCAATGCTGCCATACTCGCTGCTGCAGTTGCAGATTTTACCCCTTCAATTGTTTCAGCAAAAAAAATAAAACGCAGTTCAGCACCCCTGGTTCTTAATCTCAAACCCACACAGGATATTGCTGCCATACTTGGAGCTTCAAAAAAGAAAGGCCAGATCGTTGCCGGATTTGCACTTGAAACAGATAACGAGATTGAAAATGCATTGATTAAACTAAGAAAAAAAAATCTTGATCTCATAATTCTTAATTCCCTTAAAGAAGAAGGAACCGGTTTCGGATTTGATACCAACAGAATTACAATGATTGACAAAAACAATTTTATTGATAAATTTGAGTTGAAATCAAAGGAAGAGGTTGCGAGGGACATTCTTGACAAAATTGTGTCTTTACTGAATGCCGGCGACGTATGAAACATAAATGTTTGAAAAATTACCTCCTTTTTATCCTGCTGATTATCATTCCCGTGGTGTCTGATGGTCAGGAGCTTAACTGCAATGTGCAGATTTCAGCTCAGAAAATTCAGGGATCGAACCGTCAGGTATTCGAGTCGATGCAAAGAGATATTTATGAATTTATGAACAACACTGTCTGGACCAATCACGTATTCAGCTATGCCGAACGTATTGACTGTAATATTCTTATTAATCTGACTGAACAACTGTCGGCTGATGAATTCAGAGGGACAATACAAATCCAGCTCAGACGTCCGGTATTCAATACGACGTATAACTCTACAATGCTTAACTTTGTTGATAACAATTTCCAGTTCAGATATGTGGAGTTCCAGCCTTTGGAGTTTGATCCCAATTCTTACAGATCAAGTCTTGTATCAGTTCTGGCATATTATACATACATCATTCTTGGATTTGATTATGATTCTTTTTCTCCCAAAGGGGGAACTGAGTTTTTCCAGATAGCAGAGAAAATAGTCAATAATGCACAGAATGCTGCTGAAGCCGGATGGAAACCGTATGATGGATCAAGGAACAAAAACAGATACTGGCTTGTAAAAAATCTTCTTAACGAAGAGTATGAAGGAGTGAGAAGATTTATTTACGAGTACGACAGAAATGGACTTGACAGGATGGAATCAAGTATTGCTGAAGCAAGGAACAGTATGGTAGAAAGCCTTAGACTTTTACAGGAAGTATACAGAAATAAACCGGATCCATTCATGTATCTGATCCAGATAATTATGGAATCAAAATCAGATGAACTTGTAAATATTTTCTCAGGTGCATTTCCCGAAGAAAAGGCAAGGGTTGTGGAGATTCTGACTGAAATCGATCCCGGAAACAAAGCAAAATATCAGAAAATCCTGACAGCAAGCTAACTTTAAACCCGTTATGCTTTCAAGACTATTTGTTCACAATTATGCTTTGATCAGAGAGCTTGATCTTACTCTGGAGGACGGTCTTACAATCATAACAGGAGAAACCGGAGCAGGAAAATCTATTCTTCTTGGAGCGTTATCGCTTATCCTTGGTGCAAGAGCTGATACATCTGTTCTTCTGGATAATTCAGAAAAATGTGTTGTGGAAGGGATCTTCAGAATAGGAGATTATGATCTGGAAGAATTCTTCAGCAATAACGATCTTGATTACGACACTGTTGCAATACTTCGTCGCGAAATAAATACGGCAGGCAAATCACGTGCCTTTATAAACGATACTCCTGTTACGATAAACATCATGAAAGAATTGGGCGACAGGTTAATAGATATACATTCCCAGCATCAGACTTTAATGCTGAAGGATAATAGTTTCCAGTTATCCATTATAGATTCTTTCGCTGCCACAGGAATTGTCAGGGAGAAGTACAGGTCAGCCTATATCAATTATATTAAGCTTCAAAAGGAATATAACAGCCTTAAGGAGAAATCTGAAAAGAACAAGGCTGATATGGAATATTATCAGTTTCAGCTGTCGCAAATGGAACAGGCAAAGCTGAAAAAAGGAGAACAGGAGGAACTTGAGAAAGAACAGGAGATACTTAGTCATGCCGAAGAAATAACTTCTGCATTAGCCGGCTCATCAGTGCTGTTTTCAGGGGAGGAGGGATCAATATTGTCAAAACTTAGGGAAGTTAAAAGTAATCTCTCACGAATAAAATCCTATATAACCGAAAGTGAGAACTTCATATCGAGAGTTGATTCGGCAATAATTGAACTTGATGATATTGCTTCTGAAATTGACAGGTTATCATCGAAGATTGAAGCTGATCCTGCGAGGCTCAGAACCATAAATGAACGTCTTGATCATCTTTATTCACTTATGCATAAACATCATGTTAAGGATATAGATGAACTGATAATTAAGAAAGAACAGATAGAAAGCATAATTAATTCAATCAATACAACTGACGAAAAACTTGAAGAAATTGAAAAGACTTTACATCAAAATCTGTTAACATTAAATACTCTTTCGGATGAACTGACTGAAATGAGGAAAATGGTATTACCATTAATAGAAAGCAAGGTTACGGAACAGCTTCGTCAACTAGGAATGCCAAATGCCCGTTTCAGAATTTCTCTGTCAAGATTGAATGATTTCACTAATACCGGACGCGATTATGCCGATTTTTTATTTTCTGCAAACAGACAGACTGAACCTGAGAACCTTTCAAAGATCGCTTCAGGGGGAGAACTTTCAAGAGTAATGCTTAGTTTAAAATCGATGCTGAGCATGAACAACAATCTTCCGACCATAATTTTTGATGAAATTGATTCAGGGGTTTCAGGTGAGGTTGCCGATAAGGTTGGGCAGATCCTTTCAGCGATGGGAAAGAATATGCAGGTGGTCAATATAACTCATCTTCCCCAGGTTGCTTCCCGCGGAACAAGGCACTATCATGTTTATAAGGAAGATGATGGCAACTCAACAATTACCCGGATTAAGTTGTTATCTGATGAAGAAAGAATTTTGGAAGTTGCTAGATTGCTGAGCGGCAGTGAAGTAACCGAAACTGCAGTCAGAAATGCAAGGGAACTCATAAAAGCCGGACTCAGATAACAGCATCATCTTTTATTTTAAATCTGATAAAATAATCTGAAATGAATGAAGGTCTTTTAAAAGGGAAAAAGGGAATTATTTTTGGAGCTCTTAATGAAAAATCAATAGCATGGCAGGTAGCTTTAAAAGCCTGGCAGCATGGTGCTGAACTTGTTCTGACAAATTCTCCCGTTGCAGTAAGGATGGGTTCAATCAATGAACTGGCAAAGATTACAGGATCTCAGGTAATTACGGCCGATGCAACCAGAATGGAGGATATTGACAACCTTATTACTGAAAGCCTCAGGATTTTCAAGGGGAAATTCGATTTTATCCTTCACTCCATAGGAATGTCTCCCAATGTCAGAAAAGACATACCATATGAACAGACAAACTACGAAAATATGCTGAAAACATTTGATATTTCAGCATTAAGCTTCCACAGGATCCTGCAGACCGCATATAAATACGATGCCATCAATGAATGGGGATCGGTTGTCGCTTTATCCTATGTTGCAGCCCAGAGAACTCTTACCGGATATAACGATATGGGTGACGCAAAAGCCCTTCTTGAGTCAATAGCCAGATCGTTCGGATATATTTATGGCAGGGACCGTAAAGTAAGGATTAATACAATATCGCAGTCGCCGACCCCGACAACCGCCGGTAGCGGAATTCACGGATTCGACTCACTGGTCGATTTTTCGGAAAGAATGTCACCTCTTGGGAACGCCACGGCCGAAGAATGCGCTGACTATTGCATTGCTCTCTTTTCCGACCTTACCAGAAAGGTGACAATGCAAAACCTGTTTCATGATGGCGGATTTTCTAGTATGGGTATGAGTCTTAAAGCTATTGAGCAGTATCAGAAAAGCTTCGATGAGTGTGACTGTAAGCAAAAGTGACTAAGTATAAATACCTATTTTTCAGGCGATTTACTTGTTTGTAAGTCGCTTTTTTTATTTTTGGATAACCTAATACCTGTGAAATGATAAAGCTACTCCTCCTCATCGTTGTCTATTTCACTTTTCCTCTTGTTATTATCCAGATGTGCAAGAGATGGCCCTTTTTCAAGAAGCTTGGATCAATTGTTATAGCTTATGCATTCGGACTTATTTTGGGTACATCAGGAATTCTGCCTAAAGGAAGTGAAAATTACTATCTTGAACTGCGTGGAGATCCGGCACTTAGCCAAATTCAGCTTGAATCTTTACTCGCAGTCGGCACAATTACTTCTGATGATCTTTTTGTGAACTCGATCCGAAGGACTCAGGATATTCTGATCACAATTGCAATTCCTCTAGCATTTCCGCTGCTTCTATTCTCTCTAAATATCAGAAAATGGCTTAGGTATGCCAAAACCGGGTTCTTAAGTATGATCCTTGCCCTGATTTCCATAATATTAATAGTTGTTTCCGGTTTTTTCATATTCAAAAATATCCTTCCCGAAAGCTGGAAAATTGCAGGCATGCTTGTTGGAGTATATTCCGGCGGCACACCCAATATGGCTTCACTCAGCTATGCACTCGACGTGGATCCCAATCTGTTCTTAATGACCAACACCTATGACATAGTTGTTGGCGCTGTGACTATTTTCTTCTTTATTACTGTTGGCCCAAAGTTTTTCAGAGCCATTCTTCCTCCATTCAAACACCATGGTGAAGTAGTTGACACAGAAATGGCAATTGCTGAAGCTCAGAGTTTCGAAGACTTCAGCGGATTGTTTAAAAAGGAACGATTGCTTCCCCTTGCAAAGGCTTTGGGTATTTCAATTCTAATCGCTTTCACTTCAGCTGGACTTGCAATGCTTCTGCCAAAAAGTGCATTCCAGCCAGCAGCAATTCTGTTAATTACAACACTCGGCATTATTGCATCACTCATTCCATGGGTAAACAGGATTGAAAAGACTTTTCAGCTGGGTATGTATTTCATATTGGTCTTTTCTTTCGCTTTTGCCTCAATGGCCGACCTGAGCACAATTTTTAATATAAGGTTTCTCGGTATTTTCGGGTATGTAATGTATGCATACTTTGGATCACTAATCCTGCATCTCCTTTTATCCAAAATCTTCAGAGTTAATGCTGATGATTATCTTATTACGACAACAGCCTTTATTTATTCTCCACCTTTTGTTCCCGTGATTGCTGCAGCTTTGAAAAATAAAGATGTTATTGTTACAGGAATAACAGTTGGAGTTATAGGATGGACAATCGGAAATTACCTGGGTGTAGGATTAGGTTATTTTCTGAAAGGATTTTAAAATAAATAATTTAATCCAAATGAGAATCCAATGTTCCCGTCCTGGACATTAAATGATTTTCCTATATCGATTGCGACCACAAAATTCTGGTTCATTACCGGCATTATGCTAATGCCTGCACACTGGTGAAGCTTTTCCTCTCCGGGTTTGAAGAAATCACCGAAAGAGTAATCCGACATTTTTGTATTGAATGTGTTTTGGAGATTATCCGGCAGTTTAATATTCTTCGTAACCATCCCAAGGTCATAGAATAAGTTTAAGCCCAGGTAGCAGTCCTGCTTCAGGAATTTAAAATAAACCGGTTTCCAGCGTAGTTCTATATTGCCTAACACGAATGCATCGCCTAAAATCCTGTTTTTAAGAACCCCTCTCATGGTACTTGAACCTCCAAGACCCTCGCTTGAGTATCCTGTCAACCTGTATGTAATCACCTGCGACTGATAAAAAAACGGTACTTCTCCAGAAAGTGTTGTCTGATAACCGATCCTGTATGCAAGCGACAGATCATTCTCGACCAGTGTAAAGTATTGTCTGTGTGTTATATAAAATTTTGAGAAGCCCCAGTCGTTGCCAAGGAACTTGGGCGATATTTCAACTCCAAGCTCTGTCCATAATCCTTTCATCGGGTTGGCCCTGTTATCTCTGCTGTCCCAAACCAGTCCGGCTTTTAAAGTGTTTACCCAGCCTCCGTCCGCTTCATTTGGTGTTATCAAATCTAAAGAGTCACGGTAAAGTTCAAATAATCCGGGTTCTTCAGAAAGTGAGGGTAGTTTGTTGTCACTTTTTCTTCCCTTGTTAAGTTTATCAATGTTTACTGATCCTACAATGAAATTATTTATGGCAAACCCGGCACTCCATTTAAGGTGATCTCCAGCCAGTTTTCCAATGAAATCATTCTTGAACCTGAACTGATCCCTCCTGTATCGATAAAACATTGCAGATTTGTAACTGATTGCTTCATTATCCATCCAGTCTGCATTAAATACCGATTCATAACCATTGAATCCGTAAAAATGATTTGCCATATCAGGCAGATAGCTCAGGTCACTCATCCATTCCACACCTGGGATCAAATGGTTTGTCTCATACATAAACCTGTAAACTCCACTCCCTTTAGTATATCGCGAAACTTCAGTATATGTATGATCATAGTATTCAGGATAAACACTTGGATTTCCATAGTTAAAGAACTCAAAAAGGGCTCCGTACTGGAACCCGAGATTGGAGTCATAAGATACCGCGGGAAGTGCACCTCCGAATTTCCATCCTGTTTTTACTTTTTTCTCCTGACCATGAAGAGACAATGCAATTAGTATGATTAATATCAGAGCAGAGGTTCTTTTCATAAAAAATAAATTTGATTTGGATTACTAAGATAAAGAAAAATAGATATCATGGACACTTTTTTCAATATTTGCTACCTTAGGGAACTAAAAATCATCTCTTTTGCGGCTTTACAGAATGAACCTTTTTATTAAAAATATTAAAGGTCTGGTCAGGACAGAAACTTACCCATTAAGATATATCTCAGGGCATAAGATGATGGATCTGAATATCATGGAAAACTCTTACCTGCTTGCTTCCGATGGAATCATAAACGATTTTGGTCTGATGTCATCTCTTTATCAGGAACCTTCCAGCAGGAACCCTGACAAATGGATTACAATAGATGCCTCTGGTAAATTTGTTTTTCCGTCATTTTGCGATTCCCATACTCATATTGTCTATGCAGGAAGCCGCGAACAGGAATTTGCAGATAAAATCAGAGGGCTGTCGTATGAGGAAATAGCCATGCGTGGAGGCGGCATCCTGAATTCTGCCAGGCTGTTGCACAACACATCAGAGGATGAACTGTATTACCAGTCTTCGGCGAGGATCACAGAGATAATCAGACAAGGGACAGGCGCTGTTGAGATTAAAAGTGGTTATGGCCTGAATACCGATGATGAGCTTAAAATGCTCAGAGTGATCAGAAGGATAAAAGAATCTTTTCCTCTCGAAGTCAGATCAACATTTCTTGGTGCTCACGCAATACCACCTGAATACCAAGGGCATAGAGAAGAATATATCAACCTTATTATCAATGAGATGATTCCTGTGGTTGCCTCAGAAGGCCTGGCTGACTTTATTGATGTTTTCTGTGATACAGGCTTTTTTTCTGTTGAAGAGACTGAAAAAATACTGATGGCAGGAATAAAGTATGGTCTTATTCCAAAGATCCATGCAAATGAACTCGGTTTTTCTGGTGGCGTTCAGACCGGTGTAAGATATGACGCGCTTTCAGTAGATCATCTGGAAAGGTCGGGAGAAGCTGAGATTGACGCCCTTTCGGGTACTGAAACGATGCCTACACTTCTGCCGGGGTCTTCATTCTACCTTGGATTGCCGGATCCTCCGGCACGACGAATTATAGATGCCGGGTTACCTGTGGCTCTCGCCTCAGATTATAATCCAGGATCCTCTCCTTCAGGAAATATGAAGCTTATCATGTCTTTAGCATGTATCAGGCTCAAAATGATGCCGGAGGAGACAATTAATGCTGTTACCATAAATTCTGCATATGCAATGGGCATTTCTGATACTCATGGTTCAATAGCCAGAGGGAAAGTTGCTAATTTGTTTATTACTAAAGAAATGCCTTCATACGGATTCTTTCCGTATGCGTTTGGAAGTGATTTGATAGAAACGGTTATACTTAAAGGTATGCCAATATATTAGATTAATATTATGGTGCTGGATTTCAACCACTTCATGGTAGCAAGGGGTAATTAAAAACAGTTAGAGATGTAAAAGACATTACTTCAGATATGGAGAAAAAAATTATAGAATGTGTGCCGAATTTCAGTGAAGGCAGAGATTTGCGAATAATAAATCAGATAACTGATGAAATTAAAGCTGTTGAAGGAGTTAAGCTGCTTGATGTTGACCCGGGTAAGGATACTAACCGTACCGTAGTTACATTTGTGGGAGACCCTGATCATGTTGTGGAAGCTGCTTTTCAGGCAGTAAAGAAAGCTTCAGAACTTATTGACATGACCAAGCATCATGGTGCTCATCCGAGAATGGGAGCTGCCGATGTTTGTCCACTTGTCCCTGTGTCAGGAATTACAATGGAGGAGACAGTCGATTACGCCCGAAAACTGGCAAAAAGAATAGGTGAAGAGCTTTTAATTCCTGTTTATTGTTATGAACATGCAGCATTTGAGGATAAAAGACGAAATCTTGCCAACTGCAGGGAAGGCGAATATGAGGGATTAAAAAACAGGCTTTCTGATCCAGGCTGGGTGCCTGATTTTGGTCCTGCAAAGTTCAATGAAAGGGCAGGGGCAACTGCAGTGGGAGCCAGGGATTTTCTTGTAGCTTTCAATGTTAATCTGAATACCACCTCTGTCCGAAGGGCAAATGCCATAGCTTTTGATGTTCGTGAAAAAGGAAGAGATGTTAAGAATGAAAATGGAGAGGTGATAAATATCCCGGGTACACTTAAAAGTGTTAAAGCTATTGGCTGGTATATTGAAGAATACGGCATTGCACAGATATCCATGAATATTACAGATATTTCTGTCACCCCTGTCCACATTGCCTTTGATGAAGTGTGCAGAAAAGCAGAAGCAAGAGGTGTACGAGTGACAGGATCTGAACTGGTGGGATTAATACCGTTAAAAGCTATGCTGGATGCAGGAAGGTATTTTCTTGAGAAGCAGCAGAGATCGACAGGCGTTTCAGATGAGGAACTTATAAAGATTGCCGTTAAAACAATGGGTCTTAATGAAATACATCATTTCAATCCTGATGAAAAAATCATTGAGTTTGTTATGCGCGATAAAAAGAAGAAGGAACTTGTCTCATTGAGCCTCCGGGAATTTATGAACGAGACTGCTTCAGAATCACCGGCCCCGGGTGGTGGCTCTGTTTCAGCGTACCTTGGCACACTGGGAGCAGCTCTTGGCACTATGGTTGCCAATCTGTCAAGTCATAAAAGAGGGTGGGATGAGCGATGGATGGAATTTTCAGTCTGGGCTGAGAAAGGGAAGGCTATTCAAAACAAGCTTCTTGAACTGGTAGATAAGGACACCGAGGCGTTCAATAAAATTCTTATTGCCACAAGATTACCACAGAATACACAGAATGAACAGGAAATCAGACAGAATGCACTTCAGGCTGCTTTTCATGAAGCTGCCCTTGTGCCGTTGAGAATAATGGAAGAAGCATTACCGGGATTTGACCTGATAAAAGAAATGGCTGTTAAAGGCAATCCCGGATCTGCCACAGATGCAGCTGTGGGTGCTTTGGCTTTAAGATCCTGTATAAGAGGGGCTTTCCTGAATGTTAAAACAAATGTTAAGGAACTCAAGGATAAAAGGATCGCCGAAGAGCTTATTGAAAAAGGTAAAGCTATGGAAAGCATAGCAATTTCAGAAGAGCAGATTATCTTGGAAATAGTTCATGCTATTGTCGAAAAAAGTAATTAAAGGGATTCCAATAAATCATGGATTGGTACTCTTTTTAGAATAGTATCAACATTTGAGAACTGAAAGCTTTAACTTTTTTGGATTTTCTTTGACATAAAATCGAAAAAAAGACCTAATGACTTTTATCATAGCATTTTTTTGAATACATTTGCCCCACGATTTTTAACCTAAACTTAGTTATTTATGAAAAAAATCCTTATGATTTTTTCGCTGTTGCTTTTAACAGGTTCACTTGTTATGAGCCAGACAGTGCAGATCTCAGGTACTGTAACAGGCCAGGAAGATGGCTTGCCAATACCTGGTGTTTCAGTTACTGTTAAAGGTACTACTATCGGTACACTTACAGGAGCTGATGGTACTTATAATCTTACAGCACCTCAGAAGGCTACTACTATCGTTTTCAGCTTTATCGGCATGAAGACACTTGAGGTTGCTATTGAAGGTAGATCAAGAATTGACGTTGTACTTCAACCAGACCTTGTTGGTCTTGATGAAGTTGTTGTTACGGCTATGGGTATTTCACGCGAGAGGAAATCACTTGGATATGCAGTTCAGGATATTTCCTCAAAAGAGATAGCCCGCGCAAGTAATCCTAACCTTGGAACTAACCTGTCCGGTAAACTCGCAGGTGTGGAAGTCAGACAATCATCGGGTATGCCCGGTGCTCCTTCAACTATCCTTATCAGAGGTGCCCGATCTTTTTCGGACAACAACCAGCCTCTTTATGTTGTTGATGGACAACCAATAGCAAGTAATGCCGACTATGGCCAGGGTGTTACCGGATCTTATTCATCTGCAAGATCAATTGACATTGATCCAAACAATATCGAGTCAATTGACGTTCTTAAAGGACAAGCAGCAGCTGCTCTTTATGGTATGAGGGCATCAAATGGTGTTATCGTTATCACAACCAAAAGTGGAAAATCAGCCTCAAAAGGTATTCCTACCGTTAACGTAACTTCATCATATACTCTTGACAAAATTGCAGTGCTTCCTGATGTTCAGCAAACTTATGCTCAGGGTTATTATTCAGGAAATACCAATGATCCTTCAGACTGGACTTTCTTCCCGGCATTTTCATATTCATGGGGCCCAAAAATTGCCGACCTTCCTGATATTCCAACTTATGGTGGAAACAGCCAGGGAAACCAGGGTAAATTCTTTGATCCCTATAAAGGCATTTGGGTAACACCAAGACCGTATAACAATGCGAAGAACTTTTTCAAGGAAGGGGGAACATGGTATAATGGTGTCAATATCAGTAACTCCACTGCCCTTGGGAATTATATTATGGGTCTGAGCTCGACCAACCAGGATGCTATTGTCAAGAATTCAGGTATGAAAAGATACACTGCAAATGCATCGGGGCAGGTAAACCTTGGCGATAAATGGAAAGCAGGATTTTCAGGTAACTATTCTGACGTTAATCTCAAAAAGCTTCCTTCAGGAAATGACAGCTGGCTCTTTACAGTATATGGTGCACCAGCTTCATTCGACCTTATGGGAACTCCCTACCACCAGGAAGGTGCTCTTGGCAGATACAGGCAGATATCCTACAGAAGAGGTACTGTGGGTGAGAATCCCAACTGGGCTCTTGAGAATAATAAATTCATTGAGCAGACAAGAAGATTCTTCGGAAACAGCTACCTTGAGTATAATCCCATACCATGGATTAATGTAAAATATCAGCTAGGTGTAGATACCTATTCTACCGATAATGAAAACGTATATGAAAAAGGTAGTACGGCCACCGGTCAGTCCCTCCCCACAGCTTCAGGCTATCCCACACCTTCAAATCCCACTTACAGATATATTGAGCCAACAGGAGGAAGGATTAACAATTATGGAATTAACAGGACTAATTTCAACTCATTGCTTAATATTACTATAAATAAGAATATAACAGAAGATCTGAACCTGTTGTTTATTGTGGGTAATGAGTTTACCAATTACAGGAGCAGGAGCTGGTCAATGACCGGTACAGGATTCACTGTTGCCGGCTGGCAGAATATGGCAAATACCACAACGCAGACTGCTTCCGAAAGCAAAAGCCGTGGAAGGACAGTCGGTACTTACGGAAACCTTGCCTTGTCATATAAAAATATGATTTACCTGAATGGAACAGGCAGATATGATGTGGTTTCCAGTATGCCTCATGGTGCCCGTTCCTTTTTCTATCCATCAGCTTCACTCGGATTTGTATTTACAGAATTGCCAGGACTGAAGGATAACAAGATCCTTCCATATGGTAAGATCCGCGGTTCAATTGCTCAGGTGGGACAGGCAGGAACATACAATGAAAAAATATACTACCTGGGAGGAGCAGGCAGTGGGTTCCTTAGCGATGGTATTGTATATCCGTTAGGAGGTATATCCGGTTTCAGGCCAAATTCAACACTTTACGACCCGAATCTGAAGCCTCAGAACACCAAAAACTGGGAAGCAGGTATTGAGCTGAAATTCCTCGACAACCGTATAGGACTTGATTATACCTACTCTTATCAGAATGCTACTGATCAGATATTCTCAGTTCCAATGGCCGGCTCGACAGGTTACAGCTCTTTCGTAACAAATGCAGGTGAGATGACCTCCAAGGCACATGAGGTTGTATTTTATGTTTCTCCCGTCAGGACTCCAAACTTTGAGTGGAACATAAATGTTAATTTCACTAAGATCAAGAACGAAGTTGTTTCACTGGCTGAGGGAATTGAGAGCGTAGGGCTGGTAGGATTTACAACACCTTATGTTGCCGCATTTGCAGGTCAGACATATCCTACAATTTATGGTGAAAAAATGGCAAGGGATGAAAAAGGTAATATTCTGATCGATGATGATCCTGAAAGTTATTACTATGGAATGCCCATTTCAGGAGGCTCAGGAAAAATAGGCGATGTTTCACCTGATTTTATTATGGCCTTTACAAACACCCTTTCATACAAATGGATAAGCCTTTCTGCACAGTTTGACTGGAAGAAGGGAGGAGATATCTATTCAGGTACTAACCGTCTTATGGGACTTTATGGATCTGCAGCATACACTGAAGACAGAACTTCAACGTTCCAGTACAAGGATACTGAAAACTCAAAAGGTGTTGGCGTTCTTGCAAGCACAGGTGCAGTTAATAACATTACCAGAGGCGGACCCAATGATATTTGGGCATATCCTGATTTCTACAATGATGTAAAGGGTACAATAGATGAGATGAACGTATATGAGAATTCATATTTTAAGCTGAGAGAGATAGCCCTTAATATCACTTTGCCAAGGAAACTTGTTGCTCCTATTAAAATGAAGGGTGCTTCAATAAGCCTCATTGGACGTAATTTCCTGCTCTGGTCAACAATTCCTAATGTAGACCCGGAGACATCACAGGGTATGGGTAACGGTCAGATGGGCTTTGATTATATGTCTCTGCCACAAACGACATCTTATGGGGTCACTCTTAACCTGACATTTTAACTGACGAACAATAATGAAAAAGAATATGAAAACATTCAAAATACTGTTCATAGCATTGATTACACTGGTCATGTCATCATGCAGTGAATCACTTATGGATCTGATCAATAAGGATGTTAATAATGCACTTACAATGAGTGCCCAAAGTGAGCTTCCTGATGCGATCCTGAATTCTGCCTTTACTACCACCGGCACAGATATTGCCTGGTATGCAACTGTTTATATTGAGCATAGCGCAGGGACCTGGGCCCAGTCATCAAATGCTGATAAAAGGGTAGGCCAGACAGCTTCAACCCTGTTCAATAACAGCTGGGGCAACCTTTATGACAATCTGATGGTACTGAATGATATTATTCAGAAAACCGATCCGGCTACCGGCGAAGAGGTAAATCCTTATGCAAGGGGTATTGCACAGATACTTACTGCATATAATCTTGCGGTCCTTACTGATATGTGGGGCGAGGTTCCATGGTCAGAAGCTCTTAAAGGAGCGGAAATCCTTCAGCCTCGTTATGATAAACAATCCACAATCTATCCTAAAATTATCCAGCTTCTTGATGATGGTATAGCTACAATGACATCTGTAACTACCTTCTCAACCTCCGGCGATTATATCTACGGAGGATCTGCATCAACAGCCAAGGCAAAATGGATAAAAGCCGCAAATTCACTGAAAGCCCGCTATTCATTGAGGTTGACTAATGTTGACCAGGCTGCTGCAACAAAAGCGCTGGCAGCTGCTGCAAATGGTTTTGCAAGCAATGACGACAACTTTGTATTTGCAAAATATGAGGCTACTGCAACCGGCGAAAACCCATGGTATCAGTTCCTTGCCGACAGAACACACCTTTCTGTAAGCCAGACTCTCTTTAATATTATGAATGAGAGGAATGACCCGAGGATACCGGTTTATTTCCTTCAGGTAGGCGGAGAATACAATCCGGCTCCAAGTGGTACAGCAACAGAATCACAGGGTGGTATTTACTCCACATCAAAACTTACTGCTGAGGGGAGAACAGCTCCAACACCTTTGATGACCTACCATGAACTCAAGTTCATTGAAGCAGAAGCCAAATTCAGAACAAGTGATCCAACATGGCAGAACTCACTCCAGCAGGCTATTGTAGCCAACTTCCTGTTCCATGGAATGACAGAAGCCGCTGCTCTCGATTACTTTACCACAAGTGTTGTCCCATTGCTGACGGAGGGAAATGAACTAAAAGAGATACTTACTCAGAAGTATATCGCATTCTATGAGTTTGAAGCTATTGAAGCTTATAATGATTATAGAAGGGTTCCTTCATTCCTGACCCTTAACAATCCGAATAATGCTACTACCGGATTTGTATGGAGATTTCCATATGCTACATCCGAATACGCTTCGAACTCGGCAAACATACCCGATGTTAATATTTTCACAAACAAAACCTGGTGGGCCGGCGGTACTGAATTCTAAGTTTAATTAAATATCAAAAAAAAGAGGCTGTAACAAAAGTCCTTTGGTGTCTTTGTCAACCCTTTAATTCCCGCGAACCCGGTAATAAAAGCAAGCACAAAGTGAAACAAAGGGGAATCAGATAAACTGATACTTTTGAAACAGCCTCTTTTATTTGATCAACTAAACTGGTCGAATTAATATGCAGTTTTCAGGGCAGATTACCAGGCAGGCGCCGCATCCAACACACCTCTGAGCATCAATTACCGGCTCCATTTCAAGCAATCCTCTTCGGGCATTGAACTCAACAGCATTATATTTACACGACTCCATGCATTTGTTGCACTCCCTGTTTTTTACCAACCGGCAGTTCTCAAGACTAATTTCAGCAAGTCCCATTTTTAGCTGCGACTTGGCTTTTGGATCAAAAAGTGTTATTGCTCCTGTAGGACAGACCCTGCTGCAGATATTACAGCCCTCAAGACAATAGCCCGGGTTAAAACTAATTTCAGGTGTCAGAATTGAGAAAAGATCTTCAGGTGAGGTATTATATTTAACGATCCTGGTAGGACAAGATTTAATGCAGTTCCCGCAGCGGCAGCATAAACTGCTGAATAAAAGTGCGGGAGCAGACGCCGGTGGTCTGATTATGTTTCCTGAACCCTGATCAAACAATCTCTTTGCAGCATAACCTGATCCCAAACCCAGTAATGACATAATTATGTACCTTCTTCCCGGATCATACATAACCTTTGTATTTTTTCCATTTTTCTCTGTAAGTTTTAGTATCTGTTCCCTCAGATCAAATATTAACTCCTGCAATCCCCCAAGAGGACAAAACCTTTTACACCATACTCCGGGAAGAAAGAAATTAACTGCCAGAAGTATGGGAAAACCTGATAACAGGATTATTTTAACAATCGCGGGTTTACCGGTGAATACAGAAAGAAATCCATGATAAATTGCAAGGGGATCAAGAAATATAAAGAGAGAAATGCCGGCAAAAGAAGATGTTATTGAAATGATTGTGATCAATTTACCAAATTCAGGTATTTTTTTATAGCTGTATTTAATACGCTTGTTTTTACCTGAAAGATGATCAAAGGACCAGCCGGCAGGACACAGATTCATACAAAACCACCTTTTATGTACTGTTATCAGAATAAGTATGGGAACTGATAAAAGATTAAACCATACGAATGATCTGAGACTAATAACCGAATTTAGCATCAGGAAAGGACTAAACCAGAGGTAGATTCCTGTAAGTGTTCTGAAAACCGGAACGGGAAGTGCCAGAATTGTTGCAGTCAATACTGATACCGTTCGCAAGCCATTTATTTTGGAAGGGATCTTCATCCAAGCCAGGCCCCCTGTTTCAGGAGAATTTGTTTCAGTTTTTTAATGTTTAAATCACCAGGCAGGGTGTTGTCTTTTATTGCCAAACCGGCAGCAGCTCCTGCTCCATGCCCCGAAATAAGACATGTTCCAATTATCCTTGCATCCTCTACCAGTTCACGTTCAAAGGAAAAACAACGACCCGCTACCAGCAGGTTTTCAGTTTTTTTAGGGAGGAGGGACCTGTATGGGACCTGCCAATAAGGCCGCTCATCTGTTGGAACCTTCCGGCCTTTGTACATTACTGTCGTCCATGCTCCGCTTATACCAATCACATCGTGGAATGATCTGAATGTCATTGTGTCTTCCAGCGTAAGTTGGTATTTCCCATTTAGTATTCTTGACATCCTGACTCCTAGCTGTGAAGCAGTATCAAGAAGAAAGACATTTTCATATCCGGGAGTATTTCTTATTTTTTGAACTTTATTCCAAATTTCCTTCCGGTAATCCATTTGAAGCTTAGATAGATTTTCAACATCAAGCGCGTCCTGATTTTCCAGTCCCCACATATTAACCCAATTCACTCCTTTAATAGGTGTGGGACTGCCCATATCTATATCAATATTGCCTTGTTTATTCCTGTCAATCCGGTCTGTATTTCCAAGCCTGTGGACCAATCCTATTGCATATTTAATTACATCATAATTCTCTCCCGCATAGTGAATTATATCTCCATCCCCTGTGCAATCAATCACTATCTTGGCAAGGATTGCCATCCTCCCTGATTTGGTCTCAATAAATACGCCTCTGATAGTGTTATTTTCCATTAAAACGCCTGAGGCCCATGAATGATAAAGCATTTTGACTCCTGCTTCCCTGATCATTTCCTCGAGAACATATTTAGCTGCTTCAGGATCAACCACCGGATTTACTTCATTTATTGACATTCCGAGTGCTTTCAGTCTGGCAGCCATTTCACCTCCTATTCCGAAAATTACCTGCTTTCTTCTTTTTTGCTGGTCGGCCGCATGAGTTGAAAGCAGTGGCAGAACCAGCCCTCCGGTCCATAAACCGCCAAGATGATTATACCTTTCTACAAGAGTGGTTTTTGCTCCAGTTCTGCTTGCAGCTATTGCTGCCGATGTTCCTGCAGGGCCCCCTCCGACAACAAGAACATCGGTTTCTGTAAGAACGGGGATCTGTCTTGCCGGTTCTGTTACTGTTCTATCAGTCTTGGTTTCAGTAACAGGAGCAGTCTCTCGTACGGAATTTGTAGCCGGCTCAATTTTCCTTCTGCAGGCTGCCCCTGCCGTAATCGCACCACCGGCCAGAATAATATTTGATAAAAAATCTCTCCTTTTCATATTTATAACTTAAGTTTAGTCGATGATTGAATTTCTCTCAGATGATTGAATTTTTCTAATGGGTTATAAATTAATATATTATTGAATTTCCTCCTTTGATCTGCCCTATGTAATTATTTGGGTCAAAAAATTAAAGAACTTAGTTTTGGCACAAATGGGCGCTCGGGAAAAACTAAGCCCGACAAAGGCAAAACATATAACTAATGAGCTTAAAACATTAATAAAAAATGAGATAGAACTTTAAATATTTTAATATTCAGTTGAAATAGGTTTCTTCATTTTAAAATGTGAAACTTAAATTCATTCTTAACCGGTTATCATTTATTGAGTATTCGCCTGATCAACCTTAAATGGTGCGAGTACTTGCCTGTATCCTGCCTGAAAATTCCCTGCTGATCAATTATATCAATCCTGACCCTTCCTGATGAATGTATGACAAGCCCTCTTGCAATAATCATCCCTACGTGAGATATTTTACCCCTTTCATTATCAAAAAAAACAAGATCTCCGGGAACTGATTCTTCAAGAAAATTTACATTTTCCCCGACCTCAGCCTGTTTCCAACTATCGCGGGGGATCATTGTATCATGAAGTTTGTAAACCAATTGTGTAAATCCTGAACAGTCAATACCTGAAGGGACTCTGCCTCCCCATATATAAGGGCTGTTTATGAATCTCATTGCAGTATCCGCAATTGAGGTTTCTGTTTTGAAGCTGTTTTCATTGAAATCATTGCCAACAGTATATATTTTTTGTGATATTTTGAAAGTTCTGTTATTAAAATCAGGGTCGTAGACCTCACAACCCGCTTCAAGTACAAGTTTTGTTTTATCAGGTTTGAAACATAACAACGACCTTGAAATAACCCTGCTTTTTTGAGTTTCAGTATCCTCTGTTTGCTGCAGATGATTTAAATCTATCCATCCGGAATAATCGTCAAAGAGAGTCTTTATTTTTATCCAGTGCCCTATGGTATCCTCGATAACGTATTTTTCTCCGAAGAGAACCTGACTGAGCATTTCTGACTTATGCGACGGGGCTGAGCGGAGCGGAACAAAGATGTTCTCACAAATAAACTTATCCATAATGTAAGGTTTTATCAAAAATAAGAAATAATCATTTTCTTACTTCTCACTCAATGAACTGATTTAAATTAAAACATACGAGAAAAGAATTGATTAAAAGAACTATTTTTGTTTTTGATTGTCAGTTTTATCTAAAACATCAGATGATATGGCGGATTCTCGGAGAGCTCCTGAAATAAAGACAGACAGGAAGTATCTTTTTCATCTGGTCTTCTTTATAATAAGTGCAATTATAGTTGTGGCTGTTTCCCCGAGGGAGGGTAAATTCAGATATGAGTTTCAGAAAGGAAAGCCATGGCTATATGCATCTCTTATCGCTCCGTGGGATTTTCCTGTTCTCAAATCGCCAGCTGTTATTGCAAGGGAGCATGACAGTATCTTGAAAAATTTTGCACCTTTATTCAGGGTGGATCCTCAGGTTTCTTTAAAGGAGACAGGAGATTTTGAAAAATATCTGGAAGATCTGATGAAAGACTATGAATCAGGGGGAGTAATCCTTTCTGAGAGAAGCAAAAGCTACATTAAGAAAGAACTGACTGGTATTCTTAATGAGATATATAAGAAGGGTATTCTGGAAACAGATGCTTTGGGCACTTCTGGTCAAACTCTGAAAGATGTTACTGTTGCTACCGGGAAAGTGGCAGAAAGAAAACCTTCAACTGCTTTTTATCTCCAAAAAGGCGCCTATCAGGCTGCCGAACAGATGAAAGAGGATCTGAGACAAAAGTACTCATCATCTGACAAAAGACAGATAAATGATTTCCTTGCACATGTTGCTTTCTATAACTATATAAAGCCTAATCTATTATATGATGAATCAACTTCGACAGCAATCAGGGAGAAGATGCTTGCTGAGATTAGTCCAAACAGAGGTCTGGTGCAGGAGGGTGAATTGATAATTGCAAGAGGCGAAATTGTAACTGACTCCAAATATCTTGTTCTTGAGTCGCTCCGTAACGAATCGGAAAGGAGGCTTGGGTTGTATGACAAATGGCTGGTTTTACTCGGAAGGCTTATTATCGTTTGCGCATGTTACATGTCCCTGTACCTGTTTATGTATCATTTCAGGTTTGATGTCCTGAGCTCTACGCACAAGACATTTTTCATTCTGCTTAACATACTTTTATTTATTATACTTATCAGACTCGTGCTCTTTGCTCCTTTTGATATTGTTTTCCTTGTTCCACTTGCAATTATTCCAATAATTATCAGTACTTTTTATGACTCGAGGCTTGCACTGTTTGTTTATCTCATAACTATAATGCTGGCCGGATTCTTGGTGCCGAATTCATTTGAATTTGTTTTCATTAGTTACCTTGCCGGCGTAATAGTGATATTTTCACTTACAAATATTACAAGGCGGGCTAAGCTTTTTTTTACAGCATTTATGGTTTTCCTGACTTATTCAGTTGTTTATTTCGGTATTGGCATATTGCAGGAAGGAAGTCTTCAGAACATGAACTGGAATAATTATATATGGTTTGCGGGAAATGGAGTTTTACTTATGCTTTCCTATCCTCTTGTTTTTGTTTTTGAAAAAACTTTCGGCTTTCTTTCTGATGCTACCCTATTTGAGCTTGCAGATACCAACCAGCCTCTGCTTAGAAAGCTTGCAGAAGATGCCCCGGGCTCATTCCAGCACTCTCTTCAGGTTGCAAACCTTGCCGAGGAAGCTGCAAGGGAAATAGGAGCAAACAATCTGCTCGCAAGAACCGGTGCTCTTTACCATGATATTGGGAAAACTGCCAGGTCAGAGTTTTTTATCGAGAACCAGTCGGAAGGATTCAATCCTCATGAAAAACTTGATCCTATTGAAAGCTCGAAAATCATTATTGACCATATATCTGAGGGTGTTGAACTTGCAAAAAAGTACAATCTGCCAACCCAGATCATAGATTTTATTCAGACCCATCATGGTGCATCAGTTGCTTACTTTTTTTACAAGAAATTCCTCGACAAAAATCCAAAAAGGACCGACATGCAAAAGAAATTTTCATACACAGGTCCTAAACCATTCTCAAAAGAAACAGCAATTGTAATGATGGCTGATGCTGTTGAAGCTGCTTCACGGACCTTATCTGTTTACTCTGAAGATAAAATAATGGAACTTGTTGAAAGGATTATTTATATTCAGGAGCAGGATGGACAGTTATCTGAAGCACCATTGACTTTTAAAGACATATCAGAAATTAAAAAAGTATTTGTGAAAAGACTGTCAAATATTTATCATGCAAGGATTGAATATCCTGAGAGAAACATGAAGGGTCTCTAACGCATATCTATAATTTCCACACCCTTGTATTTTTCAGGGGAGAAAACAAATTCAGAATCATCAGGCCGTTTTTTAAGATCATAAGAGGTTACATTGACATTTACTGTAATCCCATTCTTATATTTGTATTCAATATTGTTAAGGTCAAGTGAAGGTTTCCCGATTTTAAGTCTTATCCTGATATGATCACTGTTAATGTCTTCCGGATACAAATCTATTAAATACGAATCTGTGTTTTCCTCAAGCAGGTGTGATTTGTAGCCTTTTTTATACCAGGTAAAAATCAGGGAAGGGCGGCTCTGAAATGAGTTGTCATTTTTATCAGGCTTTGTTATTGTGACCTCTTTCTCCTTGGGAAGAAAATTCCATGAAGTTACACCATTGAACCATATAACGTTGTCCTCAAGATCCAGCTTGTATTTATCTTTTGTAAGGATTATCGATCCGTTAATCTGGCTGTTTGTGCCTTCTGCCTGATTTATTGTAACCAGTTTGAAAGTCATGGATACTGATGGAGCATTTAGGGCCCTGGAAGAAAACCTGTCAAGTACACTTATAGCTGAGGCGTCACTCTGGGAGTGTGACTTTGTAAAAGCCACGAGTAATATTAAGACAGTTCCTATAACTCTTTTCATTATTTGATATTTAATCCAGACTCTTCAAAATCTGTTCCAAATGCATAAAATCAGTTATCAGGACTTCCCTGGCTTTGCTTCCTTCAAATGGACCCACTATGCCCGCTGCCTCAAGCTGATCTATTATCCGGCCTGCCCGGTTGTAGCCGATTGACAATTTACGCTGGATCAGAGAAGTAGAACCCTGTTGATGCTGAACAACAAGTCTTGCGGCTTCATCAAACATAGAATCCCTTTTGCGCAGATCCACTTCCTGAGGTCCTGCATCACCATCATCAATATATTCCGGAAGGTGCATTGCTTCAGGATAACCCTGCTGATTTCCTATGAATTCTGTGAGCTCTTCAATCTCCGGCGTATCGATAAAGGCACATTGCACCCTTACCGACTCTGCACCTGATGAAACAAGCATGTCTCCGCGTCCGACAAGTCTGTCTGCTCCGGTGGCATCAATTATTGTCCTTGAATCTATTGATGAAAATACCCTGAAAGCGATTCTCGTGGGAAAGTTGGCTTTAATAAAGCCGGTAATGATATTTGTCGATGGTCGCTGGGTTGAAATAATCAGATGTATGCCTATGGCTCTGGCAAGCTGTGCAAGCCTTCCGATTGGTGGTTCTATTTCACGTCCTGCCGTCATTATAAGATCAGCAAATTCGTCAATTATTAGAACAATATAAGGTAGATAGCGGTGTCCTTTCTCAGGATTTAACCGTCTTGATATAAACTTCTCATTATATTCCTTGATGTTGCGTGCCTGTGCTTCCTTGAGAAGCTCGAGTCTGTTGTCCATCTCAAAGCACAAGGATTTCAGGGTGTTAATGACTTTTTGAGTGTCAGTGATTATTGCATCTTCCTCACCCGGAAGTTTTGCCAGAAAATGGCGTTCAATCTTGGCATAAAGAGGGAGCTCAACCCTTTTTGGATCGATGAGAACAAATTTAACCTCAGCAGGATGCTTTTTGTAGAGCAGAGAAGTGATGATGGCATTGATGCCAACTGATTTTCCCTGACCGGTAGCTCCGGCTACCAGGAGATGCGGCATCTTTGTAAGATCGACAATATATGGATCATTCGTTATTGTTCTCCCCAGCGCAAGTGCCAGATCAAATTTTGTTTCCTGAAAGGCTCTTGAAGTAATCAGCGAACGCATCGATACTATCCTTGGATTCTTGTTGGGGACCTCTATACCGACTGTGCCACGTCCCGGGATTGGAGCAATAATTCTTATACCCAGTGCTGAAAGATTAAGGGCAATGTCGTTTTCTAGCGATTTTATTCTGGAAATCTTTACACCGCTGTCAGGGACAATTTCATAAAGGGTTACTGTGGGCCCTACTGTTGCAGCCTTATGACGGATACTGATCTTATGATCGGCAAGAGTCCTTGTAATAATCTCCTTATTCTCAAGAACTTCACTGTCGTCGAAATCGCTGGCTGATTTATGTTCCCTGAGTATGGATACCGGCGGAAATTTATATCTGGAAAGATCAAGCTTTGGATCATAGTCCTCCATTATCTTATGAACCTCTTCTTCTGACAATAACCCGGTTATTTGAGGCACTTTGACCTCCCCTTCAGGTTTCTTTACGGTTTCACCCTCTGGTCTGTCCTTGTCTACCTCGTGAATTATTGATCCCCTGTTGAGGCTTACACCCGTTCCATCATCCTCTACTGGATGGTTGATTGAATATGTTGATTCCTCTTTTTCTTCTATATCTGAGATAAGTTCTGATTCTTCATCATCTGACTCAGTCGCCTGTTCACTTTGTCCGGACTTACCATCTCCGGCTGGTTGAATTCTCCCCTTTATAATTGAAGGTATTACCTTTTTTATTGATGACGGAATTTTGTTTGTAAATGTTTCAGGTTTAAATTTCAGGGCAAATAACAGATAAGCAAAGGATAACAAAAGAAGCACAATTCCTGTCCCGACTTTACCTGCAAATGAATTCATCCATAAAGTAAGCTTATAACCCTGAGCACCTCCTGGTCCGCTTCCAAGGTATCCGCCTGCCTTTCCGAAAATAAAGCCCAGCAGCAATGATAAAATAATAGTTGCAAGGGTAAATTCTGTAATGATTTTAAATAATCTGATCTTTGGGAAATGGAGAAGGTACAACCCGATGGCCCCAATGATAAGAGGAATGAAAAAAGCCCCGTATCCAAAACCGTAACTAATAATCATTTTAGCAAGAAAATGCCCGCTTTTCCCAGACCAGTTTTTTACAGAGACCTCAGGTTGCGATATTACGTCAGCATCCGAAAGACTGAAATCTGTCTTCCACCAGAAGAGGTAGGATATACAGGCAAGAAGTAAATAAAACGCAAATCCCGTAATAAGTATCCCTAGAAGAAATTTCAACCTTTCATCAGTAAAGAATGAAGTTGATTTTGATTTACCCTTACCGTTCTTTTTATCCGTCTCTTCCTTTTTCATTTCAACGTTTGGATTTCTCCCTTGTCCTTACAATAATAAGCATGAGCAACATATTTTCCTAAAAAGCATCACAAAGGTAATAATTTTGCTCTATACTGATAAAGGGTGATTAACTTCCCGGATGAAAGTATATTAAGAGTGCTGGATCAGAGTCAGTTTATTGACCATACCGGTTAATAAAAACAGCTGTTTGCCATTATTACCCCGGCCAATCGCCCGGATGCCTTTACAGGCTGACCATTTTGCTTATGAATTTATTGAGATCTGAACGTGAAACTTCATGGAATTTGGGTTTTCTTTCGAATACAGCATCAGGGATTTCTTTTTTGTAAATATTGGTTGCCCGGAAATGGAATTCAGACTTTCCCAGAAGATAAACAAAATCCATAAGGACCCCGTCGATAGATGCATAAGGTGTTGATGCATTTGGATTCTTGATTGGAATTTCGTTTGTGTACCAGATATTATATGTTTTTTTGTTGCCGGAGGACAGAGTAACTTCGGCATTTTTGCATTCCATTCCACAAATGACAGCCGTTTTTGAAGTATGTTTTATTTGCATACCGCTCATTGTCTCAAAGCCAGGATACAATTCTCCAGGTTTAGCCGGATAAAAATACTTTATCATGAACATGCTCAGATAAGTGTCGTAAATATCTTTTGATGGATTACTAAGATTGGAGATTCCTGAATTGCCGAAAGGAGAGATGAGTTCAAAAAGTATATTGTCGTTTTTAAATGAGACAACCATAGTTTTGGGCATAAGCTCGTCGGGTAATAAAGTGCTGTTTTCAGGATACTCAACATCATAATGAATTTCACCCTGATCTAAGTAATTATAGCCATTTTCCTTACAGGAGTAAATTGAAAATGCCGTAATTATTATGATTAAAAAAAGTCGCCCGAACCTCACCCGACTGATGTTAAATTTAGCAACATAAATGTAGCCAAATTTTTTTATTTTGAACAGCAAACCTTGTAAATATGAAAATTAAGCATATTTTATGTTATTAAGCATAATTTTTAACATATTCTCTTTTTACAGTTTCGAAAATCTTTATTAAAGAAATTGATAGCTTTGCGATCTTAGCGGGATGGATATTAAAACTTAATGATCTGATTCTTATGGAGAACAAATTGGCAGTAGTGGCCCTAGGCGGTAATGCTTTGCTCAGAGGCGATCAGAGAGGGACAATAGACGAACAGGAAGATAATACCACCCAAACTCTTGAAAACCTGGTGTTCCTTCTCAATGAGGGATATAACCTTGTAATAACACATGGTAACGGGCCTCAGGTAGGAAATATCCTCATGCGGAATGATGCAGGAGAACAGATGTATAATATTGCCCAGATGCCTGTTGATATTTGTGTGGCTGACAGTCAGGGTGGTATTGGTTATATGATTGAAAGAATGTTCAGAAATGTACTTAACAAATACAGAATTAACAAAAATGTTGTTTGCATAGTGACCCAGGTCATTGTTGATATCAATGATGCTGCGTTCAACGATCCTCAGAAGCGCATCGGGAAGATATATACAAAGGCTGAGGCTGATGAGCTTTCATTAAAGAAGGGTTGGGTTTTCAGAGAGGAGATTAAATCGGACGGCGGATTCAGAAGAGTCGTCCCGTCACCTGTTCCCCACAACATTATGAATAAAACAATAATACGCGACCTTGCGTGTCAGGGCAATATTGTTATTGCCGCAGGAGGAGGAGGTGTTCCTGTATACTTAGATGAAAAAAGAGATGTACGCCCTGCAGAGGCTGTAATAGACAAAGATCTTGCTTCCTCTCTCCTGGCTTCACTTATTGGAGCCGATGAGTTTTACATACTTACAGATGTGCCTTATGTGTACATTAATTACAAAAAGCCGGATCAGGAAATAAAAGAGTTCCTGAATTATGCTGATGCTTTGAGATACTTAAAGGAAGGCCAGTTTGCCATGGGTAGTATGGCACCTAAAATAGAAGCCTGTCTGAATTTTGTTAAGAATGGCGGTAAAATGAGTGTAATCACTGAAGCTTTCAAACTTGCGGATAAAAAGTATGGATCTAAAATAACCATGGAATATGAAGATCATTCATAAATGTTGTATACTGTTGAAAGCTCTTTTATGTTTATTAAAAAATTAGCTATTTTTAACCCTTCCAATTTTAAAATATTCAACCCGTAAATCATTAAAACACTTAAACCTTAACTTATAAATTTTTAACTTTTATTCTCAGTCATGTCAGTAAATCTTTACAATCGCAGTTTTCTCAAACTTCTGGATTTTACAACTGAAGAAATTCAATATCTGATTGACCTTGCCTTTGAACTTAAAAAATCCAAAAAATCAGGTTTTGAAAAACAATTTCTTAAGGGGAAAAATATTGCTCTGATTTTTGAAAAATCATCAACCAGGACAAGGTGTGCTTTTGAGGTTGCAGCTTTTGATCAGGGGGCAAATGTTACTTACCTGGGGCCGAGTGGTTCTCAGATGGGGCAGAAAGAGTCGATGAGAGATACAGCACGTGTTTTGGGAAGGATGTATGATGGGATCGAATATCGTGGATTCGGTCAGAAGATTGTAGAAGAACTTGCTGAATATGCAGGTGTCCCGGTCTGGAATGGTCTTACAAATGAATTTCATCCCACTCAGGTACTTGCTGATATGATGACCATGGTTGAACATACAGGAAAACCATTGAATAAAATTTCATTTTGTTACCTTGGAGATGCAAGGTATAATATGGGTAATTCACTTCTTGTAGGGGCTTCAAAAATGGGAATGGATTTCAGGACTGCTGCACCGAAGGAGTTTCAGCAGGGAAGAGATCTTTTAGAGAAGTGCAGAGAGGTTTCCCATAAGACAGGTGCAAAGATTCTTCTCACAGAAGATCTTGACGAAGCTGTAAAAGGCGTTGATTTTCTTTATACTGATGTGTGGGTTTCAATGGGTGAGCCGGATTCTGTGTGGGAAGAGAGGATACGGCTTTTAAGCCCGTACCAGGTAAATATGGAAGTTATAGGAAAAACAGGTAATCCTGATGTGAAATTCCTTCATTGCCTGCCTGCTTTTCACAACCGCGAAACAAAAGTTGGAGAGGAGATATTTCAGAAATTTGGTCTCGACGGAATGGAAGTGACAGAAGATGTTTTTGAATCACGGCATTCAGTCGTTTTTGATGAGGCTGAGAACCGTCTGCATACAATTAAAGCAGTGATGGTTGCAACTTTGCGGGGTTGATTATTAAGACACCTGGTAGAAGGCGGTGAACAGCATGAATAGTTTAGTATTCATGGTGCATAGTGTACAGTCAAACAATCAATTCCTTTACGAAATAAAAAGTCATTAAAAATGATGCGGCCAGTTTGAGACCGATTCCGGTTAGGAATCCAAGCAGGCTTCCGAATCCTGCTCTAAGAGCATATTTTATATCGTCCTTGAAAATTAGCTCTCCGACAAATGCTCCAATAAATGGGCCTATTATAATTCCGGCAGGTCCGAGGAACAACCCGATAATAAGTCCAACAGTTGCACCACGTATCCCATATTTTGAGCCTCCGAATTTTTTTGTTCCCCAGACTGGAACAATGTAATCAAGAATTGAAACCAGGACTGCTATTGCAGCCATTGTGATGAGCAAAGTCGATGAGAAATCGGCAAATTTTGAAAAGTGAAGCAGAATCAAACCAAGGAAACTTAATGGGGGCCCAGGCAGAACAGGTACAAGACAACCGATTATTCCAAGAATTATCAGAATAATTGAAAATACCAATAAAATATAGTCATGCATTCAGGAGGATAATTCTTTATTTTTTCCCAAGGTCGTCAAATTCGATATTTGTGAATTCCTCTGTAGAAATGTCGTTGACTTCCCTCTTTATATCATTCTCATTGTGAGAAATGACCTGTTTTGATTCCCCGTTACCGTTATCAATAAAGCTGACAGCATCCTTTAATCCATCGGAAAATTTTTCAAAATCCTCCTTGTAAAGAAAGATTTTGTGTTTTTCGTAAAAAACTTTACCCTCTTTTCCAAGTCGTTTTTTGCTTTCAGTGATGGTAAGATAGTAATCATCCTTGCGGGTAGCCTTTACATCAAAGAAATAGGTTCTTTTTCCGGCTCTTACAACCTTCGTATAAATCTCTTCCTTAATAGCTTTTCCTTCATTTCCGATAATAGCTTCCTTTATTCCTGCTTCTTCTTCCATTTCTATTTCAGTTTAGGTTAGGCTGGTGTTATATCTGTCAAATGTAAAAATATTTTTTTAAAAAAAAAGAGACTCAGCTAATTGTATCTAAATTTCAATTTGTTGTTTTGAGGGAAGTGGAAAAAGGTTATTTTTGCAGCACTAATTTGAGGTTCTTTATTGATGATAAGCAGAAGATTACTACGCATTAAAGCAATGATGGCTTTATATGCATATAACCGGAGAGAGGACGGAAATCTGGAAAATGCTGAAAAAGAGCTTATGTTCAGCATTGATAAAACATATGATCTGTACCATCTTCTTCTGCTTCTGGTAATCGAGATAGCCGATATTGCTGCAGAAAAGATCGATCAGGCGCTTCAGAAAAGGATGCCGACACCGGAGGACCTGAATCCCAAAAGAAGATTTATTGATAATCAGGTTATTGCACAGTTACGAAAAAATAAAGCCTTAAATTCATATGTGTCTTCAAGGAAGCTTTCATGGATAAACTTTCCGCATATTCCGAGGCTTCTTTACAATAAGATGCTTGAATGGGAAAAATATGAATCCTACATGCGGTCAGAGGAACACAGTTATTCCAGCGACAGGAAATTTGTGATCAGCCTTATTTCTGAGCTGTTTGCTTCATCTGAGGATCTCGAAAATAATTTTGAGGAACAAAGTATTTACTGGAATGATGATACAGATTATGTGATCGTAATGATCGAAAAAACCCTTAAAAAATTCAAGTCCGGGTCTGGTGAGGATATTGAATTAATGCCTTTGTTTAAAAACAAGGACGATGAGGAATTCGTCAAAAAACTATTCATAAAATCAGTTCTGCTTGCCGATGAGTGTACCAGGCTTATTGATAACAATACCACCAACTGGGAAGTAGAGCGAATAGCACTTATGGATATTATAGTTATGCAGCTTGCAATTACCGAGATACTTGAATTTCCTGAAATACCGGTAAAGGTAACTCTAAACGAGTATATTGAAATTGCAAAATACTATTGTACTTCAAAAAGCAGTACCTTTGTCAACGGAATTCTTGATAATATTGTGAAAGAAATACGGGAAAAAGGAAGATTCCATAAATCAGGCAGAGGACTTGTTGGAGAAACTGTTAAATCGAAAAAATAGAAAATAATAATGACAGTATATGAAATTTATACTTAATCTGACCTTCTATTTATCAGCATTGATTTTGATATCCTGTAATTCGGGATCAGGCCCGGAATTAAATTCAATCAAAGAAAATTCTTCAATTTCCGGTGCTGCTGAAATAGTATTCAAGGATTATGAACACGACTTTGGCAAGGTCGCTGAAGGAGAAAAGGTAGCCTATATTTTTGCATTCGAAAATAAAGGTACTGGCGATCTGGTAATTAATTCAACATCTACAAGCTGTGGTTGTACAGTTACAAAATATGAATCAAAACCAGTAAAACCTGGTGGACATGGTTCACTTGAGGTTGAATTTAGTACATCAGGGAGAAGCGGGAAACAGACGAAAACAATTTCTGTCCATTCAAATTCACGAACACCTGTAGTAGTTTTAAAGATAACTGCAGAAGTAGTTCAGAAAAGTTCTCGTAATTAAATATAGCATATAAACATAATAATAATCAATACTTAAAATTATGAGCAATTTTGTTTTTTTGTTTTTAATGGGACAGCCATCCGGAGGAGCTGGAGGTCAGAGCAATGCCCTTGTAACATTTCTGCCATTGATCCTTGTATTTGTTGTGTTCTATTTTTTTATGATTCGTCCTCAAATGAAAAAACAGAAGGAGATGAACACTTACAGAAACTCACTAAAAAAAGGAGACAAGGTCGTAACAACAGGTGGTATTTATGGTAAGATTTATGAAGTAAAGGATAATTATGTAATGATGGAGGTAGGGGGAGACCTGAAACTTAAGGTAGACAAAAATGCCCTGCTGAAAGATCCTACAGCTAACGAACAAAGTTAATTTACATTTACCCCTTAGTGGATGAGAATTTAGGCAAGCGGCTAAAAAAACTGGCAGTAAGAGCATTAAACAACATTGACAGAGATTATTTTGTCTTTGGTTTCTTCCTTTTGCTCTCTTTTATTTTCTGGTACCTGAATTCTCTGAGTAAGGAAATAGAGGCTGAAATACGATACCCTGTAAGATATATCAATTTCCCAAAGGAACGAGTTCTGTCCAAAGACCTTCCATCACGTCTCAGTCTCTATCTTAAAGGTCCGGGATATTCTGTTTTCAAGCTTCGGATCACAGGCAACAGAGTTCCTGCCATATTTGATTTTTCAACTTTGAATTACAGAAGAATTCCCGGGAGCAAATTACCTGAATATTATATTAAGACTTCCGATCTTATTCCCAAGCTTAAAAATGAGCTAAGGACTGAATGTAAGATACTTACAATAAAGCCCGACACCCTTTTCTTTTCATTCGACAGAATAATTACAAAAACAGTACCTGTTGTTTCCAGAGTAGAGGTGGTTACAGACAGACAATATATCATAAAAGGCAGAATTGGCTTTGAACCAGACAGTATAAAAATATCGGGCCCGTTGAGGATTCTGGATACTATTAATTCTGTCAGAACCAAGTATAAAAAATTTGCGGGAATACGTGAATCTGTTGAAAGAAATATTAATCTGGATATTCCGGATTATTATACTGCTTCCGTCAGAAAGGTGACATTAAAAATCCCTGTTGAACAATTTACCGAAGCTGAGCTTTCCGTACCTGTCAGAATACTTAACCAGCCTGATTCAATTGAACTGAAAATTTTCCCGGATGTAGTAACTGTCAGAGTGCTTGTTGCCGTAAACGATTTTAAGAGGCTTGAAGAAATTCCCTTTGAAGTGATTCTTGACGTGAGGAAAGCAGATCTTAACTCACAGGTAAGGATACCTCTTGAAATCCGCAATGTACCCCCATTTCTCACATCATTGCGAATTACACCTCCCGATGTTGATTTTTTAATTGAAAAGAAAATGCAATGAAAAAGCAGGCCAAAACGATTTTCAAGCTGGGTATAACGGGTGGTATCGGAAGCGGTAAAACTACAGTATGCAAGGTTTTCAGTATCCTGGGGATACCGGTATTTTCAGCCGATTTTGAGGCAAAAAAAATCATGGATACTGACAAAAATATAATCAAAAAATTAAATTCAGCCACAGGAAGAGATTTGTATAAAAGCGGGACGCTAGACCGTGCGGAGTTAGCCAGGCTTATTTTCAATGATAAAGCACTTTTAAATAACGTTAATTCAATTGTTCATCCGGCTGTATTTGAAAGATTCCTTAACTGGTGCGAGGAACAGGTGGCACCATACGTGATTATGGAAGCAGCGATCCTTTTTGAAAGCGGAGCTTCAAAGCTCGTAGACCGTATACTGACAGTTGTTACACCTATGAATGAAAGGATTGAAAGGCTGCTTAAAGGTAACACTCTTACCCGGGACCAAATTATGGAAAGAATTAATAACCAGACTGATGATGAAACAAGAATAAAAAACTCTGATTATGTGGTTTACAATTCTGAAAATGACCTTATTCTCCCGGAGGTACTTAAAGTTCATGAAGATATCATGAGTTATCTTAAAAACAGAGATTGAGTATGGGAAAGTTTGCTAAATGGATTGGGGGAGGACTGGGATTTGTTATGGGCGGACCATTGGGTGCAATTCTGGGATTTCTGGTAGGTTCAATGGTTGACAATACAACAGTATACACATCAACTGCTCCTGGAACAACTTCAAGAACCGCACAGGGAGATTTCGGTATGAGCCTGCTCGTTCTGATTGCCGCAATGATGAAAGCAGATGGCAAAGTTGTCAGAGCAGAACTTGATTATGTCAAGCAATTCTTTCTACGACAATTCGGACCTGAATCATCACGTGAAGCACTCTTAATGCTTAAGGATATACTCAAGCAGAATATTCCGGTTAAGGATGTATGTGTCCAGATAAGCAAAAACATGGACTATTCCTCGCGTCTTCAACTTATACACCTTTTATTTAATATTGCTGTATCCGATGCTGCTATTCATCCTTCAGAAATTGAGGCAATTGAGAAAATGGCTGGCTATCTTGGTATCGCCGCTTCAGACTTTGTTTCAATTAAAAATATGTTTATTCCGGAAACTGATTCTGCATATAAGATCCTAGAAATTGATCCCTCGGCAACTGATGATGAAGTGAAAAAAGCCTTCAGAAGAATGGCTATGAAGTATCATCCTGATAAAGTCAGCCATCTTGGCGAGGATTTCAGAAAATCAGCAGATGAAAAATTCAAAAAGGTGAATGAGGCTTACGAAAAAATAAAGAAAGAACGAAATATTAAATAGAAAAATCACAAAATTTAAATTTCAGCATTCCTGTTTGTAATACAACACTTATTTTTGCAAAATATACTTATCAAATATGGTCTTAAAAGATATAGTAGCAATTTCAGGTCAGCATGGACTTTTTAAATTCATTGCACAGGGAAAGAATTCCATAATTGTTGAAAATATTGAAACCGGAAAGAGAACAAGTGCATTCAGTTCTGCCAGAGTGAGTTCCCTTGAAGAGATTTCTATTTTTACTGAAAATGAAGATATGCCGCTCTCAAAGATATTCGATAAAATTTACGACAAGGAAAATGGAGGGCCTGCCATTGATCCAAAATCAGATCCAGAAAAACTTAGAATATATCTTGAGGAGATCGTTCCTGACTATTCGAGGGATAAGGTTTATGTAAGCGATATAAAGAAATTAATTATTTGGTATAACATACTTCAGCAGCATAACCTTCTTATTAAGGAAGAGGCTAAGGAGTCTGCCGAACCTGAGGCACAAAATAGTAATGCTGAGAATGTCACTCCCGTGGAAGCGACAATCAAGAAAACACGGAAGAAAGCTGAATAAAAGAAAGGGGACCAGGTCTGAAACCTATGAATTTTGGCGGTAATGAAGTGGTTTATGATTATTCTGAATCAAAAATAATCATAGTCCCGATACCATATGATGTAACCAGCACATGGATGAAGGGTGCTGATAAAGGGCCGGATGCAATTCTGAGTGCGTCTGTGAACCTTGAGTTTTTTGATATTGAAACTGAATCAGAAGTCCACCTCAAAGGTATTCATACTATTGACCCTTTAAAACCGGGAGATTCACCCGATGATTTGGTAAAAACAGTCTGTGAGAAAATCACATATCTGCTGGAGGAGAATAAATTCCCAGTTATAATAGGGGGTAATCATACAGTGAGCATAGGAGCAATTCAGGCATTTGCAAAGCACTTCGATAATATTTCGGTTCTTCAGCTTGATGCCCATTCTGATTTAAGAAGTAAGTATGAAGGATCGGTGTACAATCATGCATGTGTTATTGCCCGGGCACGTGAATTTGCTCAGGTAGTTCAGGTAGGAATCCGAAGTATGGCAGCCGAAGAAAGAAAATTTGTTGACAGCGACAGAATATTCTATGCCCATGAACTCTATTACGATAAATCACTCTATAAGGCAGCAATTGACAGATTAACTCAAAATGTCTATATAACAATTGATCTTGATGTTTTTGATCCGTCCCTAGTTCCGTCGACAGGAACACCTGAGCCCGGAGGGCCTGATTATTATGAAATAATGCATTTCCTTAAAGAGGTGGCCAGACGAAGGAGAGTTGTAGGTTTTGATATTGTTGAGCTGTGTCCCTCACCCACAAATAAAGTACCAGATTTTGTTGCTGCCAAAGTGATCTATCAGCTCCTGAGTTATGTATTCGAATGATCTTCTTTTTTTGCTTCCTCCCAGAAGACATTCATTTCGTCGAGCGTCATATTTTTTAATGAGATACCCTTCGATATTGTTTTCTTTTCGAGATAGTTGAATCTTTTAATAAATTTTCTGTTGGTCTTTTCCAAAGCTGCCTCCGGGTCGATGTTGTACAGTCTTGAAGCATTTATGATGGAAAAGAGCAGGTCGCCAAGTTCTGACTCTATTTTTTCAATATTGTTCTTCCCGATTTCAGTTTTAAGTTCATTTAATTCTTCAAGTATTTTATCCCAGATTTGTTCGCGGACTTCCCAATCAAAACCCACACCCCTGACTTTTTCCTGTATACGGTTGGCTTTGACAATAGCCGGAAGTGATGACGGAACGCCTGATAAAACCGGTTTATTTTCATCATTTTCCTTTATTTTCAGATGCTCCCAGTTCCTTTCGACCTCAGAAGCATCTGATACTTTAGTATCAGCGAATACATGCGGATGCCGGTATATCAGTTTTTCATTTATTCCTTTAAGAACATCTGCCATTGAAAAGAGATTCTTTTCCATTCCGATCTTCGCATAAAACACAATATGCAACATCAGATCCCCAAGCTCATTCCTGATCCCGTCATCATCCCCTGAAATTATTGCATCAGCAAGTTCATAAGTCTCTTCTATTGTCAGCTTTCTCAAACTTTCATTCGTCTGTTTCTTGTCCCAGGGACATTTTTCCCTTAACTCATCAATAATATTGAGAAGTCTTTGAAACTCAAGACATGCTTTATCTTTGTCCGTCATTTAATATTTGTATTAGAACAATTGATTAGGTTTGGAAGATTTATTTATCTGATCGATCCTTATTGTCGAACCAACAGAAAGGCTTAGTAATTCAGATACATTAGAGCCATTAATTGATATTTCCAGGAGATCGAGTGTGTTAAATCTTGCAAGCAGCTCTCCTACAGGAACATCACTGTAATGTTCAGAAATATGATCGGTAGAGTTCTTATTACTCTGGATCAGTATTTTAAATTCCTTGTCATTAAATATCCTGTAAAAGATCTCCCTTGTGATATTTGATATTGCATTGCCATAGGAATCAATGAAAATCACACTTCCTATAATTATTCCACTGTCGATGGTTGCTCTCAAAGGAAGCCTCTCACTGATAGTGGTCAGCCTGGTTCCAAGTTGAAGAGGATTTTTCCCGGAATAAAGTTCGGAAGCTACCTTTGCAAAAACCTCAAGTTCATCGGTGATTTTTCCATGATCAATGCAGATTATTTCCTCCGGCTCCGAATTCAGGATCAAATTAAATATCCCATTATCGGTTCCGATGAAATAGTGTCCTCTGGCTTTAACTATTAGAAACTTTTCCCCTTTGCGCGCTTCAGAATGGACACATACTATATGAATTGATCCGGCAGGGTAATTTGAATATGTATTCCTTATAACGAATGACGCATGAAGAATGTCAAAAGGAGGAATTGAAGTTGCATTGTCGACAATTGTCACCCCCGGGCATAAACTGCATAGTTTCCCTTTGATGATACCATTGTATATATCATCAGGCCTCCATTCAGTTGTCAGAGTTATTACGGCCATCAGCAAAAAACTTAAGACAAAGATAATCTTCTAATGAAAAAATAAACTTACTTTGTGTCATTACGCAGATCTTTTTTAGAAAAGGCGGAATCATACAATAGTGTCAATGACCGAGGTAGTAATATTTCTTGAAGACATCGATCCGGTAGTTTTTTACGGTTCAAATAATTCTCTTCTTGACAAAATAAGATCTTTCTTCCCAAAACTGAAAATAATCGCAAGGGGCAACGAGCTAAAATGTCTTGGAGAGGAGATGGAGGTCACTTTTTTTGCCGAAAAATTCAATGAAATAATAGAATATTACAGAAAATACCACCGATTGGAAGAGGCTGACATAGAGAAGTATTTCTTCGATTCTGAACATATGAAATCA
Source organism: uncultured Rikenellaceae bacterium (assembly GCA_964514725.1). GTDB lineage: Bacteria > Bacteroidota > Bacteroidia > Bacteroidales > VadinHA17 > LD21. Next base: position 212,326 of record CAZEUL010000002.1, read on the forward strand.
GCTTCTACAGGAGATTTTGAACAGGTAATAGTTTTCGGCACAAGCGGTAAACCTATCAGAGCCAGGACAGTTCATCAACTTCTTCTTGTAAATGATTATAAGACTAACGATCTGGTAATTGCAGAAGGTCCTGCCGGAACAGGTAAGACTTATACATCTATAGCACTCGCTGTAAGGGCTTTGCGGGACAGAGAAGTTAAAAAAATCATCCTGACGCGACCGGCAGTAGAAGCCGGCGAACGCCTTGGCTTTTTACCTGGAGATATGAAGGAAAAACTCGATCCGTACCTCCAACCTCTTTACGATGCACTTCACGATATGATTCCGTTTAAGAAGCTTGAAACATGGCTTGAAGATGGAACTGTTCAGATAGCACCACTGGCATTCATGAGGGGAAGAACACTTGAAAATGCCTTTGTGATCCTTGATGAAGCTCAGAATGCAACAGTAAATCAGTTAAAAATGTTCCTTACACGAATGGGAATAAGCTCCAAATTCATTATGACAGGCGATAGTACCCAGATAGACCTTCCGAAAAAAAATGAATCGGGGCTTATTCAGGCAATGAGAATACTTGCAAATATCGATGGAATCTCTATCATCCGCTTCGATGAAAGGGATATAGTCAGACACAGGCTGGTAAAGAAAATAGTTAAAGCTTATGAGCAGGAGGAAAATGAAAGTAAAATCAATGGTGTCAATCCTTAGCCTTATACGGGCCACAAAACAACCGTTAAAAAACATAAAAGTCAAATAAATCTGTAAAAAAACTGGCATAATATGGCAACGACTATATTGAAATCCAATTTCAGGTTTCCCAGGCAAAAAAGTATATACAACGGGAAGGTAAGAGATGTTTACAATATTGATGATAAGTATCTGCTGATGGTCGTTTCCGACAGGATTTCAGCGTTTGACGTTGTTCTTCCGAAGGGTATACCCTATAAAGGACAGGTATTAAATCAGATTGCTGCCAAATTTCTTGATGCCACTGCTGATATTGTTCCGAACTGGAAGATTGCAACTCCTGATCCGACAGTGACATTCGGGCATAAATGTGAACCCTATCCGGTTGAAATGATCGTCAGAGCTTATCTCACCGGAAGTTCTTGGAGAGCTTACAAATCAGGGATAAGGGAGATCTGCGGAATCCCAATCCCCGATGGCATGAGAGAACATCAGCAGTTTCCAGAGCCCATAATTACTCCCACAACCAAAGCTGAACATGGAAAACATGATGAAGATATTTCCCGCACCGAAATAATTGAAAGCGGTCTTGTACCGGAAGATGAATATAACCTGATTGAGAAATATACCATGGAGGTTTTCATGAGAGGTTCTGAAATTGCAGCTGAACATGGCCTGATACTTGTTGACACAAAATATGAGTTCGGGAAGAAAGACGGAGTAATTATGCTTATTGATGAAATCAATACTCCCGATTCTTCAAGGTATTTCTATGCTGATGAGTACCAGGAACGTTTTGATAAGGGATTACCTCAGAAACAGCTTTCAAAGGAGTTTGTAAGAGAATGGCTCATGGAGAACGGATTCCAGGGAAAAGAAGGTCAACAGATACCTTTTATGACAGATGAATTTGTAAATCAGGTATCTGAGAGATATATTGAGCTTTACGAAATGATTACCGGAGAGAAATTTGAAAAAGCAGACATCTCAGATGTGCCAGGAAGAATAGAAAAAAACTGCATTGCTTTTTTACAGTCAATACAGGATTAAATTGGAGGTTTCAGGAATTAATTCATTAAATAAATTAAATTATTAAATCAAAAGAAGAATTTGAGATTAGTTGAATGGTCAGTATTAGATCAATATTAAGGATTGGCAGGTTGTTTTTTTTAGTAACACTACTTGAAATATTGTGTATTCATGATCAGGTCGATGCACAGGTAGTTGTTGAAAGGTCCAGTAATAAAGCTGTGATCGGTGGTGAAACATATTATATTCATGTGGTAAAGAAAGGAGAAACTTCTTATTCAATATCAAGAGCCTATGGTATTACGGTTGAGCAACTGACAAATGAGAACAAATCTGCCGGATCTTCTCTCAGGGAGGGAATGAGTCTAAGAATACCCGTGCGTATTGTTTCTCCGGCTCCCGCTCCGGAACCTTTGCCGTACCGTCATACCATACATGATGAGAACCGATTTATTTATCATTTTTTAAAGCATGGAGAAACAATATATTTCCTTTCAAAAACCTATGGTGTTTCTGAGCAGGAGATTATTGAGAGCAATCCTGGTCTCGATGTGACAAAAATCACACTGGATTCTGAAATTGCTATTCCAAAAAAAATGGTTATTATACCTGAAAAAAATAAACAGGACGTTTCAGGGAAAGAATATTACCATAAGGTTAAACAAGGAGAAACCCTTTCTTCAATAGCTCGGCAATACGATATATCACTAAGGGATCTTAAGAAAGCCAACAGAGATTTGAGATTTCCTAAAGTCGGAGATTATATCAGGATCCCAGGATATAATGCAGTAGAAGAAAAGCCTGAGGAACCCTTGGTTGTTGATACTGTTCCTGTTGTAACTGAGAATGAAATCAGATATTTTGAAAAACCTCGAGGTTATACAACTATAGAAAATCTTAATGGTTCAATTGACGTGGCTGTTTTATTACCATTTTACCTTCAGGAAAATTCGAGAAGAACTGAAATTGATTCATCAAGAACAGTAAAAGGGAAAAAAGAATACAGAGTCATTACAAGACAAACAGATTGGATTTATCCGGCCAGTGTTGAGTTCATTGAGATGTATGAGGGAATACTGCTTGCCGCGGATACTCTGAGGTCTCTGGGTCTTAATATCACTATCCATGCTTATGACATTAAAAGTGATACAATTGAAACTATGCGGTTATTAAGATCAGGGGCTTTGGATAAAATGGATTTAATAATAGGTCCTGTCTATTCCAGGAATCTTTCATTGGTTGCCTCGCATGCCCGGGACTTTGAAATACCTGTTGTTTCCCCGGTACCGCTTTTCAGCAATTCTCCTCTTGATAACAATCCCTATCTGTTCTTATCCGGATCAACTCTACAAGTGGTTCAGCGAGAAATTGCAAAAAAAGCGGCAGAATATGCTGATCATAATTTTGTATTGATTCGCACGCCCAATCCAGATCCATCCCAGGAAATTTCTATGTTTAAGGAATTGATAGCCGCAGAGGCAGCCAAAAGGTTCCCGCAGCAGGAAATAAAAATTCGAGATCTTGTATTTTACAGCAGATCAGAATTCGGAAAAGATTCTGTTAACCGGTTGGCAAGAGCTTTGTCAGAATCAAAAAAGAACGTAGTTATTATTGCTTCAGACAATCCTGCCGAGATGAGTGAATCCATTATGGAGGTCAGAAATCTTGCAAGAAAGTTCAGCATAAAAGTCTTTGGATACCCGGAAATGAGAAATTTAAGCAATATTGATCCAAAATTCTTTTTTGATATTGGTCTTCTTGTCTATTCTCCATATTGGATTGATTATTCCGAATCTGACGTTTCAGAATTTAACTCTGATTTCCGACAGAAGTTTTTCACCGAACCCTCCGAGCAGAGCTACGCTTGGCAAGGTTACGACATTGCATATTATTTTCTCAGTGGCATAGCAATTCATGGCAAAGAGTTTATCCATCACCCCGAGATTCATAATCCTGATCTCCTTCACACAGAGTTTGAATTCAGAAAAAAGGGCATCAATGATGGGTTTGAAAATCAGAAGCTGTTTCTTATCAGATATTCCACTAACTATGATCTTGAGCTGGTTAATGATTCTGGTACTGAGATACCAAAATATCAATAGCTTATTTATCTGATGGAGTGTCCAGGACGGAGTATGTTAATAAAAATTAACATCCGGAATAAATACAATTATCAAATTGTCTAAAAGGAGTATGGCCAGAGAATCCTACAATAAAAAGGATGATAACTATCTGGTTGCAGCGTCGCTGAATGGTGATAAGCTGGCTTTCAGTGAAATTGTGGAGCGATATCAGAAAATGGTGGCAAGGACAGTAAAGGGGATGCTTGGAGAATCAGAAGTGGCAGAAGACATAGGTCAGGAGGTTTTTATTAAGCTTTACCATTCACTTTCTTCGTTCAGAGGTGAAGCAAAATTATCAACTTACATTCAGAGAATTGCAATAAATTTTTCAATAAATGAAATAAGAAGGAGGAAAAGGTTCACATCAATCTTTTCTCAGAAAGGAAACGACGAATTTCATGAAATAGAAATTATTGACAATGAAAATGAGGAAAAATCAGATGCAAGAGAGCTTGTAAATAAAGCACTTATGAGATTAGATCCAAAATTCAGGGTAATAGTTGTAATGAGAATGCTTCAGGGGTATTCAACAAAAGAGACTGCTGAGATACTTCATCTGCCAATGGGAACCGTGCTCTCCAGATTGTCAAGAGCACAGGAACAGTTAAAGAAAATCTTGGATGAACTATAGTAATTATGAAGCGTTCCGAGTTGAAATACCATATAATAAAATCGCTGGAAGGCGACAACGATCCTGTCGAGTCGGCCAGAATTCTCGAGCAGGCAGGAGTAACTTATAAATTCAGAGATGGTTTTACTGAATTAGTGGTAAAAAAGATATGTGATTCGAAACCAGCAACTTATTATGAATTTTACAGCTTTTACGGACTCGACAGAATCCTTTACAGGATTGCTTTGACAGGCATCGCTGCAATAATAATTATGATAATTTCAATTTTAATTGGACAGGGTTCAATTTCAGCTGACTCTTTCCTTGGTCTTGGTAACACGTATGATGAAAGTATTATTTGTCTGATTACAGGTAATTAATGAGTATGAAAACGAAACCGGTACTTATAATAATCTTATTCCTTTTAATAGGATTTGTTCTCGGAATGCTCACTTCGGCACAACTCAGGTATCACAGATTGAAACCAATGCGGATCTATTTTTCTGATAAGCATTTCAGGGAAGGTTTTTATAATGTTATCCAGCCAGATGATAAACAAAAGGAGGAGATCGATGCAATCCTTGACAAATATGCCAGGATTAATGGCACCACTCAGAGAAAATTCAGGAGGGAAATGGATTCAATTCTCAAATCGATGCAAAAAGAACTTGACTCAAAATTAACTAAAGATCAGCTTACAAGGGTAAAAGAGATGGAAGAGAAGCGGCAGAAGATGATAAGAATCGAAAGGAAAAAGCACAGAAAAGATACAGTTGATTTCAGATTTCAGAGAAGACATTTCCCCGGAAATCCTCCGGAGATGCAATCAAATGATGGACCTGATGATCCTCAGACTCCATCTCCACCCGGTAATTCCTGATTTATAAAACCTATATAATAGTCGTAATTAGTTGGTAAAAACCTTTTCCAAAGCAGAAATAATCAGGTTTTATGAAGAGAGGGTATAATGCTTATTCCCCATCAGGATTATCAGACCGTAAAAGCGACATAATCCAGTATAATGGGTAAATCGTCCGGATTTACTCCGAGTGAAATAAGAAGTTGCTGATCGTCGTTAAATATTGATATGAATTCCTCAAGTGTTAATCTGTTGCTGCCAATACTTAACCTGTAAAAGTCTGCTGCATCTTTTTTTCTGCCCAGGCAAAGGGAAAGATGCCCCCTGTTAATATAATCATGCGCAGTAAGTTCTCCCGATGCAAGTCTTTCATAATACTTTTCAGAATCTTCATATCTCCCCAAAGCTAGATAACAAAAGGCTATTGGTCTGAGGATCTTTAAATTGCCAGGGTCATTATATTCAACTTTGAAGTAATATTTCAATGCTGATTCATAATCATGCAGATCCAGATAACAATGTCCGGTCATTATTGCCGTGTGAATATTTTCAGGATCTAAGGCTCCGGCCTGCAGGTAATAATCAAGAGCTTCCTCCTTTCTTCCCAATCTTCTGAGACAGAGTCCTATTTTCTTTATGGTCCAGAGTTTCCTTTCAATAAGCTCAGCTCTTTGATAGTACTTTAATGCTTCTTCATAATTTTCATTATTCTGATAGCAAAATGCTATTTTTTCATAGAGCTGGGAATCATCAGGTTTTACTGAAAGCTGTTTCAGAAATAGTGTAAGAGCATCTGAATAGTAATTTTTGCTGAAGAAATAATCTGCAAGTCCGGCTTCAGCTTCCGTTGCATTGCATGTCATTCTGAAAAACTCAGAATTATATATATCAAGTTTACCTGTGAACAGATCCTCAAATTCTTTCCTGTAAGGCGAAAGCTTAAAAAATCTGTATAAGTCATGCAGATACTGCGTAACATTTGTCCTGAAATTTCTATATGGATCAAGCGAAGCTTCATCCTCCGCATTTTGTTGAAGTCCTTCAAGTTCCATTCTGAATACCTTGAGCATCATTGTTTTCTGTGATGCTGGCAGGTATTTAAGGTTGAGAAGAAGAGAGTATTTGTCTGAATTGCAAATAAAGGGTGTTTTATATAAAGCTTCTGCCAGTTCATTGGTCCCTTTACCAAGAATTTCATCCCTGAAGATTTCGTTGACTATTTCATGATCGGGATAAAAGGGCATGAACCAGTTTTGGAAGTCCTTGAAAAAGTCGAAATGTTTGAGATTAGCAAAGGCTGACATATAAACATCTGCACCCTCCATTTGCAGTTTTGTCAGTTCCTCCATGGTTTTAAAGATTTCCTCAGAGTCATTGAACATCTCTGACCAGTCAGGATTTTTATCTTCATTTTTATCCTTAGGGAGGATATTGTCAAGGTCAAATTTTTCTTCAATTCTTGGTTTCAGTTTAGCCACCTTTGGCAGAATTTCATCATGAAGCTTCCTGCTTAGGTTTTCAGTCTCACGCGACCTTATTGTTTGAAGAACAATAATCCTGCATCGCTCACGGAATTTTTCATCCTTGCTTATGCTTTTTATTTTTGCAGGTAAAGATGGGTAAAGCAACACTCTTTCGTTATAGTAGTGAAGGTTTAGAATCAACCCTGCGAGGGCCCTTTCCATAACCTGTTCAATTTCTGACTTATAGAAATCGATAAGATAAAACAGCTTTTCTGGTTGCCATGTTCTCAGGGAACTTAGTGTAATGGCACTTACAAATAAGCTTGTTTCAAACCATCTGAATTTCCCCGAACTTAAAATAATCCTTATAAGGCTTTCCTCAGCCTCACCATAATAATCAGTCAGCCAGAGGTGATTAAAAATTCTTTTAATCAGATTCTTATGCTGAATAGAAATTTGTGATTCGGGATCAGGATTGATTTCATTGCTAAGATTCAGCCATTCATCAAGTTCTGATTTGAACATAAGGTCATCCACAGTTTCAACCAAAGATTTCCCCGACAGTCTTTGCTCTTTTTCAGCCTGCTGCTTCACCCAGTATGTATGCCATCCCGAATAACGTGACAATATGTCCTGCCTCGCACGGTCAGAAAGTTCAAGTATCGACTGAATAAGTTTAAGATAAATCTTATTTCGTTGCGGATCTTTTATCCCTTCCATGGTATAATTGAGCATATTTCGGTAGGTCATAAGAATATTGTTGTACTCATCATGAAGTTCACCCCGAGAAGAAACATTTATCATATCTCTTAGAATATCAAGGCTTTGTTTGATTCTCTTTTCTGAGACAAACCTGCAAAGAATTTTATGCTGCTGTATAAGTTTATTTACATCCATTGAAAAAAATCATTTGCTTTACCGCAGAAATTATTACTAACCCAGAAATAATAATACAACAATCAGGCCGGAAAATAAAAATCGGGGAAAGAGTTTATTTACTTTTTTCAGGTAATGGTCAGAAAAAAATAGTTGTTATAAGACACCTTTCAGAAACAGAACCCCAGGCTTATATAGCCCTTAAGGCTGTTATAATACCTTTCGCGGCTGCTAAATCCCTGCATGAATCCAACCCTTACAGGGCCAATAATCGACATGTACCCCAGTCCGAAAGCATAACCTCCCAGAAATGTCATAGTTCTTTCCGGTCCTGTTTCCTGTGCTGCTCCGCCATTTGTCAGAATTTCCAGATGCAGATCTCTCATAAACTCAATGTCGGTGTTTAGCCCGATTGAAGCAAAACTCTCAACAGGAATTTCGTTTGAGTGAAAACCAGCCATTGGAAGTGATCTTTTTGTCACCTCAGCAATACCACCGGCGAAATAGTAATTATTGTGCGATAGGGCAGTGTCGGCATAGTATGAATACAACAAGTTCGCTCCAATGGAAAATGAAACTTTCCTGCCTGGAGAAAAGTAGTGTTTTATACTTCCTTTGATTGAATATGTACGCCGGAACTGAAAATCATCCGGAAAATCCCTGTCATATCTTCTTTCATATTGCGAGGTTTTTACCCTTCCTGAAAGGAGTTTGGTTGTATTCACACCAATATCTGAAAGAGTACCCCGGTTTGGAAAGTATTTACGATCAATTGAATTCGTTAAATAATTATAACCAAAAGAATATGAATTATAAGTCACTCTTTTCAATTTATTGACAGATATGAAATCAGGGATCAGATTAAAGCTCTCGATATTGGCCGAGAATACCGACATTGCATTTAAGCCTATCATCTTATTGAGACTTACTCCCCAATTGTATGTTCTGTTCAGGAACTGTCCGGTCTCGCCTTTAAGTTCAACCACAGGTAGTAGGGTATTATCAGCATTCATATTCACTGATAATCCGAGTTCCTGATTTCTGTCAATAAATCGTGTAAAATTGAATCTGAACCTGTAATATTGACCGATAAATGCATCAATGTCAATCATGTTTTTTGTTGAAATCAGGTTTTTAAGTGATACATTCAGGATTATTCCCGATCTTATAATGTTGTCATAATGAACAGAGCCATAGACAACTGCTTTTTCTCTTTCGCTGCAGGCTATCACCAGGATAAGTGAATCATTTCGTGACTCAACTTTGTAATTGACTTTTTCAAACCATGATTTACCATAGAGAAGTTCTATTTTTTCGGTGAGAAGATATTTATTCACCTGTTCACCCGGTTTAATATCCAGAACACCAAGAATCTGATCATCCGAATAAACTTTATTGCCTCTTACCTCAATCTTGTCGAAAGCATAATGTTGTTTTTCAAGGATATACTCTGGGGTCTTTTGGTTACCCAGAAGATTCAATGAGTCAGCAAGTTTTCTGAAGTAGTTTTTGTAGGGTAATGCAGCTCTGTAACCTCTTTGGACAATTGAATCGACGTTTGTAAACACTGTTGAGGAATAATCCTTGAGATTAGGTTCAATTACTATGTCAAGGAGCTTCTTTTGGTTACTGTAATCAATGACACTATGCAGAAATCCAATTTGTTTCAGAATGCCGGCAGCTGACTGAAGGTCTTCTTCCTTATATCTGTGAAATCCGGTATATGATCCGATAATTATATCAGCTCCCATTTCCTTCATCTCGCTGACAGCAATATTTCTGAGAACACCTCCATCGATAAGCAGTGATGTGTCAATTTTTATGGGTGTAAAAATTGATGGTACTGCCATGCTTGCTCTCATAGCTTCAGGGAGGTATCCTTTTTTAAGATCAACTATTTTGGTTGAGATTATATCAGTTGCAACGCACATAAACGGCAAGGGGAGTTTTGAAAAATCGTTTATATCGGCTGCAGGCCAGGCATAAAAGCTAAGCATATTCTCTATCTGTTGTCCGTTGATAAGACCTGTTGGCAACATGACTTTTTTTGGGGTAATTGGCAAAGACATCAAGCTGTTCTTAAAATTGTGTTTCTCAGTAAAGACTACTTTGTTTTCAGGCAGGTCATTTGAAAGGATATAGTTCCAGTCAGTAGCCTTAAATATTTTATAAAGGCTGTCAGGGCTATATCCTATGGCATACATACCACCGACTATGCTACCCATACTGACTCCTGAAATAAAATCCGGCCTGAGGCCGGCTTCCTCCATAACTTTAAGAACTCCGACATGAGCCATCCCCAGGGAGCCACCTCCACTTAAGGCAAGACCAACTTTTGGCCTGATTCCCTTCTGTTGAGCAGATAAAGGCAGGTTAAATGTTAAGGAAAGCAGTAAGATAATGATAGATATTACCGGGACTTTGAGGATATGGCTTCTAAAAATACTGAAAATCAGGGTCATAATGATAACAACAAAATTTATGTCACATTATGTGATATTCTCGGCAAGATAGTAAATTTGAACGTTATTGAAATCTAAATACTGTCTGTAATTTGAAAAAGGGCTGGCTTCCGGTTACCAGGAAAGAGATGGATATGATGGATTGGGATCAGGCTGATGTAATAATTTTCAGCGGCGATGCGTATGTGGATCATCCTTCTTTTGGTACGGCCGTAATAGGCAGAATAATTGAAGATGAAGGTTTTAATGTCGCTATTGTTCCTCAGCCAAACTGGAAGGATGATCTGAGGGATTTCCGAAAACTTGGTAAGCCCAGGTATTTCTTTGGTGTAACAGCAGGTAATATGGATTCAATGGTGAATCATTATACTGCTGCCAGGAGATTAAGAAATGATGATGCCTATACGCCTGGCGGAAAAGCAGGATTCAGACCTGATTATCCTACAATTGTTTATACAAAGATCCTGAAAGAGATTTTTCCGGATGTCCCCGTTATTATAGGAGGCATTGAAGCATCTATGAGAAGGCTTACTCATTATGACTACTGGAAAGACAAAATCGAGCCTTCAATACTTATTGCAAGCGGTGCGGATATGCTGATATATGGTATGGCAGAACAACCCGTGAGAGAGATAATAAGGTTGCTGAAGAAGGGTGTCCCATTTTCATCACTCAAGACTATTCCCCAAACAGCAGTTTTAAGTGATATTAATAAGCCGCTTCCTGTCAATAGAAACTGGAAGGACATTGTACTTAATTCATTTGAAAAGTGTTGTGAAAGTAAAGAGTGCTTTGCTGAGAATTTCATGATTTTTGAAAGGGAATCGAACAAAATAAAAGCGGCAAGGCTTGTTGAGCCCTGTGGTAAAAGCCATGTAGTGGTCAATCCCCCTTTTTACCCGACGTCAGAGATAGAATTAGACAGGATATATGATCTTCCGTTCACATATTTGCCTCATCCCAAATACAAAACGAAGGGTGTAATTCCGGCTTATGAAATGATCAGATTTTCAGTCAACATTCATCGTGGATGTTTCGGAGGTTGCAGTTTTTGTGCAATCTCTGCTCATCAGGGAAAACATATAGTTAACCGGTCGATGAATTCAATCCAAAGGGAGATAGACAAAATTAAAAATCTGCCTGATTTTAAAGGGTATATTTCTGATCTTGGAGGTCCTTCAGCCAATATGTACTCGATGAAGGGAAAAAATGCTGGGAAATGCATGTATTGTTCACGGCCATCATGTATATGGCCGGCTGTCTGTACAAATCTTAATACTGATCATAAATCGCTTACAGAGCTATACAGAAAGGTTAATAGACATCCGGGCATTAAGAAGGCATTCATTGGAAGTGGTGTAAGATATGACCTTTTATTCAGGGATTGGAATCCCAATGCCGGCAGGGATGAAGAGGAGTATTTAAAGGAATTAGTTATTAATCATATATCAGGATGGCTGAAAGTTGCTCCTGAGCATACTTCGGATAAAGTTTTGAGTTTGATGAGGAAGTCACCGTTTAAATTATTCAGGAAATTGAAAGAAAAGTTTGAAACAATAACAAAAGAGAATGATCTTAAATATGAAATTATTCCCTATTTTATCTCATCTCATCCCGGATGTACCGATAAAGATATGTCAGAACTAGTGTCAGAGCTTAGGGATATTGGAATCAGACCTGAGCTTGTTCAGGATTTTACACCAACACCAATGACTCTTTCAACACTTATTTATTACACTGGTGTTGATCCTTTTACAAAAAAGAAAGTATATGTTGCAAGGAGACCGGAAGATAGAAAGAGGCAGAAGGATGCATTTTTCTGGTATAAAAAGAAAAGCAGTTAAAAATAAGATTCTTAAATTCATTTGTTTGTTGATGACCATACCATAATAAGGAGGGGCAACTCTGAGGAAGTGTTATAGGAATTTTTATTAATGACACAATTTAATGAGCTATGAGCTGTGATCATTCTCATTTACACGCTCTTCTATTAAATTATCCAATTACAGTTTTATCATCTGTGACTTTTTTGCCTGGCTTTGACAGGATGATTTGTGATTATAAGAAGGAGATGCAGCTTTTAAAAGTTAAAAAATAGAGAATAAGAATAATAGAATACAGGTAAAATTATAATCATTGGTTTTTTTGTTGGTATCAGTGATATAACTTTGAAAGAAGTTTCTGATTGAATATATTGACTCTTAATAAATATCCTATGAAAAGTATTATATTGACTCAATTTTTATTAATAGCTTGTAACTCATATTGCCAGGACACAATTAAAACTCGTTCAGGTGAAGTAATAATTGCGAAAGTTCTTGAAATTAACATAAAGGATATCAAATATAAAAAATATAGCAATCTTGAGGGACCGATCTTTACATTAGACAAGAAAGAAGTAAACAATATAACATTTAAGAATGGAGAAAAAGAAATATTTAATTATGGTCAAAATGCAGATCTATATTCGGGTAAAGGGAATAACATCGAATTGTTTAAAATTTTAACGGAAAAGAATAATACAGTTTATATTGATTGCGAAGATAGTAATGTAATTATTCATGCTAAAAATGCCATTGAGAAATGGGGATATTGGTCAATCGCTTCAGACAAAAATGGAGCAGATTTTATTTTATACTTTAAAATCACATGGCGACGTGGAAATGCATTTGGTAATGCAAATTTTATCAATACTGAAAACGGAGAAATAATTAAATCAACAAGAGTATTAAATACGGTGTATGATTTGGATTTTAATGCTAAAAGAGGATTAGTTAATATGATTTTAGAAAAAGAAATAAAGCCAATGTTCTCTAACAAACAGGAATAATTCCTATTTGATAAAAACTCCTATTTGATAAAAATTCCTATTTGATAAAAACTCCTATTTGATAAAAATTCCTATTTGATAAAAATTCCTATTTGATAAAAATTCCTATTTGATAAAAATTCTTATTTGATAAAAACTCCTATTTGATAAAAATTCCTATATAGTAATATTTCTTATATAGGATTAATTACTATTTAAGAATGTTTCTTATTTAGGAATATTTCTCAAATGATAATTATTCGCTGTTAAAAAAATATATAGTTGAATTATAGATATTAACTGAAAAATATTTGCCTGCATTGAAAAAATGCAGTACAACAAAAATCGTTTATCCAGAAGTTACCTTCTTATAATTAACTCCTGGGATTAATAATACTATCAAATTTGATCTCTCTTAAACTGATGTCAGGAGATGTCTGTAACTATTTATAGGTTTGAAAAAACATTAATATGATATCTGGACATCCCAGTTAGCAGGTTCATTAATTGTGAATTCAAAGTTCCCTTCAAATTGGGCGGTGTGGAAATAATTCCATGCCCTGAACCTTATTATAATCCCCAGCGGGAATTGTGAATTCTGGATACCATAGCTTGGCCCGAGACGGAATTGTTCACCGCTGTCGTGGGCTATGGAAAAATCGATCAGATCTATGTTTTCCTGACCTCCTCTGACCATATGGATCCTGACATAATTATTGCTGCCAGGTAACTTTTTAAAATTTGTTCTTACAATACTTATGCTCCTTGTAATTTCATATGGCGGAATTAATCTGGGCCCCACATATTTATCTGCTTTCCAGTATCCTGTAAGCACTGAGTCTTTTAAAACCATCTTTCCTTTACCATCTTTAAGACCATACTGAAAATGTCCTTCATAATATGTGCCATCAGCCCATGTGTAGGTCCCTTTCCCATGAGGTAAACCATTTCTGAACTGGCCGTAATACTTGTCCATACCTTCCGCAACACCTCTGCCTTCAGCTAGCCCGTTCTTACAGTCCCCCGTATATTTGCCTGTCAATGCAGGATGATTGACAACGCACCCTTTTTCCTGCGCATTAATTGAAGATAGCGACGCAAGATATATGCCGATTATGATCGTATGTAACAACTTTCTTAGATTTGTCATGATATAATAAATTTATTAATTAGCAACAAAATAGAAACAAGAATTTATAAAGTTACTAAATATCCGTATATTTTCCACACACCATAAAAAAACCGGGTCATTCATTGCGGCCCGGTTTATATAAAGCTAAAAACCAATAATAAAACTACTGGTACTCCTTAATTATGTTTTTAACATCATCGGGAGCTACTCTTCCGTATGTTTTATCACCAACAAGGACCACCGGTGCAAGTCCGCATGCACCCACACATCTCAGACTTGAAAGCGAGAATTTACCATCCTTTGTGGTCTGACCAACCTGAAGATTAAGCTCTTTTTTAAATTCCTCAAGCACTTTTTCCGCACCCCTTACATAACATGCTGTACCCATGCAAATGCTTATGGGATGTTTCCCTTTTGGTGTCATTGTGAAGAAAGAATAGAAAGTAACAACGCCATATATTTTGGCTACAGGGACACCTAATTCTGAAGATATAACTTCCTGAACCTCAGCCGGAAGATAACCAAAATGTTCCTGACAGCCGTGAAGCACATTTATAAGTTCCTGTGGATCATTATTGAAGGACGCACATATCTCTTTTATTTTTATTACATCCTCTTGTCTCAATTCTATTTTAATACTGGACATAGCATTAAATTTTTTTATGAACTTTCTCGTTCATTACTATTGTTTTACAATGATTTTTTTCTTTTTGTCGAAATATCTTGTGTGAAGAAGATGATGGGCCTTCTCACTGTTGGGTTCACCCAGAAATTCTTCATAAAGCTTAATAATAAAAGGATTCTCATGCGATTTACGCAGGGGTTTATTGCTATCTTCCCTGTATATTGCTGCAGCTCTCGCTTTTATGATTTCTGAATTGCCATGATGAAGCGGTTGTCCACCTCCTCCGATACATCCTCCCGGGCAGGCCATAACCTCAATTGCATGAAATTGTGACTTGCCAGATCTGACGTCATCAAGAAGTTTTCTTGCATTCCCCAGCCCATGAGCTATCCCGATGTTTAATGATAATCCGTCAAAATCAATTGTGGCGGAGCGGACACCTTCCAAACCCCTTAGCTCATTGAATTCTATTTTGTCAAGTTTTTTCCCGGTGTAAAGTTCATAGGCTGTCCTGCAAGCTGCTTCGATAACACCTCCGGTGGTGCCGAATATGACACCGGCTCCTGTTGATTCACCGAGCGGGGCATCAAATTCCTCCTCTTTAAGGTTATTAAGATCGATATTTGCCTGCTTGATAAATGATGCAAGTTCCCTGGTCGATATTGAAAAATCAACATCTCTGTTCCCGTCAACTGAGAATTCATCTCTCTGGCACTCGTATTTTTTTGCAAGACAAGGCATTATTGAGACCACAACAAGGTCTTTCCTGTCAACATTAATTTTATCGGCAAAATAGGTTTTTGCAATTGCCCCGAACATTTGTTGGGGTGATTTGGAAGTTGATGGTACATCTTTAAGGTCAGGGAAATATTCTTCAAAAAAGTTTACCCATCCAGGGCAGCAGGATGTCAGAATTGGAAGTCTTGCGGTCTTGTCACCATGTAGATGATTTTTAAGTCTGTTGAGCAATTCAGTCCCTTCTTCCATAATAGTAAGATCTGCTCCAAAATCTGTGTCGAAAACATAATCAAATCCCAGTGCCCTGAGGGCGGCAACCATTTTGCCAGTAACGATTGTGCCAGGTTCCATTCCAAAGGCTTCTCCGAGTGCCGCACGTACGGCAGGTGCTGTCTGTACGATCACTGTCTTTGTAGGATCAGCCAGAGCTCTGAGAACATCAGGCGTATGATCCACCTCTGTTAGGGCCCCTGTTGGACATACAGCAACGCACTGACCACAATAGGTACATGTTGAGTGTTCCAGATTCTGTTCAAAAGCCGGTGCCACTGCTGCCATAAATCCACGGTTTATAGCAGAAAGAGCTCCAACAGTCTGAACCTCATTGCACATCATCTCGCAGCGGCGGCACATAATACATTTGTCAAGATCTCTTTTTATTGAAGGTGAAGTATCTGATTTATAGGTTGACATCTCTGCGAACTCCTGGCCGGGAATATCACGGATTCCTAAAAGATTTGCCATATTCTGTAGTTCACAGTTCCCTGATTTTGCACAAACAAGACATTCTTTCGGGTGGTCGGAAAGTATGAATTCCATAACAGTCCTGCGGGCATTAAGAACTCTGGTTGTGTGAGTTTTTACCACCATACCCTCTTCACAGTTTGTTGAGCAGGTCGGAGCAAGATTTCTTCTTCCCTGAACCTCTGCTACACAAATGCGGCAGCCTCCAGGCTTGTTTTCAATATTAAGGTCATCAAGATGAAGGTAACATAAGGTGGGTATCTCTATACCAAGCTGCTTCGCCGCCTTATATATTGTAGTACCTTTCTGTACTTCAACTTCTTTGTTATCAATAGTGAGTTTTACTGTTTCCATTAATCTAACCTTTATCTGATATATATTGCATCAAACTTACATTTCTCCTTGCATGCTCCGCATTTTATGCATACTTCAGGATTAATATGATGAATTTCTTTACGTTCACCGGAAATGGCATTAACCGGACACACTCTGGCGCAGGCTGTACATCCGACACAATTTTCGGGAATTATAACATATTCCATAAGGTCCTTACATTGGCCGGCAGGACATTTCTTATCTTTAACATGGGCGACATATTCGTCCATAAAATTATCAAGTGTTGAGAGCACGGGATTTGGTGATGACTGACCCAGGCCGCAAAGTGATGTATCCTTAATTACAAGGCTCATATTCCTTAATCTTTGAAGGTCGTTTGCTTTGGCCTTGCCTTCGCAGATATGATTTAAAAGCTCGTGAAGTCTCTTATTACCAATCCGGCAGGGAGAACATTTGCCGCATGACTCTTCAACAGTGAAATCGAGAAAATATTTGGCGACTGAAACCATACAGTCATCCTCATCCATAAC
Source organism: uncultured Rikenellaceae bacterium (assembly GCA_964514725.1). GTDB lineage: Bacteria > Bacteroidota > Bacteroidia > Bacteroidales > VadinHA17 > LD21. The sequence goes on from CAZEUL010000002.1 coordinate 229,349, forward strand.
TATCATTCCTCCTGATCCCATCATTGAACCGGCTGCTACAAGATTCTCGAAATCTATCGGCCGGTCGAGATGCTTTTCTGTTAGACAACCACCTGAAGGACCTCCGGTTTGGACTGCTTTAAATTTTTTACCATTTCTTATGCCACCCCCTATTTCAAAGATAACCTCCCTGAGGGTTGTGCCCATCGGGACTTCAATAAGACCTACGTTGTTTATCTTCCCGGCAAGAGCAAAAACCTTTGTTCCTTTTGATTTTTCTGTTCCGATACTACTGTACCAAGAAGCACCTTTTAATATGATTACCGGAATGGCAGCGAAGGTCTCTACGTTGTTTACATTTGTCGGCTTTCCATGGTAGCCGGCTTCAGCAGGGAAGGGGGGCTTTATAGTGGGTTCTCCTCTAAGACCTTCCATTGAATGTATCAGAGCAGTTTCCTCACCACATACAAATGCTCCTGCCCCATATCGCAGCGATATATCAAAGCTGAAGTCGGTGCCGAGGATCCTGTCTCCCAGAAGCCCATAATCCTTGGCCTGAGCTATCGCTATTTTCAGTCTGTGTATTGCCAGCGGATATTCGGCACGGACATAGATAAGTCCTTTTGATGCTCCGATGCTGTAACCACAAATGGCCATTGCTTCAAGAACAGAATGTGGATCACCCTCAAGAACAGACCTGTCCATGAAAGCGCCAGGGTCTCCTTCATCTGCATTGCATACAACATATTTTTCATCCCCTTTGTTTTTACTTGCTATTTCCCATTTTAAACCTGTAGGAAATCCTGCTCCTCCCCGGCCTCTCTGACCTGAATCCTTAATCTCTTTTATTACCTGCCCTGGCGTCATTGTTGTGAGTACCTTTGCAAGGGCTTCATAACCATCCCTTGCTATGTATTCATCAATATTTTCCGGGTCAATGAATCCACAATTCCTGAGAACGATCCTCAACTGTTTTTTATAAAAGCCCATATTTATGGAATCTTCAATTACATTGTCTGTCAATGGATCCCGATACAACAGGGAGGAAATTCTCTTTCCTTTAATTATATGCTCCTCTACAATTAATTGAGAATCTTCAGGTTTGACCCCAACATAAATGACATCGTCGGGCATGATCTTTACTATGGGTCCTTTATCACAGAATCCAAAACATCCTGATAGGATAACCTGCACTGAATCTGATAATCCTTTTGCATCAAGTTCATCCCTGAGATTCCAGACAATTGATTCGCTTTCAGAACCACGGCATGCAGTGCCTCCGCAAACCATAATATGTGTACTGTATTTCGACATGTTTTAACCTCCTATCATTAAGAATCAATTGTCCGGTAATTAACTGGTATAATTCCGTCGACAAGCTCACCGGTTTTAATATATTTCTCTATTATCTGGTCAGCTCTTTTCAGATCAACATATCCGAAAACAACCGGTTCTTTCCCGGGAAGTCTTACTTCTATGGTAGGTTCTGCATAGCAATAACCCATGCAACCTGTTTTAGTGACAATACCCTCAATGTTTCGTCTCTGAAGTTGTTCATTGAAAAATTCCATTATGGTCTTTGCACCTGAAGCAATTCCACAGGTTGCCATCGCGACTTTAACCTGAACCTGATTTGAAGGTTTGGTGCTGTTGATTCTCTCAGCCATAAGGGCTTTAAGCTCTTCGCGTTTCTTTTTCAGTTCATCAACCGATGTAATTCTAGGCATTTTTTAATGTTTTTAGGTTATAATCCGTTGCTTGAGCACTGGAATAAATATCAATATTAAATTTATTCAAATTATTCAGGTTTTCTCGGAATATCTATAATTTTTTAATTGTTTACTAAAATATTGATAATGAGTTTTATATTTATGTTTTTTGCCGGTTATTTATTATAAAGATCCATTATTACGGCACAAAAATAATAAATTTTGTGTTAAAAATATAACAGTGTTAAAAAAATAACAATAATTTAAAATAATTATAAATAAGTTTTTGCAGTAAGTAAAAGATAGTTTTTCAAGGGTTGCCAAATCAAATCTTTCAATATACTGTTACAGGCTGTAACAGCTCTGTTTGCCTGTATCGAAAACTCACCGGAAGCTTAGAGTGGAATTGCTCAAAATGTAAATTTAAATTAATTCCTTATGGTCGGGATAAAGACTTTATCGAAATATAACATTCCAAAGGAGTACTCTTCCGCTTTTCCAGAATGCCCTGAAATACGGATCATCAGTGATGTAAACTGCTTCCCCACTTCCTATCTTTTCGGATCCCATTATCAGGGTATTTTTCACCTGCTTTTTGAATTTATAACCGGCAAACCCAGATACTGGTTCATTATCAAGTATATAGCAAACATTGCTTCCCTTGTCAAGAAACGGATATATTGTTGACTTTTTCAAAATGAACCACTCATTTCCAAGACCGAATGCTAAAGGATTGGTAATATCATTTTTGACTTTGTATATGCTTCCTTCTGATTTTTCAGATAGAAGGTGTCGTCTTTCATTCTCAAATTTTCTAAGCAGTATTGTATCACCACTCATTATTTTTTTCTCAGCAGATTTCAGTTCATTGTTCCTTGCCTCCACGGCTTTAAACAGAGCTGTTGACTTGTCGGAGGCGAATAATGAGATTGCATTTTCGAAAGCAACCACCCTTCCACCTTTTCTGACATAATCTACTATTGTATCCTTCAGTCTTGAGTAATTGCCTGAGGTCAGCATTAATACATCATATTCATTAAGGTTGATATTTTCAACATCGGCTATATTTAGTAATGACACCGGGTATTCTAATTCTCTTTCTAAAAAATACCACAATTCGCCTACCGTTCCTGCTGTTGTACCTCTGCCGCATACCAGTCCTATCCTGACTTTTTTAATGAGAGGATTATAATCAGATCCAAAATCCTTCCCCTTATCCACAAGTCCGGATGCAACAGGATTAATACTGACCTGCAATCTGTTTGCCTCATCAGTTAAGATCCTGTCAATTTTCCCGGTAAGTTCCTGATTATCGCTAATAGATATTAAAAAACTACCTCTCTCATAGGATTTATTGCCGATTAAAAATGGTTTGAGGGTGTATCTGACCTTAACATTTTTCTTCTGGAGCGAAGTAACAAATTTCAATTCATTGAACCCTGTGAAATTTATAGCATAGCCGTAGGGTTTTGTTGCATTGTAATCATTCTTAATTGTCTGGTAGACAAAAGGCTCATCGAGGGGCTTCACTCTTTCATTAAGTGCATAGGCTTTAAGATTATAAGCATAAGGTAATGCCCATGCTGTAAGATCATAAGCTAAAGAATCAGATGAACGGCTGTCGGGTTCGAACAGGACCTGGATTAATTTTGACTGTGGCTGGTATGCACTTATCAGGATATCTCCCTTTTCAATTATCACCTCGCCATCCTTGTTCATCAGGTAGTCAAATCCTTTGAATTTGGACCCTATGTTTCCCGCATAGGAGAACTTTATCTGATTGCTTGTAAGAAGTTGAAGAAGGTTTAAAAGATTCGATCTTTCATTCGATCTTTTTATAATAATGGATTTGTATTTGAAGGATGGTCTTTCAGCGTTCTCAGAAAAGAATTTATTGAATTCTGAAATCAGCTTTTCCCTGTTTTCGAATGATACTTTAAGTGTAGCCATTGAAGCTGTAAAATGACCATCTATTTTATTTTTCAGAGTAAGGGTGTCACCTGATTCCATTCTTAAAGCAATGCCTGAATACCCCGAACCTCCCTGCTCGTACGTAAATCCCATTGAGCCGTTGAAAAGCGGCCATGTATCTCCATAACCAGGGCAGAAAAGATCATATGTTTCTCCGGTAAAATATAATTTATGTTTTTCATCAAACATAGCAGCATTACCCCGTCCCATCAGTTTGTGAAATTCATGCTGCCAGGGAGTTATTGCCTCATGCCAGGGTTCGGCTCCGGGAGCAAAAAAGAAAGTCGATTCAGGCCCCATTTCATGAAAGTCGGCATAGACATGAGGCATATACTTATTATAAATATTTATTCTTTGAGCTGTTTCAGTCTGGGTCTGCCAGATCCAATCCCGGTTAAGGTCAAAGAAATAATGGTTTGTCCTGGCACCTGGCCATTCCTGATGATGTTCCCATGCATTTTTGTCAGGATTTGGCATAAGACTCTGTGAATTGCGGTACCTGTTTGCATAAAGATCCCTGCCATCGGGATTTTGACAAGGATCTATAATGATTACACATGATTTCAGCCATTCATCTGTTCCGGGAAATGATCCGGAAACCAGTGCATATAAAGTTTTCATCGCTGTCTCCATTCCTGTTGATTCATTGCCATGTACATTGTATGCAAGCCAAATAAACGGAATTTGCCTGCCACTGAATTTCCCTTCGTATAATCCAGTCTTTATGAGATTATTTTGTCTTAATTCATCCATTTTTGACAGGTTCTCTTCATCTGAAATAATACATACTACAAGAGGCCTTCCTTCATAGGTTGTACCATATCGTACAAATTCAGCAAGTTTGGATTTTTCTGCAATGTATCTGAAATACTCAACAGCTTGATGATGTAAAGTGAACTGAGTCCCGAGCTCATATCCAAGAAACTCCTCAGGAGACATCAAGCTCTGACAATTTACATTAACTGAAACAATAAAACTGATAAAGAAGATCGATATAAATAGCTTCATTGATTAATAATTATAAGAAATCATAGCCAAATATAATACTTATATGAATTAAGACTCTTATAAATTTTGTTAAGCAATATTCTGAGGTTGTTCATATATGAAAAAGGTTATTTTTGCTAATTCTATAATTTTTACATTAAAGTTTATCCGGCATGAAAACTCTTCCCATAATCAAGATTTCAATATTAGTAATATGGCATTTACTTGCTAATTTCCCTGATGCAGGATCACAGATGCCTTTACGGAACAACAATCAGGTTCGTATTACTGGTTGGACAGACGAAAGTCATTATATCATCCAGACATTTGATGATAATAAAAACCCTATTTTACAAAGCGTTGATATTAAAACAGGGAAAAGCGTCAAAGTAGTTCCTCAAAAGTCAGACAGGGAAATAATATCAGAATCTCTGCCGGCTGGAATTTACCTTGATAACAATGATATTATAAGTCCGGATGGAAGAAGTGCGGTTCTTATAAAGGATAATGACATTTATTATTTTACCGTAGGAGACCGGGAGATCCGAAGGCTCACAAATGATGGGCTACCTGAAGTTAATACACGGTTTTCAGGCGACGGCAGGAAAATTGCTTATACAAAGAATAAAGACCTTTATGTATTTGATCTTTTAAGAAACAAGGAGATCAGGCTGACTTTCGATGCCACGGATCGCATTTATAATGGTTATTCTTCATGGGTATATATGGAGGAGATTCTTGGAAGGCAAAGCAGGTATGCAGCATTCTGGTTTTCACCTGACGGCAGCAGAATAGCTTTCCTTAGAACTGACGAATCAGATGTTCCACTTTTTACACTTAATCGTCTTGATGAACCTGACGGGATACACGGGCTTTTAGAGCAGGTACCATATCCGAAATCGGGCGATCCAAATCCTAAAGTCAAAATGGGTATAGCCGATATTGCAACCGGAAAAACAACATGGGTAAAGACAGATTATCAGGTTGATCAGTACATTGCCTGGCCTTTCTGGACACCCGACAGTAAAAAACTTGCAATCCAGATTGTCAATAGAGATCAGAATGAAATTAAAATCATTCTTGCTGATCCTCTGACTGGAGATTTTTCGACCATTTATAACGAATCGAGAAAGACATGGGTCGAATTCTTTGAAGATGTCTATGTAATGAATAATGGTACAGGATTCATCATAAGAAGTTATAAGACGGACTGGGAAAACCTTTACTATTACGATTGGAGAGGAAACCTTATTTCCAAGGTCACAGATTTTGACTGGAGGGTAAATAAAATTGAAAAGGTGGATGAAGCGTCAAAAGTCATTTATTTTTCTGGCACAGGACCTGAATCAACTGATAACCATTTCTTTCGTATAGGATTTGATGGAAAGAATCTGTTACAGATTTCAAAGGGGCCCGGAACCCATATTGTAAGTATCTCACCTAAAGGGATGTACTTTATAGATTCTTGGAATAATATAACAACACCTGGCTCCATGATAGCCTATGACAGTAAAGGCAGAATGATAAGGGAAATCTACAGGTTTGAACAACCGCCTTTTGACCCTTCAAAATATGCAAAGTCAGAAATGCTGAGAATCAGAACTTCTGACGGATTGTTTGATATGCCGGCAATTATAACATATCCTCTTGATTTCGATGAAACAAAAAAGTATCCTGTGGTTTTCACAATATACGGAGGTCCGAATTCAAAAAATATCAACAGCAACAGCTGGCAGGGGAGTGTTCCCTCCTGGTATGCACAAAATGGTATAATAACTTTCACAGTTGATCACAGGGGATCAGGTCATTTCGGCAGGAGAGGCCTGGATTATCTTTATCGATCACTAGGGAAGTGGGAAATACTTGATTATGAGGATGCTGTCAAATGGTTGAGAAAAAAGCCTTATGTAGATCCTGAAAGGATGGGGATAACAGGAAGTTCTTACGGCGGATACATGACTTGTCTGGCACTTACAAAAGGAGCCGATTACTGGACACATGGTTTTGCAGGGTCTTCGGTTACGGATTACAGGCTTTACGATAATATTTATACTGAAAGGTATATGGATACTCCTGCGGATAATCCCGAAGGTTATAAGGACGGATCAGCACTCACGTGGGTAAAAAACTACAAAGGGAAATTATACATGACGCACGGAGATATGGATGATAATGTTCATATGCAGAACTCTATATATCTTATTTCACGTCTTCAGGATGAAGGTAAGACTTTTCAGTTCATGCTTTATCCAAACGGTAGACACGGGTGGGGTGGGAAAAAGGCGGTCCATTCACGTAATGAGGCAAATAATTTCTGGCTCACTAACTTTTTCGGACATTAGTAGACTGATGTTAATGTCCTTTTGAAAGTTTGGCTTTCTGTTTTTTGAGAGTTTTATATTCTTCAAGGATCTTTCTGAATACCGGATTTGTATTATAACCTCCTTCTGAAAGGTTATTTCCCGTGTTGTCATAATCTGAATTACCTTCAATCAGGACCGGGCCTGATTCGGTTATTGCAACATCCCATCCTACCAGTCGAAGCCCCGGCATGAGCCCTGCAGCTTTTGCAACAAGCTCCTTGGCTTCCTCAAAATATGGAATTCCGAAGTTTTCGAAGACTGTTTTTGTTACAGGATGTTCTGTATAGATTTTTGTACCTGCATCTTGCAGATTAGAGAATCCTTCTTTCCTGAGTCTTCCGGTATTTCTATCTATACCTACTAAAAGACCACCTGAGCTTATATTATCCACATGAGCATTCTTATAGCTCATTCTTATGTAGGCTGATATAACTTCCGTTGCACCTTCAGGATTGATGTATGTGTCAATTCTTATTGTATTTACGCATGAGGGGTTAAGTTTATCAATTTCTTTATGCTGAATAATCAGATCCTGGAACAGATAACCTGATTTTATCACAGTTAAATATAGTTCTTTCATCAGGTTATGGTCTTCCTGAACCTGCTTTTTAGAAATCCTGAATACCCTGTCACCACCATAACTCCAGTAAGTTTTTTTTACAATTATTGAATCCCCGGCTGCATATTTGTTAAAAATTTCACCAAGAAGAGATTTGAACTCATCGACACAGGTTATTTCCCGGATATTCCCTTCAATTGCAAATACTCTCATGTGATTGAACATGATTATTTTGGGAAGCCTAAAACCGAACTGTTTGTAAAAGGCATCAAAAAACAGTTTATTTTCAAGGACTTCACGAACTTCTTTATCGATGAAATATTTCTTCATGGAATAAAGGAATTTCCAGGGGAAATAATCCTTGATGTTATTCTTTCCTTTCTTATACAGATAGCATGACAGATATTGACGGGGGAGTTCCCGAAAATAGATATAAAGATAAATGAACTCATACGTCATTCTCCAGAGAGATTTTCTATCAGGATCCTTTAGCAGCCTTGCAATGAACTGACTTTTGGTTATTTCAGGTGGTGTGAATAGAGCCATTTCAAAGGTTATTTGTTTAATACATTATTAATATATTTTGCAGTCGGATTATCCTTTTTGATTATTTTCCCGGGATTGCCTATTACAAGCGAATTATCAGGGACATCGAAATTAACGTAAGCATTCGGAGCTATAAGGACGTTGCGGCCGATTCTGATTTTACCCACTATTACAGCTCCTGTTCCAATCCATACATAATCATCTATTGTTGGTCTGCCGGGTTCACCGTTTCTGTAAGCTCGTCCTATTGTTACCGAATGACCAATATTGCAATTCTTGCCTATTTTAACAGGGCCAATAACAACCGGACCGCAGTGAGTGGTTAGATAAAAGCCTTCTCCAATGCTGGCCTGGGAACTTATTTCATATCCATATTTAAAGCGGTATCGTCTCTTCAAAAGCCTGAAAAATATTCCAGGGAGAGAGTATTTTTTATATCGCCAGACCATTCTTAAAATAAAAGTATATCTGAAACCCGGCCTGAACCAGCCTTCAATAAAACCTTTTACTCCTGTCAGGCCATCATGACGGAAAAGATCAGATTTTACAATGGCATTCATGATAAAAAGTGCATAAAAACAACGAAAAGTTATTCCTATAACTCAGATTTTAAATAATAACTGATAAAAATTGTAAAAATTTTACATCATTGAATTAATTTTTTCCTAAGCAAAAGATTATTAACTAAATTATAATTTAAGATAAATTTGTTAATAGCCTTAGTCCACATTCAACGTACATTTATTTGGGACACATGGCTAAAAATTACTTAAATGACAGTTTGCTGTTATCTTTTTGTTCATTATATTGCTGAACAAAGGATTCTTAAAAGTTCTTATTTTGTATAATATTAACCTGAACCTTTTATAAACCAGTTATATAGAAATGACTGCAGGCATACTGAAAGAGACCGGAAATGAAAAAAGAGTTGCTTTGCTTCCGGGAGAAGTTGCTACTCTGAAAAATTTGGGAATAGATGTGATAGTTGAGCATGAGGCTGGGGAAAAAGCCTTTGCTTCTGATTCTGAATATAAAGATGCCGGTGCGTTGATCAAAACAAGGGAAGAGGTTTTATCAGGCGCAGGTTTATTGCTGTCAGTAAATATTATTCCTGAAGAGGAGATTGAAAGTGTAAGCAAAGGAACTGTTCTATGTTCATCAGTCAATGTGGCATCGTGCAAAAACTGGCTTGAAAAAGCCAGAAAAAATGGTCTTACAGTACTGGCTCTGGATCTGATACCCAGGATAACAAAAGCCCAGTCGATGGACATTCTTTCGTCAATGGCTACCGTTGCGGGATATAAGGCAGTGATTGAAGCCGCATCATTGCTACCTAAGTTTTTCCCCATGTTCATGTCAGCAGCAGGAACGATAAAACCTGCACATGTGTTAATTCTCGGTGCGGGGGTTGCTGGTCTGCAGGCATTGGCAATAGCAAGGAAGCTTGGAGCTGTGGTAGAGGTCTTTGATGTGAGGTCTGCAGTTAAAGAAGAAGTTAAGAGCCTTGGCGGAAAATTCATTGAGGTGGAAGGTGCTACAGAAGATTCATCAGCAGGTGGATATGCTATTGAACAGACTGAAGATTATAAAAGAAGACAAAAGGAACTCATACAAAATCGCGCCCTTTGGTCTGATGTGATAATCACAACTGCCCAGATTCCGGGTAGACGAGCTCCAGTTTTAATACTTCGTGAGACTGTAAATGCCATGAAACCCGGATCGGTCATAATTGATCTGGCAGCATCTACCGGAGGCAATTGTGAACTTACGGAAAATGACAAAACAATAATTGTAAACGGAGTCAAAATAGTTGGGAAATCCAATTTCCCTTCAGATATGCCTGCTGATGCCAGCAAAATGATGGGTTCTAATATTATAAACCTGCTAAAAACAATGATTGGGAAAGACGGGACATTTGTTGTAGATATCAAGGATGAAATTGTAAACAGTATTACTGCAGTTCATAACAATGAATACGTAAGTCCTGCCGTGAAACAGATATTAAATATTAAATAAATAAAGGATGGAACATATTTCAGAATTTTTCCTGCAGCACAGAGAGGCTATTTTCATAGTGATCCTATCTGTTTTTCTCGGTATCGAGGTGATCAGCAATGTTCCTGCCATTCTGCATACTCCTCTGATGTCAGGGGCAAATGCTATCCATGGTGTTGTAATAATAGGGGCTATTATTGTAATGGGGCATGCTGATACTACTTCGTCACTAATACTGGGTTTTCTGGCTGTTGTACTTGGTACTTTGAATGTGGTTGGGGGATTTGTTGTGACTGACAGGATGCTTGAAATGTTTAAAAAGAAGAAACCTGCCAAGGGTTTGAAATCATAATAATAGTATATTATGGATGAAATTTCACAGTTCAGGTATGGTATTTCAATACTGGAGTTTACTTACATTGTAGCATCCGTACTTTTTGTTATCGGCCTAAAAATGCTCAGTCATCCTCTTACTGCCAGGAGGGGTAACATCCTTGCAGCATTCGGGATGGCTTTTGCGATCGTTGCTACAATTCTTTTTCATAGGAAGAATGGTGAATCGATAAGAAACATTCATTTGATACTTGCGGCCATTGCTATCGGTACTGTTATCGGATGGGTCATTGCTAAAAGAGTAAAAATGACTGCAATGCCTCAGCTGGTATCATTCTTTAACGGAATGGGAGGAGCAGCAGCCGCGCTGATCTCAATGATGGAATTCCCCCATATCAGCCACGATCTAATTGAGAGGACAGGTATGGCCAATGGATATGTGCTTGCTATCCTTCTTGGATTGATGATTGGAACTGTTTCGTGGGCCGGAAGCATGATAGCTTTTGGAAAACTTGACGGATGGATAGGCGACCTGCGAATAAAGTCAATGAAATATGTTAACCTCACAATACTTTTATTTCTGATAGTATTTATAGTTTTTATAATGACCCGGCAGGTTGAAGCAAGCCGTGAACTTATGCCATTCATTTATATAATGTTTGGTGTTTCCGTTTTATATGGAGTTCTTTTCGTGATGCCGATAGGAGGTGCCGATATGCCTGTGGTAATATCGCTTCTGAACTCATTCACGGGTGTTGCTGCCGCAATGGGTGGATTCCTTTACAATAACCAGGCGATGCTAACAGGGGGTATTCTGGTCGGGTCTGCAGGAACCATACTGACAGTGCTGATGTGCAAAGCGATGAACCGGTCTCTGATAAATGTGATAATTGGGGTTTTTGGAGGGGGTGGCAGAACCACCGGAGTATCTGTTGGCACTGTGAAAGAAATATCAATAACTGATGCAGCTGTGCTGATGGCCTATTCAAAAAAGATAGTGATTGTTCCGGGCTATGGTCTGGCAGTGGCACAGGCGCAACATGTCTGTCATGAACTTGACAAACTTCTTGAAGAAAAAGGAGTAGAGGTCAGATATGCCATTCATCCTGTTGCAGGCCGAATGCCGGGTCACATGAATGTGCTTCTGGCAGAAGCAGATGTACCCTATGAACAACTTATTGAGAGTGATGAGATAAATCCTGATCTTCCGAATACTGATGTCCTGATAGTTATTGGTGCCAACGATGTGGTAAATCCTGCAGCTGAAGATGATCCATCCAGCCCGATCTATGGAATGCCCATAGTCAAGGCCCGTGATGCCAAAAATATCATAGTAATGAAACGTGGCATGGGTAAAGGATATGCAGCAATTGAAAACTTGCTTTTTTTCAACGATAAAACCAGGATGCTGTTCGGTGATGCAAAATCCACTTTGCAGAAACTGGTTATTGAGGTTAAAAATCTATGACTTCATTTTCAGAAAAACTCACCCTTCTCAGGAATTATTTACAGGAAAGGAGTATTGATACATTTATTATTCCCTCAACAGATCCCCATTTTCATGAAAATGTACCTGATCACTGGCGTATAATTTATTGGCTTACAGGATTTACAGGTTCATCGGCAACTCTCGTGATAACCCCTTCTTTTGCAGGATTGTGGACAGACTCGCGTTACTATACTCAGGCTGAAAGACAACTTCATGGATCTGGATTTCAGATTGTTAAGCCAGACTTATCTGTTAATAACAGTTATATTGATTTTGTTTCCGGGAATTCCAAACCAGGAGATAAAATTGGTATTGACGGCAGAATCTGTTCATTGTCAGAGTTCAGAAAGCTTGAACGAAAGTTAAAAGATAAAAACTTAATCATCGAAACAGAATGTGATCCCTTTGCTGAAATATGGTCAGATCGTCCCTCTTTGCCGCAATCGCTTGCTTTTGATCATAAACTTGAGTTTTCAGGAAAGGATAGAAAAGTGAAGATAAGTGAAGTCCGTAAAATGCTGGAAGATCAAAGTGCAGATTTCCTTCTTATTACATCACCTGAGGACACGATGTGGCTTCTTAATATTCGTGGAAGTGATCTTAAATATAGTCCCTTGCTATACTGTTTTGCGCTCCTGGGAAAGGATCAGGTTCTGCTTTTTATCGACGAAAACAAAATACCTGTCAGAATAGCCTCTGAATTTGACAGATGCGGGGTTGTTATTCTGCCTTATGAAGATGCATTGGGAATTGTATCATCTGTTACAAAAGGCTCATCAGTATTAATTAATCCAAAGACTTTATCGGTTTCCTTTTACAGATTATTATCGGGGAATTCGGCGATCATCGAAGGCCAGAGTATTCCCGGTCGTATAAAATCGATTAAGAACCATACTGAAATCAATAATATCAGTAAGGTTATGATAAAAGACGGAGCAGCTCTCACCCGATTTTTTTTCTGGTTCACTTGCTGCCACGGGAAAATGACATTATCTGAAAAATTGCTTGGCGAAAGGTTGAATGAATTCAGACTTAGGGATAAGGAGTATATATGTCCTTCATTTTCGCCGATAGCAGCATTCAATGAGAACAGCGCTCAGCCTCATTATGATCACGGAACAGGTCAGGGTGCCATTATTGGTGACAGGGGCATATTACTTGTTGATTCTGGGGGGCATTATTTGGGAGGAACGACTGATATCACAAGAACAATTCCGTTGGGTATTCCTACCCTTAGGCAAAAAAAGGATTTTACCCTAGTGCTGAAGGGACATATTAATCTTGCCATGGCAAAATTTCCTTTAGGTACCAGAGGGTATCAGCTTGATATTCTTGCAAGAAGATATCTTTGGGATTCCGGCTTAAACTATGGCCATGGTACTGGACATGGTGTAGGATATTGCCTTAACGTTCATGAAGGTCCTCAGAGCATAAGTCCGTCGCCAAACGAAACAATTATTGAAAGCGGGATGCTTATTTCAAATGAACCAGCACTTTACAGGGAAGGAGAATATGGGATAAGGATTGAAAATCTGTTACTATGCTACGAGGATGAAGATACTGAATTTGGAAAATTTCTGAAATTTGACACAGTCTCCTTATGTTATATTGAAAAGGCATTGATTGACAAATCTTTATTGGACCAAAGAGAGATTGACTGGGTGAATTCCTATCATTCAGAGGTTTACAGCAAGCTGAGCTCCGAACTTACAGAGGAAGAAAGGAAATGGCTTAAAGAAAAAACAGATCCAATTTAACCTTCCTGGAAATTTAATAATGAAAAGACTGATCAATAGATAATATCCTCCATCCGGGTAATATCGATGACAGGGAATTCAGTGATCCTGAGCCTGGTGCAGCCGTAAGGGACAAGCTGAATGACTTCAGGGGTCCCTTTCGGGTTGATAGGGCTCAAAGGCGGAATATCAGCTGAATTGTTTTTCATCGTCCATTCCGGAATTTTCATTCCGCGGGTTTTTATTACAACAGCTGCATCTTTTTCCCACCTTATAAATTTTAAGGAATCATCCGACCAGATCATATCTCCCCTGTCGGCAAAAGGATAGTTGCTTATTTCATTTTCAATAACTTCAAACCCTCTTGCCGGATTTCCTCTATCTATCATCAATCCGTAATTCCATGGGCTTCGGGGATAGATTTCCCAGTCTGCACTTCCCTTATAGCTGAAATTATCGTAGTTGAGCTTCACATTCCGGTATTCTTTGTCAATTCTCAATGAGAAATAAAGAGGTCCCCTGAGGACGGAAAGTGAATTATTATATCTTTTTTCAAATCTGACATTCATGGGTATTTCCATTAGAATCACGTCATCAGGATCCCACCTGGCATAGAGTTTAGCTGTTGAACCTCCTTTTACTTCAATTGTCTGGTCCTTATATTTTACAACAGCGTTTGTTGCAAAACCAGGAATTCTGAGGTATATGGGAAATCTGACCGGTTTTGGTGTACTGATTCTGAAACTCACTGATCCACGAAAGGGATAGTCGGTTTGCTCATGGATTATCACTTTCTTACCTTTACCTACAAGGGCATTCACACGTGATGGTCCGTAAGCGGCAGCAATAAGTCCCTTGTCATTTGTTGCCATCCAGAGATTCTGAATATATTTCGGCCAGCCCTGGTGCATATTTGCCAGGCAGCAGGCGAAATTCGGCATAAGTCCGTAGATATTTGAATAATTACCGTTTGTGCTCCATGCTCTTTTATCTCCGCTGACCAGTACCTGGTTTGACTGCTGGTCATACTGATGTGACCACATGTCAGCTGTTGTTGTTCCTGGTAAAGCATTGAAAGCAAGAAGTTCAAGCCGGTCGGCAAGATTGTTGTCTCCGAAGATCGCAAAAAGTTCTTCAAGGGAATACATATATTCCACTACGGAGCATAGTTCAGTACCCCTGTCGGGGCTTTTGCCCGAGAGGTGTTCGTCGCCTGAAAAACGTCCGCATGCCTGGCCATGATTTAAATCATATTTACGAATACCATCAAAAACTGCCCTTTTATAACGGTCATCACCGGATTGCTGGTAAAATAATCCGGGATATTTTATGGCCATCGCATTATTCACAACATGTGCTGTAAGACCGTCAGGTCCCCAGTTCAAGGGTATTTTTTTATTTGCCAAAGCGGCAGAATCCCATGGGAATTTTTCGTAATATCCGGTCCAGTCGCAGCTGTTATTCTGTATGGATTCTATTACATCTAAAATCCAGGGTTCTTTTGTTTGTCGGTAGAGCCAGTATCCGGTCACGGCATTCTCCATGGCACGGACACCGCGCCATTCTTTGTCAGGCCAGTCGGGGGAGCTTAAATGAAGGTATCTGAAGTACTCTTTTAATACATCAAAAGCACGCATATCATTTGTTGCCTCAAAGTATTGCATCAATGCCTTATTTGCAACAGCCAGAGGCCATCTGTCTTTATTTTTTGCCGGGCCATACCATCCTGAATCAGTGCTGCTTGCGAGAATAGGCTCTATCCATTTTTTAACCTTATTTATAAGTTTTTGGTCATCAAGAAGATAAGCCAAAGGAATTAATCCGTCGAGGAAATAAGGACCTCTTTCCCAAGCCTCACCATTTCCTCCTTTCCAGGAAGAGTTGACAAGATCGGGCCAGAATTCATCAATATTTCCTGTCAGGCCTTTAGCCTGAGCTTCCAGTTGGGATTTCAGCCATCCTTCAGGCTTTATTGATCCGAGAGGCAACCTGATATAAGCATTCGGTATCAGTGGGTCAGGGTTACACTGATAATTTGTGTTCTTTATCTTACCTGAACATCCTGTCAGGATTGAGATAAAAACTATTAATATTGCAGTTGCTTTTCTATTCATGGTTTTCTCAAGTTGTTCCTTTTACAGAGTAAAAGCCGGCCGGTTAATGATGCATTTAGTATTTTTGATGACAAAAGCGAAAGATTCTTTACAAAGTTAATTATTCTTTGGTTGTTGTAATCAATGGCTTAATTTCATAAAACCGCTTGACAGTATTTCAGGATTGACGCTTCTGCCTATATCAACTGCCTCAAAAACCTGGAACATATCGAACCAGGCTGTCCCTTTTCCAGGCATCCTTAGTATCGCATTGATCCTGGCCGATGGTATTGTATCATAAGGAATTGTAACATATGTTACAAATTGTTCCCACTTATCAGAAGGGAAAAAGACCTCGCTGCCATATTCTCCAAAACCAATCTCAAAATGTGGTTTATTAATAAAATGCTTTTCATTTATCCAGGAATCAGGATCAGCTTTTGCCCAGATTGAAATCATGTATTTTTTACCCTTTGAAACCTTTATCGGAAAAAACCTTAATCTGCTGCTTTTATTATCTGCCGGAGTAACAAGCCTTAGTGAATGCATCCCTTCTACATGTTCTCTTGAGTCGAGAAAGTAGGTGGCTCCCCTGTCTCCTTCATTCCATGCGTAGCATGAAGCAGGAACACCAAAGCTTGATAAATCCTCGAATCCGGGGTCTTTTAAAAGATTTCCCCTGAATGGAACAACTGATTCTTTTTTCGCTTGAAGATCAATAAGATATATTTGTGATCCAAATGCTGGCAGATAGTCTGAAAACGAACTGCCTTCAATATTTAGTTTTCTATTTTCAAATATCACCTTAACGGAGCGTCCTGATAATCCTTGCACAGTAAAAAACACTTTCTCAGGCAGATTGGACTTGTTGACTGCAACTACCAATAACCTGCCGTCATGCACTGAAGATTTGACATCAATATTCTGTGATCCGCTGGTTACTTTTTTTGAAGGTTCCTCATCTGAAAGAAGCCAGGGAGTTATTTCAGCTATTTCCTGTGCCATTCTTCCGCATTCGTTCCACATGACAGTGGATTTGGGAAAGGAATTGAGGCCATGCCTTATGAAAAACTGGATTCCTTTTGCACCATTGACAATCGCCTGGTATGTCATTGATCTTATTTCCTGGACGGAAGGTTCACGGCTCCACCATTCACCGCCGCCGAAAGCCTGTGGAACAATCCAGACAGATTTCTTCCCCTTAAATTCAGTGGTCAGCTGTTTTGTCACTTCCCCGGCCAGCGTTATTGATCTGTTGGGCACAGGATAAGGATCAGCTATAACAATATCAAGGGCATCTGCATAGTTTCGCGATGATAAAAATGGTGCCATGAAAACCATTGATACCGGGTGCCACGGATCTGCAGATTTAATTGCATCATATACTTTCCTGAGATTTTCCGGAGGGATTCTGAAACCATTCGGTTCATCTGCAATATACCAGGCAAGAAGCGCCGGGTGATCCATAAATGCTTTTATTTCTGACATAAGCCGTGACATTCTTTCTTCTTCTGAAATATCTTTGATAGATGAACTGTTTCCTGTCCCACCTGAAACAGATATCAGATTATAGTGTACTTTCATTCCCAGCTCAGCACATCTGTCCATATATGCTTTCCTTTCACCCAAAGTTTCAGGCACAATTTTTTGATAAGGTGAAATGACATTAAAACCTTTTACCACTTCTTCCTCAGGTAAAGTGGGGTACACAGGTGAATAACAATAAAATCCGAAAGGGAAGAATTCTCTTTTACCTGCAATAAGACCACCTGTCAGCCTGTCAGATTTAACCTCATTTGGTTTGGAAGAAAGTATTATCAGGGGGGCTGAGGCTTTGTATTTAGTGCCCTGAGACGTTGTGATAGCCGCTGAAATGTTATAAACCGCAGGAGACAGCTCTGCCTTAAAGGGTACTCTCAAAATATTCGTACCGGGTATGCCTTTCCAGCTTGTCACTTCTTTGTCGTTGATCTTTAAATGGATGGATATGGAACTTCTGTATACGGACACAGGAAGATGAAAAATAATCTCAAACGTTTTTTCGTAAGAATAAAAACTGTATCGTGAGTTGATTTTAACTGTAGTGGAATCGATTATCTGGCATTGACCCGTTTCAATCAAAAACAAAAGAGCAAGCAATAACAAAGTATATCGTTTTATATTCACGGTCACTGGTTTTAAATGATCAGATTTGAAATAAAGTTAAAATCATTAAATTATAAATTGCTAAACATCTTTCTTATAAGCAACTGTGGTGAAAATAATAAATAAAATGGTCACAAAAAAAGACAGGCTCTCTTCATTTACAGGATAAAGATGAATAATTATTTATTTGGTCCTCTGAATGATTGAGAAATATATCAGGGTTACCTGCATTGGGATATTGATTCAGCAAGGTTTAATTACAAAAAACTGATATGGTTAAATAAGGCCTGATATATAGGTTCTTAATTTCACCTGGTGTTGATATTCATGCATGCTGACTGACTCATACCAGGAAGGAATATTATGCGGTTAAATATAAATCATTGAATAACAAAAGAATCATAAACAAAATACAAAAGTCTCAAAGTATTTAAGAACTCAAATGTTTTCATTTGATATAGTCTGGTTCTCACGGAGGAAATTGATTATTTCTTTTGCAGCTTTTCTTCCTGAAGCAATTGCGTTTACCACAAGGCTTGCACCGGTAACTGAATCGCCGGCTGCGAACACCTTTTTTATATTAGTGGAGTATGCATGGTTTACTTTTATATTTTTTCTGCTGTCAAGCTCTATGTTTGAATCTGAAATTAATCCTTCAAGAACAGGATGAGCAAATCCCAGGGCAAGGAGAACAAGATCTGCCTCGATGATCCTTTTTGTTCCGGGAACAGCCCTGGCAATATTTCTGCCTTCGGAAGTTTCCCACACCACCTCTTCGACTTCTGCGCCTGTAACCGTGTTGTTGTTTCCTATAAATTTTGTTGTGGAAAGGCTCCAGATTCTTTCGCATCCTTCTTCGTGCGATGTGGAGGTTTTGAGGACTTTAGCAAAATAAGGCCACGGATTGTCTTCTGATCTTACCAGAGGAGGTTTGGGCAGGATCTCAATCTGCGTTACACTAATTGCTCTTTGTCGTATAGCTGTTCCTACACAGTCAGATCCTGTATCGCCTCCACCAATGACAAGCACTCTCTTATTTTCAGCAGATATCTGTTCTTCAATCTTTTTATTAATTCCAGCATAGACTCTGTTCTGATTTGATAAAAAATCCATCGCAAAGTGAATCCCTGTCAGATTCCGTCCTTCTACATTCAGATCTCTTGGTTGCCCTGCGCCAATTGCCAGGCATACAGCGTCGAAACTTCCTGTAAGGTCATGAAGTGAAATATCTTTGCCTATATGGACATTGGTTCTGACCTGCAGCCCCTCGCTTATCATCAGGTTGATCCTTCTGTCGATAGTGGATTTTCCAAGCTTAAAATCTGGTATGCCGAATCTCAGGAGTCCTCCGGGTTTTTCATCCTTTTCAAATAATGTAACTGTATGTCCTGCCTTATTAAGGAGATCTGCTGCAGCCATTCCTGCAGGACCACTGCCGATTACAGCAACACTTTTACCGGTTCTCTTCTTTGGAGGGGCAGGTTTAATATATCCTTCATTGAAAGCTTTTTCAGCTATGGCAACCTCATTCTCTCGTATCGTAACCGGTTCTTTTTCAATGTTTAAAACACAAGCATGTTCACATGGTGCAGGGCAAATTCTTCCTGTAAATTCAGGGAAGTTATTGGTGGCATAAAGCCTGTCATAAGCGGCTTTCCAGTCACCCCTGAAGAGCAGGTCGTTCCACTCGGGAATAAGGTTATCAACAGGGCAGCCCCAATGACAAAAAGGAATGCCGCAATCCATGCACCTTGAAGCCTGCAGCATCCTGTCTTCACTATTGAGTATCTGCTCAACCTCACTGTAATCATATATCCGCTCGTTTACAGGTCTGTTCCCTGCCTCTTTCCTTTTTATCTTTAAAAATCCTGTTATATCTCCCATCCTTATTGTATTTGGATTATTAATTTATTTTCATTATTAGCATTCAGCTGGGGTTAATGTCGACGTCTATCTCTACAGTTGCAATTTTTTTCCTTAATTCTTCGAGTTGCAGTTCCTGAAGTACTTTCTTATAATCGTAAGGTATCACCTTGATGAACATCTGGAGGTACCTGTCGAAGTTATCAAGGATCATTCCTGCCTTTCTGCTGCCGGTGTAATTAAAGTGTTTGGTTATCAAATTTTTAAGCTCTTCAATATCATTTAGATCTTCGACGAGTGATAACTCAACCATACCCATGTTGCAGTAAAAATCAAAGTTGCCCTTTTCATTGAAAATGTAAGCAATACCTCCGCTCATTCCTGCAGCAAAATTGCTCCCGGTGAGCCCGAGAACCACCACCCGGCCTCCCGTCATATATTCACAGCAATGATTTCCAACTCCTTCCACAACGGCTGTAGCGCCACTGTTCCTTACAGCAAATCTTTCACCGGCGATACCGGAAATGTATATTTCACCACTTGTGGCGCCATAAAGAACTGTATTTCCTATAATAATGTTCTTGTCTGACTCAAACATTGATCCTGGTGGTGGTACAACAATAATCCTCCCACCTGATAACCCCTTTCCCAGGTAGTCGTTGGTATCACCTTCCAGGTATAATTCCACCCCTGATGTAAGAAATGCACCAAAGCTCTGACCTGCTGAACCGGTGAATCTGCACTTTATTGTGCCATCAGGAAGACCTGCAGACCCGTAAAGTGATACTATTTTACCTGAGAGCATTGCACCGGTAGTCCTGTCGGTGTTTTTTATTTCCTTCTCAATAAAAACAGGTATTTTGTTTTTAATTGCCTCCTCTGCTAAATCAATAAGTTCAAGATCCATCACTTTTCCGATTTTGTCTTTTTGTTTCTCAACACAACGTATGGGATTGAATTCAGCTTCAGGAGGAAACTTAAGCAATCCTGACAGGTCGAGATGTCTGGTTTTCCAGTGATCCAGATCCCGGTTTCTTTCAAGCAGGTCAACTCTTCCAATTATTTCATCAAAACTTCTGAATCCAAGTTCAGCAATCTCTTCCCTAACATCTTCGGCAAGGAAACGGAAGAATGTTACAAGGTTGTCGGCTTCGCCCTTAAACCTTTTTCTTAGTTCCGGATTCTGAGTAGCAACTCCGGTGGGACAGGTATTCAGGTGGCATTTCCTCATCATCACGCAGCCAAGTACCACCAGAGCACAGGTTGAAAACCCAAATTCTTCAGCCCCTAGCAATGCTGCGATTACAATATCCCTACCTGTTTTAAGCTGCCCGTCGGCCTGAATTGTAACTCTTTTCCGAAGATTGTTCATAACAAGAGTCTGCTGGGTTTCAGCGAGTCCAAGTTCCAAAGGCAACCCGGCATGTTTGATTGATGAAACAGGGCTTGCACCCGTTCCACCTTCATATCCGCTTATTGTTATCAGATCGGCACCGGCTTTGGTCACACCAGCTGCTATGGTCCCTACACCGCTTGCTGAAACAAGCTTTACACTGATCCTTGCTTTGGGATTTACATTCTTGAGGTCGAATATTAGTTGTGAAAGATCCTCAATCGAATATATATCGTGGTGTGGGGGAGGGGATATAAGGGTAATTCCGGGGATTGAATACCTGGTTTTGGCAATTATCCTGTCGATTTTGTGACCGGGAAGCTGACCGCCTTCTCCGGGCTTTGCACCCTGTGCTATTTTTATCTGGATCTCATCTGCATTTACTAAATATTCTGTGGTGACTCCGAACCGGCCACTTGCAACCTGTTTAATTGCGCTTCTTACCGAGTCGCCGTTTTCAAGTGGTTTGAAACGGGCAGGGTCTTCGCCTCCCTCACCGGTATTGCTTCTTCCTCCTATCCTGTTCATTGCGATTGCAATTGTTTCATGAGCCTCCTTGCTTATGGATCCAAACGACATTGCACCGGTGACGAACCTTCTCATTATATTTTCAGCAGGTTCAACCTCGCTAAGGGGTACAGGATTTTTCCTTGTCTTTAATAATCCTCTTATAAAGAGCGGAAATGTGGTATCACTATTGGCCTGTTTTACATATTCCCTGAATTTCTCACGATCCTTGTTACGGGTGCTCCATTGAAGTAGTGCTACAGTTTCAGGATTCCAGGCATGGTGTTCCCCGGTTTTTCTGTAAGCATATAGTCCTTCGATCAGAACATCATTCTGCTGCTCTTTGATAAAAGCTTTCCTGTGAGGTATAAGTATTTCATGCGCCAGTTCATTAATTCCTATTCCTCCGATTCTTGAAATAGTGCCTTTAAAATATTTATTAATAAGGTCAGGATGGATTCCCACAGCTTCAAATATCTGTGAGGAGCGGTAACTTCTGAGGGTGCTTATACCCATCTTTGACATTATCTTCAGTATTCCCTTGTTGATGGAGTTCACATAATTTTCCTCGGCTTTCTGGTAGTCAAGTTGTATAGCTTTTTCTTTGACGAGCTTATCTATCACAGCAAAGCTCATATAAGGATTGATGATACTGGCACCGTATCCAAACAGTAATGCAAAATGCATAACTTCCCTTGGCTCCGCTGATTCGACAACTATGTCAATTTGCATCCGTTTACGTTTTTCAATGAGATGATGATGAACAGCCGACACAGCAAGGAGTGATGGTATAGGAGCTTTGTTTTGATCAATACCGCGATCGGAAAGAATAATGTAGTTCTTGCCTTCATCCACTGCCTTTTCGGCATCCCTGCATAGCTGGTCGACGGCTGTTTCAAGGCCCTTACCTTCTTGTGATGCATCGAAATGCATGGGCAAGGTTGCTGCTGAGAAACCTTTATATCTCAGGTTTTTAACTACCTGAAAATAGGTATTTGAAATAACCGGATTTCTGAAACGAACCATTTTTACGTGGTCGGGCGACTCGTCAAGAAGATTCTTCTGAAGTGATCCAAGATAACCTGAAAGTGTCATTACAAGCTCTTCCCTTATAGGATCAATTGGAGGATTTGTTACCTGTGCGAAAAGCTGTTTGAAATAATTGAAAAGCCTGAACGGATGTTTAGATAAAACAGCTACAGGTACATCATTGCCCATTGAACCGGTTGGCTCCTTACCTGTTGCTGCCATTTCTTTTATTAATTTTTCAATATCCTCAAGAGAATAATTGAAAGATGTGGCATAAATCTGGTATTCATTCCCAAGGTCGGGAGAAACAAAATGTCCTGCTTCAATCTCCTCCAGGTTTACCATATTCTGCTGTATCCATTTTCCATAAGGGAAATCACTTGCCAGCTTCTCTTTGAGTTCTTCATCGTAAGAAACTTTACCTTCTTTTGTGTCAATGAGAAGTATTTTACCGGGTTTAAGCCTTCCTTTTTCCCTGATTTCCTCAGGTGCAAATTTCATTACACCTGTTTCGGAAGCCATTACAAAAAGATCATTTGTAGTTATAAGATATCTTGAAGGTCTTAAACCATTCCTGTCAAGCATGCCACCAATATACCTCCCATCTGAAAAAACAAGTGACGCAGGCCCGTCCCATGGTTCCATAAATGTTGAATGATAATGATAAAAGTCTCTTAGTTCAGGTGGAATTGGATTTTTTATATTGATGGATTCTGGTATAAGGATTGACATTGCATAAGGAAGTGATTTTCCGCACATAAGAAGAAACTCAATCACATTGTCAAGAGAGGCGGAATCACTTTTGTCAGGTTCAATTATCGGATATATTTTATCAAGGTCGCCTATCTTATCAGATTTCAGGATCGATTCCCTGGCTTCCATCCAGAATCTGTTGCCTTTTATTGTATTTATTTCTCCGTTGTGGCCCAGAACACGGAAAGGTTGAGCGAGATCCCAGCTTGGAAAAGTGTTGGTGCTGAACCTTGAATGTACAAGAGCTATTGCACTCTGAAGCCTTTCGTCGTTAAGGTCGGAGTAATATTCACCAAGCTGTATGGATGTGAGCATCCCCTTATATACAAGAACCCTGGTTGATAAACTGGGTATGTAAAACAGATTTTTTTGTTTCAGATCACTGTTTCTGATGAGTTTCTCTGCCCGTTTTCTGATTATGTAAAGTTTCCTCTCAAGCTCCTCCTGAGCAATATCGGCACTTAGCAGTATCTGTTTAATATAGGGTTCTGCTGCTTTGGCAATCTCTCCTATTGTGGAATTATCGCGTGGGACTTCCCTGAATCCTATAAGTTCGACTCCTTCTTCTTTAACAATATCGAGGAGAACCCTGACACAGTAATCAGCTTCATCATTATCCTGTGGCAAAAAAATCAATCCGGTACCAAACTGACCTTCAGGTGGAAGCGCATACCCCTGGATAAGATAAAAGTCGCGGGGCACCTGGATCATGACACCGGCACCATCTCCGGTTTTGCTGTCGGCCCCTTCCGCCCCCCTGTGCGTCATATTCCTTAATATGTCAAGACCATTTTTTATTATTGCATGCGATTTTTTGCCTTTAATGTGGACAACAAATCCAATTCCGCAGCTTCCATGCTCAAATTCCTGTCTGTACAATCCCTCCTGGTAAGGTCGGTGTTTTTTCATTCGATTAATTTTTACAACTTTTATATTTATAAAAAAACCGTTCTCATTTTATTTGGAGAACGGTCAAACAATATACAATTATTCAGCCATTCTCAGCCTTCAGGTGCAAACCTGGCGACCAGAAACAGGGAAATAATAAAAAGGGTAAACTTCATTTTTTTAATATTTGGCGACAAATATATAACAATACTTTCAATTTTGTCATATTAAATGTAAAAAAATTAAATTTATTAACAAAAAACATATTAATATTATATAAATGTTAATAAAGGGAATAAAATATTTAATTAATATTCACCAAAAAACAAATATTATTTTATAAAATCGTGAATAAATCGAGGCTTTATCAAAATTCCGCTGGGTACCAATGAGAGCAAAATATCAATTTTATTCAATCCTTCGACAGCTTCCTTTTTAAGGGGAGAAAATTTGCTAAAACAGATCTTAATTGTTTTTGGAAATCCAGAGTAAACGGGATAATTAATCCACTTTTGTTATCCGGTTTTATCATTGCAGCTCAGAATTTTCATTAGTCTCACTATTTGCTGTATGCTTATTTCCTGTCGGGCGAGTTGTCAGATTGCCTGCTAATTGAAGCATAGATTTCTATAATAATCGGAAGTTGCACATTTTGCCATAACTTGCAGCTAAATCTATTTAACTTATCTTAGCGGTGTGGGTATCAAAGAACTAATTGAAGATGGAAAAACCCGATAATCTTATACTTGTAATATTTGGAGCTACTGGCGACCTGACCTCCAGGAAACTTGTTCCTGCTATTTATTCACTTAAAGAGCAGAATCTTCTGCCTGAGAATTTTGCCTTGATTGGCCTCGGCAGAACCGATTTGACAAGCGAATCATTCAGGACATTAATGTCGGAGGCCATTTTAAAATATTCAGAAGGCGATATAATAAATCCACAAGACATTCCGGATTTTACAAAGAACATTATTTACAGGAAAATCGTCTATGAATCCTTACCTGCCTATAATGAACTTTCTTCTGATATTGGTATCTTGAATGAAAGGCTTTCAACCGGTGGTAACCTGATATTTTATATGGCTACTCCGCCAAGCTTATATGAAGTGATTGCAGGAAATCTTGCCGGCTCAGGACTTACATCGGAAAGAAACGGTTTTAGAAGGCTGATTATAGAAAAGCCTTTTGGATATGATCTTGAATCAGCCAGGCAGCTGAACAGAACCCTTCACAGTCTAATGCAGGAGGATCAGATTTTCAGGATAGATCATTATCTTGGAAAGGAGACAGTTCA
The DNA here is from genome assembly GCA_964514725.1 of uncultured Rikenellaceae bacterium. Taxonomy (GTDB): domain Bacteria; phylum Bacteroidota; class Bacteroidia; order Bacteroidales; family VadinHA17; genus LD21. The sequence continues at coordinate 254,983 of CAZEUL010000002.1, forward strand.
GAATCTTCTTGTCACAAGGTTCGCAAATGGAATTTTTGAGCCGTTATGGAACAGGAACTATATTCATCGTGTTGAGATTACATCGGCTGAAAGTATCGGTGTTGGTGATCGTGGCAGCTATTATGACTCTTCCGGAGCGCTCAGGGACATGGTTCAGAACCACCTCTTGCAGATGGTTGGTCTTACTGCAATGGAGCCTCCTTCATCTCTCGATCCGGATGCAATAAGAAATGAAGTCCTAAAGGTCTTTCAATCTTTGCAGCCGCTAAAGGAATCAGATGTTCCTAAACAGGTGATTCGGGGACAGTATACCGCATCAAAAATAAGAGGCGAATGCATAACAGGATACAGGTATGAAAAAAATGTCGATAGGCGTTCAAGGACTGAAACCTATGTGGCAATGAAATTCTACATAAATAACTGGAGGTGGGGTGGTGTGCCCTTTTATATCCGGACAGGAAAACGACTGCCCACCAGGGTCACAGAGATAGTAATTCACTTTAAACCGACCCCTCATCACCTTTTTCAGAGAGTTGTCGGAAACCTTACCGGAAATCAGCTTATTGTAAGAATACAGCCTGATGAAGGTATACTCCTGAAATTTGATATGAAGGAACCGGGGTCAGGGTTCAATGTTAAAAATGTAAATATGGACTTCCATTATAAGGACCTTGCCAATATAAGGGTTCCTTCTGCTTATGAAAGGCTTTTATTTGACGTAATGACTGGTGATTCAACTCTTTTTGCACGAGATGATGAGGTTGAAACAGCATGGAAATTCATTGAGCCTATTCAGTCAGCATGGAAAAACAATTCCGAAATAAAGATATATGGTTATCCGGCAGGAACATGGGGCCCTGATATCTCAAATTCGCTTATAGAGGGTGACGGACTAACCTGGAGATATCCATGCAAGAATATGGCTGATGAAGAGCTTTATTGTGAACTCTGATAAAACATTAAAATTCAGGAAATAAATAATAATAGGTTCATGAAAGGGTATATAAGGGTTTTTCCTTCACAATTTGAGCTGGCTGAAGCACTGGCTTTGTTTATTGTTAATAAAATAACAGAAAGCCTTAAGGCAAATCCCTGCTTCACGATTGCTTTATCGGGCGGACACACGCCATCAATCCTTTTCTCGGTAATGGCCGACCATTTTGGGAGTCTTGCAGACTGGAAAAAAGTTCATCTCTTCTGGGTGGATGAACGTTGTGTGTCTCCGGATAATAGTCAAAGCAATTACAGAATGGCAAAGCAGACTTTTATCGACAGGATTGAGATCCCTGATGAAAACATTCATCGCATAATGGGTGAAAGTGATCCATATGATGAAGCAAAACGTTATACAGTCATTCTGGATTCATTTACTGAAAAGGTCAATGGTATTCCGTCTTTCAATTTGACTCTGCTGGGATTGGGAGAAGATGGGCATGTTGCTTCCATATTCCCGGGGAACGAGAATTATTTCTATTCACAGTTGCTTTGTCTTCCTGCAGTTCATCCGGTTTCAGGACAAAAAAGAATAACCTTATCGGGCAAAGTGATAAACAACTCACAGATTATTTGTTTTATGGTTACAGGATCCTTAAAAGCTGCAATTGTAAAAAGCATCATTGAAGAAGAATCTAAAACAACAATTTTACCCGCATCATTTGTAAAACCTGCTACCGGTCACCTTTATTGGTTCCTCGATAATGAAGCTGCAAGTCTTTTGGCACGCTAACTAGTTGTCATTATATTGTTGTAAGGTTTGTATGATTTTTATATATTTGAGACTCAGGTTTAATCTCTAAAACATATTGTCATGTCACACGAAAAAGCAAAAGAACAGGCAAAAGTTAAAAAGCAGGCCACAAAATCTCTTAAAGAGAAAAGAGCTGCAAAAAAGGCCAAAAAGGCTGAGAAAAATAAATAGAGAAATTTCTTTTATCCCCCCCCTGATTTACAGGGGAATTTCATTTTAAACTGAAAAAAAGGAGGCTGAACATTCAGCCTCCTCTGATAAAAATCTGTGGCGTTCTTAGTCTATGCTAGTTTGACATTCACGGCATTTATCCCTTTTTTCCCTTCAGCAAGTTCAAAAGTAACTTCGTCATTCTCTTTGACCTTGTCAATTAATCCTGTAGCATGAACGAAATACTCATTGTCTGAATCTGCATCTTTAATGAAACCGAACCCTTTTGATACATTAAAAAATTTAACTTTCCCTTTGTTCATTGTATTATGTTTTAAAAATTAAGGCCGCTAATCTACACAATAATATTCGAATTCCATAAATTTTTTTATTCATAATCCCAATTATCTATTTCTATCCTGCTCATAGAGTGGCCAGTATCGTAAAAATTCATTTGATAATTAAAAAGACTATTTTTGGAAAAAATTCAATTTTAGTTATTGATGAATAAAAAAATTAAGACTTTTCTTTTATCCGGGCTTCTTTTTCCGGGCTTGTTGTTATTTTCACAATCACCACTGCTTACGCGCGCAGAACTTTCAGATTTCAAATCAACTTCAACCTACAATGATGTAGTATCGTTTATTGAAACACTTGAGAAATCATCACCCTGCGTGAAGGTCACAAGCATAGGCAAATCGGTTAACGGATATGAAATTCCGCTTTTAATATTGGCAGATCCTTTACCTGACGCTCCCCAAGACCTGGAAAAAGATAAAAGAATTGTAATATATATTCAGGCAAACATACATGCTGATGAGGTTGAAGGAAAGGAGTCCTCGCTGATGTTTGCGCGTGATATACTTAAAGAAAAGGATCCATCGGTCTTTAAAAACCTGATAATACTTATTTGTCCCGTTTTTAACATTGACGGTAATGAAAAAATCTCCAACTCACACCGGACATATCAAAATGGACCTGTTAACGGAGTAGGGTTAAGGTATAATGGACAGTCTCTTGATCTGAACCGTGATGCAATGAAGGCCGAATCTCCTGAATTGAAGGGGCTTATCTCCGAGGTATTCAACAAATGGGATCCGGCTGTATTTATGGATTGTCACACTACCAACGGATCTTTTCATGTTGAGCCGGTTACTTTTACATGGATGCCAAATCCAGACGGAGATACTGCTCTTATAGGATATATGAAAAGAAAAATGGCTCCATCGATTGCAGGGATATTATTAGGAAAATACAAAACAGAAAACTGCTTCTACGGTGAATTTGTGGATATGCTCGACCCGGCTAAAGGGTGGCTTTATGAAGCTGTAAATCCACGATATCTGACAAATTATTATGGATTGAGAAACAGGCTTGGAATCCTGAATGAAAACTACGTCTATGCCGATTTCAGGTCGCGCGTTGAAGGTTGTTACAACCTTATGAGATCACTCGTGGATTTCGTTATTCATAATAAAAATGAGATAAAGGAAATGCTTGCTCAGGCCGATCAGAGAACGATCAGGCGAGGATTGAACCCGGGGCCTGGCGATTCCATTGGCATAGAATTCAATGTCAGACCAGCCGGCAATGTAACAATAAAAACTTACGAAGCTGAATTGCTATCTGTTGAGAACGGATGGCCCCGATACAAAAAAACAGACCGGCAGATAAATGTAACCGTCCCATATCTTATTGACTATTATCCTTCAAAAAGTGTAAAATTTCCTTATGCATATCTGATGACAGTTAATGATCCTGATGTTGTTGGCCTTTTAAAAATTCACGGAATTAAAATTGAAAGACTGATCGAACAGTTAAATCTGGAAGTGGAGAAATTTGAGATCAGCGAAATCAAAAACTCCGGCAGGCTAAATCAGGGTCATTATTTTAATAGCATAAAGGGAATGTTTGTTAAGGATAGTTTGAGCTTCCCTCCCGGAACAATTGTTGTTAAAACCTCTCAGCCCCTGGCGAATATTGCTGCATACCTTCTTGAACCTCAGTCAAATGATGGTCTTGTGGCATGGAATTTTTTTGACAAATACCTTGTCCCCCAATGGGGGCCTGGATACAATACATATCCGGTTTACAAAGTGATAAATAAAACAGAATTAAAAACTGAGGTTTTTTAGCATCTGTGCGAAATTATTCAGAAATTTGCACCTCAAATTATTGGATAATTTTGCTTAAAGATTGCTGTTAAATTAATAACACAGGTGTGAATATTTCAAAATTTATATTCAGGTACCGGGAAAACTAAGATATCATGAGAAAGTGGAGAATCGAGGATTCATCTGAACTTTATAACATAAATGGCTGGGGCGTCGATTATTTTTCAATAAACAGCAAGGGGAATGTGGAGGTAAAGCCCCTTAAGGATTGTGCTCCGGTAGATTTAAAGGAACTTCTTGATGAATTGATGCTTAATGATGTTTCAACTCCAGTACTTGTTCGGTTTCCGGATATACTGGATGACAGGATCATTACAATTTCAAAGTGTTTCAAATCAGCCGCCGAAGAATATGATTATAAAGCGCAGAATTTTATTATTTATCCTATTAAGGTAAATCAAATGCGTCCGGTGGTTGAGGAAATTGTCAGCCATGGGAAAAAGTTCAATATTGGACTGGAAGCAGGTTCAAAACCTGAGCTTCACGCAGTAATTGCAATTAACACTGATCCTGAATCGCTCATAATTTGCAACGGGTACAAAGACGAGGATTATATAGAGCTTGCTCTGCTTGCTCAAAAAATGGGTAAACGGATATTCCTGGTTGTTGAAAAACTTAATGAGCTTAAGTTGATAACAAACATTGCCAGGCGATTAAAGGTCAAGCCAAATCTTGGCATAAGGATAAAGCTTGCCAGTGTGGGAAGCGGCAAATGGGAGGATTCAGGAGGTGATATAAGTAAATTTGGTCTCACTTCCAGTGAGCTCCTTGAGGCAATTGATTTCATCGAAAAGAACAGGATGAGAGATTGCATAAAGCTCATTCATTTCCATATAGGCAGTCAGGTGACAAAAATCAGAAGGATAAAGATTGCATTAAGGGAAGCATCGCAGTTTTATGTTCAGCTCAGAAAGATGGGATTCAATGTTGAATTTGTGGATATAGGCGGAGGGCTTGGAGTAGATTACGATGGGACAGGATCATCTAACAGTGAAAGCAGCGTTAATTATACGATTCAGGAGTATGTCAATGACTCGGTAAGTACTTTCGTCGACGTCGCAAACAAAAACAACATTCCTCATCCTAATGTGATAACGGAATCAGGTCGTTCCCTTGCAGCGCATCATTCAGTTCTTATTTTTGAGGTCCTGGAAACTGCAACTTTGCCCTCATGGGATCCTGAAGAGACTATACATGAAAACGATCATGAGCTTGTAAAAGAACTGTTTGATTTATGGGAGAACATAAACCAGCCACGGATGCTGGAGACATGGCATGATGCTCAGCAGATTAGAGAGGAGGCCCTTGACAGATTCAGCCTCGGACTTATTGATCTCAAGACCAGGGCTCAGATTGAGAGACTTTTCTGGTCAATTGCTCGAAGAGTTTATCAACTCGCCAATGTTACAAAGCATGTGCCAGATGAACTGAGGCAGATATCCAGAATGCTCTCGGATAAGTATTTCAGTAATTTTTCACTGTTTCAGTCATTGCCCGACGCCTGGGCAATTGACCAGATATTCCCAATTATGCCCATTCACAGGCTTAACGAGGAACCAACGAGAACAGCTACCATTCAGGATATAACATGTGATTCAGATGGTAAAATAGATAACTTCATTTCTACACGGAATTCCTCCTATCATTTGCCGGTTCATCAGCTGAAAAGTAAAGAACCTTACTATCTGGGGGTTTTTCTCGTCGGAGCATACCAGGAGATACTTGGCGATCTTCATAATCTTTTCGGCGATACCAACGCTGTGCACGTATCTGTTGATGAGAATGGCTATAAAATCGATCAGGTTATTGACGGAGAAACAATTGCTGAGGTGCTTGACTATGTACAGTATAACTCAAAAAAGATGGTCAGAACAGTTGAAACATGGGTCACATCGTCAGTTAAAGCCGGAATTATTACATTGGAAGAGGGAAGGGAATTCCTTTCAAATTACAGGTCGGGTCTTTATGGTTACACCTATCTTGAATAAATAAAAAAACCTCTTAAGTACAAATTGTATGTCAGATTAAAAAAAATTACTAAATTAACCTTCTGTATTTCATTTTAACTGATCGTACTATTTAACCATTTAATTTGTACCACTATGAGCGAAACTTCTACCTTTGATTTTAACGCCTTTTTTAAGGAATCAAAAGAAACCCTTTTAAGCCCCAAGACGTATTTCCCCACCATGAAAGTGGCAGGTGGCTGGGTTGAACCTCTCATCAAGGTTGTAATTTATGGTGCCGTTGCAGGTGTCATTGCATTTCTCTGGAGTGTTTTAGGATTAAGCGGAATAAAAGCCGGAGTTTTTGGTGGAGCAATTGGGGCAATGGCTCTTGTGTGGAGTATAGTCGGAGCTGTTATTGGTCTCTTTATTGGTGCTATTATTCTTCTAATTATATCAGCTATCTGTAAAGGAAGTACTGATTTTGAAGCAAATGGAAGAGTTGTGGCAGCTTCAATGGTGATAATGCCTGTCAATGCTCTTCTTGGTTTTGCAGCAGGTATCAATTCTTGGTTTGGAATGATAATAAGCCTTCTTGTAAGCCTTTATGCACTATATATTTTATACCATGGTCTGGTCGGATCACTCAAAGCTAAACCTGAAACTGCAAAAATTGTAATGTATGTCCTTGCCGCACTTTTAGTTCTCTTTATGCTTCTGGGAATGAGCGCAAAGAACAAAATGAGTAAATACATGGATAATGAGGATGTAAAAGAGATGCTGAAAGATCTGGAAAAAAACTAATTTCCGAAATAATCATTCCTGTCAAAGGAGACCTGATTTAAGGTCTCTTTTTTTTGATCCGAAACGATTCCATAAAATATATTGAAGGTGAATTTTTAAACTTCACGGTAATTTCGTTTATGTAATTTTTATCTTTGATATCTCTATTCAATCAATGATTCTGGTGATGATGAAGGAAGTATATCCCGGAATAAAAAATTTTTTTAAATCGGGAAATATCCTGATTGTTCTGGCATACAGAATTCTGCTGATAATGATAATCTTCTCCCTTTGCAGGATTGGATTCTTTATGTTTAATCATAAAATGTTTCCCGGTTTAACATTCAAAGAGCTCCTTACAATACTGAAAGGTGGGCTGCTTTTCGATATTTCAGCAGTGGTATATTTAAACATTATCTTCATCTTTTTCCAGATCATTCCTTTTGAATTTAGATATAACAAGACTTACCAGAATGTTTTAAAATATCTTTTCTTTTTAATAAACGGTTTGGCAATAGCTGGTAACTGCGCCGATTATGTATATTATAGATTCGTCCTGAAAAGAGCCACTGCTGATGTTTTCCAGACTTTTGAACATGAAACAAACATAATTAAGCTTTTTTTCAAATTTCAGATCGATTACTGGCCTGCTGTCATTTATGCTTTCTTCCTGATTTTTCTAATGATCTTTTTTTACAACCGTTTTAGAATAAGAAAACCCTTAAAGCCTTATGGTTTTTCATCATACATCCTGAATACGCTTATAGTTCCGATTGTTGTTATTATTGTAATCATTGCAGCCCGCGGAGGTTACAGGCATTCGACCAGGCCCATCAGCATAAGCAATGCTGCCAGATTTGTTAAAAATCCCAGAGATGCCGCAATTGTGCTTAATACTCCTTTCAGTCTTATCAGAACCTTTAATAAGAAATCGCTGGTCAGATACAACTTTTTTGATGATTCAAAACTGCATGAACTCTATGACCCGCATTATATTCCAGGAAATACAGGTACATTTAAAAGTGAAAATGTAATAATTATTATACTTGAGAGTTTTGCAAGGGAATACATAGGTTCGCTTAACAAAGATCTTGAAGAAGGCAATTATAAAGGTTATGCTCCTTTTCTTGATTCACTTTTAAACGAAAGCCTTACTTTTAGTGTTTCTCTGGCAAACGGCAAGAAATCAATCGACGCAATGCCTTCAATATTTGCCTCGATACCTTCGCTCGAAACTCCTTATACTATTTCTCATTACGCTAATAATACTATCAACGGATTGCCAGGACTGCTTAAAAGAAAAGGATATTATTCTGCATTTTTTCATGGTGCTCCAAATGGATCAATGGGTTTTGATTCCTTTTCAAGAATGGCTGGATTTGATGATTATTTCGGACTTGATCAGTACTCAGATAAAAACGATTTTGATGGTATGTGGGGTGTTTGGGATGAACCGTTTCTGCAGTTCTTTTGCAGGACTATTGATACTTTTCAGCAACCATTCTTGGCTTCAGTGTTTACGGTTTCATCACATCATCCGTTTAAAGTTCCTGAAAAGTACACCGGAAAGTTCCCGTCAGGACCGGCACCGATACTTGAGGTTGTAGGATATACCGACTTTGCACTTAAAAGATTTTTTGATGAGGCGAAAAACAAACCCTGGTTTGTCAATACACTTTTTGTGATTACTGCTGATCATACAAATGAGTCTGTTCACAGAGAATTTCAGAATAACTTCGGGTCATACTGCATACCTATCATTTTCTTTAAACCGGGAAGCACTCTCAAAGGTTGCCGGAACAAAATAGCTCAGCAAATAGATATTATGCCTTCAGTGCTTTCGTACCTTAATTTCGATGAAGAATTTATAGCTTTTGGCAATAATCTGTTTGATGATTCAGGTAAATCATTCGCTTTCAACACAAGCGGAAGTACTTATCAGCTTTTCATGGAAGATCATTTGCTTGAGATGGCAGATAATCAGGTAGTCGGATTATATAATTTCAAGAACGACAGATTTCTGGAGAATAACCTTAAGGGTAAGAATGATATTTTGCAGAAAGAGTTGGAGGAAAAGCTTAAAGCCATAATCCAGACCTATAACAATAGGCTGATTGACAATAATATGGTAGTGGAAAAGAGACATTAATGTTATATTTAAATACTGAAACAATTTCTTATATTTAGAGATTATTTAAAGTTCTGGTTCTTTTGCCAGAACCATTGTTGTGTCGTTTTCTTTGATGTCTTTCACTTTTAATCCAACCCGATGAATACTTTTTATGATAATGTAATAAACCTGGCAAAATAACTTATTAATCAATTTAATACGAAAAAAATGGAATCAAGGAGGAATTTTCTAAAATTAACAGCAGGCGGGGTCATTGCAGCTGGAGCCGCCTCAGTCAATGGCGCTATGTTTTCTGATTTTAGATACTCAAATTTATCGGATGCATTTTCACTGGGAATGGCTGGTTATACTTTCAGAGAATTTTCGGTTGAACAGACAATTGAAATCATGAAAAAGGTAGCAATTTCAAATCTTTCACTCAAAGATTTCCACATGCCGATGAATAGTACCAAACAGCAGATTGATTCGGTGATAGCCAAATTTAAAAATGCGGGAATAAATGTTTATACTGTCGGTGTGGTTTATATGAAGTCAAAGGAAGCAGTTGATCAGGCATTTGAATATGCCAAAATGGCTGGAGTGAAAATGATCGTAGGCGCACCTGATTACGAATTACTTCAATATGTTGAAACGAAAATCAAGCAGTATGATATCAGACTTGCCATTCATAATCATGGACCGGATAATCCTTTATTCCCGAATCCGACTGACATCTGGAATCACATAAAAGACCTTGACCCGAGGATGGGTATTTGTATCGATATCGGACATACAATGCGTGATGGTCAGGATCCGGCAGCAGACATAGAAAAATATGGTAAAAGGATATTCGATGTCCATATAAAGGATGTTGATAAACCAACAAAAGAGGGCGCAACAGTTGAGATAGGAAGGGGTATCATCAATATCCCTGCAGTTGTCGGTGCTTTGCGAAAAATCAATTATAATGGTAAATGCAGCCTTGAATATGAAAAGGACATGAAGGATCCTTTGGCAGGCATAGCTGAATCAATTGGCTTTTTCAAAGGAGTAATGGCCTGCAGATGATTTATTAATGTAAGTTGTCTTGGGAAAAATTAATTGTATAAAATGTCAGATTCACGTAGAACCTTTATTAAAAAGGTAATTGCAGGAACTGCCGGTGTGACAGTGATAAATAAATATTCTCATGCAGGCGAAGTTTTTCCTTATAGAATACCAGGATCAAAAGATCTTTTAACAATTGCCATTATAGGTTGCAACAGTCGTGGGGCCTCCATGGCCGGAACTTTTGCAAAACAACCTGGTACCGTGATTAAATATATTTGTGATGTCGAAGAGAATGCTTTGAATAAAGGAGTTAAAAGTGTAACAGATGTTACAAATAAAAATCCTATTGCCGTAAAAGATTTTCGGAAGATTCTTGATGATAAGGAACTTGATGCAGTGTATATTGCAATGCCCGACCACTGGCACACACCTGCAACAATAGCGGCATGTATGGCAGGTAAACATGTTTATGTGGAAAAACCTCTGAGTCACAATCCGTTTGAAGGAGAGCTAGCAGTAAGAGCTGTGGAAAAATATGGAACAATTGTTCAGGTAGGCACTCAGAGAAGATCCTGGCCTGTACTTACACAGGGGCTGAATGAACTCAAAAACGGAATAATCGGTAAGGTTTATATGGCGAAAGCCTGGTATGCAAACACAAGAGGACCGATAGGAACCGGGAAAATCACAAAAGTTCCTTCTAATCTTGATTATGATTTATGGCAGGGACCAGCTCCACGCCGGCCTTATAAAGATAATCTTATTCATTATAACTGGCACTGGTTCTGGCATTGGGGAACCGGAGAAGCACTAAACAACGGAACCCATCACATTGATATTATACGTTGGGGGTTAGGTCTTGATTATCCGGTAAAGGTGAGTTCAAATGGCGGCAGATATCATTTTACTGATGACTGGGAGGTCCCTGATACACAAATTATAACGTGGGAGGTACCAGGGATAATGATATCATGGGAGGGAAGAAGCTGCAACGGGGGCCTGATTGACAATCGTTCTCATGGAGTAATATTTTATGGTGAGAACGGGGCCATGCATACAGGAGATAACAGCTATATTGTTTACGATAATAAAAACAAACTGGTAAAAGAAGTTAAATCAGATATTGTTATTACTGAAAGCCTTAATACAACAAGCCCAGGCGAAGCTCTTGATGCACTTCATGTTAATAATTTCCTTGATAATATAAGGAACAACAAAAAACCTTTTGCAGACGTTCTGAATGGACATAAAAGCAGTTTATGGCTCCATCTCGGGAACATTGCCCAGCGGGTTGGACACTCTCTTTCAATCGATCCTTCCAATGGCCATATTATCAATGATAAGGAAGCTGAAACACTATGGAAAAGAGATTATGAAAAGGGATGGGAATCTTTCATAAAAGGATAAGACACTAAGCAGTTATGTTTAAAATTGAAAAGTTTGAAGGTCTCGTTGCAGCGCCTTTCACCCCTTTTGATAAAAACTTGAACCTTAATACAGAAATTATTCCTGCTTATTATAATTTCTTGGAAAAGAATGGGATAGTTGGCGCTTTTATAAATGGTTCAACGGGAGAAGGTGTTTCAATGACGCAGAAAGAGCGACAAACTAATGCAAAAAAATGGGCCGAATGTTACAAAAACGGCGGTAAAGTAAAAATTATCAATCTCGTTGGCGGCACCTCTTATGGAGAATGTATTGAAAATGCCATTTTTTCTTATGAGGAAGGTCTGTCTGCAATAGCACTGCTTGCACCATATTATTTTAAACCTCCTGATGCTTTGCAACTTGCTGAATTCATTGCAAGAGTAGGTGAGTCTGTCCCTAATATGCCTGTATACTTTTACCATATTCCGGTTCTTACCGGCGTCAATATTCCGATGATAGCCCTCCTTGAACATATCTCCCTGTTGCTCCCTAATTTCGCAGGGATCAAATTTACACATGAGGATTTTATGGATTTTCTTTCATGCCTGAACTTTAGTAAAGGCAGGTATGATCTTCTTTGGGGACGTGATGAATGTCTTCTGTCGGCATTGGTGCTGGGTTGCAAAGGAGCCGTCGGCAGCACTTTTAATTATGCTGCCCCACTTTATCATTCTATAATCAGCTCCTTCAACAAGGGCAACCTTACTCAAGCCAGACAATTGCAGCAGAAGTCAATAGACATGATATCATTACTGGGAAAATATGGAGGAATTTCAGCAGGTAAGCTTTATATGAAATACATAGGGCTGGATTGCGGAAAATTCAGACCACCAGTAAAAAATATTTCAGAGGAGATGTTTTCATCTTTCAGGGTTGACGTTAAATCCCTGAACATGGATGGCCTTTTTTCATCTGTTGAAGAAAACAAATGAAATGAAAAAAATTGCTGCTATAATATTTGAAAACTCTTCAGGAGAAATGCTTTTTTATATGCGTGATAACAAACCTGATATTCCGTTCCCAAATCATTGGGATCTTTTCGGCGGACACGTTGAGGAAGGAGAAACACCCGATGAGGCACTTGTCAGGGAAGTAAAAGAAGAGCTAAATATTGAACTTAAGGAATTCAAATTCTTTAAAGAATATTTATGCCTCGAAGGAGACGCCTATCCGAATATCAAATACATCTATTCAGGAACGATTGATATTCCGATTGAAAAAATTACACTGCTTGAAGGTGATCACGCAAAGTATTTTAAGCGGGATGAGATCAGAAATATAAAATTTGCAAATATTTTGAAATCTATTGTTTTAGATTACATCTCAACAAAATAATCCTGATAATTAAATAAGTTTTATATCATGAGAATTGTCAAAGCACAGGTAATAATATTGTTCCTGCCACTTAGTCTGGCAGTCCAATGCAAGGATATTAAAATAAGTTCACCTGACAAGTTCATTGTAGTGACCATTTCAAATGGAAGAAACCTTACCTGGTCGGCTGATTTTAAGGGTAGAAATATTGTTGCACAATCGGCTATGGGCTTTGAGTTCAAGGGAGAGGAACCAATGAAAGGAGAATTTGAAATAACCGGACAGACTGAAAAAAGAATTGACACTTCCTGGGTCCCTGTTGTAAAATCGAAACATTCCCGCATATCTGATATCTGTAATGAGTTGTATCTTGACCTCAAAGAAAAATCAGGAGAGATGCGTAAAATGGAGCTTGTTTTCAGGGTATACAATGACGGAATTGCTTTTCGGTACAAGCTTTTCAGGTCCGCACATATCGGGGAAAGGCAGATTACAAAAGAACTTACGACCTTCAATATCCCGGGTGATCCCAAAGCCTGGGTGGTTGAGTATGGCGGTTATTCAACGTCCAATGAAGCTGAGTTTTTTGAGCGTCCTTTAAGTTATATTACTGATGAGACTATTGCTGGTATGCCATTGCTAATGGAATATACCAAAGAATGCTGGGTTGCAATTACAGAGGCAAAGATTGATAATTATTCAGCTTTTTATATAGGCACCAATGGTACGACGAATCAGTTAATGACTAAGCTGGTACCATTGCCGGGAGAACCTGAATCGGGAGTTAAAGTGCGGTTCAACGATGAGGTGTCAACACCCTGGAGAGTTTTAATGATTGGTGATACACCTGGTACTCTTATCGAATCGGAAATAATTCAAAACCTCAATGATCCATGTGTCTTGACTGATGTCTCATGGATCAGGCCCGGCCTCAGTGCCTGGGACAACTGGTTTAGCGGTGATGTTAAAATGGAAATGCCTGTGATAAAGAGATATATCGATCTTGCTTCTGAAATGGGATGGCCTTATATGCTTGTTGACTGGCAATGGTACGGAAAATTCAATACTCCGGAAGCCGATATTACAAAATGGGCGCACCAGATTAACATGCCTGAAATAATTAGTTATGCCGCCTCAAAAAATGTAAAAATCTTGCTATGGCTCTATTGTACAGATGTGAACAGAAACGGGGCATATAAAAAGGCGTTTCCTATTTACAGAAAATGGGGAATTGCCGGTGTTAAAATTGATTTCATGGACAGGGACGACCAGTATATGGTTAATTGGTACCATGAAATCATTAAATATGCGGCGGATAATAAACTGCTCGTTGATTTTCACGGGGCCTACAAACCGGATGGTATTATACGTACATACCCTAATATGATAACAAGAGAGGGATTGATGGGGAATGAATATTATAAATTCTCTGATAAAATGAGTCCGGAGCATAATGTAAAACTGGCTTTTACACGAATGCTTGCCGGACAAATGGATTATACTCCCGGAGCATTCCTGAATGTCACTAGGGAAAACTTCAGAAATAAGGTGCCTGCAGTTGTATGGAATACAAGAGCTGCAGAACTTTCAAAATTTGTAATTTATGAAAGTCCGCTTACTGTGGTATGCGATCATCCGGATAACATATTGAATAAACCTGGTGCAGACTTTCTGAAAATTGTCCCTACAGAATGGGATGATATCCGATTCCTCGGAGGTTATCCCGGTGAATACGTTTCAATCGCAAAGAAATCAGGTGAAAAATGGTTTGTGGGTATTATGAATAACAGTAAGGCAAGGGAGATAGATCTTGATCTGCATTTTCTTGAACCGGGTGATTATACAATAGAAGCTTGGGCCGATTCACAGGAATCTGAAGAAAAACCTTCAGATCTTAATAAGTCTGTCAAATCGGTTGGATCTGACAAGATTATTAAAATTAAAATGGTTAAAAACGGAGGATTTGTAGCTATTCTTGCTAAAAAATAGAATTCACATCATTATTAAAGGTGGCAGCATAAAAGACTTTTATCTAAATTTTACTGCTTTTGGTCAAAAACCTATTTTTATACTTTTATGACAGAATAATCTTTTTCTAAAATCTAAGTATCAAATAATCAATTTATTTCCTTAATGCCTTTCTGATTATAATAATAAATCTGATATTTTTCGGCAAAAATCTCTGTTATTTTGACCAGCAATGCCGAGATGTTTACCAATAGCGGCATTTGGTAAATGAATGTAACCTTTCAGTTGATATCATTCTGAAAATATAAAGCTAAATTACTCATTGATTGAGTTTTACATTGTTTTGTGGGCTTTATTTATTCCTATTTTTACAGAAGAAATACAGGTTGTTTTAAGAATTTATGACATGAGAATAAAGGCATTGTTTCTTCTGTATCTTTTCTTGTATGTCTCACCTGTCGTACTGTCTCCTACTGTTGATTTCCAGATAAAGTTCAGCAGGATAAGGAAAGCTCTTGCATACCTTGAAAAGACCCACTATGAAATGGAGTTCACACGGTTTATTAATGACCTGGGCCATAATGAGTCACTAAATAACTGGCTTTGCATTAACCGTATAGGATGTTTTGGCGAATGGCAGTTCGCAGAATCAACACTTCATTGTCTTGGATATAAACACATCACACTTAAGAAGTTCAGGAAAAATCCTGAGATATTTCCACGTGAGATGCAGAGAAGCGCTCTTGAATCATTGATAAGGGTCAATCTGGCACTTCTGCAAAACTACGAACACTATATTGGGGATACTATAAAAGGTGTTGTGATAACCAAATCAGGGCTTATAGCAGCAGCGCATCTTGGCGGTGCCGGCTCTACAAGAAAGTTCCTTAAATCGAATGGCAAGCTAAATGGCAAAGATGCTTTTGGGACATCAATATCCGACTATCTCAGAAAATTCCGGAATTACGATATTGAATAATTGATTTTTACATTATTCTTTACATCAGCTTGCAGGTACCAGTAAATGATGATTTTGAATACTGCCTTTTCGATGTGCATTCTCATTACAAAAATTTATTCTTTATGCCCGCCTTCTCCTGGCAGGTTGAGCAGAACTCACTGCTTTTCTGACCTTTACCTTCGGTCTGAATGCTTCTACTCATAACACAAAACTTATCCATAAATTGGATCAGCCAGAACAAGAGGGCAGGATAATGCAAAACCTCTTTGACAAAACTCCCCAAAGAAAGATCATCATCTTTCCTTATCCTATTTCATTCATTGCTATCATACAAAACAACTGTTGATGTCTAATAAAGATTTAACCATTTTTTGAGTAAATTTGATGATATAAATTAAAAATATGTGTTAAAGATAATCATCTCATTATCAATTTTATTGACCTCTGCATTCATTCATGGCCAGACTGAGAACAGACGGGCCATGGATTTCTTCAGGAACGGGTATTATCAAATGGAGAGAAAAAATTATTTTGGAGCGATTATTAGTTATACTGAAGCTATAAAACAGGATTCTTTGTTTCTTCAGGCCTATGAAAACAGAGGGGTGGCCAAATATAATATAGGTGATTTTGCAGGTGCGATTAATGATTACAATATGGCTCTGAAAATTAATCCTTATGATTATAGCACATTTGGACGACGGGGATGGGCAAAATTTAAACTTCAGAAATACAGTGAAGCACTTGCTGACTTTGATAAAGCAATTGAAGGTAAAAAAGGTGATGACAGTTATTATAGCATAAGAGGTCAGGCAAAATACAGATTACAGGATTATGAGGGTGCTCTTGCTGATCTGACAAAAGTTATAAAATCTGTTTCAGCCGGACGGAGAAAACGAGGTGAGGCATTGTTCTGGAGGGCAATGGTTAAAATTGATCTTAATCAGAAAGAGAGTGCCTGTGCTGATCTAAATGAATCAAAACGGATGGGTTATAAAATGGCAGGCGAACTTATTGAAATATACTGTTTTAAACAATAATTACTGATTATCTGCAATGCATAATTCATCGAAAGCCTCTTTGGTGAAAATTCCCATTTGCTTTTGCCAGCGCCCTTTAACCAACCTTTTCCCCAACGATAGCGGTTACTGAATAATTCCCTTATCAGTTAACTTTGAAACTTTTTAAAGTGAAACTCAACTGAAACCTTCTTAGCAGTTGGATCAGAAATACCAATCTTATCTTTTTTGCGTTTAATTTCTCTTTGAATTTTATAGCCGGCGTATTAAAATAAATGCTTATGCTGTACATTGTATCTCGCCCCATCTCCCTCAACAATTCATAACTTTTATATCTGAGGTAAGGCGCAAGGTTCTTTCCTCTGAAAGAATCAACAACAAACATATCCGTAAGATAGGCTTCATTGTTTTTCATGGGAATAACCGTTGATTTAAACCTGCATTCCTTGAAATTTATCCACATGAATGCAGCAATTTCACCATTATGTTTTATGCCAATGCATTTTTCAGTCGAATCTTCCAGGGCCTGCATTCTTTCTGTCGACCTCGACCAGCCCATATCAAGCTTTTCAATTGCTGGCATATCTTCTGGTCCCAGGACATTGAATGAAAAATCGGATGCTATTCCCTGTATTTCAGGGATCTGTGAAATATTCATTCCCTCTCTGAACCAATAATATGGTGAGATATCAATCCCAAGTGGAATAAGTTTTAGCCTTATGGACTGCATGGTCAGACCATACCGGAATTTTGATCTTATTTTATTGAATATTGAATTTTTCTTTTGTTCAGAACTACTTGTTTTCATTTCCCAGATAATTTGCGTAATTGCGTCCATAATTCCCAAATCCGGGTTCAAGATTCATTTTTCTGCGGAATTCATTGGGGTGCATTATCTTTCTTTCATTGGCTTCGGCAAGAATATGGATTCTCCTAAGCAAATCGATGTTCCTTGCAAGTTTTGTTCTGGAAGGATCATACCAGATATTATCCTCCAGCCCAACTCTGACTCCTCCGCCAATAGCAATTGAGACAGAGTTCATCATTAATTGATGATCTCCTATTCCGGCGAGACTCCAGAACGAATTCTCCGGCAAATCGCGGATCATTAACCCTGCATAAAGTATGTCTGCCTGGGCGCAGGCAATGTTTCCAAACAGAAGATTAAAATAGTATGGAGGTATAAGAAGGCCTTTTTTAATAAGATACTTTGCAAAGTTTATCATTCCGGCATCGAATGCCTCCAGTTCAGGGACAATTCCAAGATTCTTCATCTTAGCGGCCAGATCCTGTATCATGTCAGGAGTATTTATACTTGCTATTTTATTGAAATTTAATGAGCTAAGGGTCAGACTGCCCATATCCGGCTTAAGATTTCCTTCCAATTCCAACGCTTCCGAGCGTTCCTCAAATTTATTAAAGGTCCTACCACTGAGTGAGACACAAATAACTAGTTCAGGTGCGAATTTTCTTATACTCTCTATTATTCGTGCATAAATATCTTTTTTGTAGGAAGGATTTTCAGTATCTGAATCCCTTGCATGAAGATGTACTTTTGTAATGCCCAGCTCCCATGCTGAATGAACATCTTCTACAATCTCTGAATTAGTTATGGGAACATAGGGAGTAAGACTCTTTGTGGGAATCATACCCGTTGGCGTGAAATCGATTATAAAGTTTTCTGCCATCTTAGCTTTTTAAATCTGGTTTGAAATAGCGCAAAAGCAGGATATTACTATGATGAACTTAAAAAGGTTCAAATTATTTTTTAACGGAATGAAATTTCCCCCAAAAAGGATAGTATTTGGATTATTAATCGGAGTTTCCCGTTATTTATTTTTTTACCTGTTCAGACTTCTTATTTTTAATGCAATATCCAGCTTATACAGTGGTGTTTCAAAAATCCTTTTTCCTCCATCATGAGTGAATTTATCGGCCCGGATCATTTTTCCTGTGGCAGGGTCAGTCCATTCCGCAACATAATAACCCGGTTCAATATCCAAAATAAGGCTTTCCTTATATTCTCCGGTCACAACGTTGTAGCATGCTCCCATCGCCATTGGTTCCCAGTACCAACCGCCATAAGTGGAATGATGCATATACATTGCATATTGTCTGCCCGGTTCACTGATTGAGCGGACAAAAGCTCTTTCAGGAATTCCGCCTGCAACAAAGGAAGTATCCTGACTCATCCCGACAATGTTAAAACTGCTTAGAAAATCCTTCAGGATCTTCAATTGTCGCAGGAGCTTGTGGTTTTCCGTACCTGCAGCACCCGGATTGAAAGTTGAATAAAGTCCGTTAAGTTGCATAAATCCGGCTCCTCCACCAATCAGAAATTCCCATGCTTCAACCCGTGAGGCAGCTATCTTATCACCATCATAATAAGGATAATAACAGGTTTCAATGAGTATCATCGGTTTATTATGACTATATTCTTTATCAAGATTTGCGATACCCCATGTATATTCATTCATCAGGACCATAACTCTGGGATCTGCTGAGAAATCTCCAGGTCCACCTCTTGTGTGTGAATCTATCGTTTGGGCGATAAGATGTTTCCTGGGCAGTGACTGTTCAGTATCCCGGATCGCATCGATCATTTTACTGATCCATGGATTATACATTTCAGGGGGACATCCGTCCTGGAAAGGTTCATCACATATGTCAAGAATTACATTATCAAATGTGTTAACTTCCCGGGTTATTTTCTTTACATATTCTTCATGATATTTTACAAGAGCCGAATCTTTAAGTGTCTGAACCTCATTAAACTTGCAATTCCCAATTCCCTGAATATTATTGGCATGGTACATTGCCTGGAATTCCCATCGATTTGGGTACATCCCATTGAATAAAGCAATATCCACAATAATGTCGCGATCCTGAGCTTTCCGGATGAAATCTTTCAGTCGTATAAAATAATCTTCATTCCACTTATCAAGGTCCAGCTTATATCCGCCAAGAACTTCATGAGCACCTCGTTCAGAGGTTTTTGCCCATGGAAGTATTTGTCTGCCATTTCTTGCTCCGAGGTTATTATCGGGCATATATTCTCCATCACGTTCAATATATGCTCCGGGGTAAATGCGTGTGAAATTCATACCGTTTGCGGCCAGAGTATCCAGAAAAACTGTATAATCAAAATCCAAATTAGTGACAGCGCCATAGTGCTGATCGGAGGTGAGAAGGAACAAAGGCTTTCCTTTGTACATAAAATAGTGTGGATTATGGGGATGAACCGTGATGGGTTTTGAACAACTTATGCATCCCATTGCAATTAAAAAGAACCTGAGAAGTTGAATAGACCTCATGATTTCTGATTGTTTTATTTTTTTATACAACAATTTGCCCTCCTTCTTGCTTTGCTACAGAAGTTACATAACGTAAACATTGATTTATTTCAGAAAAATTCTGTAAGTCAGAATCCGGTTATGACCAATCTTGACATTCAGGTTACCGTTTTGCGTTACGACATCCGAAATGTCGGTTTCTACATGTGTGGTGTTTTTGCATCGGATAATCGGATAAACTGAGGAAATTGTACAATCACTGTCTTTATCACTCAGATTCCAGACTCGCAGGATAATTCCATTTTCAATTCCTTCTTCCGATGGTTTTAATGCCCATGCTATAACATCAGGGTTAGACAATGTGAATAATGAAAACCGGGGATCAGTTAATCCTGATTTGCCGGATATTTTACCTGTTATCAGCGGATTCTGGTGCTCCAGAGAGAATTTCATTGCTTCTGTCGGGTTAAATCCGTTCTTATGTGGTTTCAATGCAAAAAAATTCTCGAACCACGAATCCCCGTCCTGATTAACGATACCCAGATTTGGAGCATCAATCTGACCTCCCGCCAGAATGTGAAGTTGAGATAAGAAATAATCCAGATTATTCACACTGCTATTACCCGGTTTCATAAAGTAAGCATCACGGTTTGAGATAATAATTCCGGTATGGCTGTCTGAGATATCTGCGAAATGATTTAACGCGAGCCAGTCTAACCTGCAGATACTCTCCGCATAATGTCCTCCCAGTGATTGTGGTCTGGCTGTCAGGATAGCTCCTGCCTCCTCGTGCCGAATTACCGGATTATCGAGGTCGAAGGAAAATGAATATGTGATTGGTTTTGAATCCAGGTTTTGTGTAATGTAATTCTCCAGTTCAATCCTCTCATTGTAACCAAACAGGGTTATTCTCGATATGTGCTTTACGGGTTTATAGGATTCAGTTGCCAGAGTCACTGAAACAGGGCCTTGATTTTCAACTCTGACTCCTTTTGACAGGACCCTGGAGTGATAATTTGCATTTAATCTGGCAAGACCCAGATCGTTTGCATACAAGTTACTGATTGGTTTTATATATTCACGATTATGATCTGTTTTATCTATAAGGCTGGTAATAGTACCCTGAGCAGTAAAAACGATCTTATAAAGTGAGTTTTCAATTATAGTATCAGAAACTGAAGCAGCTGTATTATATCTCATCGATGGGGTACCTTTTTGAATGGTAAATACTTTATACCCCAGCGGAGGTATTTCTGTTGCAAGAATACGCAGGTATTTTACATTATTTTTAACAATGAACTGAAATGGCACTTCAAGTGAAGCAGTCATATCCAGAACTCTTATATCAGAATGTCCATTATAAGGATAATCACTGTAATCGGTCCGTGTCCAGCTTAAGGGATTAAAGACAAAGAATGCCTCAGGGGCATTTCCTGGTTTTTTGATCCAGTTACCCATAGCTGACAATGAAAGGTCAAACAGCGTGTCAACATAATGAATCAACTGACTGGCAATCTTACGTTGCCAGTCGGCCCGGTGTTTCCTTGTAATATATTCTCCATCTCCGGTCCAGCCATGTTCAAAATAAAGACCGCATGCAATCCATGCCTGTTCCCTTAACTCGTTTAGTCCTTCAGCGAAATATTTGTCTTTTAATGCGACTAATGTATATAATGCTTCAGCCGTCCTGAGTTTTTCAATGGAACGTTTCACAGTGGCTGAAACCTCTGCCAGGGAGGCAACACCGATTCCCCATTCAGTGCTTCCGTATGAAACCGTTTCAGACGGTATGATTGGACCGTACTCTTTTTCAAAATCTTTAAAGAAGTCAATTTCATTTGAAACTATAATCTGGTAATCATTATTTGTATAAGTTTTTGTGGCGTCGATAAATTCAGTTGTAATGGTTTTGAGATCATCATGTCCTTTGCCAAAAGCACCACAGATAATGTAGGGATAATTATTTCTATTCATCAACTCTTTGCAGGATTTAATAGATTCAGTCAGATTACGGGCTTCGGCATAGGTGCCAAGCTGACCTGATAAGGAATTCCATTTCATCAAAATTTTCTGATCATCCAATCCCGTATACCAGTAAATTTCATGTTTGCGTTTGCTGAACCCGTTTACTTTGGTAGCACAATCGCAAACACCCCGCCACGAATGCTTTGCACCTGATCCTGCCCAAATAGAAGACAATCCCAGGGGTAGAACCTGATCCTCCATATTAATAACCAGGTCAAGATCCAGACCATGTTCTCGTTCCAGAGAACCTGCATAATACATACTACGAATTGTAGCTTCGGCCGGAGCGATACCGTGTAATGTGGGAAGGGTATTCAGAGGGACAGTTATCTTACCTTTCCTGATCTGGTCGATCAGTTTTAGAAATTGCTGTTGGTCCCGGTTTTTCTTATAGGTATATACCCAAAATGATCCGTCACAGTTCCATTTGCTTTGATATGGATAATCTTCACCGGCTGTGGAATCATTTAGTTTAATATAATAATCAAGGGTTTCCAGGAAAGCATCTTTATATTTTTCTTCATCAGCAGTCCACATATAGTCAGTATGGTCATCCGGAGCCAGATATATTCTTTTCTTCTGAGCAATTATATTATGCAACAGGAGAATCATAAGAATAGTTAATACGGATAATCGCTTTGTAAACATTTTGGATTGGTTTTGCTTTTTTTATGTTATTTCAATAGGTTTGATACTAAAATAACAAAACAAAAATCAGTTATCAAATATTTAGAGGAGCAAGATTACATATTATAGTAAAAAACAAGAACCGGTAACAAAATCATTTCCAAGAATATTTCACCTAATGACCGTATCCAAAACTAATACCGTCCAAATCCTTCTAGATTAAATAGTTTAATTCCAGAAAAAAAACCTAAAATGAAATGGTAATCGGAGTTAATAAGATTTTAAGAAAGTAATAGATAAAAACTGTGTGGCGGATTTTGTGGCAGAAAAGACAAAACCCCTTGATAATCAAGGGGTTTTGAGTGTTAGGTGGCGGTGCGGACGGGGCTCGAACCCGCGACCCCCGGCGTGACAGGCCGATATTCTAACCAACTGAACTACCGCACCAGTATTTTTAATATACCAGGATCATTTACCCAGTCACAATCCTAAGTCTGATCAGACTTGGAAATTGCGATGCAAAATTACTCGTTTTTTTAATTTTGACAAAAAAAACTTTATAAATATGAAAACTCCCAGTGTGCCAGCTATTCTTAACCTTATAAAAAAGTTCATGGGACGTCTTAGTTATAATGCCTTACCCGTACTTCTCATTTCAAAGAAACTGAAATTGACTTCCCCATATCTCCTGTGTTCAGAGAAATTTTCATTTTCGCTGAAATTTATCGATCCGGGATGCTCTAGAATAAGAATACCTCCCTCCTTAAGAATTCCGGAAACAAATACCATTTCGGGAATTTTAGGTAGCCATTTGAGGTCATAAGGAGGATCGGCAAAAACAATGTCATATTTAAATTTACAGGTCCTTAAATATGTCCTTGCATCGATCCAAACCGGTTTAATTTCTTTGAGGCCCATCTCTTCAATTATCTTCTTTATTCCCAGGTAATGCCTCCTTTCTATCTCAACCAGGTGGACCTCTGATCCCCGTGATGCAAATTCAAAACTAATGCTCCCAGTCCCCGAAAAAAGATCCAGTACTTTGATGGATTCGAAATTAACCCTGTTATTCAAAATATTGAATAGGCTTTCTTTGGCAAAATCAGTGGTCGGACGTGCCTGAAGGCCTCGTACAGGCGAAATCTTCCTCCCTTTGTATTTGCCTCCTATTATTCGCAATTTATCACCGAAAAAAGGTTAAAGTATTTATGCTGAAGAATCTCATTGAATACATAGCTGAATGTGAAGTTTCCGGATGGTTCCGCAAACCTGATATTTCTGGCATACCTTGAAAAATCATTTACCATATTATCATGTTTATCAGTCCGTCCGCTGAAATGAATAACTTCTTCCTGGTTGATATTCAGACGTTTGAGTGTATAGAAAATATAATATTGAAGGTCTGATAAAGTCTTGTATTTAAAAGTATTGCAGAACTTCAGTGTAATCTGATCGTAGATAATAATGTTAAAGAAGTTTTTCTCAAGATGCACTTGGATATAATTCCCCTCCTGCGACCTTCGGCCACCGGCAGCAGAAAGTAAAAGAGGTTTTAAATGATGTATAGGCTCAACATTGCGGAAGAATTTTCCACAAACCTCAACAATAGCCAGAGGAGCTGAAAACAAAATATAGGCATCCGGATCAGTGAGTTTGTTTTTCAGCACAATTTCATCGTTTTCAAGGATATGATTGAATCTGAAATAATCTTCCTTAGCGGATTCCTCAAAAAGGGGGGAGGGGATAAGGGTAGATTTTTGTGAAGGTATAATCAGATATATTTTTTTGTACCGCCTGTTAAGAAAATCGTCTTTTTCAACTATATCACTTATAGCACCTGCATTTAACATATTAAAGGATTCAGGTTCATAAGATCTGATAAGAACAAATTTATTTCTTAATGTGTCAAGGATGCATAAACAAAGTTCATCGAATCCGATCTGAACAGACAATTCATAATTATCTGTTGAGTTTATATCAAGTGTTTCATCGAAAAGCTCCAGAAACGGCATCTGCAGAATATTTGTTTCATTTTTTTGTTTTCTGCGTACCCCTCAGCTATTCTCAGGTTAAGAAATAATTCCGGAGGCCGCCATGGGATACAAACAGATTTGTATGACAGAGATTAGTTTATCATACAGATTTTATAAGTTTACAAACAAAATTAGAAAAATTATCCAACTACCTGCTGGTACATTGTAATATTGTGACACGCGAAACTCTAATATATAACAACCTTTGCAAATTTCTTGGCAACGAACCTACTGGTGATCAGGCAGAAGTTCTCAGGGTGATTTCAGGATATATCTGCAATGAAAGCAGCGAAAAAATATTCCTCCTTACAGGCTATGCAGGAACTGGAAAAACTAGTGTTATAAGTGCTCTTGTAAAGACGCTTGGTTGTATAAGGAAAAAGTCTGTTCTTCTGGCTCCCACTGGCCGGGCTGCTAAAGTGCTGAGTTTATTTACAGGATCTGCTGCGTTTACCGTTCATAAGAAAATTTACCGTCAAAAATCGATGAAAGACGGTATTGGCAGTTTTGTCCTTGACAGAAACCTTCACAGGGATACCTATTTTATTGTTGATGAGTCATCGATGATATCCAATACACATAATGATACATCAATTTTCGGAAGTGGAAAACTCCTCGATGATCTGATTGAGTATGTTTATTCAGGCATTGGATGCAGGCTTTTAATTGTCGGGGATACAGCCCAATTACCACCGGTGGGAGCAATAACAAGTCCTGCTCTTGATAAAAAAATCCTTCTTGATTATGGTTTCGGTCTTGTTTCGGCAGAGCTAAAGGAGGTTGTCAGGCAAAGCAGAACTTCGGGTGTACTAATGAATGCAACCGGTGTGAGACTTCAAATAACCGGCGTTGATCTTGCCTACCCTCAGCTTGATTGCAAAAATTACACTGATGTAATAAGAATTTCAGGAGAGGACCTCATAGACGAAATATCGGCAAGCTATGGCTCGGTTGGTCTTGAAGGAACAATTATCGTGGTCAATTCCAACAAACAGGCAAACAGATATAACCAGGGAATAAGAAATAAAATATTCTTCAGAGAGGAAGAGATAAGTCCGGGAGATATGGTGATGGTTGTCAAAAACAATTATTATGTGACTGACGAGGATTCCGGAATAGGGTTCATAGCTAACGGTGACATTGCAGAGGTAAGGAAAATAAGGAGATATGAGGATCGTTACGGTTTCCGATTTGCTGATATGGAACTCTATTTCAGGGATTACGATCTTGAACTTGAATCAAAGGTGATTCTCGATGTTCTGAATCTTGATTCCCCGGCACTGCCTTCAGACAGGAGCAGGGATCTGTTCAATAACATTCTGCTTGACTATGTTCACCTGAAATCACGAAGAAAACAGTACGAAGCTGTCAGGAATGATAAGTATTTCAATGCGCTTCAGATCAAATTTGCCTATGCTGTAACTTGTCATAAGGCACAAGGTGGGCAGTGGGACAGGGTTTTTATAGATCAGGGAATGTTTAACCGGAATGAGATAACCATAGATTATCTCAGGTGGTTGTACACGGCTCTTACAAGATCAACCGATAAGGTCTATCTGATTAATTTCTCAGATGAATTTTTTATTTCCTGATGATCATTTTCTGATATGCTCAGATTCAATGATTTCCGCCTGCACTTGTCTGCGAAATCACCAGGGAATTGAATATTATATTATTTGGTTATTATTCACCAATGATTTTTACCAGGACTCTTTTTCTGCGCCTTCCGTCAAACTCACCATAGAAGATTTGTTCCCATGGACCGAAATCCAATTGTCCGTTGGTTACAGCAACAACCACCTCCCTGCCCATTAGCGTTCTTTTGATATGAGCATCAGCGTTATCTTCAAATCCATTATGTCTGTACTGACTGTAGGGCTTTTCAGGAGCTAGTTTCTCAAGCCATGTTTCAAAATCCTGATGTAACCCCGATTCATCATCATTAATAAAAACAGACGCCGTTATATGCATTGCATTTACAAGGATCAATCCTTCTTTGATCCCTGATTCCTGAAGACATTTGGACACCTGTCCGGTAATATTTATAAAGGCTCTGCGTGTAGAGGTTTCAAACCATAATTCTTTTCGATATGATTTCATGTTTCACTTGGTTAAAGTATAATTAATATGTCTCCCTGCACTCGAATTTTTTAAATTCACAGTTTTGCAAGTGTTTTGTCATTTCACAGCTGTTGAAGTCTGATCACCTTAAATTCATATCCTTTATTATTGCATCAATTCTCTGGTCAAGGTACTTAGAGGTTTCTTCGAATTCGCCAGGTGATTCAAGTTTTGTATTCACACTGAAATAAAACTTTATCTTTGGCTCTGTTCCCGAAGGTCTTACTGAGATCTTTGTGCCATCCTCCAGAAAGAACTGAAGCACATCCGATTGAAGCAGATCTATTTTGATTTTTTTACCCGAAATGCAATCTGTTGAAATAAGCAGATCGTAGTCGTCAATTCTTATTACCCTGCTATTGTTAATAACCATGGGTGGGTTATTCCTGTAACCCGTCATCATAGTTTTGATTTCTTCAGCACCCTCCGTACCTTTTCTGACTAAATTGATAAGTTTTTCCTTATAGAAACCGTATTCGCTGTATATTTCACCAAGCAGGCTGTACAATGATTTGCCATTAGCTTTTGACCAGGCTGCCACTTCGGCAATCAGTGCACATGATCCGACAGCATCCTTGTCTCTTACATAATCGCCTGGAAGATATCCATAACTCTCTTCTCCTCCTCCTATGTATTTCTGCTTGCCTTCAAGATTTCTGATAAGCTCTGCAAAAAACTTAAATCCTGTCAGGACATTGTAGCACATGACATTATGTTTTGCAGCTATCTTATCAAGCAGGTCAGTGGTAACAATGGTTTTTATTATATATTCGTTGCCTTTGAATTTGTCTTTTTCTTTATACTGCGACAGTGTGTACCAGACAAGAAGCGTGCCTGTCTGGTTTCCGTTTAGCAGGACAAACTCGCCTTTCCTGTTCCTGACTGCAACTCCAAGCCTGTCGGCATCTGGATCAGTAGCAATTACCAGCTCAGCTCCTGTTTCGGTTGCTTTTTTAATTGCCATTGATAAGGCAGCAGGTTCTTCAGGGTTTGGTGATTTTACTGTAGGGAAGTTGCCATCAACAATATCCTGTTCAGGAACTGTTTGGATATTTCTGAATCCAAACAGTTTCAAAGCCTGTGGAACAAGTGTGCCGCCGGTTCCGTGGATTGGAGTGTAAACAATCCCTATGTCACTGTTCTTTTCAATTAAGGTGGGATTCAGGCTCACTTTTAGAATTTCATTGAGAAAGGAATTATCTGTCTCTTTACCAAGGATTCTTATAAGTTCCTTTTTCCCCTTGAAGCGGATTTCAGAAACCGATTTTATTTTCCTGACTTCTGATATTATTCCTTCATCGTGCGGAGCCACCACCTGACCTCCGTCATTCCAGTAAGCTTTGTAACCGTTGTATTCAGGAGGATTATGGGAGGCTGTAATTACCACACCGCTCTGACATTTGAAGCGTCTTATCGCATAAGAAAGCTCAGGTGTAGGCCTCAAGTCCTCGAAGAGATAGACTTCAAAGCCGTTTGCCGAAAAAATATCGGCAGCTGTTTCTGCAAAATAGCGGCTGTTATTCCGGCAGTCATGAGCCACGGCAACCTTTATTAGATCGTTCCCGCACACTTTTTTGATGTAGTTTGATAAACCCTGGGTTGCCATACCCAGCGTGTAGATATTCATTCTGTTGGTGCCTGCACCCATGATGCCCCTTAAACCGCCGGTGCCGAATTCAAGATCCTGATAAAAAGAATCGATAAGCTTTTTCTCGTCGTTTTCAAGCATCCATTTTACTTCACGGCGGGTTTCTTCATCAAATTCATTTCCAAGCCATTTTTGGGCTCTTTTTCTTATTTCGTCAACAGGTAGCATAATTTTGAGATTTATCTTAAAAGTTTAAGGCAATTTTTAAGGCTGTCTTTCCAGTACGGGATTTCAATTGAATAGGTCTCCTTGATCTTGTTTTTATCAAGTACCGAGTATGCAGGTCTTTTTACAGGAGAAGGGAATTCATCGGAACGAATCGGTATTACCCTGCAATTCATTCCTGTCATTCGGATTATTTCAACTGCAAAATCATACCAGCTGCAAACCCCTTCATTTGAATAGTGATAGATTCCCGGTATGAACGCTTTCTGGTTCCTGATAACTTTTGATACAATTTGCATTATTGCATTGGCCAGATCAGCAGCGTAAGTAGGTGATCCCACCTGATCATATACGACTTTAAGAACTTCTTTTTCTGATGCATGCCTGATAATGGTTTTGACAAAATTATTCCCATATGACGAATACAGCCAGGAAGTTCTAATTACCATTGATGCGTGATGAGTCAAGGCATATTCTTCACCAGCACGTTTGGATTTTGCATAAACAGAAAGGGGATTTGTGGGCGAACTTTCATTGAAAGGGGTATTCCCGATACCACCAAAAACATAATCAGTCGATACATGTATGAGCCTCCCGTCACTATTTGCCAGTGAATCTGAAAGGTTCTTTACTGAAAATGCATTTATCTGGAAAGCTTTTTCGGCTTCTGTTTCAGCTCTGTCAACAAAGTTGTAAGCTGCACAGTTAATAATCCAGTCAGGGTCTGTTTTTTCTACATATTCCTTAACGCTTGTCCCATCTGAAATATCCAGATCCTCCAGATCAGTAAAAATGAATTCATATCCTGAATAGTATTTTGCCAGAACTTTTAATTCATTGCCAAGCTGGCCTTTTGCTCCTGTTATGAGAATTACAGACATGTTTTTACTGTTGTTAAAAATTGTTTTCAGCATCCATAAAAGACGGATGTTTCATATCCTTCTCACTGATAATAGGAACAATTTTGTCCAATTTCCAGTCTATTGCCAGATACGGGTCATTGATTGAGATACCTCTTTCATTCTGAGGATTGTATTTATTATCGCATTTGTACTGTATTATTGCAATATCACTTAATACTGAAAATCCATGTGCAAATCCCTTAGGAATGAAAAATTGGGTTTTGCTTTCCGAGTCAAGCTCTATTCCGTACCATTTCCCATAAGTTAAAGAGTTCTTGCGAAGGTCCACAGCGACATCGTATATTTTACCGGTGACCACCCTTATGAGTTTTGCCTGATCAAATGGCTTCATCTGGTAGTGAAGTCCCCTTATCACTCCCCTGACTGATTTGGATTCATTATCCTGAACGGGATTAAATTCTATCCCTGCTTCAACAAAATAATCATGTCTGAAGCTTTCAAAGAAATATCCTCTGCTGTCGATGAATATCTTAGGGTGGATAACATAAAGTCCTTCAAACCCGGTTTCAATTATCTTCATTTCATTTGGCTTATAAAAATTCTTCAAAAATGTCAGCATCTTCTGATGCAATTCTTAACAGATACCTTCCATACTGGCTTTTGCGTATAGGTTCTGCAAGAGCAAGAAGCTGATCCTTGTTGATAAATCCTCTTTTATATGCTATTTCCTCGATGCACGAAGCTTTAAGGCCCTGTCTCTGCTCAAGTGTGGCAATAAAGTTAGCTGCCTGCAACAGACTTTCGTAGGTGCCTGTATCAAGCCAGGCCATCCCTCTCCCCATGAGTCTTACCTCAAGAGTTCCCTCTTCAAGGTAAAGCCTGTTTAGGTCAGTAATTTCAAGTTCTCCCCGCTGGGAAGGTTTAAGGGATTTTGCTTTTTTTACAACAGTATTATCATAAAAATATAGACCTGTTACTGCATAATTAGATTTTGGAATTGCAGGTTTTTCTTCAATGCTTATCGCCTTTTTGTTCTTGTCAAACTCAACCACTCCGTAACGTTTCGGATTGGTGACATAATATCCAAATACACATGCACCACTTTTAAGTTCAGCTGTTTTTAAAAGGATATCTCCGAATCCGTGCCCATAAAAGATATTGTCACCGAGTATCAGACAAACAGGATCGCTGCCAATAAAATTTTCACCAAGAATAAAAGCCTGGGCCAGGCCATCAGGTGATGGTTGCTCAATATAGCTGAACTTGATTCCCAACGATGATCCATCACCCAGAAGATTCTCAAATCCTGGCAGATCCCTTGGTGTTGAGATTATCAGGATATCCCTTATTCCTGACAGCATTAGCACCGAAAGAGGATAGTAAATCATCGGTTTATCATAAACCGGCATCATCTGCTTTGAAATGACACTTGTTATCGGATATAATCGGGTTCCTGAACCACCGGCAAGAATTATTCCCTTCATAATGTTTTAATTATATGGAAATTATTTATGTTGATTTTTCAAAATTAGGTTTATTTAATGACTAACGCTTTCATCGTGTTTCTATTGTTTTTAACCTTACTTAGACATTAAAAGAAATACCATTTCTTGCGAAAGATAGTAACATTTATCAATGTTGGTCAAAGCCTCAGCAATGCATTATTAACATTGTTTGTTAATTTTTTTCCATAATCTAAACAAATTAAGGGCAAATTATAAAACAGGTATAAGTCTCAATAGAAAAACTTAATATCTGAAGCAACTAATCTGTAACAAATGGAAACACCATCAAAAAGCAATTTCCCCTGTGTACCGGGCCCGATATTAACTCAGTGAAAATCTTAAATATATTACACTTATTCATAAAAAAATCATATCTTTGCAACCAATTTTTTAACAAAATAATGTCTAACTTATTAATTATTAGTTCTTTTAATTGCAATTATGACTGATACAAAGAAAAAATCAACCAAGAAAGAGAAAGTTGAGAAATTTGATGACGAACTCAAGGCAGCGAAAAAACCCAAATTAAAAGATGTCCAAGATGCCGCATTGAAACAGGAAATGGAAGAAGAATTACTGGTTTCTGAAGTAGATGAAACCATTAAATCGGCTTCGGCAGTTGAAATCGAGGAAGAAGCAGATTCTGTTCCGGAAATAGTAGCAGAAGAGTTTGCCGCAGATATGAAAAAGGAAGATGAGCCAATTGTTAAAGCTGAATCTGATGGACTTTTGAAAGCCAAAGAGGTAAAAGAGGTAAAAAGCAGACCTTCACCTGATGATTTTGACTGGGAAAGCTTTGAGAGTGATGAGATGAAAAGCTCTCCGAAACATAAGGAGTATGAGGCCATGTATGATAAAACATTATCCACCGTTGCGGTTGATGAGGTTGTTCAGGGGACTGTAATTCAAATGACGCCTCGTGAGGTTGTCATTAATATCGGTTACAAATCGGAAGGTGTTGTGAGCCTTAATGAATTCAGGTATAATCCAAATCTTAAAGTTGGTGATACTGTTGAAGTCTATGTAGAAAGTCAGGAAGATAAAAAGGGGCAGCTTCTGTTATCTCATAAAAAAGCCAGGGCAATAAATTCATGGGACAGGGTAAATGCCTCACTTGAAAAGGACGAAATAATTAACGGATATATTAAATGCAGGACCAAAGGCGGAATGATCGTTGATGTATTTGGAATTGAAGCCTTTCTGCCTGGGTCACAGATAGATGTCAAACCTATTCGTGACTATGATGTTTATGTCGGAAAGACCATGGAATTCAAAGTTGTGAAGATCAACCAGGAATTCAAAAATGTTGTTGTCTCGCATAAGGCTCTGATTGAAGCAGAACTTGAACAGCAGAAGAAAGAGATCATTGCCAGGCTTGAAAAGGGACAGGTTCTTGAAGGTACAGTTAAAAATATAACATCGTACGGCGTATTCATTGACCTTGGAGGTGTTGACGGACTTATTCATATCACAGATCTTTCATGGGGTAGGGTGAACCATCCCGAAGAAATTGTCCAGCTTGATCAGAAACTTAATGTCGTCATTCTCGATTTCGATGATGATAAAAAGCGTATTGCCCTTGGTCTGAAACAGCTCACTCCACATCCCTGGGATTCTGTTGATCCTAACCTTAAGGTTGGTGACAAAGTAAAAGGGAAAGTTGTTGTGATGGCAGACTATGGTGCATTCGTTGAAATAGCTCCTGGCGTGGAGGGTTTGATCCATGTGTCTGAAATGTCATGGTCTCAGCATCTGCGAAGTGCACAGGAATTTTTAAAAGTTGGTGATGAAGTTGAAGCTGTAATTCTCACCCTTGACAGGGCAGAAAGAAAAATGTCGCTTGGTATCAAACAGTTGAAACCAGATCCGTGGCAAAATATTGATGAGAAATACACAATTGGTTCCAAACATACAGCAAAGGTCAGAAATTTCACCAATTTCGGAGTCTTTGTTGAGATTGAGGAGGGAGTTGATGGTCTTATTCATATTTCTGATCTTTCCTGGACCAAGAAGATAAAACATCCGGCAGAATTTACTTCTATCGATTCTGAAATTGAAGTGGTTGTCCTTGAAATAGATAAAGAAAACAGACGACTGAGCCTCGGTCATAAGCAGCTTGAAGAAAACCCATGGGATGTATTTGAAGATCTTTTCACCGTTGATTCAATCCACGAGGGAACCGTAGTTGAAATATTCGACAAGGGGGCTGTTGTGGCACTTCCTTATGGAGTTGAAGGTTTCGTAACTCCTAAACATATGGTTAAAGAAGACGGCACATTGGCCAAAATAGATGAGAAACTTCAGTTTAAAGTCATTGAGTTTAACAAATCATCCAAAAAAATAATCCTTTCACACAGCAGGGTTTTTGAAGATGAAAAGAAATCAGTTGAAACTGCAGCTAAAAAGAGCGATTCAGAAAGTACGAAAAAGAGCTCCCGAAAAGCAAAACCCAGTGTTGAAAAAACAACTCTTGGTGATATAACACAACTTGCCGCCTTAAAGGAAGAAATGGAAGAAAAAGAAATCAAAGCATCCAAAAAATAGAAAAAATACTTAAATTTAGGCTATTAATATTTAACCTATGGATTTCAATATTGAGAGTAGGAATAACAGTACACTGATCCAGATCCAGTCAGAAAAGCTTGATACTCATATTGCTCCTGCACTTAAATCAGAGCTCGTGCTAATTTCAGGCAAAGGTGAAAAAAATATTATCCTCGACCTTGAGAAATGCCAGTATTGTGATTCTTCCGGTCTGAGTGCCATACTTGTAGCAAACAGACTGTGTAAAAATGCGGGAGGTATTTTTGTTCTTTGTGGTCTTAGCGAGGCTGTTGAAAGATTGATAACCATCTCACAGCTCGATACTGTCCTCACAATTACAAGATCAGTAGATGATGCCGAAAAAATGATATTGTAGAGTCTGCCTGGCTAATTGTACATGAAACTGACCATCCTTGGCAGTAGTTCTGCATTACCAACATCTGGAAGATATCCGTCCGCTCATGTACTCAATGTACATGAGCGGTTGTTTTTAATAGACTGTGGTGAAGGCACTCAGATGCAACTGAGAAAATATAAAATCAGATTTGGAAAAATAAATAACATTTTCATTTCTCACCTCCATGGTGACCATGTTTTCGGACTTTACGGACTACTCTCCACATTTAACCTTATGGGCAGAGAAAACCCATTAACTCTTTATGCTCCTGAAAATTATTCCCGGTTGCTGAATTCCCACCTTCAGGATTTTGATATAAACCTTAATTTCAGAATTGAATTCAAACCGCTTAAAGGAAAAGATCCGGTTATTATATATGAAGACAAATATGTTGTTGTTACTGCATTCCCATTGAAACACAGGATTGATTCGTTTGGATTTCTTTTCAGGGAAAAGCCAGCCGACAGAAACATTATCAAAGAGTGCATAGAAAAATATTCAATTCCTGTAGCAAGAATACCAGAAATTAAGAAAGGAGCTGATTTTGTTACTGACAACGGTACCGTTATTGAAAATTCCTGCCTGACTCTGCCGGCTGCTGAACCATTATCCTATGCATATTGCAGTGACACTGCATATTTCAAACGTCTTGCCGGCTTTGTAAACGGTGTCGACCTTCTATATCATGAAGCCACTTTCGATAAAAGTATGCATGAACTTGCAAGCCAGACCTGCCATTCAACCACAGCTGACGCAGCCAGAATTGCAAAAATGGCAAATGCAAAAACACTTGTTATAGGACACTTTTCTGCCCGATACAAGGATATTTCAACACTTGTGAAGGAGGCAAGGGAAATCTTTCCAAATACAATTCCTGCAATCGACGGAACAACCTATAACATTGGAGTAATAAGCAGGCAGTAATGAAAGAATCACTATCTTTGCGGCTGCTTCATGTTTGGTTAAGTTTTATCTTTACTGTGATAAGTTTCGCTATATTGATTATCCTGTTTGATAAACGATACTGTGTCGATATTCACTCAGGTGATCTATAAGAAATATGCCGGAACTGCCAAGAATAGAATAACTGAGCATTTTAACTTATTTAATTTTAAACCATCATTACAAACCCAGGTGCAGGAAAAGATACTCATACTTGATTTCGGATCACAGTACACCCAGCTGATAGCAAGGAGAATAAGAGAGGTAAATGTTTATTGTGAAATATATCCTTTCAACCATTACCCTCCTCCTGATAAAAATATAAAAGGTGTT
This sequence comes from uncultured Rikenellaceae bacterium, assembly GCA_964514725.1. Taxonomy (GTDB): domain Bacteria; phylum Bacteroidota; class Bacteroidia; order Bacteroidales; family VadinHA17; genus LD21. The sequence continues at coordinate 290,129 of CAZEUL010000002.1, forward strand.
ATCCTTTCCGGAAGTCCTTTTTCTGTACGGAACGATGATTCACCTGATCCTGATCTTGAAGGGATAAGAGGTAAATATCCAATACTGGGAATTTGCTATGGAGCCCAGCTTCTGGTTCATAAATCTGGTGGAGAGGTCACTCCCTCGGCAGCACGAGAATACGGGAGAGCAAATCTCCTGTTTATCGATAAAAATGATCCCTTTTACAGAGAAATCAGACCTGGCACGCAGGTCTGGATGTCGCATGGCGATACTATTGAGAAACTGCCTCCGGGATTCGAAATAACAGGTTCAACAGCAGATGTTAAAACCGGTTCGTTTAAAATAAAAAATGAGAAAACCTGGGGAATACAATTTCACCCAGAGGTTTACCATACTACCGAAGGCCTGCAGATGCTCAGAAATTTTGTAATTGATATATGTGGTTGTTCAGGAAACTGGACTCCTGCCTCTTTTATTGACGTAACTATTGAGGATATCCGCACTAAGGTAGGTAATGAAAAGGTAATCCTTGGACTTTCAGGCGGAGTAGATTCATCGGTTGCAGCCATATTGCTGAACCGTGCCATAGGTAATAACCTTATAAGTATTTTTGTCGATAACGGCCTTCTCAGAAAGAATGAATATGAATCGGTTCTTGAATCTTACAGGGAACTTGGTCTTAATGTAATTGGAGTCGCAGCAGGAAATAAATTCCTTGATGAACTTGAAGGAGTCAGTGATCCTGAAAAAAAGAGAAAAATAATAGGCAGGGTATTTATAGAAGTCTTTGAGGAGGAAGCCCGAAAGGTGAAAGATGTAAAATGGCTGGCCCAGGGAACCATTTATCCCGATGTTATTGAATCCGTATCTGTTAATGGTCCGTCAGCCACAATTAAATCACACCACAACGTTGGCGGACTTCCTGAAAAAATGAATCTTAAAGTTGTTGAACCTCTGCGTCTTCTGTTTAAGGATGAAGTTCGGAAAGTTGGGAAAACTCTGGGATTACCTGATCCCATTCTTAAACGGCATCCGTTCCCCGGTCCAGGTCTGGCGATACGTGTTCTTGGAAAAATGTCGCGAGAAAAGCTCGAGATGCTGAAAGAGGCTGATAATATATTTATAGATTGTCTTAAACAGCATGGATTATATGATTCAGTGTGGCAGGCGGCTGTTATCCTTTTGCCGGTTCAGTCGGTAGGTGTCATGGGAGATGAGAGAACCTACGAAAATGCTGTCGTACTAAGAGCTGTAGTATCAACCGACGGCATGACAGCCGACTGGTCGCGCCTTCCCTATGATTTCCTGGCAATGGTCTCAAATGAGATAATAAACAAGGTTAAAGGAATAAACCGTGTGGTTTATGATATAAGTTCTAAACCACCATCTACAATTGAATGGGAATAGTGCATTGAATAAGACAAAAGATAAAAGTAAAACTATAATTGATTGGTTTAACAGAAATTCATATCCGTGTCAGATATGGTTCATTTTAAGGATTGGCAAGAAATTTGGAAACATTTGATGTTATTTGCTGATGATCAAAATATGAAAATTAAAAAGAAAATTAAAGTGAGAAGATTACCACAAGCTGGAATTATTTTAATATTATCATTATGTATCTGTATATCAGGCTATTCACAAGGGCCGAGTGAGGGTACTTTGAAAATAGGCAGGACCCTGGGCCTTATTGATGCTTTTTATGTTGATACCATTAATATCAACAGCCTGACTGAGAAAACCATAATTGAAATGCTCAAGACACTCGATCCTCATTCAGTTTATATTTCTGCAAAAGATGTAAAGGAAATGAATGAACCTCTTAATGGCAATTTTGAAGGTATCGGCATTCAGTTCAATATCTTGCGCGATTCAATAATAGTAATAGAACCTATTTCCGGCGGCCCTTCCGAAAAAGTCGGACTTCGAGCAGGGGATAGAATTATTAAAATTGATAATGAGAAAGTTACTGGTATAAATATTTCAACAGCCGGTGTAAGAAAACGCCTTATGGGAATGAAGGGAACAAAAGTTGAGGTTAGTGTATTCAGAAAAGGTGAGAAGGAACTCCTTGATTTTACAATTATTAGGGATAAAATTCCCATAAACAGTGTTGATGCTTCATATATGATCGATAATGAAGTTGGGTATATAAAACTCAACAAGTTTGCAGCAACAACTGACAAAGAATTTTCAGCTGCAATTCAGCAGCTGAAACAGAACAATATGAAGAATCTTATCATCGACCTGCGCGGTAATGGTGGTGGCTATATGCTTGCAGCTACGGCTTTGGCTGAAAAGTTCTTCCCTGATAAAAGGTTGCTTGTTTATCTGAGCGGAAGAAAAACACCAAGACAGGATTACAATTCTTCGGGATCAGGCCCTCTTTCTGCAGCCAGGGTTGCTATCCTCACCGATGAGGGATCAGCATCAGCAAGTGAAATCCTTGCCGGTGCAATTCAGGACTGGGACAGGGGAATTATTGTAGGTCGCAGAACTTTTGGAAAGGGACTTGTCCAGAATGGTTATTACCTTCCCGACGGCTCTATGATAAGACTTACAATCGCCCGATACTACACACCCACAGGCCGCCTGATACAAAGTCCATATGACCAGGGCTACGATAAATATATTGAGAATTTCTATAAAAGATACACTGACGGAGAACTTATTACCTCCGACAGTATCCATTTCCCTGATTCATTAAAATTTAAAACTCTTGTTAACCACCGGACCGTCTATGGAGGAGGAGGAATTATGCCTGATATCTTCATACCGGCCGATACAACCAGTTACTCGGATTATTACAGAAACCTGATAAGAAAAGGTATTTTTAACTCTTTTGCACTTGAATATTCCGACAGAAACAGGAATACCCTTGCTTCAGAATTCAAATCATTTGATGAGTTCAGGAAAAAATTCAGTTTATCACAAGAGGACATCGATTTGTTTATTAAGAAGGCAGAGGAAGCAGGTGTGAAATACAATGAAGATCAGTTTAAAACATCACAAGCTGACATAATGAATATTCTTAAAGGTCTTATAGCATCAAACAGATGGCAAACCACAGCCTATTACCAGATTGTGAATCAAAATGACAGGGTCATCGAGAAAGCCATGAAGACTCTTTCAGATAAGTCGGAATATAACAGAATACTTGGCTATTAAAGTATCTTTGATGCAGAATAGATATATTCGTATTTCTGAGTGACATTTTCAACAACTTCACTCTCTTCAAATGACCATGTCAGAATATTACCTTCCACATTTACAATCCATTGAGTCACATCTGTACTGCCATTGTCAACTGTCAGGGTGTTCCCGCTCAATGTCCACGTAAATGCTCCAAAAATATCATTGTTCTGATAAATAATCCCTGTACCGCCCTCAGCAAACTGTATCGACATTTCTTCTTCAAAAGAATATAGCGTGAACTCCGAGATTTTTACATTGTTTTCATAATAAATCTGAGTGATTGACTGAACTTTCCATTTACCCAGAATAAGTTCATTCAGCGGTGTATCCTTCTTACAGGAAGATATGATGATAATAAATGAAAAAAAGATTATAACTGATAAGGATATGCATCTTTTCATCTCTAAAAGGTTTTAAAATTTTTTGTCAATGTAAGGATTTTTACTCAATTTCTGATCAAACCGAATCAAATGTTATTGGAATTTCTGCCAGCAAAGTCTCTTCATTATTTAAAAAACAGTACATAAATAATTATTGCATTGGATTTGTTACAATAATTTAATTTTGAAAACAGTTTAGTAAAGACAGACTTATGATAGCTGCAGGCATAACAAATATGAAATAATTTTAAGTAATGAGGTATCTGGCAAAAACCTTTTTCGGGCTTGAGGGTGTTCTTGCCCAGGAGCTTAAAGAAGCAGGAGCTTCTGACATCGAACCATTAAACAGGGCTGTCGGTTTCAGCGGTGACCGCAGGCTCCTTTACAAGGCAAATTATTGCCTCCGTACAGCTGTTTCTATTCTGATGCCTATTGCTGATTTCAGAATAAATTCTCCTGACGACCTGATGAAAAACAGCCTTAAAATTGAATGGGCAAAATACCTCGACAGCAATCAGACTTTCCTGGTGGTTCCCGTCGTTAATTCACCCTTGTTCAGGCACACAGGTTATCCGGGACTTGTATTAAAGGATGCTATTGCCGACTGGTTCCGAAAGCGGAAAGGCAGCCGTCCCTCTGTTGATACCAGAAATCCCGGAATTGTATTTAATCTCCATATCAGTGGCAACAAGGTTACTATTTCAGTTGATTCCTCTGTTATTCCTTTATTTAAAAGAGGTTACAGGAAAGAGCAGGGAACCGCGCCTATGAATGAAGTACTGGCAGCCGGTATAATCCTCCTGTCAGGATGGGATGGAAAATCACCTCTGATCGATCCAATGTGCGGTTCCGGAACAATTCCGATTGAAGCATCACTTATTGCTCTGGGAATACCACCCGGAAAGTTCAGGACTTATTATGGCTTCCAGAGATGGAAAGACTATAACAGTGGTTTGTTTGATAGGGTAAGGAAAGAATGTGAGAGGGAGATTATATCCGGGAAACTGAATATCTCAGGGAGCGATATTTCTGAAGAGGCTGTGATTCATGCTAAAAGAAATTCAGAATCGGCCGGACTGGAAGGATTGATAAATTTCAGGCAGTCTGACTTCAGTCAACTTAAACCAATTGAAGATGAAGGTTTTATTTTAATAAATCCCCCGTACGGACAGAGAATAAAACCTTCTGACTCGGAAGCTCTTTACTCTATGATCGGTTCAACCCTTAAACATAGTTTCCCGGGTTATAAAGCCTGTATAATAAGTTCCGATAAGGAGGCCCTGAAACATGTTGGTCTCAAACCTGCAAAAAAAATAATCCTTTACAACGGAGCACTTCAATGCGAACTTATTGAATATGATCTTTATTCAGGCTCGCATAAAAAACATAAATTTCTCCTGCCATGAAATAAGAGTTTTATTCTCTCGGAAAATTTTAATAAAAAGACGCTGAATCAAATAACTGTTAAACTTGTTTTATATAGATCCTTTGATATTCTGTTAAATCTGAATCTTAGATAATCAAGGTCAGTCTGGTAAGATCTGGGATTTCAATATTATGAAAAGTCCATCGATAGCTGGTGAGTAATAATTTAAATTAGTTGTATCTGAGACATAATAATCATTTATGCAATTGAGTTATTTAAGACCAATGTTAATAAAAGAAGTAACAGGGAGACTAAGTTAAAGATGCTGATAATTAAGGTTAATTGTTAATACTATTATTGAATTGCCAGAATTACGTGTGGATGGATTTTTATTATATTTGTTTCCGATAGTTTTTAAGTATAAAATGAAGCTTAAATGAGCTTTCAGGTAGAAGATTATTTCAGGAGCAATTCAGCCGGCAGTAATATTGTTTATTACAAGGGTAACATTGATCCTGACAAGGTAAATGAGGTTCTTGATACTGTTGAAGAAAGAATGATCAAGGCTAACGAGCCCTCAAAGCTTAGGAAGAGAGTCTATAATGTGCTGGTAGAAAGTCTGCAGAACCTTTATCATCATGTCGATAAGGTTCCTGAAGATTTCGAGGATCAGGAGTCGGAAAGATTCGGCATTCTTTCAATAAATAAGGTTGATAACGGTTATAAGATTTTGACAGGTAATTTTATCCTGAATGTTAATGTTCCAAAGCTGGAGGAGAGAATAAAAAAAATAAACCAGTCGAGCCATGAAGAGATATCGGAACTTTATAAATTCATACTTAACCACCAGCGTATTTCCTCAAAAGGAGGTGGTGGACTTGGTCTTGTTGATATTGCGAGGAAAACCGGTAGCAGGCTTAATTATCTGTTCAGGGAGTATAATGATAAATACACATTCTTTTATCTGAATATTCTGGTCAAAGAAGATAAATAATATTTAAATCATATAAAAATGAAGCCAATCATTATTGAAGGAACTCCAAAGACACCATTTATAAAATTTGATGCATCAGAAGGAATATTCGAAATCTCTGGGCGTTCAATACCCGAGAATTCAGTTGAGTTTTATAAACCGCTTATTGACTGGCTCGATCAGTACAAGGAAGCCCCCCTTGAAAAGACTGTCGTTAAAATAAAACTGGAGTATTTTAATACCAGTTCGTCCAAATGCATACTTGATGTTTTTAAAAAACTTGAAGCTATACATAAGGCGAAAAATGAGGTTGAGGTTAACTGGTATTACGAGGAGGACGACGAGGATATGCTCGAGGCAGGAGAGGACTATGAATCAATTATACGTGTTCCTTTTAAAATGATAGAAACAACCGGTTTATAGAATGGAAAATAACCGGATTGGTTGCTTAATTGATACTTAAAAGAAAGAAAGTTTTTATATCAAATCCCTGTCTGACCCTTTGACTTTTTTACCAAAAAGCTTTTCCCCTGAACTTAAAATCTTTTTAAGTAATCTGAAATAAAGGATCAGGTAAAGAATCACTGTCATAGACCAGATAACAGCTACATTAACAAAATAGGTATCAAAGTGCCTTCCTAAAATCTGTTTTGTCGGTGAATAGAAATGGGCTTTTATAAATCTGTGCCTGGGATCCATATATATGGGATCAAGCTTCTGAACAATCTCTCCTTTGAATTCGATAATTTTCTGAGTTTCATTTTTTGCTGTAACGAATTCCTCCAAAGAAACATTTGAATTCTTGTTCCTAAGTTCCTGAAATCCCGATTTATCTTCAGCTTCCAGTCTGGTTATCAGATTGTCCTTCTGGCTGGCGGCTTCATTGTAGTATCTGACATAATACCTTCTTACCGCTTCAACATAATTTTCGGTCTCTTTTATTATTTCAGAAGTCACCTTATCAGGTGTCAGATAATCGGAATATTTGAAATTGATCCCCGGCAAAAGTTTTAATTCTTTTTTTATCTCATTTGAGACGAGCAAAAGATCACTGTTGAACTCTTCGCCTCTGGTACCATTCTCCAGATCTATTAAAATATTATCGAGATTACCTTTTAGTTTTGCATTCCAGTAATCCTTCTTGTATCTCGCAGTGCTCATCTTTTTATCATATTCGTAAAAAAGCCTCTCATACCTGTTATCAACAAACTGTTTTACGGCAAGAGCCTCATAGCCCCACCTTGCAGTTATCATTTCACCATAAACCGGTATTTCAACAGGCGATGAAATAACAGGATTTAACTTCTCGAATTTCACCATCACACCGCTGAGGATTATCTGCGGTATAACAAGAAATGGAATCAGAATATATATTGTAACGACTGTCTTGAAGCTGTCGGATATCACAAGTCCCATCATATTGGCCGAAGCCCAGCAAGAGAACAGGACAAGCCAGTATTCAAAATTCATTCCCTTTATTCCTGTGATGGCATTCCCGATCAATACAAATGTAAGAGCCTGAATTGCAGAGATAGTGAATTGGACAAATACTTTTGAAAAAAGGTAGCTGTTCCAGCTTAGGTTAAGGAAAGACTCCCTTTTTAGTATTTTCCTGTCCTTTATAATTTCCTCTGCACTAACTGTCAGTCCCATAAATATTGCTACAATCACCGACATGAAAATGTAAACAGGCAGATTGCTGTTATCCATCAGGTTATATTTGGGGTTTTTGGCGCTTTCATCAAAATACCTGATAAGATAAGCCAGGAAAAATGCTAGGATGGGAGCTTCAAGAAGGGTTACAAGTATATATTGAAGATCAGCAACCTTGGCAAGTATATCGCGCTGGGCAAATATAAGAAACTGCTTAAACCTGGCAGGCGTCCTGAAATGTATCTCGGGTAGCGATTCTCCTTTTTCCAGGAATTCCTCCTGTTTCTCTGATTCATACAGCTTCCTCCATTCACTTGGTGAAATCCTCCGGATATCAGTCGGTTCACCGCATTCATTGAACACTTTCGTTTCAACAATATTGAAAATCTGTTCCGGATTTACATTACCGCATGAATGACATTCACTTTCACTGTAATCGGCTTGTCCTATTTTCTTTTTGAAATACTCTATTGAATCAACAGGATTCCCATTATAGATCATAAAGCCCCCGGTGTCAAGTATTATCAGCTTGTCAAACATCTTAAAAATGTCTGATGAAGGCTGATGTATCACTACAAATAACAGTTTCCCTTTTCTTGCAAGGTCCTTCAGCAGATCGAGGATATTCTCTGAATCTCTTGATGACAGCCCTGATGTGGGTTCATCAAGGAACAGAATTGCTGGCTCCCTGATAAGTTCCAGAGATATGTTAAGCCTTTTCCTTTGACCACCGCTTATTTTTTTGTTTAGCGGCGATCCTACCTTCATGTTCCTGATATCATGAAGGCCAAGACTTTTTAGGACATTTTCGACCCTTTCAATTATTTCCTCATCCGCCAGATTGCCGAAACATAGTCGTGCATTGAAGTAAAGGTTCTCAAACACTGTAAGATCCTCGATCAAAAGATCGTCCTGTGAAACATACCCTATTAATCCTTTAATTTTTTCTCTTTCCTTATGGATACTGATCCCATTTATAAGAACTTCTCCGTCGGAAGGAGGATTTATTCCGTTCAGTACGCTTAAAAGAGTCGATTTTCCTGCACCGCTGGCACCCATAATCCCTATCATCCTTCCCGACTCGCTTTTAAACGACATGTGATGAATGCCGACTTCGCCACTCTTAAACCTGTATTCAAGGTTATTTACCTCATATACCACCCTTGAAGCAAGGAATTCCTCCTTAAGAAATTGCTTTGTGATGTCCCAGTAATAAATCGGAGATATCTTATAACCTTTTATCGAAGAACCCTGGCTTATCGGGTATACTTTATTCTCCTGAAGCAATTGTCCGTTCATTGATAATTCCCCTGAACGGATAAATTTCATGAAATACGTTCCAACCGAAGGAACATAAAGGACCCAAATCTGCCCATTCAGCATTTCCTTCTGTACATACTTGATTATATTGCTGTCATGGGAATGCGGCTGACCTGAGATTACTAAAAGATTAGGCGACAAAGGCGGATTGGAAAAGGGATTTATCACAAATTCCTTCAATGTCCTGAATTCTTCACCCGATATTCCCAATCCTTCTGCAAGAGTATCGATAAATCCAATCTCAATGGGAGTTATCTCTTCGCCTCCCGATCTGCAAAACTCCAGAGCTTTTATCAACACTACTACTCTCTGTTCCTGGCCGAGCTGACCCTCCTCATTGATTTCCTTGCATAATTTGGTGATCCTTATGGCAATTGCTCCCTCGCGTCTTTCGGGGGTGCTTCTTGCCAGCTTTTCTGCTGCCTCCTGGTAGGCTTCAGTGTAAATTGCCAGATATTTCTTTACAAGTTCCTGATTGAGAAGATGGCTGAGGAACGCTTCAACAACACCTTTCTTTTCTGATTCATTCCGCTGTGGTTTGGCAATCAGGGCAAAAAGATGCATCAGGGTCTCAATAATCTTCTCACTCATCGACTGTTAAAAAATGTATTTAACATTATGGGAAATGACAAAATTTAAATACTAAACTAAATTAACCTGCAGACATATGCCAGTATCTAAATTAATAGTTCTCTTCATTGTCTGTTAAATTATTAACAAAACCAGCAGACAGTTTTAGAACGTTAAAAAAGAAGTTTGATTATTTAGTTCTGCGTTTTGTTTTCTTTTTTTCTACCGAGAATCCAAATTTTCCAAGAAAATGACCGGTCTCATAATATTTCCCATGGGAATAACATATCAGATTTGCATCGTAAAGTCTGAAAACACCTGATTTTTCATCATAAAGATTCTTTTCAGCATTTATTGCAACTACTTCCGATAAAAACATATAATGCGAACCTAGTTCTTTTATCTCAACAACCCTGCATTCAATATTCACAGGCGACTCTTTGATTACCGGAGCCTTTACGATCGATGCCTGAACAGGAGTAAGACCCGTTTCAACGAATTTATTATGATCCCGGCCTGATTTTACACCGCACCAGTCCGCTGCAAAAACAAGCTCTTTTGTAGTCAGATTGATCACGAACTCTCCGTATTTTTTTATTATTCCGAAAGAATGACGTTCGGGACGGACAGAAATGTAACACATCGGGGGATTTGTGCAGATTGTTCCTGTCCATGAAACAGTAATTATGTTATAGTCTTCGGCAGAAGCACCACAGCTTACCATAACTGCCGGCAGCGGATAGATCATGGTACCGGGTTTCCAGATTATTTTTCCCATTTTGTTTTTATTGTATTTAAACAAACATACATACGAATGCCACAAAGATAAGCACAAAGTAAATTGATGGGGAATTGATTTTAACTGATACAGTCGACAAGTCCCCGGTAAGCCACTTTTTGTCATAATGACATAATGCCAAGTTTGTCAATGCCATAAAGGCATAAAATGGAACTGGCAAAGAAATTGTTAATCTGGGACAAAAAGTAATTATGAATCTAAATAATTTTTCTTTAAAAGCACAGGAATCTGTACAGCAGGCTTTTAATATAGCCTCCTCAAAAAGTCAGCAGGCTATTGAATGCGCTCATCTGTTGAAGGGAGTATTAAGCCAGGCTGAAAATATTACAGACTGGCTGTTTGGGAAAATAGGAGCAAGCACTCAGGTGATCCATAACAATCTCGACAGACTTATTGATACTTATCCCAGGGTCACCGGAGCTGAAACCTATCTCTCTTCAGGAGCATCCGAGGCTTTGAGAAAAGCAAATGATCATGCTTCGAAGATGGGTGATAAATTTGTCACAGCCGAACATATCCTCATGGGGATCCTCGATACGTCCGATCCTGCATCCCAGATACTTAAGGATCATGGTGTTAATATGAAGGATCTTAAATCAGCAATAGCTGAACTTCGGAAAGGAGCCACCGTTGACAGTCCGACTTCGGAGGATACATTCAACTCGTTGAACAGATATGCAATTAACCTTAATGAAAGAGCCCGTTCAGGTAAACTTGATCCCGTGGTTGGAAGGGATGAAGAGATAAGACGTATACTCCAGATACTTACCAGAAGGACAAAAAACAATCCGGTGATGATCGGAGAACCTGGAGTCGGAAAGACAGCAATAGCAGAAGGTATTGCCCACCGTATTACCAGGGGTGATGTCCCCGAAGACTTGAAATCAAAGACAATATATTCACTGGATATGGGAGCTCTTATTGCCGGAGCAAAATACAAAGGTGAATTTGAGGAGCGACTTAAATCAGTTGTTAATGAAGTAATTTCATCTGATGGTGAAATAATCCTTTTTATTGATGAGATACATACTCTTGTAGGAGCCGGCAAATCAGAAGGAGCAATGGATGCTGCAAATATTCTGAAGCCTGCTCTTGCCCGTGGTGAATTACGGGCAATCGGGGCCACTACACTTAACGAATACCAGAAATACTTCGAAAAGGATAAAGCTCTTGAACGAAGGTTTCAGGTAGTAATGGTTGATGAGCCTGGAAGGGAAGATTCCATTTCAATTCTGAGAGGGATCAGGGAGAAATATGAGGCACATCACAAGGTGATAATAAGAGATGAAGCTATTATTGCAGCAGTTGATCTTTCGACAAGATATATTACTGACAGGTTCCTGCCTGACAAGGCCATTGACCTTATCGATGAAGCTGCCTCAAGGCTTCGTCTTGAAATGAATTCAGTGCCTGAAGAAATAGATGAGGTGACCCGGGCAATAACACGTCTTGAGATTGAAAGAGAGGCGATAAGAAGAGATGGCGATTTAGCAAAAGAAAAGGAGATAACCAAGGAACTTGCTGAATTACAGTCTGAAAAGGACGAACTTCTTGCAGCCTGGAAATCAGAAAAAGAGATGATTGAAAAGGTCCAGGAAAAGAAAGAACAGCTTGAATTACTGCGTCTTGAAGCAGAACAGGCCGAACGCAGAGGCGATTATGGCAAGGTTGCTGAAATACGGTATGGCAGAATAATAGGAATGGAAAAGGAAATTGCCGACTTAAAGGACAAAATTGAAAAGAAAAGAAGCAAAGGATCTTTGATCCAGGAGGAGGTAAGATCTGAGGACATTGCTGAAATAGTCTCAAAGTGGACCGGTATACCTGTTTCAAGAATGCTTGAAAGTGAAAAGGAAAAGCTCCTCAGACTTGAGGATGAACTTCATAAAAGGGTAGTGGGACAGGATGAGGCAATAAGTGCCGTTGCTGATGCCGTCAGAAGGTCAAGAGCTGGTCTTCAGGACCAGAAAAGACCTGTAGGATCCTTTATTTTTCTTGGTACAACAGGGGTGGGAAAAACAGAACTTGCAAAAGCCCTGGCTGAATTTCTTTTCAATGATGAAAACCTGCTTACAAGGATAGATATGTCGGAGTACCAGGAGCGGCATTCAGTGTCACGCCTTATAGGAGCTCCTCCCGGGTACATTGGATATGACGAAGGCGGACAGCTCACCGAAGCAGTCAGACACAAACCCTACTCAGTGGTCCTTCTCGATGAAATAGAGAAAGCCCACCCTGACGTGTTTAATCTGCTCCTCCAGGTCCTTGATGACGGAAGACTTACCGATAACAAGGGAAGAACAGTGAACTTCAGGAATGTTATCCTGATTATGACCTCAAATCTTGGATCAGAGATTATAAGAGACAGAATGGACAAGTGGAACAACATTATGCCTGAACGCGAGGCGGAACTTCTTAAAAAAGAGATCTTCATGCTCCTGAGAAAATCTCTGCGTCCTGAATTTCTTAACCGTGTTGATGAAATAGTTATGTTCAAACCTTTGAACTCTGATCAGATACGTGATATAGTAAAAATCCAGCTAAACACCGTAACAAAGATCCTTGAGAACAATAACATTAAAATCAAAGTTACGGATAACGCAATTGACTGGCTGGCACGTCATGGATATGATCCGCAGTCAGGGGCAAGACCTGTAAAAAGGCTTATTCAGAGAGAAATCATTAATGAACTTTCCAAACAGATAATTTCCGGATCAATATTAAGTGGTGATACAGTTACAATTGAAGTTGCTGATGGCGGCCTTCGTTTTTCAGCTTCAAAAAGCAAGGATTAGTTTGAGCCTGGCAATATTGAAGGCAGACGAAAATCTTCTTCCTACCTGAACGAGTCTATGCAGGCATCCATATCGTCATAGATCTCAAAAACCGTATGCAGATGCAGTGTCTGGAAAAGCTCAAACACCCTTGATTCGGGATGAACGAATTTAAGGAATCCGTAATTGCTTTTTGCAGCCTTGTGCAGTGAAAGAAAAAAGGCGAATCCTGAACTGTCAATATACTCGATGCCTTTAAGGTCAATAATGACTTTGGAATTGGGATTCTCAAACAGCTGGTTCACCCCCTCCTTTATTTCATCCATTGTTGTGGCATTCAGCTTGTTTACAGAAAAAGAAACTATATCGATCTTGCCTCTTTTTTCAATGTTTATCATTTTATCCTTTTTCTCTTCTCCATTGACCATTGTTTCTAGCTCTGTCACTGCAAGTTTTGTCTCCTCTCCGAAACGCCTTATATATTCTTCATATTGCCTGATCTCCTTTCCATCTTTGGCCTGATGTTCAAACATCCTTAGCATATCTGCAAGGTCCTCCATGCCCATTATTGCCACCGACGATTTTGCTTTGTGGGCAAGGAGCCCAAGGGAAGTATAATCCTTGCCTGATAACAAAGCTTTCATATCCCTGTAGATCTCGGCTGTTTGTTCCCTGAACATTACAACAAGTTCCCGGATAAGTCCCGCGTCACCCCCGGTAACCATCTCAAGATATTCCGGCTTTATATACTTGTAATTCATGGATTCCTGATTCTTAGTAACTTACTAATGAACTCCTCTGATATAATTAACGGGCATATTTTATTTTTATTTTTTATGAATTTCAATTACTTTGGATTAAATGATATTTGAAAATACAGGAATTAATCCGGATCATCCCACAGATTTTAAAACTTTCCATTTCTGACTCATTGTTACAGTGATCAAACTACTGTCAATTCCTTAAAATAATTATGCTATTTTTATGTCAGGAATAGTTTTTTGGTAACCGTTACCTTATATTTTAACTGTGTTTTCTGATATTAATCAGATTTAAGAAAGAAAATCTTTGAGTTCTTTGAGGAGCAATTTTCCTGGTATAGAATATAAAAAATAACAATAGGTAACAATATGAAAAATACTGTTTTTAAAAGATTTCATGAGGCTGCCGGAGCCAGAATGGTCCCGTTTGCAGGTTTTAATATGCCGGTTGAATATACAGGAATTAATGAAGAGCATATTTGCGTAAGAGAGGGGGTCGGTGTTTTTGATGTATCTCACATGGGTGAATTCTGGGTTTCCGGTCCTGGCTCACTTGACTTTCTTCAATATATTACATCAAATGATGTAGCCTCCCTCGTCGACGGCAAGGTTCAGTATTCATGTTTTCCCAACGGAAATGGAGGAATAGTTGATGATCTTCTAGTGTACAGATTCAGTGCTGAAAAATACCTTCTTGTGGTCAATGCAGCCAATATTGATAAAGACTGGAACTGGTGCGTAAAAAATGCTGCAAGGTTCGGTATTGAACCCGGAAAAGGTCTGTTAAATGCATCGGATGATATTTCACAGCTTGCAATACAGGGTCCTTTGGCTATGAAAGCAATGCAAAAACTCACCTCAACTGATATTCTGAATATGGAATATTACACTTTCAGAATAATTGATTTTGCAGATATAAACAATGTCATTTTCTCCACTACTGGTTACACCGGTTCGGGTGGATGTGAAATATATGTCAGGAACGAAGACGGACCAAAACTATGGGAAGCGGTGTTTGATGCAGGAAAAGAGTTTAACATAAGACCTGCAGGCCTGGGTGCGAGAGATACTCTTCGGCTTGAAATGGGCTATTGCCTGTATGGTAATGATATAAATGATCAGACCTCTCCCATAGAGGCCGGACTCGGATGGATTACAAAATTCAGGGAGGGCAAGGATTTCATTGATAAGGCTTTCCTTCTGAAACAGAAACAGGAAGGTGTTAAGAGAAAACTCAGAGGATTCATAATGATCGACCGTGGAATTCCAAGACAGCATTATGAAATTATTAACTCATCGGGAGAAATTATCGGAGAAGTGACATCAGGTACCATGTCGCCCGTTCTTAAACAGGGAATAGGTATGGGATATCTTAAAGAAGGGTACTGGAATGCCGATACTGAAATATTTATACGGATAAGGAATAAGGATCTGAAGGCAAAAGTTGCGAACCTTCCATTTTACAAAAATTAAATGACTCTGAATGGTTTGATCTGAAATTTAGACTGATTGACTTCGCTGCTTACCCTCAGGTCGGGACAATTTTCAGAGATAGGAGTCAATACTTTGACGGACGATGAA
This sequence comes from uncultured Rikenellaceae bacterium, assembly GCA_964514725.1. Lineage (GTDB taxonomy): Bacteria > Bacteroidota > Bacteroidia > Bacteroidales > VadinHA17 > LD21. The sequence goes on from CAZEUL010000002.1 coordinate 305,483, forward strand.
AAAAAGAAACCTTGATACCTGCTTTTCACCTGTATTATATGAACCTGAACTTCATAAAGATTCTATTGTGGTGATAATTGATATTCTGCGTGCCACATCGGCTATATGCACTGCATTCTCGAACGGAGCAGAATCAATCATACCCGTCGGCACTGTTCAGGAAGCAAGGGAATATAAAGAAAAAGGTTATCTGGTTGCCGCCGAACGCGATGGATATGTTCTTGATTTTGCTGATTTCGGCAATTCACCATTCAATTTTACAAAGGAAAAAGTATTGGGCAGAACAATTGTTTACAGCACTACCAACGGAACAGGTATTATTAAAATGGCTTCTTCGGCAAGTTGTATTTCTGTTGGAAGCTTTTTGAATATAAGTGCTCTTACCGGGTGGATATTAAGTCAGGAAAAAAATGTGGTCCTTTTCTGTGCAGGATGGAAAAACAGGTTCAACCTTGAGGATACGATTTGTGCCGGAGCAATTGCTGAACGTCTTATGTCTTCATCATTGTATTGTACAATTTGCGATTCCACTCATGCAGCTATCGATCTTTGGACTATTGCGAAAAAAGATCTGCTGGGATATATCGAAAAAGCAGCCCAGCGGTCACGCCTGAGGGACAAAGGCCTCGACGACTGTTTAGAATTCTGTCTTACCCCTGACTTCACCGATAAAATCCCGTTTGTTAAAGACGGAATTCTAAAAGGATCCATTCTTTAAAATGGTTTAAGAAGCCCTGACAGGCTCAGCAACTGATTTTATTTATATATTTTTGCAGAACGACTTTTTGAATAATTGTTTAAAATATACAAGATTATGAAAAAACACAACTTTTATGCCGGTCCATCTATCCTTCCTCAATACACTCTTGATAAAACAATAGAAGGAATCAAAGATTTTGCCGGAACGGGTCTCTCAATTCTGGAGATTTCACATCGCAGCAAAGAGTTTGTTGCTTGCATGAATGACACAATATCACTTGTAAAAGAATTGCTTGAGATTCCTTCAGGGTACCATGTGATTTTTCTCGGAGGAGGTGCAAGCCTGCAGTTTGCTATGGTCCCGATGAACATGATGAACAAAAAATCAGCATATTTGAATACCGGTGAATGGGCAAGCAAGGCTCTCAAGGAGGCAAAACTTTACGGAGAAGTTGTGGAAGTTGCTTCATCAAAAGATAGCAACTTTAATTATATACCTAAGAATTATACAGTGCCTGCCGATGCTGATTATTTTCATGTAACCACAAACAATACAATTTTCGGAACCGAGCTTAAAAAAGACCCTGATGTTTCAATCCCTCTTGTGGCGGACATGTCATCTGACATTTTCAGCCGCCCTGTAGATGTTTCAAAATACTCTGTAATTTATGCCGGAGCACAGAAGAACCTTGCACCCGCAGGCGTTACTCTTATTATTATTAAAGAAGATGCACTGGGAAAAGTCAACAGGGCAATCCCGACAATGCTCGACTATAGAACCCACATCAAAGGCGAATCAATGTTTAATACTCCGCCTGTTTTTGCGGTTTTTGCTGCCCAGCAGACGCTTAAATGGTTAAAGGATCTGGGAGGAGTAAAAGCAATCCAGAAAATCAATGTTGAAAAAGCTAAAATGCTGTATGACGAAATAGAACGGAACAAACTGTTTGTCCCTACAATAAAAGATCCTGAAGACAGATCATTTATGAATATCTGCTTTGTTATGGCTGACGGTTACAAGGAACTCGAAAAACCATTTTCCGAATTTGCAAAATCACGAGGCATTCTTGGCATTGAAGGCCACCGTTCCGTAGGAGGTTTCAGAGCTTCAACATACAATGCCTTGCCTGTTGAAAGTGTCAGAGCACTTATTGATACAATGAAGGAGTTCGAGGCGAAAAACTGATCTTTGACTGCAGGAATGTTTTTTATTCCGCAATAGATTAAACTTTTTAAGATGAAGATACTCGTTGCCACAGAAAAACCATTTGCAGCTATTGCAGTTAACCGCATCAGGGAAGTGATTACTGAAGCTGGATATGAGGTTGATTTTCTTGAGAATTATAGCAACATCTCGGAATTGAAGTATGCCGTTTCCGATGCTGATGCACTTATAGTAAGAAGCGATATTGTCTCAAAGGAAGTTATTGAAGCCGGCGGTAAACTTAAGATTGTTGTAAGAGCCGGCGCTGGCTATGATAATCTTGATCTTGAAGCCTGCTCAAAGAACAATATTGTTGCAATGAATACTCCCGGGCAGAATTCAAATGCTGTCGCCGAACTTGTATTCGCAATGATGTTATATATGGTTCGGGGTGGCTTCAGCGGCAGATCCGGAACTGAACTCAGGGGCAAGACAATTGGCATCCATGCTTTTGGTAATGTTGGTAAATACGTCGGTGAAATAGCAAAAGGATTTGGAATGATCCCTTATGCTTATGATCCTTTTGTTAATCAGGAAGTTATTACAGCCGAAGGGATCAAACCATGCAATAGTGCCGAGGAATTGTATACGGTTTCCAAATTCGTTTCCCTGCACCTGCCTTTTAATGAAATGACTGCCGGTTCAGTTAATTATAACCTGCTTTCCTTAATGCAGCCTGACGCAATTCTTGTAAACACAGCACGGAAGGAAATAATTGATGAAGAGGCTCTTCTCAGGATCTTCCTGGAACGTCCAGACTTCAGGTATCTGGCTGATGTAGAACCTGATTGCAGAAACATAATTGAAGAAAAATATGAGGGCAGGTATATCTTTACAGCCCGCAAAATGGGTGCCCAGACTGCTGAGGCGAATATAAATGCAGGCATTGCTGCTGCAAAGCAGATTGTTGACTATTTTAAAACCGGAAATGAGAAATACAGGCTTAATAGTAAATAAAAAGTAAAAAGTAAAAAGTAAAAAGTAAAAAATAAAAACCTCCAGGTTTAAATTCAAAATTCAAGGTTCAGATACAATATGGCTATAGTAAAACCATTCAGGGGACTCAGACCCCCTAGCGGCATTGCCAGCGACCTGGCTTGCCTGCCCTACGATGTTATGGATACAAACGAAGCCCGGAAAATGGCACATGGAAAAGAAGTCTCACTTCTGCATATAACAAGGGCGGAAATTGACCTCCCTCCTGAAACCGACATACATTCAGAGAAGGTTTATGAAAAATCTGTTCAGAACTTTGCATTGTGGAGGGAAAGAGGATGGCTTGTTCAGGATAAAGAACCACACTATTATATATATGCCCAGACAATGCAGGGCAGAAAACAATATGGGATCGTTGGCTGCGCATCAGTGGATGATTATCTTAACGGTATAATCAAAAAACACGAGCTTACCAGACCCGATAAGGAACAGGACCGTATGATTCATGTAAAAGTCAATAATGCAAATATTGAACCGGTATTCTTTACTTATCCTGCTGTAAATGAAATAGATGATGTCGTTAAGTCAATAGTTGACAATCAGAAACCAGAGTATGACTTTATTTCAGAAGATAAAATAGGCCATCAATTCTGGATAATTGAAGATCCAAAAACCAATGCTCATATTGAGAAGCTGTTTGCAGAAAAAGTTCCGTACACTTATGTTGCCGACGGCCACCACCGGACTGCTGCAGCCGCACTTGTCGGAAAAGAGAAAAGAGATAATAATCCTCATCATACAGGTAATGAGGAATACAATTATTTCCTTGCTGTCCACTTTCCAGCAAACCAGCTTAGGATTATGGATTATAACAGGACAGTGAAAGATCTTAACGGCCTGACTGAAGATGAATTCCTTTCAAAACTTAATGAAGGATTTATCGTGAAACATAGGGGAAAAAGAACATACAAACCCCGGCGGCTTCACTCTTTCTCCATGTACCTGAATGGAAGCTGGTACAGCCTGACAGCCAAACCAGAGACTTATGACGAAAAGGATCCTATAAGCGTCCTTGATGTTACAATTCTTACAAATCATATCCTCACACCCGTCCTCGACATACAGGATCTCCGTCGCTCAAAGAGGATTGATTTTGTCGGCGGTATAAGAGGATTAGGTGAACTTAAGAAGAGGGTCGACAGGGGAGAGATGAGAGCCGCATTCGCACTTTATCCGGTATCGATGGAACAGTTGATTGCTATAGCAGATTCCGGGAACATTATGCCTCCCAAGACAACCTGGTTCGAACCAAAACTAAGAAGCGGACTGGTCATACATCTGTTGGATTAAGATATTCATTTAAAAGATATTCATAACCCGATTCAGAGATTTGGTGGTAAAAATAATGGGTCTGATAGCATCAAATATTACTTTTATCCGAAAACAACTGCCACCGACAGTAAAAATTGTTGCAGTATCAAAAACCAAATCTGTGACCGACATTCTTGAAGCTTACCAAGCCGGCCAACGGTGCTTTGGTGAAAACAGAGTCCAGGAATTGTTGCAGAAGAAAGAGCTCCTTCCTTCAGATATCGAATGGCATCTGATAGGGCATCTTCAGACAAATAAAGTAAAATTTATTACCCCTTTCATAAGTATGATAGAATCCGTTGATTCTTTTAAACTGGCAAAGGTAATTGATGGTGAAGGCAGTAAAGCGAAACGCATTATTGACTGTCTGATCCAGATACATATTGCTGAGGAAGAGACAAAATTCGGATTCAGCATGGAGGAAATTGACCTGATGCTTGGCAGCAATGAATTTGAAAACCTGAAAAACATAAGGTTTTGTGGGGTCATGGGTATGGCGACATTCACCGACGACAGGGAACAGGTAAGAAAAGAATTCAGATACCTGCACAAATGTTTCAGCGATTTGAAATCACACTATTTCTTTGATAAACAATATTTTAAAGAAATATCAATGGGCATGTCGGGAGATTATCTGATTGCAGTTGAAGAAGGGAGCACGATAGTAAGAATAGGAAGTCTTATATTTGGTGAAAGAATTTAATAACAGATTTTAATTTATTCTCAATGGAAAAATTACAGACGAAATATCTTGGACTTCCCATTAAAAGTCCTCTAATCGTTAGCAGCAGCCGCTTAACTTCTACACTCGGACAGCTTAAGGAAGCAGAGGACAGCGGGGCAGGAGCTGTTGTACTTAAATCCCTTTTTGAAGAACAGATCAACGCACACATAAGCTCTATAAAATCATCTCATGCATACCCTGAAGCTGATGACTATATTTCAAATTATATCAGATCCAACTCTGTCGACAATTACCTTGACCTGATCAAAAATGCAAAGAAAAACCTTAAGATCCCTGTTATCCCAAGCATTAATTGCTATTCTTCTGAAGGATGGACAGGCTTTGCAAAAAAAATGGAAGATGCCGGTGCAGATGCATTGGAAATAAATGTTTTTTTCCTCCCGACAGACAGGAAAAAGAATTCTGTTGACTCGGAAAAGCTCTATTTTAACCTTATCGAAAAGCTGAACAAGGTTGTTAAAATTCCGATTGCCCTTAAGATTGGTCACAGGTTCTCCAATATCCTTTACATGATTGATCAGTTTTACATGAGGGGTATTAAGGGAGTTGTCATGTTCAACAGGTTCTTTGAGCCTGATATTGATATAAATAGAATGGAAGTTGTTCCAGCCTCGGTTTTCAGTCAGGAAAACGAGAGGAGATATGTACTCAGATGGATAGGGATGGCCAGTGCACAGGATATTAAAATAGATATTGCCGCCTCAACAGGTGTTCATTCAGGGCAGGATGCAGTTAAATACCTGCTTGCAGGAGCAACATGCGTTCAGGTATGTTCAGTGCTTTATGAAAAAGGTATTGATTACATAAAAACTTTAAACAACCAGATAATAAGCTGGATGGAAAACAAAAAATTCAGATCGGTAGATGAATTCCGTGGAAAACTAAATTATCTTAATTATGAAAAACCAACGGTCTTCGAAAGAACCCAATTCATGAAATACTTTTCATCTTACGAATAAAAGAATTCACTATCTCAGCACTGAAATAAGTTCGCTTGCGAGGGCTGATTTTTCACCGGCAATATTGGGCGCTCCCGTTTTTATCTTATTTATTATTACATTCTTGCTTTCCCTGGTCATATTATGAACCGACGATTCAATTACTGTAAAACATTCAAGTGCGGTCATATAGTCGCCGGAAAGGAACAGATCCGCAAAATCTGAACAATAGGAGGAATAGTCAAGTCCCGACTGCCAGCATGATGATGCCAGCATCTGAAGTGTTTCATCCTTGTAATTTCTTTTAATTTCAGCAATTACTTCGATACATGAAGACTGATTCTTAAGGTCATTCATGAACTCACGTATCATCTGTCTGACCGAGTTATTGGAACTCGTGTCGAAGTAGGAAATCAGCAAGGCAATAGCTCCGGTAAATGGAGGTTCATTTCTCAGAACCTTTATTGCCTGAGTGATTTTCAGGCTGTTGTTGTTATTTAAAATGGCTCCGAGCTCCCTTAGTTTCTTTTCATCACCTGTCATCTCTTAATATTTTCTGCAAAGTTAGAATACCATTTTTCAGATTTGCCCGTTTATGATTAATAAAAATAAAGTACTAATTTAGCTTAAATTACAAAAGACGTAAAAAAACTGACCTAATCATGAATAAGCTTCTTAAATTAATTAATAGTGCAGTGGCACTTATAATCCTGCTGGCATTAGTGGTCGTCTCATGCAATTCAGGAGGTAAAAGCCCGAAGAAGGAGGCTGATACTTTGGTGGCAGCAAGAGACAATGCTGCTTTATATGACGATCTTAAGAAAGCAGAAAAAATATTTTACACACTGCCGTCACCTCTCGAATCAGCAATGCTTATCAAATCAGCAGGAGCCCTTTTCGACAGTAAGATTTTAAATCCGGTGGATAATGCAAAGAATTACAGTACAAATAAAAGCATGGCAGTCAACCTTGGGATCTATACATGCGATCTCAGCTTTACGAGTCTTTATGATCAGACTCAGATGATTATTGATTATATGAATGCTGCCAAGAAGATGGCCGATGGTCTTGGAATTCTTGATGCAATTTCCCAGGAAGACATTGACAAGCTTGAAGCCAATATTCATAATACAGAAGTAATAATGGATGTTGTTTCACAGACATACCTTAATTCAAATTCATACCTGGAGGATAACGGACAGTCTGCTATAGCTGCCATGGTGCTTGTAGGAGGGTGGATTGAAGGATTGTATCTTTCAACACAGCTTGTAACTCCAAAAGATCTTAACACCAGCAAGCTGGCGGCAAGAATTGTTGATCAGAAGCTCTCAATAGACAATCTTCTCAGCTTACTTGATAACAACAAAGGAAATCCTGCTATTGATGATATGAAAATCCAGATGGGCAAGATCAAAGTGATTTTTGATAAGATAACAATCAAAACATCCGATGTGAAACCTGAGTACAGCCCGGAAGAAAGGCTGACATTGCTGAAGTCTGATGTTAAATCAAATCTTACTGTTGAAGTTTTTAAAGAGCTTTCCGCAGCTGTTTCCGAAATCAGAAATTCATTCATTCAATAAAAACTCCGGCTATGAAAATCTCAAAATACATTCCAATACTTGTCTTTTTAATTATTATATCCTTTAAGGGTTTGAATGCCCAGTGCAAGTCATTTGCAAAACAGATTTGTCTTCCATCTCTTGAATCATTTACCCATGACGGTAACTATCACGCAGCAAAACTGATAGCAGGTGAAGAAGCCGAGTTGTACAAGACATTTTACTCCGGAATGGAATACCGGCTTGCCGTTTGCGGCGATGAGAACCTTCCGCCGATTGAGTTCAGGATATTTGATGCAAACAATAACATTATTTATTCAAATAAGGAGTCAAATTATGCCAAAACATGGGATTTCAAGCTTGAATCAAGCCAGCAGCTGAAAATAGTCATAAGGGTTACATCTTCAGGAAATCAGGGAATTACACCACCATCAGGCTGTGTTGCAATAATGTTTGGCTTCAAATTAAAGAAAGAAATGTAAGCTATTATCACCACACACTAGGCTTTCCTAATTTTTTATTTTTTGAGCAAGGAATTTTCCGGTATAGGATTTTTCACATTTTGCAAGGTCCTCCGGAGTCCCTTCGAAAACAACATACCCTCCTTCTTCACCTCCCTCCGGACCAAGATCAATCACCCAGTCGGAACATTTAATAACCTCCAGGTTATGCTCAATCATGATCACGGAATGACCATGATCAACAAGAGCATTAATTGATTTCAGAAGCTTGTTTATATCATGAAAATGAAGTCCGGTGGTGGGTTCATCGAAAATAAACAATATGTGTTCCGATCCTTTTTCCTGACTCAGAAAATAAGCAAGTTTGACCCTTTGGCTCTCACCACCCGACAGTGTGCTTGAAGATTGTCCCATTTTTATATATCCCAACCCAACATCAGCAAGTGGCTTAAGCTTTTCAACGATCCTTTTTTCATTCTTCCCGGGATGATTATTAAAAAAATCAATTGCCTCGTCTATTGTCATTTCCAGCATGTCGTAGATGTTCTTCCCATGATACTTTACTTCGAGAATCTCTTTTTTGAACCTCATGCCCTTACAGTTTTCACATGTCAGTTCAACATCGGCCATGAACTGCATTTCAACCCTTATAATCCCTTCACCCTGACACTCCTCGCATCGTCCCCCATCGATGTTGAATGAAAAATGCGAAGCCTTGAAATTGTTTTGAACTGATGCCTGCTGTTCTGCAAAAAGCCTTCGGATCTCATCATAGGCCTTCAGGTAGGTAACAGGATTTGACCGGCTTGATTTTCCAATCGGATTCTGGTCAACAAGCTCTATCCCGGTGAGCCTGTTTATGTCACCGGCAAGCTCCCGGAACTGACCAGGCTTAAGATTGTTCCCGTATATCCTGTTCGAAAGAGCGGGGTAAAGAATATCCGAAACAAGACTCGACTTGCCGGATCCGCTGACACCGCTAACCGAAGTGATAGTGTGTAGCGGAAATCTGACATCTATGTTTTTCAGATTGTTTTCCCGGGCGCCTCTCACCTCAATGAAACTGTTCCATTTTCTCCTGCACTCAGGTATTTGCACCTTAAGCCTTCCACTCAGATAACCTGCTGTGAGAGATGGATTTCTTAACGACAGGTCAAGGCTGCCTTTAAACACAACCTCTCCTCCAAGCCTGCCCGCTTCAGGTCCAAGATCAATGATCTCATCAGCTGATCTTATTATCTCTTCTTCATGCTCGACAACAAGAACGGTATTCCCGAGGTCTCTCAGCTCCTTAAGTACCTTTATCAACAGGTTTGTATCGCGGGGATGAAGCCCAATGCTTGGCTCATCGAGGATGTACATCGAACCTACAAGGTTGCTGCCCAGGGATGTGGCAAGATTTATCCTTTGCGACTCACCACCCGACAAAGTTGAAGACAGCCTGTTTAGTGTAAGATAAGAGAGACCCGTATCAAGCAGGAACTTAAGCCGCTGATTAATCTCCTTTAAAAGCCTTTCTGCAATCCTGAATTCCTGCTCTTCGAGTTTTATGTTCTGAAAAAAATCGTACAGCCTGCTAACGGGAAGAGAGACAAGTTCCCTTATAGTAATTCCTGCAACTTTTACATAAAATGCTTCTTTCCTGAGCCTTGCCCCCTTACATTCCGGGCAGGTCGTTTTACCCCGGTACCGGCTGAGCAAAACCCTGTATTGTATTTTGTACTTCTTCTCTTCAAGGTGCTGAAAAAACCTGTTAATACCATAAAAATGCCTGTTCCCCTTCCACAGAAGTTCTTTCTGCTCGGGGGTCAGCTGATAATAAGGCTTATGAACAGGAAAATCAAAAAGACCGGCATTGGCAATAAGCCGATCCTTCCATTTTTTCATTGTCTCACCTTTCCAGCAAACTATAGCGTCCTGATAAACAGAAAGGTTCTGGTCAGGAATGACCAGGTTTTCATCAATACCAATGATTTTCCCATACCCTTCGCAAAGAGGACAGGCTCCGATTGGATTGTTAAAGCTGAAGAGATATTCTGACGGCTCCTCAAAATCTATCCCGTCCTCCTCAAATTTTGTTGAGAAATTCTCTCTTCTAATCCCCTCCTCCGACTGAATTATTACCTGACAATTACCTTTCCCTGTATGAAAGGCTGTCTGTGCTGAATCAGCAATACGGCTGAGATTATCCGGATCGCGATTCACTACAAGTCTGTCAATGACTATATTCAGGTTCTGTCCCGGACTAAACCGCTTTTCTGCTCCGGGCTCATCAATCCTTGTCAGTTCTCCCTTTTCTTCGATCCTGTTAAAACCCTGTTTTACAAGAAATGAGATGTATTCAGCTATCTTAATGTTTTCCGGTATTTTCCCCGGTGAGGTTATTATCACCTTTGTTCCCTCATCCAGCGATTCGAGGAATTTCACAAGGTCATCCGCGGTGTGACGTTTTACCTCCTTACCTGAGACAGGCGAATAGGTCCTTCCTATCCTGGCAAACAAAAGCCTTATATAGTCATATATTTCAGTTGATGTGCCGACAGTTGAACGCGGGTTTCTTGAATTTACTTTTTGCTCAATTGCGATAGCCGGCGGGATGCCGTTAATGAAATCTACTTCGGGCTTATTCATCCTGCCAAGAAATTGACGGGCATATGAGGATAAACTTTCCACATACCTTCTCTGCCCTTCGGCATAAATTGTGTCGAATGCCAGTGATGATTTCCCTGATCCCGAAACACCGGTAATGACGATCAGTTTATTCCGGGGTATTGAAACGCTGATATTTTTCAGATTGTGTACCCTTGCACCCTTAATTTCAATATTCCCTTCCATAACACGATCAGTGTCTTTAATTCAGCCGACAAAGGTAGCGGTTTTTAGGGGATTAAATAATAAAGGTGAAGTTGCATATTGAAAAGGAATGATTTTTTTATTTTATATAATATGTTTACATGATTTCAACGAGTCAGCCTTTGACCAACGGATGAATTTCTTTGACGAAAGTGTTAAAATTTTACATTAATCAACATTTTTTTAAATTTTTTGTCAAAAAAAACCTGTGAAATATTTTGTTTTTAAAAAAAATTACTTTCTTTGTACCTGTTAACCAATAAAAGCGACTGCCTATAAAACAACTCTACTCTTATTTTTTTTAAAATTAGAGAGAGCTATGAAAAAAAACATGTCCGATTATGAACTTATTGAAAGGTTCATAAAAGGTGAGCAGTCCTGCTTCGAACAACTAATCCACCGACACAAAAACAAAGTATTCGCTTATATAAGTCTTTATATACGCGATCAGGCATTGGCCGAAGACCTGTTTCAGGATACCTTTCTGAAGGTGATCCAGTCTGTAAAATCCGGCAAATATTACGACAACGGAAAATTTATTTCATGGGTGATGCGCATTGCACATAACCTGATAATAGATCATTTCCGCAGAGTTAAACAGCTTAATACCGTTTCCAACGACGATTATGAGTCGGATCTGTTCAACTCAAAGAAACTTGCTGAAGCCAATATCGAAGATCATATGATCAAACGGCAGATCCAGAAGGATATAAGAAAACTTATAAGCCAGTTACCCGATGATCAGCGTGAAGTGGTAATATTGCGTCACTATTCCGGATTGAGCTTCAAAGAGATAGCCGACATAACCGATGTAAGCATCAACACTGCACTCGGAAGAATGAGATATGCCCTCATCAATATGAGGAAAATGATGGAGGAGAAAAAAATCACACTTACGTATAATTAACATTTTTTAAACAATAATAATTGCCATAGGCCGTTTTTACAAAAATAAATTAAAACAAACGGCCTATGGTTTTAAATTCTACTCCACTTATTTCATATCAGGAAATTTTTGTAAAAGGAATTGATATCTATGATGATGCATGGGGATTCTGCCAGGAATTTAATGATGTGATAAACCTTCTTAAACAGGTCAAGCAACCTGTTGCGGGGAAGCGTCTGACACAAAGATTGATTGCTAAAGTCAGGGAGCAACAGTGAGAAATCAATAAAAACACAGGAAATTTTTCCTGTGTTTTTTTTGTTTTTTTAATTATCAAAATGATATCTTTGTGATATCAAAATGATTTAAATCTTAACATAAAAGTATCATAATTATATCATATTGAAATCAAAATGCTAAGAAATACTTGCGCCCAGCTCAAAAAAAGATTTTAAAAATCAACATTGACCACCATACGGAATTAAGTCAGTAATAATCCATAACTAAAACTTTATAATGATGAAAAACGAATTTACAGTTAAACCAGCTTCAGGCTATCTTTTTGTTATCATAGCTCTGCTGCTGCTTGGAGGTGCAATCGCCGGATTCGCTTACAACATAGTCTGGCTCGGGGCTGTACTTACAGTGTTGTTTGTTTTTACGGCCATCGGATTCACTATAGTTGAACCAAATGGTTCCTGTGTCATGGTCCTTTTCGGCGCTTATAAAGGGACCATAAGGGACAATGGATTCTTCTGGGTTAACCCTTTTTATCTTAAAAGGAAAATCTCACTAAGAGCAAGGAATTTTGACAGTGAACCAATAAAGGTGAACGACAAAATTGGAAACCCGATCAAGATTGGGTTTGTACTGGTATGGAAAGTTGCCAATACCTATAAAGCTGTTTTTGAAGTTGATGATTATCAGCATTTTGTTCTGGTCCAGAGCGATGCCGCTCTGAGGAAACTTGCCGGATTGTACCCATACGACAATCTTGAGGATCATGATGCAGTGATGACTCTAAGGAGCGGAGGTGAAGAAGTCAATGAGGAGCTTGAGAAGGAGATCCGTGAGAGATTATCGATTGCAGGAATAGAGGTGATTGAAGCCCGCATCAATTACATTGCATACTCGGAGGAGATCGCCAATGCTATGTTACGCAGACAGCAGGCCACTGCAGTAGTTTCCGCAAGATATAAAATTGTTGAAGGCGCTGTGTCTATGGTACAGATGGCTCTTGAACAGCTTTCAGATAAAAATATTGTAGAACTGGACGAAGAGAAGAAAGCTGCAATGGTCAGCAACCTTATGGTCGTGCTTTGCGGCGACAAGGACGCGACCCCGGTAGTTAATACAGGAACTTTGCATTCATAATATGAGCGAAAGAAAGCAAATCGTACTCAGGCTTGATCCAAAAAAGCTTAAAGCCATCGAGAAATGGGCGGAGGATGAGTTCCGCAGCACCAACGGGCAGATTGAATACATCATCGACGAAGCGCTAAGAAGGGCTGGCAGGCTCAAGCCGAGATCAGGGGAGAAAGAAACCGGAGATCAATAGATATCTTTAAGGTATCCGTTATCCCAAAAACTCAAAAAACAGAAAGTTTAAACACCTTCTGCCTGGATTTCTTTCGATTGTTGGTTTACAAAGTATACTGCAAGGCAGGCAGCAATGCCTGCCGTTTCTGTTCTCAGCCTGCTGATTCCGATATGAACTGATCTGAAACCTCGTTCAACAGCAGTAATAACTTCCTGTTCCGTAAAGTCACCTTCCGGACCAATCAGTATTAGTGCATCTTCGCCCTTTCCATAGTCTGTATTTATACCGCTTCTGGAAATATTTCTCCGGCAATGGGCTATCATCTTTTTACAGTTATATTCCCCGCAGATAAAATCGTTAAATAATGCAGGTGGATTTAATGTAGGTCGATATGCTTTCAGCGATTGTTTCATTGCCGATATGATAATACTGTTTATCCTGTCCACCCTTATCCCCGGCTTTTCAGTGTTTCTGCAGATGAGAGGAGTTATTTCGTCTATTCCGGCCTCAACACTTTTCTCAATGAACCATTCAAACCTGTCATGGTTTTTTAATGGGGATATTGCTATATGAAGCTTGTAATCCCTTTTTTCAAAATCTCTTAATATCTTATATACAGTTATTTCGCACTTATGTAGATCAGGTTTGCTTATATAGCCCTCGCAGAGATTCCCTTTTCCGTCAACCAGTTGTACAACATCGCCAGTCCTCATCCTTAAGACTTTTATGCAATGACGCGATTCAGCTTCATCGAGGCAGTGAATATTGCCCCTGATATCGGGTGCGTAAAAAATCTGCATATTGTTCTTAAGTATTGAATATCACCTTACAAGGCCGTCGAGCGGTGACAATTCTTCATCACCGTTTCCTGTCATTCTTCTCAGGAATCTTGAAAGTCTGTCCTCAACGGCAATCATGTAAGTATATGGCACTCTTATTGATGACTCAGGATGCTTCCTGTCTTTCAGCTTAATGGAACTGATAAGTCTGTTGAATTCTATATTTCCTGCCTGTGCCATCATCACACCCCTGAAATAAGAGAAATAGTACCAGGTTGATTCATTTGCTTTGAGATAGATATCGATCATATCGCCCGAGCGTCTTCTCTGAATCTCTATAAATCCATCAACATATAAATTAACAGCCTGGCTGCCGATAAATCCGATACCAATTTTCCCTTTCGACCTGAATGAAGAAGAAGCTTCATTCCAGTAAAGAGTGACATCATTGAGAAGAAGATCAGCGGTGAATTCCTTTGGCATATTTCTGAAAGTGCCAAAAAGATTGACCTCCTCCTTCAACTGGGTGGCCAACGCTTCACCGAAAAGATCTTTCATACCCTTGTTGTTGAATTCGGAATTAAGGTTGACAGTCCTTAGCGAAGGCACCAGCTTTATATCATCGCTCATCATCTTTAGGGCTTCCTGAGAGAAAAAGAAATCAAGAGCAATTATTGTTCTTACAGTGATCTTACCTGAATCTGTATAGTGGGTTACGGATCCTGCATTTGTCATTTTCACAAGATCAAAATTGGCTCCAAAATTGATCTTTCCCTCCCCCGACAGCAGGCAGGTGTTTCTGTCAAGAGCCACCATATTGCCAAATTTTGCCGGGTCGGCTATCTTTTCCTTTGAAGTGATAAGATATTTTGAAAGTTTCTTATTATAGTAAAGGACTCCAGTTGCAGTTACAAGTCCAACATCGGCCCATGATTTCTGCTGTGAGAGGAAAGCCGGGTAAATGTGTGTTGAATCGATGTTTATAAAAGAACCGGAATAGACTATGTTGTCATTTTTATCCCTGGGTTTTTCGCTGATCGGTATCATAACATTTGCCGGATCAATTTCAGATTTAAATTTGACGGGGTAGCTTCTGATCTTTTCGCAATCGTTAACAATTCCAGCAGAACCTGCAAAAAGAAGGTTGTTCTTCCTTGCTGAAAGATTGACATCACCGTAAAAAGTAAATGCCGGGCTCAGCATGAATTTCTGTTCCTCCGGAATAAATCCTCTTGCTGAAGTTGTAAGAGTATCGACAGTGATCTCCTTGAAGTTGATCTGTTGAACATTCTTGCTTTCATCGACATAGTCGTAGACAGCACTTCCAGAATAACGGTCGGCCGATTCGATGGAAATATTTGCAGAATGCAGCAGGTGCCTGTTATTGACTGCAACAAATGCATTCTTAAGGTTACTTATCTTTGCCCGTCTGTTTATTGTTATCTTCCCGTTTTCGGGTCTTATGAGTGCATCAGCAATGTGTATGTAGTTTATGTTCTCGGCTTCAATGGTTTCATTGTCAACATTGTAGCTTGCCTTAAGTGATGTAAAGGCAATAGTGTCCCTTAAACTGTTGACTGCAATGAAGGTGGGCTTGTCGAGATTTTTCATATTGAGACCAAGAAGTTTTTCAGGAGGAATGAGTCCGGCAGCAGCTTTACCTCTCTGTTCCATGGTAAGTATTTTTGTTTTCAGGTCGTAATTGAAATCTGTCATTGTGCAGATGTACTCGATTTCAGGGAATTTGACAAATGATGAATCGGTGTTCAGATGGAAACTGGCTTTTTGAAGATCGAAATCTATCTGTGTGTTTGCGTTTTCTGCAATAAAAGCATATCCGCTTGTCGACGGAGATCTGAAATTATAATCAGCAGTGTCGGCTCTTATCTGGCCCGATGTAAATGTAAATCTGTTCGATACGATACGGGAATCGGGCATATTTATGATACCTGATCCGCTTAACTGATTTGGAGTGAGCTTAAGGCTCCCGTTAAGGAGACTTCCGTTTTCAAACATATTGAAGTTTTTCCCTTCAGCATTGTATGCGAGCCATTCGTCGGCTTTTGGAAGCCATTTTATCTTCACATCCCCGCTGTTAAGTTCGGGAAAGATCCCGCCTCCGTCCTTTTCTATGTTAAAGGTCCTGGCAGTTGTAAGCATCGAGTCAGGAAAGAATCTATACTGATCAGATACTGTAGTTGAGCTAAGATGCTTAAGAGTTCCTCTGCCGATGAGCCCTGAGTTGCTCATGCTTATAAAATCATAAAGTCTCCCTTTTCCACCATAAACATCTATTCCGGCGTTGGGTATATCCATCTCGAAACCTAAAGAATTGTTTTCCTGGACGGTAAGGAACTGCCTCATGGGTTTCAGGATATTTCCGGCTACGAATTCGCCTTCAAGTTTCATGTCCTCACTTGAATAATGGTCAATATTTTCAAAAGTGAACGGATCCACTCTGAAGTAGAAGTCTTTCTTTTTATATACATCTTCGAGCCCCGGTATCTGGTCGTAGAAGATATAAGATGGTGATTTTGCATTAAAGATGGGATACTGAGTAAGTCTTTTTAGTCCCGATTTATTTTTTGGATCGTCAATAAAGACTTCTCCTTTTGTGAGCTGTATAAGGTTTCCTACATCGGTAGTCACCATGTTTCCAAAATTGTCAGTCTTGCCGGTTTCATACGCCACTCTTATAGAGTCTATTTTAGGAAGGCTGATTTTGAAGGTGTCATAGCTGAATTTGAAATCGCGGCCGTAAATAGTAAATAATCCTGCCTGGACAACGCCGTTGAATTTAAAGCTCCTGTTCTTTGAGATCACAACTTCCTGGTTGTAAGGATATATTGCAACTCTCTGTGAGTCACTAAGGAACACGCTTCTTACACCCATAACCCTCATATCAAAGGTTTTCAGATCGAGGATGGCATTATCCATTGGAGCTTTGACCTCGCTGAGAATTGTTATTACATCATAATCTTTCTTTCCTGCATACGAGTCAATGAAATCTGTCACCTTTTTCTTTATTGTTACCTCGTCATTTTCCCTGTCATAGAAAACAAAGCCTTTTACTGCCATATCAATGCAAAGGCCTGTTACCGCATCAGGCGATTTATTAAGCCACTTTGCAAATTCACTCACCGGGAAAGTCTCTGAATAGTACCACTCGCTGAATTTTTTGAGTCTTGTGAGCGGATGATAATTGTCAAGGCTCAACATGCTCAGGAAATAATCAGCATTGAAAAATGTCGATGACTGAAACATTGCCTGTCCCATGGAAGCCCCTTTTGCCCTTGTAATAAGGATCTTTGATCCGTTCATATCCCATGACAGATTCTCAAAATACATATCAAGATTATGATAGGTATTGTAGTAAGGGCTTGCAGATACCGGATTATTTGTCCTGTAGAGGTTTACCTGCCTGTCATTTGCATTATAGGATAGTCCCAGGTTTGAATGATATATCGAATCGCGCCCCAAATAAAGTGTTGCTTCAGTTCCTGTCGCGGTGAGGCCGGCTTTGGTGAATAAAAACTCAGTTGCTGTGATCTTAATGAGCAGAGTGTCATTACGGAAAAGGTTTATCCTTGCCGGATAAGCCTTTTCGCCGCGGCCTTTGGTCTGAGCTCCTTCGAATGCCAGACCACCCTCATAATCCACCCCTTTATAAATTCCCTTCAGGATGAACTGCTTTTTATAAGTTATAAACTGAGGAAATATTGCCCTCTCCTTGTTTGAAATGCTTGCAGCCTGATCGGTCAGGATTCCATAAACAGGCTCTTTGAAATATGTTTTATGTGTAAGCTTTGCCGAATCGCATGAGAATGAATTACGCGACACATTTATTGTAAAGTTTCCCAACTCGGCAAATACGTCTTCTGCAGCAAATCCCGCCTTTTCCCAGGTCACCAGACCTTTGGACCCCTTAAAAATTTGAATGTCAGGATAATATGTTCCGGTTACATTATAAATTTCAGTGCTGTCCCTCTGCGAATAACAGGTAAGAGTGGCGTCCCTGACATCAATGTGAAATATTGTATCATGGACGAAAACAAGTTTCGAGCCCTTTACTTTCCATTTAACCGATCCTGAGGTGTAAATGAAGTTATCCTCGATTAGAGAGCTTGTATTTTTAATATATCTTGAAATACTTTCATTTGAGAACCGTGGATTAAAAAGAAGTTCGCTGAACCCTGTCAGCCAATAACTTAAAAAGGCATCATCCCTTTTGTGACTGCAGAAGTCGGTAAGTGTTTTCAGGAACTGGCTGAACTGAGGAACTGCTTTAATATTCCGTCCGGTAAGCTGTGACGATAGATCAAGAATCCGAGACATATTATCTCTGCTGAATGCTGCACTGTCCCACTTAGCTATGAAAGAGTACAGTATTGCGCTGTGTTCAGGAGAGAGATTATTGCCCATGAATAAGATAAGCTCATCCTTGAATTTTGAGGGATCGCCGCTGAAAACAGGTTTAGCCTGCGGCAGCAGATCTGCTGTTAAGATGAAAAGAAAAACAGAATTCAGTAGTATCAGCTTCCTTATCATGTTTATAATATTGAATTAAATGTCAACTGCCGCCTGTTGCCTGTTCCGACCTGTTTCACTGTTCAGGCCGCACCTTTTTCAGACCGCTTCAACAATTGCAGTGAAATCCTCTTTCTTAAGCGATGCTCCACCTATCAGACCTCCGTCGACATCGGGTTTTGAAAAGATCTCGCGTGCATTTGAAGGTTTACAGCTTCCACCGTATAATATAGTCAGATCATCAGCACAATCTTTACCGTATCTGGCGGCTACAAGGTCACGTATATATTTATGCATCTCCTGAGCCTGCTGGGGTGTGGCAGTGAGTCCGGTTCCGATTGCCCAGACTGGTTCATAGGCAATCACCACTTTCCTGAATTTTTCCTCAGGCAGACTGAATAATCCTTCTTCAAGCTGAGTCTTCACAACATCAAAATGTTTACCGGCTTCCCTTTCTTTCAGCACCTCGCCACAGCAGAAAATCACATCAAGTCCTGTGCCAATTGCCAGCCAGGTTTTTCTGTGAAGGATCTGGTCATTCTCATGGTAATAGGTTCTCCTTTCCGAATGGCCGATAATAACATATTGTGCACCTGTGCTTTTTACCATTGCAGGTGACACTTCACCGGTATAGGCTCCTGATGGTTCGGAGGCACAATTCTGGGCTCCGCAGGCTACCTTTCCGTTCCTGACAAGCTCTGAAACACCGGCAAGGTGTATGAACGGCGTGCAAAGGATAACCTGAGCCTTCGATGGATTTTCATTGAAATAGTCATTGATCTCTTTAGCAAACTTCAGTCCTTCAGCCAGCTCCATGTTCATTTTCCAGTTGCCGGCAACGATTTTTTTTCTCATAAATTTATATTTTGGGTTTGTTAGTAATCTCTTCTTTAACCTGATAAATCTCAATTAAATATGCAGTGTCATTTAACATTGCATCCCAGCGATTTCTTTGTGTCATTATCCTGTCAAGCATTTATTAACCAGAAGGTGCACCAAGGTTTGCACCTAGGCGCATTGTGTTCTGCACAAAGCTGCATTAAAGTGACTTATTTTAATTTTAAAGTATTATTATCCTCCTTTTTTAAAATTCCGGGCAGAAGCAACCCAATAATTATTGATAATCCGGTAATTATAACGACTATCCTGTAGGTTCTATTATTCAAACCTGCATAATGATCTGCCGGCAGATCGGCTTTGATCTCTTCTTTTTCCGGCACATTGGCCCACGACCATTTGCCTGCTATGACACCATCATGTATAAGAAGATATCCCGGATTGGCTCTCACAATTGTCTTAAGAGTCGTTTCATCAGCAGTACAGAAAGTCAGTCCGTTATTGTATCTGCCGATGACATCACCTCCCGATGCAGTCACAACATAAAAACGAATGCTGTTAGCAGTGCAATAATGCCCAAGTTCAAATCCTTTCTCAAGTCTCCAGGGTGCTGCTTCGTCAAGTTTCTTTGAGATCAGAAGAAGAGTATAGCCCTTATCTCCAAGTATCTGATCAGTAATGTCGATACCTTCAGATGTAGTAATACTGAAGTCGTGAACAGGAGGCACATAACCTTTTTTTACAAGAACGGATTTCTGGTCGATAAACTTCCAGGTTGTATCATCCGACGGATAATTGTCAAGGGTAAATTCCTTTTTAATGCCATCTTTTTCATAAATGAAAGTGGTCTTATACTCATCGACCGGCATTCCTTCAGGAATTTTCATATTTTCTGCAATATTCACACCGGGTTTGTATGGAAGGAAGTCGACAAGAGGCAAATACCTAAGGTTGAGCAGTGCAAAAATCACGAAAATAATCACTGTTGCAGAGATAAAAATCCATTCTTTCAATGGTTCAAATACATTCCTGACTTTCTTTCTTCCGATAAAAATTATGAGAGCAAAGACAAGCAGGAAGATATTTTTCCCGAATGTTTCCCAGTTTGTCAGATGAATGGCATCCCCAAAGCATCCACAGTCGGAGACAGGGTTTTTAATTGCAAGAAAAAATGTAAGAGGTGTGAATATCAGCATCAAAAGCATCATGCCGATAATCCCTGTTTTCTGTCTGTATCCCGAAAGCACTGAAAATCCAACAATAAATTCAGCCGTGCTTAAAAGGACAGACAGGGGCAGGGTAAAAGGGAACATGAACTCCATGCCGAATGCCTGGAAATAATCATAAAACTTATAAGCTGAGCCAAGTGGATCAATAGCTTTCACTGTTCCTGAGAACATAAAGAGAATGCCAATTATTATCCTGCTGATAAGAGTCAGAACCTTCATGTCAAATCAGTTTTCTGCAGGTTATCATATTAAGTATCATTTCTGAGATTTTTTCAGGGGGAAGCATATGACCATCATGACCTGTGCAGTCAACTATTTCCATCCTTTCATCAGTTTTTGCAATTTTCAGGTATATTTCACGTACTTTTTTCTGGAACTTGATACTGCCTTCATGGATATCAGCACTTCCATTCAGATAGTTTCTGCTCTCGCCCGATCTGCCCGTGGAAAGTTTCTGTTCAGTGAAAGACCCCGGAACATCAAGAAAGATATTAAGGTCGGGGAGGGGGATCGCAAAATGGCGGAATTCAAGATCAAGGATCCAATGCATAAGCTTTTCCTGTTCCCTTTCATTTTCGAGCTTTGCACACTGATAAGCAATATTTGAGTAGGTGTACCTGTCGAGAACCACCATTTTCCCGGCACTTAACCAGTTTCTAATCAGGTCGGCTGCATCCTTTCTGTCGCCTGCATAGAGCATTGCGACAAGGTAAGGATTCACCTGATTAAGTGAACCAAATTCTCCGCGGAGAAATCTGGCAATAAGCTCTCCGAAATAAGGTGCATCTGTTCTTGGAAAATGCAGGTATTCAGAGGAATAACCTTTTGCTGAAAAATGCTTTTTTAGCAGTTCCATCTGTGTTGATTTTCCTGATCCGTCAACGCCTTCTATTACAAACAGCTTCATTGCAGTTTATTTGTGATGCACAAATGTAATAACGGTATCCCAAAGATGAAAGTGTAAGGGAGATTAAATGCTGAATGGACCGTTTTTCATTTTTAGACATATAGAAAAAAACCAGCATACCGCCGAGCCGTCTTACCATCACAGGTTAAGCACGGATTTGCAAAGAGGGGATAGAAATCGGTCCTTTTTATGGTATATCTGTTTTTATTAAAATTCCTTATTGCAAAGCAGACAGCAGGCGGAACAAAAGGGTGGGATTACATTAGAAGAATTATTCATAAATTCATTAAATTCGTAGAAAAATTGAAAAGCCTTGCCTGATAAACCCCGATTTATAAATGTCCGTGGCAACCTGCTGGATATTTCAGTTCCAAAGGTGATGGGAGTGATTAATGTGACGCCTGATTCATTTTATTCAGGGAGCCGTTATACAACAAATGAAGAAATAGTAAAAGCTGCCTTCGACATGATAGTTGAAGGAGCTGATATTATTGATGTAGGCGGATATTCCTCACGTCCGGGAGCTGAAGACATTCCTGTTGAAATAGAAAAGAGAAGGGTGCTCAATGCTGTGAAACTTATCAAAACAGAGATTCCTGATGCCGTTGTTTCAGTTGACACATTCAGGTCGGAAGTGGCAAAGGAGGCTGTTTATGACTGTGGAGCGGGTATTATAAATGATATTTCAGGAGGCGAGGCCGATCCGGAAATGTTCAGGCTTGTTGAAAGTCTGAATGTCCCTTATATACTTGTACACATGAAGGGCAATCCGCGCACAATGCAGAATAATCCGGTTTACGGGGATGTGGTTTCGGAGATAATTCAGTGGTTCAGTGAAAAGATCTTCAGGTTGAAGCAGTATGGTGTACATGATATAATTATAGATCCCGGATTTGGTTTCGGCAAAACAATTTCGCATAATTTTGAAATGCTAAGCAGACTGGGTGACTTTTCTGTCACCGGTATGCCTCTGCTTGTGGGATTATCAAGAAAATCAATGATCTGGAAAACGCTTGAAATTTCTGCTGAGGAAGCTCTGAATGGCACGACAGTTCTTAACACTGCTGCCCTTCTTAACGGAGCTGACATTCTGAGGGTTCATGATGTTAAGGAAGCAGTTCAGGCAATTAAGCTGGTTGAAAGGATAAAGAACAGCACTGAAGAGATATGATATTCAAATTTACAGTCATTGATGCGGTTGATATTCTCCTTGTAGCAATAATACTTTTTCAGCTTTACCGTCTGATAAGAGGGACAGCTGCTCTGAGCATATTTATCGGAATCTTCCTCATTTATCTGTTCTGGCTTATTGTACGAGCTCTCAACATGGAGCTTATCACTGCCATTGTCGGTCAGGTGATAGGAGTGGGAATGATAGCGCTCATTATTCTGTTTCAGCAGGAAGTGAGGCGATTCCTGCTTGTTATCGGTAACAGGTACATTAACCGTCAGAAATTCTCACTGGGCAGGATTTTTGCATCTGTCGAAAATGAGACAGAGACCACCAAAGAGGCTGAAGAGATTGTGCGGGCTGCTGAAACGATGTCAGCAAAGAAGATCGGAGCTTTAATAGTTATCGGAAGAAAGAGCAGCCTCGATATGTATTCTGAAGGCGGAGAACGAATAGATGCAATAATCAGCGCGGAGCTGCTTGAAACTATTTTTTTCAAGAATTCACCGCTTCATGATGGTGCTGTTCTTATCGAGGATGGCAGAATTCATTCTGCACGCTGTCCTTTACCAATTACCGACCGTGTCGTTCTTCCATCAAGATTCGGAATGCGTCACCGGGCAGCAATCGGAATATCAGAGCATACCGATTCACTTGTTGTGGTTGTCTCAGAGGAATCGGGAAGAATAACAATAGTTGAAACGGGTGAGATAAAAGAGGATGTGACTCCTAATGATCTCAGACAACTTCTGATGAAGGAGAAAATTTAAAAACCTCATCCCGGTCTGAAGCTGTATAAAAAGTAATAAAGGATCTTTGTACCGCACTTTAAGTATGGGTGGCTGATTGCAAATCAAAGAACCACATGTCACAGGTTTTGTAAATAAAAGCAAGCTCAAAGGCCACAGGCATAAAACAACAACTTAAAACACTTTAAATACAACCACAGGTTAATAAATAGATAATCACTATTCTAACCTTTTATATCGATGTGAAAAAGGATTGCGGAATGAGGTGAATTAGGATTTCTTTATTCAATCCTGTACATCGTAAGAGTTTCCGCATCCTTTACATATATTGTTTTACCAGCGATCAGCGGAAATGCGTAAACCGGAGTATCAGCAACTTTATATCTTGCAATTTCTGCATAACTCTTTGGATCCGGTTTTATTATCAGAAGATTACCTGTACTGGGAAGCCCTGCCAGAACAGGTCCGCAATCAATTATGGTAGCAAAGTCGCTGTGAACTGCATCATCTTTCCATGCTGTCTTTCCTGTTGCTGCATCGACACAGAAGATCCTTTTCTGATCAGAGAATCCATAAAGGTATCCGTCTTTGAGGACGGGTGTATTCCACTTTGTTCCTACCTCAGTGTTTTTCCATAATTCAGTGACCTTAAACTGGCTTCCTTCTTTTGTAATTTTCAGTGCCCTGATTCCTGTTCCGGATCCGCTTATGAAGATCTTTGTTCCGTCTATTACCGGGCTTGAAGAATTGTAAAATCTCTGCTGACAGATTGCATCAGTTTTCCATAGGAGCCTGCCATCTGCCGGATTTAATGCCAGAAGGCTCTTTTCGGTGATAACGACAAGCTGTTTTGATTTTTCATAAGTAAGCAGAGAAGGCGAGCCGTATGCCGGCCCTTCCCCTGAATACCTCCATTTTTCCTTGCCTGTATTAAGATCATAAGCGATAACATGGCCGTCATCCCTGGTTCCCTGCTGTACAATGCACATTCCCTCAGTGACTATCGGCGACATGCCTGTGAAAAATTGAGGATCAGGGAATAAGGTATCCTCTTTTTGCCAGATAGGCTTCCCTGATGAAGCATCTATACATGATACTGTTCCTGCTACTCCCATAGTGACGATCTTTCCTCCCGAAACAACTGGTGTGCTCCTGGGTCCGGGATGAGATGTGGCAGGACCGGTGACAGCCGGTGATGAATAGCTATATTTCCAGATCTCCTTGCCGGAATCTGCTTCAATACAGATTACTACCTCATCATTTCCCTGCCGTGTGTGCATGTAAATCTTTCCTCCTGAAAGAACAGGTGAGGCGTCGCAGGTGCCGACATTGACCTGCCAGACCCTGGTAAGCTGACCAGGCCATAATGAAGGAGCTTTGAATCCTGTAACCTTGCCGTTCCGTTCAGTACCTCTGAACTGTGTCCAGTCCTGAGAATACAAGTTTGCTGCAGCCAGCATGATTATCAGCAGCGAAAGCCATACTTTTTTTTTCATTTTTCTGTTGATTAGTGGAATAAAAAATTACATAAAATTTCGATTTAAAACAAAAAAATGAACATTCTACTGTATATTCATTAAAGGGTGCGCCTGAAATACAAAGAGAATCCATAACATTTCATTATTCCGGATCCTTTGAAAAAATCCGTTGCCGGTGACGGACAGTGTATTCTCTGAATTTCATTATCACCATTTTCTTGTAAAATCATATTTGTTAATATCTTTTTGGTAAGTTTGAAATTACAACATTTTGAAATGGAAAAATCAGGAACCGCCGGATCATCAGTTCTTATCACCGGAGGAACATCAGGGCTTGGGCTGGAGCTGGTACAACTGTTCCTTAAACGGGGATGCACAGTGATTTCGACCGGGACAAGAAACAATCATCCATTGGGGGAATCTTCAACTCTGAAATATTACAGGATCGATTTTGCAAGTCTCGAAAAAACAGCAAAAGCAGCAGAAGTTATCAGAAACAATTTTAATCCATGCATAATTGTAAACAATGCCGGAATCCTTAGTCCACCTGATTTTCTGCCTACCACCGACGGGCTCGAATATACTTTCCAGGTAAATTTCCTGGCACATCTTCTGCTGAATGAGATTATTCTTATAAAAAATCCTTCAGGACATCCTATAAGGATTGCGTCAATAACATCAATGGCATACAGGATAGGTGATAAAAGCCTGAGAATCATTAAAGAAGAAGATGAATACAAACCATTTAAGGCTTATTCCGATTCAAAGCTTTTCATGGCTCTTTTGTGCAGGCACCTGAATGAAAGATACCCTGATAATTGTTACAGGTTTATTGGATTTGATCCGGGAGTTTTCAGCTCGGGAATATTCAGGATGCAGCAGAAATGGTTCAGGATGGCATACAGGATTGCGGCTCCGGTCATGAGAAGTCCGGCCAGGGTGGCGGAATGCCTTATGGAAATCATTGAAAGAGACGATCTTGTGAGTGGGTCAATTTATGACTGCTGGAAGCAGATTATTCCCGTTCCAGTGCCGGACCAGAGCGCTGAAAAGAATTTCTGGGAACAATGTCACAGATTAATTGAACCTTATCTTAAATAACTGATTATCAAACCTGTCAGTCGTTTCTAATCAAGAAGCAAGTAACAAAAAATGGGATAGGTGTTTAATATTTTCTGCCATCAAACAGGCAGACTCACATTATCAACTCCCGCAAACTGAAATCAAAGAATTTAGAATTGATTAATTTTTATGTATTTTGGTACCTGAAAAATCAGAAATCTAATAAAACAGAATTCTTATGAAAAACATAATAGTAAAAATTGTGGCAGCAATCACAATTGCCGGTTTTTCCGGATGTGCAAGCCGCAATGATCCCTCCACGTGGGACAGTAAAAAGATCGATAAATGGTTCGAAAAAGGGGAATGGCTTAATGGCTGGAACGTAAAACCCGATCCGTCAATTAACAGGAAAGCTTTTGCTGTATCTTATTTTAAAAACAAAGACAGATGGGACAAAGCATTTCAGTTCATGAAAAGCAATGATCTGCCCAATCTGGAAGCAAAACGTTATGATATTGACGGTGATAATGTTTATGCACCCGTAAGTGAATATATTACTAAGAATCCGGAAGAGGCAAGATACGAATCCCATAAAAAATATATTGATGTCCAGTATGTTGCAAGCGGGAAGGAGCTTATTGGCATTGCTCCGGCTTCGGCTTTAAAAGAGGTTCTTGCTCCCTATGATGAAACCAGGGATGTGGAGTTCATGAGTGTTGAAGGGGGGGTGAGTTATAATGCTGAACCCGGAAAATTATTTATCCTGTTCCCTGATGATCTTCACTGCCCGGGATTAAGGGATGGAGAAAATTCACCTGTTAAGAAAGTGGTGGTGAAGGTAAAAATTGACTAAGACCATTAAAGGTTTTACTTCCGTGATTTGGGGATTTTTGTACCATGGAGGTCACAGTTCAGGCAAATCCGCAAGTATGGATTTAATCAAGTTTAAAAGAAAATCTTCAGGAGAAACCCTAATGTAAAAAGGTGACGTCGCCTACCTGATTGAAGTAGGTGCCGTCGGCAAACTGGCCTTTTGCTTTCCATACATAGACACCCTGAATTGCCAGGTTGCCGTCACCATAATAACCATCCCAGCCTTTGCTGAGATCATTACTCTCATAAATAAGTGTACCCCATCTGTTAAAGATCTGCAACTTGTAATCTATCACATTTTCAAAGAAAGGTCTGAATACACAGTCCATTTCAGGATATACTCCTTCTTTCCATATCCCGCCTGTCGGCCCTGATCTGTTCCATTTGAATACATTGGGATACTTAATAAATCCGGTTTTCCATTCAACATTGATCGGGGTCTTTAATGTTGCGGAGTCGATGCATCCATCCACACTGGTCACCCAAAGGGTTACATTATATGTGCCCGGATTTTCATACTTATGCCATGGATTCTTTTCACTGGAACCAGTGCTGTCTCCAAAGTCCCATGAATAGCTTGTTGCATAATAGGAATAGTTATAAAAGACAACTATCTGCTGGTTAGTTGTAACATTTCCGGGATAGGCGTCGAAGATAGCTGTCGGACCCTGAAAAACTTTTACAATACCCTGGTGAGTTGCCGTTCCTATGATATTTATTACGGTCAGCCTGACAATATAATTCCCCGGTGTAAAATATGTATGAACAGGATTTTCCTCTGATGAGTATGTCTTATCACCGAAGTCCCACACATATTTTTCTCCACCCACGCTCAGGTTTCTGAACTGAACGGTGAACGGAGTGCATCCTGAGGTGTCGGGGAGCCAGAATGCAGTTGGAAATGGAGGCATTGTGACCTGAATATGAATGGTGTCCTCAGCAAAGCATCCGAATTTATCCGTGGATGTTATGTATTTAATTACATGGGTGCCTACGCCTGCAACAGTTGGATCAAATAATGTATCAGCAACACCAGTGCCCGAAAAAGTTCCTCCGGAAGGAGTTGCACGGAGTACTACAGGAGGCTTGTTTATATAAACTGTTCCAATATGGTTTATAGTTACAACCGGTACCGGGACAACCGTTATTGTTATTGTATCTGAATCAGTACATGCCGGGTTGGTAAGCACATAAGTAATCAGATGATCACCGGTACCAGCCAGGTAAGGGTAGAAGGAATCACCCATAACGCCATCTCCCTGCCAAACACCACCTTCGTCATGGGCTGTGAGTTTTACCGGTGCACTGTTAATGCACAGGGTATCCACAGGGTTGATAGTGGCATCAGGGGTTGCGACAGTGATAATTATATTGTCTGAATTGCTGCAGCCGTCCACTGTGAGGCTGTAAGTGATGGTATGATTTCCGGCACCGGCAGCTGATGGATCAAATATATTGCCTGTAACACCTGTTCCTGACCACACACCACCAGGGTCAGCTGCGGTCAGAACCACTGGAGGATCGGAATTGCAGAGAAGTCCGACGGGTGTGATCGTTGCATCAGGGATAGGGCGCACCTTTATTAATGCCGTATCGGTATCGCTGCAGCCGCTTCCATTGGTTATACTGTATCTTATTACATGATTACCGGGCCCTGCAACTGATGGATTAAACATGTTACCGCTCACACCGCTTCCCGACCAGGTTCCACCTGCATCATGGGAGGTAAGTGTCACTGACGGTGCATTGGCACACATCGGTGGAACATAATTGATTGTGGCATCAGGATAATCGACGATAAGAATTCTAGCAGTCGTAACGACAGGGGGATGATCGCCGTTGGCACGGTCCCGTGGCGGACCCGGTATGGCAGGATCATCATAGGGATTGCAATAGTTCCAGTTACGCAATGTTACTTCAAAATATTGTCCTACAAGTTTATCATTTGCTACATAAATAACATCTGAAAACACTCCCGATCCTGTTACCGGTCCGGGTAAGGTGATCACATTACCCACGTAAGGGTAAGGCCTCAGCCTCCCGTCAACGGTTACAGGCATACCTGTCATTGTAATTGCTGTACCATAAATCCACTGGATCCACCTGGTATTTACATTTGGATTATCCCTTTCCTGAGGAGGGACGCAGTTGAACTGAGTAAGGTCCTGGAAACGAACGTAGTCACTGTTCCCGACACAAATAGGCCATATTTCAGGATGAATGTGCATTTCACCGCCATTGTGATCATCATCGTCCCATACTGTCACTATCTGTTCCTGAGTGGATGAGGTGCACACCACTCCGTTGACTACCAGCGTTGCCTGAGGATGATAATTGCACCGGCCGCGCTGAGAAGTATAGGTATTAAGCGCAGTGGCTTCAAAAATTCCCGGACCAACCCTCACAGCAGGCACAGTTACAATATTGCCGTTATCCCAGTCGTATCGTATACTTACAGGAGTTCCACCATCATTGACCCCGGTATATCTTACATTCCATGATGCAGTTACCGGAGAACAGAGTTTGTCGGGAGTTATATCATTTGCTTTGGAAAGAATTGAACAGTTTTGTCCGAAAGCATGCAATGAAGAAAGAAAAAATACTATTGTTATCCTGAATTTTCTCATAAAACCCGTTTGCCAATACTTTCACCACAGGTATTAAACGGGAAAAATGATTTAATGTTTCATATTGAACACAATAAGTCATTTGATGTAATTTAAGGTATAACTTTGTACTTTTTCAGTATTGCCGATGTGCTCAGCTTAAAATCGAAATACTGCGACCTGTAAAATGCATGTGATTCTGATGCATTTTTGTCAGAAAGTTTGCCTCTGAACTGATCGGGAGAACTATATCCTTTTAAATCCATCCATCTGGTAACCTCATTCAGGATTGTTTCAATGACACTGATCTGGTTAAGGTAAAGAGTACTTACCACCTGAACAGCATCAGCCCCGGCGAGAATCATCTTCACGACATCCTGGCCGGAAAATATTCCGCTGTTTGCACATACTGAAGCACCGGTATTCCCGTATAACAGTCCGGCAAACCTCAGGGGCAGACGGTTGTCTTCAGGATTGCTCAGATTGTATGGATATCTGATACGTTCATTATCCACATCTATGTCGGGCTGGAAAAGACGGTTAAACAAGACAAGAGCATCAGCGCCTGCCTTGTCCAGGTCATGAATAAGCCTAAGCGGATCGGTATAATAAGGACTGAGTTTTACGGCGACCGGGATTTTAACGGCAGCTTTAACTTTTTTAAAAGTTTCAACCTGCTTCTTTTCAATATCATTCTGCCTGACCGGCGATTTTTCAGGAACACTGTAAAAGTTTAATTCCAGTCCGTCGACACCGGTTTCCTCGGCTTTCTTTGCGTATTCCACCCATGTTTCATCATTTACGGCATTTATACTTGCAAATACAGGTATTGAGATGGATTCTTTTACCTTTTTAAGATTTGCAAGATGATCGGGAGAATAAGTGTGTTCAGTGCCTGTTTTTGGGAAAAGTGTGATCATTTCTGCATGTCTTTCCTCATATTCTGTAATGCGTTCATGAAGCTCAAGGTTTTCAAGCTGAGCCTGTTCCTCAAATAAAGATTTGTAAACCACTGCTGCAGCACCGGCTTCTTCTATTTTTTTCAGGTTTTCAGAATGTGTCACCAGGTCGCTTGCTCCTACTATTAAAGGATTCCTGAGTTCCAGCCCCATGTATTTTGTTCTGAGATCGGCCATTTTTATTTGTTTAATGAGTTTTAATATCTGTTTATAACTGTACATTTAACAATCAGCTGACGGAAATGTTTAAGGAAGGTGTGGAAATGTGATGGTATGATGGTTTTAAGGTATGATGGCATGATGTTGTGATGGTATTATGGTATTATTTGAACATTCAGCCTTTAACCTCTTCATCTCTTTTTTCTATATTTGTTATAACATAATCGAACAACCTAAAAAGTTAAAGACATGGCTAAAGTTGCACTTCTCGGCGCCGGGTTCATTGGCGATTTCTATACTTATTCGATAACCGGTCACAGGAACCGCGATTTGGTACAGGTTATTTATTCCAGGGATGAGGAAAGGGGAAAACGTTTCGCAAATAAGCATGGGATACCCAGGTGGACCACCTCAATGAAGGATGCGGTCGATGATCCGGAAGCTGATGTTGTGGTTATTGGTCTGCCCAATAACCTTCATCTGGAAGCTGTAAGACTTGCGGCAGCGGCACGAAAACATGTACTCTGTACAAAACCCCTTGGACGAAACGCAGCAGAAGCAATTGAGATGCTTGAGCTCGTTGAGAAAGCGGGAGTGATCCATGGATACCTTGAGGACCTGGTCTATCCTCCCAAGACAATGAAAGCTCTTAAGGCAGTGCGGTCGGGAGCTATCGGACAGGTTACATGGGCACGCTCGAGAGAGACACACCCGGGTCCACACAGCGGATGGTTCTGGACAAAGGAGATATCGGGAGGGGGAGTGCTCCTCGATATGGGTTGTCATTGCATCGAAATATCAAGAAACTATATCGGAAAAGATATAAGACCCGTGGAGGCAATGTGCTGGGCCGACACCCTTGTTAAACCAATTGAAGCTGAGGATAATGCACTTGGTTGGGTAAGGTTTGAGAATGGCGCCATAGGCCAGTTTGAAGTAAGCTGGACTTTCAGGGGAGGGATGGATCTGCGTGACGAAGTCATGGGAACGGAAGGAACTATCTGGGTTAATGGATTTCTTAGGACAGGATTTGAAATGTTTACGGCAGGAGGGAAGGGGGGTTATGTAGCGGAAAAAGCCGAGACTGAAAAAGGATGGCTCTTCCCGGTTGGAGATGAGGTTGCCGAGCTCGGCTATACCGATATGTTCACCGATATGTTCGGATCACTTGAAAAGGGAGCGCTGCCTGCTGAAACTTTTTACGACGGTTATATAGTGAACGAAATAATGGACGCATGCTACCGGTCGGCTGTATCAAAAAAATGGGAACCCATTGACCTGAAAGTCTGGCGAGGGAAAGAGAAATCTGAAAAGATCAGTTCGCTAAGGGATTATGATGAAGATCATATTCTTATGAAAGAAGAGACCATGCCAGACGGTAGTGTGAAAATCATCCTTAAAAACAAAAAGACAGGTGAGATATCCCAGATATACAATTCTTAACCCAATCAATAAAACTATTTATTGACTCTGCCCTCTTTCTTATTGTTAATTGTTAAGAGAGGGGCGGCGGGGGAGAGCTAATATTTTATATCGGAAAGCCAAAGGCAGAGAATATAAAAACCATTATCCATTGAATTATAAATGCACAGGAAATTAAAAACCGGACAATAACTGCCCGGTTTTAAGCATTAAAATCCTAATCTTTGTTATTCCTGTTACCCTGGATCTATCTGAAAAATATGAATCTTATATTTCAGGGCCTTTCTTTCCCGAGAATGATATTGCACCTTTAATAATTATAAATGTCGACCTGCCTGGTTCTAATTCAGGTGTCATACCCAGAGTAAGTGACCCAACGCTTATTTTAAGTGATGTTTTCTGACCAATTTTTTTATGCAATCCAATTGAAGGTTGAATAAATATATTTGAACGGGCCATATTTTCGGGATACAATTGCACACCTCCATCTGCTGCTATAAATGGTGTCAAACCACCCGGTTTGGGAGTTAATGAATATCTGAAATCCAAAAATAACGGGATACCTATACCTCCATCATAAAAGTTCATACCAATTCCTATTCCTGAAAGGAAATTTTTGTTGATCTGATATCCAAAAATATTATCAAATCCTATAACACGCTCGGAATAGGGAACATTTGTTTTCGCTAATCCTATTCCTCCGGCAATTTCAAAAATATTTACAAATCCGTTCTCTTTAGGCTGGCTTAGTCTTTTTACTTCGGCCAGAGAGTCGGCAGCGATCCTTAACTCTTTCTTCCTTATAACATCGGTGAGGTTCAGGTTTTCGGTCTGCTTTGAGGATATGGTATTATTCAGCTCTGCGATTTTATTTTCCCTCTCTTCAATTTCCCTGTTCAGTGAATCGTTCTTTGCAATCTGGGCCGTAATCACTTTGTTCAATTCGACCTTCTCCGCCTCAGCCTTTTTTATCTGCACTCCTCTGGCATTATATCCTGCCTGGAGATTTTTGATCTTCTGCAAAAGCTCCTTGTTCGACTGACTCAGAGAATTGTAATTGGCGGTTAAAGTGTCATACTCTGTTTTCTTTGCTTCAAGAAGCTTAAACAGCGAATCCTTCTCATTTGAAAGCAAAGCTTGCTGCTGCGTAAGAACCATTATCTGATCCTTGAGCTCATCGCTCTTGCAGGAAGGTAATAGAAAACCGATTATGATCGCATTATAAAACAGGATCCTGATAATTGAAGAAAAGAAATAGGACTTTTTCATAATAGCTGTTTATTTATAGAAATACCTAAAGTAGATGTTAAAAATAAGATATAAAACACTTTACTGCTGTAATAATTATTAACAATAGTTTCGACGTTATTCACAACCCCCGATGCTTTGTCTTTAAATCCATTTTTTCCTTAATCTCTGTGTCTCCGATAGCGCCGGAAACAGGTTTTTCTGCTTTAATAGGCCTTTCGGTCCGTGCACATGATTGTGGTGTTTATTTACCGGGGGTTGCGCCTGCGGTTTACCCACGGCTGCAATCATACCGCAACCATGTGGATTTCATTAACAGTGCCAAAAAATATAACCCTTGAACTCTGCAACAGGTTTATTTTCAGCATGTCATGGAAATTTTCGCCGAAAAAGTCACTTTCTCTTTTAGTCTCTTCTCCAATAGTTATCAGATGAGGATCCTGCATTACTTCTCAACATTTTCCGGTTTTTCCTTCTTCTCAGACCTGAATTCCGGGACCATCTCTTTCAATCTGGCCACCACCTCCTCATTGGATTTTTCATATAAAGAACGGAGGAGCTCGTCGATCTTTTCGGCCAGATCAGGTTCATCATCCTTGCCGTTATGGGCGATCATAATCTTCGGATGGTAGGTTTCGCTGGTTTGTTCCTCTTCCGACAGAAGCTCTTCATAAAGCTTTTCGCCTGGACGAAGACCTGTGATCTCAATTTCAATATCTTCATGAGGGACGAATCCCGAGAGCTTTATCATCTGGACCGCAAGGTCATATATCCTGATCTGGTTACCCATGTCGAATACAAAGATCTCTCCGCCGTGACCCATGAATGCGGCTTCAAGTACCAGCTGACAGGCTTCGGGTATTGTCATAAAGTAGCGTGTGATATCGCGATGTGTGACCGTTACAGGTCCTCCTTTTTCAATCTGTCTTTTAAAGATGGGTATTACCGACCCGTTCGATCCGAGAACATTACCGAACCTTGTTGTAACAAACTGCGTTTTACAGTCCTTCCCGGCGCAAACTGAATGTAAATACATTTCGCAGAGGCGTTTTGAAGCTCCCATTACATTTGTGGGATTAACGGCTTTGTCGGAGGAGATCATTATGAATTTTTCTGTTCCGTATTTAATCGCAAGATCAGCCATAACCATTGTTCCGCCGGTGTTCACACGCAATGCCTCACGTGGATTTTCCTCCATCAGGGGAACATGCTTGTAGGCAGCTGCATGGAACACTATTTCGGGGTGATAATCCCTAAAAATGGTTTCCATTATGTTTCTGTTTGTAACATCAGCGATAATGATTTTGAACTGAACGCCCCGGAAGTCCCGTTCAAGATCTCTCTTCAGGAAAAACAAAGGGGTTTCAGCCTGATCTACCAGAACAAGCCTTACAGTGAGAAATCTCGCTATCTGCTTTACCATTTCTGACCCTATCGATCCTGCGGCTCCTGTCACCAGTATTGTCTTTCCGTCAAGACCTTCAAAGATCCTTGCAGTATTCAATTCGATCGGATCTCTGCCTAGAAGATCTTCAGGCTTTATTCTTTGAAGCTGGTTCATGCTCAGCTTACCCCGAAGCCAGCTGTCGGCAGAAGGGACCTCAAGAACTTCAAGGTCAAGATTTATGGCCTTCTTTATGATCATGGCCTTTCTTTCTCCCGAAAACCTGTTGATAGCCAGGATGATTGTTTTAATATCATGTTCCCTGACAAACTTTTTGTCAAGCACACCGGGCGACCATATCGGATGAGTATTGACTGTCTTGCCCCTCAACCTGCGATTGTCATCCAGAAACCCTACTATTCTGAAGATGCTGAAATGATCACTTTCAATTATCCGCTTGACTGCAACTCCAAGGATGCCGGCTCCGAATATCAGCACATTTTTCTTGCTGTTCCGTGGAGCATTAAGTGTTTCAAAGGTAAGTTTTATAATGATCCTTATCAGGGAATGGGCAACAGTCACAAGAACATAATGAATAATTACAATTGACAGAGGAATTATAAATACATGGTTCCATGACAGGTTTCTTCCCAGACCGGTAAGGAGGAGGAGGACGATGAAGGCAGAGGTATTTGCCTTGAAAATGCTTGTTATGTCATTAATTGTCGTGTGGCGGATCAGTCCGGCGTAAGACTGAAAGATCACCATAAAAAGGACATAGGCACCAAGAGAAAGGAGAGCCTGATTCAAGACCCCCGTAAGACTGACAGAGCCAAAAGCGAAATTGTATCTGAGAAGACATGCTAAAATAAATCCGGAAAATACAACCAGCACATCAATGAAAAGCACAAGCCATCTCGGAAGGGAATATTTCCTGTAAAAACTAATTCCTTTTTCACGAAACCTTTCGAGGAATTCTGATATGAAATTTTTCAAATCCATAAAACCGGTTTATTAAACGACCCGCATTCCCCGTTCGCGTTCCCCGTCGCGATATAAGAGGTACGATTTATTAGTTAAAAAACTATCCTTTTTATTAAAGAACAATCAGCCCTGGAATAGTAATTATCTACGACCTTTAATATTTAGCACAAATATACTACATATTTCCAAATCCGGAAAGCAGGTTTGTTTAATGTAAATTAAAAATTTCTCATCTATCTATTTAAAAAGCATTTTGTTCATCCGGCTTTTGTCAAAATACTCTTAGGCCATTTTTGAATTGAATCTAAAAACATTGAATTAAAATTTTGATTAAAAAACAGAAGTGTTGGCAAATCGGAAATGGTGCGAACTAAAGATTGTCTGATGGCTTTGTTAACCCCTTGTTCAGACTGCGGACAATCAGGCGGAAGTTATCTTTTCGGACCTCCTTTTCTTTGGTTCCTTTCTTTTTGGAGAGCAAAATAATGCAAATATATTTTTTGTGCGAAAAGAATTATAATAAATAAATCAGGGTAAACAAAAGACCCGCGGTGAATCGGAACCCGGTGAAGCCAAATTCACGGAACAGATTCATCCTACAACCTTATAACCTTGTCAAAATATGGCAGCAACGACTGCCGGTGAGTGACAAACACTATAGTAACGCTTTCCTTGAGTCTTTTAAGCACCTCCATGATGACCGCCTCATTATCAGTATCGAGCGATGAGGTGGCTTCGTCGAGTAGAAGAAGTCCCGGACTGCGGAGAAGAACCCTGGCAAGGGCAAGCCGCTGACATTCGCCTCCGGAAAAGGTGAACTGGTAATTTACAACAAATTCATCCAGGCCTTTATCAAACCGTTTTATGAGATATGCCGCATTCACCTGCTCCAGCACTTTTAGGATCTCTGTATCGGTAATCTCATTACCGCTGTCCCAAACCAGGTTTTCACGAAGTGTTCCGTCGATGAAGAAAGGATCCTGGGGAAGGTATCCGATACTCTGCCTCCAGCAGGGCAGGAGAGACTCGTCAAGTATTCTGCCGTCGACTGCAATAAATCCGGCCGAGGGCTTCTGCAGACCTGCAATGATATCGATCAGAGTAGTCTTTCCTATGCCCGACTCCCCAAGTATCCCTGTTATCTTTTTTGCGGGAATGGTATCTGAAAATCCCGTGAAGAGGCTTTCTCCTCCCTGATAGGCAAACTCAATGTTCTCAAGCTTAATTTCTCTGGTCAGCTCAATCCTGTTCCCTGATCCGGAGTTTGAAAATCCACTGTCTGCGAACTCTTCATCCAGCTGAAGCACAAGCTTCACCGAGGGTATGTTGGCCATGATCATGTTCACATCGGTGTTCATCCCCACGAACTGCGGGAAGATCCTCGAGAAAAGCAATATAAGTATAAAGAATGATGCCAGCGGCACACTGCCCGACCGGTATCCCAGGTAAACTATTATTACAAGCACTGTTATTCCTGCAATACGGTAAATGAGCTGCGGCAGTGAATAATTTTTCTGCATCCTGAATTCAAGGTCGAGCAGAGAGGTGTTTGCCTCATCAAACTTGTCGTAATAGAAATCTTCCGAGCTGTGCACCTTGGCAATCTTCACAGTCTGCCAGAAATCATCTATGTATTTAAGAAGGCGGTTATACGATGAAACAAATCCTTCTCCCAGGTGGAACGATTTGAAAAGGTATTTCCTCAGGAACAGGAAAAGAACAGCTCCTATGACGATTATTATCATTGTGAACCCTGCGGAAACCGCAAGCGCATATACGATGTAGGAGAGTGTAATTAAGAAAGTTGTCAGAAGGCGCAGGTAAAAATAAATATATGTTGCCAGGTTGGGAACCTCCTTTGTAAGTACCTGCAGGTGGTTGGTCTTGCTCTTGCTGTTAAGCACATGCCAGTCTGCCTGTATTATTTTCCGGAAAAGGCGTTTCCTGAGTTGATATATAAACGACTGCTGGTACCGCGCATCAAGGATCGATTTCCAGTATTGGATCAGCGCATTAAGGGTCAGGATCACAACATATACAAAGAGAATGCTTCCGATGGTTATGTTGAAGTTGAGTTTGTCAGCCAGATTTTGAAAGAAAAGTGCCGGACCACCCGAAGGCTGGCCGGATCCGATGTCGATCAGCTGGAGCAAAGGTATCAGCAGTACAATTGAAAAACCTGAGTTGATACCCTGAAACAAAGTCAGCAGAAAGATCAGAAACAGCTTCCGCGGATTGAACTGACGAAGAAGTCTGAAGGTTTTTAATATGAACAGCCAGGCGTGCATTTGTGACTAAGTTACTAAGTTGCCAATTGACTGATAAATAGTTACCATGACCAGGTTTCTGGTTTCATGGACATATTTACCAGCTTACCGGTTATATTATCATAAGTTTCGCATAGTTCTGTGTGTTCGTTTTCTGCGATGTATTTACAGGTTAAACCTAAGTCGAGCCTGGTCCGGGTTTCTGCAGTTTCACTTTCCGGGTCGGACAGTTTAGTGATAAAAGACTTTGGATATTTCCTTTTTCTGAATGCTTCAGCCTGATTTGAAAAAACCGGCCTTGAAGACCGTCTTATCTGGTCGGTTAAAAAATAGGTCTCATCTTTGTGAAATCTTTTTGATATTTCAAATATTTTCATGGCACCATTAAAGGCCAAGTGATAGACTTTCAGATCTTTGTGTGTCCTGATTTTCATTTTTGCAGCGATTTAAAAGTTTAGCACTTTTTTGTATTAAAAATAATAAATTCCCTCAGAATTTTCACCCCCTCGACCCCACAAATCGTCTCCGATTGCGCCGGAAACCGGATGTTCTGCCATCAGAAACCTTTCGGTCCGGCGCCAATTCCGGAGGTCGTCTCACCCGGGGGTTACGCCTCCTAACGTCAGCTCTGCACCACATTCTCCCCTGCAGGCTGGCCCCATCGATAAAAACACCCATCGGGTGTTTTCTTAACGCTCGGTCCCCCCCGGCTATTTCTATGCAACCTCTCCAAGGTTGGTGCAAGCTGTTATCATTATAACCTGATTTACGCTCCTCATCAATCATCGCACACTACTCATCACTCTTTGTTCTTATTTTGTGGTTGAACCATTTGCCGCACCTTCTCCCCTTCGCATAAATGTCCTGTCGCTAATTCATTTAGTCTCTCAGTCAGAATAGCACTTCCACTAAATTGAATCCTGTAATTTCAAAAGAACCTCAACTATCCGCTCCGCTGCCTTGCCGTCCCATTTCTCCGGTATTCCCCCTTTCTTCCATTGTCCCGCAAAAAGCTTTTCCATCGCCGGCTTTATCTTTATTGGATCAGTACCTATGAGTTCATTTGTTCCAATGGTGCATGTCTCCGGCCTTTCGGTGCTGTTGCGCAGAGTAAGGCACGGGATCCCCAGCACCGTAGTCTCCTCGGTGATGCCTCCCGAATCGGTTATGACCGCGAAGGCTCGCTCTACAAGAAAGTTGAATTCGAGATAACCAAGAGGCTCGGTGAGGTGGAGAGCGGAAGTGGAAGAGTGAGAGTGAGAGTGAGAGTGAGAGTGAGTGTGAGAGTGAGAGTGAGTGGGAGTGGGAGTGGGAGTGGGAGTGGGAGTGGGAGTGGAGGAGAAGGGGAGATGTTTTGTCTCGTGTACCTGGTGATTATGATCTGCAGAAACTGGATAACTGCTCGACTGCATGACTGCAAGACCGCACGACTGCAGGACTTTCTTAGTCCTTGGATGTACCGGAAACACAACCGGAAGTCCTTTTGATGAATCAGTTATTGCTTCAAGAAGTCCTGACAGGTTATCCGGGTTGTCAACATTTACAGGGCGGTGGAGTGTGACAATAATGAATTGTTTATCTTTTAGCCCGAGTTGATCCCACAGAGCAGGTTTTTTGAACCGCGATCTGTTTGCAAGAAGAGTGTCGATCATAACATTGCCGACGAAGAATATCCTTTTATCCGGAACACCTGAACTACGGAGGTTTTTGTTGGCGAATTCCGATGTTGTAAAGAAATAGTCTGTAATGCTGTCGGTGACCATTCGGTTTATCTCCTCCGGCATTGAAAGGTCGAATGAACGGATTCCCGCTTCGATATGTGCGACTTTTGTATTAAGTTTTTTTGCGGTGATGGAGCAGGCCATGGTGGAAGTGACGTCGCCGACAACTATCACAAGGTCGGCCGGATTGCTGATCAGTTCCTTTTCAAAGCCTGTCATGATGGCGGCAGTCTGTTCGGCCTGTGTACCGCTTCCGGCTTCGAGGTTGATATGCGGTTCAGGGATTCCCAGATCATTGAAAAAAGTGTCGCTGAGTTTTTTGTCGTAGTGCTGTCCGGTATGCACCAGCCGGTATGTCAGGTTATGGCCGGATCTTACGGCTTTGTCGATCTCATGAATTATCGGTGCGATCTTCATGAAATTGGGTCTGGCTCCGGCAACAATGGTAAGGTTCATCTTGAATTATTTGCAAAGATAACTATGTTTTTCGGAAAATATTTTGATTCTGGTCTGGCGAAGATGTTACTGATAGCGGAAACAGGGCTGCACAACTAAAACCACTGAGCGGCTGCAGAGCAACACAGAGTTATTCACGGAGTTTCACAGAGTTTTCACAAAGACTGCAAGACCGCAAGACCGCAAGACCGCAAGACTGCAAGACCGTAAGACCGCAAGACCGCACGACTGCAAGACCGCAAGACTGCAAGACCGCAAGACCGCAAGACTGACATGTATCAACATTCTTCCGTCTCAGATTGCGCCGGAAAATGAATTCATGTACCACAATAAACATTCCGGTCCGGCGCCGATAGGGTGGGGGATTTGTCTCTTTCTACAAACATGCCGCCTCTACGAGGCTGGGGAACGGCGTGCAGTGGGCGGCAGGAGCCAGGAGTCAGGTGTCAGGTGTCAGGGGTCAGGGGTCAGGAGTCAGGATTTACTTTACACCTCACTCCTCAATCCTCACTCCTCATTCCTAAGGTGTCAGGGGTCAGGTGTCAGGCGTCAGGTGGAGGGTGATGGGCGATTGGTTTCTTTCTGTTAGCTTTAGCCTTGATTTTCACATCATTATTTCCGACCAAAAGACTGCAAGACCGCAAGACCGCAAGACCGCAAGAACGCAAGACCGCAAGACTGCACGACTGCAAGACCGCAAGACCGCAAGACTAACGTGTCTCAACATCCTTCCTGCCTCCGATTGCGCCGGAAAATGATTTACCAGACCTCATTAAACCTTCCGGTCCGGCGCTGAATTGGTGGGGGATTTGTCTCTTTCTACAAACATGACGCCTCTACGAGGCTGGGGAGCGGCGTGCGGTGGGCGGCAGGAGCCAGGTGTCAGGTGTCAGGGGTCAGGGGTCAGGGGTCAGGGGTCAGGATTTACCTTACACCTCACTCCTCAATCCTCACTCCTCAATCCTAAGGAGTCAGGGGTCAGTTGTCAGGAGCCAGGTGGTGGGCAATGGGCGCTGGGGGATGGATTTCTTACTGTTAGCTTTAGCCTTGATTTTCACATCATTATTTCCGACCATAAGACTGCAAGACTGCAAGACTGCAAGACCGCAAGAACGCAAGACCGCAAGACTGACATGTATCAACATTCTTCCGTCTCCGATTGCGCCGGAAAATGAATTCACGTACCACAATAAACATTACGGTCCGGCGCCGGGAGGGTGGGGGATTCGTCTCTTTTTACAAACATGACGCCTCTACGAGGCTGGGGAACGGCGTGCGGTGGGCGGCAGGAGCCAGGTGTCAGGGGTCAGGGGTCAGGTGTCAGGGATCAGGGGTCAGGTGTCAGGTGTCAGGGGTCAGGATTTACTTTACGCCTCATTCCTCAATCCTCACTCCTCATTCCTAAGGTGTCAGGTGTCAGGAGTCAGGGGTCAGGTGTCAGGGATCAGGTGTCAGGTGTCAGGTGTCAGGGGTCAGGATTTACTTTACGCCTCATTCCTCAATCCTCACTCCTCATTCCTAAGGTGTCAGGTGTCAGGTGGTAGGAGCCAGGTGGTGGGCAATGGGCGCTGGGGGATGGATTTCTTACTGTTAGCTTTAGCCTTGATTTTCACATCATTATTTCCGACCGTAAGACTGCAAGACTGCACGACTGCAGGACTTCTAACCACTGTGCGCCTGAGGCACAACACGGAGTTATTCACGGAGTTTCACAGAGTTTCCAAAGTTGCAAATTTTTATAGTTTCACGACTGCATGACCGCAAGACCGCAAGACCGCAAGACTTTTAGACTCACGCCTCACCACCACATCTTCCCTGTCAGAAACTCACCTGCCGGCACAGCATTGATCCTGATTCCGTCATTCGAGAACTTATCCGACTGATCAAATGTGATGATAGTGCCTTCTTTGACAGTGAAGAACCTTGCTGCTTCTGTGATTCCGGCGATCTCTCTGTCGAGATTATCCATGTTAAGATCATAACATACCTGGAGAAGTAACGGTTTTTTCCCTTTCCTGATGACGACAAAATCGCATTCATTTTTCTCAGACCAGTAGAAGATATTTGTATGATGTGCCCTGATATGGTTATGGACAATATTTTCCAGTCTGCGGCCCTTATCACCGGAAAAAGACAGTGAATTTGCTGTGATAAGTCCGGTATCAGCAGCATATACTTTCCGTGGATTTGTCATCTGTGATCTTATGGAATAGCTGAATTTAGGGATAAAGTTGAAAAGGTACGATGAGCTGAAATGGGAAAAATATTCAAGCACGGTACTTGTCGCCGATATTCCTGCGGTTTGCTTTAGTTTGCCGGCAGTTACCAGAGTACCCGGATTTGATATAAGCAAAAGTGCTAGATTCTGCAATCCTTTAATATCCCTGATACCATATCTGACAACTATATCCCTTATAAGAATATCATCAAAAAGGCCCGAGAGGATTTCTTCGCGGTTCTGTTTGAGAAATTCAGGGAATCCGCCCGATGACATATATTCCGAAAAGGAATTTTCATTTTGAACCGAGCCTGTGAATTGCAGGAATTCCCTGTACGAAAATGGGAATAATTCCTTTGAGATATGACGGCCGGTTAATTTAGTCCCCAATTCATGGCTCAGCATCGAAGCATTTGAACCTGTGATTACGACTTTATATTTTTCATCGAGTTTCTGGCGGACATATCTTTCCCAGCCATCTACCACCTGTATCTCATCAAAAAAAAGTATTTTTTTACCCGATCCGGATATCAAATCATCGAGACGACGGAAGTCGTTATTTTCGAATCCGTATAATCGGTTATCGTCGAAATTAAGATAAAATCCATCGGGATATAAGTCTTTTATCATCTGATACAGAAGAGTGCTCTTGCCGCAGCGTCTGATGCCGGTTATGATAAGTGCATGACCCGACAGTTCAGGAAGCTCTGAAAGAGCCTCGCGTCTTAATCCTGCATCAGTTGAGTTTATTATATCTGCCTGATGCCTGACTATTGTTTCTATATCGGATTTAAGTATCACATTTAGTATTTGTTACAAATGTACAATAATATTTGATAAAAACAAATAAATATATTTGATACTAACAAATAATAATGTATGTTATTAACGAAATAAAATATCCGTTTAGCGGTGTGAGGGGGTCGGCGTGGGTTGTGGTCCGGTTTTCAGTTTAATGGGTGAAAGGATTAAAGGTATTAATTTGAAAATTTGAAAATTATATGACTGCAGGACTGCACGACTGCACGACCGCAAGACTTCTAACCACTGTGTGCCTGCGGCACAACACGGAGTTATTCACGGAGTTTCACAGAGTTTTTACAAAGACTGCACGACTGCAAGACTGCAGGACTGCAAGACTAACGTGTCTCAACGTTCTTCCGTCTCAGATTGCGCCGGAAAATGAATTCATGTACCATAATAAACATTCCGGTCCGGCGCCGATAGGGTGGGGGATTCCTTATTCCTAAGGTGTCAGGTGTCAGGTGTCAGGCGTCAGGTGTCAGGTGTCAGGTGTCAGGTGTCAGGTGTCAGGGGTCAGGTGGAGGGTGATGGGCGATTGGTTTCTTTCTGTTAGCTTTAGCCTTGATTTTCACATCATTATTTCCGACCAAAAGACTGCAAGACCGCAAGACCGCAAGACTGCATGACTGCAAGACTCACCTTAAAAAAGCTCTTCCGGATTAATGCGGATGAATTCATGCCACGGAAGAATATGGTCATCAATTATAATTGTTTTCAACGGATTGAATTTCTTTTGAAAAGCAGTAAGTCCTCTCTTGTTTCCTGACCAGGTGCTCTTTACTTCCAGGCCTATAATTTTGCCTCCACTTTCAATAACAAAGTCGACCTCATCATTACGTTCACGCCAGTAATAAAGCGAAATTCTATCCTTCAAAGCTTCGTTTGAAAGATAAGCTCCGACTGCTGATTCTATAATTCTTCCCCATGAAGCATGATCATTTCTTATTTCTTTATAGTTCAGCCTGTGTTGAGCGCTAACAAGTGCGTTATTATATACCTGGAACTTAGGGCTGGAAGTTCTGGTCCTCACGGGAGAAGAAGAATACTTGGCTATACCGCCTATCAGTCCTGCTTCCCCTAAAAGATTCAGGTAATGGGCAAGAGTGGTTGTATTCCCGGCATCCTGAAGCTGTCCAAGCATTTTTGAATAGGAGAGGATTTGACCGGAATACAAACAACCTGTTTCAAAAAGGTTTCTTAACAGTGCCGGTTTGTCGATGCGTGTAAGCATCAGAATGTCTTTTGATATGCTTGTTTCAATAAGGGAATCGCGGATATATTTCTTCCATCTGTCTTCGTTGGCGATCAGTTCTGCGGATCCCGGATATCCCCCGAACCATGCATAGGTATCATGATCCCACCCGAAAGCATTTTGCATTTCATTAAATGACCAGTGACCAAGGGTAATATTCTCGAATCTGCCTGCAAGTGATTCTGTAAGTCCCTGGCGAAGAAGAAGTCTGGATGACCCGAGCAGAACAGCTTTGATGTTAATTTTGTCACTTGTATCACGGTCCCAGTTCTTTTTGACAGATTCGCTGCAGTTAGGGATTTTTTGGATTTCATCAAGTACCAGAAGGTATTGATCAGCTTTCTCAGCTTTCATTTTGAGACGTACTGTTTCCCACACCTGATCGATCCATAAGGTATTTCCTGCCGGAACCGCATCAGCGGCTTCATATATATAAGGAAAGGAAAGCCGGCTAAGCAGCTGGTTAATGAGGGTGGTTTTTCCCACCTGCCGCGGACCGGAAATCACCTGAATTGACCGTCGGGGTTCATAGATCCTTTTTTTAATTACCTGTAATTCAGATCTTTAAAACATTTATTACAATTT
This sequence comes from uncultured Rikenellaceae bacterium, assembly GCA_964514725.1. Classification (GTDB taxonomy): domain Bacteria; phylum Bacteroidota; class Bacteroidia; order Bacteroidales; family VadinHA17; genus LD21. The sequence goes on from CAZEUL010000002.1 coordinate 350,355, forward strand.
ACTCATTACTTTGAGTAAATTTACTCAAAATATCAATATATTTTTCTCATTATTATAATCAAAATCTCTGGCAGAAGACCGGAGACTGAAGAACGAAGAACGGAAACCAAAGTGACTCGCCCCTTCTCCAAGTCGCTCGCTCGCTCGCTGACACCTCACCCCTCACACCTCACACCTGATAAATTTACCCGGACTTGCAAGGAACTTTTCAACCGGCAAAATCAAAATGTTGTTGTGTTGAGAAATAAGGCTTCCCCTGTAAAGAAGTATAAGATTTGCTTCGGGATAATCGTCCCCAAACGATTTAAGCCCGCTGAAATCGGATGGTTTTGTGGCTTTTGTGTTTTTTACCTCAATAGCTGTAAAGGCATTTTCTCCATAAATTATAAAATCCACCTCATTGCCTGCAAGGGAGCGCCAGTAATACAGACTTATTCCTGTTCCATTGTAATCTGCCCATGCCCTGAGATGCTGACCAACAATTCCTTCAAGAGCCGGTCCGGCAACTTCAGATTCAATATCGAGAGGGCCCCTGTATCTGAGTCTGCGGTAAAGACCATTATCAAAAAGATAAATTTTCGGGTGGACAGCCGTTTTTCTTTTTGCTCTTTTTGAAAATACCGGAAGGCGGTATATCAGAAGAAGATCTTCCATTATATCAAGATAACCGGAGACAATATTTCTTGAAACCTGGCATTCCGCGGCAATATTGCTTATGTTCAGTATTGACCCGTGTGAAAAGCTCATGATTTCCAGAAATCTGGAAAAAGATCCAAGGTTCCTGACCAGCCCTTCAGCCTGTATTTCCTCACGGAGATAAATATCGACATAGGCTGACAGCGTTGCTGAAGGATCCGGACTTCTTTCGACAACAGGAATCAGTCCTGTAAGCAAAGCTTTGTCAAAAGAAAAGTCGTGGCCAAGTTCTTCAGCAGTAAACGGATGCATCCTGCTGTACACTGCCCTTCCTCCAAGCAGGTCTGCCCCTGATCTTTTTAATTTCCGGGGTCCGGATCCGGTAAGTATGAACCTTATCTTTTTTTCTTCAATTATTTTATGAACAACATCGAGGATTGGTGCAATTTTCTGAACCTCATCGATAATGACAAGGTCGGGCTTTACGGCATTAATTGTTTTAATCAGCGATTCAGGATATGCTGAAAATGCACGGAAAGTTTCGGGATCAAGAAAGTCAATATAAAGCGTTTTGTCATCTATAAGTTCCCTGACGAATGTGGATTTTCCTGTTCCTCTTGGCCCGAAGAGGAAAAATGAGGTATCAGGAATTTTAATATGTCGTTTTATGTTTTCCATGGAAGCAAATTTAGTCTAATTTTGCACAGTAATAAAACAAAATTAGACTATATTTGAATCGGGATTAACTTTTTTTGTTCTAATAATAAGTTGAAAGAATTAAAGGCGTCCGGTGTCCGGCGTGCGGTATCGTGCATCCGGCGTGCGGCATCCGGCGTGCGGTATCAGGCATCGGGCATAGGGCATCCGGAATCAGGCATTCGACGTGCGGCGCGTGGGATAGATCTTGAAAGTGTTGAAAGGTTGAAAAGTTGAAGGGTTGAAGGGTTGAAGGGTTGAAATGTTGACTGAAGACAAGAGACCGAAGACCGAAGACCGAAGACCGAAGACCAAAGACCGAAGTTGGTTTTTCTTGTGTCCTGTGTCTTGCGTCGTGCGTCATTATTTCGGACCTGCCTGACTGCACTACTGTGTCCTCGTCGCCCCATCGCCAAGTCGCCCCATCGCCAAGTCGCCCCATCGCCCCGTCGCCCCGTCGCCCCGTCGCCCCCTCGAAAACACCTCGTCTCCGACAGCGCCGGAAAATGAATTCACGTCACACAATAACCATTCCGGTCCGGCGCCGATAGGGTGGGGGATTCCTTATTCCTAAGGAGTCAGGTGTCAGGGGTCAGGTGTCAGGTGTCAGGGGTCAGGGGTCAGGTGTCAGGTGTCAGGGGTCAGGGGTCAGGATTACAACCTTACACCTAACTCCTCACACCTCACACCTCACTCCTCACTCCTCACTCCTCACTCCTCACCACTGACACATCCCACCTTCGCTAACTAATAAAATCAAATTACTGCTGATTGATATTTGCAGAATCATGGCAGATACCTTGATTCCAATATTTTATTAAATTTGTAGCATGTCAGGAAGAAAAAAACATATTATCCAATTGATTCGGCAGAAAGTAAACGAAATTGACAAAACTGCAGAGGTAATTCTCTACGGATCAAGAGCCAGAGGCGATAATAAACCAGACTCGGACTGGGATGTGATGATTCTTCTTAATCGCAAAAATGTAGATAAAAAGACAGAACAGACCTTTCGTCATAATCTCCTTGATGTTGAACTTGAAATTGGAGTACCTATATCAGTTTTTGTATATTCAAAAAGTGACTGGGAAGGTAAATACTCAATGACACCATTATTCAGGAGCATCAAAAAAGAAGGGATTCTCATTCCATGACTAAAGACCAGAATGACTATATAAATTATCGGCTTCAAAGGGCATCTGACACATAAAATGATGCCAGGCTTCTTGCCGAGAATGAAAGATGGAATTCAGCAATTAATAGATTATACTACGCCTGCTTTTATGCTATCTCTGCCCTGCTTTATTACCATTCAATTGAAGCCAGGACGCATAAAGGATTAAACATTACTATCCGGCGCCGGGAAAGGGTAGGGGTTGCCTCAATTCTACAAACATGACGCCTCTACAAGGCTGGGGAGCGGTAGGCGGTAGGCGGTAGGCAGTAGGCAATGGGCGATTGACGATGGGCGATGGGCAATGGGCAATAGGCAATGAGTTTCTTTCTGTTAGCTTTAGCCTTGATTTTCACATCATTATTTCCGACCGTAAGACTGCACGACTGCACGACTGCACGACTGCAGGACTGCAAGATTAACGTGTCTTAACATTCTTCCGTCTCCGATTTCGCCGGAAAATGAATTCACGTACCACAATAACCATTCCGGTCCGGCGCCGATATGGTGGGTGATTTGCCTCTTTCTCCAATATGACGCCTCTACGAGGCTGGGCCATAGGTACCGAACTTTGAACCAGGAATTAGGAGTACCAATTCTTATTGAACAGGTATTCGGTATTCAGTAATCAGTATTCGGTGGTAATGTATTACCTCTTATCGATTACTGCTTACTTATTACCGATTACCGATTACTCTCACGCCTTTCGCCTGAAGCCTTTCGCCTGAAGCCTTTCGCCGGACGCCTGCCGCCTCACCCCTCAAACCTCCCCACCTCCTTAAACTCCTCTACGTTTTCCCCGCCGATAAGCACCCTGCCGCCGGCCGATACCCACGCATGTGCCTCATAGTTCCCCGAATCATTCTTTTTCATCCCGAAATGGATAGAGTGGGGGATATGTCGTTTTGAAAGCATCTTTGAAGCAGCGAGGGCTTTGACCAGGCATGTGGATTTCCAGGGAGTGCGGGTGGCTAGACCATTAACTACCTTTGCTATTGTAAAGTCTTGCAGTCTTGCAGTCCTGCGGTCTTGCAGTCTGTTATTTGTGATTTGTGAATACTGTTTCTCTGCCTGGTTTTCAACTTTTATCTTTTTCCTTTTATCTTTTGTCTTAAACCAGGGGTCTTTTGTCTTTTCTTCCCCCTGAGCCCCGTGCCCTGAGCTCTGCGCTTGTTTTCCATCCTCGTCCCTCAGTTCCTTAGTCTCTAAGTCCCTCAGTCCCTTAGTCGCTCCATCATCTTCATCCCCCTTTGCCCTGCCGCCTGCCGCCTGCCGCCTGACGCCTACTCCCGTCTTCGGCATCCAGAACCTAGATGGTATAAAACTGACCTTGATCCGCTCCAGTATCAGATAAAAAAGAGCTTCCGGTATCAGTGAAAGCTCTTCTCCTGTAAGTCTGTGTCGTGGGAAAAAACGTATCACTTTTCAGGTGGATTTTCCTGTTCGACAGGTATTATTAGTTTTTTTGAGGCCATATCGTCAATGAAATCCTGAACATCCTTCATACAGGTCTCTTTGTCGACGTCGTATTCTTCCATGAGTTGTGTGGCGAGTTCTTCAAGTGTTGATGGATGTTTTGTAAGAATGTTCCAAATGGATGTGCCGACAGGATCCAGGGCATAATAGTACCCTTCCTCTATGCTCATCAATACAGCTTCATTTTCAATAAGGCTGTATAAAACGTTTGAATTTATGTTCCATTTTTGATCCATCATCCGGAGACTAAATAATTAAAATGAACTTGAAAATATATTGCAACTTTTGTGTCAAAATAAGTGATAAGAACTATTTCATTATAACAGTTTATGCAAATGTGTGTTAATTTTTCAGAAAAATGAAATGATTACTCCATTTATCTGGAAAATTGGTTGATCCTAAATGCTGAAATTAAATGTTTTATATTTGTATATGAAATTATTGAGTGAATACATAAATAAGATCCAAAGGTTTAAAAATTCAGAGAATTGGTTTCTGAGGCAATTCTATGTTATAAATATATCCGGATTAAATTCATTGCGGTTTATATTTAAAAGCTCCTTCCGGGAGCAGGTTATTTCAAGGATTCTGTACAGGAAACATTTTCATCAGGTTTCTCATTATACTGAACCAGACCGATATCCTGATTTGTTCAGCATTTGCAGGGATTATTTCAGGGACAGGCCGGCACCAAAAATCCTTTCATTCGGTTGTTCAACAGGTGAAGAAGTCTTCTCACTTGGAGAGTATATGCCTGAAGCTACTATTGTAGGTACTGATATAAGCAGGTGGTGTATAAAAAAATGCAAGGAAAAAGATCCGGATAAAAGATATCTGTTCATTCATGCTCTTTCGAAGGAATTTCAAAGCCAAAAGGATTTTGATGCAATTTTTTGTCTTGCTGTTTTTCAGCATCCCGAGAACAGGAGCAATCCGAATAATGAGTATTCATCAAAATACTCGTTTCATCAATTTGAAGAGCAGTTAATTATGCTGGATTCAAAACTTAAAAATGGTGGATTGCTAATTATTGACCAGTGTGATTTTAATTTTTTTGAAACCAGATTAGCCAGTAAATATTTTCCTCTTCCGGTAGATAATAATATGATTGAAAGGGACAGACCTCTTTTTAGTAAGCAAAATCGAAAAACTAGTAACTCATGTGGATTATTCCGAGTCTTTAAAAAAAATAGTCGTGATATTTTGGGATGAATATTAGATTAAACCATTTTTCTTAATTTTCTTCAAGCTCTTCATTCTGTTTCCTGTACTAAACCTAGTCAAGCATACTAAATTTCAAGCTAGCTTATTAAGAATATCAAGAAAAGATTAAATACCTGAATTAAATAATCAATACATTACATTAAAAACAAAAAATCCAAATTACCTTTGGTATGATTATTTAGTATTGTCTAGGTTTAAATTATACGTAAATATAAGAAGCTGATCAAAAACAGTTAGGATGGTTTCCATCCCTGTCCTCCTCCGTGCCCTGGCCAATTGTCTACACTACCTGATACTTTAGATGTGTGTTTTATGGAAATACTTTTTGCATGAGGTCTGTTCCAGGATTTTTTAATTTTATTTTTCATATAATTTTTCTTTCGAATTAAAATTTGACAACCATATTCGAAAAAGAGCTAATAAACTCCAATATTGGACAAGAGTATTATTAATGTCAAAATTAGAACTTTTTTCTATTTCTTCAAACAAATTTATTATTTTAATAATATTAAAATGATTTTTATTTCGAATACTATTATCATTAAACATTAATGTTTCTTTAATTTTTTCAATATCATTATGAAATATAAAATTATAAGCTGGAGAATAAAAACCTTTATCTTTCCGTAATCTAATATTTTCTGGAATAATATCTTTCATAGTTTTCCTAATTAATCCCCTCTTAAGCCCATCAGAATAGAAATACTCTATTGGCATAATAAGTAAGAATTCAATTATTCGCCTATCAATAAATGGGTAAGTCATTTCTATATCATAATGAGCTAGACTACAGTCCCATCCTTCATCTACATTTTCAACATCAATTGAAAATATTTCATTTGATAAATCAAATAAATTTTGCTTTATTTTTAATTGTTTCTTTTTTTCATTGCGTATCATATATAAATCATTTTGATCAAGGTAAAACGGCCATTTATTAAAACTCCATTCAAGGTCTTCAGCTTTTTGTTTATGATAAATTTCTAATGACTTTGGAATCAAAAGCGGGAAAAATTGCTTTTTTAGTATATTTAAATATGTAATTTTTGAGTTTCTCCGGATTAATTTTAGCAATTCAATAAACTTAAGAAATCTACCATTTATTAATAAGTATGGTAAAGGATTTATTGTTCCATTAGAAATAGTCTCATCTCCCATATAACCAGATAACACTCGTCTAACATGGTTCGATTTAAAGTGTTTATTAATTTCATCATCCAAATAATGAAAAACTTTAATTGGTCCATATTCTTGATCAAATTTTAAATATACATTCCTTAGAAATTCAAGGTCTGTGTGTTCAATTAAAATGGATTTAATATTTGATTCCTGTAAAATGATCGATTGAATATATCTTCTCTCATCAGTAATTACATTATGGTCAAATACAGAACTAAGTACTGATGAAACGGTCAAAACTTCTTTTCCTTCTTTTAAAAGTTTTCTTGCTACTAGGCAGGTAATAGTACTCGAATCCAGTCCTCCACTTAAGTGACTTCCAATTGTTCCTATTGCCCTAGTATGATCAGAAATAACTGTATTAAGAATATCTAATAACAAAAACGCAGCTTCAGAGGAAGATTTTAAATTATTGTTTCTATTATACCTTGGTAACCAGTATCGTTTAATTTCGAATCTAACCTTAGAAATGATAAGCGTTTGAGCCTGCTTTAATCTGTAAATATTCTCCCAGATCGTCAAGTGTTGTTTAGGATTAATTAAGAATTCTATTTGTTTTAGAACATTATTGTCAAGCTTCGCATCAATAAATGGCATTTTAACTAGTGATTTAATCTCAGTCGAAAAAACAAACCGTCCATCTTTGTGGTAATACAGAAACGGTTTCACCCCCATTTGGTCTCTTGCACAAAACAGTTCCCTCTTATTCTTATCCCATATTGCAAACGCAAAATCCCCGTAAATGTCCTTAACGAAATCTTTGCCGTATTTTTTGAATGAACGCAAGAGAAGGAGAGGATCAGTAATTTTATCTCTTTCTTCTTTTGGTATATCCAGACGGTCCATGATGGCTTCACGTTCATCAAGACGTGCATTGGCCGTGATAACTAATCCGTCCTCTTCATAGGGAGACTTATCATAGACAGACTCAGGGGTAACCTGCAACAACATGTGCCCCAATGCAACCGAAGGCTCACGGTACAAACCCTGACCATCGGGCCCGCGATGCGCCAGATCGGCCTGCATCGACTTTATCCACTCTTCTTTTAAAGGACGTCCTTCAAAATCTATTATGCCAAATATAGCACTCATGTCACACCGGTTTGACTTTTATTTTCCTGTTGAAGAAAAGATATCTCCAACGCAAAGGTACCAAATGCGGCAAAATTATTTTCCTGATTGTATAGTATGATAACCATGATTTTATCTTCAGTCCATCCCTTGTTCTGATTTTGAAGAACCATCCATTCATCTCATCATTGAAACTGAACCATCTGGCTGGAGGTAATTCCATTCTTATCAGGCATTTTTCTGCAAGTTTACCGGTACCTGCCGAAAAAGTTTTTTCCCTTATTTCCGATGGTATTTCTATTCCTGTAAGAATTGACGCCAGCCTTGCTCCCAGAAAAACAAGAGTGCTTACATTGAATTCTTTTGCCTTAGACAGCAGCCAGTTCCAGTCGGTATCATTCCGGTACTTTCTGATCAAAAGGGCAATGTCAATTATATCTTTTATTTTGATATACCTGTCTTTGCCTCCATGGTGCATAACAGCAAGTAGCAGGTTTGCTGACGGAGAAAACACTTCCAGCTCCCTGTTCTGAAATACAGAGTTTTTTATCTGTGATTCCAGGTCTGACATATTTATGTTCATACGGTATGCCCTGAGCCCTATCCTCCAGTGAAATTCAACATGTGCCAGGCGGGCCTCTCCGTCATATTTATTGAAGTTATACTCAGCCAGTTCGTTCCTTATATATTCATCAGTGAGCTCCAGAAGGGTTCCCTGCGTCTGGTAGCCGGCAGAATGCATTACCGGTTTTATCCTTTCAAGGTCTTTAATGTCAATGAAGACATCTATGTCGCTCGACTCGCGATTTCCCAGATTTCCATAAAGATCGTAATCAAACCAGAAACCTTTGAACGGCACAGCCTTAATGCCTGCCTCATCAAGTAAATGTTTTACCTTGAGAAACTCCCCGGCGTTCTGTAACTGCTGAAAAATATTATTTCTGCCGGCTTCACTGAACCTGTTGCTGACACCCTCAGGCACAAATCCATCAGGAAGTTTCTTTAACATTGATGTAACTTGCGGCTTTATGCAGTGAAAGTCGGCCATAATGTAAAGATCGTCCCATTTAATTCTCCCTGAACCGATTATCCTTTCAGCTTCCTTAATCGCGTCATCAGGATCATCAAGCCTTGCAGACTGATGTAAAAGATTCATTTCAGCACTTCTGAACGAAGTTCTCATTCTGTCATTTCAGATACAGTAATACAAATCATTTTTTATAGCGGTCATTAATTTCATGACCGGGATGTCAGGTGATCTCCGGACTATTGAAATTTTCACGTTCTCAGCAATATCGCAGAGTTTCCTGAAATATACAGTCTCGTTTTCAGGCATTCCTGCAAGGTATTCCCATCTGTATATTTCATTCCGCAGTGTTGTAAATTTTGATGCACCAGTCAGCCGATCAAAAGCTATTTCGTTTTTGTCATGGATATTAATTATATATATGCAATTCAGTGGGAAAATACTGAAATTTCCTTTTTCGACAGGAAAATAGAATTTGTCGGTCTCAGGATCAATTTTTCTGAGCCCTTCCTTTGGAATGCCAAGCTGTTCGAAGGTATTCCCCCACAGTTTAATCCTGTCGGATAATGCAAGTATAAAAGGTTTGCCTTCTTTAAAAACAACCGGTGTCACGTCATCTGTAAGAAATATAGCACCGTCAGCACAGAATGCAGCCGTTAAGGCCGATTTTCCTGTGCCTGATTCTCCGCAGACCATTATGCCAATATTATTGTAAATAAAACTGCTTCCATGCATGGGAAGTATTTTTCTCTGATGGAGTATGGCACCATATACGGAACCGTTAAGGTAAAGCTCAACTGATTCCGGGGTAGCAGATGGAAGAGGAGAATATTCAACTTCATTTCCATTACAGGCATAAAAACTACCAACTCCGTCAACCTGCATGGCAAATTCATGCTGATTCATCTGCCATAAACTGTCTGCATATTCAGGTCTCTCAACTTTACGGGCAGAGTCGACCAGGCGTATAATTACATCACCAAGTGGGAAGCGGGGTTTCATTGTAAATTTTTTCAGAGTTTATTTGCACCTCACTGCTGTCGGTGCGTTCCCGATACGCTACGCTATCGGGATTGTCGCCCCGGCAGGCCGGGACTGTAACATTCGCTTCACCTGTTCCCGATACGCTACGCTATCGGGATCTCCGCTTCGCTTCGACATTCAGTAGTCATTAGGGCTTCGCCCGTCATTAAGTGGTCATTTGCTTCGCGTCATTCAGCCTGCGGCTGTCATTTGATAGTCATTTGCTTAGCGTCTCTGAGATGATGTGATATCGGGATTGTCGCCCCGCGTTCTGGTGCTCAACAAGACTGTCAGCCTAAGCCACCAACTTCACCTTCGGTTACTGTGGCCAAAGAAGGCTTCGGCTGACACAGCACGACTTTTACAACAGCCGAGTTCATTCTTTCTCGAACAACACGAAGCTCGCAAGTTTCACATATTCCAGCACGACATCCTGGATATCTTCCTTTTTCATCCACCAACGGGAAGCGTTGAAACCGGTGTACCTGCTTGGACTGCAGAGTACTGTAACATTTTTGCCTGACTTACGCAGGACGTGGTTGAAAATCATTGAAGCTCTTCGGGTATGTGTTTTTGATGATACCAGTATTATTGTATCGATGGCGTTCTGGCCGGTGAGATATTTATCAATAACCAATGCTTCTTCCATCGTGCTTTCAGCATCACCGGGAAGGATTGTGATACTGCCGGAAGGCACTCCCAGTGCAGCTAGAGAATTACAAATCTGGTTTGTACTGCTTATCAGACTCACGCCTTTTTCCTCAAGGATTTTATATTCTCCCATGCTTTCGGTGACAATAATTATCCTGCCGGCAGTTCCTTCATTGAATCTATCCGCAGTTTCAAGCACCCTGTCGGCTATTGAGCCGGTAAGCAGAACGATGGCGTCGCCATTAACCGGACTGTCGTTCTTTATGAGCCATCTGCCGGCATTAAGAAAAGCTATTGTGTAGAATATTGCTATCAGCATGAGAGATACGATCAGGATTATAATGGAACGAGATGGCATTTTAACAAGAATAAAGCAGATAATAAGATTTAAGGAATGGGCATAATTTTGCAGGAATGAGATAAGATATTTACCTTATGCCACCTGTTCTAACATTCCACCAGCCTCTTAATCTCATTTACAATTCTTTCCATCTCCTCTTCAGAAAGTTGAGGATAGATGGGCAGTGATACATTTCCCCGCCATGTCTTTTCGGTATTTGGAAAATCTTCGGGTTTAAGGTTGTATTTCTCCCTGTAGTACGTCATGTGGTGCAGGGGTTTATAATGTACGGAAGTACCGATTCCTGCTATCGACAGTTTTTCAATAAACTCTTTCCGCCCGATTTTTGACTTTTCATTAAGCACAATTGGAAAAAGATGCCATGAATGGTCCTCATAAGGTACTTTACACACAGGCAGGTCGATGGATTCAATGCCTTCGAGATGTTTATAATAATACTGGGCAACACGCTGTCTCTCTTTACGGTTAATTTCGGCTTTTTCGAGCTGTGCAAGGCCTATGGCTGCATTTACATCCGACATATTATATTTATAGCCTGCATCCACAACATCATATTCCCATGAAGGTTTAATGGATGTGAAACGGTCCCATATGTCGCGGTTAATACCGTGAAGGCGCATTATTTTTACTCTTTTATAAAATTCATGATTATCAGTGACGACCATTCCGCCTTCACCGGTTGTAATTGTCTTGTTTGCATAAAAGCTGAAACAGGTTATGTCGCCGAAAGTGCCAACATATCTGCCATTCAGCCTGCTTGGGAAGGCATGGGCAGCATCTTCGAGTATTCTGATACCGTTTTTGTGGCAGATATCAAGAATACCGTTACCATTTTCGGAAATCATCTGGGCTGACTGTCCTCCATAATGGACAATTACAAGATGTTTCACATCAGGGTGTTTTCTGATTGCATCGGTTAATATTTCAGGTGTAATAAGGTTGGTGCCATATTCGATATCGACAAAAACAGGGTGAGCCCCAAGATATCTGATTACTTCTGCTGAGCCTGTAAAAGTCATTGACTGAACGAATACTTTATCGCCGGGCTTTACTTTAAGAGCCTCGATTCCAAGGTGCAGAGCTGCGGTGCAGGAGCTGACTGCGCAAGCATATTGTGCACCAATAAATTCAGAAAATTTAAGTTCGAATAAACGTGCTTTGCCGGCTGTTGTGAGCCAGCCGCTGTCGAGTACCTCTTTAATATATTTCAGCTCATTGTCATTAATAGGCACGCGCGAGAACGGGATAAAAGACTTTTTAGTCATTTCAGTAGAATTTCCTTTATTGTCCGGAAAATAATAATAATATCACGCCATAATGAATGGTTATGAACATAATCAATGTATAAATCAAGCTTTTGTGGCAGAATTTCGTTACTGTAAGTGGATTCAGGGCTGGGTGATTCTGCAAGAATCTCTTCCTCGTTGCGGAACAATATTGAAGCATTATCGGTAATACCCGGTTTTACCGTATGCACTATTGCCCATTTTTCGGGATAGACTTTTGTCCAGCTTTTTACTTCGGGCCTTGGACCAACGATTGACATATCGCCTTTAAGGACATTAATGAGCTGGGGTATTTCGTCCAGTTTTGTTTTTCGGAGGAATTTACCCAGTCGGGTGATGCGTGACGTATTACCAGCATCGAACTGATCCTTATCAGTTCCGTGTTTAACCGACATGGTTCGGAACTTAATCATTTTGAACTCCTTTCTATTCCTGCCTACGCGATTCTGAATAAAAAAGACAGGTCCAGGCATTGTGACTTTAATAAGAATGCAAGTTAGAATAATAACCGGAGATAAGATTAATAGACCTGTGAAAGCAGCAAGGATATCAAATAAACGTTTAGTCATTAAAAATACATTCCATTGAGGTTCAAATTATCTCAGGTGATTTCCTTATACATTGAAAGTTCTTTTTTCCCTTCATGTGCAACAAGCCAGCCATTCTTCTTATAGGCTGAAATTGCCTGTATATTGTCTTTTCTTACGCTGAGATGCATTAGCTGAAAACCCTCGTCACGTGCTCTTTTTTCAAATTCCTTAAGAAGGAATGAACCATAACCCTTCCCCTGGTATTCAGGGTCCACGCCGATAACAACCAGACCCATTGAAGGGATAAAAGTCTGGCCGGTTCCTCCTGCTATTTTAGCTTTTGATACTGAATGCCTGAAAAACCTTAGTTTAAGATTCCTGATAATAAGAGGAATGTTATTTACAATTTCCGGGTGAAAGAGAAGCCAGGGTTTTTTTAACAGATTAAAAATCAAAGCCTTGAATGTAAACTGAATCATGCTGGTTGCAGAACCGGGTTTGTTAAGGTCATTTCTTCTGAGACCTCCGCAATAACCTATAATTTTATTGCCTTCTTTGATATGAAAAAGTATTCCCCTGCTGTCCTCCAAATAAAATGATAGCATCTTTATACAATAGCTTGTTCGCAGTTTTGATGACAAAGATTGAGGAAATGCCTTTTTATGGCAACCAGCAACATTTTTTAAATCATCTCTATCCGTGTTTTTAATGACCAATTTTTAAAATTTTAGTTTTTATCTGTTTATTTCCACAGGTTGTGGTTTTTTATTTAGAATAATAAATCTTATTAGACCTTCTATATACCCTGCTCCGTAGCTTAAATGAATTAAGAAGAATACAACAGGTAAAAGATATATCAGAGATATATTTTTTCTTTTAATGCTTTCTGCAACCGAAAACCCGAGTGAAAGCAAAAAATACAAAATTAGAATAGTACAATAAATCAAAAATATCTTTTTACTAAAAATACTAAAACCCAGGCCTGCTAATAAACCTGCCACAAATATTGGGGGTACAAGCTGCCTGAAAGTTGCAGGAGCACCAATTTTCTTATTAACGAGTGGTTTGAAAAGACCGTATTGATAAAACATGGCCATCATTTTTGAAAGTGAGTCGCGAGCGTAATAATCTATTCTTACTTCTGGTATCAGGTAAATTTTACCACCGTTTCTTTTAATTCTCGCATTGAATTCATCATCCTGGTTGCGTATCAAATCTGTATCAAACAAACCTATTTTATCAAAAACATCCCTTCTGTAACAGCCAAAAGGTACTGTGTCAACCTCTTTAATCTCTTTCGCACCGGTTCTGAAATAAGAATTACCAACCCCGAAAATATGACTTGAACCTAAAGCAATTGCCTGACAGATTTTATTATTGCCTCCCGATAAAGTATTCAATACACCACCTACATTATCTGCATCCAGTTCTTTAAGCTTTTCTGTAAGAACAGTTAAATAATTTTTCGGATAAACGCAATGTGCATCTAGTCGTACAATAACCCTACCCTTTGATTCCATAATGCCTCTGTTTAATGCATAAGGAGCTGTTCTATTGGGGTTATCAATCAATTTTATAAATTCATAATTGTTCTGATATTCCTTAATAATTGCCCTTGTTTTATCAGTGCTCAATCCATCAATTATTAAAATTTCAAGTTTATCTTTTGGATAATCCTGAGCAATAACTGAATTAAGACAACGTGACATGTACTTTTCTTCGTTGAAACAGGGAATAATTATAGTTACTAATACTATTTCATATAACATTATCAATATTTTTTGCTTATTTATTTTTATTTAAGATTAAGGCTGCATGTTGCTTTTTAATATAAGATTCTATAATCTGTGGCTTTCCTGAAGGAGTTGGTTTTATGTAATTAACCTTATGCCAATTAATTATGATTTCTTCTTCCAGATATTCAAATATTTTATTTTCAATTTGTTCAATAATTTTATTTTTAAAGTTTTCGCCCGGAATATATTCTATATCAATTGACTCCATATCATATTGTATTATTTTAAATTGTTTTATTTCAGGAACATGCTCAAATATACCAGTAAAAAAATGGACAATCATATATTTTCCCGAAGAAGTGTAAACAATATCTGTATCTCTTCCTATTATTTTTTCGAGAAGAGGAAAGAATAAATCACGCTTTTCAGGATATTTTTTCTTTGGAAGTTTTATTGCCAAATCACCGTTTCTGTATCGTATAAGTGGCATTGAATAGCAATCAAGCCGTGTTACAACGACATTACCTATTTCTCCATCCTGGACTTCATTACCATTATCGTCAAGTAATTCCAGGTAAACATGCGGTGAAATAATATAATAATAATCAAGGTCCTTCTGAGCAGCTATCATTGTTCCTTCAGTGGTACCATAAGTATCGAAAACCTTGCAATTAAAAGCTTTTGCTATCATTTTACGATAATGAGGAAACATTTTGTCACCCCAGCTTATTACCGCGTCAAAATGAACATCTTTAATGCCATAATCAACAGCAGTTTTAGCAAGCAAGTATATTGAAGAAGCATAACCACCCAGATGATAATTATCAAGACCTTCCTGTTTCCTGAGAATTTTTATCAACGAACCGGAGTCCAGGTTAAAAGCGCTGTAGTATCTTGTTCTGAAAAACAGATCTTTTAAAGTTTTAATTACACCCCTATTTGGAGTCATTCCAGTTTGAACAAATGGTTTGCCAGGGTAATAACCGCTCCATTCCCAGAACATTGTCTGAACTGCCTGTGATATAGATTGCTCATGTTTATTCATATACACAATACCCTGAACACCTGACGAGCCGCTGCTGTAACTGGCAATCAGTTTTGATTTTGTGCATGAAATGAAATCATTAATATTACTGTTATAGTCTGTTTTTGAAACCACAGGAAATCTTTTAATCCATTGTTCCGGATCCGATGACTTTTTTATACGAAGCTTCTTATAAAAAGGCACATTTTCAGTAGAAAATTCTAGCAGTCGATTTAAATTCAGTATTGAAAGCTCAGAAAGTTGGTTTTCGCCAAATTTTGAAATTTCACGCCATTTGTCAAGTTCTTCCATAAATTTGGTACCGAGAATAAGGTCCCCGGCAGGCAAAATAACTCTTTCAAGAATTTTATTATATGTCATCAGGTATTTTATTTGTAAAATGTGTATTCACTTTAGAAGTTCAAGCCATTTTTGTTTAACTTTAGTTTGCCAGTTAAAACCTTCCGCTTTTTTCCTGGCATTTATTGTAATTTCTAATGCCAGGTTTTGGTTTTCCATGAGTTGTATTATTTTACCGGTCATTTCCATATAATCTACCGGTTTCACAAGAAGGGCATCGTGGTTATCCTGCAAAAGGTAAGGAATACCGCCCGGGTTTGTTGACACAACAGGCAAACCAATTGCCATTGCCTCAATTACACTTACCGGTGTATTGTCGTAATTGGTTGTATTTAGGAAAATGTCATAGTTTTCGGAAAGTTGTATCCATTCCTCCTTGGATAACTTTCCGGTAATTTTTACCGAATCTTTTATTCCTTTCTTTTCAATATAATCAGCAAAGGATTTCATTGAACCATCCTTATCCGGTCCAACCATGCAGAGGGTGGCCTCAGGGTATTTTTTCTTGAGTTCAGAAAGAACATCCGCAGCCATAAGAGGATTGTAAATCCTGTGAAATGTTCTAACCCACAAAAGACTCGGACAAGGCTTTTCTCTTTTCTTAAAAGGGTATAATGAAATATCTATGCTGTTCGGTATCAGCTCGGTTCTGTAACCTGATTTCTCAAACTCACACTTTAGATAACCTGATACAGCCACGTTGATATGTGAGTTTCCGAAAAGTTTTCTGCATGCTCCCGGGGATTTCTTCAGACGTGCCGGTAAATCACCTCCGTGTAAAACCGGAATATATTTTGTACCAATAAATTTAGCAACCTTTCCCGTAAGATAAGCATACCAGAAAGCTGATGTGCTGTATGTATCTATAAGAATATAGTCAACCCTCCTGCCGGTGGTAAGAGTTTTGAAGAGCATTTCCAGCAGACGTAAAATTTTGTTTTTATATGTGCCGGCATAAAATACTTTATACCCTTCGGCTTCAAGCTGGGGGCCAAGGGTATCAATAACCCCGGGAGTATATCCGTAACCGGAAAGCTTGTTGCCTATGTATAAAAGCGATTTCAAAACTGATCCCCGTCTGAATTTTCGTATACGGTAAGCATTGATAATCCTGTCAGCAGTGGAGTCATGTATGTTCTCATTGATGAATGAAAAGTTGTAAACAATGCGAGGATGAATAAAGCTATCAATATCTTGCCTGATGATGACCAAAGTGCCTGTTTATAGATTTTGTAACCCAATATGCAAAGTACTATAAAGAATACTGCCCCGGGCAAGCCGTGTTCTGAAAGCAGTCTGCTTAGTTCTACATGAGAGGCTATTCGGCGGGTATTATCCCTCATATACATGGAAGCGCCCACACCAACACCAAAAACCGGATGCTCTTTCCAGAGATTCATATCATCAAGGAAAACATTCACCCTGTTTGAAAAGAAAACATTGGCTGTCTTTTTCTTATAGCCAGCAAGTGTGCCAGGCGTTTCTCCCTGGTACCGCAGTGCAAGATTACCGCCTGAAACTTTATTGGCATAATTAAAGACAAGAAAGAATATAAGAATGACCGGAATTGCTTTAATAGTGTTAAAAACAGCCTTTTTATACTTCCAGCCGAATTCGCTTTCGCCTGTTTCGAAATAGATCAGAGTCAGAATAGCTAACGCACCGCCTATCATTCCACCCCTTGAAAAGGTCAGTAAACCTCTTAATGCAAACATTATAGTCAAAATAAAATCAAGCCACCGGTATCCGGTAAGGTTCCACCTGTTCCTCCAGAAAATATAAGCGAGTAATGTTCCCAGACCCAGTATGGTTGAGACCTGGTTTGACCCGAATCCTCCTGATGTCTGAAAATTAGATCCAAGTTCGAATTCCACATTTTCAAAATCAGGTGTTTTTATAATAACAAACGACAACACAGAAATGGCCGGCAATGCTATAAGCCTTAGAAGAGATACAAGTTCTTCTTTTGATACTTCCTGGTTTTTAAAATATATAACAGCAAGAGCAACATTTACAGGTCCTAGCAGGTTAAAAACTACGTTCTTAAAATATACCTGTCCCGATTTATCAAAAAACACTGACGGCAGCAGCAGCAGCAATAATACCAGTCCAATTTTACCTCTGTGGTATCTGATTAAAATGCCTGCCATCAGAAGGATGAAGAGCATGTATTTGCCAGTCTCCCAGGGAATAAACGGGGAAGCCTTCGCCATTCTTCCAAGAAGCTCGAATGAAACAAGGTATGCAATAAGTGAAGTAAAAATTAGAAAATGATTTTCGTTTAATTTTAAAATTACAGGAGCAGATGTAAACAGTACAATATAAAACCAGACAATAAGCACCCAGGGAGTGATTATGCTGACCGCTCCGAGCGCCGCATGAAACAGCAGCCAGAAAAGATTTGTTCTGCTATTGAGAATGTATCTGATCATTATTAGGTTATCGTATTTAGCAAGCCTGCATATTCACTCATGAATTTCCCTGGTCCATAATTGTTTACAACATATTCACGGAAACTTTTCCCCATTGAGCAGGCTTCTGAACCGTTCATGATAATCCGATACAATGCATCAGCAAGCCCTTTGGCATCGCCGGGTGAAACCAGCCTTGCGTACTTTCCATGGTCAACAACCTCTGCACATTGCCCTACATCAGTTACAACTACGGGCAGTCCGGCCATTCCGTACTCAAGCAGAGCAACCGGAAGTCCTTCTGAAACTGAACTGAGAACTCCGCAATCGGCTCCGGCAAGGAGTGAGGCAGTATCCTCAACTGTACCCGAGGTTTAAATAGAGCTGTTGATTATTTCCTCTTTTATCCTGTTAAGGTAATATGAATATGTAAATTTTTCACCCATATTGTAAGCATTACAGGCAATTTTTTTCAAAACCAACTCGTCAGTTTCAAGTAATTCCCTGATAGATTTTACTAATCCTTCCGTATCCAGAGACGACATAACAAATCCATTGAATTTGTCTTTAACATATTGGGGTATGCTTGATACATCTGACACTACGGGTATACAGCCATAATTTGCACCCTCAGCAATTACCTTTGGTAATCCTTCGGATGCAGAGGGTAAAAGAAGAACATGAGCTAGTGAAAGTACCTTATTGACTTCTTCCCTGGGCAGAAAACCGTAAAATCGGCAATTTAGGCCAGATCCGCTGGCAACCTTCTCATATTTTCCCCTTTCTGGCCCGTCTCCGACAAAGTGCAACATTCCTACCCTGGTTTCATTTTTTAATTGCCGGAATGCTTCTATAATCCGCCCGACACCTTTGGATTCAGTTAAACTACCGACAAAAACAAAATCAAGGATGCCATTATAATTCTTTGATTTCAGGGCTTTTTCTCCTTCAATCCTCTCATCTTCTGTAATGCATGGATTTTCAAACGAGATGCAATGCTCTGGCTGGTTTGGCCAACGGCCATTGATGGTCACCTTACATTTCAGGAAATTATTCTTTAAAAACCACTTTTGAAAGGCATAACCCAGCGGCGGGTTTTTCTGTGCCCAGTTGCCTGCGTATTTAATCCATATCTTTGCTTTTGGCCTAAAAATACTAAGCCAGGGCAGCAGGTAATTTCCAAAGCCTGTTGGCAGCCTAAGCTGAAAATAATCCACCTGACTGATAACTTTAATTACTGTTTTAAGAACTGCAGGCACGGTTTGCAAAACTGATAATTTAGCAATAAAGTTATTGCCTCCTGAAGGAGGGATTGGAATAAATTCTATGTTATCACCGGTGTATCTTAATGAACTGGGCGGAGGTACTCCTTTATGCAGACATGCAACATGAAAAATTTTTTCAAAGTGAGGAGCAAGATGATTTATCTCCCTTATGGTCGGCCCCCAACCTCTAATTTGATCATCACTATCTATATAGTGCTCAGTATGCGAGATTATGGCAAGTTTCATTCAGGATTCAGAAAGAAAATTATTTATTAATATATTCCAGTCGTGATTCGCTATACATTCCCTCAGCCCGGGGTTGTACTGGTTTTTATGGTTAAGTATTTTTACAACTGCCTTTACAATCTCTGATGAATCGTCACCGTCAACCAGTTCTCCATTTACTCCGGGCTTAATAGCATCTTCAATGCCACAACCGTATGCACCTATTGCAGGTAGTCCGTAAAAATTTGCTTCGAGAATTGATATACCGAAGCCTTCCACATCGCCATCAGTCTGATTTTCACTAAGCATGATAAAAATGTCACAGGTTTTATATGCACTTGCAAGATCTTTTTTATCAGCCACGAACCCATGAAGCGTTACAAAATCATTAAGTTTTAATTTATTTATAAGGTCCCTCAGGTAACCAGCATTTGAATCCATGCCCACGATGTGGTAATGTATATCCGGGAATTTTTCAATCAATTCTGGTAAAGCCTTTATTACACGATGTTGTCCCTTGCGCGGAGATATACTTCCAACTGTAAGAAGTTTCGGATATCCTTTCCATCCGGAATAATGATCGATTGTATCGGGCGAAGGCCATTGATGAGGGTGTATGCCATTCGGCAGAATTTTTATTTCTTTTTTGTTTTTGATCTTTTCAGGGAGAATTGATCTTGAGAATTTTGAAACAGCCCAGATTACATCTGCTTTATAAAGAGCCCAATGAGTAAGTGTCAAGCTGAATATGCCTCCTGGATTTATTTCACTTCCATGAACAAAGAATTCAATATTTTTTCGCTTGCCATACAGAACCTTAATAATTGCACCAATCCACAGAGGAAACTTACCTGTGAAAACAAGGCGGTTATAGCTTTCTTTCCGTACTGCATTTAAAATTTTAATTATCCTAAGTGGGTAGGTGAATATTCCTGCTCTTTTGAAAGGATAAAGTTTTATCAGAGGATGCAGTTCATTTATGAAATTTTGAACGGTTTCTCTGTTTGCATAGTCTAAGTTTGAATATACATTAACGGTGTAACCTTTGCAGGCCAGCGCAAGGGTAAGGTCTGCCGCATGGCGACCAATGCCCCCGGGTCCGGGAGGAAATTCAGATGAGACTACTAGAATCTTCATGCAGGCAACAAAGAATTCATGTAATTAGTTCATAGGTTTTTCAATAAGCGGCCCGGCATTTAATTTATCAGTTGCCTTTGACCAGGCGAAAAGGACCTGAAATAATAAAACAGGCCAGATTAAAATCAATGAAATACCTGCAACTAATTTCAGCCATTTTTTGGATTTATATTTGTATGGAATTACTGAACCGGGGACTGAAAACAGGAGCATAAGCATTGAGATGTGGTTGCCGAAGTATTTTCTTGACAGGTATAATACACTTGGTACGGGACGAGGAGCAAAAAACCTTGTTGGTCTGAACGAGTCCCAGCTTCCCTGTTCTCTCAGACCTCCTGTGGGTGCTTTTACGTCTCTGCAATATGCAAACGGGTTTGACACACTGACAAATCCCGTCAGGTAGCATCTAAGTCCATATTCTCCGTCACCACTTCGCTGCTTTTCAAACTGACGATCGAAAAGGCCTGTTTTTAGAAATACACTTTTTTTCAGAAGAGCATTTCCTGTTGCAAACTGATCAGCCCATTTGAAAAATCCTTTGCTAACAGGAATTTCTGAGCTTGCAGGGAAAAAAACTCCTGCTGAGATGTCTGACCTGAAGAAATCAATACATTTAAGATGCTGACTTATCCAGTAAGGATTGATTCTTACATCATCTTCCGAAAAAGCTATATATTCACTATTTGAATATTTTACAGCAGTATTCCTGGCCAACCACAAAGCCTTTTCCTCCTGCCTTATGACCTTCATAGCAAGTTCCCAGCCCTTATAAAAATCTGCGTCATAATTGTCTGACTGATCAACAATAATTACTTCGAAATTAACGTAATCCTGTTTTTGCAGGTCCTTTAAGACATCCCTCAAATAAGTGTATCTGTTTAAGGTAGGAATAATTACAGAAACTTTTGGTTTTAGTTTGATAAGTTCTGATTCAAATGATTTGTACTTTTCTTCAAGCAGTAGCCATGAATTTTTGGAATAAAGGTCTATCCTTTTAACTTTAATTGCACAAATAAAACCTTTTAATTCGATAAAAGGATTATGTAAAGATATCAGTCTTACAAGGAGAATATACCAAACGAGGGCAGGATTGAAGAACCGCTTTATAAAACGGTAATTGTCAAGCACGTCAGTTACAAATACGTCTTTCCTTACAGTTACGGTACATCCCTCATATAACTTTATATTTTTTTTCCTGCCTTTCTTCTGAAATGGAACTGCATTATAAAGGGAGTACCCAGGTTCTGTTTTCATTATACCTTTCTGCCATGCCTGGTAAGCAGCATCAGCAAGCTTGCCCTGAAGGGTTTTATATCCTCCGTCTATATCCAGAAGAGCCTGTTCTTCACTGCTGAGTTTTCGGTAATCTACAAAATATGGCGTTGATTGTCCCTCGGGAATCAGATTAAAATACCAGGTTGAAGATATGTATTTTAAAAAATTAAATAACATTCATTATTTATTACCACATTTTAGCATCTTCAATTAAATCTTTTCTTCTGGACTTTATATTTAAACCATAAATTTCAAATAGTTGATCGACAACTTTCTCCACATCATGATATTTCAGAACATATTCACGGGATCTTTCGCCAATTTCTTTTCGTAACGCAGTATTTTGTATTAGATTCTCAAGAACCTTTTCCAGAGTATTTATATTTGCATTAACTATTGGCAGATCAGGTCTGTACTTTAAATAATCTGTATTAATATAACAAACCACTGGCTTGCCCATTGCCATAAGTTCAACCGATACCTTCCCATACCATCCTATTAATAGCTGATCTATTCCAAAATCACATTCCTCATATATTTCCTTGATTCGGGTATGGTGCATATTTTCTAAGAGTATCAGCTCGACATTAAAACCTCGAGCTTTCAATGACTCTACTGCATCAATTATAATTTCCGTACCCTTTGTGTGTCGGTGTGTGGGAGCATGAACAATCTTTATGTTATGCTTCTCTCCTACGTGGGGTGTCATAATTGATGTCCAATAAGACAAGTCAATAGCCTGAGGGCATAATAATGCATTAGTGGTAACCTCAAATAAATTGGGAGTTGAAACCAGAACAATGTCAGCATACTTTCCCCATTTCTCTTTCTTTTTGATTTGGTCTGGTCTGCTTATTGGAACCGGTTTAACTAATTTACCCTGAGCTTTATTCATTAAATATTCAAAGTACTTGTCATTAATTATATCCCGACCTCTGTAATGAACAATAATCTTTTTTTTAAACATTTTTAAAATTGGCAAATCCAGCAGATGGAATCTCCAGAAACTCCATAAGCTAACACCCCAGAAGAAATGGAAAATATCATAATGGATTAAAGCCCATAGAAAGAATAAAAAGCGACTTATGTGATATTTTAAACCTTTTTGTTTAAACATAATGTCATTCTGGTAACCTCTGAAGTCATTATTGAACGCTGCGGCAGTTGCACTATACCAGCGCTTCCGCATGGTCTCAGCCAGCAGTTGCATCTGCCCTCCTATCTCATAACCAGCAATAAGTATAGCAGGATTTTTTCTACTCATCTGAATTGCAAACGGTTTTATAGAACTCAATCATTTTCTGAACATGTATTTTGTAGTCAAATTTTTCGGCGGCTATTAATGCTCCATTCAAGCCCATAGTCTCAAGCAACTGCCTGTTGCTGTAAAGAAGCCTGACCTTTTCTGCCATAGATATTATGTCTCCAAAAGGCACAATGAACCCATTATATCCTTCATCAATGATTTCATTCATTCCTTCACAATCGAATGCAACAACCGGTAGTCCGGATGCAACTGCCTCGAGAACGGCATTTGAAAGCCCTTCGGCTGCACTGGTTGAAATATAAACATCAGAATCACCAAGATAATTTATTAATTCTTCCTGTGGTTTATGCCCTTCAAGTATAATATCTTCCGCAAGTCCAAGTTTTAAAAGTGTGTATTGCAGTCCCTGCCTGTCAGGGCCATCGCCAATTATTCTGTGTTTTACCTTTAATCCTTTTTCTTTCAACAGCTTCACAAGTATTAACTGCCAGAGGTATCCTTTTCTCCACATCAGGGTGCCTGTTGAGATTAAATGAAACTGCTTATAATTGTTTTTATTCTGTTTCAGAGATTTGAACCTTTCAATATCAAAACCATTATAATTAACAAAGATCTTATCCTTATCTGCTCCATGTCTTATACATGCATCAGCCATACCTTGTGAAACGGCATGGATATAGTCTGCTGCCTTAAGGCTGCTTCGAATTTTGAGTTCATAGTCAGGTTCCGTAACAGGATAGATTGTAAGCTGACTGCCTCTTGCACTAATTATAACAGGAACTTTGAAAAACTTTCGTGCCCAGCCTATCTCATCTGAAGATACTACCCATTGAAAATGCACTATATCTATTATCCTTACACGAACAAGTGAATGATACTTAATAAAAGTCCTTAGTCTTATTTTGAAAGGATAACAATCAAGAGATAACCAAAGCCTTAACGTTGAAAAAGGATATAGCAAACTATAAAAAATTAAAGGAAGAATAGTAGAGCGAATACTAAAACATATTGGCAATTCAGGCAAGACAATACCATTTTTTAATATGAAATTTTTAATACACTCTACAGATGCAAGTACAACTACTTTCACATTTCCTGTATTGTCCAGTTGCAATATCCGGTTTTTGATAAATGTGGGAGGAGGATTCCCGGTTCCGAGAAAAAGTACTCTTATTTCAGACATTAGGTTTTTGAAATATTCCTACAATGCTACCACTCCAGAATGAATTTGGATGTGATTCAATAAATGGTTTCAGGATTAATGCAATAGCTCTGATAATTTTATAAACTATTTTCTGAAATAAATTTAATTCCTGGTGAACTTTATAGGCAAATCCACCATAATATGAAAGATATTTTATTAGCAGCCCATTTCTTCTTGCAAATTCCCTGAAAACTTTTAATTTCATGCATTTTAGATTATGGGCCTTCAGGTTTTCTCGGTCCACTAAAAATCCATACCATTTCCTTAAATATCTTTTATTTGGTATTATAATTAACATTGCACCACCCTTATTCATAAATCTTACATGACGGTCAAGGATTTCATCATAATTCAAAAAATGCTCAATAAACCCATTTGAGAGTATAAGGTCATAATTTTGTAGAGGTTCGTAATGAATAAAATCAGCCTGTATTATCTCTTTCAGTAATCCTCCGGTTGAAGAAAAAGATTCGAGTATTTTGTTTTTGTCTGGATTATAGTCAAGTGCGGTTGCTTCAAGAGAATATTTAGCTGAAAGATATGCAAGAAAGCGACCCGGATATGCGCCAATTTCAATTATTGTCATGGGAGGATAACTACACGAAGCAATTAATTTTTCAAAAAGATTATCATATACGCTGCAAATCTTTATTATCTCGTTTTCCCCTGTTTGGCTTGTACTATAATAATTTTCCCAGTATTTCTTTGAGGTTAAAGTTTGCATTACTAAATATATTTACACTATCTCCTCAGGCAACACTTCATCAATTAAAATCTTTCTGATTTTCTCAGGTATAATATTTTTAAGCTTCTGAGGCATCATTTTTTCAAGGTCTAACAAAATATCTCTCCATTCTGTTTTTAACATTAAAAAAAATAGCACAAAATATCCTGCAAAGAATATTACTGCTTCAATTATTGTAAAACGATAATCTGTTATCTTTCGTAAAACGTATATCAGGATTGCTGTTATTATTGCCGGAATAAAGGATTTAAATGCTTTATTCATTAATACAAATCCCGATATTTTTAAGATTCTACCAGAAAGGAAAAAATGGGACATGGTTCCTAATATTCTTACTGTTGCAACAATAATTGTCGTTATTATTAAAGACTTAAAAAGAGAAGAAAACAAGACAGAGCCAATAAAGATTGGAGTAAAAATCAGAGTAAAATAGAACCCTATCTGCGGTTTACCTGTTGCATTATAAAGGCCTGATGTAGGACTGCCCACGCTTTTAAAAAGAACAAAAAGACTTAGTATCTGAAAAGGTATAATTGCATCGTGCCATTTGGGTCCGTAAATAAGATTAATCAGCGGTTCCGCAAAGAGTATCTGAAATGTAATTACCGGTATTGTTACAAATGCAATAAGCTTAAGGCTTCGTGTGAAATTGTCACGTAACCTGGGCAGATTATCTTTAAGCTGTGCAAAAACCGGCATTGTTACATTTGTAATAATTGGCAGAAAATTAGCAAAGAAAAGATGTGAAAACCTGAAGGCTAGATTGTAAACACCCAAAAGTTCCATTCCCAGGAATTTACCGACAATAAGAGTGTCACCTTCATTAACAAATTTGGCTAAAACACGGCTTCCAATTACATGTTTGGTATATCCGAAAATCCTTCCCCAATGTTCCCTGTTCATTTTTAAAGACGGCTTGAAACCAGATCTGCGCATTAATACTATCGCCATCACCGGTGTTACAACAGCATTGGGAAGAGCAAGGCTGTAAACACCAAATCCCATTACTGCAAAAAGTATCTGGCTCAATTGAGAGATGGTACCAAATAATGTTTGCGTAAATATAAGTGGTTTAAAATTTAAAGATTTTCTGAATATTGCTTCAGGAATACCTGCAAACATTTGGAAGGCAAATCCTATAAGCAATAACCATACTATTTTTATAATACGCTTATCTTTATAGAAGGATGCCCAAAATGGAGCAGCTACTAGTACACAAATACAGACTATTGCAGTAAGCAACATTGCTAACCAGAATGCCGAATTCGTTACCTGCTTTTCATCCTTACCACGGTAAAAGATCACGTATTCACCAATTCCACTTAGTGCTAATGCTTGTATAATACTTATTAATGTTGCAGAAATTGAAAGCAGACCAAAGTCTGATTTATCAAGCACCCTTGCAAGGTATGCCATCACTCCGAATGAGACCAGTGCGCCCCATCCTTTCCTGAAAAGCATCAGAGATCCTGCCTGACCGGCTTTCTGGGCTAAAGACATGTTAATTCGGTAAAATCAGATTAATGAATTTAAAGTAATGTTTTCATTGCATGGAACTTTGTGATCGCGGCAAGGCGGGGCATTTGCTTCGCTGTCATTCGCTGCGCGTCATTTGCTCCTCGCGGGGCTCGGCGCGTCATTCGGTTGTCATTTTATATTTATGGGAATAACTAAAGGTTGATATAGATTTTTACACTGAATTACTCTGTCAGACTTTGTTGCCGAGGAGAAAAGCCCTGAGATTAATATGCTCAACTCCGTTCACTGTGTTCCTGTATCCTTCATCTGTTGAAATAACCATCTTCGGATAGTTGTCGTTTATTTCCAGAAGATTTCCAAATTCCCGGTTTATTGTCTTTTCGTTTTCAAGCACCAGCGAAACCTGTAAGTACTTCGTCTCATTGTCCCTGACAGTCACAAAATCAATCTCATGAGAACCTTTCCATCCGGTTTTGACATCATAGCCGCGTGCAATGAGTTCGTTGAATACTATGTTTTCCACCAGCTTTGCACGGTCTCCGGGCCGGTAACCGGTTATCACATTCCTTATTCCCGTGTCACTGAAATAATATTTCTCACCTGTCTCAAAGAGACGTTTGCCGGATATGTCATACCTCATCACGCCCTGAACCAGAAAAGCATCGGTCAGATAACGCACATATGCCTGAACCTGATTGTGCGGGATCATTATCTTCTGAGCCTTAAGAAAGTCACTGATGCTCTTGGCAGAGAACAGCGAACCAATATTGCCGGCAAGAAACCGTATAAGCTGTTCAAGAAAATAAATGTTACGCAACCTGTGACGGGATACAACATCGCGCAATACTATGGTGCTGTAAATGTTATTCAGATACTCAAATACCACCTCATCATCAGCCCTTAAATTTACCAGAAACGGCAATCCGCCGTAAAGCATGTACCTTTCAAGACTTTTATCATTATCCTTAAGATGGTGAAACATCAGAAATTCGCGGTACATCAGACTGCTTACCCTGAATTCCACATATCTGCCCCCGAGCATTGTGGCAAGCTCACCCGACAACAACCCTGCATTGCTTCCTGTGATGTAAATATCATTCCTTTTGTTGAGCAGTAACGATCTTATTGCTTTCTCAAATTCAAAAATCTCCTGGATTTCATCAATAAAAATATAACTGTTCCTTCGTTTCTCCGTTTCGGACTCTATGTAAGTCACCAGATCGGAATAATTCCTTATGAAATCAAATTTCACATCCTCCTTGTTGATGTAAATTATTTTTGCTCCGGCATCTCCTTTTAAAATAAAGGACATTATCTGATAGAGAATATAACTTTTTCCCGCCCTGCGCTGCCCTGTCAATACTTTTACAACAGGCCTGCCGATAAAAGGCTCAATTCTCTCAGTGTATGCCTTCCTTTCAATAAGATCTTCCGGAATTCTGAATGCCTTCATGTTTTAATTATACTTACAACTTTGTGCAAATATACATAATCATTTAAGTATAATTACAACTTTGGAGAAGTTTTATCAGTTGTCATTTGCCCTTCACTACGTTCAGGGCGTCATTCAGCCTTCGGCTGTCATTCGCTTCGCGTCATTTGCGCCTCGCGAAGCTCGGCGCGTCATTCAATAGTAATTGATCCGCCTATCGGCGGATGTAATTCATTGTCATTGGCGCTTCGCTGCGCTCAGCGCGTAATTCATAGTCATTGGCGCTTCGCTGCGCTCAGCGCGTAATTCAATAGTAATTGGTCCGCCTGACGGCGGATGTAATTCGATAGTAATTGATCCGCCTGACGGCGGATGTTCCCGATACGCTGCGCTATCGGGATTGTCGCCCCGTAAACCGGGGCTCCAACATTTGGCGCTGCGCGCCGTCATTCAATGGTCATTCAGCGCTGCGCGCTGTCATTGGGCTACGCCGTAATTTGCTTCGCGTCATTCAATAGTAATTGATTCGCCTGACGGCGGATGTTCCCGATACGCTGCGCTATCGGGATTGTCGCCCCGTAAACCGGGGCTCCAACATTTGGCGCTGCGCGCCGTCATTCAATGGTCATTCAGCGCTGCGCGCTGTCATTGGGCTACGCCGTAATTTGCTTCGCGTCATTCAATAGTAATTGATTCGCCTGACGGCGAACGTAATTCCATTGTAATTGGTTCGCGCTACCGGGAGATGAAGGTGTCTGTGAGCCATTCAATTATGGGAATAATATTTATTATGCCTGCCGGGGTCTTTACTTCTTTTCTCTCGTTATAGGAAAGGATGCAGGAGTTTCTGACCGACAGTTCCTTCATGGCCGTTTCAAGTGCTGTTGTTTCGCGTTTGAATGTGACAGGATCCGTAAGGTCAAAACACGCCTGGACAAGTTGCGGTTCGCTTTTGAACCATATAAAATCAACCTCAAGATTGTTTTTTGTTTTATAATACCAGCAATCTGTCCCCCTTCTTTTCAGCTCAATAAATACAAGGTTTTCCAGCATTCTTCCATTATCTCCCCCGGTTCTGAACGATACGGCATTCCTGAGTCCGTTGTCTATAACATAAATTTTCTTGTTTGACTGATACTGCTTTTTCAACGAAAAATCATAACGGTACATTTCAAATACCAGGTAACTCTCGGAAAGAAATGAGATGTAGTCGCGTACGCTTGTCGTGCTGCTGAAACCCAGTAAACCTGCAAGTGAATTATAATTGGTTTCCCGGGTGAAATTAGTGAAAAGATACTGAACCAGGTTCTTAAAGCCTTTTATGTTCTTTATTCCGAACCGCACAATGAGATCGCGGTAGATAATGTCTTCGTAGATCCGTTGAAGAAACTCGGGATCATTATTCAGCAAAAATTCCGGGAATCCGCCATCAGACAGATATTTATCAAAAGCTTCAGCTATTCGTCCCAGGTTTTCGGTGGTTTTATCGGCCGGGTCAATTTGCTTAAGGTTAAGATATTCCGTGAAGGAAAAGGGAAAAAGTTCGGTTTTTATATACCTTCCCGTAAGGTGTGTGGCTAATTCGGAGCTCAGCAACCTGGAGTTGCTTCCCGATATAAACACTTTGTACTGTTGATCGTGGAGCCGCCGCACAAATCGTTCCCATCCCGTAACATTCTGAATTTCATCGAGGAAGATGGTTTTTGATGGTCCCGTCTTATTGAGTTCTATTAAAAGTGTGTTGAAATCGGAAACCTCGAAATTTATCAAACGTTCATCGTCGAAGGTGACAAAGTGAAAATCGGGATACATATCGGCGAGCTGCAGGAGCAGGGTGGATTTTCCTGAGCGCCTGATCCCGGAAATTACTGAGATCTGTTTAGATGCAAGATGTTTTCCTGACTCAATCAGGCGTTTTACCCCTCTGTTTTTCAGGGAAATCATCTTTCTCTGATCCGCAATAACCTGCTGTAATATCAAACTATCCATTTCAAATCAACATTACCAATGTAAAAATAAATATAAATTTAACATTGACAATGTAAATATTTTAAAAAATTGTGCAAATTAATCAGGCAGAGGGATTTATACATAAAGGTTTAGGATTCACACTATATTGGATTTTGCACCTCACTGCGTTCGGTGCGTCATTGGGCCTGCGGCCGTCATTCAATTGTCATTTGCACCTCACTGCGTTCGGTGCGTCATTGGGCCTGCGGCCGTCATTCAATTGTCATTTGCGCCTCGCGGGGCTCGGCGCGTCATTGGGCCTGCGGCCGTCATTCAATTGTCATTTGCGCCTCGCGGGGCTCGGCGCGTCATTGGGCCTGCGGCCGTCATTCAATTGTCATTTGCGCCTCGCGGGGCTCGGCGCGTCATTGGGCCTGCGGCCGTCATTCAATTGTCATTTGCGCCTCGCGGGGCTCGGCGCGTCATTCAATTGTCATTCAATGGTCATTTGCTTCACGTCATTTGGCGCTGCGCGCCGTCATTTAATTGTCATTTGCTCTTCACTTCGTTCAGAGCGTCATTTAGCCTTCGGCTGTCATTGGCTTCGCGTCATTTGCACCTCACTGCGTTCGGTGCGTCATTGGGCCTGCGGCCGTCATTCAATTGTCATTTGCCCTTCACTACGTTCA
>CAZEUL010000003.1:0-336335 GCA_964514725.1 uncultured Rikenellaceae bacterium
CAGATGCAGGGGGATGTACGGCCCAGAACCTTGGGACAAGTATAACGGTAACTGTGCTTGATTCAAATCCAGTTACTGATAATCTCCTGGTCTCACCAAAAACTCTTGTTTTTGATGGAATCCAGGGATCATCGATTAATGAAACGAGAATGGTTTTTGTATATACAAGCGAAGGAAATTCTGTCAACTGGACACTTTCTGTCAATGACTCATGGTTAATACCTTATGTTTCAGGTGGAGAAACTGAAGGCACTTTCGAAATAGGAGTTAATACCAGCGGACTTTCATCTGGATTGCATTATGGAACTATTATACTGACAGCTTCGAATGGAGCTGCTAATCCTGTTTCGATTCCGGTAACCTTACTTTTAAATCCCAATGTTCCAGTCCGAACCACTGACTGGAAGGATGGAAAAGCAGGAGCCATGAGCGTATCGGTTGATGACGGATATTCATCAGGATTCGATCCGTTATATGGAAATGGTTTTTCAGGAACATATGTGTGTAACGGGACCTCACCACCTTCATTTTATCCAAGTTATTACAATTCGGGTATGGAGCTTGGATCACACCTTGCCACTCATCCATGCTATATTGTTTCTGAAGATATACTGCGTACAAGAGAAATTGAACCCAATGTATCAGGGATATGCAACTATACACCTCAGCCATGCCAGAATCTTATCACCTGTGTATGGCCATGCGGAGTCACCAGTTATCGTGAGCAGGCAATTGCAGCTGATTATTTTTTAAGCGTCAGAGGGTACAATAAAAACGAACTTGAGGATGCCACACCTCATAACTTCATGGATTTAAAGAGCTATAATTCTCATGAACACACACCATATCCACCCTCAGATCTTAAAACTGTTGTCAATCTTGCTGTAAGCCAGCGAAAATGGTTTAATCTTGTTCTGCATGGATCAACAAATGATGATGGTGCAATAAACTATGCTGCCACCCAGGATATCTGGGTTTCATCAATAGGTAATGTGATTAAATATATTCTTCAGAGGGACAGGTTCATCCTTACAAATTACAGTTCCGGAGCCGACATGATAGCATTTAACGCATCTCGGTTACCGATACCGTCAACATCATACAAGAACTTTGAAGCAGCATTTACTCCATCTGATATCACAACTTTGCAGATTGATATTGATGACAGTAGGACTATTGAAAATGTTTTTGTAAATGGCAACGCCAATACCTACAGAACGGTTAATAACAACGGTAACATAATTCTTTTAACCAATATAAAACTTGAGCCCTCTCTGTCAAAAACAGTTGAAGTTAGATACGTAAGTGAATCCACACAAAGGATTTATCTTAGCAGCACCAGCTTCAATTTTGCAACTACACCTGGAGTAAATCCATCAAACCAGTCACTGTCAATTACCTCAAATATGCCTGAAACTTTCAGCTGGACCGCTACTGTAGACAACAGTCAGCCTTCCTGGCTAACGGTTAACCCTGCATCTGGGACAGGCAATGGGACAATAGCTCTTAGTGTCAGCAGCGCCTCCCTGGCAGCAGGAACCTATAACAAAGCAATAACCATTTCATCACCAGGTGCATCCAATTCACCTCAGATTGTTAATGTTACTCTATATATCGGTCAGACCGGAACTCTTCATTATAACTTTACATATACGAGCCAGAGCAGTATGCTTGCTGATGGCTGGGATTTTATTGCCATCACCCCATCTGGAGGATCTCGTAATACTGAACAGACCACCAGAGCAGTGGTATCGTATGATCAAACCATTCACCCTGGTGTAATAAGAATACCTGTAGATGTTGGTGATCTGTGGTCATCACTTAACGACACAAGAAATTCGATTTTCCGTGACCTTCCGTCTGGATGGACAAGTGTGCGGCTTAAGATAGCTGCTTTTGCTCCAACACAGAATTATCAGCAGGCCGGATTGGTAGTCTATCAGAATGATGATAATTATGTTCAGATAACACGTATTTATGAAGGGGGTAACAGGTTTACCTTTGCCAGGGAGATAAACGGCTCAGCATCAATAATCAATTCAATTATAAACACTAGCACTACTGAACTGTATTTTCGTCTGGACAGAGATCTGACAACCGGTGTAATCACCTCATATTTTTCATTGAACGGTACTGGCTGGACTCAGGTTGGAACTGTCACCCAGACAATAACCAATCCAAGACTTGGTATAATTGTAGGTGCATCACCTAATGGATTTCCTGTTGCTGATATTGCATGGGCAGAGATTATTTCTGACAATACAAAATCAGATACTAAAACTATCGGTTCTGATTCATTTTCAGGAATAACTGAGTCTGAAGCTTATATTTCATCAGGTGTAAAACTTCACCAGAACTATCCTAATCCATTCATGGATAATACTTCAATAGAATATGATCTGGCTGAAGATAGTCATGTTATTCTTGAAGTGTACAGCTCGTTCGGCAAAAAGATAGTTACCTTACAAAAAGAGTATCAAAGGGCAGGGTACCATCGTTTTATCTGGGAAGCAGGAAATTATTCATCCGGCATTTACATTTTATCAATTAAAGCAGGAATGCACTCAGATAAAATAAAAATGATAAAAATTCATTAGGAAACCCTCATTCCTGTTTCAACAAAATATCAAATTACAGATTCTTGTTTGGAAAGGACAAAATATTTTTCTATCTTTAATACATCAGGATACGGAAAATTAGTGTACAGAATGATTAAAATTCAACTAAACATCTGAAATGATAAAATTAACACCATAAAAATTTTGAAAAGACTTTTTCAATTTCTAAATTTGCGCCTCGTTTTAAAACAGAAATAATTAATATGATCATTGTACCAATAAAAGAGGGCGAAAATATAGAACGAGCTTTAAAAAAGTTCAAGAGGAAATTTGAAAAGACGGGCGTAATTCGTGAGCTGCGCGCTCGTCAGGCTTATGTTAAGCCTTCAGTTCGCCGGAGGGAGGAAATCAAGAAGGCAAGATACGTTCAGAAGATGCAGGAAAACGAGGATTAACATATCCTACTGCATCTTATTTAAATATTAAAAACCCGATAAGGAGGTTCCTTCATGTATCATAAGGAATCATTCTTACAGTATTTACAAGTTGAAAAGCGTTATTCACCGCTTACTGTAAGATCTTATTTGAATGATCTCAATCAGTTTCATAAATTTCTATCAGATCAGGATATTTCGACAGATTATGTTGAAATTACCTCACATGATATAAGGTCTTGGATTGTTAGACTTCTTGAGGCAAAATATTCATCGGTAAGCATACACAGGAAAATATCATGTCTTCGTGTTTTTTACAGATATCTGCGAAAAGAGGGAATAGTCAGAACAGATCCTCTTGAGAAGGTAGTAGTGCCGAAAATAAGAAAAAAAATACCTTCTTTTGTAGAGCAGGAATCGCTTAATACTTTGCTTGACGATTATGATTTTGGCAATAATTTTGTCGGGATAAGGAACAGGACAATAATTGAGATGCTTTATCTCACCGGGATGAGGAGATCAGAGCTTACTGGTTTACGGAACAAGGATCTGGATTTGTCCGGTTGTACCGTCAAGGTGACAGGTAAGCGAAACAAGCAAAGGATAATTCCTCTTTTGAAACAGTTTACACAGATACTTGAAGAATATTTGAAAATTAGGAATGAAAGGTTTCCTGAAAATAATTCTGAATGGTTTTTCCTGAGTAACAAGGGCAACAAGATGTATGACAAGTATGTTTATAATATTGTAAGGGCATATCTGTCTATGGTAACAACCATCGAAAGAAAAAGTCCTCATATTCTGAGGCATACATTTGCTACACACATGCTCAATAATGGAGCTGACCTGAATTCTATAAAAGAATTCCTGGGGCATGCGAATCTTGCGGCCACTCAGATTTATACACATAATTCATTTGAGAAGCTTAAAAGGATATATAAACAGGCTCATCCGAGAGCTTAAATATTAATCATTAAACAGGAGGTACTACTATGAACGTTCAGATTCACTCAGTTCGGTTTGATGCCGACAAAAGGCTAATTGATTTTGTGAACCAGAAACTTGAAAAACTGACCCTTATTGGAGACGGGATTGTCAATGCTGAAGTTTACCTAAGACTTGATAAGGATCAGGAGCGTGAGAATAAAATTAGCGAAATTAAAGTGGAGTTACCAGGTGGACCTTTGTTTGCAAAGAAGCAGAGTAGAACTTTTGAAGAAGCTACTGACCAGGCAATTGATGCTCTTAAAAAACAGATAACCAAGCACAAACAGAAGAAAAGGGGAGAGTAAGAAGCACTCCTGTAAAAATAATTTGAATTATTTTGATAAATGAAAGATAAATTCATACATTTGCAGACCGATTTTGGGGGGTATTTTTTGCCCAGTCGGGACGTTCTTTAAATTGCCGATGTAGCTCAGTTGGCCAGAGCAGCTGATTTGTAATCTGCAGGTCGGGGGTTCGAATCCCTTCATCGGCTCTTGAGAGAGATGCAAATGTGTGTCATAGGAGTTAAACTCTGTTTAGGGGGGAGATACCAAAGCGGCCAACTGGGGCAGACTGTAAATCTGCTGGCAAATGCCTTCGTAGGTTCGAATCCTGCTCTCCCCACAACAACGGGCTTTTTGCTCTGTATTTACAGTTAAATTATCTGAATACAGGCCCCTCTGGATAATATTAAGCTGGAGTAGCTCAGTTGGTAGTCCGCCAGTCGGCGAATTCCAAGCTTAGGGTCTTTGATTTAACAAGCGGGAGTAGCTCAGTTGGTAGAGCATTAGCCTTCCAAGCTAAGGGTCGCGGATTCGAGCTCCGTCTCCCGCTCACTTTTTGATGCCAGAGTAGCTCAGGGGTAGAGCACTTCCTTGGTAAGGAAGGGGTCAGGGGTTCAATTCCCCTCTCCGGCTCAACAAGAAAACGATTTAAAATGAATATGATAAACTAAATTTAATACGCTTGAAGTTATGGCAAAAGAAAAATTCGACAGGTCGAAACCGCATGTGAATATTGGTACAATTGGTCATATTGACCATGGTAAGACCACCCTGACGGCAGCGATCACTATGGTTCTTAATAAAAAAGGTCTCTCAGAGATCAGAGATTTTGATTCAATTGATAATGCACCAGAAGAAAAAGAAAGGGGTATTACAATTAACACCGCTCACGTTGAATATCAGACAGCTACACGTCACTATGCGCATGTTGACTGCCCCGGTCATGCCGACTATATAAAAAACATGGTTACCGGTGCGGCCCAAATGGATGGTGCAATTCTTGTTGTTGC
Source organism: uncultured Rikenellaceae bacterium (assembly GCA_964514725.1). Lineage (GTDB taxonomy): Bacteria > Bacteroidota > Bacteroidia > Bacteroidales > VadinHA17 > LD21. The sequence goes on from CAZEUL010000003.1 coordinate 5,274, forward strand.
CGCAACTGATGGTCCTATGCCTCAGACACGTGAACATATCCTGCTTGCTCGCCAGGTTAATGTCCCAAAAGTTCTAGTCTTTATGAATAAAGTAGATATGGTTGATGACGAAGAACTTCTCGACCTGGTTGAAATGGAAGTACGCGACCTGCTGAATTTCTACAAATTCGATGGTGATAATGCACCTGTTATTCGCGGTTCAGCTCTCGGAGCAATGCATGGAGAACCAAAATGGGAAGAAAAAGTTCTGGAACTAATGGATGCAGTTGATGCATATATTCCTATTCCTCCACGTGACAATCAGAAACCATTCCTTATGCCTGTTGAAGATGTCTTCTCAATAACAGGTCGTGGAACCGTTGCAACAGGCCGTATTGAAACAGGTGTGGTCGTTACAGGTGATGAACTCGAAATGATTGGTCTTGGAGCAGAAAAACGCAAAACTGTTTGTACAGGAGTTGAAATGTTCCGGAAGATCCTCGATAGAGGTGAAGCTGGCGATAACGTCGGTCTGCTTCTCCGCGGCGTTGACAAAAAGGAGATAAAAAGAGGTATGGTTCTTGCAAAACCCGGATCAATTACGCCGCATACTAAATTTAAATCAGAAATTTATGTTCTGAAGAAAGAAGAAGGAGGACGACATACGCCATTCCATAATAAATACCGTCCGCAATTCTACATCAGAACTCTTGATATTACAGGTGAGATCACTCTTCCTGAAGGAAGGGAAATGGTAATGCCGGGTGACAATGTCACAATCACAGTCGACCTTATTTACCCTGTTGCCATTAATGTTGGTCTCCGTTTTGCAATCCGTGAAGGCGGAAGAACTGTTGGCGCCGGTGCCGTAACTGAAATTCTTGAATAAAAGGTTTTGGATATACAGATTGTCGTTGAAACGCGAATTTTCGCGTTTCAACCTGATTCTAAATCTTACAGAAACGGGTGTAGCTCAGTTGGTAGAGCACTGGTCTCCAAAACCAGGTGTCGGGAGTTCGAGTCTCTCCTCCCGTGCGAAATGTTATAGTACAGAATTAAAATGGATTTAAAAGGATACTTCAGAGAGTCATACACCGAGCTTATCCATAAGGTTACATGGCCTACCTGGACCGAATTGCAGAACAGCGGAATCCTGGTCCTGGTCGCTACACTCATCTTCGCTGTTATAGTAGCAGCCATGGATTTTGGTTTCAGCCGTATTATGGAATTCATATATAATTTGTTATATTAAACAGTAGATATATTCCGATGAGCGATAATGTTAAGAAGTGGTATGTGCTTCGGGCTATAGGGGGGAAGGAAAAGAAAGTAAAGGAATATATAGATAATGAAGTCGCCCGCCTGAAACTTGAAGAATATGTCTCTCAGGTGCTTATACCTACCGAGAAGGTTTACCAGATACGATCAGGGAAAAAAATCAGTAAGGAAAGAACCTTCTTTCCCGGCTATGTTCTGGTTGAAGCTGTTCTTGTAGGTGAAATACCACATCTGTTAAGGAATATTCCAAATGTATTGGGATTCCTGGGTTCGCAGGACGGAGAACCCGTCCCACTCAGAAAGTCGGAAATTAACAGGATACTCGGAAAAGTTGATGAACTCAACGCAAGTGATGAAGAACTGAATGTGCCATTTTTTGTCGGAGAATCAGTCAAAGTAATCGATGGTCCCTTTAACAGCTTTACTGGGATTATTGAAGAGGTGAATGAAGAAAAGAAAAAACTTAAAGTGATGGTTAAGATATTTGGAAGGAAAACACCACTTGAGCTGAGCTTTATGCAGGTAGAAAAGGAGAATTAACTAAAGATATTGACAGTTGTAATAACCATAATGCTTCCTGAATAACTGTCAAATTTTCGCAATTAAAACGCAAATTTAAAATTATGGCAAAAGAAGTTGCTGGAATTATTAAGTTACAGATTCGTGGCGGAGCAGCTAATCCATCACCACCTGTTGGGCCTGCACTGGGATCAAAAGGTGTTAATATTATGGATTTTTGCAAGCAATTCAATGCCAGAACCCAGGATAAAGCTGGGAAAGTAATACCGGTTGTTATTACTGTATATACAGATAAATCATTTGATTTTGTTACAAAAACACCTCCGGTAGCTGTCCAGCTGTTAGATGTTGCAAAATCCAAAAAAGGTTCCAAGGAACCCAACAGGGAAAAAGTAGCATCAGTGACGTGGGATCAGGTAAAAGCAATTGCTCAGGAGAAAATGGAGGACTTGAATTGTTTTACACTCGAGTCAGCCATGAAGATGGTAGCTGGTACCGCAAGAAGTATGGGGATTAACGTAATTAAGTGATCCCGGTAATTAACTAATTAAACAGAAAAAATGACTAAACTTACCAAAAACCAAAAGCTTGCCTATGAAAAACTTGACAGAAGCAAGCTTTATACGTTGACGGAAGCATCTGCACTGGTAAAAGAAATAACAAAGACCAAATTTGATGCATCAGTCGACTTGGACGTAAGGTTAGGTATCGATCCAAGAAAGTCAAACCAGATGGTGCGCGGTGTTGTATCCCTTCCTCATGGAACAGGAAAGCAGACCCGTGTACTCGTACTCTGTACACCCGACAAGGAAACAGAAGCTAAAGAAGCTGGAGCTGACTTTGTAGGTCTTGATGATTTTATCGAAAAGATAAAGGGGGGTTGGACCGATATCGATGTTATTATAACCATGCCGTCCGTAATGGGAAAGGTCGGTCAGTTGGGTAGGATCCTTGGTCCGCGAGGTCTAATGCCAAATCCCAAAAGTGGAACTGTTACTATGGAAATCGGCAAAGCTGTTAAAGAAGTAAAGCAGGGTAAGATTGATTTCAAAGTCGACAAAAGCGGAATCATTCATACCTCAATCGGAAAAGTCTCATTCGAGGCACAGAAGATCGTTGAGAATGCCAGGGAGTTTATTCACATGGTGAATAAACTTAAACCGGCTGCTGCTAAAGGAACTTATATTCGTAGCCTGTTCCTGTCAAGCACAATGAGCCCTGGAATTAAGATTGACCCTAAAGGTCTTGACGATTAATCCTTATTTTAAACTCGAAAAACAATGAGACGGGAAGAAAAAAATGCAATAATAGACAGCCTTGCTGAGCGACTAAAAGAGTACAACCATTTTTATCTGACTGATACTGCTCAGTTAAACGCTGCTGATACAAGTGATCTTAGAAGAAAATGTTTTGAAAATGACATCAAACTGATTGTCGTTAAGAACACTCTTCTTAAAAGAGCACTTGAGATGTCTGAAGGTAACTTTGAAGAACTCTATCCGGTTCTTAAAGGTACTACGTCCATCATGTTTGCTCAAACCGGAAACTCTCCGGCAAAACTAATTAAGGAATTCCGGAAAAAACATGATAAACCTGTTCTTAAGGGTGCTTACGTCCAGGAGTCTGTTTACATAGGAGACAATATGCTTGATGCACTGATCTCCGTGAAGACTAAACAGGAACTTATCGGAGATGTTATACTCCTTCTCCAGTCACCGGCCAAAAACGTAATATCAGCCCTGCAATCAGGTGGAAATAAGATTCATGGTGTCCTCGAGACACTATCAAAAAAAGAAAAGTAATCAAAGTAAAATCAATTAAAAATCTATAAAATGGCAGATCTTAAGAAATTTGCAGAAGAACTTGTTAATCTTTCTGTTAAAGAAGTAAACGAACTGGCAAAAATACTAAAAGAGGAATATGGTATTGAACCCGCAGCCGCTGCTGTTGCAGTTGCTGCTCCCGCAGCAGGTGCAGAAACAACTAAAGTTGAGGAAAAAACAACTTTCGACGTTATCCTTAAAGCTGCCGGCGGACAGAAATTACAGATTGTAAAACTGGTCAAGGACATCACCGGGCTCGGACTTAAAGAAGCCAAAGCAGTAGTGGATGCTGCTCCATCGCCGGTTAAGGAAGGTGTCTCAAAAGAAGAAGCAGAAGCAATTAAAGGTCAATTGGTAGACGCAGGAGCTGAAGTTGAACTTAAATAAGTCATACCTTATACTGGGTTTGTAGGTTTAGTCCCGATCACTCGGGACTAAGCCTTTTCGTTCTTTAAATTATAAGTTCACTTAATCCTTTTATAAATGTCCTCAAAAAATACTGAAAGAATTAGTTTTGCTTCCAGAAAAAATCAGCTTGATTATCCAGATTTTCTGGAAGTTCAGTTAAAATCATTCGGCGAGTTTTTCCAGCTTGGAACTACTCCTGAAAACAGGAAAAAAGAAGGACTCTTTAAGGTCTTTACAGAAAACTTTCCGATCACCGATACAAGAAATAATTTTGTTCTTGAATTCCTCGATTATTACATTGATCCTCCGCGTTATACAATAGATGAATGTATTGAAAGAGGTCTTACGTTCAGCGTTCCGCTCAAGGCAAAACTTAAACTTTATTGCACTGACCCTGAGCATGAAGATTTCGATACTGTAATCCAGGATGTTTACCTTGGAACAGTTCCTTATATGACGGAAAGAGGAACATTCGTGATAAACGGTGCTGAACGGGTTGTCGTTTCACAGCTTCACAGATCTCCTGGCGTGTTTTTTGGCCAAAGTGTGCACGCCAACGGCACAAAATTGTACTCAGCCAGAATCATCCCTTTTAAAGGATCCTGGATAGAGTTTGCAACTGACATTAATAATGTCATGTATGCTTACATTGATAGAAAAAAGAAGCTGCCGGTAACCACATTGCTAAGAGCCATTGGCTTTGAAAGTGATAAAGAAATCCTGGAAATATTTAACCTTGCTGAAGAACACAAAGTATCCAAAACCAATATCAAGAAACTTGTTGGCCGTAAACTTGCAGCCAGAGTTCTGAAAACCTGGGTTGAAGACTTTGTTGATGAAGACACCGGCGAGGTGGTTTCAATAGAAAGGAATGAGGTAATATTGGACAGGGAAACTGTTATTGAACCCGAACATGTTGATCTGATCGTCGACTCGGGAGCAAAAGCTATACTTGTGCACCGGGATGATTCATCTCTGTCTGATTTTGCCATAATTTATAATACCCTTCAAAAAGATCCATGCAATTCTGAAAAAGAAGCAGTCATTTATATCTATCGTCAGCTGAGGAATGCAGAACCTCCTGATGAGGCTACGGCAAGAGATGTGATTGATAAGCTTTTCTTCTCAGATAAACGTTATGACCTTGGTGAGGTTGGTCGTTACAGGATCAACAAAAAACTTGGCCTAAACACGGAAATGAGTGTAAAGGTGCTCACCAAGGAAGATATAATTAAAATCATCGGCTATCTTATTGAACTTATTAATTCAAAGACAGATATAGATGATATCGACCATCTCAGCAACAGAAGGGTGCGTACGGTCGGAGAACAGTTGTATGCCCAGTTTGGTGTAGGTCTTGCAAGAATGGCCCGTACAATAAGGGAAAGGATGAATGTCAGAGATAATGAGGTATTCACACCGGTAGATCTTATAAACTCTAAAACATTGTCATCAGTAATTAATTCATTCTTTGGTACTAACCAGCTGTCACAGTTTATGGATCAGACCAATCCTCTTGCGGAAATGACCCATAAAAGAAGAATGTCGGCCCTTGGTCCTGGCGGTCTCTCCCGTGAACGTGCAGGTTTTGAAGTCAGAGACGTTCATTATACACACTACGGACGACTATGCCCGATAGAAACTCCTGAAGGCCCAAATATCGGCCTTATCTCATCACTCTGTGTTTATGCCAAAATCAATGATCTGGGATTTATTGAAACTCCATATCTTAAGGTAAAAGATGCGAAAGTTGATTTTTCTCCTGAAGGCATAGTTTGGCTTAGCGCAGAGGAGGAAGAAGAAAAAATGATTGCTCAGGCCAATGCCCCGTTAATGAAAGACGGACGTTTTGAAAACCCAAGAGCAAAATGCAGGTATGAAGCTGATTATCCCTTTGAAGATGTCAACAAAGTTGACCTGATGGATGTGGCACCAAACCAGATTGCTTCAATTGCAGCATCACTTATCCCATTTCTTGAGCATGATGATGCAAACAGAGCCCTTATGGGTTCGAATATGATGCGTCAGGCAGTACCTCTTATAAATCCGGAATCACCTATTGTTGGAACGGGATTGGAAGGGCAGGTAATAAAAGATAGCAGAATACTTTATGTTGCAGAGGGAGACGGAGTTGTAGAATATGTTGATGCAAATGAAATAGTCATCCGTTATACCAGGACTGATGAGGAGAAATTCGTAACATTTGATGATGACATCAAACGTTATGTCCTGCCAAAATACAAGAAGACAAACCAAAACACCTGCATAAACCTTATACCCGTTGTCAGAAAGGGAGAAAAAGTAACAAAAGGCCAGGTACTTACAGAAGGTTTTGGAACTAAGAACGGTGAACTTGCACTTGGCAGGAACCTGAAAGTGGCTTTTATGCCATGGAAAGGATACAACTTTGAAGATGCAATTGTTATATCAGAAAAAGTTGTCCAGGAAGATATGTTTACATCAGTTCATATAGATGAATATCTTCTTGAGGTGCGTGATACAAAACGTGGATTAGAAGAGCTGACTTCCGACATTCCCAATGTAAGCGAGGAAGCAACAAAAAACCTTGATGAAAATGGTCTTATAAGAATTGGTGCTCACATTTTACCCGGAGATATCCTGATAGGTAAAATTACACCTAAAGGTGAATCAGATCCTTCACCTGAGGAGAAACTTCTGCGTGCCATATTCGGCGACAAAGCAGGAGACGTTAAGGATGCTTCCCTCAAAGCAGGACCATCTCTCGAAGGTGTGGTAATTGATAAAAAACTTTTTACCAGAGCCATAAAAGACAGAAAAGCCAAAGCTGTTGAAAAACCTCTGCTCGATAAGATAGAATCAGAATTTAACAGGAATGCTGAGGATCTCAAAGCCAGGCTGGTAGACAAGCTTTTCATACTGGTAAATGGCAAGACATCGCAGGGTGTAAAAGACTACCTTAACGTTGATATCATACCAAAAGGTAGTAAATTCACACTTAAACAGCTTCAGGATATTGATTATCTAAATATTAATCCTAACAAGTGGACAACTGACAAAAAGAAAAACGACAGCATTAAGCAGCTTCTCCATAATTATATAATCAAGTACAAGGAGATCGATGGCCTTTATAAGCGCAAGAAATACAACATCACTATCGGAGATGAACTGCCTGCCGGCATTGTTCGGTTGGCAAAAGTTTACATAGCCAAGAAACGCAAAATAAAGGTTGGCGATAAAATGGCAGGACGTCATGGTAATAAGGGAATTGTTGCCAGGATTGTACGTCAGGAAGATATGCCTTTCCTTGAAGACGGAACTCCGGTTGATATTGTTCTTAATCCTCTTGGAGTCCCTTCAAGAATGAATCTTGGCCAGATTTATGAGACTGTTTTAGGATGGGCTGGCCAGAAACTTGGTCTCCATTTTTCCACACCTATCTTCGATGGAGCGACAATAGACCAGATCACTGAATATACAGAGAAAGCCGGCTTACCGAAATATGGTAAGACATATCTCTATGATGGAGGCACCGGAGAACGATTTGACCAGCCTGCTACTGTCGGTGTGATTTACATGCTAAAACTGGGTCATATGGTTGATGATAAGATGCATGCCCGTTCCATAGGCCCGTATTCACTCATAACCCAGCAGCCTCTCGGAGGTAAGGCACAGTTCGGAGGTCAGCGTTTTGGGGAAATGGAAGTCTGGGCTCTTGAAGCATTTGGTGCTGCCCATATCCTTCAGGAAATACTGACTATAAAATCTGACGATGTCGTTGGCAGGGCCAAAGCTTATGAATCAATTGTAAAAGGAGAACCAATGCCTCAACCAGGGATCCCTGAATCACTTAATGTGTTGTTGCATGAGCTGAGAGGATTGGGACTGAGCGTCATACTTGATTAAATATCAGGTTTTAACACTCTAATTAATTATTGTAAAAAAATTTTCGGTATATGTCATTCAGAAGAGATAACAAAACAAAAACAAGTTACTCAAAGATCTCCATAGGTCTTGCATCACCGGAGGAGATCCTCGACAGGTCAAGCGGTGAGGTACTGAAACCAGAAACTATAAATTACCGTACCTATAAACCGGAACGTGACGGATTGTTCTGTGAAAGGATTTTTGGCCCGGTTAAAGATTATGAATGCCATTGTGGTAAATACAAAAGAATAAGATATAAGGGAATTGTATGCGACAGATGCGGCGTTGAAGTTACTGAGAAAAAAGTGCGCCGTGAAAGAATGGGTCACATATCCCTTGTAGTTCCCATAGCACATATATGGTATTTCAGATCGTTACCCAATAAAATTGGTTACCTTCTCGGGCTTCCTACAAAGAAGCTTGATTCCATTATTTACTACGAAAGATATGTTGTAATTAATCCCGGAATCAAAGCTGCTGATGGTGTTAAGTACTTGGATTTCCTTACGGAAGAAGAGTATCTTGAAATAACAGAATCTCTTCCGAAAGAAAATCAGTATCTTGAAGATAATCATCCCGACAAATTCATCGCAGACATGGGTGCAGAAGCTTTGTACAAGCTTTTAACCCGCATAGATCTTGATGAATTATCATATTCTCTCCGACACAGAGCAAATACTGAAACATCGCAGCAAAGAAAGAATGAAGCCCTTAAACGGCTTCAGGTTGTTGAAGCCTTCAGGGATTCAAGGCACGTTAACAAACCAGAATGGATGATAATCAAGGTGGTACCTGTAATTCCACCTGAGCTCAGACCTCTTGTACCGCTCGACGGTGGAAGATTTGCTACCAGCGACCTCAATGATCTTTACAGAAGAGTAATTATTAGAAATAATCGACTGAAAAGGCTTATTGAAATAAAAGCACCTGAGGTCATTCTGCGCAATGAAAAAAGAATGCTTCAGGAGGCAGTAGATTCATTGTTTGACAACTCACGAAAAGCGAACGCTGTAAAGACAGATGCCAACAGGCCCTTGAAATCTCTGAGCGACAGCCTGAAAGGCAAACAGGGAAGATTCCGCCAGAACCTTCTTGGTAAAAGGGTCGATTATTCAGCCCGGTCGGTTATTGTCGTTGGCCCGGAACTAGACCTTCATGAATGCGGTCTCCCTAAAGACATGGCTGCTGAACTTTACAAGCCATTCATAATCAGGAAACTTATTGAGAGAGGTATAGTAAAGACCGTCAAATCTGCAAAAAAAATAGTTGACAGAAAAGATCCAGTGGTCTGGGATATTCTTGAAAACGTCCTGAAAGGACATCCTGTACTGCTTAACCGAGCACCAACACTGCATCGTCTTGGCATACAAGCTTTTCAGCCCAAACTTATTGAGGGAAAGGCTATTCAACTTCATCCGCTTGTGTGTACCGCTTTCAATGCCGACTTTGACGGCGACCAGATGGCTGTACACCTGCCACTTGGGAACAGTGCAATCCTTGAAGCCCAGATGCTTATGCTTGCATCACATAATATTCTTAACCCGGCCAACGGTGCTCCCATAACAGTTCCTTCACAGGATATGGTTCTCGGATTGTATTATATAACCAAGGGGAGAAGAAGTACTCAAACAGACAAAGTTAAGGGTGAAGGCCTTGTTTTTTACTCTCCCGAAGAGGTTAATATAGCATATAATGAAGGCAAAATAGACCTTCATGCATTTATCAAGGTGAAAGTCAACGACAGGATTAATGGTGAATTGGTAAATCATCTTGTTGAAACAACCGTGGGAAGAGTGATATTCAACCAATATGTACCTTCAGAGGTTGGTTATATAAATGAGATACTTACTAAAAAATCACTCAGAGATATTATTGGTAATGTTCTCAAGCTTGCCGGAACTGCAAAAACAGCTGCATTTCTTGATGCAATAAAAAATCTTGGATTCTATTCGGCCTTCAAAGGTGGTCTTTCATTCAATCTCGATGATGTGATCATTCCTGAAGAAAAGACAAAGTTTGTGACTGAAGGTTATGAACAGGTTGAAGAAGTCATGAACAACTACAGCATGGGATTTATTACCAATAATGAAAGATATAACCAGATTATCGACATCTGGACTCATGTAAATGCCAGGCTTACACAATCATTGATGAAACAGCTGTCAAATGACAAGCAGGGCTTCAATTCAGTTTATATGATGCTTGATTCCGGAGCAAGAGGATCAAAAGAACAAATACGTCAGCTTTCCGGTATGAGGGGTCTTATGGCAAAACCACAGAAATCTGGTTCCACAGGTTCGGAGATAATTGAAAACCCGATTCTGTCAAATTTCAAAGAAGGCCTGTCAGTTCTCGAATACTTCATTTCCACCCACGGTGCCCGTAAAGGCCTTGCCGATACAGCTCTTAAAACAGCTGATGCAGGTTACCTGACACGGCGTCTTGTTGACGTATCACAGGATGTAATCATCACCGAAGAAGACTGTGGTACCTTACGTGGCCTTGTGGCAACAGCCATTAAAAAGAATGAAGAGGTTGTTGAATCTCTTTATGAGAGAATACTAGGCCGTACAACTGTACATAATGTATACCATCCTCTTACCGGTGAACTTATTATTGAAGCAGGACAGGAACTTACTGAAGAACTGGCACGGAAAATAGAAGACTCACCAATAGAGCAGGTTGAAATCAGGTCAGTGCTCACCTGTGAATCCAAGAAAGGAGTTTGTGCCAAATGTTATGGAAGAAACCTGGCAACAGGACGCATGGTGCAGAAAGGTGAAGCTGTTGGCGTAATAGCCGCTCAAAGTATCGGTGAACCCGGTACCCAGCTTACACTTCGGACTTTCCACGTAGGTGGTACCGCCTCAAATATTACAACTGAATCACGGCTTGTTGCCCGTTACAGCGGTATTGCAGAGATTGATGAACTAAGATCCGTGCCAAGGAAAGATCCTGAAAAAGGTGATATTGACATTGTTATCGGTCGACTTGCAGAACTAAGGATAATTGACAAAAAGACCGGCATTGCACTGACAACACATACAATTCCTTATGGTTCTAAACTTTATGTAAAACCCGGACAGGATGTTGAAAAAGGTAAACTGATATGTGAATGGGATCCGTTCAATGCTGTGATTATTGCCGAAATGGGTGGTAAGGTAGCGTATGATTATCTTATTGAAGGCGTTACTTTCAGAGAAGAATCTGATGAACAGACAGGATTTAAGGAAAAAGTCATTATTGAAAGCAGGGATAAAACCAAAAACCCGGCAATTAAAATAATGGGACCAAAAGGTGATGAATTGAGATTATATAATCTTCCTGTTGGTTCACACCTGGTAATTGATTCAGACAAGACAGTTGAGGCAGGTGAAGTTCTTGCCAAAATACCTCGTGCTGTTGGTAAATCGGGTGATATAACGGGAGGATTGCCACGAGTTACTGAACTCTTCGAAGCACGAAACCCTTCAAATCCTGCAATAGTCTCTGAGATAGATGGTGAAGTGACTTTCGGAAAGATAAAAAGAGGTAACCGTGAAATCTCAATAAAATCAAAAACGGATGAGGTTAAGAAATACCTTGTTCCTCTTTCAAAACAGATACTTGTCCAGGAAAACGACTACGTAAAAGCTGGAGTTCCACTGTCAGATGGTGCCATCACTCCTTCAGATATCCTTGCGATCAAAGGCCCTACCAAAGTTCAGGAATATATTGTAAATGAAATCCAGGAAGTGTATCGTCTTCAGGGAGTTAAAATAAATGATAAACATTTTGAGATCATAGTGCGCCAAATGATGCGTAAAGTTGAAATTGTTGATCCGGGCGACACTAAATTTCTTGAACGTCAGGTTGTCGATAAACTTGAGTTTATGGATGAAAATGACTGGATATATGGTAAGAAATATATTGTTGATGCAGGAGATTCACAGACCCTTCGTCCGGGTATGATTGTAACAGCACGTAAGCTGAGAGACGAGAATTCAGTTCTCAAGCGCCGGGACCTTAAAACTGTTGAAGCCCGTGACGCAGTGCCAGCAACCTCTAACCAGGTGCTTCAGGGTATAACCAGAGCTGCACTTCAAACTAACAGCTTTTTCTCTGCAGCTTCTTTCCAGGAAACAACCAAAGTCCTTAATGAAGCAGCAATCCTCGGGAAAGTCGACAAACTGGAAGGATTGAAAGAAAATGTTATTGTTGGTCACCTTATTCCTGCAGGAACTGGTCAGAGGGAATTTAATAGTATTATTGTTGGTTCACTTGACGAATACGAAAGTCTGGCCGGAGGTGTTCCTGTTGAAGCAGAAATAAGATCAGGTAATTAAAAATCAAAAATACTGAAATGTCAGACCAGAAGAATTCTAACCAGATCAGCATCGAGTTGAATGAAGAGGTAGCGCAGGGTGTATATTCAAACCTTGCCGTGATTACTCATTCTTCCTCCGAGTTCGTCATAGACTTTATCAGGATAATGCCGGGAATACCTAAGGCTCAGGTAAAATCAAGAATTATTCTTACTCCGGAACATGCAAAACGACTTGCCGCAGCCTTACAGGACAATATTTCAAAATATGAAGCTGTACATGGCAAGATCAAAGAGGTAACAGGTTCTGGTCCTGTACTGCCCCTCACTTTCGGAGGTCCGACGGCACAAGCTTAACAGGATGATAATTAAAAAAAGAGGTGTCTCAACAGGACACCTTCTTTTTTTATCAATTTTGTATATTTCTGAAAAAAAATACCGGTGAAAAATTTCAAAATATCTTTTATCGGAGCCGGAAGAGTTGCACATTCATTATGTAATGAACTCTATAAAAATAACTATCAGATTCAGAAGATAATATCGAGGGACGAGAATAAATGCCGCCAGCTTGTAAGCCAGACAAACGCTTACTGGTCGTCGGATTTCAGTTTTGATGAAAATACAGATTTAATTCTTATAGCAGTTCCTGATAATCAAATCAGGAATGTTGCATTGAAGATTAAATGCCCAAGCAATACTGTCGTGGCTCATACTGCCGGAAGCGTCGGACTTGATGTTTTTCCGGGCAGCCTATTTCATACAGGCATTCTATATCCACTACAGACTTTTTCGCAAGGAAGAGAAATAAATTTTAACGGACTTCCTTTCTTCATTGAAGGCAATGATAGAACCTCAATGTCGATGCTTTCAGAAATTGCAGGGTCCCTGGGAGGCAGTATACATTTTACAGACTCTGAAAAAAGAAGACTCATTCACCTTTCAGCAGTATTTGTTAATAACTTTGCAAATTATATGCTAACATCAGGTAAGAGAATAGCTGACAAGGCAGGACTGGGTTTTGAAGTTCTGGTGCCATTAATAATCGAAACGTTGTTAAAGGCAGTGGAAAACGGACCGGAAAAATCACAGACTGGTCCGGCTGTAAGGTCAGATACGGAAACTATTAAAAGTCATATTAAATTGCTATCTTTCTCAACCGATCTGCAAAACATTTACAGGGTTATTACAGAATCGATAATGAGGTCCTATAACAAACAAATAGATGACTAATTTCAAAGAGAATCTGGCAAAGGTTAAAGCATTCGTTTTTGACATAGATGGAGTGTTATCTCTTCAGACTATCAATCTTAGTATTTTTGGCGTACCTACCCGTACAGTCAACCTGCGCGACGGTTATGCACTGCAGCTTGCTGTAAAGAAAGGTTATCACATCGGTATTATTTCAGGAAGCAATTCCAAAGAATATCTAAAAAGACTTAAATCGTTGGGTATAACTGATGTATATCTGAACAGCCGTTCAAAGCTGGATCATTTTAACGCATTCCTGAGAAAATATAATCTTGATGAATCAGAAGTATTGTTTATGGGAGATGATATTCCTGATTATAAGGTTATGAAGAGAGCTGGAGTGCCAGTCTGCCCGGCTGATGCCGACAGCGAAATAAAACAGGTCTCTTCTTACATATCCGACAAAAAGGGTGGGGAGGGATGTGTAAGGGATGTTATTGAACAAGTGCTCCGTTTACATGATAAATGGCTTGATTCAGATGCCTTCTCCTGGTAACCATGAAAGCGTTTTTCAAACTAATAAGGTGGCCGAACCTGCTGCTCATAATACTTACAATGGTACTTATGAGGTATGCCATTATTGAACCTGTTATAAGCAGGATCAATGTGGTTCTGATTCAAGGCCAGCAGGGTGAAATACCCATGACTCTTCATTTTCCCTGGTATGATTTTGCAATACTGGTGGCTGCTACAATCTTTATTACAGCAGGAGGTTATATAATAAATGACTATTTTGATATAAAAACAGATTTGATAAATAAGGGTGAGGTTATTGTAGGCACAGCGATTCCCAGGAAAAAAGCTTTGATGTGGCACAATATCTTAAACCTTGCAGGTGTTTCGGCAGGTTTCTACATTTCCTGGAAAGCAGGATATTTCTGGTTTGGAACAATTTTTCTCATTGTTTCAGGATTACTCTACTTCTATTCTGCAAGTTATAAAAGGCAGTTTCTGGTGGGTAATGTTGTTGTTTCATTTCTGACAGCAATGGTCCCCATGCTCGTTGTTTTTTATGAATGGCCGGCACTATACAGGTTCTATAGCGTTAATGCAATGGCAACACCCGATCTTTCAGTGATTTTCTACTGGGTAGGAGGATTTGCTCTATTTGCCTTTATCACAACACTTACCAGAGAGATAATTAAGGATATTGAGGATTTTGAGGGAGATATGGCATATGGAAGGAATACAATCCCGGTGGTGATCGGCATTCTTACAGCAAAAATTCTGGCCGTATGTATCATTATTATTACTGTTGTGTTACTTTTCCTTGTATGGCATTTCTTTCTTTCCGACAACTACACTCTATTCTATCTATCAGCAGCTATTGTACTTCCTTTGTTTGTGGTTATATATTATCTAATTGTCAGCAAAAACAGAAGTCAGCTGCACAAAGCCAGCAGACTGATGAAGATTGTAATGATCACAGGAGTTTTATATTCCGTCCTTGTAAAATGTATAATAACATGGAATCTTGTCTGAAATGGTGATAGATGAGATTAACAATTACAAAATTCTTCTGGCATCACGGTCACCCCGACGGCAGCAGTTACTATCAGAGCTTGGACTCCGATTTGATGTCGTTGTCAGAGATTGGAACGAAAATTACCCGTCAGATCTTAAGGGTCCTGAGATAGCACTTTTTGTTTCAGAAGGGAAAGCCGACATTTTTAAGAATGAAATCAATGATAATGAAATAGTTATAACTGCCGACACAATTGTCTGGTGTAATGAAAGAGTGCTTGATAAACCTTCAGGCAGAAGCGAGGCAATCCAAATAATCCGTGAGATTTCAGGTAATTCTCATGAGGTTATAACAGGAGTCTGCCTGTTATCAAAATTTGATAAAAAGTCATTCTATACATCTACAAAAGTGACTTTCGAAATGCTTTCAGATGAGGAGATTGAGTTTTATGTTGATAATTATCAACCCTTCGACAAGGCTGGAGCCTATGGAATCCAGGAGTGGATAGGCATTGCAGCTTGCAGCCGTATCGAAGGGTCATACTTTAATGTTATGGGACTTCCGGTTCAACAGGTTTACCGTGAACTTCAGGAATTCATCAGAAAACAAAAAACATTCGCATGAAAAAAATACTTCTGATAACAATTCTTATTTCTCTGACTAAGAACACAATCCTTGCAAATCCTGACGAAGGAATGTGGATTCCTCTTTTAATTGAAAAGTACAATATCACCTTGATGAAGGAGAAGGGATTCAGACTTTCTGCCGAAGATATTTACAGCATCAACAGGGCCTCAATGAAAGATGGCGTGATGAGTTTTGGAGGCGGATGCACTGCTGAATTCATATCTGCTGATGGTCTGGTAATTACAAACCATCATTGTGGTTATGGCAGGATCCAGGATCATTCAACCCTTGATCATGATTACCTAACCAATGGATTCTGGGCAATGTCGAAAAAAGAAGAACTTCCAAATCCCGGATTAAGGGTCACCCTTCTCAAATGGATGACAGATGTTACCGACAGTGTTTTAACGGGGACAAATGATGAAATGAGCAATGATGAAAGAGAAAAGATCATTAAATCAAATATAGATAAGATTGAAGCAAGAGCAATTGCAGGAACAGGTTACGAGGCTACCATTAAACCATTCTTCATGGGAAATCAGTATTTCCTTTTCGTAAATGAAGTATTCAGGGATGTGAGACTTGTTGGTGCTCCTCCATCATCTATCGGCAGATTTGGTGGTGACACTGATAATTGGGTATGGCCTAGACATACAGGTGATTTTTCTCTTTTCAGGGTTTATGCAGACAAAAATAACAGACCGGCAGAATATTCACCGGACAATATTCCTTTTAAACCTGCTTACTTTTTTCCTGTCTCATTAAAAGGTGTGAAAGAAGGAGATTTTACCATGGTTATAGGCTATCCTGGAACAACATCAGAATATGTTTCATCATATCATATAGATATGATAAAAAATTATATTAATCCCAGATTGATTGATGTTCGAACTGAAAAAATTAATATCATCAACAAGGCAATGGAGTCTGATCCCCTGATCCGGATAAAATATTCTGCAAAAAAAGCAAGCATTTCAAACTCATGGAAGAAATGGATGGGTGAAATACAGGGACTTGACAGAATAAAGACAATTGAAAATAAAAAGGAGTTCGAGGATCAGATTTCAAAATGGATAAAATCAGATAATACAAGAAATGTTAAGTATGGGAGAATTATTCCTACTTATGAAAAAATTTACCCGGAATTGAGAGAATATATGCTTGTTAATAATATTACAAGTGAAATAGTTAACGGAATAGAGGTTCTTTCAATTGCAAAAAGCCTTAAAGTGCTTGCTGATCTGGTTGAAAAAAAAGGTAATCATGAAGAGATAAAGAACATTAAGAAGAGGATCATGACAACTTCAGCCTCTTTTTTCAAGGATTATGATCAGTCTACTGATCGTGAACTGTTTAAAGCCCTGATGAAAATGTATGGAGAGATAATTGGAGAGAAATGGCAGGCACCTGAATACATTAAAATGAAAGGAGCCTGTAAGGGAGATTTCAGTAGTCTTGCTGCAAAACTCTATTCCAGATCTGTATTCACTGACGAATCAAGATTCAGAAAATTTGTCGGGGATTTCAACTATTCATCCATGAAAAGACTTAACAAGGATAAATTCTACATCCTGTCAAATGATATTTCAAACTTTATTGCAAACAATATAAGGCCTGAGCTAAACCGTTTAACATCAGAAATTCAAAATCTCAACCGTATATATATGAAAGCTCAGATGGAATTTAATGAGGCCAGGACATTTTACCCCGATGCGAATTCTACCCTGAGGGTGGCTTACGGTAAAGTGACTGGTTATTTTTCAAGAGATGCGGTTTATTTTATGCCAGTTACAACTCTGGCAGGAGTCATTGAAAAGGATAATCCTCTGATTTATGACTATGATGTGCCTGATAAACTGAAAGAACTCTATATTTCAAAGAATTATGGCCGATTTGGGCAGAATGGACAACTGAATGTCTGTTTTATAGCAGATAATCATACCACAGGCGGAAATTCAGGTAGCCCTGTGCTTAATTCCGATGGCCACCTTATTGGTATTAACTTCGACAGAGGATGGGAGGGAGTTGCAAGTGATATGGCGTATAATCCCGACCAGAGCAGAAATATCAGCCTTGATATCCGATTTGCTCTTTTTATTATTGACAAGTTTGCCGGTGCGGGATATCTGCTTGATGAGATGACTATTATAGAGTAATATCATGTCAAACATAGTTCTATGTCTGCAATTATAGTAAATCATTGTCTTTTTCATCATTCAGGACAGCTCCAGACCTGAATGACCCGGACAGCTTATCAAAATCTTATTGCATATTTTAGTTTAATCCTGGCTTCATAAATCTCCGTATTGAAGTGTTCGAGAGGGTCGATGAACGGTGAGTTAAAAGTGAGGAATATCTCTTTACCCGGTTTGATAATCCATTGAAATCGTGACTGCAATCCCATTGTCTCTCCCTGGTTTTCGTATTGCAGATAGTTGTACCAGGAAAGCTTTGGACTGAAAAGAAAATTCAGATTCAGTCTGTAAATCTGTGCTATAAAATCACCATCGGGGAGAGTCACCCATTTCCGGTCAGATTCTATACCCAGATAGATAGGAACAATAATTTTATATCCTGTCTGTAATAGAAGATCAGTCCTTTTTCCTGCATAAAAAGAACCTCCTGTAAATTTTGCTGATGCCCATAATTTTCTGCGCTTGGCAGATGAAATCTGTAATGAATGACGCCAGAAGCTGTAATTGTCTGCGGGTATATTGTGAGTATTGAAGATAATAAAATCTTTTTCAAGGGCCTCATAAGTGTATTGGGATGTAAAGGATATTATATCTCCACTCAGGAAGTTAATTTCAGCAGCTGTAAAATCTACTTGCGATGTTTGAAGACCTCCATTTACTGAACTGTAAATCAACGCATATTTGAAACCCGATTTGACCTGCAGCACCAGGCTGTTCTTTGGTCTTGGTCCCACACCAATTCCTCCGTAAAAATCACGGATACCCTTGCGGGGAAGAAAACCCAGCCCGGGCAAAAAATTACTACCAATATGCATATAGCCCACCCTGAAATTCAGGAAGTCATTTGGATAGTTAATCTCGGCCCCAAAATTATAATCATCATTCCTTATGCTGTTAGTGAATGATTTTGCTCCATACAGGTTACCTACAAGAATCTTATTGCCGGAAATCTGTGAACTGGCAAGTCTCAGGTCTAATCCCACCAATGAATTGGTGACTTCGGAAAATGCATTTCCGTTAGTGGCTATAATACCTATGGAAGACTGCCTTCCAAAGTTTCTTGATATCCTGCCAGCAGTATACCCTGGATTTCCCCATTCATTATCATCTTTAATATGTAGCGCACCAAAATTCCAGTTTCCTGCTTTTCCTGTGAATTTTCCGCCATAAATAATAGGAACGGGATTGCCTTCTGTGTCAAGTCCCAAACGTCTGGAAAAGAAAGGTATCATCATGGTTGACTGAGGATTTTCGCGATCACCATTAATACCAAATGTAAAAAAGTTGGAACCTTCAAGGAAAAAATCACGTTTTTCAGGAAAATACAGGCTGAATCTTGTCAGATTTATTTGCTTCTCATCCACTTCGGTCTGGGCAAAATCGGTATTTATTGTAATAGCTGCCTTGAGTGAGGGTGTAATCTGGTAAAATGCATCAAGTCCGCCATTAATAACCGGTTTCGCAGATGCTCCCTCTTTTTTGCTGAATCCTCCTGTAAGATAAGGGACAAGGTCAAGGCCAAATCCCTGCGTAATATTCTCAATCCCTGTAATTCTTCCTGCGTCAGAGATTTGGAATCTGTCTGCATTCAGGGAGGTTGCAGGCCAGTAGGATGATTCAGATTTTCTTTTTATGTGTCTTATAAGCTTGAGGCCCCATGTATCCTGTCCCTTTTTAAATCCTAAAGTTTTAAATGGTATTATTATTTCTGCTTCCCAGCCTTTTTCTGTTATTTTGGCTCTTCCGTCCCAAAGGCCATCCCACGATTTATTGAAATCTTTTCCATTTTCACTAATAAGAGCGTCCCCGATGCTTCCCCTCGGACCTATCTGAAACCAATATCCATTACGTCCGTCAAGATATGTGTCTATAATCACCTGAACCCTGTCATCATTTCCAAGATCGGCATCCCACGTAAGTTCTTTGGCTGTTATTTTTTCGGGATCATCACCGCATTTTATTCCAACATAGAAATAGTTACGGTCATACAGAAAAAAGAATTCTGTATTTTCAGAAACCTCCTCACCTGTTCTGGGTTCTCTCTGAAACAGTCTGTTTACTGAGCCGGCTTTCTCCCAGGTATTTTCATCAACAAGCCCGTTTATCTGAGGCGGGCTGTCGGTATAAACTGCTTTTACTGAAGGCTGAGAATAGATTTCCGGGGCCAAGTAGAAAAACAGAATTATACCCGTCAATTCAATCCATAATTTTCTTACTGGCACCCTTTATAAAATGTAATTAGTTATTGATCAGTATGATCTTATTCTCTTTAATTTGTCTTCGAATTTTTTATAAACTGCTTCCTGTAATTCGATCTGTTCCTTCACTTTTGACTGCATCTTTTCATTGCGTGGAATTTCTGCTTCAGCTTTATCTATTTCCGAATTTGCCCTGCTGATCTTGTTCTCGGAAGACTCTATTGAATTCAGTGCTTTCTTTTTCCTTTTCTCCAGATCCTTAACTTGCTGGGCTTTTTCCTTCTTGGCAGGGCTCTCTTCCATTAAGCTTAATTGCTTACTCTGCTCTTCAAGTGAGGCTGTGACAATGCTCAGCTCATTATTCTGAACAGTAATATTCTCCTTCTCACTCAGGATTGAACTTTTATTTGACTGAATAGATTTTTGAAGCCTTGATTTTTCATTTTCGAGCGATGATAATTCCTTTTCCAGGCTGCGTAATTTTTTCCCCTCAGCATCTGCTTCCGCCTTTGCAATATCAATATATTGGGTTTTGGCAAATTCTTTAAGATAAGTCGCAGCTTTTGCAAAATCAGCTTCTCCCGCGCTCCTGTCGATGTAAACATCTTTTTTTAGCTCAAAGGAAACAATAAGCAGCAGCATAGAATCAAGTTTATTCAACCGGCTGTAAATGTTTACCGGATTAGGACTGATAGCCTTAATCTTGGCTCCAAAAATTGACATCTCACCGTTTTCAGTCATCACTTTTGATTTGGTCCCCGACTGCAATTCCTTTATCCATACCTTTAAAATTTTGTCATAATCTGCTTCAGGTATTGTTACAGATACTGCAGGCAGAGTACTCCTGCCAATCTTTATGCTATCTTCCATAACAGTGATTGGCTTTTGTGCTTTAATTCCCATCAGAGGAATCAAAAGAAGCGAAATGAAAATGAATCTTGATTTCATGTGAGTGTGTTTATTTCTTTTACCTTTCAGGGTATAAAATTACAAATAAATAGATTAATCAGATTAAATTTGAAAAGAGGATTTTGATTATCATCATAATAGTAAGAATTGATTATTCTTTTGGTTTTAAAAGTCTTACCTTTTTGATTTACGCAGGATTTTTTCCATATTCTCGTTAGCCCTGAAGACTGAAATTCTCTCTATAAGTTTAAGAGGCAGTTTTTTAGAATAAGGGAACTGAATTGTCCCTTTTGAACATGAATAATCTGAAAGTTCATTTCTAAATACCTCCATTGCTGATGTCGTTGGATAAAAGCCTATATGATTCTTGTGAGCAGCATAATATAACAGCATTCCTTCCAGATAAAAAGAGGGCATCCCGTAACTTATCTTTTCAGTTGCTAACGGTACCGCTTTTTTTATTACTTTTCTTATTTGTTTCAGTTTTTCTTGTATTTCGGGTGTAAATCCTGATATATATTCATCAACTTCACCTGAATGGTTTTTTGGTTTCATTGATCTTTTTTTTATACAACAAAGAATTGTTTTATTTGTTAAGACAACTTCATAAATATCAGACGGTAGAGATAAAATTCTGTCTTCCACATCGACAGATTAATCATATTAAGAATACCTCCTGAAATGATCAAAATCTGACGGGTTAAAATATAATGCTGATCGATGCCGTTAATATCAGGAAGATGGTGAAAATATAAATTTCGTTTAATAAAATTTCTTTCACAAATTGTTTAAACTTGATGTTAAGAATCATTGCAGATGAAAATATCCCTTTTTTGAAGGGTGTCCTTGAACCTTACGCTGATATTAAGTATATGTCTGGAAGGCAGATATCAAGGGATGCAGTTAAGAAAGCTGACGCTATTCTTGTAAGGACAAGGACCCAATGCAATGAGTCACTTCTCAGAAACACATCAGTCAGATTCATCGGAACTGCCACTATTGGTTTTGATCATATTGATACGGAATATTGCAGGATGAAAGGGATCAAATGGGTAAATGCACCCGGCTGCAATTCTTCATCAGTGCAGCAATACGTTGCATCTGCTCTTTTAAGGATAGCCTCTGAGCACAGATTTATGCTAAAAAATAAAACGATTGGAATAGTCGGAGTTGGAAATGTAGGATCAAAAGTCGCTTCTTTTGCAAAAATAATGGGGATGAGAGTTTTGCTCAATGACCCTCCGCGTCAGAGAAAAGAAAAAAATAATGAGTTTTCTGATCTTGATACCATCTTAAGAGAATCCGATATAATCACCCTTCATGTCCCGTTAACATTCGAAGGTCAGGATAAAACTTTTTATTTCTTTAACAAGGATATTTTTGATAATACTAAACAGGGAGCCTGGTTTATAAATACCTCCCGGGGAGAGGTGGTAAATACTGAAGACCTTAAAAAGGCAATTTCAGGCGAAAAATTAGCTGGATCAGTGTTGGATGTCTGGGAAAATGAACCCGAGCTTGATATCCCTCTTATGCACATGTCATATTTGTCAACACCTCATATTGCCGGTTACTCTACAGATGGCAAGGCAAACGGAACAGTAATAATTGTCAGGGAACTGAGTAATTTTTTTGGTTTAAAGCTTTCTTCATGGACCCCTGAAAGAATTCCTGAACCTGTTTCACCATCGCTAATCATTGATGTTAACGGTAAAAATACAGAAGAGATAGTCAGAAGATCAGTTTTTCACACTTATAATATTATCGAAGATGATGTAAAGCTTCGCTTTGATCCTTCATTGTTTGAAAAACTGAGAGGAAATTATCCTGTGAGGAGGGAGTTTCCTGCATATACAATTAATCTCAGGGGAGATAATCATGAAGCTGCAGAACTGTTAAATAAGCTTGGCTTCAGGATCAAAGCATAATTTCAGATATTGCCGGAATATTCATACATGAACAGGCTCACGTGAAGTGGCATATTCCTTAACCTGAAAAGCAAATGCCTGAAGTCTTGTATCGATTGAAACCGAATCCTGCCCATCATAAGCTATATTAATGAACGGAATATTGTTATGATCTTTTCTGAAAGAATCGCTTACAGATGCGATCAGAGTGCCCGGCATACATGTAAAAGGAAGTATGGCGGCTATCCCTGATACACCTCTTTCAGCAAGAGCTGCTGATGACCCCATTGCTATCGGCGGATCTCCATCATAAAACTCACTGACATACCTGTTACTTAATCTTAGCATATCATGAAGGGAAACATCTTTATGATGATCAGTATACTTTTTAATTCCATTCAGGAGATAATAGACGATCACCTCCTGACCAACACCCTGTATCATTGACCTTAAAACTCCCTTATGGTCATTTTTCCATTTACTGTCGCGGGTATAACGGTATGTAGAATATGTGATCCATTCCGAAAATGGTCCGATCATAACTTCAAGCCCCAGATCTTCAAGCCTGTTTGCGATATTCCCGTTACACCCTGCGTTATCGCGCATGTATATTTCACCAAGAACAGCAACGACCGGCTTGCGAATACTCTTGTCAACTTTCACGGCCATAAAGTCAGATACAATCTTTATAAGCATTTTGCGAAGACCTTTTGAGCCTGACTCAATGCAATGCTCAATTTTTCTTAGTGATTCTTCATACAGTGCCTCAGTTTCCCCTTTGCTTATTTCATATGGTTTTGTTTCCCTGTAAAGTTTACGGAGGAAATCAAAAGCAACAAATCCTTTCCAGGCATTTATCCTGAATTTCTGACTTCTGTCTCCGGCAAGGTCAGCATAGGAAGTGTCGTTGGAAGGAGTAAGAATCTCTGCTGATCCAAAGCCAAGTCTGTCGAACAGAATTCTTTGAAAATGATTATATTGACCAAAGCGGCATGGCCCATTATGGTCGGGCATAAAAAAACTGACCTTTGACGGATCTAAGCCTGGTTCAAAGAGCTTTTTAAGGAAGCTCCCGGTGGTACATATCATCGGGAAGCATTCCTTGGAAGAAGTGTACTTTCTTCCTAACGCTATATCTTCATTTGTCTGTTTTGGTAGCACTTCTGAATTAATTCCTACGCTTCTGGCTGCTGCCGCCACCATGTAAGCTCCATCATGCATATATGGGAAATAGAGTGTCCTGTCTGTGGGCGGAGTGGCAGGACTTGGTCGAGGTCGGAATACTGTTATTTCTTTCTTTGCATTTAATTCTGATCCTTTTAGGCTGTCGAGAAATGCTTCAATACGTGTTATCATACCTGCATCAGCCGAATGTTCATCAACTTCAAGATGAAGAAAAGGCTTACCCTTAAGTTCCTCAGTAACATAATGCCAGATAAATGAATCGGGTCCGCACCTGAAGTTGCTGATATACACTGCATAAAGTCCCTCTGTTTTCGCAACATGCTGTGCAGCTGCTA
The DNA here is from genome assembly GCA_964514725.1 of uncultured Rikenellaceae bacterium. Lineage (GTDB taxonomy): Bacteria > Bacteroidota > Bacteroidia > Bacteroidales > VadinHA17 > LD21. Next base: position 29,559 of record CAZEUL010000003.1, read on the forward strand.
TGATCTTCTGCCCGTTCGGCCAGTACATGTTCCTGTAATTATCAAAGATGTTATATTGAGCAAGATCGAGCATATCAACTGGAATTGGCATCACGTTCTGGGCAATAAGCTTATCTATAAGTCCAAGGTTAAGATGTTGATCAGAGCTATTATACGGTCTGCCCAGCAAAACCACGGGTCTGCAGTTCCCGGGAATATTCCTTAATACATCACGGCCATATTCAACCAGGCTTTCTTCAAAAGCAACCTGTATTTTATCAGCTTTATAAATTGCTTCTTTTATTTCCTTCTTTCCAATACCGAATTTATTGTTGAAAAAGGATGTCATTTCCTTTACAAAAGCTCGTTTAAAAAAGCGAAAATGAAGTGTTGGTACCAGAAGTTTTGATTCATCAATTTTACCTTTAAGTGCAGCTTTGACCATAAACGGGTAAGTTTGAATCCATGGACAATTGCAGTTAAAGGTCTTGTTCCCTTCGCGGAATTTGCCATTTACAATGAATGGCAGAAAAATATAATCAGCACCTTTTTCAATCAGATCCATTACATGACCATGCATAAGTTCAACGGGCAGGCATGTTTCAGTTGTTATTGTTTCTATTGATTTCGTCACCAGTGTTTTGTCCGACTCTTTTGAAAGTACTACATTGAAACCGAGATGCTCGAAAAATGTCCTCCAGAATGGGAATTGCTGATAGAAAACCATAAGAGCTCTCGGTATGCCGATTGTTGTTGTTTTTACGGATTCATTTACCTTGTATCCATCCATCAGCATTTCAATCCTTTTGTGAAAAAGGTTTGGTATATCGTTGGCAGCTTTCTTTCTCCCGTCAGTCTCATATTTCTCACATCTCCCTCCATAGAACAAGGATTTCTTTTCCCCCGTTATTTTAACCTTGCGTATTTCACAATGATTAGTACAACTTTGACATAAAAACCGGCTTATCTCATAGGTAACATTTCTTACCCCAAAACCTTTAAATGTTGTCTTCTGCCCTTGTTTCATCGACCTCTGAGCAAGTATTGCAGCACCAATTGCACCTGTAACATCAAAATGAGGCGGAATCGTAATTTTTTTACCAGTTACCTGTTCAAAAGCAGCAACCACAGCTTTGTTATTGGTTACCCCGCCCTGGAAAAAGATTTTGTTTCCAATCCTTCGGTCTGCAACAACTTTTTGCAGATAATTGTAAACTATTGAATATGCCAGGCCTCCCACAAGGTTCTCATTCCTGACACCTTTCTGCATGTACGTATTCAGGTCTGATTCCATGAAAACAGTGCACCTGTCCCCAAGTTTGACGGGACACTCAGCATTAAGAGCCATGCAGCCGAACTCATTGACAATATTAATATTAAGCTTTTCCGCCTGCTCCTCAAGAAATGAACCTGTTCCGGCAGCGCAAACCTTGTTCATCTCAAAATCAACCACTACACCATTTTCAATGCTTATATACTTTGAATCCTGACCACCTATTTCAAATATTGTATCAACTGTTGGATCATAATCTATGGCAGCTGTTGCCTGAGCGGTAATTTCATTCTGAATGGTATCTGCACCTATAAAATCGCCTGTCAGATATCGCCCTGATCCTGTTGTCCCGGCACCAATAACTTCAACGTTCTCACCTACCTCATCATAAATCTCAGTCATCCCTTTCTGAATGGCTTCAAGAGGCTTGCCTGCCGTAGGCAGGTATCTCCGCGCTATGACTCTATGATCTTTATCTATCAGGACAACATTTGTACTTAGCGACCCTACATCGATTCCCAGAAAAACCTGTATCTTCTCCTTCCCGTTTTTTTGATAATGTATGTTTTTGTCATATAGCGCTTTTGATTCTGTCAGCGGAGGCAGACTATTAAACATGGTGGTATCTGACGACAAATACTCCTCAAGTTTTGACAGACCTTTAAAATGGTTCATTTCAATCCTGTTGGAATGAGCATAAATTACTGCGCCTATCGCACCCATGGATGCATGATATGTTGGAATTATCAGCTCCCCGTCCTTAAGGTCAAGGATTTCTTTGAATGCCCTTACCATCCCTGAATTGGCTGCAACGCCACCTGAAAAAATTATGGGCTTCTTGAATTCTTTACTTCTTGCCACATTACTCCTGAAATTTCTGGCAAGAGCAAAGCACAAACCTGCAACAATATCGTGAAGCGGAGTGGCAATCTGCTGATGATGAATCATATCACTTTTTGCAAAAACACTGCACCGCCCTGCTATTCTAGGAGGGTCAACAGATTTAAGGGCCATCTCTCCAAATTCCTTTTCAATTGGAACACCTATTCTTCTGGCCTGCTGATCAAGGAAAGAGCCTGTACCTGCAGCACAAATACTGTTCATTTCAAAATCGACCAGCCTGGAATGTCCGTTTGCAGGATCTTTTTTAAGAATAATCAGTTTGGAATCTTCACCTCCTATTTCAATAACTGTCTGTGCATCGGGGTAAAGTCTTCCTGCTGATGAAGCCTGGGCAATAATCTCATTTACGAAGGTGCCTCCAATAAGATCAGATGCCAGTTTCCCCCCGGTCCCGGTCAATGCAATGCCTTCTATACTGCTGCTGTCGTGGGATTTAAGAATTGATTCAAGCCTGTTTCTCAGGACAGTAAAAGGTTTTCCGTGGACATAATCATAATAATTCTCGATAACATTTAATCCTTCATCGAGAAGAACCGTATTGAGTGAAACAGACCCTATGTCCAAACCAAGATAAAGCTTTTCAGATCCTTCAGTACCTGAACCGGCGTTTTGTGACATATCCTCTGTACCTATTAATGAAATCCCTGGTATTCTGCGATCGGTTGGCTAAAGTATATATTTTTATTTATATACCAACTTATATGCTATTAAATTCATTATTAATCTTATTCCGGTCCTATCTTAGTAGAGTACAATAAGTGGGTTTTTAAAATTCCAAAATCCCTTAACAGGTGCTAAGCGCCAGGTGTCAATATGCCAGCACCATACTCCCGGAACAAGTTGACCTCCTAAAGCCATTCATCAGAGAGGACATTCCCTGCCAGACCTGTAATAATTTTCCTTACAGGTATTTTTCTGCCGGCATTTGTCTGAGCTGCCCTGACCAATTGCAGTAAACCACCGCAGCATGGAACTTCCATCATCATAACAGTTATTGTGTTGACTTTTGCAAGATCGATCATTGCCGTAAGCTTTTCCACATATAGATCAAGACCATGATCGAGTTTTGGACATGCTACTGCAAGAGATCTCCCCTTAAGATATCGGTTGTGGAAGTTACCCATTGAAAAAGCCACACAATCGGCCGCTAAAAGAAGGTCGGAATCTCTGAGATAAGGTGCATTAGGATTAAGAAGATGAAGCTGGACAGGCCATTGTCTTAACTCAGAAGGCTGGTCAAATGAGGCTGTGGTATTTTTTTCTGCCAGTGGTTCTTTAATAATCACAGCTCTCGACCCGGGACAACCACCCCCTGAATGCCCTTGCATTTGCCCGTGAAAATGATTCTTCACTGAAACTGACTTGCCATGATTATGCACCTCCTGCATTACTTCAGAAAGGCTGAATTCAAGTTTCGACTGATGATCTTTCAGATAATCTATTGCCTGATGCAAAAACCCTTCTTCACCGTGATCTTTTAAGTGCTTTAAGTGGGCAACAACAGTATTTCTCCCTTTGCCCGTCATCTGACTTATTACTCTAACTTCATCGTATGGCTCAGCTTCCCTTTTTTCAATAGTTATGGCCCCTTCAGGACAATGACCAATACACGCACCAAGCCCGTCGCACATTAATTCACTTACGAGCCTTACTTTCCCATCTATGACCTGCAAAGCTCCTTCATGGCAATTGGGGACACATAATCCACATCCATTACATTTCTCTTCATCAATTTTCAGAATATCTCTTTTCATTTATAGGTTTCTTTGTTTTCAATCACAAAACTGAGAAAATTATTAAATCCAGATTGTAACATTTGTTACAATATTTAATTTTACAGTCTGATTCTGCTTTAAACATGGATTTCTCAATTCTTTTAAAATCACCTTTGTTTTCAGGAATGTATGAAGAGGAGATAAAGTCGATCTTTAAGACAACACATTACAGAATAAAGAGTTATAGCCCTGGCGAAATAGTTTCAATCAGCGGAGATCCTGTTAACAGTTTTTTGATGGTGATTGAAGGAGTTGTAAAAGGCGAAATGATGGATTTTACCGGAAGGGTAATTAAGATAGAGGACATACATGCTCCGGGTGCGCTTGCCTCAGCGTTTCTCTTTGGAAAGAAAAACAGCTTCCCGGTCACTGTAACAGCTGTCGATCATACAGCTGTAATAATAATTGACAAAGCTGATTTCGTCCTGTTACTTAGAAAAAATGAAAAAGTCCTGCTCAATTTCCTTGATATGATCTCAAACAGGTCACAATTTCTCTCAGAAAAGATAAAATTTCTCAATTTCAGAACAATCAAGGGAAAGCTGGCTCAATATTTTCTTCAAAAGGCGGGTCAGAAGAGTGAATTCATTCTTGATATTACTCAGACCGACCTGGCCGATTTCTTTGGTGTTGCACGTCCATCAATTGCTAGGGTCATAAGGGAAATGGAAGAAATGGGTCTGGTAATTATTAAGGGAAAGTCGGTAAAGATTCTTAACTGGAAAGGACTTACGGAACTTGTTTCAGATTAGCATCTGGTATTTACTAATGTTCCGGCAAGTGAACTGTGAAGCATGTACCTTCACCTTCCCTGCTCTCAACAGAAATGGACCCTTTATTTATTTTGACCAGTTCATAGCATAGCTTAAGTCCTATACCTGTACCTTTTTCATTTTCTGTGCCGGGAGTGCTGACAACCTCAGCTGCTGTGAACAGATATTTTTGCTTTTCAGTTGGAATGCCTATTCCATTATCGCAAACTTTAAGAACTGTCCCTTCTCCTGTCATTGTTTTATCCTTTAAAAGGATGCTTATCCGGCCTCCTCGTTGGGTATATTTAATTGCATTCGATATAAGGTTTCTTATAATTATGTCAAGAAGGTCTTTATCGAAAAAAGCTTTGCCATTTCCAATCTGGGTAAAATTCATCGATATATCTTTCTTATCAGCACTGTCTTTGAAAATACTGAGATTTGTCAGGACTAGATCTGCCAGGTCGTGCGTGCCCGGAGAGTATTTGATTTTATCTTCCTGACCACGTCCCCACACAAGCATATTCTCAAGAAGGTTTATTACCTGCTGTGCATACTGTATGCTTGAATTTGCAAATTCATCATATTTTTCTCTAAACTCCTCTTCCTTAAGAAGATTTAACATGTAAAGAATATTTACAACCGGACTACGTAAATCGTGCGCAATAACAGAGAATATTTTGTTTTTAAGCTGAATGGTTTCAGAGAGTTGTCTGTTCTGAAGGGCTATTTTTGCATTTTGTTTTTCAATTTCTTCCTTTCGACTATTAATCTCCTGTGTCCTCTCATTTACAATCAGACCAAGATTCCTGTTTATATATTCAAGTTCGCCCTGTAGCTTTTCCTTTTCCGAATAAGCTTTTACCCATTTATAAAGGAGCATTGCTGCCTGGATAAAAACAAATACTACAAGAATATATGAAAGAATATACCCGGAAAACATGGCAGATCTGCCTAGGGATACCAATACATCATGAACTGCCCCGTAAGATACCAGAATTATTGCTGAAAAGTAGATATAATCAGCACTTTTCCTTTCAATTATTCCGATTATATTATGTACAATGGCATAAATTATCAGAATAAACAATGCAGGGTAATAAAAGAAAGTACTGTAGCTGAATACCTTTACAGGGGTGACTAAAGTTATCAAAGCACCGGCGATCACCATAAAAGTCACTGCCCAGGCAAGAATTCTGAAATATCTTGATGGATAAAGCCTTTCGGTAAACCAGTACCAGCCTAATATAACGAGGTAAAGACCAAGGTATTCAAAACGTACGATCCATGTCCAGTCCATCTTAAAAAACGAAAGGACCAGAAAGTTTGAAGTGAACAAAGGTCTTAATGCCAAACCAAAAACTGTAATGCTGAAAAATACTATTAATCTGTCTCTTGGATAAAAAATAAAGAAAAACAGAAAAAAAATGGAAAATCCTGCAAGAAAGCTTACGATTGCCCAATCACGGGCTATGGAAGAAGAAAAACGTTTCTGTACCAGATCAAGAGAACCAATTTCCATTGGCAGCCAGAATCCACCCCGGCGATGATAAAAATTTGAAACATTAATCAGGATTGATAAGGTGTCAGAATCAGGCTCAAACCTGAAAAAGTTCCTCTCATACCATGGTTTTGATTCTTGCTCTGACCTGCCTGGGATACCATTGCCTCCAAGGTAAGTGCCATTGACGTAAAGATCATAAGATGAGTCAAATACAGGCATGCTTAATCCTAGAGGGAACCTGAAGTTTGGTGGCAGCAATACTGTAAGCCTGTATGACGAGTAGCCCATAGGCGTAATGCCTGGAAATTTCCTTTTATAATCAGTCCAGTATGACGGCACTCTTCCGTAAAAATCGGGTTTGATATCATTCTCTAACCTCAGTTCATGGGGATGGAGCATCTTCATCCAGTAAAATTCCCACTCTCCGTTAAGCTTCAATGTGAAATTATTACCCTTGGCATAACCTCTTAAGTCGATAATTCCTTTAATGGCAACAGGATTTGTTACAGACGAACTACCCCATGAGACTGATTGAAGTATTATTGCTATAATTAATAATCCTGTTAATCGCATTTTAATAATTGTTGGCAGATCTCGGATCAGACATAATTCAAATTCATTTCAATCCGCGGTTTTCAAGAAGAGCTTCGATTCCGGGTTCTTTACCCCTGAAGGCAATGTACATTTTAAGTGGATCCCTTGTACCTCCTTTTGATAGTATTTCTTTTTCAAATCTTGATGCCACTTCCCTGTTAAATATGTCGCCTGTTTCCTTGAATGCCTGAAAAGCGTCGGCATCAAGCATTTCACTCCAGTAATAGCTGTAATACCCCGATGCATACCCTGAACTCCAGATATGATTAAAATAAGTTGACCTGTATCTCGGTTTTATTTCCGGTATCAACCCGTACTTACTCATTACCTTGTTTTCAAATTCCCTGATATCCAGATTAACAGGTTCAGATATAGTATGATATTCCATATCAAGCAAGGCGGCAGCAAGGAATTCCACGGTATTAAAACCGGTATTGAACTTGCTTGCTTTATCAAGTTTTTCAATTATTCCGGATGGTATTATTTCTCCTGTCTGATAATGTCTTGCATATACTTTAAGTACTTCAGGTTCAAGAACCCAGTGTTCCATAATCTGCGAGGGGAGTTCCACGAAATCTCTCGGAACAGATGTTCCCGAAACTCCGGGATATGTCGAGTTTGAAAGGAGCTGATGGAGAGCATGGCCAAACTCATGAAAAAGAGTTCCTGCTTCGTCTGCGGTCAGGAGAGATGGTTTATCACCACTCGGAGGTGTTGAATTGGTAACTATTGTTACAATCGGGTGGATCATTCTTCCCTTAATGTCACGGCTCTGTCCCCTGAACGCGCCACACCATGCCCCGCCTCTTTTTGATACCCTGGGATAATTGTCGATCATAAGAATACCTACATGTTTCCCTTTACGGGTGACTTCATAAGTCACAACGTCGGGGTGGTATTTTGGAATGTCTGTTCTAATCTTAAAATCAAGATTATAAAGACGTTTTGCCACGTAGAACATTCCTTCTGTTACATTTTCAATCTTAAAATAGGGTCTTATCAACTCGTCATCCAGGTCAAATTTTTCTTTTTTTATCTTTTCAGTGTAGTACCACCAATCCCACGGCTCAAGCTTAAAGTCGCCACCTTCCTTTTTTATAATTGCCTGCTGGGCTTCAGCTTCAGCTTTTGCAACTGGTAATGCTGCATCCCATACTTCTTTCAGAAATTGAAAAACGCGCTCCGGTGTTTTGGCCATATTTCTTTCAAGAGCAAAATCTGAGTAGTTCCTGTAACCAAGAAGCTTTGACCTTTCAAGTCTCAGCATTGCTATACGTGCAATTATTTCTTTATTATCGTTTTTATTGTCATTATCACCTTTCATAAAATAGGCAGTAAAAAGCTTTTCCCTCAGATTTCTGTTTTCAGAGTATTTAAGAAAAGGTTCCATGATCGGATATTGAATTGTGAAAACCCATTTCCCCTTAAGTCCCGAATTATTTGCCAAAGAAGCTGCCTGTTCTGTTACACCGGCGGGAAGACCGGCCAGATCTTCCTTTTTATCAATTATAAGCTTGAAAGCATTGGTCTCTGCCAGAAGGTTCTGACCGAACTGAACTGACAGAAGAGAGAGCTCTTCATTAATCTTACGCAGCTTTTTCTTATCATCTTCCGATAAAGCTGCCCCGCTCCTGATAAAATCCTTATAAGTATTTTCAAGAACCTTCTTTTCTTCTTCTGTCAGCTTGTATTTATCCCTGTTTTCAAAAACAACTTTTACCCTGTTGAAAAGAGTATCATTAAGATTTATGTCATCCCTGTGTTTCGCCGACAGCGGAGCTATTTCCCTGCTTATCGCCTGAAGCGTATCATTGGTGTTGGCAGAATTCAATGCACCGAAAACCCTGTTGACCTTTGTCAGAAGTTCGCCACTGTATTCAAGAGCTTTTATCGTATTGTTGAATGTCGGCTTCTGTCTGTTGGTAATAATCTTTCTGACAGCCTCCTTCTGTTCCTGAAAACCCCTTAGGAATGCTGGCTTGAAGTGAGAAGCTCTTATAAGATCAAAGGGCGGAACCTCAAAAGGGGTATTGTATTTGTTGAAAAATGGATTGTCTGATTTTTCTTTGTTTTTGAATGACGCTGATGTCATAAATATGATCGCAATTAGTGCAAATACTTTTTTCATTATGGGCCTGTTTGAATTCTTTATTGTTTTTTAAACTACAAAGATTAAAATTTCCAGGTTAATTATAAGCCTGTCAATGTTTTTTAGCTTTCTTTTTTCAGGTAACAGGAAGGCATGAGACGGAAGAGCCTCAATTATTGATCAGAAGTATTGCATCCAACTGTTTACAGATACGAAACCCTCTCAAGAAGATAAGGAATGAAGCAAGTGGATAATATGACTGCTGCTTCATAAAAAAAAGAAAAGGAAAGATAGTTGGGAGTTATCTTTCCTTCATTAACCTAAACCTGATCGTAGAATTTGGCCGAACGGCCTTTGAAGAAATCTTTAATATTTTTGTGTTATTTCTCAGTCTGAAAAATAATCTTTAATTCAAAGAACTTTAAAACCTGCTCTTGCCGGCTAATCTGTCTTTTTACATTATATAGACGTAAGTTTTACCCTGTTTGTTGCATGAAGCATTGTTAATGTTATGTTAATTTTTTGGCAGATTTTTCTTAACAAAATGACAACCTTACATATTTTTACATAACTTTCGAACGTTTAAGCAATTATGATCTCAAACTTAAGATATCGTTTTATGATGCAACGTCTGGGCCGACGTCTTTATTGTTGCCTGATGTTTTATTCCTTGTGATCTCCGGGTCACAATAAACAAGGTTTTATTCTGATCCTTATTATTCTCCTACATTTATGCCTTTTGACTTTTATCTTTTTCCTTTATATGCAAGGTCTTATCTTCAATGTAAAACGTTATTCGATTAATGATGGTCCGGGGATACGGGTCACTTTCTTTATGAAGGGATGTCCTTTATCCTGCTGGTGGTGTCATAATCCCGAAGGAATCTTGCCTTATCAGGAAATGGTGTTGCAAACCCGACGGGTCGGGGACAAGACCTTTTGTGAAAAAGAAGAAGTGGGCAGGTATTATTCCGTTGATGAAATTCTTGAGATTCTTGGAAAAGAAAGAATATTCATTGAACAGTCGAAAGGAGGAGTTACTTTTTCAGGTGGGGAGCCAATGCTTCAGTTTGACTTTTTGCTGGAAGTACTAAAGGCCTGCAAGAAAAACGGTTATCACACAGCTGTTGATACCTCTGGCCATTCTTCAAAAGAAAAATTCATGGCTGTAATGCCTTATACCGATCTTTTTCTTTTTGATCTGAAACATGCTGACGATTCAAAACATATTGAATATACAGGAGCCAGTAATAGGGAAATTATCGGAAACCTGAGAATTTTACTTAAAGCAGGGAAGGATGTTAATGTAAGGATACCAGTAATACCAGGAAAAAACGATGACCCTGAAAACATGTCGGCTTTAAAGGAAATTCTCGATAATCTGAAATGTGGCAACCTGAATAAAATCAATCTGCTTCCATACCACAGGACAGGAAGAGCAAAATACAAAAAGTTTAATATTCCTTACAGGATGGAAGATACCAAACAACCATCCCCTGAAAAAATGAAACTTTTAAAGGAGTATTTTTCGGGAGCAGGATTTAATGTTAAAGTAGGAGGGTAGCCCGACAATAAAAGAAATTAAGCAGGATTATCAAAACATTTTCTTGATAAAAAATAGGACTATCCGGATTGCACAATAAATTTAAAAATACTCTTATGTGTCTGTTTTCCAACCCTCTCCTTAACTCTCTTCTTAACCAAGTAAGGGCAAGGCACAAAACTATGAAATCATGGATGTTGTATCCATTCCATTACTGTTTAAGGGTAGGGGTTGGGGGAAAAGTCCTGAAGAAAATAGCTGGTCATTTGATATATTTATTACAGACTACCGGCACTCAAGATTATAATTAATTAAATGAATGATATCTATATGATATTAAAATGATATCATTAATATATAATAAGATATCAAAAAGATATTAAAATGATATCAAAAACTTAAAAACTTACACGACAACTATGATTATATCAGAAAGAGTTAAGAAGCTCAGAGATCAGAGTCTTAATGCCGAAGAGTCAATCTCTGCTGAAAGAGCCTTACTTATCACTTTGTTTTACAAAAGTGATGAAGCCAGGGAGATCTCAGCTCCGGTGAAGAGGGCCAAGGCATTTGAATATATTTTAAGGAATAAGAAGATATACATTAATGAATCTGAACTGATAGTTGGGGAGAGAGGGCCTGCTCCAAAAGCAACACCGACATATCCTGAAATAAGTCTTCATTCATTGGAGGATCTGGAGATCCTTAATTCGAGAAAGAAAGTTTCCTTCAAGGTTGATGAAGAAGTGAAGAAGGTTTACAGGGATGAGATAATCCCTTACTGGAAAGGTAAAAGCAACCGTGACAGGATCATGGGTCTGATGACTGATGAGTGGATCAGGTCGTACAATGCAGGTATTTTTACTGAATTCCAGGAACAGCGGGCTCCCGGCCACACAGTGCTGGGCTACAAAATGTTCGAAAAGGGATTTCTTGATTTAAAAGAAGAAATAAGAATCAGTTTGTCAAAGCTGGATTATTTTAATGACCGGGAGGCATTTGAAAAGGCAGAAGAGTTGAAAGCAATGAATATTGCATGTGATGCAATAATAATGTATGCGGGGAGGCACGCTGAGCAACTTGAAATGATGGCTTCTTCAGAGACCAATGTGGCAAGAAAAGCTGAACTTACAAAAATGGCCGCAATATGCAGGAAAGTACCTGCCAGGGCACCTGAGACAGTTCATGAGATGCTTCAGCATTACTGGTTTATTCACATTGGGGTTATTACGGAACTCAATCCATGGGATTCGTTTAATCCGGGCAGGCTCGACCAGCATCTTTATCCGGTGTACCTTAAAGAAAAAGAGAAAGGTACTTTAACTGATGAAGAACTTTATGATCTTCTTGGATGTTTCTGGGTCAAATTCAATAATCATCCTTCACCACCTAAAATTGGAGTTACGGCAAGTGAAAGCAGTACATATACAGATTTTTGTCTAATCAATCTGGGTGGTGTTAAACCTGACGGAAGTGATGCTGTAAATGAAATGTCATATATTTTACTTGATGTGATAAAGGAAATGAGGTTGCTTCAACCGAGTTCCATGGTTCAGATAAGCAAAAAAAGCCCTGACCGGTTTGTTCACAAAGCTTTGGATATTATCCGCACCGGATTCGGCCAGCCATCATGTTTCAATACTGAAGCACTGATTCAGGAGATGCTTCGTCAGGGGAAAAATATATACGATGCCCGCAATGGAGGTGCCTCCGGTTGTGTTGAGACCGGTGCATTCGGTACTGAAGCTTATTGGCTCACAGGTTATTTCAATCTTGTCAAGATTCTGGAACTTTCACTAAATAACGGTTTTGACAGAAGAACAGGTATACAGGTCGGACTACAAACCGGATACGGGAAAGATTTTGAGACGTTCGATCAAATTATTGATGCTTTCAAAAAACAGGTAAACTACTTTGCTGACATAAAGATCAGAGGTAACAATGTCATAAGCAAGACGTTTGAGAATTATCTGCCTGTCCCTTTTCTTTCTCTTCTGATAGATGATTGCATATTGAACGGGAAAGACTACAATTGTGGCGGAACACGTTATAACACAACCTATGTACAGGGAGTAGGGCTTGGTTCAATTGCAGATATTCTTACCTCAATAAGGTTCAATATTTATGATAGCAAAAGGTATTCCTGGGATGAATTAAATAAAGCCTTGGAGGCTGATTTTGAGGGATTTGATAGTTTGAGATATGATCTTATTTACAGAACACCTAAATACGGGAATGATGATGATTATGCGGACCAACAGGCTGTAACTGTTTTTGAGATCTTTTATGATGCTGTAAACGGACGCCCTGCTTCAAGGGGAGGCGTACATAGAATCAATATGCTGCCTACAACTTCTCATGTGTATTTCGGAAGTGTTACAGCAGCTAGTGCCGATGGGCGTAAAGCTTTCACACCGCTTTCTGAAGGCATTTCTCCCAGTCAGGGCGTTGACAGCCATGGACCGACTTCAGTAATAAAGTCAGCATCGAAGATAGATCATCTCAGAACGGGCGGTACCTTGCTGAATCAGAAATTCTCACCCAACTTCTTTGAGGATGAGAATAGTTATAATTGTCTGACTGCGCTTATAAGGAGCTATTTCAGCCTCGATGGACATCATATACAGTTCAATGTGGTGAATGCCGACACCTTGCGCGATGCGCAGAAGCATCCGGAATTATACAGGGATCTGATTGTCCGTGTTGCTGGATACAGCGATTATTTCAATGATTTGGGTGAAGATCTGCAGAATGAGATCATACTAAGGACTGAGCACGAAACAGTAAATTGAACAGGAACATACCTAATGCTATTGTGAGGTGTAATGATGTTTAACCCAACTGTTTTATGTTTTGCGGATTGAAAATCAGCATCAGCCTGTGACTGTAAAAAAATCCCCTCTTATTAAACCAGAGAGGGGATTTAGTGACAATAAATGAATATTTCTATTTTTTCTTATCCTTAACTTCATTGAACATTGATGTTGCGGTTGCTACAATTCCTGCAACATCAGACAGATTTGTTGGGAGGATAATAGTATTATTTTGTTTTGCCAGATTTGCAAATCCGTTCAGATATTGTTCAGCCACCCTAAGATTTACAGCATTAAGCCCGTTTTCTTCTGAGATAGCCTGGGCAATGGCTCTCAATCCGTTTGCTGTTGCGGTAGCAACCTGTTCTATTTCTGAAGCTCTTCCTGCTGCTTCATTAATGCGTTTCTGTTTTTCTCCTTCCGATCTCAGGATGAATTCCTGTTTGTCACCGTCAGCAACGTTTATTTTTGCCTGTCTGGTTCCTTCTGATTCAGCAATTATAGCCCTTTTCTCTCTTTCTGCCCGCATTTGTTTTTCCATTGCATCCTTGATGCTTTGCGGCGGGATAATATTTTTTACCTCATAACGTGTTACTTTTACACCCCATGGTTCACTGGCTTTGTCAACTGCATCAACTATGGTTGCATTTATGGATTCACGTTCCTCAAAAGTCCGGTCAAGTTCAAGTTTGCCGATAACGCTTCTCATTGTGGTCTGTGCTATCTGAATCGATGCAAACCTGTAATTATCAATGCCGTATGAAGCTTTCTGCGGATCGAGAACCTGCAGATAAAGTATTCCGTCGACTTCTACAGCTATATTGTCGCGTGTGATACAAATCTGTGATGCCACATCTATTGCCTGTTCCTTAAGGGTATGCCTGTATCTGATCTTGTCAACAAAAGGTATAAGTATCTGAAAGCCTGCTGAAAATGTTGCCCTGTATTTCCCCAGCCTTTCCACGATGATTGCCGTTCTTTGCGGAACTACTTTTACCATCGAAGAGATCAGGATAAATGCGAGCAGAATTATCCCAATCAGTATAAATGTACTGCTTGATGTTACTGCAAATGTGATTAATGCTGTCATTTTTGATTATTTTTTGGTTCAACGATAAGTTTGAAATCTTCCTTGTTCTTTATAATTACGGTTTGTCCTTTATTTACTGTTGATTCAGATTCTGCTTTCCAGGTAGTTCCCTTGAAATCGACTTTTCCGATTTTTCCTGGTTCAAGGTCGCTGAGTGCAACTGCTTCCTTACCTGTAAACTCATCTTCAACTCTGTCTGAGAGGCCGTCATCTTTTGCAAGGAAAAAACGCTTCTGGATCATCTTTCTTAATGCAAGAAGCGACAGTACTGATGTGACTGCGAAAACAATCACCTGCAAATTAAGGCCAGGATTGGCTACAAGGCAAAGCAGGGCTGTAATCCAGGCTCCCACACCAAAAAAGAAAATAACAAACCCCGGCAGTACAAGTTCAAGGAGAAAGAGAGCAAGACCTATAATAAACCAGATTATTTCAGGTCTTGACAAAAATTGTGAATTCATAATAATTAGTTTAAGTTATTGCCCGATAATATCACTTGTTAAAGATAACATAAAACATGGATATTCCATAAAAAATTCCAATCCGTTCATTATCTGATGACTTTATGAATGCAGTGGACGGAATTTCCGGATTTCATTTTTTTTTCGTAACTTTTATCTGTTTTTAACTAAGGCAAACAATCCCTTTGAGGCTTGTAAATCTTAACAGGGAATGAACTGACAATTTAAAGGTGATAACTTAATTAAAAGTTTCAAATTGAACGATTTAAAATGAGGGAAGTTCGTATGGAAAAATTTTTTAATTATTTCGATGAGCGTTACAGGGAAAATGTTCTGAGATCTCCCTCAGCAAATGATGGTCCGGTAATTACGATTTCAAGGCTTACCGGATGCGATGCCCGCGAAGTAGCCTCAAGAACAGTTGAGAATCTGAATGAAATATACGGAACAACAAAGTGGAAATGGGTTGACAAGGATATCATTTATTCGATAGCTAGAGAATTAAACGTTGATAGTCAACGCATAGAGACTTTTTATGAAGGTATCAAGCTTTCAAATCTGTCGGAGATGATCATGGCATTTTCCGGTGGATTTGTGAGCGATCTCAGGGTGAAAAAGGCAATAAAAGATGTTGTTCTGTCAATCTGTAAGGAAGGGCATGTGGTAATTGTAGGGAGAGGTGGTGTCTCGATAGGTCACGAAATAAGGGACTCATTGCATGTGCGCTTGATCGCCCCATTAAACTGGAGGATAAACAATGTAATGAAAAAGAAGAATTTTGACAAGGAAACCACTGAGAAATATATAAATGAAACCGATGTAAAGAGGGCTGACCTTATCCAAACCTTTCTTGACAAAAAAGTTAAAAACATAGAAACCCTTTTTGACGTAACTATAAACAGGTCTTCCTTTAATATAAATGATACGGCTTACCTGATAACTGAAATGTACAGCAAAAAGGTGCATCAGCAGATGGCTGAGCGTCAGAAAATGAAATCTTTTTTCTAGTATTCGTTTATTTCTGCAACTTTTTTGATATGCAGGCTTAATCTTTCGTCGAGATCTTTCTTGTAAGCATCCCAGTCGGTGATAGGCTTTCTGGCAACTCCGGTATCCATAGCTGCTTTTGCTACGCATGAAGCCACGCAGGAAATAAGCCTGTGGTCGAGTGGTTTGGGGATAATATAGTCTTTACCAAAAACAAGTTTATCGAGGTTATATGCCTGGAGTACGGATTCAGGTACAGGTTCCTTTGCCAGGCTGGCAAGTGCCTTTGCAGCAGCCAGTTTCATCTCCTCATTAATTGTTGATGCCCTTACATCAAGAGCTCCCCTGAAAATAAAAGGAAATCCAAGGACATTGTTAATCTGATTAGGGTAATCAGATCTTCCTGTTGCAAATATAAGATCACTGCGTGTTGCCATAGCATCCTCATATGAAATCTCAGGATTTGGATTTGCCATAGCAAAGACAATCGGATTATCAGCCATTGAGGCAAGCATTTCTTTTGAAACCATGTTGGCAACTGACAGACCCAGGAAAAGATCTGCTCCTTTCATCGCTTCGGCAAGAGTATCAATATCCCTGTCAGTTACAAATTCCTCTTTATACTTGTTTAGGTCTTTTCTTTTTCTGTTAATAACCCCTTTGCTATCTACCATTACAATATTTTCTTTTTTCACTCCCAATGATAAATAAAGTTTTGAGCAGGATATTGCTGCAGCTCCAGCACCGCAGACTACCATTTTTACATCTTCAATCTTTCGGCCCGTTATCTCAAGTGCATTAAGGAGCCCGGCTCCTGAAATAATTGCTGTTCCATGCTGGTCATCGTGAAATACAGGAATATCTAAAAGGGACTTAAGTTTTGTTTCAACCTCAAAACATTCAGGCGCTTTGATATCTTCAAGGTTTATGCCGCCGAAAGTAGGTGCAATCTTTGCACAGATTTCCACGAGTTTGTCAGGATCTTTTTCATCAACTTCAATGTCGAAGACATCGATATCAGCAAATACTTTGAATAACAGGCCTTTGCCTTCCATAACAGGTTTCCCTGCAATTGCGCCTATGTCTCCAAGCCCAAGAACTGCCGTACCATTTGAAATTACGGCCACAAGATTGCCTTTGGCAGTATAGGTATATACCTCGTCAGGATTCTTTTCAATCTCCAGACACGGATAAGCAACTCCTGGCGTATATGCAAGACTCAGATCAAGTTGCGTGTCATAATGTTTTGTCGGGATAACTTCCACTTTTCCATGACGTCCTCTGCTGTGATAGTAAAGGGCATCTTCTCTGGTAACTTTAGGCATTCGGTTTGATTTTTTTGGTTTTTAACTACTTTCTGCTGGCAGAACCATAAATTTATGGGCTGTTTTTATCTTTCAAATTTCGTGGTTTTTATGAAGAATAAAAATGAGAAAGATCACTAAAGGTAAAAAGAAGGATTTTTTGAAGTTTAAAGTTTTGTTTTACCGACAAAATTCAATACTTTCAGCATCTTATTTTTATCCCTGATTTTAAACTGAAGTTTATGGAAAATGATATCGCTATCGGAGTTGACATAGGAGGAAGCCACATAAGTTGCGCAGCAGTGCGTTTAAAAGATTGCATTGTTTTACGGGAGACCTTAACCGAAAGGGCTGTTGATAACAAGGCCGGGGCAGAGGAAATACTGGGAGTATGGGCGGATGCTCTGTCAGAGGCTATACAAAAAACGCCAGGTCATAAAATCAAGGGTATAGGTTTTGGAATGCCTGGTCCTTTCGATTATGTTAAAGGGATAAGTTATATTAAGGGTGTGGCCAAATATGAAAATCTTTATGGTTGCAATGTAAAGGAATCCATTTCTACCCGTTTAAGTGATTATGGTGAATTACCTGTCAGGTTTATGAATGATGTATCCTCTTTTGCCGTCGGCGAAGCCCTTGTTGGAAAAGCTGCTGGGGTAAATCGTTCAATGTCAATTACATTAGGTACAGGTTTCGGTTCTGCTTTTATAGCTGATAAGATCCCTATTGTCGATGGTCCTGAAGTTCCAAAGTTAGGGTGTGTTTACCATCTTCCCTACGGTGATAATATTGCCGATGATTATTTTTCTACCCGTTGGTTCCTTGGAAGCTATAAGAGAATTACAGGTAAGGATCTTAGAGGAGTGAAGGAATTCGCAGAACTGGCGGCAACCGACAAAACAGCCATGGATCTATTTACTGAGTTCGGGAACAACCTTGGTAAATTTCTCGCTCCATGGCTCTTGAAATTCAGAGCAGAAATTGTTGTTGTCGGAGGCAATATCTCCAATGCATACCAATTTTTCGGGAAAACTTTCGAAAATAGTCTCATGAGGGAAGGATGCACCTGTAAGGTGGCTCTTTCAGAATTGAAAGAGGATGCTGCCTTTATAGGCAGTGCATATCTTCTCGATGATAAATTCTGGAAAGACATACAACATGCACTTCCTCTTATGTAAAATATCCTTATTGCCTGAAGCCTCACAGCAGATGTCCTATATTAATAAGGTAACAGTCATATGGCTTCTAACCACAGGAAGAAAAAATAAAACCTTAAAACTTAATAGCTATGGCCACACAAAAAATCTACGTTTCAAAAATATTGCCTGTTCTCATGGCATTTTTTGTTATGAGTTTTGTTGATCTTGTAGGAATCGGGGTCGATCGTGTAAGCAAAGATATGAGCCTTAGTGCCACCGTTGCTCAGCTAATCCCTTCGGCAGCCTTTCTCTGGTTTTTCATACTATCTGTGCCGGTAGGTGTCCTTCAGTCGAGACTGGGGAAGAAAACCATGCTTAATATTGGAATGGGAATTACTGCCCTGGGGCTTCTTGTACCTTATTTTTTGTATTCTTTTGCAATGGTACTGATCGGTTTTGCATTATTGGGTATTGGAAATACTATTGTGCAGGTATCAGCTAATCCTTTGCTCGTAGATGTTGTACCAGGGAACAGGGCTTCGAGTTTTCTCAGCTTTTCTCAGTTTGTAAAAGCAATAGGCTCGATGTTGGGAGCTCCCCTTGCAGGTTACTTTGCATTAAAATTCGGTGACTGGAAGCTGCTGTTCCTTGTATTTGGAATAGTATCAATACTGGCTGTATTATGGCTAGGCGCTTCAAAGATCAATGAGACCAGAGTCGAAGGATATAAAGCAACATTTACCTCATCTTTTAAACTTCTGGGCAATAATTTTGTCCTTTTAATGGTCCTTTCCATTTTTCTTGTTGTTGGAGTCGATGTCGGCTTTAATTCCAACTCCGGACAGTTTCTGATAAAACAGTTTGGAATAGACCAGACTTCAGCTGAATCCGGACGCAGTGTCTATTTTTTCGGTCGTATGCTGGGTACGTTTGCAGGAGCCATAATGCTTACCAAAATATCATCCAGAAAATTCTTCATGTGGACGACTATACTTGGGATTGTGTGTCTTGCGGCAATCCTGCTTGTTAATTCCGGAACACTGGCATGGGTACTGATATTCCTTATTGGTCTTGCAGTTGCAAATATCTGGCCGCTTGTTTTTTCAATAGCTGTTGAAAAGTATCCAAAACAGAACAATGAAATTTCAGGGCTTATGATGATGGCAATTTCCGGAGGAGCAGTTATACCCCTGCTGATAGGATGGATAAGCGATATGAGCAATATTGCAATTGGTATGTCTGTTCTTATCGCCTGTATGATTTATCTTCTTGCTGTCTCTCTTTATTGTCTCAGAAATAATCAGCAGGTGGAATCCTGAATCTCTCGGATTTCTTAAGATCCGTGCATTAAAGATACTTCGGGGATTTAATTCTTAGAAATTAATTCTGGGAGCAGTAGCCCGGGGTCATTGTTTTAAAAATATTTATAAAATGATATTATGAAAACAAAAATATCCGGCAGACGCGATTTTTTAAAGAAAAGCGCAACCACTCTGATTGCAATTACAATAGTACCTCGTCATGTGCTTGGAGGAAAGGGTTTTCTTCCGCCTTCCGATCAACTGACAAAAGGTATTGTAGGCGTCGGCGGTATGGGAAGAAACCATTTTGAATATGAAGGAACGCGGCTTCTCGCAGTATGTGATGTTGACAGGAACCATCTTTCCGAGGCTGTTGCCCTCGCTGGAGGTAAAATAGACAGTTATCACGATTTCAGGGAACTGATCAGTCGTCCTGACATAGACATAGTCCACATTGCAACCCCGCCGCACTGGCACGGAATTATTGCAAAAATGGCTGCTGAGGCCGGAAAAGATATATGGTGTGAAAAACCAATGACACGCACAATAGGAGAAGGAATTAAGCTTGTCGATGCAGTACAGAAAAATGGCAGGATGTTCAGGCTTAATACATGGTTCAGGTTTAAAGATCAGTTTTATGGTTTGGGAACTACTGTAAAACCTCTTAAAAAACTTGTTGACAGCGGAGCTTTGGGATGGCCATTGAAGGTAACAGTGAGCGGGATTACCGGCTATGATTGGAAATTCTACTGGAGCGGTCTTTATAACCTGAAACCAACGCCTGTGCCTCCTGAACTGGATTATGAATTCTGGCTGGGGCCAGCACCTTACAAACCTTATAATCCTGAGAGAGTTCATTCAAAATTTCGCGGATACTGGGACTATGATGGCGGGGGCCTTGGAGATATGGGCCAGCACTATCTTGATCCTGTCCAATACATGCTTGGTAAAGATAATACAAGTCCCGTAACCGTGGAAATTGATGCTCCACAACAACACTATGATGCTGTAGGTTCATGGCGGAGAATAACATACACTTATGCTGATGGCTGTAAAATAATACTTGATGGTGAAAACAGGGATACAGATGCAGCTTATATTGAAGGTCCGAATGGAAAAATTTTTAAAGGATTCAGATCTGATATTAAAAACCTAAAAGGACTAATCGATTCTCTTCCTGATCCGGAACCTCAGATCACTTCATTTTCGGAATCAGTTCGGACAAGGAAAAAATTTGCACTTAATGAATCTAACGGGCACAGATCATGCTCAATTGTAAACCTGGGAGTAATTGCATTGCGATTGGGAAGAGATCTTAAATATGACCCGGTGAACCAGAAATTCATTGATGACGAAGGCGCCAACAGGTTGATAAATCAACCTATGAGAGGGCCATGGACAATGTAATATGATAGATTTCAAATGTTGAAAGGTTGAGGTGTTGAAGCGTTTAAAAACAAATAGTTTGAAAAGTATTAAGAATATGAAAATTAAAAGATTGTTGTCAATATTCAGTATTATTTTCATAACCCTGACGGGATCATTTGCACAGGATAAAAGAACCTTGGAAACGAAAGTTGCTGATTTGCTTGCCCAGATGCCTGCAAATGACATAAAATATTCTGAAAAGTTAATGGATGACATGATTGCTCTAGGGGAGGAGGGGTTTGTTTTAATATGCAATCAGATTATTCCTGCAGGAACAGGGGATGATACAAGAGCTCGATTTGCGGTCGAAAGCCTGTCACGATATTTGTCAGGCAGAACAACATCGACTGAGAAGGGTAATTGGGAAAAGGTTTGTTTATCTTTTGCCACAGGTCAGTCTGACAAAGGAGTAAAAGATTTCTTTATCAAACAGCTACAGCTTATTGGCAGTGATGTTTCGATAAATGCCCTCCGGAAAATGCTTAATGATAAAGAGATGTGTGAGCCGGCCATTGCAGCTATTTTATCAATTGGCGGTAAACCTGCTGAAACAGCTTTTGCTGAATCGCTTTCAAGAAAAGATCCTACATGTGTTCCAGCATTAATGAATGCTCTGGCGGGCATGAAATCCTCTCTTGCGGTGAACGAATTTATCAGGTATGCCTCAGATGCAAATTCAGATATTCGTGCTTCTGCATTAAATGCACTTGCCTGCAGCGGAAGCCCTCTTGCTTTAGAAGTTCTGTTAAAAGCTGCTCAGGATGCGAAATTCAGATGGGAACCTTCAGATGCTTCCAGTTCACTTCTTAAGTATGCCAAATATGCGGGAGATAAAGGTGATCTTAAGACAATGGATAAGATATGCAAGTTGGTTATTGCAAAAGCCAATGATAAGCTTTCAATGCAAAACAAGATTAAAGCTCTTATGATTTATTCTGAATTTCACGGTATTAACGCTATGAGAGAACTCATCAGGGCAGCCCGCAATCCAGACAAATCATACAGAAATGCAGCTTTCCGGGTATCTCTTGCCATTCCCGGCCGTGAAATAGCAGACAGGTGGATCGAATATTTCCCTAAGGCCATAGGAGAATCCAAACCTGAAATAATTGCAATGCTAGGTGAAAAAGGTGAAAAGGCTGCATTTCAGCTTATAAGCTCTTCCCTTTCAGATCCTGATAAACTGGTTAGAACTGAGGCAGCACAGGCACTTGTGAAAATTTCAGGGAAAGAATCAGTGCCGATACTTATTGAATACATGAGGAAATTCTCTGATTCTGAAGATCAGGAGGCAGCTAAAACTTCGCTAATGACTGTTTCAGGTAATAAAGAGATTGAACTGTTAAAACCTGTTCTTAAAGATGGTTCTTCTTCCGCAAAAAAGAGTGCAATAGAACTCATAGCCTGGAATAAGGGTAAAGAGTACTTTGATGAGATCGTCGCATTTACAGAATCAACTGACAATCAGATAAGATCAGCAGCTTTTAAGGCGCTGAAAGATCTGGCAGAACCAGAAAATCAATCCACACTTATTGATTTGATTTTAAGAACAGAAAATGGTAACTTTATTTCTGATATTCAGGCAGCTCTGGCAGCTGCAACCGCAAATATTACTGATAATGAAGCCAGATCATCACAAATTCTTACTGTTATCAAAAAAGGTGTTGGAAAAGAAAAGCTTATCCCTGTTCTTTCGACGACAGGAGGCAGAGATGCTCTAAGGACTGTTCTTGATGAATTTGAAAAAGGGACTCCGGAAATGCGAGATATATGTTTTAAGGCAATCTATGAATGGAGTGATCATACAGCCTCATCTGCACTTTATGAGATTTGTGCATCAAGGAACAAAACTTTTGAAGAACCAGCCTTCAATGGATATGTCGATCAGATAAATACTGCCGGAATAACTGATGAACAAAAACTATTGGCTTATAAAAAGATAATGCCCTTTGCGCTTAGCAATGACAGAAAGACCAGGATCCTGCAGAACGTTGCAAAAATCAAAACCTATCAGGCACTTTTCTTTGTCGCTGGCTATTTGGACGATCCTGCAGTATCAGCCTCCTCTGCAAATGCAGTGATGATGATTGCTCTTCCGTCAACAAATTCCAAAGTGGGAATGTATGGAACTATGGTCCGTGAGATACTGTTAAAGGCTGCCTCATTAGTTGAAGGTCCTGAAGCCGATTATGACAGGGAAAGGATTAACAAGTACCTGGCTTCGATGCCTGCTGATGAGGGATTTAAACCTTTGTTTAATGGAAAGGATCTGACGGGATGGCAGGGGCTTGTTGAAAATCCCCTTGCAAGGGCAAAGATGAAAAGAACCGATCTGGAGCGAAAACAGGCCGAAGCGAACGTTATGATACCTGCAAGCTGGAGCGTAAAAGACGGATGTATCTGGTTCAACGGAAAAGGCAGTAATCTTTGCACCATAAAAGAATATGGTGATTTTGAAATGTTGGTTGACTGGAAAATATCAAAGGGGGGAGATAGTGGCATTTATCTAAGAGGTACTCCCCAGGTTCAGATATGGGATACATCAAGGAAAGAGGAGGGAGCGCAGGTCGGTTCCGGCGGACTATACAATAACAGGAAGAATCCTTCGAAACCTCTGGTTGTTGCAGATAATCCTGTCGGGGAATGGAACACCTTCAGGATTATAATGACAGGAGAGAGGGTATCTGTATGGCTCAATGGGATACTGGTTGTTGATAATGTGATTATGGAAAATTATTGGGATCCCAATCTGCCTATCTTTGCAAAGGGGCAGATCGAGCTCCAGGCACATGGAACTGATTTGGCTTTCAGGGATTTATATATAAGAGAGATCAGCGATAAGGATTATAATCTCACACCTGAGGAGAAAGCCGAAGGATTTGTTTCACTGTTTAATGGAAAGAATCTTGATGGCTGGATTGGCAACAAGCAGTCTTATGTGGCTGAAGACGGGATGATTGTCATAAAACCAGAAAACGGAAGCGGAGGTAATCTTTACACTGAGAAGGAATATTCTGATTTCATTTTCCGCTTTGAATTCCAGTTAACTCCTGCAGCGAATAACGGTCTTGGAATAAGGGCACCTCTTGAAGGTGATGCCGCTTATACAGGAATGGAACTGCAGATCCTGGACAATACTGCTGAGGTCTATTCAAAACTGCAGCCTTATCAGTATCATGGTTCTGTATATGGGGTAATTCCTGCAAGGCGAGATTTTCTGAAGCCGGTTGGAGAATGGAACTATCAGGAGGTTGTAGCAAAAGGCACCAGAATAACTGTAATACTCAACGGAACAGTAATTGTTGACGGAGATATATCAGGACCAAGAGATAATGGAACAATGGACCATAATGATCATCCGGGGTTGAAGAACAAGTCAGGACATATAGGATTTCTGGGTCATGGTTCAGTTGTCAGATTCCGGAACATAAGAATTAAAGAACTAACACAATAAATCAGCTAAGGGTTCTTTGTATCTCAAGGACTATTCCTGTAACTATATGTAATTCAATTGCTTAGAATAATTTGCACCGAAGATTGAAAAACTATCAGGGCATAATTAAATGTGGATAAAAATCAAGCTGTTATGAAAAACATAATTGTGTCAATTTTATCAATGGTATTCTTGTGTTACTCCTGCTCACAATCTAAACCACCGGAACCATACGGACCTTTACCATCTGGGCGCCAACTTTCCTGGCATGAGATGGAATATTATATGTTTGTTCATTTTACTGTCAATACTTTTACCGATAAAGAATGGGGTTATGGTGATGAAAAAGAATCTGTTTTCAATCCTGAATCACTCGATTGCAGGCAATGGGCCAAAGTAGCAAAAGATGCCGGCATGAAGGGGATAATAATAACGGCCAAACATCATGATGGTTTTTGTTTATGGCCTTCAGCATACACAGATCACTCGGTGAAGAACTCACAATGGAAGGATGGCAAAGGCGATGTGCTTAAAGAGCTGAGGCAGGCTTGTGATGAATATGGACTTAAACTTGGTGTTTATCTTTCGCCTTGGGACAGGAACAGCCCGGTCTATGCGACTCCAGACTATCTGATTTATTATAGGAACCAGTTGAAGGAGCTGCTTACCAATTATGGTAATATTTTTGAAGTCTGGTTTGACGGTGCCAATGGAGGAGATGGTTATTACGGGGGAGCCAGAGAGACCAGGAAAATCGACAATAGAACTTATTATGAATGGCCGGTTACTCATTCAATAGTCAGAGAATTGCAACCTGATGCTGTAATATTCAGTGATGCCGGACCTGACATCAGATGGGTTGGCAATGAGAGCGGCATGGGAAGCCTTACAAACTGGTGCCTCCTAAAAAAAGATCAGATGTATCCTGGAGGAGATTTCGCTAAAATACTTGGTGAAGGCCATGAGGACGGTAATTACTGGGTTCCGGCTGAAGTAGATGTTTCAATCCGTCCAGGCTGGTTTTACCATAAATCTCAGGATTCACTTGTAAGAACTCCCGAAAACCTTATGGAGCTTTACTACTCTTCGGTTGGCAGGAACAGTAATCTTTTGCTCAATGTGCCACCTGACCGAAGGGGGATTCTTCACGAAAGAGATGTTAAATCACTGCTGGAATTCAGAGAATTACGTGAAAAAGAATTTGAAAAGGAACTGATTAAGGGAAAAAAGGCAACTGCCTCAGTCAGGAGGGGAGCCAAATTCGGTGCTGAATGTACTAATGATGGTGATCCTGAGACCTACTGGTCTACCCCCGATGAGGTTACTTCAGCCAGTCTGACGTTTCATCTTGGAACTGAAACAGAGGTAAACAGAATCCTGGTTCAGGAGTATATCAAATTAGGGCAGAGGATAAAGAGGTACAAAGTAGAAGTTTTACTGAACGGTGAATGGTCTCAGGTTGTTGAAGGGACAACTATCGGATATAAGGTAATCCGTAAATTTCCTGTAGTCAAAACAAACAAGGTCAGATTTACCATCCTTGATTCAAAAGCTTGTCCGGTTGTTTCAAATGTTGAGCTTTTCAGAGCCCCTGGAGAATAATAAATAAAAGAGACACGAATCCGGGGGATTCTCCGAATGTGATTTTTTGATTAGTTTTATTAACGGCTATTGAGAACCAGCTTCAGGTATGCAAATGGAGATACCGGATTTAATTCCAGAGGTCAGATAGCTTTTAATTTGCAGGGAAACCGACTGTCTGGGCAAGCAAAATTCTCTGCATCGGACCCAGTCCCATTTCAATAGCAAGTCTTTCCTTAGGAATGCTTCCTCTTATTACGCATCCCAGATTTTCAGAAGCACAGAAGAGATATACATTCTGTCCGATAAAAGCGCAATCGGCGTATGGCATAAAAAGATCTGAATCCTTTATTTGGTCTCCTTCTTTTTTGCCGCATCTTATGAGGTCTGCAACATAAACGAGATTAACGGGAGCCTCAGCAACGAAACTCTGAGTTCCACAATCCTTTCTTATATCCCGGTTATGTATCTGCTTTAAAATATTGGCTTCAGCATCATAAAGGTACAAACCTGATGCCATTGACACATAAACATCTATTTCCTGCCAGTTGACAGCAGAAGGAGCTGTCCTTTTTTTAATATCCGGGCGGTTGATTCCGAATCCTGCCCACAGAAGGTTGGAGAGTTGCTGCAGAGGTATTTCATCTTTTTTAAAGTCCCTTGTTGTCCGTCTTTCATTTAGCGCCTGCATCAATGGTTTTCCACCACTTTTGTCAGGAGCAGGTAAAGCAATATCTTGTCCTTGTAAAATCGATGAAAGCTGGGAAAATAGTATCAGAAAAAATGATATCCTGATGGTTAAATTATTTTTCATAGCATTTATTGTTTAATTACTTCAATTGAAACAAAGATTACAAATAATTTGAAAAATATGCAGAAAGCAAGGTTTTTTAACATATTTATTTTTAAGCTCATTTTAAGTATATTTCGGGATTTAATACCTTTCTTCAGATGAAAAAACCGAAAATTGCCATCCTTGGTGGCGGAAATATAGGGACCTCACTTGCAAAGGGACTGGTATGTTCAAAGCAGTATGATGCGGAAGATATTTTTATCACAGATAAACGTGAATCACGTCTCCATTACCTAAAGGAATCAGGTTTCATGGTATCATCGGAGAATGATGAAGCCGTAGGATATGGTGATATCATTGTGTTGTCTGTAAAACCTCAGCAATTTGCTGAGCTTGCGGCAGAAATTAAAAACAAACTTGGAAAGAAGAAGGTAATTATTTCAACAATGACCGGCATTAGTTTCAGGGATTTGGAGAAAAGCCTTGGACGGCTTATTTTTTGCAGAATTATGCCAAATACGGCTCTGGAAATATGTGAGTCGATGACCTGTATTTCATTTCCAGGAGCAGGTTCTGAACATGAAAAACTTATACTATCCATTTTTTCAGGACTTGGTAAAACACTTGTCATCCCTGAGGAGCTAATGAGTGCGGCTACAGTTATCGGGGCCTGTGGAATTGCATTTGCATTAAGGTTTATGAGAGCAATGTCGCAGGGCGGTATTGAGATAGGGTTCAATTCAGAGATATCACAGCTGATTACAGCCCAGACAGTTAAGGGGGCGTCACGACTGATTCTGGAAACTTCAAATCACCCGGAGGGTGAGATTGACAAAGTCACAACTCCACAGGGTATAACAATTTCCGGGTTAAACGAGATGGAACATCAGGGCCTTAGTTCAGCAGTAATAAGAGGTTTAACAACTTCATTCAACAAACTTGAAAACTTGATTTCAAAACCGGGAAAATAAGTTCTGTCAGTAAGCCAGGTTTTTAATATCTTTAAGCTTTTAATAAAAAATGACCCTTAACTACATCTGGATAGCTTTTTTTCTTATTGGATTCATAGTTGCTCTCGGGAAGCTTATTTTTTTAGGCAATACCCAGATATTCAATGATCTGGTAAATGCTGTCTTTTCAAATTCAAAAACAGGTTTTGAAATATCAATCGGACTTACCGGCGCTCTGACACTCTGGATGGGATTACTGAAGGTTGGAGAGAAAGGTGGTGTTGTAAGGATACTTGGCAGGGCTATAGGTCCTCTTTTTGAAAGACTTTTCCCGGGCCTGCCCAAGGGACATCCTGCTTATGGATCTATAATGCTGAACATTGCAGCTAACATGCTTAATCTTGACAATGCAGCAACACCTGTCGGACTTAAAGCCATGAAAGAGATGCAGGATGTTAATCCTGACAAGGGAAAAGCTACCAATGCCCAGATAATGTTTCTTGTACTTAATGCCTCCGGGCTTACAATAATACCTGTAAGTGTTATTGTTTACAGAATGCAGATGGGCGCAGCAAACCCTGCTGATATATTTATTCCAATTCTGATATCAACTTTTTGTGCCCTTATGACCGGATTACTAAGTGTTGCAATAATCCAGAAGATCAATCTTTTTGATAAAGTAGTAATTGCCTATCTTGGCGGACTTACTGCAATTGTGGCAGGGATCATTATTTATTTTTCAAAATTGCCGAAAGATAAAATATCTGATGTTTCAACTTTCGCAGCGAATTTTATACTTATTTCAGTGATTGTAACATTTATTCTTCTCGCTTTTATTAAAAAGGTGAACGTTTATGAAGCTTTTATTGAGGGAGCAAAGGAGGGATTCAATATTGCAATCAGGATTATACCATTTCTTGTTGCTATACTTGTAGCAATAGGAGTATTCAGAGCTTCCGGCGCAATGGATTTCATAATAGCAGGCATAACAAAGTTTTTTGGATGGCTCGGTTTTGACACAAGTTTTACAG
The DNA here is from genome assembly GCA_964514725.1 of uncultured Rikenellaceae bacterium. GTDB lineage: Bacteria > Bacteroidota > Bacteroidia > Bacteroidales > VadinHA17 > LD21. The sequence goes on from CAZEUL010000003.1 coordinate 58,282, forward strand.
GTGCCCTGCCTGTAGCGTTTATGAAACCTTTAAGCGGAAGCGGTGCCCGGGGATTAATGGTTGACGCTATGGCAACTTATGGTCCCGACTCATTTATCGGCAGACTGGCCTGCACAATGCAGGGTACGACTGATACTACATTTTATATTATTGCTGTTTATTTTGGTTCTGTTGGAATAAAAAACACACGATATGCGATAGGTTGCGGATTATTAGCCGATCTGGCAGGATTTACGGCAGCTATTCTTGTGGCGTATCTGTTTTTTGGCTAGGTAACTAATAATTTTCAGTAAAATCCTGGAGAAAACTCACTTTGGAATAAGCAGAATATGAGCACTTTTCTGATAATAATATTGGTAATGGCCAGCATTCTGGCCATTATAATCATGACATCATCATTTAAAATCCATGCTTTTATTTCATTGTTCGTTATTTCGATAATGCTGGCTTTTGCAACTTTGCCAGCTGAAACAATAATAAAGACTATTAAAGATGGCTTTGGAACAACTATGGGATCGATAGGATTCCTTATTATTTTCGGTGCAATAATAGGAATAACTCTTGACAAAACAGGTGGTACAATCAGAATAGCAAATTATATCCTGTCGAGGACTGGTGAAAAAAGAAGTGCTGCTGCTATAGGTATCACGGGATTTATCACCGGGTTGCCTATTTTTTGTGATTCAGGCTTTATTATACTTAGCGGTCTGGCCAAATCATTCAGCGTAAAATCAAAGATTGTGATGCCTTTTATGGCCACAGTTCTTGCGACGTCTCTGTACTCGGTTCACTGCCTCATCCCCCCTCATCCGGGTGCTTTGGCTGCTGCAGGTATGCTCGATGTTAACATAGGATACCTTATTCTATTGGGTGTTGTTTTTGCAATACCGGGAGCACTTTCCGCTTTTTTCTGGAGCAAATTCATTGTAAGATACAATGATTCATCTGTCTCAGACAGTACTGAACCTATCACTAGTCATCATGAGTCAAAGGAGCTGCCTCCGGTGTTGCTCTCATTTCTGCCTGTTGTTGTACCTTTGGTTCTGATTACTGTCAGATCCATGGCAACACTCTGGGATAAAAACGGGACAACTGTTTTTTCGCGAATTTTCTATTTCCCTGGCGAACCTGTTATAGCTTTATTTATTGGTGTACTGCTGGCTTTATTGTTAATCAAAAAGAAAAGTATTGCTGAAATGAACTCTCTTTTTTCTGAGGCTATAGTAAAAGCCGGACCAATACTTATTATAACCGCTGCGGGGGGAATGTTCGGGTTGGTGATTAAATCCACAGGAGTAGGGGAAGAGATGGGCAGACTTTTATCTTTGAGTAATGCTGGGATTCTGATCCCTTTCTTAATTGCCGCAATAATGAAGACTGCTCAGGGATCATCCACTGTCGCAATTATTACTGCAGCTTCATTTGTTTCTCCAATGCTCCCGATGCTTGGCCTTGATAACGAATGGGGAAGACTCACGACAATGCTTGCAATGGGAGCTGGCTCGATGATAATTTCTCATGCTAACGATTCCTATTTCTGGGTTGTTACCAATTTTGGAGGAATAAATGTAAAAGATTCACTTAAAATATATACCACCTCTACATTTATTATGGGAACAACAGTTTTTGCATCGGTTTGGTTTTTTTCGCTGTTGGTCCATTAGCATGAAAAATATGTGAAAGAAACTTAATTAGTGTAGTACAACTGATAATTTGGTTTAGGGCCTTTAATTTATGAAGCAAAGGGAAATAGCTGAAAAGATATTTATTGAGGGAGTTAAAAGTGTGCTTCCCGAAAAGCTCATCAAGAATTTAATGCAGCTTAAGGGATCACTTCTAACGATCAATGATTTTATTATTGATCTGGATGCAATCAGGCATATTTATGTAATAGGGGCAGGAAAGGCAAGTGCTGCCATGGGTCATTATACCGAAGTAATACTTGGCAGCAAAATTACTTCAGGGCATATAGTTGTGAAATATGGTTACTCATGTAAACTGAAAAAAATCAGAGTTACAGAAGCTGGTCATCCTATTCCCGATTCAAACAGTTTCATGGCAACGCAGGAAATTATTGCGATCGCACGGAATGCTTCACACGATGACCTTGTGATATGCCTTCTTTCGGGAGGAGGTTCGTCACTTCTGTCTGATCTGCCGGCAGGACTTTTACCAGAAGATCTTTACATTGTAAATAACCTTCTGCTAAAATGCGGTGCCTCAATTCATGAAATTAACTGTGTCAGAAAACACCTCTCTTCCGTGAAGGGAGGCCAGCTTGCCAGAATAATATGGCCGGCAAAGCTTGTCACTATAATAATTTCAGATGTAACCGGAAATCCTTTGGATGTTATTGCATCGGGGCCCACTGTACCTGATACCTCAACCTTCAATGACGCAATGTCAGTTATTGATAAATATATGCTTGCAGGTGATATTACTGCAGGTGTGATAAAGCATTTAAACAACGGGTTATCAGGACAAATACCGGAAACTCCCAAACCCGGAGATCCGGTTTTCACTTCGGCATTTAATATCCTTGCCGGGACAAACCAGTTAGCACTTGAAGCTTCAGCAAGGTGTGCTGTCGAAAACGGATTTAATACATTCTTGATATCCAATGAATTGAGCGGAGATGTTGAATCAGCCTCCGAATTTTTATGTAATATGGCTGTCAGCTATCAGAAAAATCAAGAAATCAGAAAGCCTGCATGTTTGATTTTTGGAGGTGAAACCACAGTGAAGGTAACCGAGGGAGGGAAGGGAGGAAGAAACCAGCACCTGGCACTTTCTGCAGCATTCCGTTTGAGGAACCAAAGGGGAATAACATTGTTATCGGCCGGTACAGACGGCACTGACGGGCCAACTGATGCTGCCGGTGCAGTCGTTGATTGTGAGACTTTAGCAAATGCCGAATTAAATTCAATAGAACCCGAAAGATTTCTGAACGGATTTGATTCATATAATTTTTTCCGGAAAGCAGGCGGCCATATAATCACAGGACCTACATTTACCAATGTTATGGATATTATTGTCATTCTTGTGGAGTCACCATAAATGAAGCATTAATTTTAGTTGAGATTGTCCTGCCTTAATAACAGAATTATGAAAGCACTTTTACTTGAAGAATATAATAAGCTTGTTTACAGCGATGTGCCTGAACCGAAGATCAAACCTGATGAGGTGCTGATAAGAGTCAAAGCTTGTGGTATATGCGGATCGGATGTTCATGGGCTTGATGGCAGCACGGGGAGAAGGATACCTCCAATTATTATGGGACACGAAGCATCCGGAATCGTTGAAGAAACCGGACCGCAGGTTACAAAATGGAAAAAGGGCGACAGGGTTACTTTCGATTCTACAGTATATCCACTCGATGACTGGTTTACCATAAATGGTCATTATAATCTTAGTGATAACAGGGAGGTGCTTGGCGTTTCGCCCGGTACTTACAGACGGCATGGCGCTTTTGCAGAATATGTTGCGGTTCCTCAGCATATCTTATACAGAATTCCCGACAATGTGACATTTGAGCAGGCAGCGATGGTCGAGGCAGCAGCCGTTGCTCTTCATGCCATAAACATATCTGGTTTGAAGACAGGCAATACCTGTATCGTGATCGGAGCAGGAACAATCGGGATCTTTTTAATTAAATTACTTTCAATCTCAGGTGCAGGAACTATTATTGCAATAGACAATAATAGCTTGAAGCTGGAAAATGCTGAGCGTAACGGAGCAGATCATGCTTTTCATCCTTCAGATGAGATTCTTCCTGAAAAACTGAAAAAGGTTACTGATTCAAGGGGGGCCGACCTGCTGTTTGAAGCTGTCGGAATTGGGGATGCTGTAAATCTTGCTATGGAACTTGTAAGAAAGGGTGGAACAGTCGTTCTGGTAGGTAATACTTCAAGAATAATTGATTTCCCTCTGCAAAAGGTTGTTACAAAAGAAATAAAAGTTCAGGGTAGTTGTGCCATAAGGGGAGAATATGATATTATCCTGAAGCTGATGGAAAACGGCAAACTTAAGACAGATGACCAGATTTCAGCAGTTGCACCTCTTTCAGAAGGAGCTCTTTGGTTCAGGAAGCTGTATAATAAAGAAGAGAATCTGAATAAAGTCATACTCGTACCTTGATTTAGAAAAATGGAAGAAAGAATATATAATATTTCAATAGCAGGATGTGGGAAAGTTGCTCATTTACACGCAAAAGCAATTGGAGAGATAAAAAACGCCCGTCTGTCAGGAGTCTGGAGCAGGACGTATGAAAGCGCTGTAAGATTTGCAACAAAATATAAAACTGTTCCATACCATGATATTACTGAAATGGTTAATCAGAACAAGACAGACCTTGTAATTATTTGTACTCCACATCCATTTCACAGACATCCCGCGATTGAAGCTGCCAAAGCAGGAGCTAATGTTCTTGTTGAGAAACCTCTGGCATCTGACCTTGGAGATTGTGATGATATCATCAAAACATGTAGAACCAGCAATGTCAGGCTTGGTGTCATAAGCCAGCGCAGATGGTATTCACCGGTATTAAGGGTCAAAAATGCAATTGACAGCGGGAAAATCGGAAAACCTGTTCTTGCAACGGTGACGATGCTTGGATGGCGCGACCAGGCATATTATGATGCAGATGAATGGCGCGGAACGTGGGACATGGAAGGCGGAGGAGTTCTGGTAAATCAGGCACCGCATCAGCTCGACCTAATGCTTTGGTTTATGGGTGATGTGGATGAACTGTATGGATTATGGAGGAACCTGAATCACCCTTATATTGAAGTTGACGATACCGCGGTTGCAATAATTAAATTTAAAAGCGGGGCAATCGGAAATATAGTGGTAAGTAATTCCCAGAAACCAGGAATTTATGGCAAAGTTCATATCCACGGTGAAAACGGGGCATCGGTAGGTGTTCAGACTGACGGAGGAGCAATGTTCATAGCAGGAATGACAGGAGTCGCAGAACCACCGGTTAATGATATCTGGACAGTTCCCGGTGAAGAAAAGATTCTGGAAGATTGGGTGAGGGAGGATACAGAAATCTTTCACAGATACGATCCTACCATTTATTATATGAAATGCCAGATCGAAGATTTTCTTGATGCTTTGAAAAATGGCAGAGAACCACTCGTAAATGGAGAGGCAGGCCGGAGAACAGTTGAACTTTTTACAGCTATTTACCGCTCCTCTGCAGTAAATTTACCTGTCAAATTTCCGTTGGTTTCGGAGCATCGATGACTTAAATTATCCTGATAAATTACCGATCTCAAACTTTAATTTTTGTGTCAATCTTATTAATAGCTCCGAATATTATTATTTTTAAAATTTCAAAAATTGTATAAAAATTCATTAAACACATGAAACTAAAATTCCTGGGAGCTGCAAGAGAAGTTACAGGAAGTAAGATCCTTCTAACTACTGATTCAGGTAAAAGAATTCTGTTCGACTGTGGTATGTTCCAGGGGAAAGGTCTGGAAACAGATGAAATGAACAGAGACCTTGGTTTTGATCCTGTCGATATAGACCATATCATACTTACACATGCACATATTGATCATTCTGGACTTATTCCCTATGTTTACAAGCTTGGTTTCAGGGGCTCAATTATTTGTACCAATGCAACCAGAGATCTCTGTTCCATTATGCTTGCTGATACTGCTTTCATACAGGAACATGATACCAAAACATTTAACAAGAAAAGAGCAAAAAAGGGATTGCCTCTTGTTACTCCCATATTTGACCAGGAAGATGCAAGGGAGTGTATGTCTTTATTTATTGGGGTACCGAATGAAATGAAGTTCAGGATTGATGATAATCTGAAAGTTAAGTTCACCAACACCGGACATATGCTTGGCAGCGGAGTTGCCAATTTATTGATAGAAGATGATGGTCAAACCAGAAGGCTGGCTTATACAGGTGACATTGGGCGGCCAACCAGCCGTATCCTTGAACCTCCAAAACCTTTTCCACAGGCGGATATCCTTATCACAGAAGCTACCTATGGTGACAGGCTCCACCAGGATAATGAATCAGCTGATGAGGAACTATTAAAAACAGTAATCCATACTTGTATTGATAAGGGTGGCAAACTTATTATCCCGTCATTCAGTGTAGGACGGACTCAGGAGATAGTATATTCTTTCAACAAATTCTTCAACTCGGGAAAGCTGCCAAGGGTGGAAATTTTTGTTGACAGTCCGCTTGCGGTTAATGCCACTTCAATTTTCAGGATGCACCCTGAATGTTTCAACAGGGAAATACGTCGTGTTATGCAGACAGATCCTGATCCTTTCGGGTTCAATAGTCTGACCTATATAACCAGACAAGAGGATTCAAAGAAGCTGAATGATTATAAAAAACCATGTATAATAATTTCAGCTTCAGGCATGATGGAAGCAGGGCGGATTAAGCATCATCTGGCAAATAATATTTCGAATCCCCGAAATACTATTCTTATTGTCGGATATTGTTCGCCCACAACACTTGGGGCTCGTATCGCAGGAGGAGCCAAAGAGGTATCAATACATGGAACAATATACCCGGTTAATGCTGAAATACGAAAAATTGACTCATTCAGCGGTCATGGTGATTACAGAGAAATGATAAGTTTTCTGAGTTGCCAGGACCCAAAAACCGTGCAAAGTGTTTTTTTGGTACACGGAGAATATAAAACCCAGGTAAATTACTCCTCTGAATTACAGAAATCAGGGTTCAATAACATTCAGATACCTTCTATGCGACAGGAATTCTCTGTCTGGTAAAGCTCTTGAGGATTTAAAACAAAATGCAGGGCAAATGCTGCCGAAACTGGAAAATACTTTCAGAATCCTTTTATCTTGTTACTTTTAACTTTTGTTTTATCTTAAATATTCTTTTAATTCTTCCCTAACTTTCCGCCATTCAGGATATACCTCTGAAAGCAGCTTGTAATAATTTGCACTGTGATCATGATGTCGGAGGTGGCATAACTCATGGGCAATGACATAATCACTGAATTTCTTATTGAGCCTTATCAGATCATAACTTATCCCAATCCTGCCCCTGGAAGAACAGCTTCCCCATCTTTTTTTCATTTTCCTTACAGAAAAACCTGTGGGTTTAAATCCGTATTTATCGTATTTGGCAAGCAATTCTCTGAACCTTGATGTGAGTTCTCTGGTTGCTATGAACCTGAACCATTGGTCAAGGAGTTCCTTAATCAATAAAGGATCATTATTCTGATTGAATTCAAGTTCAATTGTTTTGTTATCTTTCAAACGGACATTAAAACGATCAGAGGAAATAAGTCTTAACCTGTAGAAATCACCATATAACATCACCTGGTCACCATCACTGTATCCGTTGCGGTTATCAATCTTCTGAAGTGATTTGAAATTCTCAAGGCATCTGATAATCCATAAGGATTTTTCATTTACAAATTTTTCAATGGTTCTTTTTGAGGTTCTGAACGGAGCCCTTACGGTTACACCTTTTTCAGGTATCACAACGATAGAAATAGTTCTCCTGTAAGAATATTTGATTGTATAGTGAATATCCTGAATAAGCCGGATATCGTTTATTTCAGTTACAGCTTTCACTCAGTAGGTTTCTATTTCTGTAAGGATGAAAGATAATAGACCAGGCAGGCAGTTCCATCCATTGTGCATTCATTTGTCGAATAATCTGCAAAATCATCATGATAAACAGCCATTTCGGTCTGATTTTTCGCATATTCATCATCATGAGCCAGATAGATCTGTTCAAGGGATTTAAAAATTGTTGAGTAAACCGGTCCGTCAACAAGCCCTCCTGGAACCTGACCACCGTTAGCGACATACGAAGAATGGGTGTCTTCAGGATAGTCTCCATCAGAAGGGAGGCCAACTATCATACTTGTGCCCCATGGATTGCATCCGAAGAGCCAGTCACGATGAGCAGCCTCAAGTTCTGAAAAGGTATTGTCACCGCTTATTGTTGAAAAGAGATGGGCTTGTGTCAGAGTTGCTGCAACCAGATTATTTGAACACCAAATAAATGGAACACCTATCCTGAAAGGATTTTTTTCACCTTTTGTCTGTATCAGAGACAGCCCCTTTTTCATATTGTTGAGGAATTCTTCTCTTATTGATGAATCATCGCTTACAGTTGCAATTCCCGGATGACCCATATTCATGAATGGGTACCATTGATAATGTCTTGCGGTGTCGGCTCCCATCCATGGTGTTGTAATTTCTTTTCTTCCAAAACCGACAGCGTAATCGAAATAACTCTTCTTTCCCGTAAGATTGTATAACTCGATGGCAGCCAGTTCCATATCGTCTACCCAATTATCTTCCTCATAGAAATACGGTGCTTTGCAGGGTGCTGTTTGGCATGCTCCCGGATTTTCAAGGCCATACTTAAAAGCCGATTCAGCTCTGTCGGCCATTTTGGCTGCATATTCCGGATCAATATCTCTGTAAACCATAGCCCCTCTTGCAAATGCTGAAGCAAATTTCCCGGCTGTGGATGCTATACCGGTGGCCCTGTTTTTGTATTTAAAAAGTCCCTGTGGTTTGCCAGTGCATCGATAGACTGCCCGTTCACGACCTTTGCCATAATTCGCAGTATCTTTATTTGGGTACCTGAATCCGATATGGTCTCTGTCATCAGCAATCTGATTATACATCACTCCGGGCTCCGGATTCATTTTAAGCAGCCAGTCCAGACCCCATTTGATTTCATTTAAAACATCAGGAATTCCATCGCGACCCTCGAGTCCGTTTGCCAGATGGCTGTCACCGAATGAGGTCTTGTTTTGCATAAAAGCAAACAGCATCTGATATGTTGCGTTTGCTGATGTTGCGACGTACTGAAGATAATCTGCAGCATCATGCCATCCTCCTGTTACATTGATATGCATCGAATCCTGTTTTGGTCCGTATATCTCATAGCCATCTTCCATGTGGCACGAGTCTTCAATATAAGGGTTGAATCCGCATCTCTGCTGCCTCATATAATTGAGAAGAAAATCGGCAGCACCTTGATACACATTGTCTCCGATTCTGAAGTCGGGTGAGACAATCTTGCCTGCTATTATTCTGTATGTGCCCTCTTTGGTCAATTCTGAAAACGGGAGTCTGAAACAGCTTTTAAAAGGTGGTAGCGGCTCAGATTTCAGACTATCTTTCCTTGTTAAAACTACCTTACCAGTTGTGGCATCTACAATCCTGAATGATCTCAGATCCATCTGATCCTTACTAATGAGCACTGCAACCTTTATATCACCGGTTCTGTAACCCAGCTGGTTAATCCTGATCCATTTATCCTGATTTTTATTGCAGGATAGAGTAATCGTTATAACAGGTATACTCAGAAGGAATAGTTTTTTCATATTGATTCTTGAATTTTGGTTAATTTCTTTGATATTATCAAGGGTATTTAAACGGTAATAATAGGGTTTAAAATCAGATTTTCCAAAAATCAGTTATCAGTCAGGGTAATAACCAGGATATCTGGCGGCATACATATCCTGAAAGGAAATCCAAGAACCCCCAGTCCTCTGCTAACAATAAGAAACTGGTCACCTTCTTGATAAAGGCCATTCCACCTTGGATAGAAAAACGAGACAGGGCTCCAGGCAAATTTTTTTGTAAAAACCCCTATCTGCATACCATGTGTATGGCCTGAAAGGGTCAAATCAATATCTGTTTTTCCAACCACCTCTTTCTCCCAATGGTTGGGATCATGAGACAGAAGAATCTTAAGGTCAGCACTATCGGTTCCGGCTAAAGCCTTTTGCAGATCCCCCCATATAATTTTTGGGAATGCCCCCTTTGTAATAACCCCTGAGAAACTGATTTTAGAAGAACCAACATTAACCATGACCGACTCATCATTCAGAACTTTATAACCTGATGATGCTATCAGTCTGTTCATCAACAGTACATTGTTCTCCAGATCAGCTTCAGAATAATATGGATTATATGTTCCGAAATCATGGTTTCCCATTATAGCAAGGTTTGCATACTTCCCTTTGGCTATTCTTAGAATTGTATCAAAATTTGAGAATTCACGCCAGCCAATGGTTACGAAATCACCCGTATTGATTAAAATATCCGGATCAATTTCTTTTATTTCTTTCATAACCTTTGTCAGACGCTTGTCATGATGATAAAAGGATGACAGATGAAGGTCCGAAATATGCACAATTTTAAGTCCGACAAGATCTTTTTTCAGATCTTTTATTTTTACAGTTATATTTTCCTTTTTAAAGTCAAAGCGACCATAGAAGTTGCTTCCTAATAAAATTACAAATATTGCTGAGGCAAGAATTAATCCAATATTTGTTAGTTTTCTGTTGTGTCCGCCAGAGTGCCGTTGTGTGTAGACCCCGGAGAAATGAAAAGAACTTAAAATAATTCTGGGTATTACAAGAGCTCCTATCATTCCATTAAGGCTCATTAGGAGCCAGACATGATCTGTTTCTTCAAAAAATCCTTCATAATTGACAGCTTTGAAACACAAAACCCAGAGCCAGACACTCAAAATTGTATTAATGGTTAAAAATAAATAATATCTCATCCATGACCTGTCAAAAAAATGCTGCCTGATTACAATAATTGTAAGTATCTCAATAATTAAAAGAATTATCAAAAGGCCCATTCAAGATATTTTAAACCCTAAAAATACTCATAAAAATTTATTGGCATTATACCTACATTTGTGAGAGGAATCAATATTATGGTTGAAGTTAAGTTTTATTCAGTTTCTTACCTGCCTGCAGCAGGTCTTACATATTCAGTGGTTGCTGCGCAATTTAAGGGAAAATGGATATTTGTCCGTCATCACAACAGGGTAACTTGGGAAATGCCGGGCGGTCATATAGAGAAAAATGAAACACCTGACGAAGCCGCAGCAAGAGAATTAAAAGAGGAGACAGGTGCAACAGGATTCAGAATCGAGTGTGTTTCAACCTATTCAGTAACAATAAACGGCGAAACCGGTTATGGCAGGCTTTATTATGCTGAAGTCTACGGACTTGGTCCAGTTCCTGACACTTCTGAAATCAAAGAAATCAAGATCGGATGTTTCAAGTCAGAAGAAAATACATATCCACTGATTCAGTCTGTATTGTTTGAAAAAATTTTAAATCACATAAATAAAGATCAGGAAGGGAGAAAGAGCTTCGGATTTTGTTGATGCTCGATTTATCGCCTTTGCCTTATAATTTAAACAATCCCCAATCCGGAAATAACTCTGATTAAATATATTCGAAGCTGACCTTCTTAAGCCATTTTTCTTCAAGAAGCCTGGCGATGCGTTTCACAACAGTTCGACGTATTTCAAGATCGACCGGGAGGTTTGGATCCTGGTGAGCTATATTTATCCTTGTTCCAATGATGAAATGAATTTCATCGCTTTCCATAATAAGTCTCACTATTTTGTCGGCAGGTCCTTTGCCGAGTCTTACACTGTTATTGTATGATTTAAGAATTTCATTGACCTTTTGAAGGGTAAGAATGCCTTCTGTAACAAGATCGATCCCGTCAATGAAGCTTTCTGGCGGCAACTCAGGGTCTTCAAATATCAGTTCATCAATAATTGCCTTGTTTAATTCCCTGGCTACAATGTCAGCGGTAGTTCCACCACTAAGGATGACTTTGCCGGGATAATTTTTAACTTTTTCAGCCAGTTCCTTATCCTTTTCTTTTTCATAAGGCGGCCCCGTACAAATCAGTAATTTACGTGGTTCTCTGAAATAAATTATTGCACAGCTGATATCGTCCTTAGCCTTATAGTTGTCGTTTTTATGAGCCATTGTAACTATTTTACCCGACAGGGTAATTGCTGACATCGAAGTTTCACTACTGACAAGAGCTGAGGCATAAGAGGCGACCTCATCGCGTCCCCAACCGAAAGGATAAGCCTCACTTCCCATCCCGCTCTGTGTGACTCCATCGGAACAGAAAATGATCCTATCCTCCTTTGCAGGTGTAATTGAACAGGTCCTTAGTTCTTTTCCAGCGTTTTTACCTTTATTAAGAATTACCTTTTTCCATGGTGGATCGACTATCCGGGAACCTCTTAAAATGATGGTAGAAGGGTTGTCATATTCAAGGATATTGGTTCTTCCGCTGCTTTCAATATCAATGATGGTAAATGTCGAATAGCTTATTTTCCGTTCACTGCATACAGGCAGAGTATTCATGATAATTTCGGCAATCCTGTCAACCTCCTTATGTTCTCTGGTAAAATTAAGAGCCATAGTGGCTGTCAGTGTTGCAAGTATGTTTGCCTTTACCCCGTGCCCCATCCCGTCAGATAAGACAGCGATTACCCTGTCCTCTTCCTTTATATACCTGTATAGAAAGACATCGCCGCAAATCTTCTCCCCGTCGTGATTTCTCTGCTGACTGTTTACTTCTATGTAGAAATCCCTGTACAAATCGAAATTTTCTTGTTGTGACTATCTGGGCTCTTTTCTTTTTTTGTAAGATTCAATAATGGAGTTGAGCATTTGTTCCGTTTCAGAGGCGCCCTCGCCCAGAAGAAATCCTATTTTCTGAACCATTTCAAGGTTCTTTTCAATAACCTCGCTAACCCTGTTCGTAACTTCTTCTCCCTGAACCTCCGGAGAATAAAGATCCCGGATTATTGCACCACACATTTTGTTTTTCTTGATCGGGAAAATCGAGATGTTCAGCATATTATCCTCGAAACGGATATCTTTGCTCACGACAGGTTCATCTTCTTTAAGAACGAAGGTGAACATATTGTAAACGTTGAATGGCATAAGAGTTTTAAGGTCAGCACCTACCAGACCTGGTATTATATCAGAAATAGCTTTGGCATCTTCACCAATTATGTTTATAAAACTGCGGTTTGAGTGAAGTATTTTAAGGTTATTGTCGACTATTACGACCCCTGTAGGAAGTTTTTCAAGCATGTTATGCATCATATCCGATGCATTCTGAGCCATTTCTTTCTCGCGCATTGCAAGCTCTTCCGATTCTTTGAGAGCTTTTTTTGTCTCAGCAAGCTTCCTGTTTGTCTGACGGAGAGTTTCAATGTATTCCTGTTTGTTACGCAGATTATAAGTATGGCACATTTCCGGAACAGCAAGTCCTTTCGCCACAGTTGATGCAAAATGGCGGCATGACTGGTATCCGCAGGCACCACAGTTTAACTCCTCATCCGGATTATCTTTGCCTATAATCTTAAGTACTTCATTAATTGCTTCCTCGGGTGGTTCAGGAATTCTTTGGTCATTGATCGCAAAGCTCCTTGTAAAATCGAGCTTCGACCACCTTTCCATATCCTTTTTCCACTTTGCTTTGTCAAGCATTCCAACTCTTTTTTCGGCATATAGCCTTACCAGAGCCCTTCTCCTGAATCTTTCAGAATGTTTTTCCATGCCAGGTCCGAGCATACATCCATGACAGAAGAAAAGATTGAAATGATGATGGATTGTATCTATGTATTTTCCAAAGTCATTTAACGCCTCAAATACTTCTTCCTTCCCTGCGGCGGTAATTACATTTGAGGTGAAAAAATCCCTCTTGATACCACCTGCCTGGACAATGCCTGCAGGAAGGGGATAAAGAGCACCCCAGTTGCCATAAGGAGGGTCAAATTCCGACATTTTTACAGTTCGTTCCTGAATTTGAAACTCTTCAAAAAGCTGCCTCAGTTCAATGAACGTAAGGACACCATTGACAAGATTGCCGTTTTTGTACAGAAATGCTTCATCCTTGTTATCGATACAGGGGCCAATAAATATTGTTGCAACATCATCACCGTATAATTCTTTTACAACCATGGCAGTAGCAATCATAGGGGACACAAATGGAGCCAGGTTGGGTACAAGTTCAGGATGATACTTCTCTATTAGCTTTACGATCGGTGGACAATTTGCTGTAATATAGTACTTGCCTTCAGCCTCGTTAAACAGTCTGGCATATTCTGCAGCTATCAGATCTACTCCGAATGAGTCCTCATGAACATAATCAAATCCCAGGGCACGAAGCATGCCCACAAATTTTCTGTAATCAGTTATATCATAAAACTCAGGTGCAATACTGGGGGCAACAAGTGCAGCAGTTTTCCTTTCTGAAGCAAGGATCTTTTTCACCTCTTCCTTCGATTCACGAAATTCAACAGCATGGGGAGTACAAGCAATAAAGCATAATCCGCAGCCAATACACCTGTTATCCAGAATCGACGGATGTTCCTTATGCGCTCTTACCTCTATTGCGTTGACCGGGCATACCCTTACACATGAGTAAGTATTTCTACATTTCTTGTCATTGATAAAAAATATTGGCTTTCTGTTGCTCATAACTTGCACTCACTTAACTATTTAAGATTACCAAATTCATTTTCAAGAATTTCCTCAATCCTCGACATTGAAACACCTTCAATTATCCTATCGTTTATCTTCAGGTTCGGGCCATTGCTGCAAAGATTCATACACCTGGCTCCTCTGAAGATGATCCGATCTTCAAGATGATTTTTTCTTAGGTAATCCCTTATAAACATTACCACTTCCCTGTTTCCCCTTGAAAAACAGGAACTGCCCAAACATATCTGCATCTCAATGCGTTGAACCATTGCTTAAAAAAGATATTCCCAAAAGTAATAATAATTCTTTTCAGGATTGACATTGGTATTAAAGTCGTTTGGTATTGTGGGAGTCAGTTTTTGCTTTTTTAAGTGGTGCAGGTTAATAGTCGCTATTGTCAGAGTATGATAAATTCTAATATTATAGCAAAGGTAATTTTTACCTGGTGATGGTATTTTTAAAACCTAAGTTAAGATTACCTTGCAAAACAATGTTGTTAATCCGGAATCTGATGGTTTTTGGTTACAGTCCGAAATTTACTCCGATCATGATGTACGGCATGATGAATGGTTGTTTTATAGCCCGGTTTGAATCTCGGTATCTGAAAAGGGTATCATCGTTTTGATTGTCTGTGCGAGGATTAATATTGTCATTATCAGGGCTATAGGAGGTGTCATGACCAGTTAGTTTGCTTGGCGCATATAAATCAAGGCCATAGGATAGGACAAGATTCATTTTCTGGTTCATTTTAAAATGATTCTCAAATCCGGCACCAAGGCCAAATTGATTAGAGGTAACATCAAAATCTTCATTGCCTCCAATATATTTGAAATTACCCTTAAAAGTTGAAAATCTTGGACCAAATACTACCTGGGATGTATTAAGGCCAAATACTCTTCGGCTGATCAAGAAATCGAGCCTGAGATCAATTGAAGCGCCTTTCTTTTGTGGTGTTCCATTTGTGTTATTATTAATAAAAATCCGTCTAGCATCAGCTGCATTTCCCGGGTTCAGGAAAGAACAACCTGCTCCTAAACGAAGCCTGAAAGGCAGTTCATCGGCAAAATTTACAGGAACAATATTTACAGCGATACCAAAACCCCTGTTGTAACCAGCTTTTATCCCTGCAATCATTTTTAGTGAGGGCTTTGTTTCTTTCTGACCTGATAATGACAAATAATTTATTGACAATAGTATTGCTATCGCAACCAATGCCTTGTTTCTTACTTTCATAAACTGATAAAATGACTAATACTGATATTAAAACGATAAGACAATATATTAATTGCCTTTTGTTATTAATGGTTAATAAGTTTTTTCAGTATTTTATGCAATAAAAATTTTAAAAATCAATCGTTGTTATTGTTAAATAATTAACAATGTTTATTTATTAACAATAAAACTGTTATATTTGTATTAAGGTTTTTTTTAAAAAATGGATGAGGATATTGATAAAATAGTAAAAAAATATAAACAGGGCAGGCGTGAAGAACTTATTCCTCTGTTACAGGAGATCCAGGTTCAGGCAGGATATCTGTCGGAAGAGGCAATTGTGAAAGTTGGCAGCCATCTGGGGCTCAGTACTACTAAAATATATGGTCTTGCGACGTTTTATGACGAGTTCAGGTTTATACCTTACGGCAAAGTCCATATTAAAATATGTCATGGGACTTCCTGTTTTTTGAATGGCTCGCAGGCAATAATTGACAAGTTCAGGGAGGAACTAAAAATAAATCCCGGCCAAACCACACGAAGCGGGAATTTCAGTTTTGATATTGAAACCTGCATGGGAGGATGTTATCATGGTCCGGTTATTTCTGTTAACGGAGAATACAAAATTCATATTCGTCATGATCAGGTTCCGGAGCTCATCAGGAAATTGAAGTATATAATTGATAATGATTGAATGGAAGATTTAAAGACATTCCTTATTGAGGAGGTTTTGTTGTTTGAATCCGATACATTAACTCAGGAAGCAGAAAGGATTTTGTCGAATGTCCGCCGCGACAAGACAGATGTACCTGTTATTTATATTTCTTCAAACACCAGTAGTATTATAGCGGGTGCTGAAAAAACGCTCAATGCACTCAGGGCATTTACGGCAGAGAACCATCCTGGCGTTAGGGTGATTTGTGTTGGTTGTATCGGTCCTGCCAACTTCGAGCCGGTTGTAAGCATACAGATGCCCGGAAAAAACAAACTATTTTTCAGGAATATCACTGAAGAAAAAGTTGAACCTCTTCTTAACGGGGTCTTCCATAACGACATCAGTGATGAGGACCTTATAGGTCAGTCAGGATCAAAAGGATTTGAGTCATGGCCGGGGATCTCGTTTCTTGAAGAAATCCCGTTTTTTGCAATGCAAAAGAGAGTTATTCTCGGCAACTGCGGGTGTTATGATCCTGAAAGCATTGAAGAGTACATAGCTAGAGGAGGGTATCGGACTTATGTAAAAACCATACGTCATTATACATACGATGAAGTATGTGATATAATTGAACGCAGCGGTTTAAGGGGAAGGAGCGGAGGAGGTTATCTTACGGGGCTGAAATGGAAGCAGGCACTTAATACATCATCAAATACAAGGTATCTCATTTGCAATGCCAAGGAGAGTGACCCCGGTTCTTTCAGCGATCGTATAATTCTTGAAAGTGATCCGCATAGATTAATTGAAGGTATGGCAATTGCGGCCTATGCCATTGGTTCATCAGTTGCAATTCTTTATCTTAAATCTGGTTCTGAATTTGCCCGTTCCAGACTACAAAACGCTATAAACAGAGCCAGGGAATACGGATTGCTTGGGCACAATATTTTCTCAAGCGGATATAACCTTGAAATAATCATCAGAATGGAACCAGGTGCTTTTGTCTGTGGTGAGGAAACGGCACTTATTAACAGTCTTGAAGGAAAGAGGGGAATGCCGCAATTGAAACCTCCGTATCCAACTACTGCCGGACTTTCAGGGAAGCCGACTGTGATCAACAACGTTGAAACTCTTATGAATGTTCCTGTTATTATGCAGAATGGGCCTGAATGGTTTCATAGTATAGGTACATTCGGCAGCCCCGGAACCAAGATTTTTGCACTTGCTGGACGTGGAAGGTTGTCGGGTGTAATTGAAGTGGAGATGGGAACAACTCTAAGGAAAATAGTAGATGATATTGCAGATGGGATGAGGGATGGAAAAGAATTCAAAGCAGTTCAGATTGGCGGTGCATCAGGTTCTATTATTACATCTGAAGATCTTGATACACCGGTCGATTTTGAAGCAATGAGACGTAAAGGTTTCGGAATGGGCTCAGGAGGATTTGTGATAATCGATGAATCAACGTGTATCGTCGATCTTGTTCGTTATTACATGGAATTCATAAGAAAGGAAAGCTGTGGTAAGTGTATTCCATGCCGTGAAGGCACAGGGCGTATGCTCGAAATACTTGAGAGTGTAATAAGGAAACCAGTTAATGAAGAATCTGGAACAACATTGGAAAGATTTAAAGGTGTTATGCAGCTTGAAACAATTTCATCAGTAATGAAGGATGCTTCACTCTGTGGTCTTGGACAGACAGCTCCAAATCCATTTGTCAGTGCATTAAAAAATTTCAGGGAGGAATTTGAAGAACATATTTTTGACAGGAAATGCAGAGCAAATGTCTGCCGCGGTCTGAGAACATTCCTCATTGATGTGGAAAAATGTACAGGATGCACAATCTGTGCCGGCAAATGTCCTGTGAATGCAATCTACGGAACCAGACTCCAGCCTTTCTTTATTGTAGAGGACAAATGTACCGGATGCGGAATATGCTTCGATGTTTGTAAGTTTGGTGCAGTTGTTATAAAGTAGGAATATGTATGTGTGAAAAGCGTTACAGATACACCAGCTAATATCGGATGCGACGTATTTGTGAACTACGGGAAAGGAAGACAGAACAAGGAAAAATAAATAGTAAAGACCTACATTTTTTGGTGGAAGATATATTATTGAAAAGCAAAAATTGTATGATTTAAAATTTGACTTCAGCAATAAAATAAGAAATGCTGTTCACAATTCATGTAAATAGTAAAAAGATAAAAGCGGAAAAAGGGGAAACCATATTATCTGCACTTAACCGTAACGGGATAATTATTCCAACCCTTTGCAGAATGAAAGACTTTACTCCAACTGGCGCATGCAGGATGTGTGTGGTTGAGGTTGAGGGTAAGGAAAGGCTCGTTACAGCCTGTTCCCAGCCTGTTGAGGAGTGGATGAGAATCAAGACTCATTCGACAAGGGTCATAACGGCGCGCAAGACGATAGTTGAACTTCTTCTTTCAAACCATCCTGATGATTGCCTTTATTGTGACAGGAACCTAAACTGTGAACTTCAAAGACTGTCTGAGGAACTTAATATAAGGGAAAGGAGGATAAAGGGTAAAAAGATTAAGCCGCGGCTCGATCAGTCAAGTCCGGCAATTGTAAGGGAGCTGTCAAAATGTATTCTTTGCGGAAGATGTGTCAGAGTTTGTGAGGAAGTAATCACTTCCACTTCTCTGGATTTTATTAACAGGGGAAGACAGACTCATATCGGGACCGCCATGGACAGGGATTTTAATTTTTCAAGTTGTATTCAGTGCGGACAGTGTCTCCTCATTTGTCCTACCGGTGCTTTGCACGAAAAGTATAACATAACAGAAGTTCAGGATTACCTTAATAAACATGATATCTTAAAAACAATTCAGTATTCACCTTTTGTTCCGGCAGGGATCGCTGAAGAACTTGGAGTGAAATATTCAAGGGAATTTGATAAAATTCTTAATGCTATTCTGCGTAAAATTGGTTTTGACAAAGTTTATGCTGCAGCTACAGGAACAGATATATTAATAACAGAACTGACTGATCAACTTACGGAAAAACTTAAGAAAAAGGATGAAGATCCTCTATATATTACAGCCTGTCCTGCCTGGGTAAAATTTGCAGAACAATCAATGCCGGAAATAATTCCACAGTTATCTACTGTCAAATCATCCCAGCAAATCGCAGGAATACTGGTGAAGACATTAATTGCAGATCAGCTTAAGGTTCTTCCGGAACAGATCTTTTCAGTATCTGTTTCCCCGTGTGTCGCAATGAAATATGAAGCACGCCGCGACGGCATGATGAGAAAAGGAATAAGTGATGTCGATTCGGTAATGACTGTAAGGGAGCTTGCACGCCTGATCAGACTTTACGGCATAGATGTGTCAAATATCGATAAAGAGCCTGCCGACGAACCTTTTTCAGGGAGAAGTGCCTGCGCAATTCTGGCGGAAGTTTCCGGTGGGCTGGCTGAGGGTGTTATGAGATTGCTCAGTTTCAGGCAGTCCGGAAAGGATATTGACAGGCAATTATTGAAAAAACTAAGAGGATCATCATCATTCAGGGATTGTTCTGTAAATATTGGTGATATGGAAATAAAAGTAGCTGTTATTGATGGTCTTACAGGACTTGAGAAGCTGAAACAAATGCTTGCTTCAGGTTCAAAATATCATCTTATAGAAGTTATGGCCTGTACAGGAGGATGTGTGCATGGTGGTGGACTTCCCTTTGTAAGCTCAAAGGAAGATATCAGGAACAGGGCAAGAATGGTATATCAGACAGAAGAATCAGAAGCAGCGTCTTTACCGGTTAAGTCACCTTCATTTATAAATCTGTATGAAAAACTCATAAAAGAAAACAAAGAGATTAGCGACAGAAAGATTTTCTATACTCATTTTGAAAAAAGAAATGTACTGTTATAGAATAACTGATAATTCAATGTTAGAGTCGAGCTGTCATTCAATAATTCGGCAATACAGTCATGCTTTAATCTGAGTGATACTTTAATATTAACAACTATCTTAAAAATTGAAAACTTTTAACCATTTAGGAACCATTGACCAAAAAACAATTATGTTATCAAACCACTAACCCATGTTAGTCTACACAATAAAGGAGCTTTGCCGTACATGTTACACCTGTGTCAGGGAATGTCCTGCCAAAGCCATCAGGATCGTTGGGGGACAGGCTGAAGTAATTGATGAAAGATGCATAGCATGTGGAAATTGCACTAAAGTGTGCAGTCAGGGAGCAAAAGTATTTCTCAAGACAACCGACAGAGTGATAAAGTTGCTGGACGGTAATTCAAAGGTTGCTGCAATAATTGCTCCCAGTTTTCCTGCTGAGTTTTCTGATTTGGATGATCACAGAGTTCTGGTAGGGATGATAAAAGCGATAGGATTCAATCTGGTGCTCGAAGTTTCTTTCGGAGCTGATCTGGTTGCCGACAGGTACAGACAGCTTGTAGATCAGAATTCGGGATATTATATTTCATCTGATTGTCCTTCGATAGTGAACTATATCAAACATTATCACCGAGGTCTTGTTGGCAATTTAGCTCCTATTGTCTCTCCGATGGTTGCAATGAGCAGGGTGGTCAGGTTCAAATATGGTAGTGATACACGAGTAGTATTTATAGGGCCTTGTGTGGCAAAGAAGGCTGAAAGCACAGAGGTTGATGAGGCAATAACTTTTTCTGAACTAAGAGAACTGTTTGATTATTATAAGATTAGTCCATCAGGAACAAAATCTTCAGATTTTGATTTGCCTGTAGGTGGAAGAGGTGCAATTTTCCCTGTTACCAGGGGATTGCTTCAGACTGCAAACATCAATGATGATGCTATTACGGGAAATATCATAGCTGCAGAAGGACGGACTGATTTTCAGGGCGCACTGAAAGAGTTTGAAGCAGGACTTATTAAAAACCAGCACATGGAGCTGCTTTGTTGTGAAGGCTGCATTATGGGTCCTGGGCTTTCAAAAAGTGGTAAACAATATAACAGAAGAGCTCTTGTAAGCAGTTATGCAAACAAGAAGATGAGTGAAATAGATCACAATGCCTGGGAGGAATCATTCGTTCAGTTTTCAACATTGGATCTTTCAGTCAACCACAAATCTGAGGATCAATTTTTTGAAACACGTGAAGAATTTAATATTGATGAGATTCTGGTATCAATGGGGAAATTAACAAAAAAAGATCAGCTTGATTGCGGCGCCTGTGGTTATGAGACATGTGTTGAACATGCAATTGCTATTAAGAAAGGGTTGGCCGAAGTTGAGATGTGTCTGCCTTATACAATTGAAAAGCTTCACAAATCTGTTAAGGACCTTGCATTGTCAAATGAAAAACTGTCATCCATGAGGCAGGCTTTGAAGCAATCCGAAAAACTTGCCCATATGGGCCAGCTATCAGCAGGAATTGCTCACGAGCTTAATAATCCTTTGGGAGTTGTGATAATGTACAGCAATATTCTTCTGGAGGAAAGCAGCCCTGATGATCCTGTAAGGAACGATCTTAAACTTATTGTGGAGCAAGCCGGCAGATGTAAAAAAATTGTCGGCGGTTTGCTTAATTTTGCCCGTAAAAACCAGGTTAACCATCAGCTTCTGGATATCAGAGAGCTTGTCGCTCATAGCCTTGAAAGTCTGATTATTCCTGGGAATGTTAATATTACTGTTTCGGATAATACAACAAATCCTGAGGCTATGCTGGATCATGAGCAGATGACACAGGTTCTTACAAATATTATTAAGAATGCATTTGAAGCCATGCCGGAAGGAGGCTCGATCAACATACTTCTTGAAGACACACTAAGTGATATTTCAATTGTAATAAGTGATACCGGAACGGGAATTAAAGATGAGGACAAAGCTAAGATTTTTGAGCCATTTTTTACAACTAAAGGAATTGGGCGGGGAACAGGTCTTGGGCTTGCCACCGCTTATGGAATAGTTAAGATGCATAAGGGACAAATTTCGGTTGATTCTAATATGGATCCCTCCAGGGGAAAAACAGGAACAAGTTTTAAAATAATTTTACCGAGAGGCAAGGAATGAAAAAGAGTGATTTTACAATTCTGGTTGCTGATGATGATCCTGATTATCTTTTTCAGACTATAGCAAATCTTGAAAAAGCAGGGTATAAAACCATTGCTGCAGAAAGTCAGAGCGAGGCTGAATCAATTATTTCAAGGTTCAGGCCCAGTTTAGCCATTTTTGATCTTATGATGGAAAGTGATGACAGCGGCTTTATACTATGTTACAAACTCAAAAAGAGGTACCCCGATGTGCCAGTAATTCTTGCAACAGCAGTTGCCCATGAGACCGGAATTTCTTTTAGCCTTGATTCTGAAAATGATAAAATGTGGATCAGAGCTGACAGGTATCTTGAAAAAGGAATAAGGTCAGATCAGCTTGATCAGGAAATAATGAGGTTGTTAAAAATATAATATGGCTGTTCTGAAAGTACTTGTCATCGATGATGAACCGGGGATCCGCTCCGGAGTAAAAAGAATCCTGAGTAATTTCCATGTAAATTATCCATTTATGGATGAGGATTATACATTTGAAGTTAAGGAGGCAGCAACCGGAGAGGAGGGAATAACCATAATTGACCAGGATAATCCTGACATTCTTTTACTGGATAATAAGTTACCGGGAATCCAGGGTGTTGAAGTTCTTGAATATATCAGGAACAAGAAATACGACATTGTGGTTGCAATGATCACATCCTATGCATCGCTCGATGTGGCGCTTAAAGCTCACAGGTTTGGTGCAACTGATTTTATTCCAAAACCTTTCACGCCACAGGAACTTAAATCGAGCATTGAAAATATTACAAAACAACAGTATCTGAAAAGGATTACCCACAGAATGAATCAGGAGGGTAAAAAAGTCAGGTATCAGTTCCTCTCTGTATTATCTCACGAGCTTAAAGCTCCTTTGAATGCAATAGAAGGGTATCTTAGGATGATGCAGGAAAAGCAGATGGGTGACAGAATACAGGATTACAATACCGCTATTGAAAGGTCGCTTCAAAGAATACAGGGTATGAGGAACCTTATAATGGACCTTCTGGATTTTACAAAAATACGTCTGGAGCGTAAAGAAGAAAAAATAGAAGAAGTCAGACTTTCAGATATAGCTTCGGGTGCAATGGTTACTGTTCAGCCTTATGCCATACAGATGGAAGTTTCGATTAAACTGACTTTAAAGTCGGATGTTGTTATAATGGCTGATCCTACAGATATGGAAATAATTTTCAATAATCTTGTTTCCAATTCTGTAAAGTATAATAAGCCGGGAGGAAAGGCAGAAATTATTATTGACAGTGATGAAAATGATGTGATAATTCATTTCTCGGATACAGGTATAGGAATCACTGAAGCTGACAGAGAAAATCTTTTTACTGAATTTGTAAGAATCAAAAATGAAAGGACTAAAAACATAGCAGGAAGCGGACTGGGACTTTCAATCGTTAAAAAAGTTGTTGAACTTTACAACGGAACGATCTCAGTTGAAAGCACCCCTGACATAGGCACAACCTTTATAGTACGGCTACCAAAAAACAAACAATGAAAGAATAAAGACAATGGCAATATTACCAGGAAAAACAGTTGAGAGATTAAGCGAATACAGAAGAACGTTATTAGAATGTCTCAAGGAGAATAAAAACTTCATTTATTCCCATGACCTTGCTGCAAGGCTTCATATTACTGCAGTTCAGGTACGTCGAGATCTTATGCTCATCGGGTATTCAAGTTTTCTCAGAAAAGGATATGATGTCAGGGAACTGATAGATAAAATCAGCAGTATAATCGATGCTGAGAACGGAATGAATGTTGCAATTATTGGTATTGGCAACCTTGGAAGAGCAGTTGCAGGCTATTTCAAGGGTAAAAGATCAAAACTGAACCTTGTGGCATCATTCGATAATGACCCGCAAAAGATAAATAAAATTGTTTCAGGAGTAAAATGTTATTCCTACCTTGCCCTTGAAGAAATTGTAAAGGAGCTTAACATTGAGGTTGCTATTCTTACTGTTCCGGCTGACTTCGCAAAAGAGATTGCTGAAGAGGTTGTGCGATTCGGCATAAAGGGTATACTAAATTTTACAACTGTTCCACTTAATGTTCCTTCGGGAGTTTTTCTCGAGGAATATGATATGATCACCTCAATTGAAAAAGTTGCCTATTTTGTAAAGGAGAATAAATTATAAGCCTCCCTGAAAAGACATGAAAATCTTTAGAAGCTTTGAGGAGGCAAGAGGCATAATAAACCCTGTTGTTACAACAGGATCTTTCGACGGTGTACATATCGGTCACAAAACCATTCTTGACCGGCTTAAGATGTTAGCAAAGAAATATTCCGGTGAATCGGTACTCATAACGTTTTATCCCCATCCAAGAAAGGTCCTATATCCTGATACAGCAGGCAAAGATCTTAAACTGATCAACTCTCAGGAAGAAAAACTAGTGCTCCTTAAAAAAGCAGGTCTTGACAATCTTATTATAATTGAATTCACAAGGGATTTTTCAAAAATAACCAGCGAACAATTTGTCAGAGATTACCTTCACGGCATTCTTAAAGCAAAAGTTATTGTGGCAGGATTTAATCATCATTTTGGTTTTAACCAGGAGGGAGATTACAAACAGCTGTGGGCAATGAGGGATAAATATGGATTTGAAGCAGAAGAAATACCTGAACAGGAGGTTCAGAATGAAAGTGTTAGTTCAACAAAGATACGACAGGCAATAAAAGACGGATATATTCAGAAAGCAAACGCCTATCTGGATCATTATTATATGATAATGGGTAAAACAGTTGAATCAGGATATTTAAATCCCGATCTTCATTTCTTTCTTTACAAGATGCTTTTGGCCGAGGAAAATAAACTTCTGCCGGCTTACGGAATATATGCTGTTTCAATTGATTCAGGCGATCTTAAGTCAAAAGGAATGGTGATAATGAATGACAATCACCTTCAAGGCCCTGAAGTCCTGCTGCACACTTTTAATGATAAAATAATTCCTGAAGGTAAAATTATTACGGTATATTTCCATAAAAAAATACATGGTGCTGTGAATCTGGAAGATACAAAAGTCTCAATCCCGAAAATACGGGCAGCATTAAATGAGATTGACGAACTTGTATATTAATTTAACTTATTTGCCACTCACAGGCATATTAAGTATTTTTGTATTAAATTTTTAATAATTGATAAATGCGTTTTACTCCAGAAAAGTTAAGTATTCCCGATAAAAGAATGGAACCATTCATCGATCCTGATGAAATATGGAACCTTATTGAAAGGACAAAGCCTGATAAAAGCCGGGTAAGGGATGTTATTGCGAAGTCTCTTGATAAACAAAGGCTTACTCTTGAAGAGACAGCTGTCCTGGTAAATTCCGTAGGAACAACTCTTTTTGATGAGATAAGGGCAGGGGCAAAGGAGCTTAAAGAAAAAGTTTACGGGAACAGGATTGTATTATTTGCTCCTCTTTATGTTGGAAACAAATGCATAAATAATTGTCAGTATTGCGGATTCAGGGTTACAAATCATGATGCAGTTCGCAAAACTCTCACCGATGAGGAAATTATCAGGGAGGTTGAAGCTCTTGAGGATAACGGACAGAAAAGACTTATCCTGGTTTATGGGGAACATCCAGAGTATTCAGCTGACTATATTGCACATACAGTAAAAATTGTTTACGGAGTAAAAAAAGGAAATGGGGAGATAAGAAGAGTTAATATAAATGCAGCACCTCTTGATATAGAGGGATTCAGGAAAGTGGGTGAAGCAGGAATAGGAACTTATCAGATTTTCCAGGAGACATATCATCCTGAAGCTTATAAATGGTATCATTTAGGTGGAAGGAAAAAGGACTTTGATTGGCGTCTCACTGCACTTGACAGAGCTCAGGAGGCTGGCATTGACGACGTCGGCATAGGTGCTTTGTTCGGACTGTACGACTGGAGGTTTGAGGTACTAGGCCTGGTAAGGCATACAAACCACCTGGAGGCGTGTTATAATGTTGGTCCGCATACAATATCTTTTCCCAGGATAAAGGATGCTTTGAGTCTGAATATAAATAATAAATATCAGACAAATGATGAAGAGTTTAAAAAGCTGGTGCCGATACTCAGGCTTGCTGTACCATATACAGGGTTAATCCTTACTGCCAGAGAAGCGCCCGAAGTTAGAAGAGATGTAATGCAATATGGTGTTTCACAGATTGATGGAGGTACAAAGCTTGAATTAGGATCCTATTCTGACTCAAAGAATGAGAATCAGAACCTTAACAGAGAACAATTCAAAATAAATGATTCGCGTTCACTTTCAGAGGTAATAGACGAACTTCTGGTGAATGATTATCTCCCTTCTTTTTGTACTTCCTGCTATAGGATGGGAAGAACAGGTGAACATTTTATGGAATTTTCTGTTCCGGGATTTATTAAGCGATTCTGCGCACCCAATGCAATCCTAACCCTTTCTGAGTATTTATGTGACTATGCAACCGCTGATGTTGCTGAGAAAGGTTGGAACGTTATCGAGAAGAATCTGAAGAAACTTGAACAAGGGGTTGCTAAAAGTACACGCGAAAAAATTGAAAGAATTAAAAAAGGAGAAAGGGATCTGTATTTTTAAGGCAACAGGCTCCAGGCTCTTAACAAAACGTGCGTTAATTTTGGTATGGATGCCTGTTTAAATAAAATCACATTAAACCTGACGATGTTGGTTTTTGTTAAATAATTAACAATAAAGTAGTGCGAAATGATAAAGATACTTGGTATTAAAATAATTGACAGGATAAAAGAAGCCGGTCTTACTCAGGAAGTTCTTTCAAAACACTCAAAACTGATAACAACCCGTCTGGGTTTCCATGAGCTGACAACTGAGTTATGCAGCCGTGAAGCATATATTGTCCTGCATCTTTCTGGAACACCAAATGATGCCGTAAAACTGACAGATGATCTAAAAAATATAGGAGGCATTTCTATTTCGGAAATGTCATTCGATGACGGAAAGCCATTCAGGAATTTCTCTGGAGAAGAGGGTGCTCTAAGGTTCCTGGGTATTCTGGTAGAGCACAGGGATCCACAGGCTGTAAAGTCGGTACAAAAAATACTCACAGCATACGGATGTGTAATCCGTACTAGATTGGGGGTTAATGAAGAATTCCTTGGCAATCCTGCAGGTCTCATTATTCTGGAACTTATGGGTGATGAAATTCAGATGGATCTCCTCGAAAAAGATCTTCAGAAACTTCCGGAGATAGTTCTTAGAAAGATGGTATTGTAAATCAGTTAACTACAAATTTCATCTGGTTTCTTTCACATTTCTGAAGCAATTATGCAGCCTGTCTTTGGCAGGCCTCAATTCCGGCTATCTTATTTTTGAATTCTATCTTTACTACTACCTTAATATCTGTCCAAAGAAAATAGCATTAAGGAAAATTTTATTGGTACCATACCATACAGCTCTGAAGTTAGGATCATTATAGAGTGAAATTACAGATCTGCCATGAACACTCACATAAGGTGAACCCTTTATTCTAGAAATATTCTCCTTCGTACAGTAGCCACTAAGAAGGGGATTCTCCTCAAATACAATGGGATTATTGTAAATATTTTTATCTCCCTCAGCTGCCAGCTCGCTGGATTTGAACACCGGCAATACATCGGTCGTATACCCATAGCATAACGGATGAGTCAGATCAAGGCTGGTTTTAAAGATTGTCCCCGGTATTTGATGAACCTGCCTGTCAAGATCCTGATTCTGATAAATTCCGGTCTTCTTTTTTCCAGATACTTCGGGAACAAATTCAATTTCAGCAAGTTTATTCTTTGCCAGCCAGTTATTCCCGTTTTCAACCGCAACAATATTTCTTCCTGGTCGGATCCAACTCCTTAGTTTTTCAACTGAGGAAGTTCCCATATCAGGTGATCCTGCTATGATTATTACATTATACCTCTCGATATCAACAAGATTAAGCTTTTGTACAGGGATCAGTGTAACGGGAATATTGAATTTGTAATCAAGAAGGTGCCAGATTTCACCGGCAGCGGAGCTGGATATACCATCACCTATCAACATAGCCACTGATGGTTTCGAAAGGGTTTTTATCCTGTTGCTTCCAAGATCGATACCCTTAATCGTTAATCCTGTACTCACCCCATAAATCGAAATAGCGCATTCATTGGCAGTTTTATCCATTAGATTATAAAGCTCTTCATTTCCAAATGGCTGTCCTGCTGAAGGAATTACGATAGTTCCTGCTGCAAAACATTTACTCGTCATTTCATCATCAACAGTAAAAGGTTCGGTTGATACCCTTGCCGACACTCCTTTTTTCTGAAGAAAATATAAAGCCTTTGGTGAATAATATTCTTTCCATTCGAAAAGATAAGCATAGGGATTTGGTTTTGATGAAAGATGACCTGACGCCATGAGGTATCCGGTAACCTCTGACCCAGTTAATGATTCTGTTTCTTTTAACTGAGAAGATGTCACATAATTCAGATTGAAAGACATCGGCAAGATCCATGTTGAAACATCATAGAAAACACTGTCATTATAATCTCTAACAGGTTCGAAAAGACTTCTTACAAACCTGTACTCATTTTGTTTAAGGGGTACAATGAAACTGCTTCCTGATTTAAAGCAAATACCATTCTTTTCGAAATCCCTTGTTATATGAAAAACTTTTATCCTGTGTTGTATAAGTATGTTTACAAACTCGTATAATCTTGAATTATCTGATGTTTCCCCGAAAATATATGCTTTTACAGAACATTTGTCTGCCTCTGTAAATGCCTCTTTATAGAAATTTCTTTGTGTTTCGAGAAGCTGTTCCCGTAGCTTCAGTCCTGCTTCAAGAGTTGAAAGAGAAACAGTAAATTGATTCCTTATGGCAAACGGGAAGGAAAGCAATTTATCAGGTGTCTCTTTAAGATGACCTTTTGTTCCTGCCTGTTCGAACAAAATACCCACTGACCCATGAATATCGGGATATGATGATCCTTTGCCCACATAAAAATCATCGAAACTCTCTTCTGTGAAATATAGGCTGCCTATAGAGTTTAGATACCTCTCATGAAACTTCCCTATTTTCCCGGTGAGTTCGATTATTTCAGCAGGTGTTAAAGGATTATTACGGCTTTGCACACCTGGCTGAAAAAAGAATGTTTCATCTGAGCCCGTTTCATGGTGATCAGTATTAATATTGGGTTTCCATCTGTGAAAAGCTGCAACCCGACCTATTGACTCAGGGTGTTGAAGCATAATGTAATCCCTGTTCAGATCGAACCAGTAGTGGTTGGTTCTTCCTCCGGGCCAGCTTTCACTGAATTCCCACGAAGCCGGATCAGGGTTATTGTATATACTTCTGGCCTGATTTACCCAGGTGGAATGTCTTTGCATCCCATCAGGATTTAATGAAGGATCGATCAATATTACAGTGTGGTTTAATAAATCATTAATGTATTCTCCTTCAGCTGCAGTGAGGTAATAGGCAACAATAGCAGAAGCGTTCTGGGCGCTGGATTCATTTCCATGAATCCCGTAACCAAGTTTGATAAATACAGGCATTCTGCTTATATCCATCTTATGCGATTCTAAAGGATCACAAAGCTGTAAGTGCTCCTTCCTCAGTTTTTCAATGTTTCTGATATTTTCGGGAGAACTGATTATAAGGTGACCCAGTGGGCGGTTTTCATAGCTCCTTGCATACTCTTCCCATACTGCCCGATCAGATACTCTGGCAAGTTCAGTCATGTATGAGTACAGCACATCATGTGAAAAATGCCATTCTCCTGGCTCAAAACCAAAAAACTGTTTTGGTGTAGGAATTGATGAATTATATGTAACGTCTGCCGGGAGATAATAATCCAGTTTTACCTGGGCTCTGAGGTGAGCTGAAAGAAAGATCAGGAAGAGAGAACAAAAAACTTTTTGCATTGAAGTTAGATTTGCTTGTTTGATAAATTGAATGGGCTCTTTTGTTTGATGAATATGACTCCCACCCTTTTGCACTTAATATATTGATAACCTTTAAGACTATAATAGTTTTTAATTTGTGGTATCTATTATGGTAAGATTGATTTTCTTCTTTTTTCGTAATGCTTTGAATCGCCCCATTCTCCATAGATTATTTCATTATCAGCAAGGCTTACCCTTGCCTCCAGGCAACTCTGGCAATCCTCAGCTGATTCGTCGGTGCATGGTTTATTCTCATATAATTTGTAATTGTTGCGGTACTTACCTGGCGTTATGTTTGGCATTATTATATTGGCTCCTATTCTTATAGCTTTTTCGCGTCCAAATGGATCAATAGCCTGCAAAGCTGTTGCCGCTACAATATTTATGTCTTTCATCATTATTCTGATGACAGCAATCATTTTTAGGGTCAGGTCGAATCGTTCATTAAGAGGCAGAAGTTTATGGGAATATTCAATAAGCGGTGTGTCGGCATGTTCAATATAAGGTCCCATACCGCACATGTCGATATCGAAATCCCTCATGAAAAGAAGGTCATCTGCCAGATCTTCTGCAGACTGGAAGGGCAATCCTATCATTACTCCGGTTCCGGTTTGATATCCGATATCCTTAAGAATTCTTAGGCACTCGAGTCTCCTTTTAAAATCATGTTTTTTGTTTTCAGGATGGATTTTCCTGTAAAGCTCTTCATTAGTGGCTTCTATTCTAAGGAGATATCTGTGCGCGCCTGCATCAAACCATTTTTTATAAATCTCAGGTTCCTGTTCACCAACCGAAAGTGTTATTCCTAGCTTCCCTTCAGATATCTCCTTTATCTTATGTAAAAGGTTTTCAATTCTGTGTGTTACCTGATAACTTTCGATTTCTCCTGACTGAAGTGCAATTGATCCGTACCTGTTATCATACGCGAATTTTGCTGCTGCCAGGATTTCATCATCAGAAAGATTGTATCTCACAAGGTTTTTGTTACCCTTTCTAATACCACAATACAGACAATCCTTGCTGCAAATATTTGAGAATTCTATAAGACCTCTGAACCAGACTTTTTTACCAATGTATTTTTCTTTTATTTCCGCAGATTTTGCAAGAAGTTTTTCCCTTGCTTCTCCTTTACTTAATAAAAGATCTATTATTTCCTCCTTTGTGAAGTCCTCTTTATTGATTATGGTGTCAATATTCATGTCAATATAATTACCGGATGTAATTTTAATATGCCGAATAAGGTCTGTAAAACCTTACTTGGTCATAATTATTCCGGAACAGTCGTTGTTGTTAACAGATAAAAATTCATTCTGATTGCAAAAATAGTTTTTATAATCATTTGATATGCCGGTTGAATTAAGATGATCTATCTTTTGTTTTGTACAGTTTATTTTTATTATATTGCTTTTATTTATGTAAATTGAATCATGTTTGTAATTTGTTATATATCAGAAATCTATTTGTTTGTTGTGGCAAGCAATGTAGGTTTTCTAAAGCGTTTCGGCGGTCTGTGATTAATACTTACAGTGAATCAGATCATTGGATTAATTAATCAATCCTCAGCCTTAAAGACAATTATGATAAATGACAAACTAATAAATCCTTCCAGCATTGTGGTAATAGGGGGGTCAGAAGACCTTTTAAAGCCTGGCGGCAAAATCCTAAAAAATATTATTGAAGGCGGGTATACCGGAGATCTCATTGTAGTGAATCCCAAACAGGATTGTGTTCAGGGAGTAAAATCTTACAGGGATATAAATGACATACCTCCTGTTGACCTTGCAATACTTGCAGTCCCTTCAAAATTTTGTTACAGGATTGTAGAGGTTCTTATAAAGCAAAAGGAGGCGAAAGCCTTTATTATTATATCAGCAGGATTCAGTGAATCGGGAGAAGAAGGAAAGCAGATGGAGAGAGAAATAGCTGGTTTAGTCGAAAATGCAGGTGCCTGTCTCATAGGTCCAAACTGTATTGGAGTTGTGACACGCACTTATCAGGGTGTTTTTACCACACCTGTTCCAAAGCTGCTGGAAAAAGGATGCGACTTTGTTTCCGGTTCCGGAGCCACTGCTGTGTTCATTATAGAGTCGGCTATGACAAAAGGCCTCGGCTTTTCAAGTGTGTTCTCAGTTGGAAACAGTGCCCAGACGGGAGTAGAAGAAGTGCTTGAGTACTGGGACATTACTTATGATCCTGAAAAAAGTTCACCAATCAAACTTATATATGTTGAGGCAATACCAAATCCGGATAAACTGCTGCACCATGCTTCTTCACTTATAAGAAAAGGATGCCGGATAGCAGCGATCAAAGCAGGGATTACTGAAGCCGGAAGCAGGGCAGCATCATCACATACAGGCGCAATAGCTTCATCTGATTCGGCTGTTGAAGCCCTTTTCCGCAAAGCAGGGATTGTACGTTGCTCTGGCCGTGAAGAGCTTACTACTGTTGCATCAGTTTTTATGCATAAACCGTTGAAGGGCAGAAATATCGCAATTATCACCCATGCCGGCGGGCCAGCTGTAATGCTGACTGATGCTCTGTCATCAGGTGGAATGAACATACCTAAACTGGAACCCGATGACCAGGCTAATATCCTTTCAATGATGAATCCCGGCGCTTCTGCCGTAAATCCGATTGATATGATCGCAACAGCAACGATTGATCAGCTGGAAAGAGTTATTGACTACGTTGATAAACATCTGCCAATGATAGACGGGATGAGTGTGATATTCGGAAACAATGGTCTGAATGATATGAAAGAAATTTATGATCTTCTTCATAAGAAAATAAATGAATGTAAAAAACCATTATATCCTATTCTTCCTTCAATTTCTAGTTCATTAAAGGAACTGGAGTATTTTATGAGCAAGGGTCACGTAAATTTCCCTGATGAAGTTGTTCTGGGCAAAGCGCTTACTAAAATATCCAATACTCCGTATCCGGCTGAGGAGAAAATATTTCTGGAAAATATTGATGTCCCAAAAATCAGGATGATTATTGACAGCTCAAAAAATGGGTACCTTGAACCCTCAGCTATCCAGAGGCTTATGAAAGCAGCACATATTCCTATGGTTAAGGAGGCTGTGGCAACTACCAGAAGAGAGGTCATTTCTTTCGCAAACAATATAGGCTATCCTCTTGTATTAAAGGTAGTAGGACCGGTTCATAAATCTGACGTGGGGGGTGTCACATTAAACATCAAATCACAAAAACATCTGGAAGCTGAATTTGCCAGGATGAATAAAATCAAAGGTGTTACCGGAGTTATGGTCCAGGAAATGCTGACAGGAACAGAACTATTCATAGGGGCAAAATATGAACCACGGTTTGGGCATATAATTCTATGTGGCCTGGGAGGGATTTTTGTGGAGGTGTTAGGAGACGTTTCATCCGGTCTTGCACCTTTGACATTCAATGAAGCCAATTCCATGATCAGAAGTCTCAGAGCATACAAAATCATTAGAGGGACGCGTGGAAAACCTGGCATCAGCGAATCAAAGTTTGCTGAAATAATTGTCAGGCTTTCCAGTCTGCTCAGATTTGCGACTGAAATAAAAGAGATGGACCTGAATCCTTTGATAGGTAGTCAAAAAAACATAACAGTTGTTGATGCTCGTATAAGAATTGAAAAGTGATTTTCACATTATTGAATTCATCGTGACAAAATTATGAGTATGTTCGGGGTTTTATTTTGAAATCACAAACTTTTAGTAAAATGATAATACCTCAGTTGTCAGTTTTTCTTGAAAACAAATCAGGCAGGCTTACTGAAGTACTTGAAGTTCTGGGTAGTGAACAGATAAGGATAACAGCTCTGAGTGTGGCTGACACTTCTGAGTTTGGAATACTCAGATTAATAGTTTCAGATCATGAAAAGGCAAAATCTGTTCTTAAAGAGAATCACTTCATAGTAAATCTGACAGAAGTTATTTCTGTTATGGCACCAAATGAAGCCAGGCACTATGCGAAAATTCTTAAAATCCTTTCCGATCAGGAGATAAGTATTGAATACACTTATGCATTTTCTAGGGGAGCCAAATCGGTAATTATCTTGAGATGTAACAACAATGAACAGGCTATTAAGGCACTAAAAGAGCATGAGATGGAACTTCTTCATGCCAGCGATTTATTTAAAATATAATATGGAAATCTGGAACAGGCATTTCGAATGCATGGATCGCAGCGAGCTTAGAAATGTTCAGAGCGAGCGGTTGATTGAGACAGTTGAAAGAGTTTATTTCAATGTACCATACTACAGGGACAGGATGCAGCAGGAAGGTCTTGGCCCAGAAAGTATAAATTCAATAGATGATATTACAAAACTACCTTTTACTACAAAGCAGGATCTCAGGGATAATTATCCTTTTGGACTTTTCGCTGTTCCTCTGAGCGAGATCGTAAGGATCCATGCATCATCGGGGACAACGGGAAAATCGACAGTTGTTGGTTACACCAGGAATGATATAGCTACCTGGTCGGAAGTTATGGCAAGAACACTTACCTGTTCTGGAGCCACAAGAAATGATTTTATTCAAATAGCATATGGTTACGGGCTTTTTACCGGCGGGCTGGGTCTTCACTATGGTGGTGAAAAAATAGGTGCATCAGTGATTCCCATTTCAGGTGGCAATACCTTAAGACAAATTCAACTGATGCACGATTTTGGCAGTACTGTACTTGCCTGCACACCTTCCTATGCATTATTCCTCGCAGAAGCAATCAATGAGAGCGGAATAAAACGTGAAGAATTTAAACTTAGGGTTGGTGTTTTCGGAGCTGAACCATGGACTGAAAACATGAGGAAAGAAATTGAAGATAAGTTAAAAATAAAGGCGATAGATATTTATGGACTAAGTGAGGTTATCGGTCCTGGTGTGGCAAGTGAATGTCTTTTCCAGGAAGGATTACATATTAATGAGGATCATTTCTTCCCTGAAATAATTGATCCTGAGACCATGGAAGTCCTTCCTGAGGGGAAAACGGGAGAGCTTGTTTTTACAACACTAACAAAGCACGGATTGCCTTTAATAAGGTACAGGACCCGCGATCTTACGCGTCTGAATTATGAAAAATGTAAATGCGGTCGAACACTTGTCAGGATGGAAAAATGCCTTGGAAGAAGTGATGATATGCTTATAATTAGAGGTGTTAATCTATTCCCGTCACAGGTTGAAAGCGTTCTTTTGGAAATGACTGAAATTAAGCCTCATTATCAACTGATTGTCGACAGAGTTAATAATCTTGACACACTTGAGCTTAAAGTAGAGGTTGATGAAGCTTTTTTCCTTGACAAAATCAGTCAGCTAGAAGCGCTAAGGAAGAAAATACAGGATAACCTTGAAAGTTCACTTGGTCTTGGGATCAAAATCACCCTTGTCGAACCCAAAGTTATTGAAAGAAGTGAGGGAAAGTCACGACGTGTAATTGATAAAAGAAAGTTTTAGAGAATTTCATGAATAGTATTCCAATATCACATGATATTATAGAATCGCAGAAGAAAAGTGTCGGGATTGATAAGCTGAGTACTGCTTCAATAAGGGAAATAGTAGCTCTGGTCAACAGGATAGAATATAAGACAGGACTTAAATTTATCAGGATGGAAATGGGAGTACCGGGTCTTCCTGCTCCCTCAATAGGTGTTGATGCTGAGATAGAAGCTCTTAAAAATGGGGTGGCATCTGTATATCCTGAAATATCAGGCCTTCCAGCTTTAAAAAGAGAGGCTTCAAGATTCATCAAGCTTTTTATGGATGTTGATATAGATCCTTCAGGGTGTGTGCCAACTGTTGGATCTATGCTTGGGTCAATGCTTTGCTTCCTAGTCGCAAACAGGAGTGACAGAAATAAGGAAGGTACTCTTTTTCTTGATCCCGGATTCCCTGTTCAGAAACAACAAGTTAAAATGCTGGGGCACAATTACTTTTCATTCGATGTTTATAATTACAGAGGGAAAAAACTAAGAGCAAAACTTGAATCGTATCTTCAAACCGGTAAAGTTTCTTCCTTGCTTTTTTCAAATCCGAATAATCCTGCCTGGATTTGTCTTAATGAAGACGAACTGGCAATAATTGGGGAACTTTCCTGTATTTATGATGTTATTGTAATAGAGGATCTTGCTTATTTCGGAATGGATTTCAGAAAAGATTATTCAAAACCGGGTCAACAACCATTTCAGCCGACTGTTGCGCATTATGCCAGGGACTATGTGATACTTATATCAAGCTCCAAGATTTTCAGTTATGCGGGGCAGAGAATAGGAATTATGGCAATTTCAGATCATCTGTTTAACAGGTCATATCCCGACTTACTCAGATATTACTCATCTGATAAGTTTGGTCATTCATCAATTTTCGGTGCTCTTTACGCACTTTCTGCAGGAGTTGCTCACTCAGTTCAGTATGGTCTTGCCGCCCTTTTAAAGGCCGTCAATGACGGGACTTTCAATTTCAGGGATGAGCTGACTGAATATGCTGAAAAGGCTCAAATAATGAAGAGGATGTTCACTAACAACGGATTCCGGATTGTTTATGACAGAGATCTGGATGAGTTGATTGGTGATGGTTTTTATTTCACAATATCATATCCGGGAATGACTGGTGAACAACTTCTGAACGAGCTCATTCATTATGGGATCAGTGCAATTACACTTGATACTACCGGTAGCGAAAGGACTGAGGGATTAAGGGCATGCGTTTCGCAGGTTCCAAGATCTTTATTTGATGATCTTGAATACCGATTGAAACTTTTCAGAGAAGATCATATAATTTATTAATATTAAAATAAATAAAATGGCTAAGGTCAGAGGCAGTATTGTTGTAAATGTAGAAAGATGCAAAGGATGCGAAATCTGCATGGTTTCATGTCCCACTGGAACAATTGCCATGGCAAAGGAGGTCAATGGTAAAGGATATTACTATGCTTATCCGGCAAATCCCGATCTCTGCATCGGATGTGCCAACTGTGCGGTAGTATGTCCGGATGGTGTTATAACTGTTTATAAAACAAAAATATAACTGCTTTATGGAAAGAGAATTGAGGCTTATGAAAGGTAATGAAGCTATAGCTGAAGCTGCCATAAGAGCAGGAGCTGATGGTTATTTTGGATACCCAATCACTCCACAGAGCGAGATTCTGGAATATCTCATGGAAGCAAATCCCTATGAGACCACCGGCATGGTTGTTCTCCAGGCTGAAAGTGAAGTGGCCGCAATCAATATGGTCTATGGAGGTGCTGCCTGCGGAAAGAAAGTAATGACATCCTCTTCATCACCTGGTATCAGCCTTAAGCAGGAGGGCATTTCCTATATTGCGGGAGCAGAATTGCCATGTCTGATTGTCAATGTTGTAAGAGGTGGCCCAGGGCTTGGGACTATTCAGCCTGCTCAGTCGGATTATTTCCAGGCAGTTAAAGGAGGAGGACATGGTGATTATCACCTTATAGTTCTTGCACCTTCATCCGTTCAGGAAATGTCAGATTTTGTCGGCCTTGGATTTGATCTTGCTTTTAAATACCGTAATCCAGTAATGATCCTTTCGGATGGCGCAATAGGACAAATGATGGAAAAAGTCTATCTGAGTCCTCAGAAAGAAAGATCGACTGAATTTCCGGAATGGGCGACCACAGGGAAGCCACCCACACGTAAAAGGAATATAATAACCTCACTTGATCTTGATCCAGAAGCGCAGGAAAGATTCAATTTTAAGCTTATAGCAAAGTATAATGAAATAAAGGACAAAGAAGTGCGTTTCGAAGAGTTTCAATGTACTGATGCCGAGTACATTTTTGTAGCATACGGAACGAGTGCCAGAGTGTGTCAGAAGGCAGTACAGCTTGCCAGATCAGCAGGTATTAAAGCCGGATTGTTAAGACCTATCACACTTTTTCCGTTCCCTTCAAAAAGGATCCGGGAACTGGCAGAGGATGTAAAAGGTTTTTTGTCAGTTGAAATGAGTTCCGGACAGATGGTTGAGGATGTCATGCTGTCAGTTGAGGGTAAGGTCCCGGTAAAACATTATGGTAGAATGGGGGGGATGATTCCCACTCCTGAAGAGGTTGTCGAAAATCTCAAATCAAAATTAATAATAGAATAAGCTATGATGGAAGCCACAGGAATAAAGGAGATTATAAAACCTGAAAATCTGGTTTACAGGCGAACAGAACTGATGACAGAAAATGTTCTTTCGTACTGCCCGGGTTGCGGCCATGGAACGGTTCATCGCATCCTGGCCGAAGTAATTGAAGAGGAAGATCTTCAGTCGAAGACAATAGGTATTTCACCTGTTGGATGTTCAGTCCTGCTTTACAATTTTCTTGACATCGATTGGCAGGAAGCAGCTCATGGTCGTGCGCCTGCACTTGCAACAGCCATTAAAAGGCTTCTGCCCGACAGATTCGTATTCACGTATCAGGGAGATGGCGATCTTGCTGCGATTGGAACAGCTGAAACAATACATGCCTGTAACAGGGGAGAGAATATTCTGATAATCTTTATAAATAACGGAATTTATGGAATGACAGGCGGACAGATGGCCCCCACAACTTTGCCCGGAATGAAATCATCAACTTCTCCTTATGGCAGAGATATAAAGACAATGGGCAATCCGTTGAAAATATCTGATATTGTTGCCACACTCCCTGGTGCTTACTACGTTACACGTCAGAGTGTTCATACACCTGCTAATGTCAGGAAAACCAAAAGGGCTGTAAGAAAAGCCGTGGAATATCAGAAGCTTAACAAAGGGACATGCTTGATTGAAGTGGTTTCAAATTGCCCTTCAGGATGGAGGATGACACCTGTACAATCAATCAAATGGATGGAAGAGAAAATGATCCCATTTTATCCTCTTGGAGACCTTAAAGCACCTGAAGAAAAACCTGAACAATAACCAAAATACAAAGTGATGACCGAAGAAATTATCATAGCAGGATTCGGAGGACAGGGTGTACTGTCAATGGGCAAAATAATGGCTTATTCAGGTGTCATGCAGGGAATGGAGGTTAGCTGGATGCCTTCCTACGGTCCTGAAATGAGGGGAGGCACTGCCAATGTCATAGTTATCCTAAGCAACGAACGTATCAGCTCTCCCATTATAAAACATTTTGACACCGGAATTATACTTAATCAGCAGTCACTTGATAAGTTTGAGGAATCCATAAAGCCCGGAGGTATACTGATCTACGATGGAAATGGGATTACCCGTCATCCGGTTAGAAAGGATATTTCAATCTACAGAGTTGACGCAGCAGAAGAAGCTGCAAAAATGAATAGTCCACGGACATTCAATATGATAGTTTTGGGCGGCTTCCTGAAAGTAAAGCCGGTGTTAAGTATCGAAAATGTGATACAGGGTCTTAAAAAATCACTTCCCGAAAGATATCATAAAATGATACCAGAAAACGAAAGAGCACTGAAAAGAGGCGAGGAGATAGTAAAGGAAATAAATAAAATATAAAATCCGGATATTCTGTCTAATAAAGGAAAATGTTGAAAATCACAGAAATGATGGCACATCAATAAAATCATGCCGTTGGACATCACAAGCAAAACCTATGTGATTTTTAAAAGCTATTTCTCATAGAAATGCATATCAACAATATATTTCCAGACTGCAGGAGCCAGAAAATATGACATGTTTTTACCCTGTTTAATACCTTTTCTTATAAAAGTACCTGAAATATCCATCCGTGGAGCATTAACTCTTTTTATTGAGGCTTTTCTAAGCAGATTATCCAGCAGTTCGTTTGTCATTCTTTTAGCATCTGGCCTTGGATAAACATAAAGAGGAAAACGGCTGACAAGCTGGTCACAGTTTTTCCATTTGTGGAGTGTATAAAGATTATCTTCACCCATAACCAGAACAAACTTATGCTGAGGATACTTTTCGGTAAGCCATGCCATAGTATCAATGGTATATGAAGGAACCGGGCGGCGGAACTCAATATCAGATGGTTTAAGGACATCATTGTCGCCGACTGCAAGCTCTACCAGATATAATCTGTGATGATCAGCAAGGAGGGTCTCTTTTTTCTTAAGTGGATTTTGAGGGCTTACAACAAACCACACCTGGTCGAGATCCGTAAATTCTTTAAAATAACCCGCTATGGCAACATGGCCTATATGGATTGGATTAAATGATCCGAAAAATAAACCAACCTTCGACATACATTTCTTTATTTTTTCAGGAAACTGTTCACCATTTCATTTACTTCACGCTGGGCCATAACAAGATTTTCGTTGACAACAATACTGTCAAACTCATTGGCAAGCTCTATTTCTTCCACTGCTTTACCTATCCTTACTTTAATTTTATTCATATCATCTGTTCCTCTTGCCAGAAGCCTTTTTTCAAGCTCGCTGACCGATGGAGGCATAATAAAGATTGAAATTGCTTTTTCCCCAAATAACTTCTTCAGATTTATACCCCCCCTTACATCCACGTCAAAAAGTACATGTTTGTTATGGGACCATATCCTTTTTATTTCAGATTCTAAAGTACCATAATATTGATCTTTATAGACTTCCTCCCATTCCACAAATTTCTTTCTTTTTATCAATGACTTGAAGTCAGCTATTGATATAAAATAATAATCTCTGCCATTGATTTCGTTATTTCTTGGTTTTCTGGTAGTTGCAGATATGGAAAACTCTAGTTCCGGATTCATTTTAAGAAGATAAGTCACTATTGAAGTTTTGCCCGCTCCCGAAGGCGCCGAAATAATTACAACTTTTCCTTCCATTTTTTAAGGAACTAAAGTACATTATTTATCTGCTCTTTTATTTTCTCAAGTTCGTCTTTCATCATAACCACAAGCCTCTGGATCGAAGCATCATTTGCTTTGGATCCGATAGTATTGATTTCTCTTCCTATCTCCTGTGCTATAAAACTAAGCTTTCGTCCATTTGGAGATTCCTCCTCGATTGTATTCATGAAATATTCACAATGTTTCCTGAGTCTGACTTTTTCTTCATTTATATCAAACTTTTCAAGGTAGAAGATAAGTTCCTGCTCAAACCTGTTTTTATCAATATTTTCAGTGACTGCATTTTCTTTAAGTATCGAAGTAAGTCTTTCTCTTACCTTGTCTATCCTTCCCTGTTCGAAATATTCGACATTCTGCAGAGAAGTAAGAATGTTTGAAAGACAACTTTTAATATTGGTTTCAATTGCTTTTCCTTCCTCAATCCTAAATTGATCAAGCATAAGTAATGACTCCAGAATATTTTCTCTTACTGTTTCCCATTCATCCTCTGTAAGCTCAGGTTTCTCGGTTTTCATTGCATCAGGAAGTCTAATAATTGCAGGCAGTAATTGTTCATCAATCGATATATTTAGTTCCCCGGCAATTTCTTTGAGTTGTTTGTAGTAGCTTTTAACAACTAATTTATTGATTACAGGTATTCCTTCATCGCCAAGAATATCGAAATAGATATTAAAATCTATTTTACCTCTTTCAAGTTTTTGGCTTATGATGTTTCTGATCTCAGCTTCCTTTTCTCTGTATAACCATGGCAGTTTAATATTGATATCAAGTTGTTTTGAATTAAGTGATTTAATCTCTATGGAGATCTTTTTCTGAGGTGTTTCGGCTACAGCCTTCCCATAGCCTGTCATGGATTTAATCATCGGAATCTTACGTTAAAACCTAAAGTTAAAAATTCTCATCATATTTAACAACCGCCCTCTTTTTGCATGCCTGGTCTTATTACAGGTAAAAGAAAGAAATAAAACAATTACCCGGTTCTCATTCATTAGCCCTAATTGAAGTTTCGACAATCATGGTTGAAAGAATATGCCATTGGAATTCTGAAAAACTAAGAAAAACAAAAAGAAGAATTTTAGAATAAGGTTTTCCCCTGTACCTCTCTCACTCCCTGATAAATGACCACCAAAATAAATACAGAATAGACGGAAGGTAATGTTGTTAAAAACTGATCACCGGTTTATATTAATTTAATCTCTTTTGTAAAAAGACTCATTATATAATACCCAAAAGCATTGGAGCAGCAAATCTTAATATGAATATGCCTTCTTTTCCTGATGTAAGATCATTCATTTTTAAATTTAAGCTGTTAGTGGTATTCATATATCATTTATTTTCAAAAATCTATATTTAATGAAGATTTGCTGACGGTTATATTTGATTTAATGAATATTTCCTGAAAAAAGTACTTGCCAGCCAGATAATTTATTAATAATAAGATATTTACATCCTTCTTTTTATTAATGACTTAATATATGCCAGTTATTTTTGGAAATCAGGTATATTTCTATCGTAATTTTTAACGTTATGATAAAGGAGATAATAAATGGTAAATAAAGATTTTTTAAGTTAAAATGCAAAAACATTAAATAAAACTTAAGATTATGAGAAATAGATTTTTACTCTTTTTAACTATCATATCATTAATAAAACCTTCAATATCAACGTATACTCAGGTTCCTTCCAGACAAGATTATTCAGATATCAAAATAATTGATTCCCTTAAAGTAAGGGGATTGTTAATGAAAAAAGACAGTGAAAGGAAGGATATTAAATTATCACCTGATCAGGCTGTCAAATTTCTAAAAAGAAGTTATCAGTCAAATCTCTGGAAAAATGCAGATGATCCATTCAGGCAGGCGATAGGTCAGGTGATATTTGAAGCTTCTCATCCTCCGTTTGATTCTGCAAGGAACTTTCTGATTAAGTATCCGTATGACTCAATAAGAGTCAGCAGGGATGAATTTTATATCTGGGAGCCTGTTAGGTTCAAAATTCCCGATAGTTCCACAGTTAGATCTTTTTCAGATTCACTTTCAGTTAAACGACCGGCAAAAGGCGAGGTTAAAAAAGACTCTTCAGGCCAGGTTTTATACAAACAGCTTTCAGAAGGGTTATCAGGACGTTTAAAAGATACAACCATCATGGTTATTGTAGATACTCTTGATCAGGTAATATCTAAATTTCACGGATTCCCATTCAAGTACTACAGGTATCCTTATCAGAGTGATTCTATTAAAACTGCGGTTGATGTTTTACTGGATGTAATAGAAGCGCGCGATTCAAGTATAGTTAATATTACCGGTATAACCAATCGGAAAACCGGAATATGGCTTAACTCAAAATCGGGTCTTATGGTGAGGTACTGGCTTAAAAACGATCTTAACGACTCAGTTACGGTCTGGATAGGAAGCCCGGAAAGGAATACCATCGGTTTATACCTGGAACACGGAGTTGTTTTTCGACGGCCCCCAATGCAAGGTAATATATCAGGAGCTCGAATAAATATTGAATCTCAGGATAAAACAAAACTTCAGGATATAAGAAAAATAATAACCAAATCACAGTTATGGAAATACCGGACTGAAGCAAATCTTGCACTTAATGCCGGGCTGCTTTCAAATTGGGTAAAGGGAGGTGAAAGCAATATATCTTCTGCTCTTGATTTAACTTGGTTTGCCGACTACATTAACAAACCATATCTAATTTCATCGAACAATTTTGTAAGGTTGAAGTATGGCCTTATTGCATCAAGTAATAACGGGGTAAGAACCAATATGGATCTTTTAGAGACCAATTCAAAGCTAAATCATAAAGCATTCGGCAAATTTGATTTTAGTGCGACCATGCTTTTTAAAACACAGATCACGAAAGGTTTTGATTATCCGAACGACTCAATTCCCGTTTCAAAATTTTTCAATCCGGCGATTTTAACTCTCGGATTAGGTCTTGATTATAAGCCTAATAAATTGACTTCCATTAACTTATCTCCATTGTCTTATAAGGCTACCTTTGTACCGGATATAGGGATGATTGATCAGACAAAATATGGGGTGGCTGCTGACCGGAAGTCAAAGCATGAGCCAGGGGCAAGTTTGTTAATCTCTCACGAATTCAAACCCATAAAATCAATAACAATTACAAACAGGTTACAGCTTTTTACTAACTATATCCATAATCCTCAGAACATTGATGTTGATTGGGAAATGATACTTGTTTCACACCTGAATTGGTTTACAGATGTGCGATTTAATACCCATCTTATTTTTGACGATGATACAAAAACCCTTCTTTACAAGCGTAAAGAACCTGTTTTAGGTCCTGATGGATTGCAAAGGAAGACGGCAAGGATCCAATTTAAGGAGCTGTTGGGACTTTCGCTTGTATTCAGATTTTAAGTTTCTTTTGGTAGATCCTGAAACGTCTGACAATTTTACCGTTAAGTCTTTCACATTCTGCCCTCATCCTTAAGTTGGATTCGAGTATAAGATGGCTGTCAATAATTTTTATCTTTCTTTTTTTCGCTGAGTCAAGCATTTTTTTCCCCATCAGTACATCCAACCCCAATCCTCTGAATTCCTTTTTAATGCCACCCAGCAGAAGCATCAGTTTTTCAGACCTCTTCATTTCCCTCAGAATTTTGAAAATACCGAAAGGAAAAAGTCTGCCCCTGGCGGCAATTATTCCCTGGCTTAAATCAGGAAGTCCAATGATGAATCCGGCTAATTCGCCATTTTTCCTGACAATCTTGATAAACTCCGGATCAATAATCGGAAGATACCTTTCGGCAAATTCACGTTTTTCCTTGTCATTGAGAGGAACAAATCCATAGATCTCGCTAAAGGTATCATTCATAAGTTCCAGAACGGGAATTATGTATGGTTTTATTTCCTTTTTGGTTTTAAATTCTAAAACATCAAATTCGGCTGTCCTGGATATTTTTTCGAGAGCTTTATTATAAACAGGAGGCAGTTGATCGGGAATAGGGATATGGTAATTAACAAGGTCAACTTCTTTAGTATAGCCTTCAGCTTCCATTAT
This sequence comes from uncultured Rikenellaceae bacterium, assembly GCA_964514725.1. Classification (GTDB taxonomy): domain Bacteria; phylum Bacteroidota; class Bacteroidia; order Bacteroidales; family VadinHA17; genus LD21. The sequence goes on from CAZEUL010000003.1 coordinate 103,208, forward strand.
TTCCGGCAGATAACTTGAATTTGTAGGAGCAGTGAATAGATCAGGGTAATCAAATCCTTCAATACGAAAACCCTGGGGATCTTTATCAGAAAAGCCAAGAGGTCCGACAATCTTGGTCATGCCTTTTTGAAGGACCCATTCTTCCGCCTTTGAAAGAAGTTCATGTGCAACTACCCGATCGTTATAACATTCCAGGAAACAGAATCTGCCATTGTTCTCATTCTTTATTTTATTGTACCTGTGATTTACAAGGCACATTATCCTGCCTGATGGCGATCCATTCTTGTAAGCAATAAAAAAAGCTGCATCAGCATATTTGTATGATCTGTTTTTCTTTTTATTGAATAAGAACCACTCATCCATATAGATAGGAGGGAGCCATCCTGAATCAGTCTTGTGAATCTTTGAAGGCAGATAAATAAACTCTTTGAGTTCCTTTCTGGTTCTGACTTCCTTAATTTCTATTGAATCCATTTTAAAATCAGCTAGAATAGTAATTTAAGCTGAATACTTTCAAACATAAGTATCAAATATCATTTAATAAACAGGTCAAGAATAGCAAAAAAAGCAAAAATTATGCTTGCATAACCATTTGTAGTCTGAAATGCTGTTGTTACCCTTGTTAAATCGTCAGATTTTACTATCATATGTTGATATGTAAGTAATGCACTGAAGATTATTACTCCAATCCAGAAGATATATCCCACTTTTCCGTAATATCCAGCTGCTATTATCAAAAAGAAAGTAATCAAATGTATAATGGTAGAGACTATAAGTGCTTTTCTTTTACCTAAAAATGAGGGTAGCGAATGAAGATTATTTATCCTGTCAAATTCTTCATCCTGCAAAGCGTAAATTATGTCAAATCCACTTACCCATGTAAGCACGATAAATGAATATATTATCGGAAGAAAATTAAATTCACCTGTAACTGATATATATGCTCCTAATGGGGCCAGGCTTAATCCCAGACCCAGTATAAAGTGGCACAGGAAAGTTATTCTTTTTGTCAGACTGTATCCAAGGATAATAAGGAGTGCAACAGGAGCAAGGAAGAGAGTAAGTCGGTTAATTAATCCCGCTGAAAGTATGAAAAGAATACTGTTTATTACAACAAACAAAAATGCTTCTCTTGGACTTACCTTTCCTGCCGGAATTTCGCGGTTTAGAGTGCGGGGATTCAGGATATCATATTTTCTGTCAACCAGCCTGTTGAAACCCATTGCAGCATTTCTGGCAAAGACCATACATAAGATTATCAGTGTTAAAAGCTTGATGTTTAAGTTGCTTTCGGTTTCTCTTACGCCAAGTGAAAAACCTATAAGGGCAAAGGGCATTGCAAATACTGTATGACCGAATTTTACAAGAGATAAATATGTACGTATCCGCTTATAAAGATCCTTCATGAGAATGCAGACCTGTTAATTTTTATTTGGTGTTCTGGATACATTTTATTGTTTATCTGATTTTTGCACCAAGCTCTGTATTAAAAGCTCTTATAAGATTATTCATCGTTTTTTCGATATTCTTATCAGTAAGAGTTTTAACATCGTCCCTCAATATAAAACTTACTGCATAAGATTTTTTATTTTTACCCAAAGTGTCACTTTCATACACATCAAATAAACCAACCTCTTTAAGTAAAATTTTTTCGGTTTTATATGCAATATCCCTGATCTGTCTGAATTTGGTATCGCGGTCAACCAGAAGTGCAAGATCGCGTCTGACAAACGGGAATCTGGGCAGTTCCTTAAATATTATCTTGCTGTTTCTTATCAGTTTAATGATCATATTCCACTCTATATGGCTGTAAAAAATATCCTGTCCTATGTCAAGTTTTGAAAGATATTTTGCTGAAATTCTACCTGTTTCTGCAATAAGTTGATTATTAAATGAGTATGTCAATGAGTCAGCAAAATAGGTTTTTTCACTTTCTCCTAAATCCAGAGAATCGGGATTTATTCCCAATCTTTTAAGGACCAATTCTGTTGCTGATTTAATATTAAAAAAGTCCGTAGGATTACTTTTGTGGTTCCAGTTTTCTTTTCCGTCATTCCCTGATATAAACAGGTCTAGAGAGGTTTTTTCAATGTAATCATCGACAACGGGGATCTTATGGTCGGTATTTCTTCTGAAATAACAGTTTCCGAACTCATATAGCTTTATTTCTGAATTTTGTCTGTTTATGTTCCACAATACCGAATTCATTCCTCCATAAAGAAGAGATTGCCTCATTACATTCAGATCAGAACTTAGTGGATTTGCAAGTTTAACAAGTTTTTCTGAGTCAAAATCAGAATTGTTTTCATACCATGATGCAGGATTAAGGGAATTTGACATTATTTCTGAAAAACCATTATCAGAGAGAAGATCCGAGATTATGTTAACAACTTTCTCTTTATCAGGTTTTTCAACATAGGTGAGGGTGGAATTTACATGAGCGCTTATATCGATATTGTTGTAACCGTAGATTCTCAGAATTTCCTCAACAACATCGGCTTCGCACTTTACATCAACTCTATAGGCAGGAATTTCAAGAAGCAGATTATCGTCTTTCTCTTTTTTTATTTTTATTTCAAGTAATCCCAGAATTTTTCTGATATTCTCTTTACCTATGCTTTTACCTATTAATCTGTCAATATTCCTATAGCTCACTTCAATAAGTTCATTTTCAATTTTTTTAGGATAGATATCTACAATTTCTGAAGATATTTCTCCCCCTGCAATTTGCTTAATAAGTAAAGCGGCTCTTCTAAGGGCCCATGTAGTGTTATTCGGGTCTGCTCCTCTTTCAAACCTGAATGAAGCATCAGTCTGAAGTCCGTGTCTTTTGGAGGTTTTCCTGATTGTGACAGGGTTAAAATAAGCGCTTTCAAGAAAAATATTTCTTGATGAAGCAGTAACACCTGATTTTATTCCGCCGAAAACTCCGGCAATGCACATACCTTCTTCTGAGTTGCAAATCATCAAATCGCGGGAGGAAAGTTTTCTCTCTATTCCGTCAAGAGTAATAAATGATGTGTTTTCCGGCAGGTTTTTTACAATTACTTTTTTCCCGGCAATAAAATCAGCATCAAAAGCATGAAGCGGTTGACCTATTTCATGTTGAACAAAATTGGTGATATCTACGATGTTGTTTATAGGATTAAGGCCTATTGCTTTCAAACGGTTTTTTAGCCATTCCGGAGACTCGCCTATTTTTACATTACTTATTGTAATACCAGTATATCTTGGGCAATCGGAAGTATTTTCAATTATAACTTCCATCTTGTTTTCTTTATTATCAATTCTGAATTCCTCAACGGATGGTAGAATTGCCTTATATTCCTTATCTGTATTCTGTGTCAGATAGGCAGCAAGATCGCGGGCAACACCAAAGTGGGAGCCGCAATCTATCCTGTTGGGCGTCAGTCCTATAGTAAAAATTGTATCTGTTGTTAAACTGAAGTATTCAGACGCGGGGGTCCCCGGTCTGGCATTACTGTCAAGCACCATTATTCCCGTATGATCATTTCCAAGCCCAAGTTCATCCTCAGCACATATCATACCCTCAGATAATTCTCCACGTATTTTGGCTTTTTTGATCTCAAGTGACTGGTCCCCAAAGGTGAGTATGGTACCCACTGTTGCAACTAAAACTTTTTGTCCTGCAGAAACGTTTGGAGCCCCGCAGACAATCTGAAGTGTTTCAGGTGAACCTATATCAACTTTTGTTATGGATAATTTTTCAGAACCAGGGTGGCGTGAACATGATTTTATCTCTCCAACCACGACACCTTTCAGTCCACCTTTTACCGATTCCCAATCTTCAACCCCTTCGATTTCCAGTCCAATCCCCGTCAGTATCTCTGCAAGCTTATTGGATTCAATATTTAAATTAATATATTCCTTGAGCCAGTTATAAGAAATTTTCATTAAGCTTTTTATTTATTATGTCAGGAATGCAAAAGTAAACATTTTGCAAAAAGTAACTCTCATGTTTTAGTGAACTTTGATGCAATTACCATATTACAATGAGACAAATATAGTTTAAAACTATATTTGCAGATGGGATAGGTATTTGTCTATATTTGTAACTCAAAAGTTGATTTGATATGATCGTGGAAAAGGATGACAGACTGATTTTGCTGACAAATGATGATGGTTTATATGCAAATGGGTTGAGAACATTGCTTGATATAATGGAAGATTTTGGCAAAGTAGTTCTTATCTCCACAGTTGAAAGCATGTCAGGGATGTCACAGGCTATGACAGTGAAAACCCCATTAAGGGTAAAACTTCTTGAAGAGACTGAAAAACGAAGAGTCTATGCTTGTAACGGAACCCCGACAGATAGTATTAAATTAGCTGTTAATCAGTTGGTTGAAAAAAAGCCTGACTGGGTTGTTTCAGGTATAAACCATGGAGCGAATGCATCGGTAAGCGTCCTTTATTCCGGAACAATGGCAGCAGCAATTGAAGGATGTCTGTATGGAATTTCTTCAGTTGGATTTTCACTTAACAACTTTTCCAAGTCAGCTGATTTTATTCCATGCAAAAAATTCATCAGGATCATAATGAATCAATTGGCTAAAGAACCATTACCTCCCGGAATATGTTTGAATGTAAACATACCTGCTATACCTGAAAAAGAGATTAAAGGTATCAGAATCTGCCGTCAGGCAAAAGGTAACTGGAAAGAAGAGTTTGAGAAAAGGAAAGATCCGATGGGAAAGACCTATTACTGGCTTACTGGATCTTTCAATAATCAGGAGCCTGAAGCAACAGATACTGATGAGTGGGCAATGGCAAATGGATATGTATCAGTGGTACCTGTCTCAGTTGATATGACTGCGTACAACTATATTGAAAGGTTGAAAGAGAGATTTGGTGTATGACCCGAGTTGAGAAATACGATAGAACAGCTTATGGTTCTGTTACCGGATTTATTCTGCCACTTATAGTAGGTCTCACATTCTACCTATTTTCCGGGAAAAACCTTAGCTTATTGGAGTATTTTAGAAAAATCACTGATGCAGATATTCTCACTCATATTATCTCCTTATGTGTATTTCCGAACATAGTTCTTTTCCTTATCTATAACCGGCTCGATATGCTCAGGGCAACAAAAGGAGTTCTGGGTATAACATTCTTCTGGGCAATCACAGTGTTTGCCATAAAATTTTTTCTATGAGGTATTTTATTATTGCCGGCGAAAAGTCGGGAGATCTTCACGGTTCGAATCTGATAAGGGAGCTGATAAAAGCTGATCATAATGCTTTAATAAGGTGCTGGGGAGGTGATCTGATGAAATCGGCCGGAGCTGAACTTCTTGTTCATTACAGTAAAACGGCATTTATGGGTTTTGCGGAAGTTCTTAAAAATATTGAGACTATTAAGGAAAATATGAACTTGTGTAAATCTCAGATTTTATCTTTTAATCCGGATGTCATTATTCTTATTGATTATCCTGGCTTTAATCTTCGGATTGCTGAATTTGCCAAAAAGAGAGGTATTCTGATTTACTACTACATATCGCCCAAACTTTGGGCATGGAAAGAAAGCAGGATTAAAAAGGTAAAGAGTTTTGTTGACAGAATGTATATTATATTTCCGTTTGAAATCAGTTTTTATAAGAAACATAATATAACAGCATACTATTTTGGTAATCCACTCCTTGATGAGACAGAGAGGTATATGAGAAATTTCCGGGATGGGTGTAATCTGAAAGAAAACCTTGGACTTACCGGTAAACCTGTGATTGCTCTTCTGGCCGGAAGCAGAAAAAGCGAAGTAAAACATGTTCTTCCTTTTATGATGAAAATCGTTAAAGACTTCAGCGGATATCAGTTTGTTGTTGCAGGCGTAAAAAGCCTGCCTGAGGGTCTTTATGGAAAAATATTAAAACATTCTGGGATTAAAGTTATTTATGACCGGACCTATGAGTTATTAAGTATTTCAGATGCAGCTATTGTAACATCAGGCACAGCTACTCTTGAGACTGCACTTCTCAAAATTCCGCAGGTAGTTTGTTTCAGAGGCGATTTCTTTTCTATGCTTATTGCATGGATGGTTATTAAGGTTAAATATATCTCACTTGTAAACTTAATATCCGGTAATGAAGTAGTTAAAGAATTGGTACAGTATTCACTTAACAGAAAAAATCTGGCTAAAGAACTGAGACGTATTCTTCCCGGTGGCGACGGAAGGAATAAAATGATGGAAGATTATAAGCATTTCAGGGAAATTCTTGGTCCTCCCGGAGCTTCAGAAAGGGTGGCTGCTGATATTGTTAAATGCTTGTCTGAAGAATTAAAAAAGGTGAAAAGCTGACCGGGGAGAAATAGTATGTGCCTGAAGTTCATTTTTTTCCAGCTGATATTTTATTTTTTTACCCTTTATGTGCCAGGTCAGGTGAAAGTCAGGATTTTTGCAGCAAAGCCCCTGAAATTTGTCCTGTTTACAGTAAAGGAAGGCAAATACGAACTGGACACCTATGGTGAAGAGCCATTGGTTTATTCAAAAGGAGAAACTGTTGTTTTTTTATATTATAATGGACGAGTTGCAGTAAAGTCAAAAGGAACCAGAAGTTTTGCCTGTGATTCATTGACAATGAAAGGTTTAACTGGTTCTGACTCATTTTTTATAAGAGTTAACTCCGACTCACCGACACAACAATTTTATGATGGCGATCTTAAATGTCTTGCTGACCTTGGTTTTTTGGTTCTGATAAACAATTGTGATATTGAAAAATACATTGCAGGGGTTGTTCAGGCAGAGGGAGGGACCGGAAGAAATATAGAATACATAAAAACACAGGCACTTCTAGCCAGAACCTATATGTACAGATATTTTGAAAGACATTTAATTGACAGGTATAATCTATGCGATGATACTCATTGTCAGGTCTATATGGGAAATTCGACCAATCACCTTATTAATAGGGCAGTAAATGATACAAAAGGGCTGGTGGTTCTGGCCAGTGATAGTTCTCTAATTATGTCTGCTTTTCATTCAAATTGTGGTGGGGAAACAGAATCATCGGAAAATGTATGGCTTTCCGGGCAACCTTATCTTAAGAAAGTTGTTGATCCATACTGTTCAGAATCAAGGAATGCCAGATGGACAAAAAGTATCCCTTTATCTGAATGGGAAAACTATTTGAAAGGATATGGTTACAATCCATCTGCTGACAAGTCGAAACTTAGTTTCGCACAGATCACCCGTCAGAAATACTACAAAACAGGTTCTTTTTCTTTACCTTTTACAAAGATCAGGGAAGATCTCAACCTGAAATCGTCCTTTTTTTCAGTTCTCTACAATGGTAACTCCATAGTTCTTAAAGGAAGGGGATACGGGCATGGAGTCGGACTCTGCCAGGAAGGTGCAATGGTAATGGCTTCAAAAGGATTTGATTATAAACAGATCTTAAAGTTCTATTATTCACATGTGATAATCTTAGATTATAAAAATGCCCGGAAATGAATCTCAACCGGATTTTCAGAATTGTCAAATCGGAACTCCTGTATTTTTTGGAATAAAGATCTGATCAGATCTCAGGTTTTTGAAAACGAAGATTTCCAAAGAATTCGAACATTTTCCTAAATACATTAGTATACAGCGCAAAATATAATAGGATCGATTCAAGCCAGATCACCAGAATATTAAAATTAAATGTATCGAGCTTAAGATTCATAATCTGTTTGTAAGGTGAATAAAAATGTGCTCTACCGTTTTTGGCAGTTGGGTTCATATATCCCGGATCGATTTTTTGCACTATTTTACCCGGTAATCTAAATGTCTTGTTTAGATTGTCGATATCAAGGACAATCCTTCTAAGTTGTTTGTTCTCACATTCATTCCGGATTAAAAGCATTTCTTTTTCTCCTTTAGCTTTTATAAGCGATGTGCTTATTGAATCCTTTGCTGATTTTGCTTCTTTCTTACGGTCTGAGAAATACTTCTTCAGGGCTCCGAGATAAGCAATTACACTTCTTTCGACATTATTGTTGAATTTATCAAAAGTCAGAGAATCTTTCCAGCTGCCAGACTCAATTTTTGATAAACCAGATAATTTTTCAATATGATACTGTAGTCTTTTAAAACTGTTAGCAACATTATTTCTGTACAAAGAACTGTCTTTATATAAACTGCATACTCTTAGTTCTTTATTCAATTCATCAATAAGAAATGGCGAATAATAGTTGTTTTGACTCTCCTGAAGATTATATTTAAAAAAATTCCTCTCATATTCATTATCCTTAAACTGTTTGGTTGCTAATGCTTCAAATGACCATCGGGAAGTTATAAGATCCCCTATTACAGGAACATACTCATGAGCTGAATAATTGCTGATATGGAGTTTATCAAACTTGACAAGTACTCCGCTAAACAAAAGCTGAGGTATAATAATAAATGGGATTAGGATATAAATAGTTATCACTGAATTGAATGCGGATGAAATATTAAGTCCGAGAATATTCCCAAAACAAGAAGTCGTGAAAAGGACCATCCAAAAGCTAAAAGTCATTCCCTTTATTTCAAGTATTGCGTTTCCAATTATGACAAATGAGGCAGTCTGTATAGCTGACAGAATAAACATAATCATTATTTTAGAATTCAGGTAGCTAAACCAGCTTAAGTTCAGGAATGCTTCCCTTTTAAGAATTTTTCTATCCTTTATTATTTCTTCCGAACTCACCATTAGGCCAAAAAACATAGATGTTATAACCGACATAAATAAATATGCCGGGATATTGTCGTTTTCACTGAACATATATTCATCCCCTTTAGAGGACTTTGTAAAATATGCCAGAAGAAACGCAAGAATAGGGGGGCCAAGAATACTGATCAGTATATATTGTTTGTCTGAAAGTTTAGAAAGAATGTCCCGATGGAAAAAAATCCAGGATTGTTTGAATAATCCAGGTGTGTTGAAATTATTTTCGGGGAGTTTGAGTTTTTTTCTTCCATCTTTTCTGAAAGTTCCGATGGATGATTTTCTGAATCTTTCAGCCCATTCTACCGGAGTCACTTTGCGTGTGCGTGTAAGTTTCCCCTGCTCATCCACCACTTTTGCCTCAATAATCTGCAGAATCTGTTCGGTATTTACATTCCCGCATTTAATACATTGATCTTCGCCAGGATTTGCATGGTCGGACAATGTTTTAAAATAGACAATTGCGTCGGAAGGATTTCCAAAATAAACCTGGTATCCTCCCTTGTCAATTATCATTATTTTGTCGAACATCTTAAAAACCTCAGAGGATGGCTGATGTATATTAATAATAACCAGTTTTCCATTATGTGTTTGTGCTTTAAGAAGGTTCATCACTATTTCAGAATCAACAGAAGAGAGTCCTGATGTAGGTTCATCGACAAAAAGGATTGTAGGTTCACGAAGCAATTCGAGTGCAATATTGACTCTTTTTCTCTGGCCTCCGCTTATGACTTTATTCAGCGGATTTCCAACCTTTAGATCCCTTATTTCTTCAAGGTCAAAATCGACAAGTGTTTTATTCACAATTTCAATAATCTGGTTTTCATGCAGATTATTCAGGCATAATTTTGCATTGAAATAAATGTTCTGGAAAACCGTAAGTTCCTCGATCAGAAGATCATCCTGCGGAACAAATCCTATAACTCCTGTAAGAAATGATTTTTCTTCCTCATTGTAAAGATTATATCCGTTTATCAGAACTTCTCCACCCTGTGGTTTTAAAGTTCCGTTCAGAATGCTTAAAGTAGTAGATTTCCCAACGCCGCTACCTCCGAGAATTCCGATCAGATTACCTTCCTCTCCGTGAAAGTTAAGATTGTGAATTCCATTAGGACTGTTAATAAATTTATAAGATACATCATGTGCATCAAGTGAGATTCTGAATTTATGCTTAATTCCAGAGATCAAACTGCTGACTTCAGAATAATATACGGTTCTTATACCAGCACCGCGTATTGTTGATCCCTGATCGAATATATATGTTTGTCCGGGGAATATATTTTGCCCGTTCAGATAAAGGTCTTCCTGTCCCTCGTATCTCATTAAATATGTCCTTGTGCTTGGAATATAAAGGAATGACAGGGTACCTTTAAGATTACTGTCCAAAATCTGGTTCAATCCTGACGTTTCATCTTCCTTTACACTATTAATAATCAAACCTTTACTCTTATCCTGAATGTTTCTTAATCCATTTATTATAAAATCCCTAACATTATTGTATTCACTGGCTGGTACATTAAATGCGGTTGCAACTGTGTTTATAAAATCCAGTTCATTCTCCGTAATTTCTGCTCCCAGGGAAGTAAAATCCAAAAGTTGAACAAGGAGGTATACCTTTTGCCGTTGCTGAAGCTCAGTGTTAATCTTTTCACAGATCCCTAGAATTTTCATTGAACTGAGAGCAACATGTTTTCTGTCTTTTATTGTACCTCTTTCAATATCAACTGAAGTGTAAAGGGCAAGATATTCTTCAAATAATTTCATGTATTTTTCAACCATCTCATTGTTAAGATGGCGCGAAAGAAATGATTTGACAACATCCTTTTCCTTCGTCGTTAAAGTGGTCTCCTCATGAATATCGCTGATAAGAGCAAAAAGCCGGACCAGAGCCTCAATAACGGATTCGCTCATATAGACTCACAGTTTAATCATGTAAGGATTGAAATTATTGTCAAAATATTCATGTATAGTTCTATAAAGATTATATTTGTCTATAACATTTGAAGTTAATATTTTATCGTTATATAGAAAAATATTTTTAGTCTCTATCGAACCATTGAAAAGGAATTAGATTGATATGGTTGATTTAGGTTAAAGATACTCATGGATACATGAAGGACACCTATGAAATATTGAATTATAAGGGATACATTGACCACAGACAGACGGATATTCTTCTTCAAAGTTTGAAAAGTGAAAAAGAGTTTCTAAATCTTCATAAAACGATCGGGAAGCGTGTTTACGCCATAACGGCAGAGTGTCTTGAAAACATTGCAAGGTATTCACCGAAGGAGATGATCAATGAAATATCAAAAAAACCTTTTATCTCAATAACAATACAGAAAGACAAAATTTTTGTAAGAACCGGGAACCCTTTATTTGAGGAAAAATCAGACCAACTGGCAAAAGTCCTGAACAAGGTTAATACCCTTTCCAGTGAAGCACTTGCAGATCTTTATGAAAAAAACATAAACAGGGAATATCTTCCTGAAGAAAACGGAGCTGGTCTGGGATTCATAATTATGAAATTGAAATCAGGTAACAAATTGGATTTCAGCTTTACCAATATAAGAAAAGGCCTTGTCTTTTTTAATATTGAAATATCAATAAATAAGTTTATCATGAGAAAGCTGGTTATTGAAAAAACATCATTTTCTCCGGGTGTTATTCTTGATCCTGAAAAGAACATATTTGTAATATCCGGAGAATCGCGTCCTCCTGATGTGGCAAAATTCTACGGTGAAATTCTTAGCTGGTTTGAAGATTTCTCACATTCGCCTTACGTTATAAAAGATGATGTGAGGCCATTTGTGTTTGACTTTGATTTTGAGTACTTTAATTCTTCCTCAGCCAAGTATCTGCTTGATTTTTGCAAACAAATTGCAGCTGCAAGAAGTGCAGGAATGGATATAATCGTTAACTGGCATTATGATGAGAACGATCTGGATATGCTTGAAGCCGGCAGGGAAATGTCGAGAATTGCTAAATTACCTTTTGAATTTGTACGCAGTTAAGTATACTTATTTGATCTGAAATGCCGGATCTGATATGGCCGAAAATCTTGCACGATTCCTTCAGGAATGCCGAGAGAATCCCTTTTGATCTTAGCGAACAGGGCATTTCCGATTTTAATAATATGTTCGCAACACATCTTTACTCAGAAGTAAAACGAATCCGGAACTTATTTGTATCACCTGTAAACCTTGATGCTGACAGCTTTTCTGACCTTCCCCGGGATGAGAAACAATTCTGGGTTGAATTTGTTGATGGAATTCCTGATAAGCTTGCAACATTCAATCTTCTTATTCGTCCATACAAAGTCTTTTGCAAAACCTGCCTGATACCTGATCATGATATTGAAAAGATGGCAAAATCGGATTATGATCAATACAGGCTAAAATATAAGGCCGAAGGTGTAAACCATTATGAAGCTAGGACTTTCATATTGCCATTTTACAGGATCTCCTTAAGGAGAAGGGCTTTCTTTATTGAAATGAACTATCTGATTCCTGTGATTCTTAAAAAGTTTGGATTTGAAGTAATAAGACCTGAAGAAATTGCTCAAATTAATGAGAAGGTGACAATTAAAATTGCTAAGGCCATACATTCGCAATACCAGCATGAAATAAGAAAACAGGGTTTTGCGGAAGGAGGAAGTCCCCTTACCTCGGGATTGTTCACCACTGGTGATTTTAAAAATATTGCTCTTAAAGATTTTGATGAACTGCCGGATGAAATAAAATACTCAAACATTGATAATGCATATCACATACCCACCAAACTACTCTCAATAGGATACAGGATAAGACCAGTATCATCAGGTCATCAGCCGTTTGCCTTGCATCTCAGCAAAGATGAGGTTGAGACAATGGCTATCCTTGAACACCTTCGGTGGTGTTGGGATAAAAGACTTAATGGATGGGTTCCGAGCAAAACAAAAGATCCGGAAAGAAAAACACACCCTGGACTTGTTCCATATGAATGGCTTGTTGAATCGGAAAAGGAGAAAGACAGGGAACTTGTCAGACTTATTCCAGGACTTCTTAAGGATATTGGTTATGAAGTATGTCCTGTCAATCCTGGAATTGTCAGGAGATTATCCTACGCGATTAAACCCCAGAGCAGTATTCACAAGATCCTTGTTGAAACAAGGGAAATGAACGATAAGATCAGAAAAATGGTAAATCTGTCTCCTGAAGTCGAAGAAATGGTGCAGATGAGGAACAAAAAGATTGAGGATGCCATCAGGGAAGTTGAAGGAAATTACAATTATGCCCATTATATCCAAAAAACTTTTTTGCCAGATGACCTTTATATCCGGGAATGTTTCCAGGATAGTTTTGTGCTTTTTAAGCCCAAGGACATTGTAAGCGGTGATTTCTATTTTTTCAGCAAACAAAAGGATATTATTATTTTTGCTGCTGCTGACTGCACCGGGCATGGAATTCCAGCCGCACTTTTAAGCACTCTGGGATATGGTATTCTTGATCAGGCCGTTAATGAAATAAAGCTTAAAGATCCCGGCAAGATACTGTATCACCTTTATTCAAAGATCCACAGATTCCTGCGCAATAGTGAAAACGAAACCGGTCTGTCAGATGACCTGGATATAGCACTTTGCACTCTGGATATTAAATCAAACACACTTATATACGCGGGTGTCGCAATTCCCTTATACAGGATCACTAATGGACACCTGATTGAATATAAAGCGGGAAATTTGAAAGAGATCTGTTATCCTTCAGCAAATTTTACATTTGCTTCGGAAAACATAAAATTAAATGTGGGAGACACACTGTATTTGTCTTCCGATGGTTTCTGCGATCAGTTTGGAGGAATGGAGCATAAAAAATATCAGAGTAGCAGGTTTAAAAATTTTCTGATCTCAATACAGGAAAATACATTACCTGAGCAAAGCGACAGACTTAATGAGGAGATAGAAAACTGGAGAGATCAGAACAATGAAGATCAGACTGATGATATAATGGTAATTGGCATCAGGATATGAAATAATAACATTCCGGGCATGTCCGGATCATTAGTTATTTTCTTATTTTTGCCGTTTATTTTGTATATGTTCGCAATTTTCAAAAAAGAGATAAACGGCTTTTTCAGCAATCTGACGGGGTACGTCGTAATAATTGTTTTTCTTCTTTTAAACTCACTATTTATGTGGGTTTTCCCAGGGGAGATGAATATTCTGGATAATGGCTACGCCAGCCTTGATACTCTTTTTATTATTTCACCTTGGGTTTTTCTTTTCCTTGTACCTGCTGTGACCATGAAAATGTTCGCCGAAGAAAAGAGGCTGGGAACCATTGAACTCATCTTTTCTCGTCCGGTTACTGAGCGGGAGATCATTTATGGAAAATATGCATCATCAGTTGTATTAGTTCTCCTTTCATTATTGCCTGCTGCAATTTTTTACTACTCCGTTTTTACCCTTGGAGAAACACAGGGAAATCTTGACAAGGGAGCAATCATAGGAGCATCAATCGGTTTATTCTTCCTTGCTTCTGTCTATGCTTCAGCGGGAATTTTCGCTTCATCTTTAACAGACAATCAGGTTATTGCTTTTATCATGGCAGTTTTTATTTCTTTTTTCATGTTTATGGGATTTGATTCATTAGCTTATCTGCCCGGGCTTAAATCTTTCGATGAATTTATTATCAGACTTGGAATAAACGAGCACTATAAGTCAATAAGCAGAGGTGTAATCGATATAATTGATATTATTTATTTTGCAGCAGTGGTCATAATTTTTAACGAAGCAACAAGACTGGTGCTGTTATCTCGTAAATGGAAGCACAAGAATTGATAAATGAAAATAGGTTCAGGCATAAAATCAATAAAGACAAAGAGCTGGATTGAATTTTTTTCAGCAGCCGGAATCGTTATTCTGCTTGCTGCAGCAGGTTCTTATTTACATCTTAGGCTCGATCTCACTGAAGATAAAAGATTCACACTTTCGGCGCCGACAAAGAAAGTCTTGTCAAAAGTTAAAAATGATATATTTATTCAGGTTTACCTTGACGGGGAGATGCCGATCCCGTTCAAGCGGCTTAAACGTTCGGTCAGGGAGATGCTCGATGAATTCAGGGTAACTTCAGGAAACAAGATCGATTATGACTTCATTAATCCTTCCGGGGGTGGTGACACCAGAGAAAGGGAAGCAAGGTACCAGTCACTTATTGCCAAAGGACTCAATCCGGTAAATATCCAGGCAGGCGATGAAGAGGGAGGAAGCACTCAGAAAATAGTTTTCCCGGGAATGGTGGTAAATTACAATGGTATTGAAGTACCGGTAAACTTTTTAAAAAATAACCAGACAATTTCAGCTGAAGAGAATCTGCTCCACTCTCTGGAAGGTCTTGAATACGAAATGATTCAGACTATTTCCACCCTGAGTTCAGATACAATCTATAAGATTGCTTTTCTTGAAGGGCATGGTGAATTATCTGAAGCAGAGGTAGCTGACATAACTTTAAATCTGGCAAAATTTTTTACTGTTGACAGAGGAAGACTGGATGGCATCCCTGGTATACTTGATAATTATGCCGCTGTTATAATCGCCGGGCCTGAAAATCAGTTTTCAGAGAGCGATAAATTCATAATTGATCAGTATATCATGCAGGGTGGTAAAGTAGTCTGGCTTATTGATGAAGTAAGCGTCAATACCGACAGCCTTGCAGCAGGTGAGACAGGAGCTTTTTACAGACCATTGAATCTTGAAGATCAACTTTTCAGATATGGGGTAAGAATTAATCCGGTTCTTGTACAGGATGCGGAGTGTGTAACTATACGCCTTGCAATGATGACAGGAGGTGTCCGCCAGCAATTTGTAACGGTGCCCTGGTTTTGGTTTCCAAAATTGTTACCATCCCAAAATCACCCTGTTACAAGAAATCTTAACAGGGTAAAAGGAGAGTATGTCAGTTATATGGATACCGTGGGGATGGATGGGAAAATAAAGAAAACAATACTCCTGTCATCTTCATCTTTTTCAAGAATTCTGGCACCGCCTTTGATTATAAGCCTTAAAGACGCAGAGGTAACGCCCGGCGAAAGGGAATTTAACAGAACAAACCTTCCGATTGCATTACTTCTCGAAGGAAAGTTTACTTCTGCATTCAGGAACAGACTCACTGATGGTCTCATTAAAAGCAGAGATTTTAAGATAAAGAATGAAAGTGTTGAAACAAAACTCATAGTTGTTTCTGATGGTGACATAATAAGAAATGACGTGAGAAGAATCGGAAACACACTTACTCCATACCCACTCGGTCAGGACAAATACACTGGGGAAATGTATGGTAACAGGGATTTTATAATTAACTGTCTTAACTATCTTGTGGATAATAACGGGATTATGGAATTAAGATCGCGTGAACTAAAACTGAGGTTGCTTGACAGAGCCAGAATAAAAAATGAAAGAGTAAAATGGCAGTTGATTAATATTGTTATCCCGCCTCTGTTAATAATAGCTGCCGGGATTTTATTCGCATTTTTCCGCAAGAAGAAATACACAAGGAAATTCGCATGAAAGGCAGGATCGTCCGATATATTCTTATTCTTGTTTTATTACTCTCATTATCTGTTATCCTGTTCAGAAAACATACACCGTTCGGTCAGAGTAACAGTTCATTTGCTTCAAAACCAAAAAAAGAGATAACCGCTATTGAGTTTTCATTAAAAAGCAAAAAACTGAAACTTTCAAAAGAAAATGATGAATGGCTGCTCAACGGGAAGCATGAAACAAGAAAGAGCAGCATTTCTTTTATCAAACAGATACTTACTGAAATCGCGATTAAATCGCCCGTCTCTCAGGAATTATTCAATCAGGAAATTGTTGATAAAAAAATTGAGCCGGTAAAGGTTAGAGTATTTGAGAAAAAAAAATTATTAAAATCATTTTATGTCTACAAGACTCGTTCAAATATTTATGGGAATATTATGAAAATGAGGGAAGGCTCAAAGCCATTCATAGTATATATTCCGGGTTATGAAACTGATATTGGTTCGGCCTTTAATGTAAATGAGCTTTACTGGCAGCCATTCACCGTATTTAATCTCCTACCTTCGGAAATAAGTGAAATTTCATTGGTGAATTTCTCCGACACAAGTGCATCTTTTTCTATTAAAAGGGAAAAGGGTGGTTTCTGTCTCTCCGATCTTGAAAATTACCTCTCGGGATGGGATTCTTCAAGAATAGAACGGTACATATCATATTTTGTCCATGTCCCGTTTGAATCATGGTGTTTTGAACTAAGTGATTGGGAAAAAGAAAAACTGAAAGCAAGAAAGCCTTTATATAAAATCAGGGTGACACGGATTAATGGAGACAAAATAAATCTTACACTTTGGGAGAGGACAATTAATGACAGCGGAACTGAAAAGACAGATACTGACAGGCTTTTTGCAAAGACTGATGCTAATGAAGAGCTATTTATAATCAGATATCTTGATATTGA
The DNA here is from genome assembly GCA_964514725.1 of uncultured Rikenellaceae bacterium. Classification (GTDB taxonomy): domain Bacteria; phylum Bacteroidota; class Bacteroidia; order Bacteroidales; family VadinHA17; genus LD21. The sequence continues at coordinate 120,377 of CAZEUL010000003.1, forward strand.
TCCATTGTTGAAAAAGAGGTCGTATTTCTTCCCATGAAATATTTTATTTGAGTTTAAGAGTTTTTTTTGTAATATTGATAATTCACAGACTGTAACAGATAATACTTTATATCCTTTATTTATATGCTTTTAAATAAATATCTGTCAAATAATAAATTAAAATCTGTCATAATATGAAATTTGTTGTATCCAGTACAGAACTTCTTGGTCATCTACAGGCAATCAGCAGGGTTATAAGCTCAAAGAATACCCTCCCGATACTTGATAATTTTTTATTTAATCTGTCGGCTAATGACCTTGAAATTACTGCTTCAGATCTGGAATCCACTCTGATTACAAGAATGAAACTTGAAAATGCATCAGGCGAAGGGACAATTGCTCTTCCTGCCAGAATTTTACTGGATACGCTAAGGGAATTTTCAGCACAGCCTCTTGCTTTTGACATAAACCTGGATACAATGGCTGTGGTCATTACATCAGAAAACGGTAAATTCAATATTGTGGGACAAAATGGAATCGATTTTCCTGCACTGCCTTTGATCAAAAAAGAGAAGAAATTTTCATTTTTAATAAATTCTGATGTAATGCTGGCAGGGATAAACAGAACACTTTTTGCAACAGCTGATGATGAACTGAGACCTGTTATGGGAGGAATATTTGTGGAAGCATCAACTGACCGGATTACTTTTGTGGCTTCAGATGCCCATAAACTGGTAAGATATCAAAGAACAGACGCTCATGCAGACGACAATGCCTCATTTATTCTGCCGAAAAAACCTGCATCACTTCTTAAAAATATCCTCCCTAAAGAGGAAGGTGTTGTTACAGTAGAGTTTGACGACAAAAATGCATTCTTCATTCTCAACGATTATAAAGTAGTTTGCCGGCTGGTGGAAGGGAACTATCCTAATTACAGTTCTGTTATACCCAAAAATAATCCAAGAAAAATAACCATCGACAGGGTTGAATTTTATAACACACTAAAACGTGTTTCCGTTTTTTCAAACCAGGCAAGCAATCTGGTAAAACTTCAGCTTAAAGGAAACCAGATGGTGGTATCAGCCCAGGATATAGATTTTTCAATTTCAGCCTATGAGAAGATAAAATGCCAGTACGAAGGTGATGATATAGAAATTGGTTTTAAATCAGTGTTTCTTCTTGAAATTCTGGCTAATATTTCTTCCCAGGATGTAATGATAGAGCTTGCTGATCCTACCAGAGCAGGACTTTTCCTTCCAGGTGAAAATGAAAATGAAACTGAAGACCTGCTGATGCTGCTTATGCCAATGATGATAAATGCCTGATAATTGGAACTTAAACTTCGGCGCCCGATAGCTTTTATTGACATCGAGACAACAGGCATCAATGTTTCGACTGATAGGATTGTTGAATTATCTGTTCTAAAGATAAATCCATCAGGAAAAGAGGAATGGATGAGCCTAAGAGTAAACCCGGAAATGCCAATACCTCCTAAAGCTACAGCTATTCATGGAATTACTGATGAAGATGTGGCAAACGCACCAACTTTCAGGGAAATCGCAAAGAACCTTACACAATTTATTGAAGGATGCGACCTTGCTGGATATAATGCAATCAAATTTGATATTCCTGTGCTCGCAGAAGAGTTCCTTAGGGCAAATATGGACTTCAATTTCAGGAAACGAAAATATGTGGATGTTCAGGTGATCTTTTATAAAAAAGAACAGAGAACTCTCGCAGCAGCATATCAGTTCTATTGTAAAAAGGAACTTGAAAATGCCCACAGTTCAAAAGCAGACACTTCCGCCACTTATGAAGTGCTCAAAGCACAGTTGGATATGTATAATGATCTTGACAATGATGTTGAAAAACTTGCGGAATTCAGCACATTTTACAACTTCGCGGATTTTGCCGGAAGAATAGCTTATGATGATAATGGTGTTGAAATATTCAATTTTGGTAAACATAAAGGAAAATCAGTGGAGGATGTTTTCAGGGAAGACCCATCATATTATTCCTGGATGATGAATGGCGATTTTCCTTTATATACAAAGAAAATACTTACTGAGATCAAACTTAGATCCTTCGGCAAAAGAAATCCATAATATGAAAATTATCTGTATAGGACTCAATTACAGAAGCCATGCAATTGAAATGGGCCGCCAGTTTCCATCCGAACCGGTAGTATTTCTAAAACCGGATTCCTCGCTTCTTAAAAAAAATAAGCCTTTTTTTATTCCTGACTTCTCAAAAGATATTCAGTATGAGGTGGAAGTAGTCGTTAAGATTTCCCGCCTTGGCAAAGGTATTTCACCGGAATATGCTCATCGCTATTATGATGAACTGACAACCGGCATTGATATTACTGCCAGGGACCTTCAGACAAGGCTTTCCAATGACAGGCTGCCATGGGAAATATCTAAATGCTTTGATGGTGCAGCTCCTGTTGGTGAGTTTATACCTGTAAGTACATTTGAAAATATTAATAATATTGATTTTCGCCTTGAGATCAATAATAAGATTGTTCAGCAAAGCAACACATCCGACATGATATTTGGTATAGACGAAATCATATCATTTGTATCAAAGTTCTTTACACTTAAAACCGGTGATCTGATATTCACAGGAACACCCTCGGGTGTTGGACCACTGAGAAAAAATGATAATCTTGTTGCTTATCTCGGAAACCGTCCTCTGCTTGATTTTATGATTCGTTAATTGAACCAGTAAGAAATCTTTACAGCAAATCCCCTGTTCTTAACCCTGTAATCTGCAGGATAAGAATTTTCAGTATAAACTATATAGAGATCTGATACAGGGGCAAACCTCCATTGAAACCTGAGATTCAGATTTAAATTATCAATCTGGTTGTTGTATTGAATAAAACTTGTAAAAAAGAGTTTATCGGTAAATGTAAAATCAAATCTTGGTCCTATCAGAAGTAGTTTTGCACTGTTATATGGCACCGGAAGAATTATATTATTGTATGTTGTAACTAATGAAAAGCTTCCGTATGGCTGGACCCTGTAATATAATTTCCCGTTAAGGGTAAGCCTCTTTCCTGTATAATATCCTCCATACCTTCCAGAGATCTCAAAATTTAAGAGACGCCTAATATCAGAAGTAAAACTGGCGCCAACTTCATTCCAGGTAAATTCTTCCCCCGTATTAAACTTCAATCCGCCTGTATTTGTGGGATCAAACGGTGTATCAAGTCTGACATAGGAATTTTCATATTCAATCGAAAAAAGATTCCTGTTGAGCCATTCAATATTATATGATAATTCTGTTTTCCTGTCCATAATGGACAAGTGGCTTGCCGGATCAAAAAACATATCTGTTTCTATCCCAGGTCCATGGTTTGCTATTGAGCTTGAGTGAGGAAAGAACTTGTAATTGAACTTAGGTGACAGTTCATAATAACCTTTCCTTCTTACATATCCCGTTTCGGCATTATAATCTGCTCCTACTACAATCTGATTAAGAACGGCAGATATATACTGGGATGAATATTTAATATTTGCTGCCATTGCTGCATCGCTGAGAGAAGCACCGTCATGAATATCCTGATGGTAAAATGCTTTTCCAGTCCATTTATTGTCAGGGCTTGAAAGATTATATTCCATACCACCGATCCGGTTGAATTTATTTAAGCCCGATATCTCTTCATCTGGATTATGCACAGTGAGCTCTTTATTGATAAGAAATGCTGAAATACTGGACCTGCTGAATACTCTTCTTTGAAGGGCTGCTGCCATATAATTTGATGCATATATCGAATCCCTGGTGCCTGTCTGAATGTCCATGATCCCAATTCTCCAGTTTTTCCCTATTTTACCGCTCAGCCGCGCGCCAGCCCTTACAGGATTGTCAAGTCCGATTCTCCTTGAAAAGAAAGGTCTTACGTTATCGCTTCCAAGGCTTGCAAATAGATCGCTGTTCTCAAGATAAAACTGCCTCTTTTCAGGAAAAAACAACTCATACCTGTCGAGATTGGTTTGTTGAGCATCAACCTCAACCTGAGAATAATCTGGATTTATTGTCAGGTCAAGGTTAAGTGCGGTGGAAAGAATTGCCTTCGCGTCGATTCCTCCTGATGGTTCAAATTTGTAATTATCTCCAGCTTCCTTGTTTTGAGTTGCTTTTGCTGAAACATAAGGTATAAGAGAAAATCTGATTCCGGAGGGAGGTAAAGGTTTATCCCAAACCAGCGATCCTGTATAAGCAAGGGTTGCGGTTGCAAACTGCCTGGGCATGGGTGCCCAGCTTGACTTTTCATTTGATTTGAGATCCTGACGGCTGAAATTTATTCCCCATTCCTTTGTTCCGCCATGATATCTGATACTTCTGAATGGTATGGCAAACTCTGCCACCCATCGGTCATCATAATTCTTTACTGCCGATCTCCATTTGATATCCCAGTTGAGATTAACTGTACCCCCGTCCGCCTGAACACCATCCCACTGGGCACCTGCAGGTGAAATTCCGAACGCAAATCCGTTTGTCTGATCATTGAATGTGTCAATAAAGACAATAAAATTATCGTTTTTCATGAAGCTGAAATCGCGACGAAGTGATTCTACAGGCCTCTTGCCTGGCAACGGATCATAACAAATGATCCCCATATAAAGGGTAGTAGGCGTATATGTGAGTTTAACTTCGGTTTGGGCAATTGCAAATCCTGTATCAGTAGGCAAAACTCTCTGAAGATGGTTGGCTTTCTCAGCAGTTTGCCATACATTTTCATCCAGCAGCCCGTCGACTGAAATATTTTCAGATGTCTGTTTAATATGTATCCGATATTTTTCCCTGTTTATTCCCCTTACCTGTGAAAAAACAGAATTGTTGCTGTAAAAAAGGATTATTAAAGAAAAAAACGGGATAATGAATCTATGCATAAACGCTAGCTAATTGAAGGCTGCAATTTAATTGGAATGACTTTAATCACATTAATTATTAACGTCTTTTAACTAAAAAAGTCGGAAAGTTAGTATTATTGTTTTATTTTTATCAGTAAAATATTAAATCATGCAGATAAGTATTAGCAAAGATGCCCAAGAACTAGGTATTAAAGCGGCCAAACATATTTCGGCAAAGCTCAATGAGATTATTGCAGTCAAAGGAGAGGCTAGAATGGTTGTGTCAACCGGAAGCTCCCAATTTGAAATGTTCAAAGCCCTTATCAATGAAAAGGTAGACTGGACAAAAACAGAAATTTTTCATCTTGACGAGTATATTGGACTTCCTGTCACTCATATTGCCAGTTTCAGAAAATACCTTTATGAACGTTTTATAAATTTTATTCCGGTAAAAAAATTCCACAGTGTTGATGTTGAGGGCGATATTAAGGAGAAAATTGCTCATCTGTCAAAAGAAATTAAAAAAAAGCCTGTCGATCTTGGCTTAATCGGGATTGGAGTCAATGGACATATAGCCTTCAACGATCCCCCGGCAGATTTTGATACTCACGATCCATATATCGTGGTAAAATTGGATGACCAGTGCAAACTGCAGCAGGTAAATGAAGGTTGGTTTGGATCGGTAGCAGAAGTTCCTGAAAAAGCTGTATCTATGAGCGTGTGGCAGATTATGCAATGTAAATCAATAGTTTCAGTTGTTCCGCACGAAGTAAAAGCTGATGCTGTATATAAGACATTCACAAACCCGCTAAGCAATTTGGTACCAGCAACAATTCTAAAGCAACATGATGATTTCAACATATTTCTCGACAGAAATTCTGCATCAAAGCTTATCGTTTTTTAGCATTTATTCTTAAACCCATATTCCCAATTAATGACTGATAGCAGACTTCTTGAGGCTTTACATTATGAGACAGGTGAACCGGTAAGGATTGAGATTGATGGCGGCCTGATAAAAGAAATTTCCGGAACGGGTGATATCAAAGGCGGATTATCAGATGTTTACGTAGCTCCCGGATTTATTGATAACCAAGTAAATGGTTATTTTGGAGTTGATTTCTCCGAGGGTGGACTAACTGCAGAGCGGTTATTGAATGCTGTTAATGCCATAAACAAGGATGGTGTAACTTCTTTTATGCCTACTTTTATTACAAACAGTCATAAAAACTTATTAAGAAATTTCACAGACGCCGGTGAGGCATTGAAAAATGATCAATTAAGGGACTCAATTCCCGGCTTTCATCTGGAAGGCCCGTACATCTCATCCGAATATGGCTATTATGGGACACATCCTCTTGAGCATGTAAGGAAACCAGACTGGGATGAGTTCTCCCAATATCAGATGGCTTCCGGGGGGTATATTAAACTGGTGACCATTGCTCCTGAAACAGAGGGTGCAATTGATTTTATTGAAAAATGCACAAACAATAATATACTTGTATCAATAGGACACTCAAATGCCTCTGCTGAAGTAATAAACCTTGCAGTTCAGAGAGGAGCAAGGCTCGCCACTCATCTGGGAAATGGACTTGCAAACATGATCGATCGCCATAGAAATCCGGTTTGGCCGCAACTTGCGAATGATATGATTATTCCATCAATTATTGCCGATGGATATCACCTCCTTCCTGAAGAAGTCAAAGTCTTTTATAAGATTAAAGGCCCTGATAACATTTTCCTGATATCCGATGTTAGCCCACTAATTGGCATGCCTCCAGGAACTTATAATTATCTCGGAAGCGAAGTGGTTTATACCAAGGACGGATTTCTCAGAAATCCGAAGATGAATTGTCTTGCAGGAGCTTCCCAGCCAATAAGAAGAGGAGTAGAGAAAATGATAGAGTATACAGGATGCTCACTGGCACAAGCAATCAACATGGCTACAAAAAACGTTGCCAGAGCCTGCCATCTTTACGACAGAGGTATTCTTCAACCAGGTAAAAGAGCCGATCTTATACTGTTTAAGTTCAAGGATAATAAACTGGTAATTCTGAAGACTATCGTCAAAGGAAGAATAGCCTTTCAAAACTGACCTTAGTATAAAAAGTCGAACTTTATGAGCTTACTGGACTATATTGTTTTATTCGGTTATTTTATTTCAATTACAACATTCGGAATCTGGATTTCAAGGAAGATCAGAACCAGTGACAGCTACTTCAGGGGTGGGAGAAAGTTCAAATGGTACATCATGATAGGGCAGGCTTTTGGTGTGGGCACACATGCAGAAATGCCTGTTGCACAGACTGGTGCTACTTTCAGCAACGGATTTGCCACAATCTGGTACCAGTGGAAAAACATGCTTATAACGCCCTTTTACTGGCTGATAGCTCCCTTCTACAGAAGGAGTGAACGTACAACAGTGGGTGAAATAGTCGAAGACAGGTATGGAAGCTCAATGGGCTTGGTTTATACTGTTTTTGCAATTCTGTTTTTTGTGTTTAATATGGGTGTGATGCTTCAGGGTGCAGCAAAAGTCATATCGGTTGCTTCAGGAAATCTTATATCTCCAAATCTGGTTGTGATTGCAATGACAGTAGCTTTCATTCTTTACAGTTTTATAGGTGGGTTGATAGCTGCTGCTTATACTGACTTCATTCAGTCTTTTCTTATTATCACCTTGTCAATAATGCTAATCCCTCTTGGTCTTAAGGAGATTGGAGGATTCAGTTATATGAGATCTGTATTGCCAGAGCATCATTTTGATATTTTCAATTCTGCCAGCGGAATCGATTTATTTACTTTATTGATGCTTGCAGTCAACGGAATTATCGGAATAACAGCCCAACCACACATGATTTCGATGTGTGCGACAGGTAACACTGAAAGGGCAGGAAGGATCGGACAGACTTTTGGTTCTATGGTCAAAAGACTTGTTACAATCGGCTGGGCACTGACCGGACTTGTTGTGGCTGCCCTCGCAATAAAGAATAACAAAACACTTCCTGATCCGGAAATGGCATTCGGATATGCATGTAGTGAGCTGCTTGTTCCAGGTCTGGTAGGTCTAATGCTTTCAGCAATAGTTGCAGCAAATATGTCGGCATGCTCAAATTTTATGGTTAATACAGGAGCTCTTTTTACACAGAATCTGTTCAGGAAATATTTAAAACCGAACGCCTCTGATAGAGACCTTCTTTGGATGGGCCGCTATTCAGGTCTTGGGCTTGCATTTCTCGCAGTCCTTTTTGCCCTTAGTATAAAAAATGTTCTTCATGCTTTTCTTTTTACAGAAACCCTTGCAGCATTTATGGGAATAATGTTTCTTGGGGGATTAATTTGGAAAAGAGCGAACCGGTTTGGGGCTGCCGCAGCTGTTATTTCTTCATTTCTGGTGTATTATCTGGCAAATTTCTTATATACCGGCAGTCTTAAACTCGTTTACACATGGAAACCGGCACCTTTTGGATTTGCCATGCTTACAGGCTTTTTCCTTTTCTGGCTAGTCAGCATCCTTACACGACCTGAAGACAAAGCACTGATAGAACATTTTTTCGACAACATGAGAAGAAAATCTGATGCCAATAGACTGACAGATGATGGGAAAAAACCTCTGGCGTCTGAATCAGGTGAAGACCTTCTTCTTCTCGATCTGCCAGGCTGGAAGAAAAAAGAGAGGCGTGCCGGATTCTTAAAAAGGTATCGCGAAGATCTGATAGGATTCTTTCTGTCGTGGATTGTTGTAGGGCTCCTTATACTTTTCGCTTGGTCAATACTTCAAATATAACAGATATAAAGTTTGTTCTTATTATCAGTAATGATGAATGGCTGGTTGAAATACTTTTTAAGCAAATTATGATTAGTTTGGATTTAGGACAGTTTGTGTTATATTTACAATAAAATTCTGCAAAATGGGAAATTTTGGAGTTACAGAGATCATACTAATAATTCTGGTAGTGGTTCTTCTTTTCGGTGGTCGTAAGATTCCTGAACTGATGAAGGGAATTGGGCAAGGTATGAAAGAATTCAAAAAGGCGTCAAGGGTTGAGGATGACACTGAAAAAGAAAAAGCTGATTCATCAGAGGAGTCTAAGGAAAAATAATTGTTTACTTTTTTATCAAGAAAGATATTTCACAGATATCTCCCTTATTTCTTTAGGCAGTAACCGTTTTTTATCAGAATTTAAGCGGGAATCAAATGACTTTTATTATTAACAGAAGAAAATTCTTCAGGACTAGCGCCTTGGCTACAGCTGGCATTGTTCTCGGTAATAATCTGGATGCTGAAAGCAACAACATTAAAGAAGCTTCAGTAACTTATGATATAATGAAGGAAACCTTGAAATTCAGGAAAATAAATGCCCATGAACATGTTTACCTTAGTTCCGAACCCTCTGTTCTTATAGATGCGGCTGACAGACTGGGATTTGAAAAAATTGTTGTATCTCTTCCTGTTGCAATAGAAGACCGGGTACTGGTTACACCAGATAAGTTTAGAGAGTGCAATGATATGGTAATTAAAGCAATGAAAATGTATCCGGGAAGAATACTGGGTCAGTTTTATGTTAATCCTTTCTATACCCGGGAATCGTTGGAGGAGATTGACAGATGTGTCGACCTTGGTATGATTTCATTGAAAGGCTATTTTCAGGTAAAAATAAGTGATCCATTGTTTTATCCGATAATAGAGAAGCTTATAAGGTTGAAAATGATCATACTGATGCATTCGCACTGTGGACTTGGCGTTGGAGGGCAGAGAACGAAATATGGGAATATACAGCCAAATTCATCGACTCCTGACGATTTTGCTGATGCAGCCACCAGATATCCTGAGGCAATCTTTCAATATGCTCATACAGGTGGTGGTGGCGACTGGGAATATGCCTGCAAAACATTACAGGATTTTCCTAATATTTATGTTGATACATCCGGCAGTAATAATGAAAGTGGAATGATCGATTTTGCAGTGAAGTATTTAGGTGAAGACAGATTGTTTTTCGGAACTGATGGTTCATACTTTCAGGGAGTGGGTTCTGTCCTGGCTGCCAATTTAACTGACAGTCAGCGGAGCAAAATATTCTTTGATAATTATAACAGAATTCTGGGAAAATCCGGGAACCATGTTAATTGATATTAGTGCAAATGTCGGACACTGGCCATTCAGGTATACGGGATTGAATACCTGCAATGAACTGCTGGATAAAATGAACCAGTATGGAATAGATGTTTCTGTAGTTTCAAATATAAACGGGATTTTCTATAAGGATACACAGGCAGCCAATGAAGAATTGAACAGGGAACTCCACTCGCAGAGACGTTTCCGAGACCGGTTTTTACCTTTTGCAGTATTGAATCCTATTTATGCCGGTTGGAAAAGAGATCTGGAGATTTGTAAAGTTAAAATGGGATTTAAAGGAATCAGATTATATCCGCAATATCATGATTACGGAATCACCGATCCTGCATGTATTGAACTTGTAAAAACAGCAAGAGACAAAGGTCTGATAATTGCTTTAACCATAAGGATGGTCGACAGCAGACCCAGATCGTGGTTGGATATCAGTAAAGAGTGGGTCCTCAGTGACTTTTTACCTTTAATCAGAATAGTTCCGGACGCCAAATACTTTATTCTAAATGTTTCAGGAGGCATAAATCTCATCGATGAAGATGCTGACCAGATAAAAAGATCTGATATCCTGTTCGATACATCAGGCAGGAGTCTAAATGACTTAGCCAACCTTTTAGGTAAATATGGCCGTGATAAATTCGCTTTCGGTTCTCATACACCCATACTTGATTACCTGACCGGTTTACTGAGAATTGAATCTCTGAGGGAGACAGAAGCTGATTTAAATACCAAAGAAATGTTACGGTCAGGAAATGCAATGAGATTCTTAAGTATTTAATATTCCGTAAAATGAAATTCCACAACCTTACAAGATTATTGATTATTTCACTCATTATCTTAGTTTTCTCCTTCAGGGTTGACTTTATAAAAGCCCAGGAGGAAGATCTTAGTGTTCTTGAACGGTGGATAGAATGGTCAGACTCAGAAAATATGCTGATCCATCACCTTAATGACCAGGCTTTTAAACTTCTCGATAGAAGAGATAGTATTATAATCTCACTTAAGACCAAAGATGACTGGGTTAAAAGGCAGAAAGAAGTTAAAAGCAGGCTTAGTGAAATTCTTGGACCTTTTCCTGAGAAAACTCCCTTAAATGCCAGGATAACCGGTATTGTCAGGAAAGAAGGGTATAAAATTGAAAAGACTGTATTTGAATCTATGCCCGGGTTCTATGTCACCGGATGTCTTTTTATTCCGGAAGGGATCAAAGGCCGAAGACCCGCAATTCTTAATGTTATTGGACATACTGATATTTCTTTCAGGGGCGATGCTTATCAAAACCTGATTCTTCATCTTGTCGGTAAAGGATTCATTGTATTTGCTATTGATCCGATAGGCCAGGGTGAAAGGTTACAATACTTTGACCCTTCGAAATCGGCTTCGATGGTCGGTGCAGGAACGTCAGAGCATTCATATTTTGGCAACCAATGTTTCTTGAATGGAATTTCTCCTGCATTGTACTTTGTTTGGGATGGCATTAGAGCAATCGATTATCTTATTTCAAGAAAGGAAGTTGACCCTGCACGAATTGGAGTAACAGGGCTGTCCGGTGGTGGAACACAAACTGCCTTTATATCTGCTCTGGATGAAAGAGTTAAGGCATCAGCCCCCTCGTGCTATATCACGGGATTCAGAAGACTTCTGGAGTCCATAGGTGCCCAGGATGCAGAACAAAATTTCTACCATGGATTGAAAGAAGGTATAACTCATGCAGATCTGATAGAGATTCGCGCACCCAAACCTACATTAATTGTGTCAACAACCCGCGACTTTTTTAGTATTCAGGGGGCAAGGGAGTCTTACTATGAGGCTAAGAAAGCTTTTAAAGCATTTGGTCAGCCCGACGATCTCCTGATGTCAGAGGACGATTACGAGCACGGGTTCACTCTCAAAAATAATGAGGCTACCTGTGCATTTTTTCAGAAATATCTTGATCTTCCCGGAAATAAAACATCTGGAGAAATAAAGACAATTCCTCCGGAGGAACTTAAAATTACTTCAACAGGTCAGATCTCAACCTCCTTCAATTGTGAAACTGTTTTCAGTGTTAATGCAAAGTATGCAAATGGCTTAATTACAAATATTGAAAATTCACGCAAAGAAACTGAAAATCACCTGACTATGGTCAAAAGAAAGGCCATGGAATTATCAGGATTTAATTACAGCTGTAAAGATCCTATTTCCATTTTCAGAGGAGCCTACCAAAGAGAAGGATACAAGATTGAAATGTACGCATTACAGGGAAATGGCAACTATGTTATTCCGTTACTGATTTTCATTCCGTCGGTTACAGGGAAATATCCTGCAATTATTTACCTTAATCCAAATGGAAAAATCGGCGATGCAGCACCTGGAGGCCGGATTGAGAATATAGTAAAGAAAGGATTTATCGTTGTGGCCCCTGATATTCTTGGAATAGGGGAGCTTACTCCAGACAAGTCTTTTTTCAACGCCTCATATTTTATTTCCGCTCTGACGGGAAAAAGTCTGGCAGGGATAGGTGCAGAGGACATTTGCTCTGTTCTGGAGTTTTTAAAAGAAAGAAAGGATGTGGACACAACCCTGATTGGGTCTGTTGCATTCGACAAGCTGTGCCCTGTTCTGGTTCATGCTGCAACTTTCAATCAGTCAATTAGATCTCTCGTACTTATTGGTTCTCTTACATCTTACAGATCGGTTGTACAGAACATGTTTTATAATAGCGATCTGGCAGCTTATAATGTCGCCGGTGCACTTAAAGGATATGATATTCCTGATCTGCTGGGTTGTATAGCCCCACGAAAGATTATTTTGTCAGTTTTAAAGGATCAGATGAGCCAACCTGCCGGCGAAGAATTAATAATGAGAGATTTGGAATTTCCATTGAAAGTATACACCAAATCAGGTAAGAGAGACAATTTACAGATCAGATATTCATATGACGATATTGGTGAAATGATCGAAAGAAGCTTTTAATTTAAAATTGTCTGCTTTAAACTAATCTGTTACATAGAATCCAGGCGCTTTTCTGTGTTTAGTTGCCTGTTCATAACTGTAAGCTATTTCAATGAGAACAGGTTCGCTCCAAGCTCTGCCGAAAAATGATATCCCTACAGGCAAACCACTTATAAAGCCCATCGGAACAGTAATTGATGGATATCCTGCAATGGCTGCTGGAGAAGAGCTTGACCCTGAAAAATGATCACCAAGAATCAGATCGGTTTTCCATGCAGGAGATCCGGTAGGTGCAACCAGAGCATCAAGGCTGTTAGAGTTCATGATCTTATCAATCCCATCCTCTCTTGTTGCCTTTTGCATTTTTTTTAATGATCTTATATACTCGGGTGAATTAAGATCCCCTTTACTTTCTGCTAGCACAAGAATCTCCTGATTGAAGTATTTCAGTTCAATGGAATCTTTTTTATTGAATTCAATTAAATCTTTAAGAGTTCTGATCTTGCTCCCCGGCCCAAGTTTTGAAAGATACTTGTTAAGACCATCTTTGAATTCGTAAAGCAGAACCTGGAATGAAGCATCATCATATCCTTTTCCCATGTCATCATTTATCTTTATTATCGTTGCTCCAAGTGATCTCATTTTTTTTATGGCCTGGTTGAACAGAGTATCAACCTTTTCAGAATAACCCATGGCTTTCATAAAAATGCCAATCCTTTTTCCTTTTAGCCCATCTGGTTTCAAAAACTCTGTATAATCTGTAAAATATTTGTTTGCTGAAGCCAATGTTTTTATGTCGGAGGTATCGATACCTGTTAAAGCGCCAAGGCAAATTGCAGCATCTTCAACTGTTCTGGCCATGGGCCCTGGAGTGTCCTGATTAAAACTAATCGGAATTATTCCTGAACGGCTAATTAGTCCAAGAGTTGGCTTAATACCAGCAATGCCATTGTTGTTTGATGGACATACAATAGATCCATTTGTTTCTGTGCCAATAGCTACCATGCATAAGTTTGCTGAAACAGCAACACCAGAACCTGAGCTGGAACCGCATGGATTTCTGTCGAGGATATATGGATTTTTTGTTTGTCCCCCGATGCCGCTCCATCCGCTTGAGGATACTGAAGCACGAAAATTAGCCCACTCACTTAAATTGGCTTTTGCTATTATAACTGCTCCTGATTCCCTAAGCTTTTTTGCAACCCAGCTGTCGGCCGGTGCTATTGAATTTTCAAGTGCGTTTGATCCTGCAGTTGTTGGCATTTTATCAAAAGTGTCAATATTGTCTTTAAGTATAACAGGTATTCCATGCAGAGGACCACGGATTTTACCGGATGCCATTTCTTTGTCAAGAGCTTCTGCAATCTGGAGAGCATCAGGATTAACAACTATAACTGAATTTAATCCCGGTCCGTTCCTATCAATTTCATCTATCCTTTCGAGGTATGTTGAAACTACTTCCCTGATTGTATATTTACCTTCTGCATAGCCCTTTTTAAGCTGTGATATTGTCATTTCTTCAAGCCAGCTATTATCTTTGTTTTCACTGGAAATCCTACTTTGTTTACCTGATTGGCAGCCTGTTATATAAACAGATAATAATGCAGCAATAAGAAAAGAAACAGTTATTCTGCGATTCATAATCTTTGTTTGAATTGGTTATCTTATTGATATTTAATTTAATTTGATCTATAAAAGTAAGGAAATTGTATTAAACATTCACTTAATCCTGAAACTTATTTATTGACGGTTAAAAATAAGATGCCATCTGGCTAACGGGTTAAGCAATATTTGTAAAATCGTAAACAAATGATTTTTTTCTTATATTTCATTTTTCATTTTATATGAAAAGTATTTATCTGAATATACCTGATGAAGGTCTTGATAATAATGGTTATGTTCTCGCGACCGTAACCGGAACAAGTGGTTCGACACCTCAGAAACCTGGGAGCTCAGCTCTGTTTAGTAAATCCAGGCTTGTTGCAGGTACAGTTGGAGGAGGAATTCTTGAAGCAAAGGTTCAGAAAACTGCAATTGAATCATCAGTTCATTGCAGATCAGGTCATTATTCTTTCACTCTGGATAATACTGCAGTTGATGGCGAAGACTCATTGTGCGGAGGCAAAATTCGTGTTCTGGTGGATGCTTCCCTCCAAAAACATTCTGATGTTTTCAGATCAATAAAAGATTCAATTAGAAGAAGACAGGGTGGTGTATTGATTACCAGAATAATAGAGGATTCCAATGGGGTTTCAACAATTTCCAGATTGTGGATAACTGAAACTACAATTCCAGCAATTACTGGATTCTATTCACAGCAAGTAGAGAAATTAGCCGTGGAAATGATAGGAAATCAGTTACCTGGTGACTTCAGGGAAATAAAAAGCCCGTCTAATGAAGCAAATAAATCTGATCTTTTCTTTCTGGAATCAATTGTTCCTTCACCAAGACTGCTGATTGCCGGAGCAGGACACATTGGCAAAGCACTGGCTAAATTAGGACAAATGCTCGATTTTGAGGTTACCATTGTGGATGACAGAGCGGAATTTGCTAATAAGGACAATATTCCTTGGGCTGATCATATAATTGAAGGAAATATTGGTTATGTTATAGCAAATACCTTGAAAGGGAAAGACCTCTATATTGTAATTGTCACCAGGGGACACCGGAATGATGCTGAGGCTCTTAAAGGATGCATTGGTACTGATTCAGCTTATATAGGAATGATTGGGAGTAAGAGAAAGGTGGCATTGATGAAAAAGGAATTTATTGAAATGGGCTGGGCGACAATGGAACAATGGTCAAAGATATATGCTCCGATAGGACTTGATATTAATTCAAGAACGGTCGAAGAGATTGCAATCAGCATAGCCGCTCAGATAATTAAGATCAAAAATAAGATATAAGATTAATGCTTCTATGCTTATAGGTCAAACTGTAATTGAATCATAAAGGCGGACATTAACCATTAAGCAAAACAAACCATCAACACTAACACAAGGCTTAATACTAAAATCTTGAACCTTAAAACAGAAATATGGGCAGTGATTCTGGCTGCTGGTGAATCAAGAAGAATGAAAGTGCCAAAAATGCTTCTGACATTTGATGGCATGACAATGATCGAAAAAACAATACGTAATGTGATCAATTCCGAAGTTTTTAATACCTTGGTGGTGTTGGGTTCTTATAGTAGAGAAATCTCAGATGCGATTGATCATCTGCATGTAAGTAAATGTTTTAACGAAAAATACATTGATGGGATGCTTTCGTCCGTGAAATGTGGATTGGTAAATCTTCCTGAATCAGCAGAAGCAGCTCTGATTCTACCAGGCGATCAACCTTTGATAGCACCAATTATTATAAACAAATTAATAGCTTCCTACAGGAAAACTGGAAAAGGAATTGTAGTACCTGTTTACAAGCGAAAAAGAGGACACCCGTTATTGATTGACCGTAAATATTTTGACGTAATAATAAACTATGGGAAAAATGAGGTATTACGTTCCCTGTCGGTTCAAAATGCCCATGACGTCCTTGAAGTGACTGTAAATTCTTCATCTGTTTTGAAGGACTTTGATACCAAAGAAGATTACCTGAATGAAATAAATAAAAAGAAGTAAATATGGAAGTAAAAATCAGTTTCAACCTTAATGGTAAAAAAACGACTATCCTTACAGATCCAAATCAGACACTGCTTTGGGTTCTGAGGAATCAGCTCGGATTAACCGGCACCAAATTCGGATGCGGTAATGGTTTCTGCGGAGCCTGTACAGTTCTGATTAACAAGGAACCGTCACGATCCTGTATAATCCCGGTGAGTGATATCTCCGGCAAGGAGGTTATCACTATTGAAGGCCTTGCCAGGAACGGAAAACTCAGTCCTGTGCAAAAAGCTTTTGTCGAACACGATGCATTACAATGCGGTTATTGTACCCCCGGAATGATAATGACTGCAACTGGCATGCTGCTTAAAAATCCTTCAGTCAGCCGTAAGGAGATTATTGAAGGACTTGAAGAAAACTTATGTCGTTGTGGAGCTCATGGCAGAATCATCGATGCAGTTGAATCAGCAGCACAACAAATGAAAGGAGGGAAGTAGCTATGAAAAACATAGAAACAATGAAAAAATCCGGATTGATTGAAGAAAAAGGCAACGGGATGAAAAGAAGGAATTTTGTAAAGATTCTCGGAGGTGGAATTTTCATATTTTTCAGACCATGGAACCCCTTGGACATTTTAAGTCTGCCTGCTTTACAGGAAAGAAGGCTTACAAAAGACTATAATGCGTTTCTAAGGATTGCCGAGGACGGAAACATAACTTGCTTTACAGGGAAGATAGAAATGGGCCAGGGAGTAATTACCTCTCTTGTCCAGATGATGGCCGACGAATTGAATGTAAATATCGACAGAATCAAACTGGTAATGGGAGATACGGATCTTTGTCCTTATGATGAGGGAACCTGGGGCTCACAAACCACTCAGACTTTTGGACCTGCTTTAAGGATTGCCCTTGCAGAGGCCAGAGGAGTACTTACTCAACTTGCTTCAGAAAAGCTTGGAGGGGTGCCAGTATCTCAACTCGACGTAAAAGATGGCGTTGTGTTTGATCTTAAAAATCCGGCAAAGAAGGTCAGTTACGGGCAACTGGCAAAAGGGAAAAAGCTTGAAAGATATCTTGATGTTAAGCCTCCGGTAGAGGACTTCACCAAATTCACTTATGTAGGCAAACCTTTCAAACGCATGGATTCAGTTCAAAAAGTTACAGGTCAGGCCAAATTTACAGGTGATCTTAAACTTCCGGGAATGGTATTTGCAAGGATTCTCAGACCTCCGTCACATTTTGCAAAACTTAAAACAGTTGATATTTCAGAAGCAGAAAAGATGCCAGGTGTCCAGGTCGTAAAAGAAGGAGATCTTATTGCTGTTTTACATGAAAACAAGGAAAAAGCGGATGAAGCAGTTGTTAAGATAAAAGCTGAATACACATTTGACGAGCCAAATGTAAATGATAGAAACATTTATGACAGATTAGTTGGAGCTGATTCCTATGTTGAAGTTGTGAATTCAAAAGGTGATCTTGAAACCGGGAAAAAAATGTCGGTAAAATTATTTGAATCGGAATACCATGATCCCTACGATGCACATGCCTCTATTGAAACCCACACTGCTTTGGGTAAAATGGATGGGGATAAACTTACTGTTTGGGCATCAACCCAAACCCCTTTTGGATTGCAGGATGAAATATGCAGGGAACTGAAGATGCCGCTTGAAAAGGTAAGAGTTATTGTTCCATTTGTAGGTGGCGGATTCGGTGGTAAAATCTATTTCCGGCAGGGAATTGAAGCCGCAAAACTGGCAAAAATCACAGGCAAGCCTGTGATGATAGTCTGGACGCGTGAAGAAGAGTTTTTCTATGATCATTTTCATCCTGTAGGGGTATACAGGGTAAGATCTGGAATTGATAAATCCGGTCTGATTAAGCTTTGGGATTATAATGTCTATTATGGTGGCACAAGAGGTTCTGACACAATTTACGATGTGCCAAATTCCAAAACAACAAGTTATGATCAGAAGGAAGGACTACCTTCCACTCATCTTTTCAATATAGGAGCCTGGCGAGCCCCAAATAATAATTCGAATACTTTTGCAAGAGAATCTCAGATAGATATAATGGCGGCTGCTGCCGGAATAGACCCTCTTGAGTTCCGACTTAAAAACCTTAAGGATGAAAAAATGATTGCCTGCCTGAAAGCTGCTGCCGATAAATTTGGTTATACCCCGGCAAAACTTCCTTCTGGAAGAGGTATTGGAATGGCTTGCGGGATTGATGCAGGCACCTGGGTTGCTTTGATGGCAGAGGTTAAAGTTGATAAAACCACGGGGCACGTTCAGGTAATTCGTGTCGTCTGCGCCCAGGACATGGGATTATGTGTCAACCCACAGGGTGCTCTCCTGCAGATTGAAGGATGCATTATTATGGGACTTGGATATGCGTTGTCTGAAGAGTTATTGTTTGACGGCGGAGTAATTCATTCAACCGGGTTTGATAATTTTACAATTCCAAGGTTTTCATGGGTTCCAAAAATTGAAGGAGTAATTCTCGACAGAAAGGACAAACCTCCAAAAGGAGGCGGTGAGCCGGCAATTATTGGCGTTGGAGCTATAGTCGGAAATGCTATATTTGATGCTACAGGTGCAAGACTTTACAGAATGCCCATGACACCAGAACGTGTTCTCGATGCCTTAAAAAAAATCTAGAACGACAGGATTAAAAAAATATAGTAGATTTAATTAAAAATCAGGCGACAGTTTAGAAGCTTATTCCTGATAACTGCCGCCTGAATATTTTTTATAATTTGATGTTATCCGGGGGCTTTACCAAACGATTATCACTTGCTTTTTAACTGATTACTGCACATTGCCGCCAGCCAACATGACAAAATACACATTTTGTCATTGATTGACTTCCTGTCCCCCGATTTGTTTAAAACAAGTACTTCCTGAGGAGTTCTATACCCTTTTTAATCGCTTCCCTGCCACTTGATTCAATTCCATACCAACCCCTGTATCCTCCTTCTTTGGATATTTTAATCATTTTTGCAGTAAGTTCTTCTGTTGGTTGATTCCTGTAAGACATCCCTCCTGCAAATGGAAGCATTTTGACAAGGTAATCAACGTTATCAAAATCAGCAGATGGTTGTCTCCAGTCGGGGTAACTTCCAAAATAAAGGTTATTCACCTCTTTTATCAATGAAACCATCCAGTCAGGGTCATTGGAAACACCTCCATGGTTTTCGATCAGCACACTTATTTTTGCCGGAACTGCATATTCAAGTAACATCTGGTAAGTTTCTACAGAATATTTTAACGCCTCTTTTTTATCCACATCTTTTGGCCCCCTGCAATTAGTCCTTATGGCTGAGCATCCCAGGTAATAAGCTGCATCAATCCATTTACGGTGATTTATCTCAAACTGACGTCTTTCTTCCTTTGTCGGAGAGCAGCCATCACCCTCATCATCAACCATAATAAGTACCATCTTCACATTGTTGTCTTCAGCATTCTTTTTAAGACGTTTCAGATAGCCTTCGGTAGGAACCTCAAACAAGGTGTTAACAAACTCTATTCCATTAAGACCAAAGTCCTTTCTGGCCACCGATGGAAAATCAAGTGTTTTCCATTTTCCTGCCCTTATTTCATCAACGAGTGCCCATTGTGCTAAGGAAATGTCATCCTTAATCATTCTTGGTGTAGGTTCCATGACAGCAGATTTTAGCAATGAGGGAGCAGTAAATCCAGCTGCCCCCAACAAAGCAGTTTTATCTATAAAATCTCTTCTCGAAATTATATTCATTGTTTATTTATTTCAATTAGTAAAATTAAAGTATCTTAATAGCAGATATCTTTAGAGTTCCCATCCAGGCCTGTATTCTCTTGTAAGAAATTTATTTGCCTCCGGAAGGTTCGTAATCTTCATATTTGCTGAATCATATTCAACTTTTTTTCCAGCCCTGAGAGCAACTGCTCCCAGAAGTATAGTTTCAGTTACAGGGCCTGCATAGATAAAACTTCCTGGTGATTGAGTTCTGTTCTTAAATGCATTGATCCAGACATCGTTGCTTCTTGAATCTCTTTCATCAGCTTCTTCTTTCTTTATATATGCCATTTTTGTTTCAGGAAGTAGGATTGGATTTTCACCTCTGAAACCTGCCAGTATTTTACCTTTGTCACCGACAAACATCATACCTTCAGGATCGAGAGATTTACCCAAAGATCTTAGTTCATCTGGTACAAGAGGTTTGATACCGCCATCGTACCAGATAAGGTCAAATGGAGGAAGTGTTGTTTGGGCCGGGAACTGAAATCTAATTACACACGACAATGGGAATGCAACATCATTAACAACTGCTGTTGAAACATTATTTCTGATGATCCTTGTTGTGGTTCCATAGGCTTCTGCATTTATTGCTGGTGTGTTAATACCGAGAGTTAAGAACAGCGGGAACAGACTATAATGACCCATGTCAGCTATGCTTCCTCCTCCAAAATCGTACCATCCCCTGAATACATTGTGCGTATAATTTGGATGATACGGGCGATCAGGCACAGGGCCAAGCCATAGTTGCCAGTCGAATCCTTTGGGAACAGGCACTGTTTCAGTAGGATTGGACTGCCATTGCGGCCATACTGGACGATTGGACCAGTTGTGTATTTCCTTTAAATTTCCTATGAACCCGTCCTTAATCCAGTTTTTTATCACCTCATACCCCGGCCTCTTGCTCCATGCCAGCAAATGTGTGCTTAGTCCTGTCTTCCTTGCCATCTCTATGGTTAGCTTTCCCTCACTAATCCTGTTCGCAATAGGTTTATGTGTTACAACATGTTTACCTTTCTTCATTGAGGCAATGGCAATCCAGGCATGAAGGTGATCAGGAGTCATGATCTTGATTGCATCAATTCCAGTCTCTTTTTCAAGAAGTTCACGAAAGTCATTATATGAGGAGCATTTGTAGCCAGGCAAGTTTTTAATTTTTGCATAATATTTCTGAACAAATTCCTGCCCTATATCGCGGCCACCCGGTATTCCTTTGAATTTCTCGCCCCATGTATTATCATCCAGAGCCTTCCTGATGCTGTTTCTGATCCCGTCATAAGACCAGTCAACATAGTCTGTTGTGAATTTGTTTGGATCGCAAACAGCGACTATCTGAATAGCTGGATCAGCTATCAGTGAAACCATTTCTCTCAAGCCCTGTGTCCCGCATCCAATATATCCTAAGGTTAATTTATCGCTTGGGGCAATAAAACCTGGTCCACCCATAACATTTCTGGGTACAACTGTAAATGCCAGAGATGCAGCAGCTGCTGATCCCAGGAATTCACGGCGATTGATTTTTTTAGACATTACCATGTTGTAGATCTGATTTAAAGGGTTAAGTTCATAAAACATTAAGTGATTATCCCAAATTTACATTATTTGAATAAAAAAGCAGAATTAAATTCCATATAGAATTTAGTTCTGCTTTTAAAAAAAAGGAGGTTTAATTCTTAATTGAATCTAAAATCCATTATTGTTCAGGCTTTCCTTCCTCCAATAAGATTTTCCTGAAGTGCCTTAAGTTCCTCCCATTTTCCCTCATACGCCAGCTTTGCCTGGTATGGCCATGTGTCGGGTACGTGTATTCTATAGAGTTCACCTCCATCATTGAGAAGATAACTTTTTATTACAGCAGGATCTGATTCAGATAGCGCTTTCCAGGTTGTTATTCCTCTTTTAGTAAGTATCTCAGAGATTTTAGGACCAATGCCTTCAACAATTTTCAAATCGTTTTCAATCACTTTAGTCCCCAGGATTTCCTTTGCTTTTGTTGCATCAAAACTAAATAGCCCCACTTTGGTATCTTCCCGGGATTTTGCAATCTGAAGTTTCAGGTCTGCAATCTCTTTTTCAAGTTCTGGACATTTTGGACAGGGTATCTTTTTTTTCTTCAGTAAAATGTATCCAATAAGAAAACCAATGAGACATGCCAGCAGCAATAGCAAAATAAAAAGCCAGATATTGATTAATATACATTCACTCATGATGCTTCAGTTTTAAATAAAGAAAGACAGAATGATTATTTGGTGCGGAATAAACCACCGAGTAATGATCCAAGGATGCCTTTCCCTTTACCCTGAGAAGCAGAACCTTTGAGCAGAAATCCTGCAACATCATCTATGATGCTGCCATCTCCATCGGCATCAAGAAGAGAGCCGATACCTGAAATACCTCCTCCGGAGTCCCGTTTTCTTGTTAATGCTCCCAGGATGATCGGAGCCAATGCAGGTATCATTTTCATTATCGTTGAGGCATCGATATTCATTGATTTTCCCAAAACCTGTGCTGCCTGAACACCTCCTCCTGCACCAAGCAATCCTCCAAGATTTGCGTCAACATCTGTAGAAGAAGCTTTGGTTGAAATTAAATCCTGAATATTATCAAGAACCGTTTTATCCCCATATTTATTTAGTATATGGTCAACTCTTGATTCACCTCCGCGATCATCCTTCTGTCTTTTTAAACCTCCAAGAATCAATGGAGCAAGCTGTGGAATCAGTTTCTGCACAGTACCCTGATCAAGTTTAAAATTGTCAGCCATGTGCTTGGTTACTTCAGGACCGTAATCCCTCATGAACTCATCAATAAAACTTGCCATAGAAGATCAGTTTTAGTTAAACAAATTGAAGAAACACTTAATTTTTAGAAATCAGGTATTCATAAAAGTAGGCAGTCTTAATGAATTATCCAAATAATTGATCGCTTTATTTTTCTCTCTGCTATTCTATTTTAGTAAGTATCCCTAAAATCATTCTACTGATAAATAGTATCACGGAAAATTTTAAGATTAACAGCACTTTCCCTTAGAATTTTCTGAACTGCAAGTCCATGAGCCAAATCGGGAATAAATGCTCTTGTATCGTTTGATGTGAAAAAAACATAATGTGCATGTATAAGCGACCTTAACCAGCCCGGCGGAACATGACCAGACGGGAAACTGGTTAAAGGTTTGTAATTGCTTCCAGCAAATATTTTGTGCCATATACCTGAATCTTCTGAGAAATATTCATAATAATCGGGTGAGGCAGATGTATATTTAATGGCTCCTCTTTCTGCATAAATCTCGAAAGACAAAGTATCGCCTGTTCCTGAGCTTATTCTGCTTGAGGAAATAGTACCAACCGCTTTTGTGCAGGGGTCAAAAAAGGTAATAACACTGAACAGATCAGAATCAACCGGAACATCCTCAAAGCCGCCTCCCTGTAATGTGTTTACTATCTTTATTTTATCTCCAATGAATGCTATAAGTAAACTGATAGCATGGGAACCAAGATCAGCCATTGCTCCACCCTCGGGTGCAGGTGCAAGCCGTGTTTGCCTCTTTTCCCTGTATTCCCTGTTAAGATAATCTCCATGATAATATTTGAATTCAAAATGCAAAGGATTTCCCAATATTCCTGATTTCCAGAAAGATATTGCTTCCCTTATGGCCGGAACAAAAAGAAACTGAAAACCCATCTGGATTTTAACATCCTTATGTTCTTCAGCAAGATTTTTTATGCTAATTTCTTCTCCCGGAGTTGAACAAAGCGGCTTTTCTATATAGACCCGTTTTATGCCAGGCATTTTTAACGATCCTTTGAGATGTTCATAATGGACCTTGTTTGGACCCAGTATATAAACTGTATCTATTCTGCCATTTTTAAAGAAATCCTCAATGCTTAATGAATACCTGAATCCATATTTAGAAGCAAATGAATCTCTGCTTTCCTTTGTAGCTGAACAGACAGCTTCTTTTTCAATTGCAGGTGCATCATTATAATAATACGGTAATGTATCAAGAGCAAAAGAATGTGATCGAGCTATAGCTCCGGAGCCGATAAATCCTATTATTGACTTGTTGTCCTTCATCGTTGTTTTTAAAATTTAAAATTAGATGAAATTGCCTCTGAATTTTTAACTGGTTTCCTGTTGTATAGGAAAAAGAAGATATATTTGAGAATTATATAAACTATCAAATTTAAAACTATGAATAATTATTTAAAATCAGCACCAATTATCCTGATGTTTATTCTTTTCTTTCATCAAGGTTTTGGTCAGGACACACATCCTGAGCCCAAAACTCTTGCTATTGGAACGAAAGCACCTGATTTCAACCTTCCGGGAGTTGACGGAAAAACTTATAGTCTGAAGGATTTCAACAAATCTCCTGTCCTGGTTGTGATCTTCGGATGTAATCATTGTCCGACTGCACAAGCATATGAAGACAGGATTATTTCAATTGCAAATGATTACAAATCGAAAGGAGTTGCTGTGGTCATGATATCTTCCAATTCAGTCAAAGCTCTGAGCTATTCAGAAATGGGATACACTGACCTTGGCGACAGCTTTGAAGAAATGAAGATCCGTGCCAAAAACAAGGGATTCAACTTCCCTTATCTTTATGATGGTGATGATCAGAAGATAGCGATTGCATACGGACCGGTTGCAACACCCCACTGCTTTGTATTCGATAATAAAAGGATTCTCAGGTACAACGGCCGAATTGACGGATCCGAGAAACCAGGAACCGGCAAAGGCGAAGATCTAAGAAGTGCTATTGACGCATTGCTTACTGGAAACCCGATCAAAAATCCTGTAACAAAGGTTTTTGGGTGTTCAATTAAATGGGCATGGAAGGATGAATATACAAAAAAGCTTTATAAACAGTGGGCGGAAATGCCTGTTACACTCGAGGAGATAGATGTGAACGGAATAAAGGAACTTATAAAAAATGCCTCTTCCGGCAAACTAAGATTAATAAACTTCTGGGCTACCTGGTGCGGACCATGTATTTCAGAATTTCCCGACCTTGTAATTATTGACAGGATGTACAGAGGAAGGCAATTTGAATTTGTTACCGTCAGTACTGATAAACAAAACAGGAAAGCTGATGTCCTAAAATTTCTTCAGAAAAATGAAGCTTCAAATAAAAACTATATTTTTAATAATGATGATGTATATAAGCTGATCGAAGCTGTTGATCCTGACTGGCAGGGTGCTTTACCCTTCACTATGCTTATCGAACCTGGAGGTAAGATAATTTATAAAAAACAGGATATAATAGATCCGTTAAAGATGAAAAAACTCATTGTTGAGAATAAATACATAGGTCGATACTACTAGTAACAAATATTATTAAAAGATGAAAGGGAGTTATAACAGACGTGGTTTTATAAAAACCGGTGCCCTGGTAACAGCTGGAATTACAATTTTCCCCGGAGCCACAAAATCTTCCGCCTACGCAATTCAGAATTATCCTGTAAGATTAGGTGGGCCTGTCCCAGGAAATTTCAATGATCCTTCTGAATGGATAAAATCTGTAAAAAAACTGAAATACGGAGCAGTATATTGTCCTCTCCAGCCAGGTGCCACTTCGGAATTAATCAGATCATTCAGGAATGAAGCAAAAAGGAACAATATCTTAATAGCAGAAGTTGGATCATGGAACAATATGCTTGATCTGGATGAAAAGTTAAGGAAAGAAAACATAGCTAAAAATATTGCAGCTCTTCAACTTGCTGATGAAATTGGAGCAGGATGCTGTGTTAATATTTCAGGAGCAAGAGGCGAGGTCTGGGATGGACCCTATCCCGGAAACTACTCAAAAGATACGTTCGATCTGATAGTAGAAACAGTAAGAAAAATAATTGACGAAGCCAGGCCGGGTGGAGCATTCTATACACTGGAACCAATGCCTTATATGCTTCCTGATTCACCTGATTCGTATCTTGAGTTGATAAAAGCCATAAACCGAAAGCAATTTGCCGCACATCTTGATCCGGTCAACATGATTTCAAGCCCTCAGAGGTATTTTAATAATGGTACTTTCCTAAAAGAATGTTTCCAGAAATTGGGACCATACATCAAATCGATTCATGCCAAGGATATAACAATCCTTCCCCAACTAACTGTTCACCTTGAAGAAAGAAGGCCAGGTATGGGTTACCTGGATTATGCGGTTTTTCTGAAAGAGGCTTCAAAACTCAGAGATATTCCCTTTATGATGGAACACCTTGAAAGTCAGGATGATTATATGCTTGCAGCACAATACATAAGAGCAACAGGTGCAAAGAATGGAATTAACTTCTTTGAATAATTAAATCAAAACTATACATGAAAAAAGCGACATCAATTCTGATAATCATTGGACTGACCTTTTTTGGTTCAGTCTATTCACAGCAGAAAAGCAGATCAGAACTTGCTAAAGGAGTAAACTTTATTGAAACTCAAACTTACACTGCTGAAGAAGATGCCAAGATACTTGATCTTTACAAGGATCTTAGAGTTGCCGATGTTTCAGATGGCCTTGATATGGTTGGGTTGTCAGGTACAGGTCTTGTAGATCAGTCCATTCATGCATGTTGGGTTGATCTGAAAGATTTTAAACATGTTTTCAGGGGCATAGCTGTCACGGTCCGCTATGTGCCGACTCAGAAACCTGCTCTCCCTGTCCCGGGTGAAGATTTCTCAAAGTGGGAGGGCAATTGGTATAGTACGATCTCAACAGAAGTTTTCACTCAGATTATCAGACCTGGTACCGCAATTGTAATTGATGATGTGGAAGACCGGGATATTGGCTCAATAGGGTCAAATAATATACTTGCATGGTATAAGCTGGGTGCCACAGGTGTTGTGACTGATGCTGGTGCAAGGGATACTGACGAGGTAGGTCTAGAAAATGTGCCTTTATATCTCAGGAGAAAAGGTCGTGGAATTCGTCCGGGACGCAATGAAATTGAATCAGTTAACCGCCCTGTAACTATCGGAGGCGTTCTTGTATGTCCGGGTGATGTCGTTGTTGCAGACGGTGATGGAGTTGTTGTTGTCCCAAGAGCAGTAGCTGTTGATGTGGCAAAATACGCAAAAAATATATTGACAGGAGACAAGGCGGGAAGGAAAAGTCTTTATGAAAGCCTCGGAAGGCCTCTTGACAAAACCGTTAAGTAATTAATCAGAAGGTTATTTTCGGGATTATCAATTCTAGATACCTCTTATTATAAACAGGATGCCATTTGTTAAACCTGTCAATTTATCTGAAATCTTATGGCTTAAAAGAGATATTTTATTATTAACGATTCTGATTTACAAACTTTTGCTATCATTTTTATCGGTTAATGACCAGAATAATTATAACTTCTGGTGATACTCTGGCTGTCAGAACTTAGATGAAATTGTAGTTTTATCCCGAAGGTTTATTTCAGGTTTGATAAATGCAAATGATGTTTTAAGGATACTAAAGAACTTCTCAATAACCGGACATCGATTCCGTTCAGCACCGGATACATTCATTCTTTCACCACGAGTTTACGTTCAGAAAGAAAATCACGGAAGTGGGGCCCCATTTCTCATTCTCAGGGGGCTTACAGGAGACCAGACTATGATTTTAATTTATGGAATCAGACTCAATAATGCAGTAATTTATTGAGGTCCAAATTAATATTTAAACACTATAGTTGTTTTCTGTATTGTAAAATAGAAGTACTTAGAGTTAGCGGTTCAATACCCTACAGGTCCGATGCCCTTTGCGGAACTATAAAGGTTTCCTCTAATGAACTTGAAACGACTCCGAATAAACTTTAGAAAGCCGGGTTCCTTAACCTTTTTTGCAACTCAAGAAATGGAAAAAGTTTCAATCTTAATACAAGACACCGCTCAGGTCATTTTGATTTCAGGGCTGGTATAGTGTTCAGAGATTTTGGCGAAATTTCTGGTAGCGAAACAACCGGCCGCCAGATCCAAACAGACTATAATAAATTGCTGACTGTAAACAAGACCGCCTCGCACAAGGAGATATTGATGATAAAAGTATTCCGGACGGAAGCACTCCCGCATGGAACATATTTTTATATTTATACCGGGCATAGTATTAGAATATTCAAAACAGATCTTTTCCTTGATAACATCTTCAATGGTGATCAATGGCATCATGGTTCTGGAATAAATGGTTATGGAAGTGGAAGACCGTTTTTCCAAAATTTGGGAACAAGTTTCTGATAAATTATTTTTGTGATTATTCGGTAGATGTCAGACAGAGTCAAAGGTTATTCATATTATTATGAAAGGATGGTCAGGATATCTTAATCTTAAAAATCCAGGAGTAATTTTAACTTTTTTATTCCTGTTTTACTCCTGCGGCCACTTACCTGATAAAAATGAACTTCTTAATTATAAGAATGCCAATGCTTCTCTGGTTTATTCAGAAGAAAAAGAAATTATCGGAAAATTTTTTCAGGAAGACAGAACAAATATCTCCTGGGGACAGCTACCAGATCATCTTATTAATGCACTGGTTGCAACTGAAGACAGCCGGTTTTTTGAGCATAGGGGATTTGATACGAGAAGTCTTCTCAGAGTTCTTGTGAAAACGTTCCTGATGCATGATCGCGGAAGCGGTGGAGGCAGTACAATAACTCAGCAGCTGGCCAAAAACATGTTTGGAAGGGATAATGGTGGATTGATGCCTGTATTGAGAAATAAGACAAGAGAAGCCATCCTGGCACACCGTATTGAAAAGACTTTCAGTAAGGAGGATATACTTACACTCTATCTTAATACAGTCTCCTTTGGCGAAAATGTATACGGGATAGAAGCTGCGTCGGTTCGTTTTTTTAATAAAAGCGCAGAGAAGTTAAGAATAGAAGAATCTGCTTTGCTTGTAGGAATGTTAAAGGCGAATACCTATTATAATCCCCGATTACATCCCGATCGTGCTTTGGCAAGAAGAAATGTTGTCCTTCGACAGATGGTGAAATATAATTATTTGAAAAGCCATGAAGCTGATTCACTTTCAATCCTGCCTTTAGCACTCAACTATAAAAGAAGCGGTATAGAAGGTTCAACTGGTTATTTTCTTGTTCAGGTTAAAACTGAACTTGACAAAATCCTTGAGGATATTAATATTAAAACAGGGAAAAAATGGGATCCACAGAAAGATGGCCTTATAATTGAAACTACCTTGAACCTTTCCTTACAGAATTATGTCCAACAATCTTTTTTCGACCATTTACCAAAGATGCAAAATAGACTTTACGAACAATATAACAATCCTGCAGGAAAAAGATTTCTTGATCAGATCATTCAAAGAGAGCTTATCAGATTAAATCTCAAAGACAGGGCAAATGAGAAAAGAGTTCAGGAAGTTTTCGATTGGAACCACCCATATACTGATTCAATCACAGTAGCTGACAGCGTGAAAAAGGCACTGATGCTTTTACATGCCGGATTGATTGCAATCGATCCTGAATCAGGGGAAATAAAGGCTTGGGAGGGAGGGATCGATTTTAAGACCCAGCAATACGATCAGGTGCTTGCCAGAAGGCAGCTTGCATCTGTTTTTAAACCCGTAATATATGCTGCAGCTCTGGAAGAAGGAATGGAACCCTGTCATTATCTTGACAATGACTCACTGACTTTAGCCGATTTTCAGGAATGGAGCCCGGAGAACTATGACCATTCCTATGGTGGTAAATATTCACTTGCCGGAGCTCTTGCCCAATCAATGAATATTCCAACATATAGTCTGTTCCTGAAAATTGGCTTTGAAAAGGTCGATTCGATGTGGAAAAAAATGGGATTCTCCTTTGACCTCGACAATACACCCTCCCTTGCAATGGGAACTGCAGAAGCAAGTATTAAAGAGGTAGCTGTTGCATATTCATCATTTGCTAATGGCGGTTACCTGATCAGACCAAGATGTATCAAATCTGTCAGAACTTCAGAAGGAGAACAGATATACTTTAATGATTTTATAAGAAGAGACTCCACCAGGATTTTAAATGAAAGAACCAGTCTTTTGATGAGTGCAATGTTGAGGAAAGCTGTAATGGAAGGAACTGGTCTGCCTCTTAAAACGGTTTATGGTATTGATATCCCCCTTGCTGGTAAAACAGGTACCTCACAGAATTATGCCGATGCCTGGTTTGCTGTTTATAATCCAAAGCTGGTCCTGGTATCCAGAGTTGGAGCCTCGACGGGAGCAATTCATTTCAACAGCGGCTCTTTTGGTTCGGGAAGTGCTCTTGCATTGCCCCTGGTGGCTCTTACACTCAGAAAAGTGATACAAAACCCGAAATTAAATGAAAAATTCATAGCTGAATTTCCTGGTCTGCCTCAGGACCTTAAAAACTCTCTCGATTGTCCTGATTTCAGGGAAAAGAACCTGTTTGATGTCTTTATTGATATATTTGAACCTGATAAATCAACTTATGGCAAAAATAACAGGGTAATTGAAAGTAAAATAAGATCCTTATTAAGAAAGATATTCAGGAATAAAAAACATTAAAAGTGGAATGGTTTAATGACCTGCTGTGGAAAGACTCACCAGCACATACAATAATTATTTATAGTATCATTATAGCTGTCGGAGTCTTCATTGGCAAAAAGAAATTTTTCGGTGCCTCCCTGGGAATAACTTTTGTTCTGTTTGCAGGCTTAGCCCTTGGACATTTTGGTTTTACAGCTAATCAGAAGATCCTTGAATTTGTAAGAGATTTCGGATTGATCCTTTTTATCTTTTCAATAGGTCTGCAGGTAGGCCCGGGATTCTTTTCATCTTTTAAAAAAGGAGGATTATCTCTTAATCTCATGGCATTACTGATTGTAATAACCGGAAGCTTGATAACAGTTTCATTGCATTATATTACAGATACTTCTATGCCAGTGCTTGTGGGTGTTATGTCAGGAGCGGTTACAAATACACCAGGACTTGGTGCGGCTCAAAATGCCCTGGATCAGTTGTCTGATAGACTTCCTGTCAATAATATCCCCGAAATAGGTTTGGGTTATGCAGTTGCCTATCCATTTGGGGTTATTGGAATAATACTTACGATGGTTGTTATTAAAAAGCTATTCAGGATAGATCTTAACAATGAGTTGAAATTATTTAATGAATATCAGCATCCCTCGGAAATTATCCCTGAAAAAGCAAGCATTATTGTTACAAATCCCGAAATGTTTAATAAATCTGTTCTTGAAATTTCAAAAAACCTGAGTCCGGGAATAGTTATTTCAAGAATCTTGCATAAAGGTGATCTTAGTGCTGTAACTTCAGATACCATATTGCATAAAAATGATATTATTCTTGTAGTTGCCCAGAAATCCCTTATGGAAGAAGTTGTTGGAAAATTTGGATCGATAAGTAATATGGATCTCTCCTCCGGCTCAGGAAACCTTATTTCACGAAGGGTAATTGTCACAAACAGTAATGTTTTTGGAAAAGATCTCGGGTCTCTGAGGTTAAGGTCACTTTATAATATAAATATAACAAGGATATACAGATCGGGCATTGAATTCATGGCGACACCCAAGCTCAGATTACAGATGGGTGACAGACTGACTGTTGTAGGTGATGAGAAATCTGTAGAAAAAGTATCAGACCAGCTTGGAAATTCACTGAAACGACTTAAAGAACCTAACCTTGTTCCGATTTTCTTCGGAATACTTATAGGAGTTATTTTAGGTAGTATTCCTGTTTACCTGCCTGGAATTGCTCACCCTCTTAAGTTAGGTCTGGCAGGCGGACCTCTGATAGTTGCTATACTTATTAGTAAGTATGGTCACAGGTTTTCCCTGGCATCATATACAACTACAAGTGCAAATCTGATGCTGCGAGAAATAGGGATTGTATTATTTCTTGCAAGCGTAGGGCTCTCTGCAGGTCAAAAATTTATACCTGCTCTTACATCAGGTGAAGGATTTAAATGGATGGGATATGGTGCCGCAATCACATTTTTGCCGCTAATAATAACAGGCTCATTTGCACGAATGGTTCTCAAACGTAATTATTTTGAAATCTGCGGTCTGCTCTCAGGAAGTATGACAGATCCTCCTGCCCTGGCTTTTGCTAACAGCATTGCCCAGTCTGAATCTCCTGCAATAGCCTATGCAGCAGTTTATCCGCTTACTATGTTCCTGCGAATATTTGTTGCTCAGTTGCTGATTCTGATAGTTTGATAAAAATATTACTTTAGTGCTGATTTTACAAAGATTGAAATAGTATTATTTTAAACTTATAAATTGAGTATGAAAAATTTAAGAATAGGACTGATTTTGTTTTTATTTGGGATATCTCCAATTTTAATTGAAGGACAAAATTCTATGACAAAAAATAACTTAACGGCAGCAGGGATAATAGAGACAATAATAAAAAATACCAGGAGCCGTATAATCCCAAACACTGTCGATGTAATTAAAGCTGGAGATCAGCAGACAAATATCACTGGAATTGTGACAAGCATGTTCGGAACAATGGAAGTACTCAAAAAAGCAGTAGCAATGAATTGTAACCTTATTATAGTTCATGAGCCGCTTTTCTATAACCATCTCGATAAAACAGAAATGCTTAAGAATGATCCGGTTTATATAGAGAAAAGGAAATATATTGATGATCATAAGCTTGTGGTCTGGCGTTTTCACGACTATATTCACAGCATAAAGCCTGATGGTATTCTTTCGGGGATGGTGACAAAGCTTGGATGGAAGGATTATGCCGCCGACAATAATCTGACAGATTACAGGCTGCCAGAGACTACTCTTAAGGATCTGCTTGCATATCTTAAGAACATCTTCCCGGGGAACGCATTTTATGTAGTCGGCAATCCGGACATGAAGCTTTCGGGAGTGCGGTTATTGTGTGGAGCTCCGGGAAGTGACGCCCAGATCCATGCCCTTGAAGATAAAAACGTGGATGTTGTTATAGCAGGTGAGGTTCCTCAGTGGGAGACATATGAGTATATGAGAGATGCAGTTGCACAGGGCCGGCACAAAGCAATTATTTTCATAGGACATGTTAACTCGGAGGAGGCAGGTATGGAATTCTGTGCCGAGTGGCTCAAAGGGTTTATTAACGGCATTCCGGTGAGTTTTGTTGAAAGCGGACCCTCATACTGGTCATATTAGTTTATGAGCAATGCCTATCTACCAATTTTTATAAGTTTTATCCGACGCAGATAAATATAACATAGCAATAAGTTTGATTTGGTTTAAAATCATGATGTAAAAAATGAGAAGATATTTTGTTTATTTTCAGCTAATTGTGATGGTTATTCTTATGATTTTGTTTTCATGGGCATGCATAAGAAACAGTACATCCCATAGCTTCAAAGTAATTGCATTTCATGATGGTGAACGCGATATGGCGCATTTCAGCTTTGTGCAGGAAGCAAACGAATGGTTCAATGAAATGGCAGGGAAATTTCATTTCATTTACGAATCAACAAATGACTGGAACAAACTTAACCCTGAAAATCTTAAACATTATAATGTAGTCATCTTTCTTGATTCAAGACCTGATTCTGCACTTCAGAGGAATGCATTTCAGAATTATATGGAAAATGGCGGAGCCTGGATGGGATTTCATTTTGCGGCCTTTGCACTTACACCCAGCTTATACCCTCAGAACTGGGACTGGTATCATAACCACTTCATAGGGGCTGGCCAGTATGTAAGCAATACCTGGCGGCCCACATCGGCAATCCTGCGGGTTGAAAACAAAACGCATCCTGCGACAAAAAACCTGCCTGAAACATTCAAAGCTTCTCCCAACGAATGGTACAGGTGGGAAAATGATCTCAGGCTGAATCCCGATATTGATATACTTGTCTCGATTGATTCAACCAGCTTCCCCCTCGGGACCGGTCCCAAGCTGCATGAAATATGGCACAGCGGTTATTACCCTGTCGTATGGACAAACAAAAAATACAGAATGCTTTATCTGAACATGGGCCATAACGATATTGATTATGAGAATAAAACAAATGCCGATCTTTCGAAAACGTTTGACAATGAAATTCAGAATAATCTCGTTCTGAATGGTTTGTTCTGGCTGGCAAAAAGGAAATAGCAAATTTCAATGCTTCACCTGTTTATGCGGCAGGAAAGATCTTTTTCTTTTCGGTAAAGGGTGAAACCGAAATAGTAAAAGCAGGCCGGAAACCTGATGTTATTGGCAGAAACATCCTTAAGGACCAGATATGGGCTACTCCGGCATTTCTCAGGAATTCCATTATCCTACGGACTGAGAAAAACCTGTATAGAATAGAATAATCCTGCTCCTGGTATCTTATATTCCGCTCAGATCCACATTAGCAAACATAAGCGACGGAGTCCTGAGCGAATTATTTTCCTGAACATCATTCCCCAGCTCTACAAGGTTGAACCAGAACTGATTCATGCTACCTGATATATTCATTTCATTTACAGTGTGCACAAGCTGACCGTCCTGATTGTAAAATCCTACAAACCCGTATGAGAAATCACCTGTGGATCCATTACAGTTTCCACCTATGAATTCAACTATGAGCACCCCTTTTTTCTGCGATTTTATCATCTCTTCCATCGTCCTGGTTCCGGGGGTGAAAACTATATTTGACGAACTTCCGGAAGTAGGTTTCATTCCCAGTTTCTTTCCGTAATACACGTCAATATAGTAATTCCTTAAGATCCCTTTTTCAATCACCTGTCGTCTGACTGCTGCAAGTCCCTCATCATCAAAGAGCCTTGATCCTGGTCCTGAAGGAATGAGCGGATCATCATAAACTGTCATTATTGGTGATGTTATCTGCTTGTTTTCCTTGCCTATTAGGAATGACTGTTTCTGGTAGAGGCTTGATCCGCTGAGGGCATCATAAAATGGCCCTGCAATTCTTCCTGCGACCCTGCTTTCGATTATAACCGGATATTTCCCTGAAGCTATTTTTGTTGGATTTATTTTCTTCAGGGATCTTTCGATAGCCTTTTCCCCGATGCCTTTAGTCCTGAGCCTGTCGAAAAAAAGAGAGTTCTCAAACCAGTAGTCTGAAGGCCGGCCGGAATCACTTTTTACCAAAACACTTACATACATACCTGCATTTATTCCCTTAGAATCACCTCTGAATCCATTACTTGTTACCATCGATAGTTTTTTCCGGTTATAGAAAAAAGAAAATCGACATCGGGGTATAAGATTTATAAAGAATTGGCTTTCCGTTTGCAGGATAACTCTTTTTTATACATTTGGAAGAGTTACCTAATGATTTCATCCTTGATAATAATGAAAAAATCAATCTTGCTTATTATTCCATTTTTTATTTCCTGTGCAATTTCAAGTTCTCAGTTTATTCCACCCTCTTTCAGGACATTTAACCGACAGGATTCATTGCGAGGTTCCATAACCCCTGAACGGGAATGGTGGGACCTTAGTTATTATCACCTTGACATAAGGGTAAATCCTGCTGACAGCACTATATACGGCAGAAATACTGTGGTATATACTGTTCTGAAACCCTCAGATTTAATGCAGATCGATCTTCAGGAGCCTATGAGGCTTTCATCAGCTATACAAAACGGCAGGTCTCTGGATTTTTCAAAAGAAGGAAATGTCTACTGGATACGGCTTAACGAAAAAATAGAAAAAGGAACAACCTGCTCTATTGTTCTGACTTTTGGCGGCAGACCAAAGATCTCATCCAGACCTCCATGGGATGGTGGCATAACCTGGAAAAAAGATAAAAACGGCAAGCCATTTATCGCTTCATCATGTCAGGGTGACGGGGCTAGCCTTTGGTGGCCATGTAAAGACCATATGTACGACGAACCTGACAGCATGCTCATCACAGTTACAGTACCCACCGGTTTGATGGATATTTCAAATGGAAGGCTTAGGAGCGTTAAGAAAAACAAAGACAAAACATCTACCTATGAATGGTTTGTTGCAAATCCAATAAATAACTATGGAGTGAATATTAATATTGCCGATTATGCACATTTCCATGAAGTATTTAAGGGCGAAAAAGGTGATCTCGATTGTGATTATTATGTTTTGAGGGAAAACCTTGAAAAAGCCCGGGAACAATTCAAACAAGCTCCAAAAATGCTTAAAGCATTTGAATACTGGTTTGGACCGTATCCTTTTTATGAAGACGGTTACAAATTGGTTGAGGCTCCATATCTGGGTATGGAACATCAAAGCTCAGTGACTTACGGCAACGGTTACCAGAATGGTTACAGGGGCGAAGATCTGAGCGGCACAGGCTGGGGCGAAAAGTTCGACTTTATCATTATTCATGAGTCGGGGCACGAATGGTTTGCAAATAGTATCACAAACGAAGATGTGGCAGATATGTGGGTGCATGAAAGTTTTACCAATTATTCAGAAAGCCTCTACCTGGAATATTATTACGGGAAAGTAGCCGCAGGCGAATACATCCTTGGTTGCAGAAAACGGATTTCCAATAACAGGACTATAACAGGAATTTATAATGTGAACTTTGCAGGATCAGGTGATATGTATTACAAGGGAGGAAACATGTTGCATACTCTCAGGCAGGTCATAAACGATGATGAAAAATGGAGAAGCATATTAAGGGGAATAAACTCCGAATTTTATCATAAGGTTGTAAAGGGTTCACAGATAGAGAATTATTTTAGTGAGGTGACAGGATTGAATCTTAAACCTTTTTTTGATCAATATCTGAGGGATATCCGAATTCCTGTTTTTGAATATTTTATTAAAGGGAGTCAGCTTAACTTCAGGTGGACCAACTGTGTTCCGGATTTCAATATGCCATTAAGGATTTATGTTTCAGGTGAAGCCATTACTATTAATCCCACAGTCAGGATCAGTAGCATTGACATGGGAATAACCAACGCAAATATTGTGGTTGATCCAGATTATTATGTCGCATCCATGAATATGACAGGCAAATGATAAAGTGACCAATAAACAGAAATTGGTTTATGGAAGTATCAATGTATGATTAAATATTATGATTTTGCATCAGGGAGAATTATTAATGTTTTTAATTTATATTTAGCAAGTTATTAATCTTTTAATTTAATTGATTATGAAGAGACTTTTTCAGGCAGTGCTTCTATTATCAATATGTGTAACAAATATTGCACAGGAGGTTTCACAATGGCGTGGGCCATCGAGGACCGGACTTTATAATGAAACAGGTTTGATGAAGAAATGGCCTGCAAATGGTCTGAAGATGATCTGGTATTTTAACAGGCTTGGCGCCGGTTTTGGATCAGCAGCTGTGACTTCATCGGGCATTTTCATTACTGGTATGGAAGATGCTACAGGTTATGTTTATTCAATTGATCACCAAGGAAAGCTTCGCTGGAAAAAAGAGTATGGCAGGGAGTGGGACGGAGGTCAGGCAGGATCACGTGCCACACCTCTTGTGATAGATGATAAGCTTTATCTTATTTCAGCTTATGGAAAACTGATTTGCATGAGTTGTTCAGATGGAAAAATCATCTGGTCAATTGACTTTATGAAGCAATATGATGCTCGTAATACTGAATGGGGTATAGTTGAAAATCTTGTATACGACGGGAACACAATTTATTGTGTTCCCGGCGGCCGGGATGCAAACATTCTTGCAATAGACAGGAATACAGGGAAAATAATATGGAAAAGCAAAGGCAGCGGAGAGATTTCAGGTTATTGTTCTCCGCTTCTTGTATCACTTCCCAAACGAAAAATTCTGATCACCCATATGGAGAAATCAATTCATGGTATAGATGTTTCAAATGGCAGTGTTCTCTGGAAATCAGAGCTTGTAAACCAGTACAGCATTCATCCCAATGTTCCAGCCTATCTTGACGGATATCTTTATTGTACAATAGGATATGGTGTCGGCGGAGTCATGTTAAAGCTTTCAGAGGATGGATCATCAGTCACAAGAGTATGGAAAAACAGTGATATGGATCCTAAAATAGGGGGGTTCGTTGTTCTTAATGACAGGATTTATGGCACAGGAGATTTTAGCAGGGGGTTTTATTGTCTTGACTGGAAAACCGGCAAGGTCCTTTTCAAAACACTACAGCTTGCTCCTGCCAATATTATTGCCAATGATGGTTTGTTGTATTTATACAGTGAGAAAGGACAAGTTGCCCTTGTTGAACCACTGGCAGATAAATTCAATATTATCAGCTCATTCCAGGTGCCTATGGGCGAAGGTCCTCACTGGGCTCACCTGGTTTTATACGATAAAAAACTATATGTAAGACATGGCAGCACTTTGATGGTGTTTGATGTGGCTGAACAATAAAAATAAAATGAAAAAACTGATTCTGCCCTTCCTCTTTTGTTTATTATTCAATATATCTCTGCCTCAGAGTTTTAAGTTTCCGGAGAATATTTATGATTTTCTGGAGAATCCGGCAGTATTTGAACTTAATCAGGAAGAAGGCCATACACCTCTGATCCCGTATGAAAATATTGCTGAAGCGCTTTCAGATGCAAACTTGAAAAATGCAAATTCTTTGTCGCTTAATGGTATATGGAAGTTTTTCTATTCCGACACACCTGAAGGTTCTCCACCGGAATTTTATCGTGAAGGGTACAATGACAAAAAATGGGATACCATATTTGTCCCATCAAATTGGGAAATGAAAGGCTTTGGTGATCCTCTGTTCAGAAATGTGACAACACCTTTTAAACCTGATCCTCCTAAAATCCCGCATGAATATAATCCTACAGGAGCATATAGGAGAAACTTTAATCTGCCGTCAACATGGAAAAATAAGGAGATTTTTCTCCGGATGGAAAAGACAGCCTCAGCTTCATTTGTCTGGATCAACGGAAAGGTTGTAGGTTATAATGAAGGCGGCCAGGAACCTGCAGAATACAACATAACAGAATATGTAAAACCAGGCAAAAATACAATTGCCGTAATTGTTTACAAGTATTCTGATGGTTATTATCTTGAAGACCAGGATTATTGGAGACTTGCAGGAATTTTTGATGATATCTGGATCTATGCTGCACCCAAAATACACATTTTCGATTGGGCAGCAACTACAGATCTTGATCAAACCTATACAAATGCGCTTCTTGACATTTCCTTGGATGTAAAAAACTATTCACAGGTTACAAAAAATGGTAATATAGTAAGAGCTGGGCTATATGATTCATCCAAGAAGCTGGTAAAATTGTTAACCTCCGGGCAGTTCTCTATAATACCGGGTAAAGTCAGCAAAGTAAACTTGTCTGGTATGATTCAGGATCCGGCAAAATGGTCAGCAGAACATCCAAATCTCTATTATCTTGTTTTTGAACTTAAAGATCAGTCGGGGCAGACTATTGAAGTTATTTCAGGAAGAATAGGATTCAAAGAAACAGAAATCAGGAATCAGGTGTTTTATCTTAATGGTAAACCTGTAAAACTCAACGGAATAAACAGCCATATGCAGCATCCTGTTTACGGACATAGAATGGATGAAGCAACGATCAGAAAAGACCTGTCAATCCTAAAGCAATTCAATATTAATTGTGTAAGGACATCCCATTATCCTCCTGTAATCAAATATCTTGAGCTTGCGGATGAATACGGAATCTACATAGTTGATGAGACAGGTGATGAAGCTCATGCAACGGAATTCCTTTCGGACAAACCAGAATGGGAAAATATGTATCGTGAAAGAGCCAGGAAAATGGTCTTACGAGACAGGAATCATCCTTCTGTACTTTTCTGGAGTGCAGGTAATGAAAGCGGGGAAGGCAGTAATATCTGCGCAGTAGTTGAAGAAGGGAAAAAATATGATCGGACACGCTACTGGATGTATGGAGGAAATGCTTTCAGCCACAAGTGCGAAGATATCATAGGGCCGCGTTACCCGAGGTTCGGCGAACTTCTCACAAAGGTTTATAATATTCCTGAAACTGAAGATCCCAGACCATCCTTCCTTGATGAATATCTGGCTGTTACAGGTAATGGAGGAGGCGGACTGGATAATTATTGGCAGCTGTTCAGGAATTATCCCAGAAGTATGGGAGGAGCCATTTGGGATTTTGTCAGCACGGGGATAAGGGAAAAGGCAATTGAACTGAAAGATGCATCTCCAAACAAAATTCAGGTTAATGTAATGGGAAGGGCAAAACTTGTAAAAGGAGTGCAAGGAAAGGGAATAGATCTTAACGGCCATGACCAATGGGTAGAAATCTACAGGGATAATGCTCTTGAATTAGATGGCGACCAGCTTACTCTTTCTTTATGGGCTTATCCAAGGTCACTAAGCAGTTCGGCTGGTACTTTGATAACTAAGGGAGACTGGCAGTTTGGAATTCATCAGATTGGTAAGGATTCTCTGGAATTCTACGTTACGACAGACAACCGGTACAAGGTGAGGATAAGTCTTCCGGAAAACTGGGAGTATAACTGGCATCACATCGCAGCATGGTATGACGGTCATTCAATAAGTATGGCAATTGATGAGAAAAAGAGCGAATTCAAACATGTTGAAGGCAAAATAAGGAATACTCCTTTCCCCGTCAACATAGGCAGGAATGCCGAGATTCACGGACAGGAAACATCAGTTTATATAAGTGATGCGATAATAGATCAGGTTGGAATATTTAATAAAACTATTCAGATAGAAGCTCTTAAAAATCCATCAGAAGAAATCAGGCAACAATCTTCCCTATGGCTTGATTTTGAAGAAATGACTGAAGCGGGTGAATTCTACAGCTATGGGATAGGAGCCAGGACTTATGGAGCAATATGGCCCGACAGGAAACCTCAACCTGAAATGTGGCAGATAAAAAAATCTGCTCAGCCTTTTACTGCTAAACTTGTCTCACCTGAGGACGGCGAAGTTGAGATTACAAACCATTACCTTTTCTCAGATCTGAATGAGTTTGATACAGAATGGGCTCTCCAGGCCGACGGGGAAATATTGCAAAAAGGGAATATTTTATTAAAAATTGCTCCTCAACAAAAACAAATTGTAAAATTACCTCTAAGAAAGCCTGAATTAAAAGAAGGAACTGAATATTACCTGCTGATTAGCTTAAGACTCAGGCAAAAAACTTTATGGGCTGAGAAGGGACATGAGGTTGCATGGGAGCAATTGCATCTGCCCTGGTTCAGGCCTGAACATGCCATAACCTGGATAGAAAATCCGGCATTGGAGGTGATGGAAAGTGATAGTTCAATTCATATTTCAGGTAAGGATTTTTCATATATTATTGACAAATCTGAAGGAAAACTGATTTCAATAAAATCAGGAGGTAAGGAGTATCTCAGAAAATTCAACAGTCTGAATATCTGGAGGGCACCGCTGGCAAATGAAACTGATGAATGGAATTTTGGATCTTCAAATTTAAAACACGTAATTAATGGTTATGGACATTTTGCAGCCACAGAATGGTATTCATCCGGACTAGACAGACCAGACTGTATAACCGGGAGGTTAAACTGGGAGAAAATGAAAAATGATCGCGTAACGATAAGTGTACAAAAAACACTTGTTCCCCATAATAAAAGAGGCGTTTTTGTTAACAATCTGGAATACATAATTGAAGGGAATGGCGTTATTACAATAAAATCTGAAATTATTCCTGACGGGCAGTTACCTGCATGGTTACCAAGAATAGGACAGGAATGGATTTTTGACAAAACAATGAACAGAGTCCAATGGTATGGCCGTGGGCCACAGGAGAACTATCCTGACCGGAAGAGCGGTTACCGGATAGGAATTTACAAATCTACTGTGGATGAAATGTACGAGCCGTACCTAATCCCACAGGACTACGGTTTACGTACTGATAACAGGTGGCTCAGAATAACAGACTCAGAAGGCGCTGGTCTTGAATTCAGAGGTGACAAGCTGTTCAATTTCAGCGCCCATCCGTATTCAACTGAAAATCTTACCAGAGCATTATATACTTATCAGCTGCAACCTTATGAAGGAATAGTCGTGAATCTTGATTTTGCAACAAGCGGAGTGGGTTGCACAGCAATCGGAGTTTTTACACAATACCGGGTATTTCCTCTGCGTTGTGATTTTACATTGACTATCAGGCCTGTCAAACCATAAACTTTATTGCGAATACCACAATCTCATATTTCATTGGACAAATGACAACGTATTATTTCAGTGAAACCAGAGTATTTAACAATAAGTTTAAATGTTTTATACTTATCTGATTTCTGTCAGCTCGACTTTTGCATAAAGATTACTTGCGGAAAGCTCCAATGCCTTCCCAAGGTTCTCCTTGGCCGCATTAGTATTTCCAAGCCCTTTGAAGCCAAGCCCTTTAAGGAGATATGCTTCTGAAAGAAGCACATTTTTTGCCTCCTTTTCACCAAACTTTGCAAAGAAATCAGTAGTTTCGGATGTACTGTCTAATTTTTTCTCTCCTGCAACAACCAGGGAATTGAATATATCTGCAGCCTTTGACTTGTTTCCAAGTTTATTCTGGCTTAGCCCCTGGTAATATCTGACATAATTTTCATCCCTCAGTTCGGGTCTAGCAGCTTGTACGAAATAACTTTTTGCTTTTGATTTATTACCCAAAGCCTCATAAGCCAGTCCAATATAGTAATCAACCTGAACCTCTCTTGCCCCTGCTCTGGCGCTTCCCCCTTCCTCATCAGGTACTCGGGCAAGCATAAACTCATCAAGAGCTTTTTTGTAATTCTTTTCAGCCATAAACTTATTCCCCATCATCAGGTGGGCATCAATGAGAACCTCGCGTACCCTTGAACTTCCTTCCCTGTAACTGAAATTACGACCCTCGAGGAATTTTACTGCCTTTTCAGGTTGTCCTGAAAGAGTCAGGACTATTATCTGTCTGATAAAAGCATCATCACGCTTTTTAACTGTTTCATCGTTTCCTTCAAATAGCTTAAGTCTCTTTTCTACAGGCGTATTGCTCATTTCATAGAGTGCATCAAGTTCAGTATAGTAGATCGGTTCATTCTTTTCAAGAGATATGGCTTTTTCATATGCTTCTATTGCCCTTATGCCATTATCCATTGCATGGTAATATCCCCAACCCAGATTTCTCCATGCGATAGCAAAGCCCGGATCAAGTTTAACACAATTTTCCCAGCACTTAATAGCTTCCAGGGGCTGTTTATCAAATAAAAGATTGCCTAAGTAGTACCACGGTTTTGCATCATCCGGGAAATATGAGGTGATTGTCTTAAGGACATTGACTGTCTCAAGTCTGAAAGGAAAAACATAATCTACAGGTAATGATGATCCTCTTTTAAAATATTTCTCCGCTTCCTGCCTGTTCCCCTTCTTATCTTCAATATAACCAAGATAATAACTGATAATCGGATTATTACCTTTGAACCGTTTGAGTACATCTTCTGCTTCTTCCGGAAAGCCATCATTTAAGTATGCGATTCCCAGTTCAAGGTAATTCTGATCAAAGTCACGCATCTTCAACATCAGGTCTGAAAGAGCTTTCCCAGCCTTTTGGACATCACCCGATTCTTTAAGAATTAAATAATACTCATTTCCTGCTCTGAAATCGAGAGGATCATTATTGACAATATCCTTAAGCGTTTCATCTGCTCCGGTGAAATCTCCGGTTTTTCTCAACAATGAGGATTTAAGAGCGATAGCGCTGTTGTTATTTGAGTTTGTTGACAGTGACTCGTTTATTTCTTTAAGCGCCCTCTCAAGATTCCCTTTAATAGATGATATTCTTGCCAGCTCGAGATATGCAGCAGAATGCCAGGCATAATCCCATGTTGCACGATAAAGTGTATCAACAGCTTCATCATAAAGGCCGAGTGCCTTAAGAGTGATACCCTGCAAGTACAAAGGTTCGCATGTTGAGGGCCTGGTATAGTCGGCTGTCAGCCTTTTAATTGCTTTTGAAAAAAAGGATCTCGCTTTTATGTAGTCGCCATTTTTTAAATAGGTATTTCCTACAGCAGTATTTGTTCTTATGTCTCCGGGATCTCTCCTTAATGCTTCTTCATAATAATCCATGGCATTGAGGGTTGGATTATAGAACTGCTGTATTCTGCTGCCCGTCAGATAAAGCTCCTCAACTGTTTCAATATCTCTGGGGAGCCCGGGTCTGTTTACAATATCCGGAAGCTTTTCTTCCCTTTTCAGAACAACTGGTTTAT
This sequence comes from uncultured Rikenellaceae bacterium, assembly GCA_964514725.1. Taxonomy (GTDB): domain Bacteria; phylum Bacteroidota; class Bacteroidia; order Bacteroidales; family VadinHA17; genus LD21. The sequence goes on from CAZEUL010000003.1 coordinate 164,714, forward strand.
ATGAAACAAGTATTTCTCCTGTTTCCGCATTTGACATCTGCGTATAAAGATCTTCAATCTTGAATTGCCCATCCATCTTTATTAACTGTGTGAAGGCTTTTACTGGTGAAATCGCGGTTGTTGTCTGAAATAGCACCCTTTCACCCTGTTTAAGCATAATGTTTGCTCTTGATATTTTTTGTGTTGAGCAGTAGCCCAGGAAAACCTGATTCTTTTCCCTTATCTCGAGATTTACAGCTCCATTAAGGTTTGCATTTTTAAAACCCTCGATATCCTTAACAGGATACCAATATTGTTTGAAAGTTTTTACTTCATAGGGTTTTATCCAGCTGTAATCGGGCTGATTATCGGAAAAAGCACCTACCATTATCTCGGCATAAGGACCGCTTGTTTCAGTCAGTCTTGCTTCAGTTGCCTGTCCGCGGGGGCCGGAGCCCCATTCCCAGAGTTTTGCACCTTTCACGATATTATGATCACCTATATGAATGGTTCCTGTTTCCTTCCCATGGTCGTATCCTCCCATAAAGTCTTCTTTCAGATCATAAGCAAAAAATGAGTTGGAGTTTTCAGAGTTTTTCCACCAGCTTATATCAACACCTCTTGTAAAATCCTGACCATTATATATTTCAGTGGAAAACGGCCAGCGGGTGAAACTGTTCTTTGCATGAAAGGTTGCAAACTGAACACTTGGAGGAAATATAACCTGGTAATCGCGGTTGGTATGAACTGCGACATTTGCCCAGTAGAGAAAAGAATGCGTATAGGGTGTAGGATTTGTTATCCTGACTTCAGCCTGGAAATATGATTTATCCGGGAACATAGTGATTCCGATTGTCCATCTCATCCGATGACGAGGTTCAGTTTCCCCTATCCAGATAGTTTTGCTTCCGTCGCGATTATCAGCAGTCGAATAATCAACAGGAAGAAAAGTTGAAGCCCTGTGATGATGAAGCACACACCACTCAATACCACCCGAAACCCAGGCACCTAACATACCGATATTGGAGGGACGTACTACGTCATTCTTATATATAAAGTTGTAGTTGTTGGATTTATCTGTTGCATAATAAAGCTTGCCTCCTATTTCAGGAGTGATGCAGAGCTTTATATATTCATTTTCAAGAATTACTGCTTTCCAGGCTTTGTCTGATTTTTCGTCAGATATCATATCATTCATGCTATAGGGGTATATCACCTTTGAGGCTCCCTGATAAGATTCACCTTTGAAAAACATTGGGTTTTTGTCAGCTGGATAAACATGATAAGTGGGAATTACCAAATCCTGTTCTGAAATTTTTACCTGTGAAAAGGTAAATGAAGGAATTAATAAAAAAGATGTAACAGCAATTATTGATTTTAATTTAAAAATCAGGTAATTTTTTTTCATGTCGTAAGGTATTTTTTTCAAAAATATAAAGTTACCAAAGAAATACATATTCCAATCCGGATAAAAATGGTTATATTTTCAATTGAAAACAATTTTGAAAGTTAATTTCTGAGCAGAAAATATTTAAAAATGCCAAGGAGTATGTTTATTTATCTTTCCAGGCGCTCTTTTCTCAGATTGAATATTTTTATTTTTTCCCCAGTTTTATTACCTTTTATAAGAATACCTGATTTAAAGAATTTATTCAACGGCTCGCAGGATTCCGGCCAGAAGCTATCTCACAATCAGATCTGGTCGGTTAGAAAGGAATTGTATGTTCCCTCACCCGAACCACGGGCATGCATTTCAGTAAGCATGAGCTACTCAGGAAGCGGTCTTAAGCGAGAGGAGATACATTATGTCTTAAGAACAAGTGACTGGGTTGAGAAACCTCGTAAAAGAATTTCCTATGATAATGGAAGGACATGGTCAGACTGGAAAGTAATTGATGGAAATACAAAGATCCAGGATGAATGCCACATGGAGGGGGGTGAAAGCCAGGATGGAACAGGACCCTTTGATCCGGTTTCCCGTCGAATGATCAAACCAGTTTTCCAAAGAATTGTGAGGGGAGATCCGAAAGTAGCCATGCGTGAAATCTGGAAGGGAAACAGATTATTTTGCGATCATGGATTTTATCAAATGTCGGATGATAATGGACTTAATTGGGATAAAGCTTACATGCTTAAATATGAGAACGGACCCGATTTTGATCCAGAAGACTGGGATGATGAAAAATATTTCAGGACAAATGAGATGTATATTGGTAATGCCATATCATTAAAAAATGGAAGTGTAGCTATTTGTGCCACTGTGCCTGTCCCGTTCATGGATGAAGCAGACAGGGATATGCCTTCCATTTTCCCAAACAACTACAGGGAAGGATGCGTTGGTGGGGCGATGTGTTTCATCGGAAGATGGAATGAAAATCGGAAAAACTATGATTGGAAAACGTCAAAACCTGTTTTTCTTCCAAGGAGAAAAAGCACAAGGGGACTGGATGAACTTCACATGGTTGAATTATCATCAGGCAAGCTTTTACTTCTGATCCGAGGATCAAATACTGGTCTGGATCCAATCAAATGTCCGGGCAGAAGATGGTATTCGGTTTCAGAAGACGCTGGTTTTACATGGAGCGACGTTAATGACCTCAGGTATGATACTGGAGAACAGTTCTATTCACCTGCATCAATATCATCAACTGTAAGAAGTTCTGCAAATGGTAAGCTCTATTGGATTGGTAATATCTCAGTAACACCAGTGGCAGGTAATTCCCCAAGATATCCTCTGGTCATTGTTGAGGTGGATGAGGAGAAAATCTGTTTTGTTAAAAATACTCTTACCATTATTGATAACAGAGATCCGTTAAAAGATTCAGAAAGTCTTCAACTTTCAAACTTTTCAGTTATTGAGAACAGAGAAAGCAATGAAATTGAAATTTATCTTACAAGGTTGGGAGAGAATGGATGTGGAGATGAAATATGGACTGCCGGAGCATATAAATATACACTGACACTTCTTTGAGTATTTAATCATCCTGCCATTCTATTTAAATGTTAAAACATCATGCCTGTATTTTATGAGACTTTGCTTAAAAGCAATCTCATAACGAATTAAAAGCAACTTGTAAGCGGTGAATTGGTGAATTTTAATCATAAATTTTAGGGGGTTTGTCAAAATCCCAAATTCTTCCTGAAATTACAATTCTTCTATTTTGTTTTTCTATCTATATGTATTTTAATAATATAGAAGCAATGAACTGCTTCTACCATTATTTTTACCCTGAAACATTCATAAATTTGCATTTCTTTTTGACAAAACGACATATTTTTTTTATGGGTGTACGAATTCTGTAAATAAATTCCTGATTTTTTCAGATTAACCCTTTCCGATTTATTCTCATTTTCTCACTATTTGGAAATCACCATATTGTATGGGTAATTTTCAGGGGCTACTTTTATGACATGAACTAAGGAAAGCTGATAACAAATTTTTATTACAATACAAGGCACAGGTTTAGTGATAAAAAGTAAAAAGATGAATAAAGAAAACAGTCCGCAGTTAAGACCTGAATTCAGTCAGACGATTCTTCACATGGTTGCTGATGGGGGAGAGAATTTTCTCAGGTATCTTGGTAAATTAGGATTGTCAAAAGAGCCAAATTTGCTTGTTCTTTCGGCAAGTCATCATTATTATTATGACGAAAGCGACCTTAGGAGTGTAAGGGCGCTCGTAAACCTTAAAAAGCTTAATCTTGTAAAGAATCTTGATAAATTCTTACATAACCTTTATCGTATTTTACCGCCAGATGCCAGTTTTATCGGTTGCTTTTCAGATTCCAGCATACATAAAATCAGGATACCTAAAACTGGCCAATCAGCAGGATTGCTGGAGCGTTTTAGAAATTTATATGATTCGATGACAGAGCACAGAATGAACAGGAATGAAGTTTCAGAGATCCTTAAAACACATGGATTTAAAGTTGTCGATATGACAGAAATGAACGGACTGACCTTTTTCTTGTCACAGAATGTGCGACGGTCTTCTGAAAGAAAAGCCTGCTGAATGCAGGAAAAAAACAATAAATTTACCTGGAAATAATATTATTGGCAGATAATAGGCGTAAAAGAAATCAATTTAGAATTATTCCGGGTATCAATAGCTTTTAATGCATCTTATTGAAAATCCTTGACTTTTAGGCAGATATCCGCTTAATACCTCAGTAACAATATCGTCGAGCTCCCAGCAGTAAGCATTCCCTGAATCATAAGGAGTAGATGTCCACCATGCACCCGACCTTTCAATTGCAGAAAATGTTCCATCAATTCTCCCTCCTCCCGGCAGAGCGGTAAATCCGCTTGTATTTGTTGAAGCCTCATTAAAGTTTTTCCAATGCGAATTTCCAACTTCTTTCATACTGTTGCCTGCAATTGCTTCACCTCCAAGATACCTTGCCAATTCAATCCACTGGTCGTCAGTAGGAACGTGCCAGCCTGATGGGCATAATTTACCTGTAGCCACGGCGTACCAGTTATACAAGGCCCCGTATACTGATTTGTATGTCGAAGCATCATTATTATACCAGCAGTAACCCGGTGTGTTAAGATTTTTCCACTCATTATCCCCTGTAACATTGGGAATATCTGTTCCATCATTATATTTTGTGGTTTTAAGGTTTTCAGCCATCCATGTCTGCGTGCCGATAGTCACTGTGACGTATGTGTTACCTTCAATATCATTCATGGAACCATACTCTATGGCAGGTGTGGCGAAGCTTAATTCATTTCCATAACCCGTACCTGCACGGTTTGTTGCATAAGCTCTTATAGTATAATATGTCCCAGGTATTAATTGTTTAATGACGCTTATGAAGGAACCAGTCCCGGATCCGTCTAAAGTCCTCATATCTGCAATAGTAGGATTTCCGGAAGTGTTGATACATACTCCTCTTGATGTGATTTCAGATCCACCATCATCAGTAATTGTGCCGCCACTTCTGGCCGAGTTTGCCATAATATTTGTAACCTGTGCCGTGGTCAATGTTGGTATATCACCCTTGCTGCATGATTGAACAAAAAATAAACTAATGGCTGCAAACAGAATAAATGAACCATTTATTTTTTTCATACCTTTTAATATTACTGCACAATAAGATTAGAAAAACTCTCAAAGATAGTAATTATCGCATCTTCGTCTCATATTTTGCCAAGAAGGTTCTGGAATATGATTTTTCAGTTGGCTCAACACTTTCAATGGTTTTGTCAGTATAAATCATTGAAAATTAATTTCTTTCAGCCGGCATCTGAAAACTTAATTATTCAACGACAGAAATGATTGAATGAAATTAATTTAGTCAGAAGGTGACGAAATATTGAGTCTGAAGAATTAATCAAACATGAACTTTCTTATCTTTACAATGGATGGGACGTTAGCTCAGTCGGTTTAGAGCGCTTGCTTCACATGTAAGAGGTCACTGGTTCGATTCCAGTACGTCCCACATTGAGATCTGCTTCGTTAGCTGATAATACCCAAGGGTATTTTTTTAGTTTATAACTGAAAAACTTTTATAATAAATCAGATTTTAAGTCCTGAATTGGTCATAATCACGTCTTCCTGTTAATCTTCCCAAAACTGTAGCAATTATAGATAAACTCCAGGTAATACTTAAAATTATCCATCCTGATTTTTCAAGAAATCCTTCATCAAACATTAACAATATGCTGATAAAATTGCAGATCAGAAGGACGAATAAAACTCTGTATGGCTTTAGACGGCAAATGACATAGCAAGCAATTGGAGCCAACAAGATGTTAACAAGATATCCATAATTCGGGTCAAATTCACTGAATAGCTTCATTAAAATGGCAATGAGGACCACAGACACAAGTGATAATCCCCAGTTAGGTAACCACAATAATTTGTCCCTTATTCTTTTTAAGTACATTCCCTTACTTATACGCGTATTATTTAAAAATAAATCTTATATACCCTAATCTGATCAGTAATAATGCCATAATTGCTTAAAAGTTAGTAAAAATCTTGATAAGTATAAGTACGAGCATATTTCTAAAATGGCTCGGCCATCTGAAAATAAAAATCCCGTCCGACGTTTGGCGTCCGGGAGTGATTTGATCTGCGGAGAAGGAGGGGTTATGAGCTTTTACTCATGAGCCCTGGGGGAGATCCTTGCATCTCAAATCACTCCTTTTATGCGTTTCACTCATAAGATTTTTATTTTCATCTGTCCTCTCACATGGAATCATGGCTCGGCCATCTGAAAATAAAAATCCCGTCCGCCGTTTGGCGTCCGGGAGTGATTTGATCTGCGGAGAAGGAGGGGTTATGAGCTTTTACTCATGAGCCCTGGGGGAGATCCTTGCATCTCAAATCACTCCTTTTATGCGTTTCACTCATAAGATTTTTATTTTCATCTGTCCTCTCACATGGAATCATGGCTCGGCCATCTGAAAATAAAAATCCCGTCCGCCGTTTGGCGTCCGGGAGTGATTTGATCTGCGGAGAAGGAGGGGTTCGAACCCCCGGTCCGCCGGTAGGCGGACAACGGTTTTCAAGACCGCCGCATTCGACCACTCTGCCACTTCTCCTTAATGTGATCCACCATAAACCCTTACTGCATGGGGATTTCTGGCGATTGCATCCGGTATAGGAATACAAACCAATAAGGTGTTATCACTTCTTCTGAAGTCAGCGGCAAAGATACTATTTTTTTGAATTTTCCGGATTTTTTTTATGATTAACGAAATATTTGAATTTCAATGTTTTGATTAATTTATTAACACGATGTGAACATTTTTATGGATTTTTTTTTAGAAATGCCCATTTGGTGAGCCTTAACGTTATGTTAGGCTGAACATAGAGTTTCAGGTAAAAAATACCTGTTTTATGCTAAAACCGCCATTATTTGAGGAAAATAGAAAAAAATAATTTGCACATCATATAAAATAAAATATATTTGCAATCAATTAGAACCTTTGGTCTAACCTTTAAATCTTTCACTATGACAAAAAAAGAATTGGTAAATGCAATTGCTACTGACACTGGTCTTTCAATTAAGGATTCAGGCAAAGCTTTAAACGCATTCGTCGGAGCTTTCGCTAAAGCTATGAAAAAAGGACAGAGGATCCAGCTTCCTGGCATGGGGACTTTTACAGTTAACAAGAGGAGTGCAAGAGTCGTTCGCAATCCACGTACCGGTGCAAAACTGAATGTGCCGGCTAAGAAGGTTGTAAAATTCAAAGCAGCTCCAGCTCTTAACAAGGGTCTTTAATCTTGGAAAAACGAGATTGCTTTAAGGGGTGTTGTTTATAACACCCCTTTTTAATCTTCAATATTTTTTTCTAAAATTTGAGTGTCAAAGCCCAGGATCAGATACTCCTGCAATAAATCGAGTACCGTTCTCTTATTAGCAAGGCTTAATCTTTGAGCCGAACAATTTCCCGATTTATATGTTAACTCGTCAATAAAATCTATTTGCGAGATGGATTTTAGATAGTTTCAAACAAGTATGTGGTAATTAAATCCTAATCATAAATTTGTTTTCAATTTTTTTACTATTTTTGATCTGGTAATACCGGTTCAATTCAGGCATAATGAACTGTATAATTGTTGATGACGACAAGCTAAGCTGCAAGATCCTTGAGGGATATGTGAATAAATATTCATCACTTAACCTTATTGGAGTGTTTAATGATGCAGTTTCTGCAAGGAATGAAATAGTCAAGCATAAGGATATTGATCTTATCCTGCTTGATGTTAAGATGCCTGAAATGGATGGTTTTGACTTTATCGGAAGTCTCGATCATCCTCCTAACATTATTATTGTTTCAGGTGGCGGTGAGTTTGCCCTTAAGGCTTTTGATTTCAATGTTGTGGATTTCCTTCTTAAACCTGTTTCATATTCGCGTTTCTGCAAAGCAATAGATAAAACAATACGGTACTTTACACCTAAAGAATTCAGCAGTGGAGGCGATGAGGAGATATTTATTAAAAAAGGATCATCACTTGTTAAACTAAAGCTTAAGGATATAGTTTTTGTTGAAGCCCTTGAAAACTATGTGACTCTCAATACAAATACCGACAAGTACACAATTCATTTCACAATGAAAGCAATTGAAAGTCAGCTTCCATCAGGAGTCTTTCTTAGGGTTCACAGGTCATTTATCATAAATAAAAGCATGATACAGGCCATAAAGGAAAATTCTCTTGATATCACTGTTGGCCACAATATTAAAAACATACCTGTAGGGAAATCATTCAAGGATTCCCTGCTTAACGATATTAATGTGATGGCGAAATAACGCCCTGGATCTCACATGTCTTCAAACCGTCAGCTTTTTCTTCAACATCTGGGTCAGACCTCAGCTTTCCCTATGCTTCTGGAGATCACCAGAGCAGAAGGTGTTTTTATGTATTCTCCTTCAGGTCAGAAATATCTTGATCTTATTTCCGGGGTTTCTGTTAGTAATACTGGACATAATCATCCGGCGGTCGTGAAAGCGGTTAAAGAACAGGTCGATGCATATATGCATCTTATGGTATATGGAGAACTTATTCAAAGCCCTCAGGTGAAGTATGCAGAAAAACTTGCCGGAATATTGCCTGCCAGTTTGAACTGCTGCTATTTTGTCAACTCGGGAAGTGAAGCTGTTGAGGGTGGGCTAAAGCTGGCAAAGAAAATTACAGGCAGAAGCAAAATTGTCTATTTCAAAAATGCCTATCATGGCAGCACTCATGGAGCTCTCTCAGTCCAGGGAAGCGAAAAATACAGATTCCCTTTCCGCCCGCTGCTTCCCGACACTTTCCAGGCCGATTTCAATAATGAAGAATCCCTTGAAATTATTGATAATAAAACTGCATGTGTTATCATTGAGCCGATTCAGGGGGAGGCAGGCATCATTCTTCCTGTGAATGATTTTCTGAAAAGTGTCAGAAGTAGATGCAATGACTCTAATGCATTGCTGATATTTGATGAGATCCAGACAGGTTTCGGACGAACTGGTCATATGTTTGCTCTTGAAAAATATAAAGTTATACCTGACATTCTGATACTTGCAAAAGCTTTGGGTGGAGGTATGCCGCTCGGTGCTTTTATCTCTTCTAGAGACTTTATGTCAACTTTTATGGCTAATCCACCTCTTTCGCATATCACCACTTTTGGAGGACATCCGGTATCATGTGCCGCCGGCATGGCATCATTAAATGTTATTATCGAAGAAAATCTTTTTTCCTCGTGCAGAACAAAGCATAAAATATTCAAAGATCGCCTTAAACATCCTCTGATAAATGAAATCAGAGGAGAGGGCTTACTACTTGCTGTTGATCTCAAAAGTCATAAACTAACCAAATATGTTATTTCAAAAGCCCCTGAATATGGTCTTTTACTCGATTATTTCCTGTTTTGCAACACTGCCTTCAGAATTGCTCCTCCGCTGATAATAAATGAAGAGTATATATTGTGGGCCTGCGATAAGATAATTGAACTTCTTGATAATGCTGCAAAAAATGTTGAGATAAAATGAGTCGTTATATACTTTGCCTGATTTTATTCTTTTCTATTAATCAATCTATATTAAATGGACAGCAGAAAAATACACCAGCCGTTCTTGAAAGGCTGTTCAGCAGAATATCCTCAAATATTCCTGATCATGAAAAACTTATTGCCAATGATTCGATAAAGTCAATAATCACCAATTATCTGAAGTCAGATTCTGTTCTGAGACATAAATTCACGAATATTAAATATCTCGGCCAAATTATTTCCGGCGATTCAAGACTGAAGATCGTTTCATGGAATTTGCTCCTGAAGGATACTGCCAGCAGATATTACTGTTATTTTATTAACAGAAGAAAAGAAGGGAACAGAATCTATAGCCTGGAGTCTGAATACAAGAAAGAACCTGTGAATAATTATATACTATATAATTCAAGTAATTGGTACGGAGCACTATATTACGACCTGCGACCGGTTAAGAAGGACGGTAAAGTGTATTGGATCTTATTAGGGATTGATTATGGTAATCCTTCGGTCACCCGGAAAATTATCGACGTTCTATCCTTTGGTCCTGACGATGATTGTGTTTTTGGGAAGGATTGGTTTTACGACGGAAAGACAATAAAGTTCCGGGAAGTCCTTGAATATAGTTTTACTGCAGTAATTTCTCTCAGATTTCTGTCAGATAAATATATTGTTTTTGACCACCTTGTGCCGTTTTCCAGGGGATATGAAAACAACAGGGAATTCTACGGTCCTGATTTTTCGTATGATGCCTACAAATACGAAAAGGGCATATGGCATTTGAAATCAAATGTCGATGTGCGAAATGTAAAGAATAAATGACTATTTGTCAGTCATGAAGGTAACGGCACATCTTTTGAATTGTGACCGGCATCATAAATGTTTAACCACAAAATCAACCTATATGCAGACAGGAAAAATTGGAGTAACTACAGAGAACATCTTTCCGATAATTAAAAAATTTCTCTATTCTGACCACGAAATTTTTCTCCGCGAATTAATATCAAATGCTGTTGATGCAACTCAAAAACTTAAAACACTGGTATCAGCAGGTGATTTTAAAGGTGAACTGGGTGATTTGACAATCCGTGTCTCTGTTGATAAGAAGAAAAAAACCATAAAGGTCACTGACAGAGGCATTGGAATGACATCTGAAGAGCTGGATAAATATCTTAACCAGATAGCATTCTCCAGTGCAAACGATTTTCTTGACAAGTATAAAGACCAATCAAACGCGATAATTGGACATTTTGGCCTTGGATTTTATTCTTCTTTCATGGTTTCGGATAAAGTCGAAGTGATATCCAAATCATGGGACGAATCAGCACCTGCAGTTAAATGGACTTGTGATGGCAGTCCTGAATACCAGATCGAAGAAACTGCAAAAGATGACAGAGGAACAGATGTGATCCTCTATATTGACAAGGATTCAAAAGAATTCCTTGATGAGGATAAAATTGAACAACTTCTTAAGAAATACTGCAAGTTCCTTCCAATTGAAATTGCATTCGGACAGGAAAAAGAATGGAAAGACGGGAAGTATGTTGAAACAGGAAAAGATAAGATCATAAATAATACAAAGCCTGCCTGGACTCTTAAACCATCAGACCTTAAGGATGAAGATTATAACAAATTTTACCGTGAATTATATCCACTAGGAGATGAACCATTGTTTAATATTCATCTCAATGTTGATTACCCTTTCAAACTTACAGGTATTCTGTATTTCCCTAAAATAAAAAGCAATATTGAGATCCAGAAAAACAAGATTCAGCTTTATTGCAACCAGGTTTTTGTGACCGATTCTGTTGAAGGTATTGTACCTGAATTTTTGACACTCCTTCATGGGGTAATCGATTCACCCGACATACCTCTCAATGTATCAAGAAGTTATCTGCAAAGCGACTCAAACGTTAAAAAGATCTCCTCACATATTACAAAAAAGGTTGCCGACAGGCTCAATGAAATATTTAAAAACAACAGGGAAGAATTTGAAAAAAAATGGGATAATCTTAAGTTGTTCATAGAATATGGAATGATAACAGAGGAAAAATTCTACGAAAAGGCTTCAAAGTTTGCCCTCTTTAAGAATACTGATGATAAATACTTTACATTTGAGGAATATGAAAAATTCATAAAAGAAAACCAGACTGACAAGAATAAAACTCTGGTATATCTATATTCAACTAATAAAACCGATCAATATACATATATTGAAAAGGCAAAAAATAAGGGCTATGATGTTCTTCATCTTGACGGCCAGCTTGATATTCATCTTATTAATCATCTTGAAACAAAGTTTAAAGACTCGAGGTTTGTCAGAGTTGACTCTGATGTAATTGAAAAACTTATTCAGAAGGAGAATCTTAAGGAATCAAAGCTTTCAAAGGAACAACAGGATGATCTTAAGAGTGTATTTAATGTGAAAGTTAAAGCCAAAGAGGTGTATAATGTTGTAACAGAAACTCTTGATGAAAATGATGCACCGGTCATTATTACCCAGTCGGAGTTCATGCGTAGAATGAAGGAGATGTCGCAGTTAGGAGGAGGAATGAACTTTTATGGTGAACTGCCCGACAGTTATAACATTGTCCTGAATCTTAATCATCCTCTGATAATTAAAATTGCCGATGATCTGAAGGAAAAAGAAGGAACCAAACTTCAGGAAAACAGTAAAGAGATGACCCGGATCAAAGATGAGATTTCCTTTATGGAGAATGAGCATAAAAAGAAAAAATCAGAAGAAATAAGCCAGTTTGAGAAGGACGATCTTGAAAAGCTCCGAAAGGAACTCGAAAGTGTTGAATCAGCCAGAAAAGAGCTTCTTGAAAATTACGGGTCACAGAATAAGATAGTTAAACAGCTGATAGATCTTGCATTGCTTGCAAATAATATGTTAAGAGGGGAAGAGCTGAGTACGTTTGTTAGAAGAAGTGTTGAATTGCTGTAAAAAAACATAACCTGGTTAACGATTCTTGAGAATTTACAGGGGTTGTATCAAAAGTCTCCAAAGGATATTCTTGTTTGGAGTAATTGTGCCGAAATGTCTTCCTGAGTATACAGGATCTATTGGTAAGCTGATTATCTATCCTTACAAAGGGTCAGGTATTCACTTGATACACAAAGAACTATTGATAAAGCCCCTGGTAACAAAATACAGATGCTGCCCTTTCTCCTGGGATTATAATATTTTCGCAACCTCTTCCTTGATAAAATCTATAGCCACTCTTGTCGGTTCTTTATCCATCTCCATTATCTTTTCAAGGAGCTGCTTGCTCAGTACAATAGATGGTGTGTCGGGTTTTAGCTTTTCAGCTTCACTGTTGATAAGCTTAATTGTATTGGATCTAGCATTTTTAACTACTTCCCAGGCTTGTGGACTCATATAGATCTGCTGCGACAGATTATGTTCAAATTCGCTTCTAATTGTTGACAGAAGTGCTGACTGCAGCTGTCCTGTTGTCATGTCGGGACTGCTGACTCGTATAAGCAGAGATTCCATCGAAATCCTTTCAAGATACAGTACTATCCTCTCGTATGCCTGAAGCCTTATTGGTGTTACAGTCCGTGAACCCTGCATAATTATCTCATGTCTTCTTATGTTCTGATCATTCCTGATCATATTCCGGATCAGAATCCATGCAGTAAGAAACACAACGATTGCCGGAATCGAGATTTTAAGTATCTCTGCCAGTAATTCCATAATATTTTTTCTGCAAACGTAAGACAATTTCTCTGATTTTTTCAAATGATAAAAAGTTTTAGTTCAGAGATATTGATTTTAAACCAGTGAAAACATTTCTTTAAGTGTCATTCTAATCTGGGGAATTTCCCTTTCTGATGTCGTTTTTACTTCCTACATTTGGTTCAACACTGAATAGAAACAATATATCAGATTAAAAATGGAATATCTTTCTGACAGAATCAAATCATTATCAGTTTCACAGACTATTGCGATGGCACAGAAAAGCAGGGAGCTTAAAGCAAAAGGGATCGATGTCATAAGTCTAAGCCTTGGTGAACCTGATTTCAATACTCCCGATTACATTAAGACTGCTGCAAAAAAAGCGATAGACGACAATTACACAAAATATCCTCCAGTGCAAGGATATGATGATCTCCGGAAGGCAATTTCAAGGAAGTTCAGGGAAGAGAACGGGCTTGAGTACTCTACCGATCAGATCGTTGTATCCGGAGGCGGCAAGCATTCGATAATAAATGTAATACTTTCATTGGTAAATCCCGGTGATGAAGTAATTATTCCTGCTCCTTACTGGGTTAGCTATTATGACCAGGTAATATTGGCGGGAGGCAGACCAGTAATAATTGAAGCCGGACTTGAAAAAGATTTTAAAATCAGTCCTGAACAGCTTGAGAATGCAATTACCGGGAAAACAAGGCTCTTGATATTTAATTCACCTTCAAATCCCACCGGAATGGTATATTCAGGAGAAGAGATAAAAGAGATCGCGCGGGTTATTGAGAAACATGAAGGCGTTTTTGTAATATCGGATGAGATATATGAACATATTATTTTTGAGGGTAAACATGTAAGCATGGCATCGTTTGACTTTGTTTACGACAGGGTGATAACTGTAAACGGTGTATCAAAAGGTTACGCCATGACAGGGTGGAGAATTGGTTATATAGGGGCTCCTGTATGGATAGCCAAAGCCTGCAACAAACTCCAGGGGCAATTTACTTCAGGTGTCAGTTCAATTTCCCAAAGAGCTGCGCTTGCAGCCCTGGAAGGGGAAGATGGATCGAGGCAGCGTATGAAAGAAGCCTTCCTTCGACGGCGCGACCTGATATGCAGACTTCTTAAAGAGATCAGGGGGTTAAAAATAAGAATTCCGCAGGGTGCATTTTATGTGATGCCTGATGTTACTTTTTACTTTGGAAAATCAGACGGAAATGTTACAATAAACAACTCTGAGGATCTGACTCTTTTCCTTCTCGACAAAGCAAATGTGGCTGTTGTCGGAGGGGATTCATTTGGTGCTCCTTCCTGTTTAAGAATTTCTTACGCTAATTCTGATGATCTTCTTGTTGAAGCTGTACGACGAATCAAAACAGCACTTGAATCCCTGAATTAACTACGAAGACAATAAACGGTATATCAGATTTCTTTCAATAAAAGAATGCAGCTAATATTTATTAAAAGAAACAGTTTCTTCTTTGGGTTTCCTTCTTTTTATCCTGCTTTCACTCAATGAATAACCAATTGTTATTAATAGCTCAACTCTTTTTGAAGCTGGTATTCCCAATATTTTCCTGATTTTTTTTTCATCGAACCATCCGATAATGCACGATCCTAAACCTTCGGCAGCAGCCTGGAGACAGATATTTGCAGCGGCAATTCCAATGTCAATATGTGAGTAGTCCTTGTTTTTTAAAGTGCCTCCAATTCTTGAGGTGACATTGGGTTGTTCTCTTATGATGACAATCAAAACAGGTGCCTGATTTACAAATGTATTCATCCCTAATAGTTTTGCTGATGCAGCTTCAGAGACTGCATTAGTTACATCAGGATCCGTTGCCACTACAAATTTCCAAGGTTGAGCGTTGCAGGCAGAAGGTGACATTCTGCCTGCTTCCAAAATTCTTTCAAGTTTCTCAGCTTCAACCGGTTTATCACTGTATTTCCTGTCGCTCTGACGCCTGAGTATGAGTTCAAGCATCTCTTTCCCATCAATCATTTATCAGTAGTTTTCAGCTTTAAGTTCAAAATAACTTGCGGGATGGAGACATGCAGGGCAGTTCTTCAGAGGTTTTGTTCCAAAATGAATATAACCGCATTTCCTGCAATACCAAAATACCTTATCATCACGCTCAAAAACCTTGTTTTTCATTATATTCTCAAGAAGTTTCCTGTATCTTTCTTCATGACCTTTCTCCGCATCAGCAATTGCTTTAAAGGCAGAAGAAATATTCTTAAATCCCTCTTCTTCCGCGACCTTTGCAAATGCGGGATAAAGATCGCTCCACTCTTCATGTTCTCCTGCTGCTGCAGCATCCAGGTTCTCTTTTGTCGTTCCGGTTTTACCTGCCGGGTAGCAGGCTGTTATTTCAACCATGCCTCCTTCAAGAAAATTGAAGAATCTTTTTGCATGCTGCTGCTCCTGCAAAGCAGTTTCAAGAAAAATGCCTGCAATCTGTTCATAACCTTCCTCTTTAGCAACTTTTGCTGCAAACTCGTACCTGTTTTTTGCCTGTGATTCACCTGCAAAAGCTTTGAGCAGATTCTGTTCAGTTTTCGTTCCTTTAAGACTTTTTTCCATTTTATTGTTTTTATTGGTTATTATTTAATTCTGTTTGTCAGACCCTAAATATTATGTCAGACAAAATATCTATTTTTATCTCTGTAAAAATAAATATTAATCTAATCCAAAGAAACATGGGAGTCTTTTTGATTATTTTAGCAATTATCGCGTTAATGCTTCTGATAGCTGTTTCACTTTATAACAGGCTTGTAAAACTAAGAAATAACAGGGAGCAGGCATTTGCTGATGTGGATGTACAGCTCAGACAGAGGCATGACCTTATACCTCAGCTTGTTGAAGCTGTAAAAGGATATATGATTCATGAGCGTGGTGTTCTTACAGAAATAACTGAAGCCAGAGCAAATGCAATAAAAGCCAACACTATTAATGAAAAAATAGCCGCAGAAACAAGATTATCAACTGCGCTTGATGGTTTAAGAGTGTCTGTAGAGGCATATCCCGATCTGAAGGCTAGTCAGAATTTCCTTGATCTTCAGAATGAGATCTCAGATGTAGAGAATAAGATTGCTGCTGCAAGGCGATTCTTTAATTCAGCTACCAAAGAGCTTAATGTGGCCACCGAGGTATTTCCATCAAACCTGATTGCTACACTTTTCAATTTCAAGCGTGAACCCATGTTCGATCTGGGGGAAAAACGCACAACAATTGAAGAACCTCCTCAGATAAAGTTCCAGTAAAATGAAGTATTTCGGTCTTCAGAGCCAGATCCGGAAAAACAATATTAACTCCATTGTGCTTCTATTGATGTTTCCGCTGGTTTTCTATGGTCTAACCTGGCTCTTTTTTTTCTTTATGTCGGTTGGTATTGAAAATGAACAATATGGATTAGTACAGGTAAACCGCTCATTTTTAAATACAATTCCATGGATTACTGCAGGAGTAATTGTCTGGTTTATTGTCGCGTGGTTTTCTCACACTTCCATAATAAATGCAGCCACAAATTCAAAGCCTCTTGAAAGAAAGGAAAACAAAAGAGTTTATAACCTTGTCGAGAACCTTTGCATTGCATCTGGAATGCCTTTGCCAAAGATCAATATTATTGAGGATGATTCATTGAATGCTTTTGCAAGCGGAATAAATCCAAAAACGTATACAGTTTCGCTTTCACGGGGCATCATCAAAAAGCTTGACGATGATGAGCTTGAAGCAGTTATTGCACACGAACTTACGCATATCAGAAACCGGGATGTCAGACTCCTAATTATTACGATAGTTTTTGTGGGTATCTTTGGTTTTATAACGGAAATGTTGTTCAGATCACTTCGTTTCGGCAGAATAGGAAGAGGAAAGAAAGAAGGAGCGGGGATTTTGATTGCCCTTCTTTTGGCACTTCTGGGTTACCTGCTTGCAACACTTTTCCGTTTTGCAATATCAAGAAAAAGAGAATTCCTTGCAGATGCCGGTTCCGCAGAACTTACAAGAAGACCGCTTTCACTTGCTTCAGCCCTGAGAAAGATATCTGTTGACCCTACTATTGAAGCTGTCAGAAGAAAGGATGTGGCTCAAATGTTTATTGAGAATCCTCAGGAGGAGGAACAAAAATCGACATTTTCTTTTGCCAACCTTTTTTCAACACATCCACCCATCAGCAAAAGAATTGAGTTACTGGAACAATATTGAAACCAGAGATTTTGATGTTTATTCCAAAATCAACTTTTTTGCTGAAGTGCCTTGTCAGCGGAACCTTTCTGAAATAGTTTTGATTCTTCTCCCCTTAGGAGTCTTGAAATATTTTTCCTGTGAGTAATAATAAGTGCAATTGCCACAATTACTGCAAACACCTTGAATATCAGTGAAGGTGTGTTAAAGAACAGGAATAAAAGTAAGGGAAAGGAGACTCCTGCACTTATTGATGACAATGAGACGTATCCGGTAATTAAAAATACCAGCAGGAAAACTCCAAAACATGAAACTGTAAGTAAGGGGTTAAGAGCAAGTAATACTCCAAAAACAGTAGCAACTCCTTTTCCACCCCTGAAGCCTGCGAAAACAGGGAAAATATGACCTGTTATTGCCAGAAGTCCTGCCAGGATCTGAAGATTGACAAGTGTTGCAGAACCTGCCTCTGCAAGATTGAATATTGAAGGCAACAAGGATGCAAGGAATCCTTTCATTATATCAATCAACAGTACTGGAATTCCAGTTTTCCATCCCAGTACCCTTATTACATTAGCTGTCCCTGCATTTCCGCTACCATGTTCCCGTACGTCAACCTTGTGAAAGATTCTTCCGATCCACACAGCTGTTGCAATTGATCCCAGGAGATATGCCAGGATAAAGACTGTTGCGTATTTAATCGCGATCATGAAAAACAATATTATTATAATTTCGGACCATATTCCGTAAGTAGCATTGCCTCATCATTTGCTGAGAACTTATTGAAATTGGTTATGAATTTTAAGGCCAGATCGGTAGCTGCAATTCTCCATTTTAAAGGTGAACTCCATACTTTTTGCGGATCAAGCAGATCACTGTCAATTCCTTCAATCTTTGAAGGTATGCTAAGATTGAAAATAGGCAGGTTATTAAAATTATGTTTGTTAATTGAGTTGTCGATAATTGAATTTATGATTTTTCGTGTAACTGAAAGATCAATTCTTGTTCCGGTGCTATAAGGGCCTCCTGTCCATCCTGTATTGACCAGCCATGCTTCAGCACCGAAAGCTTTCATCTTTTTTGTAAGCTCTTTTGCATAAATCACCGGGTCAAGCATCAGAAAAACAGATCCAAAGCAAGCAGAAAAGGCAGGAACAGGTTCAACAATCCCTCTTTCGGTTCCAGCGATCTTGGCAGAATATCCACTCAGGAAATAATATTCGGTCTGTTCATCAGTGAGTTTGCTGACAGGCGGTAACACTCCAAATGTATCTGCGGTAAGAAAGATTACTTTCTTGGCATGTCCCGCTCTTGAAACAGGTTTAACAATATTCTTTATATGGTAAATAGGGTAGGAAACCCTAGTATTTTCAGTTTTCGAATCATTATCGAAATCTATGCTGCCATCAGGAAGGACGACAACATTTTCGAGTAAAGCATCCCTTCTGATAGCATTATAGATCTCCGGTTCTTTCTCCTTTTTCAAACCGATACACTTTGCATAACAACCTCCTTCAAAATTAAAAACCCCATTACTGTCCCATCCATGTTCATCATCACCTATTAAGGCTCTTTTGGGATCTGTAGAAAGAGTAGTTTTTCCTGTGCCTGAAAGTCCGAAAAAGATGGCTACATCTCCCTTCTTACCTACATTTGCAGAGCAATGCATCGAAGCGATGCCTTTTAATGGCAGATGATAATTCATGATGGAAAACAAACCCTTTTTCATCTCACCTCCATACCAGGTTCCCCCTATTACTGCCATCCCTGCCGATATGTTGAAGAAAATAAAGTTTTCCGAATTGAGTCCCTGCTTTTGCCAGTCAGGATTTACTGCCTTACTGGCGTTGAGTACTACAAATTGTGGTTTGAATTTGTCAAGCTCATCCTGGCTTGGTCGAATAAACATATTTTTAACGAAGTGAGCCTGCCATGCAACTTCCATGACAAACCTGACGTTAAGCTGAGTTTCCCTGCTTGCACCGCAAAAACAATCTATTACAAATAGTCTTTTACCAGATAGTTGTTTGGCAGCAATTTTCCGGCAATGGTCCCATATTTCGATGGGGATAGGCTTATTACTTGAGATTTTCGCTTTTTCAGATTTCCACCAGACAGTATCTCTCGTGGTATCATCAAGAACGACGTACTTGTCATTGGGAGAGCGGCCTGTAAAAATCCCTGTATCAACAGCCACGGCACCTGATGAGGTTATAACACCTTTTTCACAGCCTGTAAGTTCCGGACGTGTTTCTTCGAGGAACAAATCATTATAAGAGGGATTATAAATTATCTCTACGGGGGTTTCAATACCGTATTTTGCCAGATCTTCAGATGTGATCATGGTTTATTCTGTTACTGGTGTTATAAATTTCAAATGTATCAATATTAAAATGATAACCATTTGATTGATTATTTTTTCTTAAAAAAATAATTTGTCAACCAGGGTAAAATACTCTTTAAAGGTCTTATTGATAGTCACAGGTTTTTGTTTTTTAAAGGGTCAGGCCATGAAAATTAAAAGGGCACCATACGGATGCCCTTTTAATTTTTAGGTTTTTTGAATTATTTGCCATATTTTACTGAAGCCTGTGCTGCTGCAAGTCTTGCAATCGGAACTCTGAAAGGAGAACAGCTGACATAAGTAAGTCCGGTCTTGAAGCAGAATTCAACTGAGGCAGGATCTCCGCCCTGTTCACCACAGATACCTACTTTAAGGTCAGGTCTGGTTGACCGGCCTTTTTCGACGGACATTTTTATAAGCTGTCCTACTCCATCTTGGTCAATAGTCTGGAAAGGATCTGCAGGGAGCATTTTCTTATCCAGATAATCGTGAAGGAATCCTCCTATATCATCACGACTGAAGCCAAAAGTCATTTGTGTCAGGTCGTTTGTTCCAAAAGAAAAGAACTCAGCCGATTTTGCCATACGGTCAGACAGAAGTGTTGCTCTTGGAATCTCGATCATTGTACCATATTTATAATCGATCTTCTTAAGTCCTGATTTTTTTAAGACTTCGGTATAAACTGTGTCGACAACTTTCTTTGTAACATCAAGCTCTGAAACATCGCATGTAACAGGCACCATAAGTTCAGGTTTAGGATGTTTTTTGGCTTTCAGGAGTTCTGCTGATGCCTCAAACATTGCACGAACCTGCATTTCTGTGATTTCCGGATAGGTAATGCCAAGACGCACACCGCGGTGTCCCATCATTGGGTTGCTTTCATGAAGAGCCTCTCCTCGTTTTGCCACATCTGATTTTTTGATACCCAGTGCTTTGGCAAGTTCAGCCTGTTTTTCCGGACTCTGCGGAACAAATTCATGAAGAGGTGGATCAAGAAGCCTGAAGGTCACTGGCAAGCCATCCATTGCCTCAAGTGTAGCTTTCATATCCTTCTTAACGTATTTGAACAGCTCATTAAGGGCTTTTCTCCTTTCAGCCTCATTTGCGCTGAGGATCATTTTGCGAAGAAGGAACAACGGCTGCTCTGAGCCCTTACCATAAAACATGTGTTCTGTTCTGAAAAGTCCAATTCCTTCAGCACCAAAATCTCGAGCGATCTTTGCATCTTCCGCAGTATCTGCATTAGTACGCACACCCATCTTCCGATATTTATCAACCAGTTTCATAAAGCTCTGGAAACGAGGATTCTCAGATGCATCCATAAGTGATAAGGCACCAACATATACATTTCCTCTTGTACCATTGAGAGTAATAACATCTCCCTCTTTAAGTACAATATCAGTACCGGTAACTTTTGCCTTTTTCCCTGCTGTGTCAACATGAAGTGCACCAGCCCCAACGATACAGCATTTTCCCCATCCACGTGCAACAAGCGCAGCGTGCGATGTCATACCTCCACGAGCAGTCAGAATCCCTTCTGCAGCCCTCATCCCTTCAACATCTTCAGGATTAGTTTCTTCACGTACAAGTATAACCTTATTCCCCTTGCGATTCCAGGCAACGGCATCCTCAGCTGTGAATACTATTTTTCCCACAGCGGCACCAGGGCCAGCGGGAAGACCTTTTACTATTGGTTTAACTTTCTTTTCAGCATTGGGATCACAGATTGGGTGGAGAAGTTCATCAAGCTGTGCGGGATCAACCCTCATTATCGCTGTTTTTTCATCTATAAGTTTTTCCTTAAGCATGTCCATGGCCATGTTGAGAGCGGCAGTTCCTGTTCTCTTTCCCGCCCTGCACTGGAGCATATAGAGTTTTCCTTCCTGGATTGTGAATTCTATGTCAAGCATATCGCGGAATGACTTTTCAAGGATTTCTCTTATTTCACAAAGTTCCTTGTATGTCTGAGGCATAGCTTCCTCCATGCTTTTCAGATGCTTGTTCTGTTCGTTTTTTGTCTCATTATTAAGAGGACTGGGCGTTCTGATACCTGCTACCACATCTTCTCCCTGAGCATTCACCAGCCATTCTCCGTAGAAAAGGTTTTCCCCGGTAGCCGGATTACGGGTAAATGCAACACCGGTAGCAGAAGTATCACCCATATTCCCGAATACCATTGCCTGTACATTAACAGCCGTACCCCAATCATCAGGGATGCCTTCGATACGTCGATATGAAACAGCTTTCTTGCCGTTCCAGCTCTTGAATACTGCCTTAATACTTCCTTCCAGCTGCTCTTTTGCATCATCAGGGAATGGTTTGCCCAGAACCTGCTTCACTTTCTTTTTAAATTTTTCTGCAAGATCCTTAAGCTCATCAGCTGTTATTTCTGTATCCGATTTATAACCCTTCTTGTGCTTAAATTCATCAAGCATCTCATCAAGCTGCTTTCTTATTCCTTTGCCTTCTCCAAGTTCCACTCCTTCTGCTTTTTCCATTACTACATCAGCATACATCATAATCAGCCGCCGGTAGGAATCCCATACGAAACGAGGATTATTTGTTTTTTTCAAAAAACCCGGAATAGTAGCTGTACATAATCCTATGTTAAGGACCGTATCCATCATTCCCGGCATTGACTTGCGTGCGCCTGAACGGCATGAAACCAACAGGGCATTTTCAGGATCACCATACTTCATACCCATTGTCTCTTCAGTTACTTTCATTGCTGCCCATACTTCAGGCATAAGATCCTTAGGAAGAGTACAATTGTTTTTGTAATATTCGTTACAGGCTTCGGTAGTAATTGTGAAACCGGCTGGTACCGGAAGGCCAAGAAGACACATTTCAGCAAGATTGGCGCCTTTACCTCCAAGAAGGTTTTTCATATCGGCTCTGCCCTCAGCGGTCTTCCTTCCAAAGGAATAAACTCTCTTAACTTTTGACATACTTTTATTAATTTGAGATTAACTTAATTTTTAGATTTTCAAAATAAGGTGCAAATTTAATATAATAAATTCAATTTCATAAAAGGAAAGAAAAATCAGGCTCGGGGATGAAACATTTTTAGAGTATCACGGAGGAAACTTCTGTCAATATGAGTATAGATCTCAGTCGTAATTATTGATTCATGCCCCAGCATCTCCTGAACTGCACGGAGGTCGGCTCCAGCTTCAACCATATGTGTAGCAAATGAATGCCTGAAAGTATGCGGACTTACCCTTTTGTTTATTCCAGCCTTTTCTGCCAATTCCCTGATAATTGAAAAAATCATGGCTCTGGTTAATTTTTTCCCCCTCCTGTTGAGGAAAATGATATTCCTATCGTGAATCACAGGGAGGCGGTTCCTGTCAGTCTTGTAGAGTTCAATCTCTTTTAATGCTTTTCTGCCTATTGGAACAAGCCTCTGCTTGCCACCCTTGCCGGTAACATTGACAAAACCGTCACCGGGATGAATGTCAGTAAGCCTTAGATTCACCAGTTCCGAAACCCTTAATCCGCATCCGTACAAAGTTTCTATTATCGCCTTGTTCCTATGACCTTCTGATTTGCTTAAGTCAATACCTGCTATTATCCTTTCAATTTCTTCCACTGACAGGACTTCAGGCATTTTTAAACCAATTCTTGGCGACTCAATGAGAGCTGACGGATTTTCATTTATTTCTCCATCGATAAGAAGAAACCTGAAAAAGGCCCTTATTCCTGAAATTATCCTCGCCTGGGTTCTTGGATTTACTGATTCATGCCCAAGCCATTTAAGAAATTCCTTAAGATCATTGTAACTTACAGAGGCTGGCGTTATATCCCTTCCGGAATCACCGGCGAACTTTTCGAGCTTATGAACGTCATCAAGATATGCTTCAATACTGTTTTCTGACAATGATTTCTCAAGCCTGAGATAAATCTCAAAATTTTTGAATGATTCTTTCCATGTCAGGCTCATTATATTTTTCAATTAACTTATTCTTCCACGCGAATCTAACTATTTTCTGATCAAAAAACAGAAATGAAATGGTCATTGTTTTAACCCATGTTTTGTTTGTACCGGTGTATATTATGATATAACGTGTCTTCGTATTGATCTTATTAATAAATTTAGAGTTATTAATAGAACAGATTCATGTAGTATTCGGAATATTTTAGAAATAATTGAAATGAAGAGAACATTAATTGAATGCCTTTTTGCATCAGGTGAATACCTTTTGAAGAATTTCGGTCAGGAAATTAAGTCCAATATCAAAGAGTCGCAGAGCAGCATTGTCACTTCAGCAGACTACAGGAGCGATGATCTGATAGCAGGAAAAATAATTAAGAAGTATCCTACTCACAATATAATATCGGAGGAGAGTGGTTTTGTTGATAACAATTCTGATTTTACCTGGGTAATTGACCCACTCGACGGGACATCAAATTATGCCTCTGCAGTTCCATGGTTCGGAGTCTTGATAACACTTTTCAAAAACAGCGATCCCTTTATGGCCGGTGCATATCTTCCGGTGAGCAATGTTATCTATTTTGCTGAGCTGGGAAAGGGTGCATTGAGAAATAATGAACCCATAAAGATAAAAGAACAAAAGTCACTCAAAAATTCCTTGTTCGCCTTTTCGGTTGATTACACTGATGATGAGGAACTTCTCACAAAGTGTTTGAATATTTACAAAAATGTTGTTAAGTCATCAAGGAGCATCCGTTCCACCAACTCACTCGTCGATTTTCTCATGGTCGCTGAAGGGAAATTTGGAGGTTGTATTAATCTTTTTACCAGGATCTGGGACATCTCCGGCTTAGGTTTGATAATTACTGAAGCGGGAGGTGAAATTAAAGACATAGACGGAAATGATATTCATTTTATCCTTGATAAAGGTGCTTCTGTGAGAAACTACGCTGTAATGGCAGGATCTCCAAATATCATGGAAGAGGTCGTGAAAAAAATCCTGATTTAAAGCCTCAATGAAGTGGTAATCCAAATCCCCTGAACCTCTCTATAAGAAAATCAGCGTATCTTAAAAATCCAAGATCGGTAAAATGAACGCCGTCAACAGTTGCTTCATGGTCATAACCGATCGCACCTTTTTTATCAACAAAATGAATGTTTTTGAATCCCATATCAATCAGGCTTTTAAACACTTTCTCACACATTTCATTCTTTTTTATAAGACCAGTCAAAGCTGATTCATCAAGTGATGTTTTTTCATAAATCAGGTTGTTTACAAATACTATCGGTGTTACAGGATGTTTTTTTCTTATTGCTTCTACAAGAGGAGCTGAGTTCTCACTTATTTCCTCAGGCGTCATGTTTTCAGCGCATTCAATTACATAAAAGCATGCATCAATGTCAGAAATAAGATCTACAATTGGTTTTTCCATTTTCCCGTTTCCACTGAATCCGAAATTTATGCATTCTATATCAAGTTTTCTGGATATTATACTTGTATGCACCATTCCTGGCCTGGATGCACATCCTCCCTGAGTGATGCTTGTACCATAAAAGACTATAGGTTTTCCTTTATTCTTTGTCGGTTTGCTAATATAACTTTGACTGTCAATTCCTATTTCAAGCCTTGCTACCCCATCATATAAAGGCAGGTACAATTTATACTCCCTGGGTTCTGATTTCATATTATTAACCAGTAAGAATTCGTTGATTTTTCCTTCCGGTCTTGCTGTATTGACATACTGCCAGCTGTTCTTCCCTTTGAAATACAGATCTATTCCCTTAATTCCTGTCTCTGCCATGTGATTCATTTTAGAGTCATTCAACACCTCCCATTTAACCGAAATAGAAGTAGTATTTGAAAAAAATCTTACAGAAATACCTGCAGAGTGCTTTGATAATTCCCAGACAGGCTCTCTTACAATGGTTTTATATGATAACGGCAGCCTGTCAAAAAGATTCTCTTTCACCAGATCCTGGCTGATGGTACCCTCAATCAGGTAAGAATCATGATCGTAATATTTAATCCTTTTTAACTCATCTTTCTCCTGGTTCTGAGAACACAATAGAAAAGAATTTGACAAAAACAAAATTCCCGTTAATAATGTTTTCATTTTTGATTTTAGTTTTATTGATATTATTATTGAATACTATCGATGTTTATTATTAATTGTGAGTTTATTGCACTTTTAGGGTGGGATCATTAACTTATGGTAAGTCTGGTTCCACGTAATATTAGAATAATTCATGAAGCTAAATTATTAATAATACAATTTTTTACTTTGGAGGTTGTGTTCTCAATGTTTGCATCATAAGATTAGTATATAATTGAAAATAAATAGATTGTTTGATAATTACATAAACTTCTCAAAAGACCTGTTCAGAAATTTTTAAATATTTCACATTCTGAAATTATCAACATTTGTTTAAAGTAAACTTGTCAAGATTGGAATTTTAAATTCAAATATTTCATTTTCAGCATATTCTGATAGATTAATAAACACTTGTTTTTTTTTCATAATTTTACAAATAATATATCAAGATCTTTGCATATAATGAAAATAATGATAATTAACGGCCCCAATCTGAACCTCTTGGGAAAAAGAGAGCCGGAAAAATACGGTAAAACATCATTTGATGAATATCTTTCTTTGTTACGTAGAAGGTACCCAGAAATAACTTTCGGTTATTTTCAGAGTAATGTGGAAGGGGAGCTTATCAATGAAATTCATAATGCCGGATCATCTTACGATGGTATAATTCTTAATCCTGCCGGTTACACACACACATCAGTAGCTATAGGAGATGCTGTTGCGGCCATCAGTATTCCTGTTGTTGAGGTACATATTTCAAATGTTCAGGCCAGGGAACAGTTTCGTCATGACAGTCTTGTAGGTAGGTATTGTTCCGGCAGCATTATCGGCCTGGGCCTGGATGGTTACAGGCTGGCAGTTGAAGCGCTTGTTGAAAAATCAAAATCAAAAGTTTGACAGATGAGCAGGATGAATAAAAGGACCAAAATTGTTGCAACAATTTCCGACAAACGTTGTGATCCTGAATTTATAAGCGAAATATACAAAGAGGGAGTCGACGTGATCAGGATCAATTCTGCCCACCTTGATATTCAAGGGGCTTTAAGAATTATCGAAAATGTCAGGAAAGTCTCTGACCAGATTGCCATTCTTCTTGATACCAAAGGTCCGGAAATAAGGACAACTGAGTGTGACAAACCGGTAGAGCTGTTAAGCGGTGGTAAAATCCTGATGGCAGGCGACCCCACTCAGAAAACAACTCAGGAGATAATTTATGTGAACTATGGCAAGTTCGTATCTGAAATTCCGGAAGGGACAACAATACTTATTGATGATGGTGAAATAGAACTCAGGGCGGTCAGAAAAGACAATGGATTTCTTGAATGCATTATTGAAAATGACGGATCGCTGGGATCAAGAAAAAGTGTTAATCTCCCCGGAATCAAAATATGTCTGCCGTCTGTTACTGATAAAGACAAAGAATTTATAAAGATGGCAGTTGAACATGAAATTGATTTCATCGCACATTCGTTTGTTAGATCAAAACAGGATGTTATTGATGTTCAGGAACTGCTTGATCAGTATGAAAGCAATATCAAAATTATTGCAAAGATTGAGAATGAGGAGGGTGTTGAAAATTTCGATGAAATACTTGAGCACGTTTATGGCATAATGGTCGCCAGAGGAGATCTTGCTATCGAAATTCCATATGAAAAAATACCAGCCATTCAGCGGATGATAATTTCAAAATGCATAAACAAGAGAAAACCCGTGATTGTCGCAACTCAGATGCTGCATTCAATGATATCAAATCCGAGACCTACCCGGGCAGAAGTAAGCGATATTGCAAGTGCAATTTATTCACAAACAGATGCCATAATGCTTAGCGGGGAAACAGCAAGCGGAAAATACCCTGTTGAAGCGGTAAAGACAATGACAAAAGTGTCAATTGAGGCTGAAAATGACAAGGAAAAATTTATCGATATGCCTTCAGGCAATACCAAAGGTGAAATCTCAGCGTATCTTGCCAAAGTTGCAGTCAAGACATCTGTAAGAATCGATGCGCGGGCAATAATTGCTGATACTGTCATGGGCAGAACAATAAGAGATATGTGCGCATACCGTGGATACAAACTTATACTTGCCCAGTGTTATTCAAAGCGTACTATGAGGGAACTTGCTTTGTCGTACGGAGTTTATGCCAATTACCAGGAAAGGAAGAAATCAATTGACGATTTCCTGAAAATTGCTTTGACTGATCTTACCCGTCGTCATGATCTTAAAAATGAAGACGTAATAGTTGTTCTTGCAGGTAATTTTTCAGGAGGGTCTGGATTTTCATTTATTGAAGTGGGTTCAGTCGAATATTTAAAAGACAGAGTGGATATTGTTGATTAAAATTAAGTTGTTGGTCTGATTTTTGAAGTTAATAAGTTACTTGAAAGGATCATTTTATGTTAAATATCCTTCTTTTTTCAGTTTTTTTGGTACTTCATCCGGTTCATGTTTCACTTTTAAGCGTTGATTACGACCCGGATAGAGAGTCATTTAATTTGTTTCTTAAAATCTATTATGATGATTTCCTTCTTGATTCAGGTTTTAAGACCCAACCGGAATTAATTCATAATTCAGTTGCCTTTAATTCATCTCTGAAAGATGGTATTATGAAATATACTAATGAAAAAGTCAAGATTATTGTCAATGATCAATTGTTTATCCCGCATCTTGAAAATCTAAGTCTTAATGACAATGAACTCAGTTTGAATATGTCAATTAAGATTGACAGGAAAATTTCCGTAGTTACAATAAAAAACCTTATTATGACCTCTCTGTATAATGATCAGGCTAATATGGTTATACTTAGGGTAAATGATTATGAAGAAGGTATTAAACTTACCCCTGAAAGGACCGAGCAAACATTTAAAATTAAATAAAAAGAAGCATTTAAAGTGAAGAATCTGGCAAGAGGAATTTTGATTATTATGTTGCTTTTTCTGACAGGCAATATGAAAATAAATGCTACCCATAACAGGGCTGGAGAAATAACATATGTTCAGCTTTCAGATCTGACATATGAGATAACAATAACCACATTTACTTATACATTAAGTTATGCTGACAGACCTCAGCTTGAGGTAAGCTGGGGAGATAATACAACCTCAATAGCACAAAGGAACAGCATTTTGTTCCTTCCCAACTATTATAAAAGAAATATATACACGATTAATCATACATATCCCGGACCTGGTGTTTACAAAATAGTGGTTCAGGATCCTAACAGGAACGCGAATGTAAAGAATATCCCTAATTCAGTAAATGTAGTCTTCTCAATTTCAACAACTTTAATAGTAAATCCCGCAATTGGAAGGAACAGTACACCTGTCCTTCTTAATCCTCCTTATGACAAGGCTGCCCGTGGTTATGTGTTTATTCATAATCCCGCAGCCTATGATCCGGACGGGGACAGTCTCTCATACAAGTTAACGGTCTGTACCCGGGAAGATGGGAAACCAATTGAAAACTACACATTGCCACCAGCAACTAATTTTATTAAGGTCGACTCAATTACCGGTGATCTTATATGGAATACACCTGCCGATACTGGCAAGTATAATGTTGCAATGGAAATTCAGGAATGGAGATACGGTAAAAAAATTGGAATGGTGGTAAGAGACATGCAGATTGAAGTATATGATACTAAGAATAAACCGCCAATAAACGGCCCCTTAAAAGATCTATGTGTGGAGGCTGGCAAAACTGTGGAGTTCATTGTTACAGCCACTGATGAAAACAAAGATTTCCTCTCTCTGAAAGCAACGTCCGGTGTTTTCACTATCACAGACTGTCCTGCAACCTTCACAAAAGTCGATTCCCTTGCAGGTTTTGCATCATCAAGGTTTCGTTGGACCCCATGCTATGAAACAGTAAGGACACAACCATACGATATAATAATCAAATCGGATGATTACAGTGGTGAGCTTAAATTATCTGACATTGACAATATGAAGATAAAGGTTCTGGGTCCTCCGCCTTTGTTGGTAAGCGCTCTTCCTGAAGGCAAATTCATTCGTTTAAGGTGGAATAACTATGGCACCAGCTATATAACCGGTTTCAGCATTTACAGGCGTGAAGGAGCTTCTTCTTTTAAACCTGATTCATGCACAGCAGGATTACCATCATCTGCAGGATTTGTTAAGGTCGGATATATTGAAGGAAGTTCAGTGACAACTTTTGTTGATACCGATAACGGACAGGGATTACAGTATGGAAAAGAATATGCTTACCGGATTGTCGCCGTTTATCCTAACGGCACTGAGAGCAAAGCCTCAAACGAAATCTCATCTGCTCTTGTATCAGGTATTCCTGTGATAACCAACGTAAGTGTAAGGAACACATCAACAACCAATGGATCAGTTTATTTAAGATGGGTGAAACCTGACCGTCTGGATACAATCCCTGCAAATGGACCTTACGAATATCTTATTTACAGAGCAGAAGGAATCACCGGAACAAATTATCAGCAGATAAGATCTATACAAACGGCAACTTTAAACGAAACAATATTTATTGATACCCTAATTAATACCCAGGCTTACGGGTATATATATAAAATAGAGTTGTACAATAATGCCCCCGGAAACAGATTCTTAATCGGAGAGCCTGGTTATGCGTCGTCAGTATTCCTGACCGCAAGTCCCGGAGACAGAAAAGTCAGATTTACCATTTCACGTAATGTGCCATGGATAAATTCAAGATACGATTTTTACAGGCTTAATGAATCTACAATGAGATACGATTCAATCGGTTCAACCAATCAGCTTTCTTTTACCGATCCTGGTCTAATTAACGGGAAGCAATACTGCTATAAGGTAAAATCAGTAGGCGGATATGTAAAAGAAGGCATGCCAAAAGGTCTGATAAACTTTTCACAGATAGCCTGTGCAACTCCTGTTGACAATGAACCACCATGCAAACCTGAGATAACTGTCAGTTCTCAATGCGACAGCCTTTACAATATTATCAGATGGTCTGTTTCTGTTCCGGGTTGCCTCGATGATATAGCCGGTTACAATATTTATTACAAATTAATGAATGAAGATAACCTGACGATAATACATACGATAAACGACAAAAATACTTTTATTTACAGGCATTATCCCGGAGAGGTAATTTCAGGATGCTATGCAGTTTCTGCTTTTGACATTGAAGGGAATGAAAGTATAAAATCGGAAATGATATGTATTGATTCTTGTAATTTCTATGAAATACCGAATGTGTTTACCCCCAATGGTGATAACATTAATGACAAACTAATAGCAAAGACATCAGGTCTTGTTGAGAAGATTGATCTTAAGATATTCAATCGCAATGGGATACTTGTTTTCCAGACTGATGAACCAAAAATCAACTGGGATGGAACATACAAAGGAAAGATCGTTTCACCTGGTGTTTATTTCTATCAGTGTGAGGTTTTTGAAAGAAGAATTTCGGGTATTGAACAATTCCATCTTCACGGATTTATTCATGTAATTACTGAAAAAGGTGCCAAAATAAATGTTGAAGTACTAAAATGATATCTGTTTGTTTTCTGGTATGAAGAAATTCGTGGTTTTTATATTGATTGTTTTATTTCCGGCTTTCCTTAATGGACAGAAGCCGGTTGACCTGTTACTTAAAGCTAAAGCTCTTACCGAATCAGGAAAACCGTCTGAAGGAATCAATTTGCTTACAGATGCACTTGGACAATCTTCAGACTATCGGATCTATTTGCAGCGTGCTGAGGCATATATGGCAGCAGGAGACTACTCAAAAGCAATAAATGATCTTAATTCGGCCAACTTAATCACACCTTTTTCCGGAGAATATTACCTGGCAAGAATATACGGCCTGAAAGGTGATGCTGCAACAGCAGTATACCATTTGGAACAGTGTCTTAGATCTGACTTTAAAAAAAGTGAAAAGGAAATAATGCTGGATCCTTCATTCAGCATTATCGAAAACAGGCCGGAATGGAAACAATTCTGGAAAAAAGAATGGTACAGCCTTGATGAAAAGAGCGTCTCGGAAATTGAATACTATTTATCAACTTCCAACCTGGAAGAGGCTAAGAATATTTTATCATTATTGTCGAGACAATACCCTGAGAATAGGAATACCATTTATGCTGGTGCAATAATTAACCTGGCGGGGATGAAATATTCTGAAACAATAAAGGCTCTAACGATTTTATTAGCAGAAAAGCCTGAAAATGAAAAGTACCTCAGAGTTCTTGGGAAAGCGCAGGAAAGTTCTGGGAATTTTGCCGGTGCCATCAATACTTATACAAAAATGCTCGAAACAGGCATTCCTGATCCTGAACTTCTTATCTCCAGGTCTGATTGTTATAAGAAAACAGGCCAACTTGATAAAGCTCTTCAGGATGTTGAGAAATATCTTGATTGTTATCCGGAAAGTGTCAAGGCGCTGGGAATGGCAGGCCGCCTTGAATCTGCACGAGGTGATAATCTTAAAGCAATTGAATACTTTAATAAGAACCTTAAATTGCATCCTTTTGATCCACAGTGCTATATCGACAGGGGGAACTCATATTTTACTTCACGGTCGTGGGAATTTGCAATTAAAGATTACAGTATGTCCCTTGATCTTCAGCCCGGCAACTCAGATGTATGGCTGAATAAAGGAATATCACTATTAAATTCAGGTAAAATAAATGATGCCTGTTTTGATTTCAGAAAATCTCTCAGTCTTGGTAACAAAAAGGCCACAGAGTATGTGAGCCGGAATTGTATAAAATAAAACAATAAAGCCTGACTATCGTATATTCCTGTAGATCTTATCAAATAAATCCCTTGGCTTGAAAGGTTTAAGCACATAATCATTAATAGCCAGACCTTCTATTTTGTCATGACTCTCCGACATTATTGCTGCTGTCAGGGCTATAACCGGTATGGTCCTTATCCTGGGATCAGGAGATTCTCTGATAATACGTGTTGCTTCTATTCCGTCCATAACAGGCATATGAAGATCCATAATTATCAGATCAAAATCTTCATTTTTTAGTAAATCAAGAGCAATTTTGCCATTCTCTGCATGTGTGACTTTAATACCCCAGTTCACAAGAAATTTATTGGCAACAAAGAAATTAATCTTGTTGTCTTCAGCCATTAATATCTTTTTACCTTCAAGACCGGTAAATGATTCTGATTTTTCAGCCGGTTTAGATAATTCCGTTTTTTCCGGGATACCAAAGGGAAGAAAGAATTTGAATGTAGATCCTACACCGGGTTCACTTTCAACCTCAATTTTACCACCCTGGAGTTCAACAAGCCTTTTACATATCGCCAGGCCTAATCCTGTACCCCCATATTGTCGTGTGGTGTCAGGGGATGCCTGTGTATAACTATCAAAAATAATTCCCTGTTTATCCTTAGGGATACCCAGCCCCGTGTCTTTTAACCGGAATTCAATCTTAATTTTGTTTTCACTCCTCTCAAGCTCATTTATGATTAAATAAATGCCTCCTTTATGAGTAAATTTTAATGCGTTAGATAAAAGATTCGACAGAATCTGGTTAAGCCTGATTGAATCTCCTATTACTTCGACCGGCAGATCATCCTTGCTCAAAATGTCAAATTCCAGGTTTTTAGCTTTTGATCTGAACGAATACGTCCTCATTATGTCTTTCAGGAAATCTCCAAGATTAAATTGAATCTGTTCGAAGACTATTTTCCCCGACTCCATTTTGTTAAAGTCGAGGACATCATTAACAAGAGTTAGAAGATGGTTTCCTGAAAACCTTAGAGTTTTAATGTAATCCATCTGATCTTCTCTCGGATTCCCTTGCAAGAGGAGGTTGGTTATTCCGATAACTTCATTTAGTGGTGTCCTTATTTCATGACTCATTGTTGACATGAATTGCTGTTTTGATTTGGCAGCTTCCTCAGCCTTCATGCTTGCATGAATAAGATTATCTAGCATAGTTCTTCTCTGGATTGCTATGGCAATTTGATTTGCAATAAACTCCAGAACATTTACATCATCCTGTGAAAATTTGTTTTCGTCGTGATAATCCTGAAGTGCCATTACTCCAATAATTTCTTTATCGGCCTTAAGCGGCACTCCCATCCAGACTTTGCAGGGTGCACCAATCAGGGCTATATCTCCTGTATTCTCAAGGCTCCTGAGATCTTGTTCCTTAAGTAAAACAGATTTTTTTAAGCTTATCACCCATTTTGTGATTGTTTTACGTGCAGGAACCATTTCAAAACTATCCTTTTCATCAGCGAAAAAAGGCATCGACAAAGTATCATCTTCCTTGTTATACAGGGCAATGAAAAAATTATTTGTGTCCCAAATTTTACTTAGTTCATGAACTATTGTAGGGTATATATCTTTAATATCCAACTGGTTAAGCGCTGCTGTAGAAATATTGTAAAGGATTTCCTGGATAAGCTGATTTTTGATTTCAAATGAAATATCTCTGTAAATTCCAAGGTGAGCAACAATTTCTCCATTGATTACAATATTAGTGGCAATGAGTAAAACATTAATTCTTTTTCCAGATTTGTTCTTCCTTACAATATTCTTTTCTATTTTGCTTTGTTCGTTTGCAAGTTTGTCAATCCCCACTGCTTCATTCTTGAGATCATCCGGAACAATAAGATCATCAATATTTTTTCCCGTTGCCTCTTCAACCTGGTATCCGAACAATCTGGTGAACTCGGTGTTTATCTTTGTTATTTTCCCGGTATGGTCAATTATTGCAATAGCTTCGGGGATTGAATCAATAAGATGTTCCAGGAATGTCTTCTCCCTGTTTATCTGCTCTTCATAGTTCTTTTGGCTGCTTATATCAATTAAAACTCCCCTGTACCGGACCGGCTTCCCATCACGAAAAATGCCAAAAGTGTGAGTAAGTATAGGTACTAAGGATCCATCCCTTTTCCTGGCAAAATATTCATTGCTTGAAATTTGTCCGGGCTTTTCGAGTGATTTTAAATTTTGGATCATTGTCATGAAACTATCAGGAAATACTTCTGATATCATAACTCCCTTCTCAATTTCTTCTTTTGTGAAACCAAAGAAATCAAGAATGCATTTATTCGCATAAAGAACTTTTCCCTCCAGGTTGACATCATATATCATTTCGGGAAGCATATCTGCAAATTGTTCGTAAATGACTTCCTCCTTAACCTGGTTGCTTTTTATCTTTTCAAGCTCTGCAGCAAGCTTCCTGTTTACTTCCTCAAGTTCTTCATATTTTTGCTTGTAATCGATCATTTGTTGGTAATTTCAACTTGTTTAAAATTGCAAAGCATAAAAATATGTGCCAGACCAACTTATTAACTCTTAAATGATAAAAAAAGTATCTGATTAATAAAGACTTCAGAACTTTTTAGACGTATACTCCAGGCAAAAGCCGTTTAAGCCGCATTCTAAGCACATCGGATTTCTTGCTTTGCAAACATACCTGCCATGGAGCAATAGCCAGTGATGGGCTTTATGGATCAGTTCCGAAGGTATGTTTTCTGAAAGTATTTTTTCTGCAGAAAGAGGTGTTTTTGCATTTTTCACAAGACCTATCCTCCTTGCCACTCTGAAAACATGAGTATCTACAGGCATAACAGGTCTGCTATATACCACTGAGGCTACAACATTGGCCGTCTTTCTTCCTACCCCAGGTAATCTCTGAAGCTGTTCAGGCTCGGAAGGAATTTTCCCATTAAAATCAGTTACCAGCATTTTTGCCATTGCCTTAAGATGCTTTGATTTATTGTTTGGATATGAGCACGATTTGATCAATTCAAAGATATCCTCGACTTTGGCTTCAGATAATGATTTTGCATCAGGAAACTTTTGCAGTAATCGGGGCGTTATCATATTGACTCTTTTATCGGTACATTGAGCAGAAAGTATCACTGCCACTAAAAGTTCAAACGGATTACCGTAATGCAGCTCTGTTTCTGCAACTGGCCTGTTCACCATGAAGTATTCAATGGTTTTTCTGTATCTTTCTTTTATTGTCATGTATTTGCTCTCTTGAAAGCCGGAAAGTTAGCACTTTTTGTATTTTTGCAATTGATGTTGTAACCGGCTTTTAATTTCATTTTCGCCTCAAAGGGCTATCTTTAAATAAATAAACTGAAACAAAAAGAATCTGATCGTTGGAAAAAATAGTAATAAAAACCTCTGATTCTCTTTCAGAGATCCTTATTGGAGAAGAATGGGAAAATGTAAGTAAATTACTCCCAAAGCATGGAGTTGTAATTATTACGGATCAGAATGTGCATAAATATTACAGCACAAAATTCCCGGATTTTCCAGTTTTGATTATACAACCTGGAGAAGAAAGCAAACGGTTTGAGGTTGTGGTAAAACTCTCAGAGAGGCTTATAGAGGAGGGTATTGACCGGAATGGATTCATACTGGGGATAGGAGGGGGTGTCGTTTGTGATATTGCAGGTTTTCTGGCTTCAATTTACATGAGGGGAATTCGTTGCGGTTATGTCTCATCAACACTTCTTTCGCAGGTAGACGCAAGCACAGGAGGAAAGAATGGCATTAACCTTGGTGATACAAAAAACATCCTGGGGTGTTTTAAACAGCCTGAATTTGTCATTTGCGACCCGACAATGCTGCAAACCTTAAGTGATGAGGAATATTTCTCCGGGCTTTCTGAACTTATTAAGACAGGTATTATAGGAGACAGTAGACTTTTTGAAACTGTTGAAAACAATCATGAAGGTTTGTTAAAGCGCGATCCGGAACTTCTTTCAGGTCTGATTACTAAGGCTGTTAATTTCAAAGCATCAATTGTCTCTCAAGATGAAAAAGAATCTGGAGTAAGGCGCATTCTGAATTTCGGTCATACTTTCGGACATGCTATTGAACTTCTGACTTCGATGCGACACGGGTATGCAGTTGCTTCCGGGATGGAACTGGCAAGCAGGTTTTCTTTAGAAAAAGGGTATATTACAGCTGGTGACCATGAAAGAATAGTCAGTATTCTTAAATCTTTCAATCTTTTATGTGATTACAGTATTACAGATAAACAGGTGAGTCAACTGATCCTTCACGATAAAAAGAGATCAGGATCAGATATTTACTTTGTATTTATAAAAGGAATAGGCAGAGCTTCAGCTGAAAAAATTCCTGTCAGTAAAGCTGTGGAATTTTATCTCAATTGTAGAAATGAAAAATAAAACCGACAGTAATGAATTCTTTTGGTATAGTCTTCAGGGTCTCCTTATTCGGTGAATCGCATGGTGCTGCCATCGGAGTATTAATTGACGGATGCCCTCCCGGAATTCCACTTACTCCTGAAGATTTTGTTCAGGATCTTTCCAGAAGGCAGAGTGGCAGAAAAGGAACCACACCCCGACACGAAACAGACAAACCTGAAATTTTAAGCGGAATTTACAATGGATTGACTTCTGGCTATCCCATCACAATAATTACAAGAAACAGTGATAAGATTTCATCGGATTACGATGAATTCAGAAAGATTCCGCGCCCAGGTCATGCTGATTACGTTGCCGGAAGAAAATACTCCGGATTTGCAGATCTGAGAGGAAGCGGCCATTTCTCAGGACGGATAACCTGGGGACTTGTTGCTGCCGGTGTCGTTGCAAAGCGTTTAGTTAAGCCTGCAGATATATCTGCAAAATTGATTTCAGCAGGAGGTGAGACTGATATTGAAGCTGCTATTGAAAAGGCAATGGCGGCAAATGATTCAATTGGAGGAATTATTGAATGTGTTGTCAAAAAACCTCAACAATCACTTGGTGAACCTTTCTTTTATTCATTTGAGTCTGCATTGAGCCATTTAATATTCTCGATTCCCGCTATAAAAGGAATAGAATTTGGTTCAGGTTTTTCTTCTGCATCAATGCGTGGATCTCAGCATAACGATCCGATCATTGATTCTGCCGGGACCACTGCTACCAACAATGCGGGCGGTATTAACGGGGGAATCACAAACGGGAACGATATCTTATTCAGAGTGGCAGTAAAGCCTACTTCATCAATAGGTGTGGAACAAACTACCTTCGATTTCGACAAAAAGACTCTGACAACCTTGAAAGTTAAAGGTCGTCATGATACCTGTATCGCACTCAGGATCCCTGTGATTGTTGAAGCTGCCACTGCTATTGCAATGGCAGATCTCATGCTTATTGACAGGGGTATTTTTGGATCCCGCAATAAATAAAGGGAAAGACTGATCTTAAAATCATCATGACTTACTCATCGTAAATCTGAAGATGCTCTTATCTTTAATATTTCAGTTGTATCTGAAGTTATTTTAAACCTGTCATCAATTCTTTCACCAATTACCCATACTATATTACCTGATGACTCAAGTATAAGCGTATTCTCCTTTTCGAGCCTTGAAAATTTATTATCAATAAAATAATCGCTCAGCTTCTTGTACTTGTTCATCCCCAGAGGAATGAATGAATCTCCTTTCTCCCATCTTCTGATGATAAGTGGAAAAGTGATCTTGCTGTAATCCAACACAGCCGTCTTTTTGTCGCAGGATACCCTGAAATCAGATGGAACAATTTCTTTTAAAGCATATTCTATTCCAGGCGAAGAAGAGAGTTCATCAATGTTATTTATTTCACAATAAACATATTTTGGTTGTTCGGCTAATGGAAAGACAATTAATTCATTCCTGTTCCTTATTAAAATATGAGAAGAAGTAATTATTCTCCCACCGGTATTACCAGTTACAATATTTATCAGATCAACAACTGATCTGCCTTTTATTCCATAAGGTCGGAAAAGTTCAAAAATCAGGGTTTTGTTATGGATGTACTTTCCAAGTTCTTTTACGCTATAGCTTATGACATTTCCTTCAGGTTTAATTAAAACTTTGTTTTCAACAATTTGAAGATAACTTTTTACAATTTCATAAGTGTTTGAAAATTTTTCTGCTGTTTCATCAAGTGTAATTTCAATTGAAGGATTTATCTCCTTCATTATAGGCAAAATGAGATGTCTTATCTTGTTCCTTGTATATTTGGTATCGGTGTTTGATTTATCTTCACGAAAAGGGATGCCGTAAAGTTTGCAATAATCTTCAATCTGATGTCGGGAGGCAAAAAGAAGAGGTCGTATTATTCTGTTGCAGACTGGTTTCATTCCCGTAAGTCCTGAAATCCCGGTGCCTCTGATAAGATTTATTAGGAAAGTTTCAATATTGTCATTCAGGTTATGAGCAACAGCGACATAATCGTAGTTTTTTTCGGACAGAATAGTCTCAAACCAGCTGTATCTCAGTTCCCGTGCTGCCATCTGAACTGAAAGTCCATTTTCTACTGCAAATTTTCTTGTTTCAAATCTTTTTGAAAAAAAGGGTATTTTGTTTTCATCAGCTGTAATTTTAACAAGATCTTCATCCCGGTCGGATTCCTCTCCACGGAGGCTGAAGTTACAGTGAGCTATAGCTGTTTTGAATCCTGATGATATAAATAGATGTGTCATTACCATTGAATCTATCCCACCGCTTACACCAAGTAGTATCCTGTCTGTCTTCCGGCAGATTTTGTTAGAATCAATGTATTTAAGAAATTCACTGAGCATGAAGTTTATTTAAATGGGAGTAAAGATGGAATACCCGGTTCAAAATTTTCAGGTCTGAGCAGTTGTTCTCCTGAAACAAGTAAAGGATTGGTCCTTGAATAAACAGGCAGATTTGGGAAAAAACCCAGTCTTATCTGGAGTGTGTTAAGAACCATGTTATCATTCCTTATCCTCAGCCCAATGCCGATTGCACTCAGAAAATCACCTTTGCCAGGGAATTCGTTTGTGCCAAATAGGAAGCCAAGGTCTGTAAATCCAAAAAAAGCAAACTTGAACCCATAGAAATTTACCGGACTGAACAGAACTGACTCAATATTAAAAGAAAGACGTTGTTTCCCGCCAATTGAATCATTTCTGAATCCTGAAAATCCATTCTCTCTGTTAAAAAGGAGAAACTCATCGGAATACCTGTCAAAACCTCTAGTATAATCAATATTTAGAAAGTTCCTTATTCGTGATCTTCCCAGGTAAAGCAGATTTGAAATATAGTTGGCTCTAACCAGGAGCATTCCCTGTTCCGTGTGGTCGTTATTCAGGAAAGTTGAAAATCCGGCCGAACCGTAAACATATCCTAAAGGCTTGATTGACTGGCCGATAGACACATTTGCGCTCATATAAGTCCGTTTCTTGAACTCATTGATCTCTTTTCCGCCGGTAATTTCAACTAATCCTCCATAAGGTATATCTTCGGTCCTTCCATAGCCATAAATAAGATTTGCCTTGTAGAATTTTTGTATCGAAAGGGCAGCAGAACCCAGAAAAATTCTATACTTCTGCAGGTAATGATATGAGTTGGGAAGTATGAAAGGGTGGTCGAAAACATTGTTGTTTGTATACCTGGCGCCGATAATAAACCTTGTGACTTTATCTGGATTAACAAGGAAAGATCTTGAAATCCAATAATCCTGAAGATTGTATTTCAATGGTGCCGGTTTAGACATCGAGTCAAGATCTTCTGTTGTAAACATCTCTTGGATTGAAACACCTCCGGCATATTTTGTCGTTGAACTGACGAGATTTCTGCTCAGATTGAAACCGTATGTCTTTTCCCCCAGTCCGTCAACGTAGTATACAGCCAGATTGATAAAGGATTTCTTAATATTGTTTATCAGATATTTTACTCCAAAGCCTGGAGAATCATTGTATTTTGAGTCATAAGGTACTTCAACTCTGAATTCATGTCCCATCCCAAAAATATTCTTTTCATATAAAGTCACTTCCCCCTTTTTGAGACTGCTTAGGTTTAATGCCCCTCCTAATGAATAGATATCTTTTGTAAAAACTACTATATCTGCTACAGTATCTGATACTGGGATAACAACTATTCTTGCATCATCTATGAACGGAAGCTCCCTTAACAGTCGTTCATTATCGCTAAGAGTCAATGGAGAAAGTGAATCTCCGGGTGAAAACAGAAGATTTTTCCTGATTATATTCTCATTTGTATTGATATGCGTTTTATTAAGAAGCTTTTCCAATGAGTTAGGATTGAATACAGCAGGGTTCTTAACATCCGATCCGAAAACGTCAAGTCTCTTTATTTCAATCTTCCTTATTATTTTGCCTTCAAACTCCAAATAGCTGATATCGCTTACATCAGTTATTGATTTGCTTGAAGATTGATCCGGCCTGATAATTAGCAGATCATATAGTTTTCTGGTAACCAGGGTTTTTGAAGCTTTGTTCTTCAGAGAATCAAGAAAAATCATAGTCTTGTTGCTTTCATAATCTGCAAAAGGCAGAAGCCTATCTGTCCTTGTTACTAAAGACTCATAATATGAAAGTCTTATGTTCTCTGTATTAATTAATGGTATTGAGACTGGCTTATCTAAAAGCGAATCAGCTTCCTGTGTTTTTTGGGAGTATGATCTGTTGCAAAAAAACAGAAAAACCGGAATCAGAGCTGAAAAACAATATATCCGGAAGTTTTCCGCTTTAGGGATATCATGTTTCATTAGGTTTATCAACCAACACATCATCTGAATTGAACTGGAATCCGAGTCGTTTTCCTGTAATTACCCTTGAATGCTGGATCTTGGCTTCAGCCTGTCCAACAGTGGCAATTTTAACAGTATCATATGGTGGAACCAGCAGATCAAACTCAAGTGAGTATTGAATGGCTGTTGAAATTATTAGTTGAAGTGATGATCTGCTTATAGCTTCATTTCCATAATTTGTAAAAAGCATCCCCATCTGCCGCTTCCCCTCTACAAAATATTGATTTTCATGGTTTATGAAAATTCTTGCTATCAAATACCCAAGATCATCCAGTCTTGAGTATTTAAAAGAGTCAAACAGGAAATTGTAAATATTAATAATCCCTGAATAAGCGTTGAATTTATTTTTCTGGATGTAAGGTGTTTTCCATGCAGGATGTTCCCTGTCAAACTGGAAAATGTTTGAATGCATGCTGAAAAGCAGGATATCTCCGGCTACTTTGAGTTGTGCATCAAAATTACTTCTGTCGGTATATTCAAGTTTAATCCTTGGATCCAGATTGCCAAGATTTGTGTTTACGTCGCGGGCCAGTGTTTTTAGAATATCTTTAATAACACCGAACCATTCAAGGGTGTTATCATAAACTTTCTGCTTAAGAAGCGATTTTTGCTTAAGGGTTCCAATTATTAATTGTTTTTTGTCCTCGATTTCCGGCATTTTCATTAAAATTTTATTTATCAGGCTTCTAATTTAGCAATTATAAATGTAAAACAGAACTGTCAAACATTTAAAGAGAGGATCGTAATCCTTCATTTAATGCATTGACCAAAGAAAAAAAATTCAAAATGGTTCAGGTTGATATTGATTTTATGTAAACATTTAGGCTGATGGTAAATAACAGGCAGATAAACTGACCACTTAAACTGATTCTGCAGCAGATGGAATTGACAGACTAAAAGGTTATAAAATCAATATGATCTGGCAAAAAGGACTCTTCTTTTAGAGGCTTTGCCTGAGTAAATACATTTTCCATCCTCTTCCGGGGCATTAAAAGGAATGCAACGTATTGTTGCTTTTGTCTCTTCCTTTATTTTTTCTTCAGTTTCTGAGGTTCCATCCCAATGGGCCATAATAAAACCACCTGTACTGTCGAGAATTTCCACAAAGTCGCTCCATTTATCCAGTCTATAAGTGTTCTCTTCTCTGAATTTCAAAGCCTTTAAATAGATGTTCTTCTGAATTTCAGTAAGAAGTTCATGGATCTTGTTTACAATATTCGTCATCGGGATAGTTTCCTTTGCAAGAGTATCTCTGCGTGCAATTTCCACTGTTTCATTGGCAATATCGCGCGGGCCTATTACTATTCTGACGGGAACGCCTTTCAATTCATAATCAGCAAACTTCCATCCCGGTTTATTGTTATCCCGGTCGTCATATTTCACTGATAGCCCGCTCTTTTCAAGTTCAGCTTTAATATGTTTTACTTTTTCAGAAATGGCATTTAACTGATCATTTGATTTGTAAATGGGGATTATTATTACCTGAAGCGGTGCCAGTTTAGGTGGAATTACCAGACCGTTATTATCTGAATGAGCCATTATCAGAGCCCCAATCATTCTTGTTGATAATCCCCATGATGTAGCCCATACATAGTCTAGTTTACCTGTCTTATCTGTAAACTGCACATCAAAAGCCTTAGCGAAATTCTGTCCAAGAAAATGGCTTGTTCCTGCCTGGAGCGCTTTCCCGTCCTGCATTAATGCTTCAATTGTGTAAGTGTCAAGAGCTCCGGCAAACTTTTCATTTTCACTTTTATAACCTTTATATACCGGCAATGCCATAAAACTCTCAGCAAAATCAGCATAAACATTTATCATCCTTTCGGTCTCTTCAATAGCTTCTTCTCGCGTGGCATGGGCAGTATGCCCTTCCTGCCATAGAAACTCGGCTGTGCGTAAAAAAAGTCTTGTCCGCATTTCCCACCTTACAACATTGGCCCATTGATTTATAAGTATTGGAAGGTCGCGATATGATTGTATCCAGTTTTTATATGAATTCCAGATAATTGTCTCCGAAGTAGGTCTAATAATCAGCTCCTCCTCCAGCTTTGCAGCCGGATCAACAACAATCCCGTTTCCGCTTTCATCATTTTTCAGCCTGTAATGGGTCACAACTGCACATTCTTTTGCAAATCCCTCAACATGCGCTGCTTCTTTGCTGAAAAAAGATTTCGGGATAAACAAAGGAAAATA
Source organism: uncultured Rikenellaceae bacterium (assembly GCA_964514725.1). Lineage (GTDB taxonomy): Bacteria > Bacteroidota > Bacteroidia > Bacteroidales > VadinHA17 > LD21. Next base: position 208,140 of record CAZEUL010000003.1, read on the forward strand.
AGCATTCACGTGGCCTGTCGCTTTAAACATTTTATCAAGTTCAGCCTGTATCTTTTCCCAAATTGCATAACCATAAGGCTTAATAACCATACATCCTCTGACAGCGGAATTCTCAGCCAGATCTGCTTTAATTACAAGATCATTATACCACTGTGCATAGTTTTCATCCCTGTTTGTTAAGAATTTTGCCATTTTTTTGGTATGGTATTTGTTTTTATTTATCTGAAAAAATAAGTCCGTAAAAATAGATATAAAACTTGATAATTAATAAAACCGGAGGTGCATCATGAAAACAATAAATTTTATCGGAATTATCACAGCACTTCTGTTTACAGTAAAACCTTCCATTGCACAGGACGATGGTTATTATAATGAAAACAGGAATGACGATGCCAAAGTAGTGATCAATAATTATTATGATAGTCATGGAACCGACTACTACTATTCCTCACGAATAAACAGATTTCACCGGTCGTATGCTGTCTTTGATTATTATTCTCCTGTCTTTACAGATACTTACTGGTACGATTACCGTCCGTGGTCATGGGGTATAAGTATATATGGAAACGGAATAGGATTCAGATTCGGATTCGGATATTCACCATACTATTATGATGCATGGTATGATCCGGTTTACTATTATCCATATTATTATGATCCGTATTATTACGATCCGTTTTATTGGCGATTTTACCCCAGATATTATTCATACTGGTACGCGCCCTCTTTCTGCTGGGGCTTCAGACACTTGTGGGCACATCTCACATGGAGCTGGTACAGACCGTTCTGGTGGCATCATCACTGGTTTGATAATGATTACCGCTATTATTCATATCACAGTAATTACAATCATTTTAACGACAGGTACCGCTCAGAATATTCAGGGAACAGATATGAAGCATCACGACATGACGTCAATTTCAATAAGGGTAATGAGTCAAGAAGAGGCATATCGGGTAACAATTCTTCAGTTAACTCAAGGAACTATGAACGTTTAAATCACGAAAACGGCTTAAGAAACAATGAAAGCAGAAGGGTATTAAATCCATCGGCCAGGAATGAAAGTATAATAAGGAATAATGAAACCAGAAGGAGTTACAGTCCGTCAAATAACAACTCCCGGGAGCCAAATGCCGGACAGAGATCATATTCAGGCTCACGGACAATTTCGCCTGCAGATTCACGCAGGTCTTCAAATTCGGGAAGGATTGCTGAAAATATGATAAGGTCCGGATCACCCAACCGTTATGGCAATGAACGGGCCTATCGACCTGAGAATGGCAGCATAACTTCCCGTGTCAGGCGTTCAGAGGAAGGCATTAATCAGAATAGAGCAGCAAATTATGGCAGGTCAGCAACTGGCAGGCGACAGGGAATGTATGATCAACCCGACAGAACAAGAAATACATATCAGCCGTCTTCCGGAAACTCAGCTTATAACAAAGTTCATTCTTCCAGGAGTATGCCGCAATCAATATCGAGGAGCAGCAATAATTACAGAAGCCATTCCGTTGATATGGGAAGAATAAGCCGACCCTCAGGACAATCAATATCAATGAGCGCCTCAGTAAGAAGCTCGGGATCTATTTCCAGACCCAGTTCTTCTGTGTCACACGGTCATTCATCAGGGGGAATGCGTTCTTCAGGTTCTGGTTATTCAGGTTCTTCAGGAAACAGCCGCAGAAGATAGTTTTTAATTGTTACTAAGGTTTGAACTTAAATAAATTGTAACTTAAGAAAAAATATTAAATTTGACCCATAACCGAAGATCACCCTGAGAAACAATTATTTTGGTACGGTATTTGATTATTAATAAATTAAATATAAACAAGGGAAAAGATGAAAGCAATTAACAGCATATTCGGAGTAGCACTTCTTACATTAGCTTCATGCTCGTCAGGGCTTTATGTAGGGACTGAGTATGACGATCTTTATTACCAAAGGTCGGATAAACCTGTTGTTCGGGTTCAGTCAACAGACAATCAGCCCATTGTTGAAGGTGATCTGAAAGCTGATAATTATTACAATAATATTTATGCTTCTGATACCCTTGTTTCAAAAGAATTCTCGGATGCAGTTGACTATGATGATGCCCGGATTTATAATAATTATTACGATGATTATTCTTATTCCGGAAGGCTGAGAAGGTTTTACGGGAACTATTTCTATCCTTACTGGAGAGATCCGTTCTATATGATGCCATATTATGGATACAGCTCCATTTGGGGCGGCTATCCATATTATTATAGCCCTTACTATTACGATCCATTCTTCTATGATTCATTCTATTATGGTTATGGAGGTTTTTATGGCGGTTTATACGGAGGCTTTTACAATAGTTTCTACTATCCTTATTCCTATTACAGCTATTATTATCCGTATTATAACCGTTATTATTTTTACAACGATTATAATATTGCCTACGGAAGAAGAGAAAGGCCCAGTAACCTGTCAACCAGGTGGACAGGAGGTAATTTGTCTCCGGAAAGTGCAACATCGAGAAGGAATACATCCGTTTCAGGTGGCTCGGGTGCATCAGGTTCAAATAATCAAACATCAGGAGAGGTTGTTACATCCGGATCCAGAAGAGCCACTATATCAACCGGAACTTCTCAGCAACAGGGAACAGCCTCCGAAAGAAGACTTGTCCAGGATCCATCAATATCCGGAAGCGAAAATATTTCAGGCAGCCAGACAAGGAGGATTTCAAATGATACAAGACCTGAGTACAACTCAGTCAACAGGAGCTATACACCAAGCTATAGCAATCCAAGGATGAGTACCAGACCATCATACAATAACTCGAGGATAAATTCTGATTTAAGCAGATCAGGTGGCTCAACACAGCGGTATAACCAGAATTCATCGAGCGGCAGGAGTTATTCTCCCTATTCATCCAGTCAGCCCCGATCTAATTCCTCATACAGCGGAAGCAGAAGTTACTCTTCACCTTCCAGAAGAAGTGATGGCGGAGGATTCTCCTCAGGATCATATCGGTCAGGAGGTTCATCCTACAGCGGAAGTTCTTCATACGGATCTGTTTCCAGAAGTAGCGGTGGAGGATCATTTTCATCAGGTTCATCGGGATCATCCGGTTCATCAGGCAGTTCTTCATCCGGAGGAGGAAGAAGAAGATAGTTAAAAACCTAACATTTCATAAATTTCAGTTCATTCTGGTTAAAGAGTGCAGGTATTGATTTAAATAAAAACAAAAAAAAAATGAAGAAGATAATAGTCGCATTAGCATTTATATTTCTGGCATTTCCCGGAATATTCGCTCAAAATGTTGATGATGCTTTAAGATATTCCCAGATATTCTACAACGGTACATCAAGGTTTATGTCAATGGGCGGAGCATTTACAGCCCTCGGTGGTGATATGTCAACACTGACCCAGAATCCTGCGGGTCTTGGTGTATTCAGATCATCAGAAATTTCTCTTACTCCTCAGCTTTTCCATATTAAGAACGATGCTGACTTCAATGGATCCACAAGCGATTACCTTTATAATTTCAATCTTGGACAGGCAGGAATAGTAAGCAAATTGATCTCAACAAGTAAAGAGACCGGATTGATTTCACTTAATTTCGGATATTCGTTCAATAAAACCAGTAACCTGAATTCAACAATAAGAATTCAGGGAATAAGCAATAAAAGTTCAATGGCTGATTACTGGGCAGATAACAGCGAAGGAACATTTTACGGAGATCTTAACGGTGCTGAAGGGATTGCTTATGATGCCTGGATCATTGATACTATCACCGGTTCCAATGCAAGAAGTTATGGAACCGTTTTCAATAATTACGGTGATAATCTTACATCTGTGTACGGACAAAACATCAGGAGACTAATTACAAATAAGGGTTATACCGGCGAACATGCTATTTCTATAGGAGGAAATATTTCAAATAAGATTTTCTTTGGCGCAACACTCGGGATCAACAGACTGAATTACACAGGGCATTATGAACACCTCGAAAAAGCTGATTATGAAATGGACTCTGGTTTCAACAATTTTACCTATACAGAGCATTTCGAAAATACCGGTACAGGGATTAACTTTAAAATCGGAGCCATCGTTAAGCCAGTTGAGAGTTTAAGGATTGGCTTTGCATTTCATTCACCCACAGTTTATAAAATTGATGAATATTATTATGACAATATAAATTCCAGATTTGACGGCAATGAGACTTACGAAGTCAAGAATGATCCTATGCGGTATAACTATTCCCTTAGTACTCCTTTCAGGGTTTTAGGCGGTTTGGCAGTTCAGATTAAAAAATCAGCACTGGTAAGCGCTGACTTAGAATATATTGACTATTCCACTGCCAGATTCTCCGAAACTGGCGATGATTACGACTACAGTGAAAAGAATCTCGCAATAAAGAATACCTTAAAACCAACCATCAATTTAAGACTTGGCGGAGAATATAGGTTTAACAAAATGTACGTCAGAGGTGGTTATGGGAATTATGGTAAAGTATTTAAAAAAGGAGAAATAAATGAAGATTTGCATCATACTTCAATCTCTTTTGGACTTGGTTTCAGGGAACAGAATTTTAATTTTGATCTTGGATATGTAAACCTCAGAAATTCACAGGAGTATATTCTTTACAATACTTTTACGGAATCGCCTGCAGCAAATCTTAATATAATGAGGAATATCTTCACTATTACCATGGGCTACAAGTTTGGTTATTAAAGTTCCAATAAACGATTTGTAATAATTAGCGGGATAAACAAATTCAGACTATTATTTTATAAATATTCAGCTGCTTCAGGGCCGGTGTTAAAGATCAGGTCAAGTATCGAGAGCCCTCCTGTAAAATCACTTCCGCCAAATACCTGGATATGTGGCTTTTCAATATATGACGATTTTATTTTCGGAGAGATACTGTACCTTAAGTCATAATCTGATCCTTCTATAGGTTCGAAAACACAGGTGTAAGAAATGCTCCTATTTATTTTAATTATCTCCAGGCACCATTGTAAGAGGTCATTATTAAGGTCGATCAGGTACCTGTGATTTTTTAGTATGATTCTTTCTATGGAATCGGAATAATACTGAAAGTACGGGGAGCGGTTGTAAGCAGATGAAAGTGCCCTTATATGGACTTGCTGCCATCGTTTTGAATAGTCGATTGTAATATCTTTTACGGGAATTTTAACCAGATCTCCTTTCATAACAGGGACCGAAAGAGTCATTATCCCGTTTGATGTAAGGATTCTGCATCTGTTACGATAGGTTTGTTTGATATAATTCTCGAAACGTTCAATTATGATCTCACCAGAATTTTTAATAGCTCCGAAATATTCTGATGGTGGGAAATAGGCAGTGGAAAGTAGTATTTTCCCGTGCATTTGAAAAACTACTTCATCTGATTTATCATGCTCGCTGAAAAGCCTGCACCGAATCCATTATCAATATTTACTACCGTAACTCCGGCAGAACAGCTTGTAAGCATCGCAAGAAGGGCAGATATTCCTGAAAAATTTGCTCCATATCCAACACTGGTTGGTACAGCAATGACCGGTTTATCTACAAGCCCTCCCACAACACTTGCCAGAGCTCCTTCCATTCCTGCAATTACAATGATCACCCTGCAACTCCTTATATCAGGGAGCTTATCCACGAGACGGTGGATCCCTGCAACCCCTGCGTCGAAAATCCTTATTACCTTGTTGCCGAGCAGTTCGGCAGTCACCGCTGCTTCTTCAGCTACTGGTATGTCGGATGTGCCTGCTGTTATAACCCCAATTTTTGATTCCGGACACTCAATCTCTTTTTTCCTGATGCTTATAATTCGAGCTTCCTTATAATATACTGCAGAAGGGACTATGCTTTTTACCGCGTTATACATTTCCTCAGTTGCTCGTGTTCCAACAACATTATTCTCCTTGACCGACATAATACGGAAAATCTCAGCCACCTGGTACACAGTTTTCCCGGCACAGTACACTATTTCAGGATAACCAGTCCGTATTTCCCTGTGATGATCGATTCTTGCAAAGCCAAGATCAGTGTAGGGAAAATCCCTTAGAATATCCATTGCCTGGTCAATACTTTTCCTGCCATCCCTGACATCCGTCAAGAGATCTTCAATTTCTTTTTTTGTCATATTATTGGTTTTTCCGGATTTAAACTGCCTGATCTGTAACCCTCAATATCCAAAGATATATATCTGAAACCTATTTTCTTAAGGTTCTCAATAATTATTTCTCTATCAGGTGTATGAACCATCTTGTCAAAATATCCCGGCAGACACTCTATTCTTGCAAGATCGCCGTGAACTCTTACCCTTGATCCGGGGTATCCTTTTTCAAGGAGGAAATACTCAGCTTTCTCGATCATTTCAAGTATACCAGGATTGACATCACTATTGTAAGGTATTCTAGTGAGAAGACATGCCATGGCTGGTTTGTCCCAGAAAGGAAGATTATGTTTGAACGAGATCTCCCTGATGTCTTTTTTTGTCAGGCCGGCTTCAAGAAGAGGGCTTCTTATTTTTAATTCTCTCAATGCTTTAAGCCCTGGTCTGAAATCATTTGTGTCGTCTGCATTTGTTCCATCAACAACATGATTATATCCATTTTCTTCTGCAAATTTAATCAGCTCAGAAAACAAAGTTTTTTTGCAGAGGTAACATCTGTCAACAGGATTATTTCTGATTGCATCAGGAAATGAAAAATCTATGACTGTATGATTGATATCATTAATCTTGGCGAACTCAACAGCTTCTTCAATCTCAACAGCCGGAATATAGGGAGTCCGGATAATGACACCTATGACATTCAGCTTTTTCAGGGAATGTGCTCTGTAAAGTAGAAATGAACTATCAACTCCTCCGGAGTAGGCTACCACAAAAGATCCAAGCTCTTTTAAAATTCCATCGAGTTTATCAAGCATATTTTTTGACATGGTTTGCTTAATGCTTTTTTTCATTTAAAACTGACATAATTTTGCTATATACCTCTTTTAATGAAACACCTTTTGCAGAGGCAATCCTTTTTACATCTTCGAACTCAGGTTTTAAAGAGACTTCCTTTCCCAAATAATACGAATGTTTTATAATAATATCACCATATTCTGTGGTCAGATTTGAAAATTTTCTTACAAGAGTGTCCTTTCTGAATGGAAATGTCCTGATTCCTACAGTAGTAGATTCTGTGAATAATACTTCCTTAATAATATCGGTAAGATCTGACTCACAAATGACGCTGAGTTTTATTCCGGGTCTTCCTTTCTTCATAATAATATTTGTATACGAGACATCTGAGGCACCGGCTTTAAAAAGCTTCTCGGAAATGTACTCATAAAACTCGGGGTTCATATCATCAATATTGCACTCAATCAGAATTGCATCATGTCCTTTATCCTGTGCATCATTGAATTCACCGATTGATACTCTCAGAATATTAGGTACTTCATTATGTTCTTTATGTCCAATTCCATAGCCAGTCCTGAATATTTTCAATGACGGTGATTTACTGAAGTCAGTGGCAAGTGCTGATAATATTGCAGCGCCAGTTGGTGTAGTAGCTTCAAAGTCGACTCCTCCTTTTCTGACGGGCATCCCTTTTACTATTTCTGCTGTTGCAGGAGCTGGTACCGGAAGCTTGCCGTGTTCACACCTGACAAAGCCGCCACCCAGCTCAATTTCAGATACGTGCACGGCATCGACATTTAAAGCATTATAACAAACAGCGGCTCCAACAATGTCAATAATTGAATCAATTGCGCCAACCTCATGAAAATGAACTTTATCAACCTTGATTCCATGAACCAGAGCTTCTGCTTCTGCAACTTTCATGAAAATTTTCATGCCAAGACTTTTAACTTTTTCATCCAGAGATGATCCGTTGATAATTTTCTCAATATCTGAAAGATGTCTGTGACCATGGACGTGACCTGATTGTTTTATTGTAACTTTTGTACCCATTATTCCATGCCTTTGATCCCTTTCTGCAACAAGTTCCCAACCTTTGAGTTTAAGTTTATTGAGTTCTGAAATAAGAAAAGATTTATCAATACCCAGTTCTAGCATTGCACCAAGGTTCATATCACCGCTGATTCCTGAAAAACAATCATAAAAAAGTACTTTCATGTCAATTAGATAATAATAGATTAACAAATAATGTGTATTAATGTTAAAGCAAAGCTAAGCATAACCAATAAATTCAGCCAGACAGCTAATATACAATTTACATTCATTATGGAATAATAAGAAAAAAGTCGTATTTTTCGAAACCTTTCCATTGATGGCCTGAAAAAATTTATTGTTATGAAAAGAAGATTTTTTTTTAAAACCTCAATAGGAGCTGGAATTGCGACAGGAGCTGCATTAAGCCTTGGAGTGTATGACAAATTATGGGCATCGACTCATTCTGCTTTAAAATATGATATTGTAGCATTGATGGGCGGCTCACCTGATGCAATGTTTGACCTTGGAATTCAGGAACTCGGAGGAATTGGCACTTTTGTTCAAAAAGGTCATAAAGTTCTTATAAAACCGAACATAGGATGGGATGTAACTCCTGATTTTGCAGCAAATACAAATCCTTTGCTGGTAAAAAGAATTATAGAGCATTGCCGCAGAGCAGGAGCAAAAGATGTTTATGTACTCGATCATACTATCGATAACTGGATCAATACATATAAGAATTCGGGGATTGAAAAAGCTGCCAGGTCGGCCGGAGCGAAAGTGGTCCCCGCCAATTCTGAGAAATATTACCAGGAAATAAACATCCCAACAGGAGTAAAACTTAAAACTGCCAAAGTTCATGAATTGCTTCTTGAGGCCGATGTTTTTATTAATGTTCCTGTTTTAAAGGTACATAACTCCACCAGGATGACCTGTGCCCTCAAGAATACAATGGGACTTGTCTGGGACAGGGGATACTGGCATGCCAACAACCTGCATCAGTGCATTGCAGATTATGCATTGTTTGAAAAAAAGCCAGCTCTTACTGTAATTGATTGTTTCAATGTACTAGTTAAAAACGGACCTCAGGGTGTTTCGAAAGAGGATGTCGTTCAGATGCAATCGCAGATTTTAACAACTGACTGGGTTGCCGGGGATGCCGCTGGTGCTAAAATGCTGGGAATTAATCCTGATAAAATTGATTACATACGGATTGCAAATAAGATGGGATTAGGTACCATCAAACTTGAATCACTCAATATTAAGCGTATTAAAATGTAGTTTAACATGACTTCTTCTTTCCTCAGAAGATTACGGATAGTATTTTCTGCAGTTATTCTGATTTATTTCATATTTATTTTTACTGATTTTCTTTCATTTATTCCGGTTGAATATATAAAGTATCTGCTTTATCTACAGTTTATTCCCTCAATTATTAAGTTCATTGATCTGAAAACATTGGCTGCAGGAGGCTTTCTGATAGTTCTGCTCCTTACTCTGGCAACAGGTCGTACATACTGTTCTTTCCTGTGTCCTCTTGGCATAGGGCAAGATCTCTTTAGCAGAATAGGTGGCCTTATAAGGAAAAAGTTCAGACGATTCGGTTATAAAAAACCATTTACTATTATTCGGTATACATTATTAATATTTGGGGGTGTTTCTGTTTTAATTTGGGGTATCTATTTTCTGACGCTCCTAGATCCACTTAGTATATTCGGAAGATCAATAACTTATTTTATTAAACCTCTTGTTATACTGATAAATAATTTCGTTTCCGGAATACTGTCCAGATTTGATAACTATACATTCCATCATATTGAAATAGAAGGATATACACTTGCCGTTTATGCATTACCTGCCGGTTTTTTTGTACTTATCGGTTTATTATCCCTTACTAAAGGAAGACTTTACTGTAATATGCTCTGTCCGGTAGGCACTTTCCTTGGACTTATTTCCAAGCTTTCTCTTTTCAGGATAAAATTTGATGAGAGCAAATGTTCAAGGTGCGGAAGATGTTCGATCGTCTGTAAATCATCCTGTATCAATTTCCTAAATCACGACATAGATGTTTCAAGATGTGTAAATTGCTTTAACTGCATATACACTTGTCCTGAGAAAGCTATTTCCTACGGTTTAATAAGCCAGAAAGAAGAAGAGCAAGCAGTCGATAACAGCAAACGCAAGTTTATAGCAGGTTCACTTTTAATGCTTTTTGGTGCTTCTTACAAAATTAAAGCCCAGGAGAGGGGTATTCCTGTGCCAAAAAGAGAATCTACTGTTAAAGAGATAAAAAACTTCCCCGTTTCCCCTCCCGGCGCCGGGTCAATTGAAAATCTTAACAACAAGTGTACTGCATGCGCCCTTTGTATAACATTGTGCCCTAATAATGTCCTTCAACCCTCAATAAGACAGTATGGGCTTATAGGCTTCATGCAACCTGTGATGGATTATCATAAAAGCTTCTGCCAGTACAACTGTACTCTATGTACAGAAATCTGCCCAACATATGCATTACAACCACTGATGCCTGAAGCAAAGAAGCTTACACAAATTGGCAAAGCAATTTTCATTAAGGATAATTGTATTGTAAAGACAGAAAAAACAGCCTGTGGCGCATGCTCAGAAAGCTGCCCTACAAAAGCAGTGTTTATGGTACCCTATGAAGGTAATCTTTTAATTCCTGAAACAAACCAGGAAATCTGTATTGGTTGCGGACATTGTGAAAACTCATGCCCTACAACACCGTACAAGGCAATATATGTTGATGGTAATCCTGTCCATCAGACGGCTAAAAAACCAGTAGTAAAAGAACCAAATATTAAAAAGCCAGACAACTTCCCTTTCTGAATATTTTAAATTCTACTATTAAAGCCAGTCTATGATATAAGTCTGATTCTTGTTTTCTTCTGCACTTGTTTTTGCAATCAGTTTTAATTTGTAATTTTAATAAAAATGAAACCTTCACATATTGAACATATTGGTATCGCTGTGGAAAACCTGGAGAATTCAATCCTCCAGTATGAGAAACTCTTTGGGCTTAAATGCTATAAGATAGAGGAAGTAAAAGACCAGAATGTAAGAACTGCCTTTTTTAAAATTGGAGAGACCAAAATTGAATTACTTGAGTCTGCAGGAACCCATGGTCCCATTGCCAGATTTATTGAAAAAAGGGGAGAAGGAATACATCATATAGCTTTTGCTGTAAGTGACATTGAGTCAACTATTGATGATTTACAAAGGGCAGGAGCAAAGCTTATTGATTTAAAACCAAAAAAAGGCGCTGATGGACTTGAGGTGGCCTTCATACATCCCAAAGAGGCTTCAGGGGTTCTGATTGAAATATGCGGGAAGAGCAATAGATTGTGATTGAATTTCTTTCCATTTAGTTTTTATAGATAATGGATCTCATTCCAGGTGGATAAAAAATTTACTAGGTTTGTGTTGGAATAAATCTTACCCCTAAAATGAACGGCAAATTGGCAATTACAGGCAACTCAGGGCCAAAGGTCAGATCAGACTGCGAAATATATCTTGAATTACGAAGTGATGGGGGGATTGATATTCAGTGTAAATCAAAAGTAGAAACCCTTTATGGGGAATCGATCAGAAGGCTCTGCAAGGAAATTCTGGCTTTTTATGACATACATAATGCTTTTTTAAAGATTGAAGATACAGGCGCTCTTCCATTTGTAATTTCAGCCAGAGTGGAATCAGCTGTCAAAAAGCTTATTGACTCCAACCTTGATTACCTTAATGATTTTATGGAGTTTAACAAGTATAGCACGGAACCTGACAGATTCAGGTTCTCACGTCTTTATATTCCGGGAAATACACCCAGTATGATGATAAATGCCGGCTTGCATTCAGCCGATGGAATTATTCTAGACCTTGAAGATTCAGTTGCTCCTGAAAAGAAAGACGAAGCAAGAATACTTGTCAGAAATGCACTTCGTCAGGTTAATTTTTATGGAGCTGAACGTATAGTAAGAATCAATCAGGGGGAAAGAGGCCTTTTGGATCTTGAACAAATAATTCCACAGCATGTCAACCTGATCCTTATTCCAAAATGTGAAAATGCTGATTCAGTGAAAATTGTCGAAAAAAAGATTGAGGAAATACTGATTCTAAACAGACTTAATTACCCTGTCTGGCTTATGCCAATTATTGAATCAGCAATTGGCATAGAGCATGCATTCGAGATAGCTTCATCCTCACCAAAGGTCGTGGCATTAGCTATTGGTCTCGAGGATCTAACCTCTGATATGGGTGTCCAAAGAACAAAAGAAGGGTATGAAACTCTTTATGCAAGGACAAGACTTATCATGGCTGCCAAAGCTGCTGGTAAACAGCCTATTGACTCAATATATTCTGATATTGATGATATGGAGGGTCTTCTGCAACATGTTTTGACTTCCAAATCCCTGGGTTTTGAGGGTATGGGATGTATTCATCCCCGCCAGGTACCCATTATCAGAAAGGGCTTTGCTCCAGGCATGGAAGAAATTGAAAAATCGAAGAAGATTATTGATGCTTATAATGAAGCCAGGCAGAAAGGATTGGGAGTCGTGGCCCTCGGATCTAAAATGATCGATCCGCCCGTTGTTGCCCGTGCCGAAAGAACAATTAAACTTGCCATAAAGCTTAATCTTATTCCTGATGATTGGGTAAAGCAAATCGCAGATGAGTTTAACCATTAAAAACAGGTAAAATGCCAGTTCCGACTGTTATCAATGCTGCCGGCAGATCCGTACCTCTTGAAATTAACAGTAGACCTGCCGTTCCGTTCAAGGGAATTGGAATGCACAGACCAGATGGTAACAAGTCTGGACCCCGAATATCAACTTCCATAGACTTCCCTTCTGACGGCAACAAAGTTATTTCTTCCCTTGAAGAGGCTTTAAGAAGATGCGGATTAAAAGATGGAATGACGATATCAACCCACCATCATCTTCGTGATGGTGATCTGGTGAGCAACAGGGTTTTTGAACTTGCTTCGGAAATGCACGTCAGAGATCTTGTCTGGTTCCCCTCAGCTTCGTTCCCCTGCAATGAACCGATCATAAAGTATCTTGAGGATGGGACCATCAATAGGATCGAAGGAAGTATGAACGGACCTTTAGGCAGATTTGTCTCAGAAGGAAAAATGAAGGGGACAGCAGTCCTTCGGTCTCACGGAGGACGTGTACAGGCAATTCAGGATGGAGAAGTTAAAATTGATATTGCAGTAATTGCAGCTCCCTCAGCTGATTTTTTTGGAAACGCTAAGGGAACAGGTGGAAGTTCAGCATGCGGTGTACTCGGGTATGCAAAGGCTGACTCAATGTATGCTGAAAAGGTTATTGTTGTAACTGATAATCTGGTTGATTTTCCTTGTTTCCCAATGGAAATTGAAGGCATATATGTTGATTATGTTGTGGTTGTTGACAAGATCGGCATTCCTGAGAAAATAGTTTCAGGCACAACACAGATAACAAAAAGTCCGGACAGGTTATTAATTGCTGAACTTACTGTAAAATTTCTTGAAAAATCCGGAATTTTGAAAGATGGGGTTACTCTTCAGTCAGGTGCCGGAGGAACGTCGCTTGCAATAGCTGTTTTTCTGAATGATTTGATGAAAGAAAAAGGCTGGCGGGCTAATTATGGTTTTGGTGGAAGTACCAGATATATGGTAGAGATGCTCGAACAAGGCCGGATGGGCTATATTCTTGATGCACAGGCATTTGATCTTGATTCTGTGGCCTCAATATGCAAGAATAGGAACCATATCCCTTATTCAGTGTTTAATGCTTATAACTTTCATTCAAAGGGAAATCTTACAAGTATGATGGATATTATGATACTTGGAGCTACAGAAATCGATGTTAATTTTAATGGAAATGTGGTTACTCATTCTGACGGGTATCTCCTTCATGGTATTGGTGGCTGGCAAAACTGTCTTCATGCAAGGAATGTAATACTTCCTGTGCCATTGTTCCGTGACAGAATACCGGTTATAGTTGATGAGGTAACAACCCTGTGCGGACCAGGAGAACTTATAGACGTTATTATCACTGAAAGAGGAATCGCTATCAATCCATTGAGAACAGATTTGATAGAAAGTGTCAGGAATAGCAATCTTCCATTGAAAACCATAGTAGAACTGAAGGAAGAAGCAGAAAGAATATGTGGTAAACCTGAAAAACCTGATTTTGAAGATGATATTGTTGCTGCAATTAAATGGGTTGATGGCACAGTCATAGATGTTGTACGGAAACTGAAAACATAATTGAATAATCTTATGGAAAAATATAAATGTTCGATCTGTGGATTTGTTTATGATCCTGCGGAAGGCGATCCGGCTTTAGGTATTGAGCCTGGTGTATCATTCATTGACCTGCCGGACGGCTATGTCTGCCCGGTCTGTGGAGCTGGAAAAGATGAGTTCTTTGTTATGGATTAATATTATAATCTATTGCACAATTAAATAGGTTTCAGAGTTTTCTGATCACATCGATAAGAAGGTTCCAGAACATCGGGACAGTTTTTATTTCCAGTTTCTCCTCGGGTGTATGAGCTCCCCTTATTGTAGGGCCAATGGAAATCATGTCTATACCTTTGAACTTTTCAAATATCAACCCGCATTCCAGACCAGCGTGAATTGCCTTTACTGCCGGTTCTCTTCCGAAAAGATCGTTATATGAGGCCTTTGTTATTCTCAGAATCTCTGAATTAAGACTTGGTGTCCATGCTGGATAACCATCTGAATGAATGACTTCAGCTCCTGCCAGTGACAAGCATGCCCCAACCATGCCTGCAACTTCATGTTTAGAAGCCTCTACCGAGCTTCTTTGAGTTGTAACTATTTTTATCAGATTATTTTCAAGAAAACTGATTGATGCAAGATTGGTTGAGGTCTCAACAAGATCATCCATTTCCTTTGACCAGGCGATGACCCCATGCGGACAGCAATCCAATGATTTTAGGAGATTACTTTGTGTTCTCCTGTCAATTACAAAGTCAGGGGTTTTGACTTCTTTGATGGAAATATTAAGATTCCTTTCAATATCCTCAAATTCCTTGGTGAAAATATGCCTATACCTCTCAACCAGTTTTTTCACCTTTCCCGTCTGTGATCTGCTCACAGTAATTATGGCAAAGGCCTCCCTTGGTATTGCGTTCCGAAGGTTACCACCATTAAAGGCACAAAGAGAAATATCAAAACTGGCTGAAAGACTAAATAAGATCCTGGTCATAATTTTTATGGCATTCCCATATCCTTTATGAATTTCGTCACCGGAATGGCCTCCATGTAATCCGGTTACTGAAATTTCAAGCCCTTGTTCTGAAACCGCGGCAGCATGGCTCTCATATTTCAGCAGACCCATAGTATCCATTCCTCCTGCACACCCTATATAAAGAATTCCTTCATCTTCAGAATCAAGATTCAGTAATGTCCGTCCTTCGAAAAAGTCAGGTTTAAGATTTATTGCGCCTGTCATCCCTGATTCCTCATCGACAGTAAAAAGGCATTCAATTTTTCCAGCGTTCAGATTTTTATCTGTTAAAATGGCAAGTTGTGCAGCTATGCCGATTCCATCGTCAGCTCCGAGAGTTGTGCCCTTTGCCGATACCCATTCGCCATCTAAGACCGGTATAATTGGATCTTTTGTCCAGTCGTGTCGATATTCTGCATTTTTTTCCCCAACCATGTCCATGTGGCTCTGAAGCACAACAGTTCTTTTATGTTCGCAACCTTTTGATGGTGGTTTTGTTATTAAAATATTTCCTGCCGGGTCTTGTTTTGATTCGAGCCGGTGTCTTGAAGCAAAATCAATCAGATAATTTCTTATTAATTCTTCATTTTTACTTAGCCGCGGGATTTTGCTAATCTCTTCAAAATAATACCAGACCGCTGCTGGTTTCAGCTGGGATAAAAGGCTCATGCTAAAAAAATTATCAGATAGAATGCCTCAAAAGTAACTATTTTTTTTAAATGCATTTTTCTATCCTAAAAAACAATATTGAAAATCATTCATTTTTTTACTTTTACATATTACTTTATTAAACAAACATGTTATGAATGAGAAAAATAACCATAAAATACTCATTTTACCAGGTGATGGAATTGGAAAAACAGTTTTAAGAGAGGCTTTGCGGGTTCTTGATGCTGCAGGGTTTAAGGCAGAATATGTTTTTGGTGATATTGGTTGGGAATTTTGGTGCAGGGAGGGAAATCCCTTGCCACAACGCACAATCGATTTGTTGAGAGAATGTAGAATAGCACTGTTTGGCGCTATTACTTCCAAACCTAATGAAGAGGCAATTGCAGAACTTGATCCTTCACTTAAGGGAAAGGGATATATATATTCAAGTCCGATAGTAGGCCTCAGACAAAAATTTAACCTTGATATATGTGTGCGGCCATGCCGGTCCTATAAGGGCAATCCGCTCAATTTTGTGCGTAGGGGCAGGAATGATATTATTGAAGAACCATATATTGATGCCGTGATATTCAGGCAGAATACTGAATGTCTTTATTCGGGTGTTGAATGGACCAATCCCCCTGAACAGGTTTACCAGGCTTTTATGACACATAGCAAATTTGCTGAGAACTTTGGTAATGTACCACGGGAGGAGCTTTCAATTTCAACCAGGATATTTACAAAAAAAGCTACTGAAAGAATTTTGACAGCAGCATTCGAGCATGCAAAAAGAAACGGATATCCTTCTGTTACAGTATGTGAGAAACCAAATGTAATAAGGGAAACGTCGGGACTGATGTGGAGATTGGCAAAGGAAATTCAAAAGAAATTCTATTCTGAAATTAAATTGCTCAACACAAATATTGATGCCCAGATGATGTGGCTGACAAAGAATCCTGAGGATTATGGTGTAATTGTGGCTGGTAATATGTTTGGTGATATTGTTTCTGATGCTTTTGCCGGACTTATTGGCGGGCTTGGATTTGCCTGCAGTGCACAGTTTTCATCTGATGGTATCGCTGTTTTTGAACCTACTCACGGGTCTGCACCAAAATATGCTGACTATGAGATTTCTATAGTTAATCCTATAGCCATGATAGAGGCAGCATGTATGATGCTTGATTATATTGGTGAAATGCAGATAGCTCAGAAAATCAGACAGGCTATAGCAGATGTAATAATAGCAGGTAAAGTCAGGACTTATGATATGTTGAAGATGCAGGGGCGTCAGGAGGTTATTCACGATGGTGCTGCATCTACTACCCAAATGACCGATGCAATAATTTCAAAAATCAAATAGATAAAATATCCGGGAAATGAATGACAATATTAAAAGGTTATGGCCAGAACTTGATTGGATAACAGATGAATCACTGCGGGAAAAGACTGCAAAAACATGGGAAATTGCGCTTGAACGAAGTGTACTCAAAGCTGAAGATTTGTATAAGATACCATTTACTCTTTTATGCGGACCAGACCTAAAAGTCAGCTTTATGGACCATAAGAGATGTGTTGTCCATCTTGCCAGAGCTTGCGGAGAGAAAATGAATGAATTTTTGGGAAATGAATTACCAGTTAACATGGATGTACTAATAGCAGGAGCAATTCTTGCAGATGTTGGCAAATTACTTGAATATGAACTTGATGAAAATGGAAAATCAGTTCAGGGTAAATATGGAAAGTATCTAAGGCACCCTTTTTCAGGGGTATCACTTGCCGAGGAGTGCGGTGTGCCTTCTGAAGTGTGCCATATCATTGCAGCTCATGCTCATGAAGGAGACCTTGTAGAAAGGACAACGGAGGCATATGTGGTACATCATGCTGATTTTATGACTTTCCTTCCTTTTAAAAGCAGGCTGACGGTTTAAAACTATGAGTATTATCCAAGCTTCATTTTCTCAACCTCCTCGATATTCCTTTCATTTGCAATGTCCTTGGCATCAGGAGTATAAAGATAATCAATAAGTTCCTGGTAACGGTCCATGATTTTTCCTCTGACTATCTTCATCGTTGAATTCATAAGCCCGTTTTCTTCAGTGAATCCTTCTTCAAGTATTGCCAATGCAACAGGAAGCCATCGCTGCGGAAACATATGACCATACTTGCCATTAGTTCTGTATTCATTAATTTCGTCTTCAATAAGCGTCAGGACGGCTTTTTTGCCCTCATCTGAATCAGCTGTCAGATCTCTTTCTTCAAGATAGAGCTTGAGCGCATGCTGGTTTGGAACAATAAGCGCCACAGTATAAGGTTTCTGATTATTATAGAGCATGCATTGATCAATATATTTTGACTGTTCAGTAATTGCCTCTTCAATACTCTCCGGACTGTATTTTTCACCATCATCAGCAATAAGAAGACTTTTAAATCTTCCCAGTACATATAGATAACCTTCTTTTGTCATATATCCCATATCTCCAGTATATAACCAACCATCTTTTATCGCTTCTTTTGTTGCTGATTCATTTTTCCAGTAACCGTGCATTACATTACCGCCCCGGATAACAATTTCTCCTTTCTCACCTAAAGGAAGTTCTTTTCCTTGATCATCACATATTTTAAGATCCATATTGTTGACCAGTACACCTGAGGATCCAAGCCTGTGCCTTGCAGTGGAATTTGAAGAAATGACTGGAGAAGCTTCGGTCAACCCATAACCCTGATACATTGGGATGCCCAAAGCATAAAAAAATCTTTGCAGTTCTATATCTAGGAGAGCTCCACCACCTATGAAATAGTCAAGTTCCCCTCCGAAACTCTGACGTATTTTGCTGAATAATAATTTATCATAAAGGTTTATCAAAGGCTTTTTCAGTTTTTGTAATCCTTTCCCCTTGTTCCATCCTTCTTTATTATAGGAGTAAGAAATTTTTAATGCATGGTTAAAGAGGATTTCAGTCAGTTTCCCTTTTTCCTTTATCCCTTTTTCGATATTCTTTCTGAAATTTTTAGCTATAGCAGGAACACTCATCAGTAGATTGGGTTTAATCTCCCTTAGGCACGTAGGCAGATTTCTTAGAGTCTCCAACGGAGTCTTCCCTGTTTTAACCGAAGCTATACTGGCTCCTTTTCCCATGAAAGCATATATGCCGCATGTATGCCCGAACGAATGATCCCATGGTAATATTAATAAAGTCTTATAGAAAGAAGGTATGTCCATCAGACTGTACGACTGATATACGTTTGTTACATAATTGCCATGTGTCAGAACAATACCTTTAGGATCCGCTGTTGTCCCTGAAGTGTAGCAGATATTTGCAAAATCGGAAGGTTTGATACTTTTTTTCGTCTCTTCAAAAAAAGCTTTGTTTGCAGGATTTTCAAGCCATTCCCTCCCTGTTTTACGCACTTCATTAAAATGGATCTCATTAGCTGCATATTCCTCCTGGGTGTCAAAATGAATAAGTTTTGTAATTGTTGGACAGTCAGATAACACCTGTTTAACCTTTACTGCCTGTATAGAAGAGGTAAGAATCATTTTAGCCTCTGAGTGGTTAATGCGGAATTTTATTTCTTCTGGTGTAAGCTTTACTGATAGTGGAACATTAACAGCACCAGTAAAGAGAATTCCAAGTTCGCCAATAACCCAGCTGTTACGTCCCTCAGATATGAGACATAATCTGTCTCCTTTTTTTATACCTAATTTCAACAAGCCTGCTGCAAATTCATAAACCTGCCTTCTGGTTTCATTGTAAGTAGTACCTTCATATTTATCCTGAGGTTTTTCCCACAGGTATACATTGTTACCAAATTTGTCAACACTTTCTTCAAAAAACTGAACAATTGATTTCATCAGGTAGCTAGATTAAGTTTTTAATTGAAATACTGGTCATCTGAAAATAGTTTCATTTCTGTCGGGACCTACCGACACCATAGTAACTGGTATGCCAGTTTGTTCCTCTATGTAATTTATGTAATTTTTTAAAGCCCCGGGCAACTTACTATATTCTCTTATTGAAGATATATCTTCCTTCCAGCCTTTTAATTCTACATAAACAGGTTCAATTTTTATGTTGTTATCAAATGGAATCCCGGTGAGTTCTTTGTTATTTATAATATATGATTTGCATACTCTTATCGTGTCAAATCCGGAAAGCACATCAGGTTTAGTCATGAAGAGCTCTGTTACACCATTTATCATTATGGCATATTTTAGTGCAGGCAGATCAAGCCATCCACATCTTCTTGGTCTTCCGGTAGTTGCTCCGAATTCACAACCTTTTGTTCTTAGAATTTCACCGGTCGAGTCAAAAAGTTCAGTCGGGAAAGGTCCGCTTCCGACTCTTGTGCAATATGCCTTGAAAATTCCATAAACCTTTCCGGTAAGTCTGGGAGAGATACCAAGACCGGTAAAAGCTCCGGCACTTATTGTATTTGAAGATGTTACGTACGGATATGACCCGAAATCAAGATCCAGCATAGTTCCCTGGGCACCCTCAGCTAGGATCTTTTTACCCATATTGGCAAGATCATTTACCAGATATTCTGTACTTTCTATCCTGAACGCTTTTAATAGGGCTATACCTTCAAACCATCCTGATTCAAATGATTTTAAGTCAAAGTTAAAGTCATAATTTCTTAAAATTTCAAGATGACCGGTTATATGTTCATTGTACAATTGCATAAAGTTATTGCTTAGGATATCACCAACCCTGAGTCCGTTACGACTGGCCTTATCCGTATAAGCAGGACCTATTCCTTTAAGGGTCGATCCAATCTTAAGGCAACCCTTACGGTTCTCATAAGCAGCGTCGAGTATTCTGTGTGTTGGCAATATCAAATTAGCTCTTGTGGAAATAACAAGACGTTTTTTTAAGTCTTCAAGAGGAATACCTATGTGTTCTATTTCCTGTTTAAAAACAGCAGGATCTAAAACTACTCCATTTCCAATAATATTAAGCTTTTCAGGGTGGAATATTCCTGAAGGTATCAGGTGAAGAACATACTTAACATTATTTATTTCAAGGGAATGCCCTGCATTTGGGCCACCCTGAAACCGTGCAATCACATCATAAGCTGGACTAATGGCATCTACGATTTTCCCCTTCCCTTCATCACCCCACTGAAGGCCTAATAAAATGTCCATATTCATGTTATAATCAATGACAGATTTTAAAAAAACAAATTCGAAGGTACAAAATATTTCCACCCAATAACACGTTGATTATATTATTGTTGATAAAAGTAAAATGTTGTTGGAAATTACTTATAAAGTTCATGCTTAATTTGTTGATCTTTAATAATTTTATAAAAAGCTTTTTGTTTTAACAAATTTCATCAGCTATGAAAAATCTGAAATTCTTATTAATAGCAGTTTTGATCATGTTTATTTCTGATCATTCGGTATTTGCCCAGAAAACAGAATCTGAGAAAGACTTCAGGTTTACTGTAAAAACAAATCCATTATCCGCACTAGGTGGGCCATTCTGGATCGTTATAGTTCCCATTACTGGTGAATATAAGGCACTTTTTGAAGCTCGAGTGTCAAACAAATCATCATTTCAAATAGGTGCAGGCTACTTAGGCCCAAGTGTTCTCCTAAATCTTGATGAGTTAACAAAGGATGAAAGTGAGGGAGAAGTCAGTGGTATTAAAACAAACGGCTTCAGAGTTCAGGCAATGTACAAGATTTTTCTGAGCCGCGATCTGAAAGCACCAGAGGGCTTTTATGTGGGCCCGCATGCTTCCTTTGCCAATGCAAAAATCAAAGACAAAGTAAATGAAGTTAACAATATCAACGCCACCAAATTGAATCTTAACGGGGTATTCGGATATCAGTTGATAACTTCAGGTGGTTTTACACTTGACATTTTTACAGGTATTGGCTTTATTTCAAGAAAATGGGAAATATCCGGAACCGATTGGGATAACGAATCATTAAAAGACAAGGCAAGCATTAATGTACCTTTCGGATTTTCATTTGGTTATGCCTTTTGATCAGGAATGACTATATCTTATTAAAAGACTGATGATAGAAGAGGAACTCTATTCTAAAATATTATTTTTCTCTTTTTCTGAGGGATCCATAAATATAAAGTGAGTGATAGGCAGGTTCAAAATTATGCAATAAACTTGCCGTTTTAATGATTTCCTGAATTCTCGGATCGCAGAACTCAATGACCTTTCCTGTTTCCAGATCAATAAGATGGTCATGCTGACTGCATTGGTGAGCCTTTTCAAACTGTGCAATATTTTTACCAAATTGATGTTTTATTACGAGGTTGCAGTCAATTAACAATTCTATTGTATTATATAAGGTTGCACGGCTTACCCGGTAATTTTTATTTTTCATGAAAATGTAAAGGGATTCGATGTCAAAATGACCATTTCTTGAGTATATTTCATCAAGAATAGCATACCTTTCAGGTGTCTTTCTATGCCCTTTTCTTTCAAGATACTCTGTAAAAATCTGTTTTACTGTTGATTTTATCTCATCTCTTGCCATAAACCGGCTGATTTTACAGTTTTTAAACGTTAATTTTAATTTTATTTAATGTAAACCAACAATCTATTCGGAGAAATCTTCCACTCTTTTGATATTCTCAATACCCCGAACATTGGATATTTTAAGTATTAGGTTATTGATATCTTGAGTATTATGTACATATAGGTCAATAGTTCCTTCAAATATCCCGTCTTTGACACTGATATTTATATTTGTCATATTTACTTTTAGTTCAGAAGAAATGATATTTGTAATATCATTTACGAGACCTATTCTGTCAACTCCTGTCATGCTTATTCGTGCAAGGAATGAAACAAGCTTATGAATAGCCCATTTCACGGCAATAATACGATTGCCTTCATTTGCCATTATCCTGATTGCAATAGGACATTTCGGTTTATGGATGATTATTGCCCCTTCAGGGGAGCGATACCCTATTACCTCATCTCCTGGTATCGGATTGCAACATTTGGCTATTTCGTATGACTGTTTTGAATCCTCAATATTTTCTCTGAGAAGGAAAGGAGCTTCATTATCTGAATTTACAGGTTGATTATCTTCTTCTTTCTTACCTTTCATTGATCCAAGAAGCTTTAATTCCCAATATTTAATAACGTTTTTAGCTGGGCTCTTCCTTATTATTTTCTTTAAATTATCCAGTTTTATTGTTCCAAGTTCAATTCCTGAATAGAGTTCATCTTTATTTAGAACATCATAACTCAGCATAAGTTTTCTAATAATTTCTGAATTAGGAACTACTCCAAGTTCTCCAAGTTTTGCCTCCAGTATTTCCATACCTTTCTGGATCCTGTTGGTTGTTTCTGTACGAAGTTGGTTTTTAATTGCTTCCTTGGCTTTTGTTGTTCGTACAAAGGATAACCATTCTTTCTCTGGTTTGGCAATATCTGATGTAATTATTTCAACCTGATCACCGCTCATCAATATTGCACTTATCGGATTTAGTTTATAATTTATTTTGGCTCCAATTGCCTTATTGCCTATTTCAGTATGGATTTCATAGGCAAAATCGAGAGCTGAAGCTCCTTTTGGAAGGCTGACAAGAGCGCCTTTCGGAGTAAAAACCATTATTTCAGATGAAAACAGATTCATCTTGAATTCGTCCAGAAATTCAATAGGATCTTCAAGCGGATTTTCAAGCATTCCCCTGATCTTCCTTATCCATTTATCAAGTTCAGTTTCAGGTGTATTGTCACCCTTATATTTATAATGTGCAGCATATCCCCGTTCAGCAATTTCATCCATCCTTCTGCTTCTTATCTGCACCTCGACCCATTTACCTTCCGGTCCCATAACTGTAACATGAAGAGCTTCATAACCATTTGGTTTTGGGCGGCTTATCCAGTCGCGCAATCTGTCAGGTTTTGGCAGATAAGTGTCTGTTATCGCCGAATAAATATTCCAGCAAGTGGTCCTTTCAGGAATTCCCGGTATAGGTTCAAAAACAATCCTGACAGCCAGAATATCATATATTTCCTCGAAGGGTACATTTTTCGCCTGCATTTTCTTCCAGATCGAAAAAATCGATTTAGGGCGACCACTTATATCAAATTTAAGACCTGATTCGGTCAGTTTTTCGATGATAGGCAGACTAAATTTATTGATCAGTGCTACATGTTTCTTTTCACCAAGTTTTAGTTTTGATGATATTTCTTCGTATATCTGAGGCTGACGGAATTTAAAGCTTAGATCTTCAAGCTCGCTTTTAATTGCATACAATCCGAGCCTGTTGGCCAATGGAGCATAAAGAAAAATGGTTTCTCCGGCAATCTTCATTTTCTTATTCTCAGGCATAGATTCAAGTGTCCTCATGTTATGAAGCCGATCTGCAATCTTTATAAGTATCACTCTGAGATCATCAGATAATGTCATTAACATCTTCCTGAAATTCTCTGCCTGCATTGAGGATGATGTTCCTTTGTTGTAAGTTCCTGAGATTTTAGTAAGTCCATCAATGAGAGAAGCAATTTTTTCACCAAATTCTTTTTTTACATCCTCAATAGAGTATTCTGTATCCTCAACTACATCGTGCAACAATGCTGTGGCAATTGAGGTTGCTCCTAAACCGATTTCCTGATTTACAATTTTGGCTACTGACAGTGGATGCAAAATATAAGGTTCCCCTGACTTTCTCCTCATATTCCAATGAGCCTTATTTGCAACATTGAATGCCTTCTCTATCAACTCCCTGTCATCAGGTTTGTTGCATTTTACAAGATTGTTTATAAGGGAATCATATTCGGACTGAATATGTCTTATATCTTCATCATCAAAAATATCCTTATTCCCCATAAAGATTCTCTCGGTTCTTTTATGACTAATGCAAAGATAACTTTTTAAATGAAACCGGAAATCGTGAACAGTTCAGGCCTGATGAAATTATCTGCTGTTTTTATAAATTGTTACTGTTCCTGTTTTAGAGATTTTCTTTCCATTACCTGTTAATGCTTTAATAAACCATATATATACTCCCTCCTGTGGAGGTCTGTTATTGAATGAACCATCCCATGATTCCTTGAAATCCCTTGTCTCAAAAACAACCCGGCCCTGCTTATCAGTTATTATAAGGTGATAGTCATCAGGAGTAAAAGTCAGTACAGGTGCAAAAAGATCATTCTTAGAATCACCATTGGGAGTGAACATATTTGGAACAGTTACCTTTTCTAGAGTCTCAATACAGACTTCATTTGACCTGGTTGTGCTGTTTATTCCGTAAGGATTACCTGTTTCGGAGGATGTTACGTAAAAACAGACTTCCTCTCCTGTTATTTCATGCATTATATCTGAATATTTTATAATAGCACTTGTGTCCTCCGGGCTAAGAACTTTATATTGTATGTATCCGTTTCCCGTGTTAATAAACAGTTTGTAATCTGCAATATCACCAATCCATTTCCGGCACGAGTTCCATTCAAATCTTATGTTGTCATCGGAAACCTGAGACTTAAGGACTATATTTGAAACAGTATTGGACATTGTTGAGGCAAGGTTACAGTTATTTATTGCCGTAAGCCTGTAATAGTTTATTATACCGATATCTGCATCCCTGTCATTATATTGCAAAGTCCCGGTATTTGATGATAACTGTGCTATTTCACGGTAAGATAATGATGGCTCAGAACTTTTTTCCAGACGAAAACGGTTAATTTCTGATCCGGGCTCCCAGGTAAATGAAAGCGAAATTCGCTTGTCTTCATTCACTGAAGCGTAATCTGCGTTAATCCAGTCAGGGGGCCTTTGCATTTTTGTCCTGAGACAAGTTTTGTTTGATAAAGAAAAAGAATTGTCGTCGATATTTGCTCTGACTTCAAAACAATATTCTGCGTCAATAATAAAATCAGGCACAAAGAATTTATTTGTTCCTGCAGGCACTCTGCTTATTTCGTTTAAATTACTGCCGTCTACTGACATAAGCACTGAATAATCCAGGACAGCAAGGGGTTCAGGAGGCTCGTAATAGTTCCACTGTAAATTAATCTTTCTGTTGCATGTATCCAGTTCTGCCGTTACAAATATCGTACTGAGAATATTTGACAGTTCACTGGCACATCTGGGCAGTCTGAAAGCTGCTACTCTGTACTGAAAACTTCTGTATTGAGTTCTTATATCCTGATAACTGACAACAGCAGAATTCCATAAAGTGTCAATTGCATAGAATTCGGTGTTACCGTTTCTGGTATCAAGGAAGTAAATGATATAGGCGTCGATTCCTGAAGAAGGACTGAGTGTCCAGCTGATAATTGATGATGATAATTCGGGTAATATTGATACTGATTTCAGGTGTGGTGGAAGGGGATTCTCACAAGTGTTCTGTGCATCAATAAAGCCGATTTGAAGAAATGATAAGATAAAAATTATATATAAACGGTTAATAATGTTCATCTTTAACCGGCAATTATTTCATAAAACTCCCCAATTTTGTAATACGTTCTTGCCAGAGCGGTTATTTCATCCGGTTCAATTGTTTTTATCTTTTCAATCAATCTGTAATAATAATTATTGTCAAGACCGAAATCCCAAGCCGCCTTAAAACTTTCAGCCAGGGCAAAAGGCCCGTCAAACATCCTTAGAATTTCTCCGGTCATGTAATTTCTTACCACTCCAAGTTCAGCCCTGCTAACCGGTTCGCTGTGAAGACGGATTATTTCCTTCATTATTTCATTAACAGCTTTTTCAGTGGATTTTTTATCCACCTCTGCCGCTATCATAATGAACCCAGAAAGACTAAGAGATGACAGACTTGAATGAATTCCATATGTATAACCTTTCTCTTCTCGAAGATTTTTCATCAACCTTGAACCAAAATAACCACCAAGAATCGTATTAAGTATTTTCAATCCCGGATAGTCGGGATGCCTTTTATTAATAGTTGCCTTTCCAATTCTTAAAGCTGACTGAACGGTTCCATTTTTGTTTATTCTAACTTTCCTTGCACTGCTTCCGGCAATGACTTTCATCGTTGTGTCCTCAATCAAACCTCTGTGACTTATGTCACCAAAGTTTTGGTCAAGCAGCCGGGGTAATTCACCGGGGATCTTTCCCGATACTATTATGGCCATGTTTTCAGGGGAATAATATTTTTTATGAAAACCTGACAGCATAGAAGGGGATATTTCTGAAAAATGATTTTCATTTATCTGCCAGCCATATGGGTGGCTTTCACCAAATATTGATTCAAAGAATTTATCTGAAGCCAGGTTCAAAACTCTTTCCCTGTTTATCTGAAACAGCCTTAATCTTTTTTTCATCATTATATCCAGTTCTTTTTCCGGGAAAACTGGTCTGAAAAGTACTTCCCTGCATAGTTTCAGGACTTTTTCAACATTGCGGTTCAGGGAATAGATTATGAAACCTGCAGTATCCCTGTTGGCTGTGTGGTTAGGAAAAGCACCAAGGAAGTCAAATTCAGAGCTTATTTGTTCAGCTGAAAAATTCTCTGTCCCTTCGGTCAGCATCATATTTGTTGTAGTAGACAAAAGAGGTCTGTCCTCTTTAATCTGTCCTGCTTTGAAAGTAAACTCAATCCGTACCAATTCTTCATCTCCTGATTCAATAAGATAAACCCAGATGTTATTTGAAAGCTTTATAAAAGAAGCTTCGGGTATTGGACCAGGATTAATGTCGCGTACAGGAGGGGATTCGGATCTGTTTAACGGCTGGCTCATTTTTTCTTCCTTTCAGAAATATAATAAACTGTACTGCAATTCACATGATCAAAGTACTTTATGGCAGCTTCCTTAACCATTTCACCGGTTACATTACGGAAATTTTCCACCTCTGAATTAATAAGATCCGGATTGCCAAGAAGTTCATAGAATGCCAGATTCATCGCCTTGTTTAGGATGCCTGAATTAGATATTACAGTTGCGGATTCATATTTATTTTTGACTTTTTCCATTTCTTTCAGCCCGGGTTTATTTTGTTTTAGCTCATCGATTATTTCATTGAATGATTGTTCTGCCTCATTGACATCAATGTTGTTCATGAGCTTGCCCTGGAAAACAACTAGACCCGGATCAATGTCGGATGTAAGCCATGCATTTACTTCACTGAACACTCCTTTTTCCCTTACAAGTTTTGAATAGAGTCTTCCGGAATCTCCTCCTGCAAGTATATCTGTCAGGAGGTCAAGAGTATAAAAATCCCGGTCAACTCTTCTGCATACATGCCAGGCTTTGTACAAAGCCGTTACAGGTACGTCCCTGCGAACAACAAGCTTCCTTTCTTCTGTCTGTAAAGGTTCGGGATCGACAGATTCTTTCCTGATCTGTCTTTGTTCTATAGGGCCGAACCATTTTCTGCTCAGCCTGAAAGCTTCTTCAGGCCTTATTTTCCCGGAGAATGAAAGAATGGCATTGTTTGGGGCGTAATGTGAAAAGAAGAATTCCCTGACCTGCTCAAGGGTTACACCGGCGATGTGTGAAACATCAACCCCGATAGGCGACCACCTGTATGGATGAACCTGGTAACACAGGGGTCTGAGAAGATGCATCACATCCCCGTATGGCTGATTGATGTACCGCTGTTTGAATTCTTCAATGACAACACTTTTCTGAATATCAAGATTTTCCTGTGTCAGGTTCAGTCCAAACATTCTGTCTGATTCCAGCCAGAATCCTGTTTCAATATTCTCAGCAGGAATGGTCAGATAATAATTAGTTATATCATTGTTTGTGAATGCATTGTTTTCCCCGCCGGCAAGCTGAAGAGGAAGGTCATATTCAGGTATATTTACTGAACCGCTGAACATAAGATGTTCAAAAAGGTGAGCCAGACCTGTACTGGCCCGGTCCTCATCTTTTGAGCCTACATTATATAGAATATTCATGGCAACCAGAGGAGTTGACATATCCTGGTTAACCAGAATTCTTAAACCATTTTCGAGCTTCGAAAATTCAAACTTTATCATTGAGAAAATAAACAGTCCGGAAAATTAACAAACTTAAGTAAAAATCGGAGAAGCTGTTTGAATCTTTTTATATTTGCGGCGTTATGTTTTCAGGAGTTTCCTTACAGAGAATTTTTCGGAAATCACTGATTAAGGTTGGTCAGACAAGACTTATCTATGTCCTCAGTCTGGTGGTCGGACTCCTAAGTGCACTCGCAGCCGTTTTACTGAAAAATTCCATTTTTTTTGCTCACCGGCTCCTTGAAGAACAGCTGAATAAAAATAAAGAAAATATTCTGTATTTTTTTATGCCATTGGCAGGAATGCTTCTGACCCTTCTTTTTGTGAAGTATGTGGTCAGAGACAACATAGGCCATGGCATCAGCAGGGTATTATATGCTATTTCAAAGAAGAGGGGTCACTTAAAACCACATAACACATGGTCCTCGATAATTGCCTCCACTCTGACTATAGGCTTCGGTGGTTCTGTCGGAGCTGAAGCTCCAATAGTTCTGACCGGATCTTCAATCGGCTCGACAATCGGGAGGTTTTTCAGACTGAATTACAGGAACATAACCCTTTTGATTGGTTGCGGCGCAGCGGGAGCTATCTCGGGGATTTTTAAAGCTCCGGTTGCCGGGATTGTCTTTACTCTTGAAATCCTGATGTTTGACCTGACAATGGCCTCTATAGTTCCTCTGCTAATTTCATCCGTCACAGCTGCCACCGTTACATATTTCCTTATGGGTGATGATGTACTCTTCGCTTTCAATCTGACAGAAACATTCCAGGTCAGCAATATTCCATGGTATATCCTTCTGGGAACTATTTCAGGTCTGCTTTCACTCTATTTTTCGAGAATGACCTTGTTTATTGAAAGCCAGTATGAAAGAATTAAAAATGTATATGTGAGACTTTTGATAGGAGGATTTGTACTGGGCACTCTGATTCTCATGTTTCCTTCTTTTTACGGTGAGGGTTATAATGTAATAATGTCTCTTTTAAAGGGGGATGCAGATGTTTTGTATAACCAGACAGTATTTCGCGGATTCACCGAAAGCTATCCTATGTTTATATTATTTCTTGCTGCCCTGGTGCTCTTCAAGGTGGTTGCAAGCAGTTCGACCAACGGGGCCGGCGGCGTTGGTGGAATTTTTGCTCCAACCTTATTTATTGGTGGCGTAAACGGATATCTGATAGCCAGTCTTTTAGGCAGGTTTGCAGGGGTTGAAATCCCCGACAACAGGTTTATACTTGCAGGTATGGCCGGCATGATGGCAGGTGTCATGCATGCACCTCTTACGGCAATATTTCTGATAGCTGAAATAACAGGAGGTTACAGCCTTCTGATACCTTTAATTATAACTTCCACAATTGCATTCATAACTACAAGAAGTTTTGAAAAGCATTCAATATACCACGTTGAGCTTGCGAAAAGAGGTGAACTTATTACCCACGATAAGGACAAAGCAGTTCTGGCATTTATGAACTGGAGAAAGGATATTGAAACTGACCTTCTGACAATAAAAGCAAAAAATACACTTGGTGATTTGATAAAGATTATCTCCAAATCAAAAAGAAACCTGTTCCCTGTTATTGATGATAACAACGTACTAGAAGGAGTTGTCCTCCTTGATGATGTCAGAGAAATAATGTTTAATAGTGAATTGTACAACAGTGTGCTCGTAAAAGATCTGATGACCATTCCTCCTACATATATTGACATAAGCGAAAATATTGAAGTTGTGATGGAATCATTTAAAAATACAGGAGCATGGAACCTTCCCGTTCTGGATAAGGGGTGTTATGTAGGATTTATCTCAAAGGCAAGAATATACAGCACTTACAGGGAGATGCTTATGCAATTTTCGGAGGAATGATCCGGGGTAAAAGTTACGTAATGAGTAAATACAGTTATATTTGTCAGACGGACAATTGTTGTTACAAAAAAATCCGGAGATAAGGCAGAGAAGTAAAATACTTAATTAAATAAACAACCTGTTAATTTTATGAAAAGGGACACACTGGTATTTGATATTATTGAAAAGGAGCACCAGAGGCAGCTTAATGGCATTGAACTTATAGCATCGGAAAACTTTGTAAGTCCTCAGGTGCTTGAAGCAATGGGTTCAGTCATGACCAACAAGTATGCAGAAGGGTATCCTGGCAATCGCTACTATGGTGGTTGTGAGTTTGTTGATCAGACTGAGCAACTTGCCATTGACCGTCTTAAAGAACTTTTTGGTGCTGAATATGCCAATGTGCAACCTCATTCCGGAGCTCAGGCAAACATGGCTGTATTTATGGCTGTCATGAAACCGGGAGACACTTTTATGGGACTGAGTCTTGCGCACGGAGGCCATCTGTCGCACGGATCACCCGTAAATTCATCAGGCATTCTGTACAGACCTGTATCATACAATGTAAGAGAAGAGACGGGATATGTTGACTATGACATGATGGAAGAGATTGCCCTGAAGGAAAGGCCTAAAGTTATTATAGGAGGTGCATCAGCCTATTCAAGGGAGTGGGATTACGCACGGATGAGGAAGATAGCTGACAGTATTGGTGCAATACTAATGGTTGACATGGCACATCCTGCAGGACTTATTGCTGCAGGACTTCTGGAGAACCCTCTAAGGTATGCTCACATAGTAACTTCAACCACACACAAGACCTTAAGAGGCCCCAGGGGTGGCATAATTTTAATGGGAAAAGACTTTGTGAATCCCTGGGGTCTTAAAACTCCAAAAGGAGAGGAGAAAATGATGTCATCCATTTTGAATTCGGTTGTTTTTCCAGGAGTTCAGGGAGGGCCTCTTGAGCATGTAATTGCATCAAAAGCTGTCTCTTTCGGTGAGGCTCTGACACCTGAATTTAAAGATTACCAGGTTCAGGTCCAGAAGAATGCCAGAGTAATGGCAGAAGCTTTTATAACCAAAGGCTACAAGGTTGTATCCGGGGGGACTGATAATCATTTGATGTTAATTGATTTAAGGACCAAATTTCCGGAGATCTCGGGCAAAAAAGCAGAGAATGCACTTGTACGCTCTCACATCACTGTAAATAAGAATATGGTCCCCTTTGATAACCGGTCACCATTCCTTACATCCGGTCTCAGAGTTGGCACTCCAGCCGTCACTACAAGAGGACTTAATGAGGATCACATGGGGATAATTGTTGAATTAATCGATGAGGTCATATCAAATATTGAAAATGAAGAGGTAATAAAAATTGTTGGTGAAAAGGTTGTAGAAATGATGAGTCCTTTTCCTCTTTTTTCTGCTTGAAAGCTCAAATCTATTTCAGGACAAAGTTATAAGTGATAGTTCCCTTTTGGGTAACAGGGGCATCGGGTTTCGGATCAAACCGGGCTTTTAAAGCCGCCTCTTTTGCAACCCGCAGAAGATATTCATCCAGAGTGGTTGATCCTTTAGCTCCGGGAATGGCTTGAATCACCCTTCCTGATCTGTCAACACTTACATCAACCACAACCCTGCCTTCTTCCTGATAATCATACTGTGGAGCAGGCAAGGACTGAAAGCCCCTGCCCTGAAGATCATATGATATTCCTTTATTTCCAAGGCCGCTTCCTTCACCTCTGACTTTTGAATCTACTGATCCTGTTGGAACACCCTGATTACCTGCACCTCCTGCAGCTCCCTCACCAGTAGAAGTTGTCCCTGAGTTCTTTGAATTTGCAAGGGCATTACGCGTGCGGTTCATGATATCAGCCTGTCTCTTTTGTTCGGCTTCGATTCTTTTCCTTTCCAATTCTTCATGCTCTTTCTTTTTCCTTTCCTCCTCTTCCTGCTCCCTCAGCTTCCTGTCCGCCTCAAGTTTCTCAAGTCTTCTTTTTTCAGCTTCAGGATCGACTTTTTTGACTTCAGGAGCCTCTTCATTGTTTTGAGTAAGCATTGGTTCATCCTTTTGAACATTTTTGGCAGCAGATGGAGGAGGGGGGGATGCTTCTTTCTGAACAGGAGGAGGAGAAGGTTCAATTTCTCCCATACCTGTCTCGTCAGTTCCGAAGTTTACAAGAATACCTTCTTCAAATTCAGGTGGTTTGGAAGGAGTAAAAGCAAAAAAAACAAGTATAACCATTAGCACAATATGAATAAATGTTGTGCCAATGATCCCTTTCTTTCTTTCCGAAGGAATCCTTCTCAGATCGCTATTTAGGTGAGGTTGCAATTATCAGTTTATAATTATTTGCCTGTGCAATATTCAATACGGCCACAACTGTCTCAAAAGGTACATTTTTATCAGCATGTAAAGAAATATAAGTTTCAGGATTTGCTCCCAGTTTCTTTTTTAGTACACTTTCAAGAGTTTCAAGAGTGACAGGTTGTTGTTCAACATAGTATTTCCGGTCAGCTGTAATTGAAACTGTGGTTTGTGGTTTTGCTGATGTTTGAGTACTACCTTTTGGCAACAAGAGTTTAAGAGCGGTGGGATGAACAAGCGTTGAAGTCAGCATGAAAAAAATAAGAAGATTAAAAACCACATCGGTCATCCCCACAGAGCTGAAATTAATGCTAATCTTATTCCTTGATGAAATAGCCATATCAACGTCCTGTTTTTAATGGTTCATTTAATATATCCATGAATTCAGTTAAGGTTGCCTCAAGATTGAAAACTACCTTTTCTACTTTAACGACAAGGGTGTTATATGCAAAATACCCAATTATACCGACTATCAGACCTGCAACAGTTGTAATAAGTGCTGTATATATCCCATTTGAAAGCAGAGATACCTCTATGTTATTTCCTGCCTGCGACATCGCATAAAATGACTGTACCATTCCAATAACTGTGCCAAGAAAACCAAGCATTGGTTCAGCGCCGGTAATTGTCGCCAGGGTGGGGAATCCTCTTTCAAGTTTAGAAATCTCAAGCTTCCCGACATTTTCGATAGCTGTACTGATATCATGAAGAGGTCTTCCTAGTCTGGAAATCCCTTTCTCAATCATACGGGCTGATGGACTGTCTATTGACCTGCATAGCGCAAGAGCAGATTCAACCTTCCCATCATGAATGTAATCCTTTATTCTATTCATAAAATTAGTATCTTCCTTCGATGCTCTCTTTATAACATAAAACCGTTCTATAAAAATATAAGCTGCAACAAGGGAAAGTAAGAGAATTGGGATCATTACCCATCCACCTTTGATTGCAAAATCAAGAAGGGTCATTTTTGTTTCCACTGTTTTCTGAACAGCAGCTGGTCCTTCCTGCATCATTAATTGTATAAAACCCATATTTGACTTATTTAATTATTTTAATAACAGGTAATTAAGATAAACAGTATTTAAATTTCTCACGGGTGAAGTTATTAAAAAACGGAAAAACATTACTGTCTATTATCTGTGGTTAATAACATTATAATAATATTTATCAACTCTTTTATTTTACAGATATTTCATCTTCCTTTTTCATGTCGGAAGGCTCTTTTTTCCGGTTGGCATTAAAGAGCCTGTTGAAATCGTGCTTGTAAAAAAGACCCAAGCCCTGTGTATAGGGGGCGCCTCTTCCCGTGTAAGGATTGTTGAACCGGTTAAAAACCTTAAACCTTATTTTTTCTGTTATCTTGTATTCTACATCAAAATCTCCGGTAATCGGATTTCCATAGGAGTTATTTGCACCTCTGATATCAAAATTGCCATTGACAATAACTTTATCATTAAGCAGCTGAGTAGATAAGGCAACCTGAAGTTCCTGGGAGTTAATATCTTTATTGCCAGGTCTGTAAACGAATCCGATATCAAAATCATTATATATCTGAGATAACCAGTTGCTTAACTGGTTCGATAACATTTCCGTCGTAGTAACTGCCATTGCGGATGTACCTGTAGAAGCAGTGCTTGTCGATGAAAAACCCATGGAAGGATCCTGATAAAAACTGTTCATAACAAGCAGATACAGAAACTGACGGCTTAGTTCTTCTTCTGTCGTTATTGAATTTTGCAGTAAACTCCTGGTTTCTTCATCTGCGTTTGGTAGATAAATATTTAAGCCGACGACCGGATTGAATAGTTTGCCTGTCAGATTTAACTGAGGTTCAACCGGAATCCTTTCGTTATAGCGTTCATCCCCAAGAATCGGATACAAGGATGTTTTAAGATTTTTGTATGTGGCTTTCAGATCTATTTCTGCATTCTTAATATCTCCGCTGAATGTAATTTTACCACCATTTTCAACATCAAATCTTTTATTAAGAACATTTCCTAGCGTAAACAAATATTCTCCCTCATCTATAATGTAATCACCTGAAATTTTAAAAACTCCTTTTCTACTGAGATTTATGTTTAATTTTCCTGTTCCTCTTCCCTTTATGACATCACCCGCTTTTGGATCAATAAGCATCTGCACCTCTGCTTCGGGAGTCACATCAAGATCGAAATTTAGTTCGAGTGCTGATCTTGATGTTTGAGACTGTGTTGAAAAACTGACTTTACCTGGTTCCTTTGACTTTGCTGTATCTTTGGTAACAAATGTTACAAAGGAGTTCTCTGAAACTGACAAACCCGAATTTAGAGGTATGAAAAATCTTGTGTTTTTCCCTGTCCTTGCTGAAATTTCAAATGATAGCAGGTCAGGTCTGCTTTTTATGGTGGTGACACCGCGGGCATAAGCAGTCCCGTAAAAAAGTTCATTATCCTTGGGCTGAGTGTTAAGTACCAGACAATCATTCATATTTATCGTAAGATCTGCTGTAAAATCTTTGAAAGAATGATGGTTCACAGATCCTGCAATTGTAGCATAGTTCCCTTTTTCATCAGTAACCCTTATATTTCTGAATTTGATTCCGCTTCGGTCAAACCGGATTGTATCATTAAGTCTGTAGCGGGTCTTAAGATAATCGACCCGGAAAGATGTAATCTCAGCAAGCAATGCACCTGTCATTACAAGATTATCCCGTTCTCCCCTTAGATTTACTTTCCCTGAAGCATTCCCTTTTATATCGGAAGCAAAAAAACTAAGGAGGGGATTCAAAGCACCGACGGGAAGTTTTGATGCTCTTGCATCAATATTGAACACTTTTGAATCCGGATCATATGTGCCTGTAACATCCAAATTTTTTATTCCATCCAGGTTATTGGATGCTTTAATGTCAGCGACCCTCCTCCTTGGATTCCATGAAGTTTCCAGAGACAGATCTCCGTAATTGCTCCCCAGAAGTGAAAAAGACTTAACTCCCAGATTTCCTTCTAAAAGTGGATTTTTTAAAGCACTTGTAATGAAAATATCACCGTTAAGTGTGCCCTTGAAATCATAATGAAAGGAAGTGCCACTATTGTTTTGGGGATTCAAAATCTGATTCAGCGGATTTAAATCTATACCTTTAAATTCAAGTCTGAACGTGTCCGTGGGGTCTCCTGATATAATCCCATCTGCTAGATAATAGTTGTCTTCATTTATTATCAAAACTTTGTTTATATTAACCCTTGCAGAATCAACTATTATGTCTGACTTTTTTATTTTCCAAAGATTGTTTTTTGTATAAACTTCAGTAGAATCAATATTTATATGAAGAATTGGTTTCTGTCTTTCATTCTTTGCAATCGATCCAATTGCGGTTATATGACCTCTGTTAATGACTTCATCCTTGTTGTCCCATAATAGATTGAAAACAAGATTGTCAGGGAGGGTACTTAGATTGACTGTGAATCCTTTTAATGTTGATTGATTAAGAAGAGATAATGACTGACTTTTAAGCTCTGCATTTAATCTGCCATTATGGCAATCAGCATCCAATGAAAGATCGCGGAACGTATTATTTCTGATTGTCAGTACTTTTGATTTCAGCCCTAATCGTAGAATATTATCAGGATGAATATCTCCGGTAATAGTGCTTTTTTCTGAAATCAATACTCCAATCCTGAAAAAATTATTAATTCTGTCAGTATTTTTAAAATTAAAAGAAAAATTGAAATCATTTTTTATCTGACTGCTTCCATTCAGTGGAATTTCATATTTGGATGGCATTAATGAAGCAAGAGCAGATTTTAGTACATTGTTGAGATCACCAAAATTATAATATCCCCTTAGATCGGCATCAAGGAAATCAGTTCTCAATGATATTGCAGGCTTATTGTCTTCAGAAAAAGCTTTCAGTGTAAAGTTGTAAAGATCAAGATTATCTCCATGCTTTCTGAGGGAGGAATTTAGTAATTTAATCTCACCAAAGAGATTGTCAATGCTATTACCCTTGAAGTTTGCCGTGAGCAAAACTGAAAGTCTTGACGTAGTATCTTCCTTGTCAAAGTACAGTTTATATAGGTTTGATTCGGAAAGATTAAGTGTAAAATCAAATTCAGGCAGGGTGTTCCTGAAATTAAACATCCCCAAAAGATCCATTTTTATATTCCTGTCATCGATGGTTATACTTCCATCCCATGTTTTTTCAGTAAATAATCCGTTTAACAAGATATTACGGTACAGATATTTGTTAATTAAAATACTGTCAATTCTGCCAGTTATATTGCCTTCAATTTTTTCCATTGAGGAGGCAACTCCGTCAATAGATGTTTCCATCGTCATTTTCCCCAGGAACTCACTTTTTCCTGTAAGTTCTCCAAGATCAATTCCATTTCCAGCAAGAAGACCCTTTATTTTGAATCTGTTATTTGAAACAGGCCGCACTGACAAATCAGTTTTAAGTGATCCCTTCTCTGTTTTAATCTTACCATAAGTTACAAAATCAGATAGAAATCCTGTAAAACTTCCGTCAAATGCTATATTCCCAAGCTTATGCAGTACTTCCGGCAGAACAATTTTTTTTCTCCCCGGAATCACTATTCTTTCAATTTCGGATGCGTTTGTCCTGAGGGTATTAACACCCAGGTGGATAAAAGCATCATTAAACGCCGGAAGTCCCGAAAAATCGAAATCACAATTAAGATAACTGTTATCACGGTATCTGAGAACAATATTCCGTCCCTTTAACTCTTCAACTGTACCTGAAATCCTTCCTGACAGTTCAATGAGTTCATCTGATCCTTTGAAAAAGGGAACAAAATAACTCAGGTCAGAGGAACTGATCAATGATCGTTGTAGTCGAAGGTTCAGCTTTACTTCGCTGATAAATCTGCTGAAAGAGTTGGATGAATAAGGGATAAGAGCAAATAAATCAGCGTTTATTATTGAATTATTGCAATTTATGAGAATATCGCTGAAAATAATATCATGTTGTGCAAGTGTGACCTTGCTGCTCAGGTTCTGAATAACGAAGCCATTAAATTCCCTGGCCTGCAGACTGCTGATTGTGAATGTAGTAGAATCATCCTTAATCTTGAAGTTTGTCACTTCAGCATTAATTGAATTAAGGTTTAAGTCGTTGAAGTTAATTTTACTTTCACTTTCCCTGTTTCTAAGATCAAGAAGTTTGAACTTTCCCTCATCAACTGTAATATGATCAATTGCAATGCTGGTCCTTTGATTGTCTGAGACAGTATCTTTTGTCCCAAGCATGTTAAGATACCAGTTAATATTCATAAGCCCCGAAGTATCAGTAATCAAAGCAAAAGTGGGTTTGATTAATTCTATTTTTCCGAACCTGATTGTCTTTTTTCGCAAATCCAGCCAGCGTAACCCTGCAACTATTCTTTTTGTATAAATAAGTGTGTCTTTATTTTGATCTTTTATTAATACTTCATCAAGGGCCAGCCTGTTAAAGAAAACGTATTCAAAACGGCCAACAGTGATTGTAGATTTTATCTGATCCGAGTAATGTGCTGTTATTCTTTTAACAATAAAAGTCTGAATGTCGGGTATTTGTATTAACAGGTATAGGAATGTCGGGACCAGAAGAATAATGCCGATCAGTATTATAAAATATTTAAATGATTTTTTAATACTTTTGAGCATTCTGTAATGTATTAAGAATCATAGGCAAAATAACCTAAAAAATACCGAAATTCAAAGCATAGATGGCAGTTACCATATTGGCTATAGAATCTTCCTGTGATGATACATCGGTTGCAGTCATAAGAGATGGTTACATACTTTCCAACCTTATTGCCAGCCAGGAGATACATAAAAAATATGGAGGTGTTGTTCCTGAGTTGGCATCCAGAGCCCATCAGGCCAATATAGTACCCGTTACCGATGTTGCTTTAAAAAATGCCGGAATCAGCGGTTCTGAAGTAAATGCTGTTGCATTTACACGTGGTCCCGGGCTTCTTGGTTCACTTCTGGTTGGAACTTCATTCGCAAAAGGATTTGCCTTGGCTCATAACATACCATTAATAGAGGTAAATCATCTTCAGGCTCATGTTCTGGTTCATTTTATCCTTGACAAAGAAAAATCTACCCGGATTCCTTTATTCCCATTCCTTTGTCTTCTTGTTTCAGGGGGGCATACAAGAATCATTGTATTAAAAGATTATCTTGAAATGGAAATGATTGGAAATACAATAGATGATGCTGCCGGAGAAGCTTTTGACAAATGTGGGAAATTAATGGGCTTTCCATACCCTGCAGGTCCCATAATAGACAGACAGGCACAAAATGGTAACAGTCATGCTTTCAAGTTTGCGAAACCTTTAGTCAGAGGACTTGATTTTAGTTTCAGTGGCTTGAAAACAAGTTTCCTGTATTTTCTGAACGACAGCATTACCAAGGATCCGGACTTTATAGAAAAAAATATTTCAGACCTTTGCGCATCACTTCAATTTACAATAATTGAGATCTTAATGAATAAACTCATTAAAGCATCACAGGAGACCGGTATCAGAAATATCGGAATTGCCGGAGGTGTATCAGCAAATTCAGGATTGAGGAAAGCTTTTGAACGTGAAGGTATCAGGAGAAAATGGAATATCTTTATTCCTCCTTTTTCATATACAACTGATAATGCCGCTATGATAGGAATTACGGGGTATTATAAATATCTTAAAGGTGAATTTACACACCAGGGTATAGTACCTCTTGCAAGATACTGAACATAAAGAATTAATCTGATGAAGAGTCGCGATTTGTCTTTTCTTGTTCTGGGAGCCGGTGCAGTTGGAGGAATCACAGCTGCAATGCTTAAGAAGAATGGATACGATGTTGAAATCATTTGTAAATATGATGATTATGCTTCCATTATCTCAGAAAAAGGATTAAATGTAAGTGGAGTCTCGGGCAATTTTACAGTAAGGCTACCTGCTTATGCATCAGTCAAAGATCTGAAAGTCAAAAAAGATATTATTCTTCATGCTACCAAAGCTACTGATATGAAATCTGCGGCAATAGAAGCTTTGTCTGCTCTTAAGGAAGGTGGATATTTTGTATCAATGCAGAACGGCATTTGTGAAGATGAACTTGCTTCAGTTGTGGGAGATAATAGGGTGATTGGTTGTGTAACAGGATGGGGAGCAACAATGAATGCTCAAGGTAATCTTGAAATGACATCAAGGGGAGATTTTATCATCGGATATCCCGATATGGAACAGGATCATTTACTGACTCTTGTTTCAGAAGCATTGTCTTCTGTTGTCTCTGTCAAAATATCAAATAACATAATGGGTCATCTCTATTCCAAATTGATCATAAATTCATGTATAACTTCTCTAGGGGCAATATGCGGTCTCTATCTTGGTGAGATGCTTGCAATCTCTAAGGTGAGAAGGATTTTTATTGAAATAATTAGGGAAGCAGTTGCATTGGCAGATAAAATGGGTATAATGCTTGAAGTTTTTGGTGGCAGGATTGATTTCCGGAAATTCACAGAAGGAAATGATCTCATCTCTGACTTTAAAAGGCATTTGATGATCAGAATAATAGGATTCAAATACCGTCGGCTTAAATCATCAAGCCTTCAGTCGCTCGAAAGAGGTAAACCAACTGAAATAGATTATCTGAATGGATATATTGTCAGGAATGCTGAAAAATTCAAATTAGCTGTACCGGTTAATACGGCAATAGTTACATTGATCCATGAAATTGAATCAGGAACAAGAAAAATATCAGTATCTAATTTTGATGATCCTGTTTTTGACAGATTCAATAATTAAGATATCTAAACCATTTACTTATAGTAATTCTTAAAAAGTATGGAAGAGCTTAAAATTCCAGGCACCAAAACAACACCTGAAATTCAAATGAATCAGGATGGCATAATTAAGATCAGTGGACGGTCTATCCATGAAAATATTGCTAATTTCTTCAAGCCTGCAGAAAACTGGGTCAGCAATTATGTCGAAAACCCGGCAGATATCACTTGTCTTGATATTAAGCTTGAGTATTTTAATAGTGCAAGTGCAAAAATGATAATAAGGTTAATTCAGAAAATTGCAGCAGTAAGGCTCAAAAACAGGAAATTTATAGTTAACTGGTACTATGAGGAGGGTGACGATGATATCCTTGAACGTGGTGAGTACTTCTCCTCGGTAGCCAAAATACCATTTAATTATATAAAGATTTGAAATTGTTTTTATTATACTGTATTATCTTTAATAGATATTATCAGTTTGCTGAGGGATCAGCTACCTTACCCATAAAAATCACCGAGTTGGTTGTGATTTCCCTGATGATAAATATAAAAGGATGGTTAAGATCAATAACCAGGTATGATGGTATGCTGGTTACTCCAAAACCCACAGCTGTGGCAGCTGCTGCTTCTGTACCTTCTTCATTTGTTTCAATAAAAGCCTGGTGAGTGACAAAACTTATATAAAGATCATACAAATCAGAAATATTTGACAGGTTTGCATTATCAGTAAATGCAATACCCATTCCCATATTTGTAAGTACATCTTTCAGCTCTTTTTTAAATCCAAATTTAAACCTTGGAAAAGAGAGGTCCACTTTCTGGTTTGTCAGCTGATTAATCCATGTACTGAAACTGTTGTCATTAAGTATTGACAATATACTGCCAAGCCCGTCACGGTTATCAGGTAATATAACATCCATAACATAGTTGCCCTGTCCGTAAGGGAATTCAGCAATAGTAAATCCATCTCCCTTGAATGCTTTGAAATTCTGAGTCTGCTTCATCATTTGGGCATCAGCTGTTGACCCGTCTGATTTGTAAAATGGTTGTGTCAAAGTTTTGGAGGCATCAAATTCCATTTTCCACTTCCCTTTAAAATATATTGCATTTATCAGGATCATAACAGTATTATCATCAAGCTGACTTATCATTTTCTTTATCAGGTTATTGGTTTTATTTTCAACCCACAGATTTATCTTGTCAGGAGCGGTTGGATCGCTGATATCGAATGATCTTGATTCCGCATTGTAATAATTAGTAAGGATGTCAATAAACGCCTGCTTTACTACAAAATCATCCTCTGTCCATACTGAATTTGCGATTGATATTAAAATCCTTTTATCGACTGAAAGAAGTTCTTCTGAGAGCAGCTTGTATGATTTATTTATTGCTTCAGGTGTTGTCCCGCTAAGCCTTAAAGCTTTTAGCATCGAATCGCGTGTAGCTCCGTCTGCTCCGTTCAGGGTCATTGACAGAGCAATGGAAATGCTTAGTGGTGAAATAATAATATTCTTGTTCTCTTCTGTATTGTTTAATACCTCTGAAAAGATATCAAAAGCAAATTTGTTTTCAGACTCAATGAGTGACACCTGTTCTGTAGTTAAGTTGATTGGAACCGGCTCATTTGGGAGCTTCTCATCTGTTTTACTGCAGGAGAATAATATCATTGAAAAAGAAATTATCAGAACAGATTCTGGTTTAATAGATCTTGGTTTCATTATCTTGGTTTTATTTGGTGAATAAAACAACAATCAGAAGTCAACGGGAGAAATGGATTCCTGAATAGATTTTTCAAAAATT
Source organism: uncultured Rikenellaceae bacterium (assembly GCA_964514725.1). Lineage (GTDB taxonomy): Bacteria > Bacteroidota > Bacteroidia > Bacteroidales > VadinHA17 > LD21. Next base: position 250,653 of record CAZEUL010000003.1, read on the forward strand.
ATGCCAATAATTTATTGATTCCTTTTTTGTTTACGGTTTGTTTCGATATAAGCCTTCAGATAAATAAATGAAACAACTATGAGGATAAGACTGAAGATAAGAAGTAGAATAAAAGTAATTACTGAAGGATTATCAATACCGGGCAAAGGATGATGAATTCTGAAGATATATCCTAAAATTGTATATGTCAGTACCAGAATTGAGATAACAAAATTAAAAATGACGGAAGATGCGTTAAGGATTTTAGTTGATTTGTAGTATTTACTATTTCTGAACCGGTTATATGTACTTGATGCATAAAATCTTGCCCTTTGTCTTGACCTTTCCTGTCTGTATTTTCGCCATTCTTCAATAAGCTTTTCAAAGTCGGCTTCTCCTGAGATCATACTCTCATGATTGGCGATAATGAAATCATATGCTTCAGTGATTTTTATAAATTGATTTACTGCATCGGGAGCATGGTTGATATCGGGATGATACATTCGTGCTTTTTTCCTGTATGCTTTTTTTATTTCATCCAGGGATGAATTGACCGGCAGTCCAAGAATTTCATAATATTCTGATAATCCCATTTGTGATGAACCAGGAAAATGTATACAAATAACGAAATAATTTTCATTTCCGGAAATGTATAATTTCTAAATAGAACACCTGTTTCCAGAACTTTCAGTCTTAATCTATTTAAATTTTCGGCAGACTCAAAGATCAGGCATGTTTCATTTCGGTTGTGCTTATAATGTGCCCGGAAATTTCTATCAGTGATGGAACATTTGGTTAAGGGATCATTTAACTATCCCTGTAAAACCCATAAATGCAAGTGCAAGAATTCCAGCGGTGACTAGTGATATCGGCACACCTCTCATACCTTTTGGTATATCTAGCAGTTCAAACTGCTCCCTTATCCCAGCAAGAATTATTAGTGCCAGTCCAAATCCAAGTGCTGTTGATCCTCCATAAATAACTCCCTCAAGCAGATTAAAATTCTTCTTGATGACAAGTATTGCGACTCCAAGCACAGCGCAGTTGGTTGTTATTAATGGAAGAAAAATTCCAAGTGCCTGATAAAGAGGCTGGCTGATCTTTTTAAGTATTATCTCTACCATCTGGACAAGGGATGCAATAACAAGAATGAATGTGATGGTCTGCATAAATACTATTCCCAGTTTTTGGAGAATATAAACATGAATAAGATATGTGACTATAGTTGCCATCACGATGACAAAAGTGACAGCTGCCGACATTCCAAGTGCAGTACTGACCTTATTGGAAACACCAAGGAAAGGGCAGATCCCGAGGAACTGTGCAAGAACAACATTATTAACTATAAGAGCGGAGATTATGATCAGAAAATATTCCATTTCTCAATTTATTAAGCTTTTTTAATCTTGTTTACCAGCGCTATAAGATATCCTAAGGCCATAAAAGCTCCAGGGGCGAGAATAAAAACAAGTATTCCGTCTCCGTTAATGAATTTATAACCAAAAATTGAACCGCTGCCGACAATTTCACGGAAAGCTCCAAGAATACCAAGAGCCATCGTAAAACCCAACCCCATTCCAAGCCCGTCAATAAAAGATGAGATAACGGTATTTTTACTGGCAAAGGCTTCAGCACGTCCCAGGACGATGCAATTTACTACAATGAGAGGAATAAATATACCCAGTGTTTTATACAGATCTGGCACATAGGCTTGCATAATTAAATCGATTATTGTGACAAATGATGCAATAACAACAATAAAAGCGGGTATTCTTACTTTTGAGGGTATTGTTTTTGCAAGTAATGAGATTACGATATTGGAACCCACAAGTACAAAAGTTGTTGCAATCCCCATTCCAAGTCCGTTAAGAGAGGATGAGGTTGTTGCCAGTGTAGGGCATGTGCCGAGAACTAGGACAAGGATTGGATTTTCTTTCAGAAAACCTTTTGTAAAATTCTGTAACTGGTTCATTTTAAACCTCCTTTCACTAAACAATTATATGCACGCTGAACAGCATCACAAAATGCTCTTGAACTTATAGTAGCTGCTGTAATTGCATCAACAGGCCCTCCGTCTTTCTTTACCTTCAGGACAAATTCGGCAGGATTTTTACTCTTGAATTGATCCTTGAAGTGTGGATCTGACATTTTTGTGCCAAGGCCCGGAGTCTCCTTATGCTCAAGGACAGTAATATCTATAATTGTTCCATCAGGTTTAAATCCGGCCATAAGGCTGATGTTGCCACTGAAACCTTTTGAAGTGTTTGTGTTTACAGCATATCCCACAATCTCATTGTCTTTTTTTGCGGGATATATTTCAAGACTGTCCCCGTCACCTGTAGGAAGAAAATACTTTTCTTCATTTGGATTGTTGTTAAATTCAGGCACCACTTGTTTTATTGCAATTAATTTTTTGTTAAGGTTTGCCATCTCTATTGGCTCCTTTGTCAGTTCATAAACAAAACCCAGGCAGGCGGAGGCAACAAGTGATATTATCGTAAGCGATAATACCATATTCTTGAATGTAGATTCAGTTTTAGCCATTTTTCACCTCCTCTCCAAATCGTTTTGGCTTAATATATGCATTCATCAAAGGTACAAAAGCGTTCATTATCAATATAGCAAAAGAGACTCCTTCAGGATAAGCTCCGAAAACTCTTATAATCACAGTAATGACTCCGATACCACAGCCAAAAATTATCATTGCTTTTGGAACCATTGGAGAAGTTACATAATCAGTAGCCATGAAAATTGCCCCCAGAAGCACGCCTCCTGCAAGTATATGAAACAAAGGATCAGCATTCTTATCAGGATTTATCAGCCATAGCAGAGTTGTAAATATTGCCATACTACCAACAACTGAAACGGGAATATGCCATGTGATTACCTTTTTTATGAGAAGGTATATAAATCCTATCAATAGAGCTACAGCTGCCACTTCACCCATTGAACCACCCATATCACCCAGAAACATCTGGGCAGGGGTAGGCACTTTTTCCATAAGCTGAGAAAGTGATTCTCCGTTCTTAAGTCCTTCTTTTATTATTCCTAGAGGTGTTGCACCGGTCACTGCATCTGCATATTCTGTACTCAATCCCTTTGGTAAAGGCCACGTAGTCATCTGGACTGGGAATGAAATAAGCAAAAAAACCCGGCCGACCAGCGCCGGATTAAAAGGATTATTGCCAAGCCCTCCAAATGTCATTTTCCCAACTCCTATTGAAATGAAGCTTCCTATAATGACTATAAATATGGGCAAATTTGACGGTAGATTCAGAGCAAGAAGCAAACCTGTAACCAGAGCTGAACCATCAGTGATCGAAAGGGGCTTATTAAGCATATACCTCTGAATCAGGTACTCAAAAAGAAGGCAGGATACAACGGAGGTTACGGTTACAATTATTGCCCCAATTCCAAAATAAAAAACTGAAGTAAATAGTGCCGGCAGAAGAGCAACCACAACATTCAGCATCAGTTTTTGTGTCGTTTCTTTTCCATGAATATGGGGAGACGCAGATACATTTAGAAGATTACTCATATTCTCAGATATCCTTTATTTAAGGTTTCTTTCACGCATCATCTTTATAACTTTCGATTTCCCTAACCTGATATAATCAAGCAAGGGTCGGTTTGAAGGACATGTGAAACTGCAGCATCCACATTCAATACAATCAGTAATTCTCTCTTTCTCAGCCTTTTCAAACATGCTTCTTTCAGACAAAGTCATCAATAAGTATGGCTCAAGTCTGATAGGACAAACAGAAAGACATTTTGCACATCTTATGCATGGTTCAACAAGGTTCCTTACTGATTCATTGTCAGGGATAACGATAACACCTGACATGCCTTTCACTATTGGTACATCAGTGTTGATTACAGCTTTTCCCATCATAGGACCCCCGTTAATTATCTTTCCTGTATTGTCAGGAAGACCTCCGGCCGCAGAAATAAGGTATTTTAACGGAGTTCCGATTCTGACAAAATAGTTTCCGGGGTTCGAGAGAGACTTTCCGGATACAGTGACAACCCTTTCAAAAAGGGGTTTGTTTTTCTGTACTGCTTCATATACAGCAAATGCAGTACCTACATTATGCACAACAGCACCTACATCAAGGGGCAACCGTCCTGAGGGTACTTCTCTTTTTATCAGGGCTCTTATAAGTTGTTTTTCAGCGCCCTGCGGATACTTCACTTTTAAGGGGTGGACACTAATGCCCTTATACCCCGAAATAATCCTTTCGATATTCGTTATAGCATCCGGCTTGTTCCTTTCAATTCCAATCAAAGCTCTTTCAACCCTCAGAGCTTTCATGAGGATTTTTATCCCGATTATAATTTCTTCACCTTTCTCCAACATCAGCCTGTGATCGGAAGTGAGGTACGGTTCACACTCTACACCATTTATTATCAGAACATCGCATTTCTTTCCGGTAGGGATACTTAATTTTACATGAGTTGGAAATGTAGCACCACCAAGTCCAACAATTCCTGATTCCTGGCATTTTTTTATTATCTCCTCAGGTGACAGAACTGACTCCTTTTTTATTTCGACACTCCTGTCAATAGACTCAATCCATTCATCTCCAATAACATCAATAAAAACAGCAGTTTGTTTAAAACCTGTACCGTCTACAATAAAATCAATCTTGTTAACTTTTCCTGACACCGAGGAATGTACATTAGCGGAAACAAATCCATTGCCAGCCGCTATCAATTGTCCCACTTTTACACTTTCACCCCTGGAGACAGTAGGAACTGCAGGAGCACCTATATGCTGAGAAACAGGAATGACCGCCGTTTCAGGTAAAGGAAGATACTTTATTGGAATATCGGCAGTTATCTTATTTTCAGGAGGGTGAACACCTCCTGCCGGAAATGTTTTTAACACCATTCAGATATGTGATTTAATATAAAAATCATACACTTGCAGTTTCAGCCTGTGTCTCCAACTTTGGTTTTCGTGGAGGGAAGTTTATCTCAACTATCGAATTTGTTGGACATTCTACAACACATTTCCGACAGAAAGTACATTTTCGCGAATCAATGTAAGCAAGGTTATTTTCAATTTTAATTGCATCGAATTCACATACCTTGACGCATTTACCACATGCTATACATGCTACTTTACAAGCCTTTCTGGCAGGACCTCCCTTATCACAGTTCGAGCAGGCAACATATATTTTCCTGTCTTTTTTTGCTTTCTTTCTTAATTCAATAAGATTTCTGGGGCATGCTTTTACACATAGACCACAAGAAACACATTTTTCATCGATTATAACAGGTAATCTGGTTAAACTGTCCATGTACATTGCACCGAATGTGCATGCCCTTACACAATCCCCATCCCCAAGACATCCATAACTGCAATCGGTTTCACCTATATAAAGAAGGTGAGAAATACGACACTCTGAAATACCGTTATAATGCGAAGTTTTTGCCCTAAATTCGGGTGTGCCGTTACAAAGCAATACGGCTACTGTCGGATCAACAACACCTGCAGTCTTTCCAAGGATCTTGGCTGCTTCTTCCATAACAGGAGCACCTCCCACAGGGCAATACAATCCCTCAAATGTGTCAGCCTTAACAAGCGCTTCAGCCAGATTCCTGCACCCAGCAAAGCCACATCCGCCGCAATTTGCAGCAGGCAGAACTGCCTGAACCTCATCAATCTTTGGATCTTCATATACCTTGAATCGCTGAGCAACAAAGTATAAAATAACTGCAGAAAACAGGGCTAGTAAACTTAAACTGATTATTGTAATTATAACAGTGGAACTCATCAATTATCTTTTATACTGAATTTAAAACTCTTGCTTATACGATTCCTAAATAAATAGAGAATCAAATAATAGGGTCCAAGAGCTGCTATAGAAATAATTCCTGCAGCTAATTCATTAATGCCAAATGAATTAAGGACTATTAAAAGAAGAACCATGATTATCAGTGGCAACAGATAGCTTATAATTACCGCTTTGAATCCCATTGATTCATGCATAACTACTGTAACATTTTCACCGGCAGCAACATTAAATCTGCCTGATATATTAATAATCTTTTCCTCCCTGCCAGAAAGACTGCAATAACTTTCTGCATGACATCCAGCACAGGCAGGTACTGAAGATATTCTGACTTCAATTGAATCTTTTTCGACTTTCTGCACCGTACCCTCATGCTGAATTGTTCCAGGTGAACCTTTTGCTTTCATTATTAAATCACGGTGTATTTGAAGTCGGCAAATTTATAAAACCTTTAAAAATTGTTCCTGCTTTTTATCAGATTTTGGAAACTGATACTTTATTTATAATGATTCTAAATTGGCAGGTCAGCTTATATTGCTCCATGATTGCTTAATACCAAAGAGTCTTTTAAGTTCAATATTAAGGATTTGATTTCCAGGATCTTCAAGTTTTGGATCAATTTCAAGTATTCCTTCGGCTATATTCCTTACATATTCGATTAACTGCCCGTCTTTACCTAAATTTGCAATCTTCAGATCGAAAGGTATTCCGCTTTGCATCGTTCCTTCTATATCTCCCGGACCTCTTAGCTGAAGATCGGTTTCGGCAATTTCAAAGCCATCGTTTGTCCTGATCATCACCTCAATTCTCTTTGCGGCTTCTTTAGAAATCTTATCTGCACTCATCAGGATACAATATGACTGCTCTGCCCCCCGACCGACTCTGCCTCTCAGTTGGTGAAGCTGTGAAAGTCCAAATCTTTCAGCACTTTCTATTACCATGACAGTTGCATTCGGAATATCAACTCCAACTTCTATAACAGTAGTAGCTACAAGTATGTGAGCAAATCCCTCCTTAAACAGTCTCATTGATGCTTCCTTTTCTGAAGGACTCATCTTCCCGTGCACTATACTTACGCAGTACTCCGGAGCGGGAAAGACTCTCGTAATTGTATCCCATCCATCTTCCAGGTCTTTGTAATCCATTTTTTCTGACTCTTTTATCAATGGATAAACAATAAAGATCTGCCGGCCTGCTTTTATCTGATTTCTTAAAAATCCGAAAACCTTATTTCTTTCTGATTCAACAAAGTGCATGGTTTTTATCGGCATTCTTCCTGGAGGAAGTTCATCGATTACTGAAACATCCAGATCACCATAAAGTGTCATTGCAAGTGTCCGTGGAATAGGAGTGGCGGTCATAACCAGCACATGAGGAGGATTGGAGCTTTTTTCCCATAGCTTTGCTCTTTGTGCGACACCGAACCTGTGTTGTTCATCAATAATTACAAGACCAAGGTTGTTAAACTGGACATTTTCCTCAATCAGTGCATGAGTGCCAATAAGGATATTTAGTGAGCTGTTTCGTAATGATTCATCAATATTTTTTCTTGAACTCTTTCCTGATGATCCCGTCAGCAACTTTACATTCAAATTAATGCCGTTCAGTAACCGCGAAATAGTCTGGTAATGCTGGAATGCCAGAATCTCGGTAGGTGCCATGAGGCAAGTCTGATAACCATTGTCGATTGCAATGAGCATGCACATAAGTGCAACAAGGGTTTTCCCGCTTCCAACATCTCCCTGAAGAAGTCGGTTCATCTGTTTTCCTGATCCCAGATCCTTTCTTATCTCCTTTATAACTCTCTTCTGAGCATTTGTAAGTGAAAAAGGAAGATAGTTATAATAAAAACTGTTGAAATAATGGCCTACGTTCGAGAAAACGAACCCCTTGTTTTTAAGGCTCCTGTTAGTTTTGAATCTTAAAAGGTTAAGTTGTATATAAAATAATTCTTCAAATTTAAACCTATACCTTGACTTCTCCATTTCATCGTGATTTGCCGGAAAATGCACTTTGAAAAGTGCTTCATGGAGGTCCATTAATTTGTATCTTGAAACGATCTGGGCAGGAAGTGTCTCAGGAATTCTGAATTTTATTTGTCGCAGCAGATTACCTGTAAGGGTGCTTATTGTTTTTGATGTAATAAAGTGATTTTTAAGTATTTCTGTGGTACTGTACTGAGCCTGGAGTCCTGAAACTATACGTTTTGCGACTTTTTCGGCAGGTTCTATCTCAGGGTGTATAATGTTTATAAGACCATTGAAAACACCAGGCTTTCCGAATACTATATATTCAACACCGGGGAGATAGGTTGTAGTTATCCATTTTGTGCCTTTAAACCAGACCAGCTTTATACTGCCTGTTTCATCTTGAAAATCAGCAACCAACCTCTTACCCGTACCAATCCCCTCGGTTGAATAGCCTGCAATTGTACCTTTGATCTGGACAAACGGAAAATCAGGGTCAAGTTCAGAAATTTTGTAAAACTTGGTCCTGTCAATATATTTATAAGGGAAATAATAGAGCAGATCCCTGTAAGTGTATATACCGATCTCCTTTCCAAGCAGTTCTGCACGTTTGGGTCCTACCCCTGACAAATAGGTGATATTGGTATCAAGAAATTCCTGCATAAAATGATTTCAGACCATTAATCATTTGTTTCGGTATCTGTAATAAATTTCTGATCTTACAGATATCCTAAAATACTTATTTTTGAAGACCTGACCTAAAAATATTTACTTGCTTCATTTATGGAAATTTTTACAGTACTAAAATATGTTTCATATCTCGCAAAATCAAAATATTATAAAGGATATGGCATACACAGTCCTTTTATTTTCAGCCTCGTTTCAGAAATATTTCAGAATAAAACTGATCCGGAAATTGTCTTTAAGATAGAAGAGGTAAGAAATAAATTAAGCAACGATAACAGATCAGTTTTGGTTAATGATCTGGGGGTTGGGTCAAAGAAAATGAGATCAAGAGAAAGAAAAATTGCTGATATAGTCAGATATACTGCAATTCCCCGCAAATACGGAAAATTGCTTTACAATCTTTCTTCTGCATTCGGCGATGAACTTATTATTGAGTTTGGAACTTCACTGGGAATAAGCACAATGTATATGGCTGCCGGCAGTCGGAATGCCACAATATTTACCATGGAGGGCTGCAGGGTATTGTCAGATATAGCAATCAAAAATTTCAGGGAATGCGGATTATCAAACATAATACTAATCACTGGTGATTTTAATGACCTAATACAACAGATCAGGAACCTTAATAAATGTCCGGGTCTGATTTTCATTGATGGTAATCACAGGAAAGATCCAACAATTAACTACTTTAACCGGATGGCTGAAATTTCAGGTGATGATACGGTAATCGTTTTTGATGATATTTATGGATCAAGGGAAATGGCTGATGCATGGCATTATATTAAAAATGATGTCAGGGTTACTTCTTCTGTAGATATATTTAAAATGGGTCTGATTTTTTTCCGAAAGGGACTAACACCATATAATTATGAGGTCAGGTATTAACAAAAATTAATCTTATAAAATTCCTAATTTGATATAATTAGTCTAATTTCGAACCCGTTAAAACAATAAGGTATGAATAAAGTCATTGAAATCCATGATATTGTCAAGAATTATCTGGTGGGATCAGTTATAGTTAGAGCTTTAAGATCTGTATCCCTAACAATTGAAAAAAATGAATATGTTGCAATTATGGGGCCATCCGGGTCGGGTAAATCTACTCTGATGAACCTGCTTGGCTGCCTTGATACTCCGACAAGTGGTACTTATATTCTGAATGGTACTGATGTCAGTAAAATGGAAGATGATTTTCTTGCCGAAATAAGGAACAAGGAAATCGGATTTGTTTTTCAGACATTCAATCTTTTACCTCGATATACTGCTCTGGAAAATGTCATGCTGCCATTAATCTATGCAGGATTACCGAAAGCGGAAAGAGAAAAGGTTGCTAAAGAAACGCTTGAACAGGTAGGCCTGGGTGACAGAATGAATCATAAACCGAATGAGCTCTCTGGAGGGCAAAGACAGCGTGTTGCTATTGCCAGGGCTTTGGTAAATAAACCTTCTATAATCCTGGCTGATGAACCAACCGGTAACCTCGACAGTAAAACATCAATTGATATTATGGGGCTCCTTGACGAAATCCACCGTAATGGAAACACGGTAATTGTTGTGACTCATGAAGAAGATATCGCCAACCATGCTGCACGGATAATACGTCTTCTCGATGGAACAATACACCAGGATCATTTAAATGAAAAATACAAACATGCAGTTGTATCATAATAAGAACCTCGGGAGTTAAGAATACATTAAGCAAATCATGAAAATCTACACCAGAACCGGTGATGGTGGTAAAACCTCACTCGCTGGGGGGAAAAGGGTTCCCAAATCCCATCCGAAGATTGAAGCCTGTGGAAATGTTGACGAACTTATATCCTGGATAGGTCTTTTGAAAGATTTTCAAGAGAATATGGACAGGAGGAAAATATTCCTGTATATACAGGATCAGCTTATGAGATGTGCATTTGTACTCGCTTCTGAGCAAATAAAAGACAAAAAAGTCCTGCCTGATAAAGATTGTGTGAAAATGCTTGAAGATGAAATTGATAAAATGGAATTATCTCTCCAGCCACTTCAAAATTTTATATTGCCAGGAGGAAACATTGTTGTATCTTATTGTCATATTGCCCGTTGTGTATGCAGAAGAGCCGAAAGAGCCGTTGCAAGACTGGATTCGGTTGATGAGGTCCCGGATTTGATTAAAAAATTCCTTAACCGGCTTGCGGACTATTTATTCATGCTCTCCCGTTTTATTGGTTTAGAGCTTGGTATTCATGAGATTAAGTGGACAGTTTGATTTGTATAAAAAGTTAAAAATGGGTATTGTTATTTATATAAAATAATATATATATTTGCACACTTTGTCAAACTATAATACAACAGTTGAAATGTACTGGACACTTGAATTAGCATCAAAACTTGAAGATGCACCATGGCCTGCAACCAAGGATGAGCTGATTGATTTCGCCATTAGATCAGGTGCTCCAATGGAGGTTATCGAAAACTTGCAGGAGATTGAAGATGAGGGTGATATTTATGAAAGTATAGAAGATATCTGGCCGGATTATCCCAGCAAGGATGATTTCTTTTTCAACGAAGATGAATATTGATCAGAATTCAGTTTAAATCATCTGATTTCTTCGTCTTAACAAATAAATCTGGAACATTCTTTGGTCTTATAGTTTCGAGCCAGGTAAATCCCTCTAGTTTTAACGTATCTTTGTCAGTCACTAATGGAGGATCAATTGTACCTTCAGGATTTTGATATTCATAAATCCTGGTGATTTTACCATTATCAGTATAAATTTCAATCCGTGAACATTTAGCTTTGTTTATACCCACTATTTGATCACCATCGAGAAGATAATAAATTGTCTCAGCGTTGCCTGAAATATTAATTTTATATAGTTCGTTGTCCTTGAAAAAACCTGTAAGCGACCTTCCTTTCACCTGGTTGAAGCGCCTCTGGTCAACCTGCGATACAATAAATGCTGAATTATATAGTTCCAGTTTGTCGGCCTGCCTGTTCTTTGTAAAAATTGCCATTGAATCGGAAGTAAGCTGGTTCTCATTTGACCAGAGAACAGGTTTAGTATAAAGTCTAATTACAGAATCCTGAAATGAGTAGGAGAGAGAGTCGCATTTCCCCTGAAGGCCTTTGCTGAATATTCGGGTACCGAAGAATGCTCTTACCAGCCTGTAGCTTTTCCCTGCATCTGTTGTTCTGGTAACCGCATTTATTGTATCTGCATGAAGGAAAAGTGTATCTTTTTTTGAAACCTGCATATACAGAGCTTTATCTGTAACCATAAAACTTTCAGGGTTTTTATAATACCATGCATAATTACCAGTCACTATGATTTTATTGGTAGTATCGGTTATACTCGTGTTCCTGAATGACTGCCCGTATCCTGATGTCCCGTCATAGTACATTGAATCACCCCTGATAATCTGTTTTTTATTGTCGATCAAAGCATTCTTCCAGATCCTGGAAATGTCCTTTTTTGTGTCATACCAGCCTTTTTCGCAATACAGGTATAAGCTATCTCCTTTGAGCTCAGAAGGGCCTGTAAAGAAAGCCGTTTCAGTTTTCGAGTTATAATCCATGGTATCGGCCGTCATTACATAATCGGGATTTACAATTCTGACACTGTCCTTAAAATGATATAAGTTCTGCGAAACATAATAAACTCCTATTATACTTGTCAGAGTATTGTCTCCATTAATAATTTTCCCGTGTTCATTGTACCTTGCAATTTTGTTCGCCACATCGTATTTGATTGATTTAGTATAAAGATGAGTCTTCTGATCAATGAGTTCAACATTGCCGTCGACCGAAGCTGTTTCAGTGGTACCGTCGTAAAACAGCGAATCGCCATATAAATGCAGTGTGTCACCCTGTTGCATATGAATCCTGCTATAGGCTTTTGTCTGGTTAAAACCTGCATAAAAATGAGCACTGTCGCAGGTCATCAGGATATCGTTATGCTTTAGAGATACATCTCCTATAAGTCGGGTAAGCTTCCTGCCTGTTGCTTTCTCAATTTCTTCAATCCCTTCCGATGAATGCAGAACTTCAATTTTCTTTTTCCCGGTCTTTGAAACTTCTGTTTTCTGGCCTGATATGTTCTGACTAAAAGGTATCAGCATCAAAATTACAAGACAAATTTTGAATTCCTGATAAATGCGTATGTATAGTTTAAATATTATTTCAACCATCCTTCCGCAGCGAGAAATTCACAGTTTTTAAATTCGTCAGTTACCTTGATATAAGTTGTCTCAATTTTTTTCTTTATCCACTGCTTGTATGATTCCTGTTGCTTAGCCATCAGTGTAGCATTGTAGAGGAATTGATAGTCATTTTTTAAATCAGGTCTGTGTGCAGGCATTTCATTATCAAGCCTTACCACTCTGAAAACAACATTTCCTATTTCATCAGTCGTCCTGAATGGTTCTGAAATCTCCCCGATTTTAAGATCTCTGATTTTTATATACATTTCCTTATTCAGCTCATCAAGAGTGAACCAATTGATTCTTTCTGACGGATTGGTACTTACAAACTTTCCTCCGTTTATCCTGCTATCCTTATGTGTTGAATACTTATAAGCAACCTCCTCAAAGGTAAGGCTGCCTTTCCTGATAAGATTCGTAAGACTGTCAAGCTTTGCCAGAGCTTTATCAGCGGCTTCAGGTTTTACCTTGGGTCTTATAAGGATATGCCTTGTATTAGCCATTTCTCCTTTGCGGTCAATAAGTTGAATAATATGAAAACCAAATTTTGTTTCCACGATCTTAGACACTGTGTTTTTTGTCAGACTGAAAGCAGCATCTGCATATTCTTTCTCAAGCTCCCCTCTGAGCTTATATCCGATTTCGCCCCCATTTGCAGCTGACCCCGGATCTTCAGAATACATTACAGCAAGCACATTAAAGCTTTTACCTGCAAGTATCTGGGCGCGGATATCAAGAAGTTTCTGCCGGGCTTCAGCTTTGTTTTCTTCATTGTCAGGAGGATCCAGCTGGATCAGACTGATCTGGACCCTTGAGGGCACAACAGGCAGGCTGTCTTTTGGAATAGAATTGTAAAATTTCCTGACATCTGTAGGAGTAATAGTTAATTTCTTAACTATTTTGCTGCGTACTTCCATAATAATCTGTTGTTCAAGAAGCGATTTCCTGATATCACGCCTGATTTCAAGCATGCTTTTTTTAAAGTAATCTTCAAGAGCTTTTTCGCTTCCCGCAGTTCTGATAGCATCATTCAACCTCATATTCAGATCACCCTCAACCATATCTGGCGTTACTTCAATGCTGTCAATCCTCGCCTGATCGAGGAAAAGCTTTGAGATCAGTAATTCGTTAAGAACCCTGCATCTTATATCATCAATAGATGATCTGTCTCCGTTTCTTCTGAGATCTAGAACAGAATTTTCGATATCTGAAAGATAAATAACCTCATTCCCCACAACTGCTACCACTGATTCTACAACAACCTGTGCAAAGGTATATGTGGAAAAAGTCAGCAGCAATAAACCCAATTTCAAGCTTAGTGTTAAATTTCTTTTCATCCTTAGTAAATCTTAAATTCATTATTCTTTATCGCTTCATTGTAGATACCATTTTCAAGGTTTTTGATAAAATCAATCCTGCGATTATTCCATATTATCCTTTTTATATCTTCTTTAACATAATCGAACGGAGCAAGAGATCCCCTCAGCCTGAATTCATTAATTGTTATCAGATAAACAGATGAAGAATCTGAGTATTCATAGTATTTATTCCATCTTAGAAAATTCTCCTGATCCCTTATCCTTCCATTCAACTCAAGAGAAAGCCTGTCAAAAGTGATCCATTGTTCATTAAAATCATCAAATTTCTCGGCAAACTGATAGCAAAGCCTCTCAAGCTCCTGGATGTCTTTTTGTTTGTCGGAACGTGATAGGTATCTTATTTTATTAATATCGGGTGTTTCAACTGGTAATTTTATAAATATCGCCTTTACAATATTTGAATTAAGATAAAAACTGTTCTCATTGGTAGCATAATAGCTTGCCAATTCATCATCAGAAATTATTGTATCCATTTTATAGAGAATCATCTTCTGCTGATACTCATAGATAATTAAATTCATTCTTGTTTCGTTCAGCTGCTTTTCAATATTGTTTTTCAAATCTGATGAGAGATTGGTTTCTGCTTTTTGAAACATAAGCACCCTTTTAGCCCATTTATTAATATAATTCTGTATTGTAATAGCACTATCCTCTTCTGTTAGTAAATCAGTAATCTGAGAAGGAACTTCATCATAATACAAAATTGTATTTCCTGCCTTTGCTAAAGGTATTCTTTTAGCAGAGGTAGTTTTATCTTTACATCCTGAAATCAGAACGATTAATAAAAAGATATAGAAGAATTTATTCATGTCTGAGAGTTTTCTTCACTTCATTATAAACCGGCTCATTTATTTCAACGACATATTTATCCCTTAATTGTTTTATCCACTCAGCCATCAGCTTGTCCTGATACCCTGATATAATATCAGCCTGGACTTCTTTAAATGGAAGGGGAACAGGCTCAATGACTTTTTCCACAAATATAAGTGAAGGAATGTTATCTTTTACGAAAGAATGTGCACCAGGTTCCCATTTAATAGCATCAATATATTGATCTTCACCCAGTTCCCATTTTTTATCAGTAATTGTCAGGAGCGTATTGCCTTTGCTTGTAAATGTCTTAAGCATTAAACTATCAGTTTTTGGGGACGATGAATATTTAATGAAAGCAGAATTAAGTTGATCGAGTCCACCGGGAATGTTTAAAGTATATAATTTGCCCTTTACAGCTCTTTTGGAAAGGTAATTGTTTTTTGTGGCTTCATAATATTGATGTAGTCCTGCGGAATCATCCCTTGCCTTGTCCCAGACTTTTTTTGATGAAATATCAAAAAGTAAAATTCCGTCATGAAATTCTTTTATAAGATATTTGAACTCAGGGTATTTATTTTCCAGGATTGAGTTTTCATAGCTGATGATTCGGTTTGAAACTAAGAATTCAATGTATTTATCTATAAATTGCTTAGGATTATCCGGAATCTTATTCAGGGTTCTTTTTTCCACCTCCTTTGCAAAATCACGGGCAGAGAAATTCTGGTCGGCAAAAGAAAAGATGATTGCATCAGGTACTTTCTTAAGGTTATAGGATGCATTTCCTTTGATAACGGCAGAATCTGTATGTTTTATAAACCACCTATATGGCCCTTGAAATACTCTGAAACCGTATTCCTTTTTTAGTTTGTTTATTACTGACTGTCGTTCAATTTCTTTCAGATCGGATTTCCTGATCTTACTTTCTATTAAAGGGCGCATCTCATCGAATGAGGGTGGTGGCTTTCTGTCTAATAGTTTAATTATATGAAATCCAAAAACTGTCCGTACAGGTCTGGTATAGCTGCCGGTATCTATCAGAGAGAATGCAGCTTCTGCAAAATCCGGTATGATTTCGCCTGCTCCAAACCAGTTAAGTTCACCACCTTTTAATGCTGATTCTCTATGGTCTGAATAAATAGCAGCGAGCTTTTTAAAAGGTTCTCCTGCCTCAAGCCTGTAATAGATCGTATCAATTATGTCCTTTGCCTCTTTTATTTTCTTTTCATCGCCATCACGTGGAAAAGCTTTCATTATATGTGCAACCTTTATCTTTCCCTTTGAGGGCCGCTTGTCAGTAATTTTTATAATATGATAACCAAAAGATGTCCTTACCGGCATGGATATATTTCCCGGCTCAATCGAATAGGCTGCATCTTCAAAAGGTCTTACCATCTGAAAAACAGTAAAATATCCGAGATTTCCACCATTTGTTTCTGCTGATTTGTCATCAGAGGTTTCCCTGGCCACTTTTTCAAATTGTTCTCCTCCAAGTATTCTTTCCCTTAATTCCATTGCTTTCTTGTAAGCTTTCATTGTATCTGAGGGAGCTGCATCGGGGGGACAGCTTACTAAAATGTGTGAGGCTTTTATTTCAAGCAACGACCTTTGATACGCTTTCTGAACAAGTTGTTCCTTAATGTCAGGATCTGAAAGATAGGTTTCTGCAAGCTGATTCCTGTAACCTTGTAATTCCGTTTTAAAGGCTTTTGTGGTATCAGTCCCCATCTCAATTGCTTCAGCAACTTTCAGTTTAAATACAATGAATTGATCAAGATATTTATTCAGATCCATGTTTTCTGATGAGTCAGGTCCTTTATTATACATTCTTATGAATTCCCCGGCAGTGACTTTCCGGCCTGCAACCGTCATCAGGACTTCTTCTTCATTAACCTGAGATGAGCAGATTTCAGAAAATACTAATAAAAAAACTACAGTTGAAGCAATGGATCTGATTTTCATCTGGATTTCCTGAGATCCGTTATTCAAAAGATTTTCTGCTGTAATTAGGAGATTCTCTGGTTATTGTAACATCATGTGGGTGGCTTTCAATAATTCCCGAATGAGTTATTCTGACAAACCTGGCTTCTTTCTTAAGTATGGCAATGTTTTTTGCTCCCAGGTAACCCATTCCTGCCCTTAATCCTCCTGTCATCTGGTAAATTACTTCCGAAAGGTTTCCTTTGTATGGTACCCGTGCAGCGATCCCTTCCGGTACAAGTTTCCGGATATCATCTTCAACGTCTTGGTAATAGCGGTCTTTGGAACCTTGCTGCATAGCCTCTATTGATCCCATACCTCTGTATGCCTTGAATTTACGGCCGTTGTATATTATTGTTTCCCCCGGCGATTCCTCCACCCCTGCGAATAATGATCCCGCCATTATTGAATCGGCACCGGCTGCCAGTGCTTTAATTATATCACCTGAATACCTTATACCTCCATCTGCAATCACAGGAATACCTGTGCCTTCAATAGCCTTTGCTACGTTATAAATAGCTGATAATTGCGGTATTCCTACACCGGCAACAACCCTTGTGGTGCAGATAGATCCTGGTCCTATTCCTACTTTGAGACCATCAGCTCCTTCATCTGCCAGTCTCTTTGCAGCTTCAGCGGTACCTATATTACCAGCAATGACATCAGTCCCCGGAAAGTTCCTTTTGATTTCCCTAAGGATTTTAATAACCCCCTTTGTATGGCCATGTGCAGTATCAATTGCTATAACATCAACATTGGCATTAATAAGAGCTTCAACACGTTTTAAAGTATCAGATGCAATACCAACAGCTGCGGCAACCCGTAGTCTTCCTTTTTCATCCTTACATGAGTTGGGACGATCTTTTGCTTTGGTTATGTCCTTGTAGGTGATAAGTCCGATTAATCTTCCCGATTCATCAATCATTGGCAGTTTTTCAATCTTATGTTTCTGAAGTATTCTCGCAGCAGCTTCAAGATCAGTTTCATGATTGGTGGTTATCAGCCTGGTAGTCATTACTTCAGTTATCTTCCTGGATCGGTTGTTTTCAAACCTTAGGTCCCTGTTTGTAACAATTCCTTTCAGAATCCCATTGCTGTCAACAACTGGTATCCCTCCGATCCCATATTCGCTCATCAGATTCATCGCTTCTGCAACTGTAGCGTTTAGGTTAATTGTTATGGGATCAAAGATCATTACATTCTCAGCTCTTTTTACCCTCTTAACCTGTGCAGCTTGTTTCTCAACTGGCATATTCTTATGAATAACCCCAATACCTCCTTCCCTTGCTATTGCAATTGCAAGCTCATCCTCAGTTACCGTATCCATAGCTGCCGAAACTATTGGAGTATTTATACGGATATTGCGTGTAAACATTGAAGTAAGGTCAACTTCCCTTGGAAGAACCTCAGAATATGAAGGGACAAGAAGAACATCATCAAAAGTCAAACCTTCATAAAGTATCTTATCCTTAATAAATGACATTGTATGACCTTTTAAATAATTGTGGCGCAAATTAATAAAAAATAAGGACTCTGAAAACTTGTTCTTAATTTTTAACCCTCATAAAAAATTGAAATACAGTTATTACTTTTGTATGTAGCACTGCATGTCCTGAAACAATTCGACAGGTTAGACTTAAGAAATCCGAAATGAATCTCGAACAACACCGGAAAATACTTACAAAATACTGGGGATTTACTTCATTTAAACCGCTGCAGGAAGAGATTATAAAATCGGTTATTGAGGGGAAAGATACTCTTGGTCTGATGCCGACAGGAGGAGGAAAATCACTCACGTTCCAGGTCCCGGCAATGGTGATGGAGGGGACATGCCTGGTAATAACTCCGCTGGTTGCTCTTATGAAGGAACAGGTTGACCGCCTTAATAATTTGGGAATAAAATCAATTGCAATTCATTCAGGAATGTCACGTGAAGAGATAGATATAGCTCTTGATAATTGTATTTATGGTGATTACAAATTCCTTTACATTTCTCCCGAAAGAATATCCACTTCATCATTCCAATCGAGAGCAGGGAGGCTTAATCTGTCAATAATTGCTGTTGATGAAGCCCATTGTATCTCTCAATGGGGTTATGATTTCAGACCTTCCTATCTCCGGATAGCTTCACTACGAAACCTGATATCAGACAAAGTCCCATTCCTTGCAC
This sequence comes from uncultured Rikenellaceae bacterium, assembly GCA_964514725.1. Lineage (GTDB taxonomy): Bacteria > Bacteroidota > Bacteroidia > Bacteroidales > VadinHA17 > LD21. The sequence continues at coordinate 269,599 of CAZEUL010000003.1, forward strand.
TGACAGCTTCTGCAACTCAGGCTGTAGTGGATGATATTATGAATAAGCTTGAATTCAGGGAGAAAAACGTACTGAAAACAAGCTTTGCACGAAAGAATATTTCATATATGGTAAGGCAGGTTGAGGACAAAGGGACTTACCTGATTAAGACACTTAAAAAAGCCAGTGGCAGCGGGATAGTATACGTACGAAGCAGAAAAAGATGTAAAGAGACAGCTGAACTACTTTTCGAGAATGGAATTAATGCGGATTTCTATCACGCAGGTTTGCCGGCAGAACTTAGGGAAAAGAAACAATCTTCCTGGTCATCGGGTGAAACAAGAGTTATTGTAGCTACAAACGCCTTTGGTATGGGAATTGATAAACCTGATGTGAGATTTGTAATTCACTGGGATATTCCCGATTCAATTGAAAGTTATTTCCAGGAAAGCGGACGAGCCGGCCGCGACGGGAAACAATCATATGCGGTTCTTCTGTATGCACCTTCTGATAAGAGCCGACTAAATGACTCTCTAAGACAGAAATTTCCACCTATCGAAAAAATAAAAGATATCTATGAGGCTCTTTGCAACTATCTTCAATTACCTCTTGGCGCCGGTAAGAATAATGTTTTTGACTTTAATATGACTGAATTTGTATCCCGTTTTCGGCTTCCCGTGGTTGAGACTTATAATTCTCTGTCATTCCTCCAGAGAGAAGGTTACGTTGAATTTACAGAAGAGATCAATAATCCATCCCGAGTTCACTTTATAGTAGGACGAGATGACCTTTATAAATTCCAGGTTGCAAATGAAAGCTTCGACTCGTTTATCAAATTGCTTCTCAGATCATATACTGGTATGTTCACTGAGTTTGTCGCAATAAACGAAGAAACGCTTGCAAGAAAATCCGGATTAAGCAGAGACAATGTATATCAATATCTTGTAAAACTCTCTTCTTTGAATATTATCCGATATATTCCAGGTAAGAAAACAGCGCTGGTAATATTCACTGAGGAAAGACTTGAAAGAAAGGCTTTGATGATATCACCCGAAAACTATCTTTATGTTAAAGAGAAATATATCCAGCGACTTAATAGAATGATAGAATACGCTGAGTCCAAAAACAGATGCAGGTCGGTTATGTTACTGGATTATTTCGGAGAAGATTCTGACAGATGCGGTATTTGTGATGTATGCCGTGAAAGAAATGAACTTGAATTAAGCAGATATGAATTCGACCTGATAAAGGAGGAAATAAAAAACATCCTCAGCAAAGAAAATCCTGATGCCGAAAAACTTGCAAAGATGATCGATCAGCCTGAGGATAAGGTTGTAAGAGTTCTTCGCTGGCTTCTTGACCATAACAAAATTTCAAAGGACAAAGATCACAAGCTTTCCTGGAATTAATAAAATAATTTGAAAAGAAGGAGAATTAATTTCTGTTAATTTACTGTTTACCGGTAATTCTTAAGATATTGTTCCTTTGATACATGACAGACCTTATCTTTTATCAGCCTCAATTTCAATAATCAGCAATTCCTTTGATTTTATTAGCTGTTCAATTCTTATCATGCCCTCTGAATATGAGCTTATGTTCCTTTTACCTTGTCTGTCAATTATATTGATTTTACCATTTGGCGGGAGATCATATTCTTGTGCAGTGATGTCAAATTTAATTTTTACGGGATCATCGCTTATGCTTGCAATCGCTATGCCTACATTATTATCAGGTGCCTGCCAGGTCCCGGTATAAAGAACCGGGAATTTCTTTTGAAATTCAGTTATTGTTTTGCCCTCTTTGCCAGCATAAATTGAAAGCCTTGAAATATCAAATAATATTTCAGGTGCATTTATCTCAGGGCTTCTTACAAATTTACCATATAAAAGGTATTTAAGACCCTGATTTCTTACCATTGCAAGGTTCAGCAAATACTCAATTTCTTCCTTCCTTTCTGATGAAAGAAATTTTTGATAGTTGGCTATCGTTGGCTGCAATCCCCAAACAAAGGACCTTGCCTGTTCCATAAGAAATTGCCTGTTAAATTTACTGCTCAGCAACTCCATGGGTTGTTCAGGAGCATAGATTTCAGGCCAGAGTTCGTCATAAGGAGGAATAAGCAGCGATGAGTAATTACCATAGGTTATGGCGTTTTGATGATAAATTGCCTGAAAGAAAGGAATTGTTTCCCAGCCGTCAATGCCTGCATATCTTTCTCTGCTGACTGCCAGAGTAAGGAAAAGATCGAGATAAGGCATCCAGGCTTCTCCGCTACCTTCTCCTGCAAGTACAAGTTGTTTTTCGGCTGCAACCCTGGAGCGGATGCTTTCAGAAAGTCTGCAGAAGTTTCTGAACCAGTAATTGCCAGATCCGACAGGATGCCCGTGAGTCGAATCATAACATGCCATTGTCAGACAGGCCTGGTCCATATAAACTCCCCCGACTTTATAACCATTTACGACGCTGTCACATAATGAAGCATATTTGTTTTTCCAAAAAAAGGTAGCCAGGCACATTGAAGCTGCCGGCTTTTGAGTAAAAATATTGTAAATATGTGTATTTACCTTTCCATCAGGATCCTTGACAGCATAATCTGAGGCCCTCTCCTTTTCCCAGCTTTCTGTTGTAGTACCCCATAATCGCTGGTTCATGTAGACTATCGCCCTCATTCCCTTCTCTCCGGCTTTATTTACTGCGTGAATAAACGATTCCTTCCCCTCCCGTGGCGGTGTATATTCAGGAAAGCCATCATCGTAAGAACATCCGTGCCACCAATGCCAGAATACACTTACCGGTAACGCCAGTCTTTCTCTTAAATCTTCTGCTGGTAAGAGAACATTTTCAGATCTGCCTCTGTTCCATATCCATAGAGCTGTTTTTTCAAGCCATTCTGGTGTCAGTCTTTTGGAAAGTCTGCTTTCAGTTGCCCATCTTTGTTTTGATCCCCATTCCCTGTAAATTCCGGCAGCGGTTAACCAGTCTCCTTTAAAAGATCCAATAACTGCCTTATATTCAGTACTATAGGAAGTCATTCCTTTGATTTGTGATGGGAAATTATGCATTTTATAAACCAGACTTCCTGTTGAATCAAGTGATATTGAAAAATCCTTATTATATACTGCGGTGTCATTGCATGCGGCATAAAATCCATATTTATCAGGATCGTAAAGGGCCAGACATTGCAGCGAAAGTCCTGGGTATGTCCAACTATAGCTTTTTTGCCGGTTTTGTACCAATGCCAGATGAGCCCTGGGATTCTCCATAATCTGTCCCATCCATTGTGGTACCGCGAGAAATTCGTGAGAGGTTTCTTTTATCCCTGATATCCTCGGAAATATTAACTGAAATATCTTGTTTTTTCCTAGATTATTAACTGAGATACTCCAATAAGAAATTGATCTTTCAGGTTCAAGCGAAATTGTTGAAATTACTTCCATTTTCGCTTCAGGTTCGGGAAATCCTCCCCATTTTAAAACAAAGATTCCGGGTTCCGGATTTGAATAACTGAATTTGCCAGCTGAATAAATATCAACAAAACGGGATCCTTCCGGTGTTCGAAATTCTATTTCCCATGGAGATCCATCCCTGATATGATCATCGAGTATTTCATAATTAGTTGCACAATCAGTGAAATTGGTAAATGCTCCTGTATTTGAACTAAATCCAAGACTTATCCTGCCATTGTCAATGAATATTTTGTTTTTTGTGCCGTCAATACAGCACTCTGCCGACGTTATAAAAAAGGCAGAAACCAATAAAAACAAAATTGGGTTCTTATAATTATTTTCCATTTGAATAATTTAAGGTGACAACTGAATTGACCGCATTAGAATTATGTTTCTGATTTTGAACAATTTTATCAGAATCATTTTCGGGGGCTGACAAACCACCCGACCAGATTTGTTTTCATATTTTCATACCAAGATTGAATTTCATCTGCAGCAAATAGAAACAACCTGTTTTTCGGTGGCAAAATGGCTTTTTGCATCATGTGAATTCCCCAGCCCTCATGAAGCACGTGCTTGCTGAAACTAAGATTCCCATGGTTCAGGTAAAGATATAAGCGGGGATTTGGATTACGTGGAAACATCCAACCGCCGGCGGTCATTTCCCCCACGATTATGTCTGTCAGCCCGTCGGAATTGGCATCAATAGCAACAAGACTGTGAGGGCAATATAAGGTACTATCAAGGAGGATCTCATTCCATTCAGTCGTCGTATCAATTGCCACCCGATGGAAAACTCCAAGCCTTGCATCAGGTATTTCAGCTTCAGCTGCAATGATTTCAAGTGTACCGTCATTATTCAGATCCCCCACAGCCAGTTGATTCATCCCTCCAAAATGTTCATTTCTAACCCATGCCGGAACTCCCGGGTAAACGGGTATAATCCTTTTATCCCAGCTGCTGTAGCGATGTATTTTCCATTGCCCGGTAAATGGATCATCAGGGCATTCTGCCCATAAGTTTCCACAGACAAGATCAGGTCTTCCGTCTCCTGACAGGTCTCCTGTCACTAGCCCCGACTGGACATTCCTGGTAAATTTAGAAAGGTCGTAAATAAAGTGTTCTTTCCAGAGCTCAGCAGGATCATCATTAATCTGAAACCAGTAAAGTCTTTTCCGGCTCGCAACCACAGCTACTCCCTTAACGGTTGCTCCTGAAATATTAATTTCATAAGGTATAATGTCATGAAAGCCTTTTTCAGCATCTCCCTCCATGCTTTTAACATTGGCTATCAGATGCTCTTTCCAGTATTTCTGATTGGGCACCTCCTCAAACCAGATCAGGTCGGAACCATCGTTTTCAACTGTGCGACCTGCAATCATTTCATCTATCCCGTCGTTATTTACATCAAATGAGCAGGCTCCGTTACAATACTTTTCAAAAGTAGTGGGAACAACTTCTGCCCCTGTTACTGACTCTCTTATGGGAAATTCAAGAATCCTGTTGCCCGATGCGGCAATTACGGGCCCGGATAATCCCTTCCTGTATACAGCATTTCCAAAATGCTCTTTTCCAATCTGGCTTATCAGAACAGGTTCAACTTCGACAGGAAGTTCAGCTATTTGCCTGCTTAATGAAGATGTCTTGCATCCTGACGACATAAAACACAGCAAAACAAATAACATCGAATTACTTTTTGCATTCATCACCATTTGCTTAATTTTATTTTATACATCAAACTGCCAGTTCCCGGTTCTTTGGAAAAGAACCTTTTAATTCTGATGAAATCTTTTTCTCTTATGTTAAATTCAGATATTTTTTGTCTTATTTTTTTTCTTGTTCTTTATCATTCTCTCTAATGTAAGCAGATTCATCATCTGATATCTTACCTGATGAAAATTATCTTTCCTGTATATACTTATTCCCGGTCTCTGCTTGTCATTTCCAAAACGATCCACTGCCTGTCTCCAAACTCCGTTTCCTGTGTTTGCCATTGTTCTAAGGCAAAATGTCCTTCCTCTCTCGTACCATTCCTTAGCCCATGCCTCGCCTGTATGTTCCAGAACCATCATAGTTGCCACCAGTAATTCAGTATGAGCCCACATTACTTTGAGGTCAAATTCGGGTCCCTGACATTTTCCATCCGAACTGAAAACAAAATAGTCTTCTGTACCCATCCCTTCAAAAACATAATCCCAACTCATCTCAATCAACCTGCGTATCCGTGATTTTACGGTATTAAACAAATTCCTGTCTTGCCTGCGCAGTGCCTCATTAAGAACCATCCAGAGAGTCTCAAGGTAATGGCCGGCATACATAACTGATTCAAGACCCGGTATCCTGGTATAATCGTGAAAGAGATTTTCGTTGTTTATTCCGTATTGAGGATTCCAGAAATCATTTATTATGTGATTAATATGTTCATTCTGAAGTTCCTCCAGTTGTTGATCCCTGTAAAAATCCAGCAGACCGGTTAGATTCCATACAAACATAAAAGAGTGCCCAATTGTCCTTAACCCCTTCTGATCAATACCCGGCACAATAATGCCTTCATAATCAGGGCTTTCGTAGGTATTTACAGACGTCCTTAGTGAATCAAGGGCAAGATCCAGGTCATTCCTGTTACCGGCTGCCTTATAAAGCTCAATCAGTCCTGCTGAAGAAAACAGAGATCCATATATGTCGCTGCTGGTTCCCTGCGATACCGTGCTGGCAACCGGATTACCTTGCCTGTCAACCGATTCACGCCATTTACCTTCACCCAGATACATATTCTTTACCATGAAATTCCTTGACTTTTCAGCGATTTCCAGAAATCTCTTTTCTTTTCCGAAGTTATTGTACAAGAATGAGTAGACCCATATCCCGCGTGCCTGATACCATATGTACTTCTCATCTTTTACAACATTCCCTTTATCATCAAGCTCGCACATGAACCCACCAAGCTCCCTGTCGTATCCGCCCTTTTCCCAGAAAGGAAGATACTGGTCAAAGATTCTATTACTGTAATCATCCCTCAGTTCTTCGAGCGTCATTCCTGCAATCTTATCCGGAATAACTACCGTTTCACCTGAAATATGATCTTTTCCGGATTCTTTAATGTTAATTCCTTGTTTTACTTCATGATAGTCAGATCTTTTGCCAGGAATTTTTGCTAAGCCTGGTGTCGTTCCGGACAATATTTCTCCTGTGGCTATAGCTGCCGTTCCTGCAATAATATTCTTTATGAAAGTTTTTCGGCTTGTTTTCATTATACTGACGTTTTTACACCTGGATGGAATGGATTTTAGAGTTATGAGTAAAAATTTAACCGGAATTTCAGGCTTGCAAGAAGTAAATTTATTGATTTCACAGGACATTTTGGAAATTTTTTCGTGTTTAGGAGTTTATCTTTTGTTTATCAGGAAGATGCATTCAGAAAAATTAACTAGATTTGAATAGGGTTAAAGGGTTGTTTAAAAATGAGATCCGACCCAAATTAAAATCATAATAAAATGAAAGAGAACAGATGTTCGGCCTGCCATGGCACTTATGCCGGAAGAAGAGAATTTATAAAAAAATCAGCCATATTAACGGCAGGATCCTTTTTTGTAAGAAGTCTGGGTAATTATGGAATTGAAAGCTTGCAGGACCAGAAATATATCAGGGTATCTGGAAAAGCAGCAAATTACGTTCCGTTAATAAAAGCGGCATTTGTGAGAAGAAAGGAGGGATATGGTATGCGCTGGCCGGGAGCTGTTTATGACGGAGAGGCCGCACGCACCCGATATACTGAGGATTTGAAGAAATCAGCTGCCTCTTTGAATATTAAACTTGATCTGAGGGATGATCCTGTTTACAGTTCTGACGAGGCAGATCAATGGCTGAATTATGTTAAAGAAAGTAAACCCGATGGAATATTATTGATCCTCCTTGATCGCCAGGATCATACCTGGCCGACAGCACAGAAATCTGCAGATTCCGGAATTCCGCTAATAGTTTTTTCTCCGCTCGGAACTTCTTTTACTACAAATACGATCACTCTCGCAGATAAGCCAGGTTGTGTAATATATTCAACAAATGATTTCAATCAGGTCACATACGGATTGAAAATGCTGAAAGCAGGGGCAAAAATGAAAAGATCCAAATGCGTTGTAATAAGTGGAAATGAAAGAAGACAAACGTTGTTAACCGCTGATACAGGAATCAACCTGCAATATGTGCCGGCCGATACTTTTATTGCAATCTATAATAACACCACTGTTGATAAAGAAGTACTCATGATGGCTGATGAATATATAAAAGACGCAAGGGAAATGAGACTTACAACCAGGCAGGATGTAATAAATGGAATCAGAAGTTATATTGTTGCAGGGAAAATAATTGAAGAGGAAAAAGCAGATGCGATATCAATGGATTGCCTTGGAGCACTTGGTAAAATTGATGTAAGTCTGCCATGTATATCATGGTCAAAAATGAATGATGAAGGTATTCCTGCAGCCTGTGAGGCAGATACAGGTGCAATTGCAGCCCATATTATAATTCAATACCTATTTGACAGACCAGGATTTCAGCAGGACCCTGTCGCAGATACATCTGATGATACTCTTATTGGTGCCCACTGTTCTTGCCCTACACGGCTTAATGGATTTAATAATCCTCCCGAACCTTTTGAGCTTATCCATCATCATGGCAACCGGGATGCTGTTCCCCGTACATTATGGAAAACTGGCCAAAGAATAACCCTTCTTGATTTCTTCCCGGAGGAGAAGAGATCGAAGCTCCTTTTTGCAACAGGAACGGTGATCGAAAATTTAAGTGTTCCTCCATCAGGTGGTTGTGTAGTGTCAGTTAAATATAAAATGGATGGAGAACATGATGTCCTCTCATTTCCAGGCATGCATCAGCTTTTCTTCTATGGGGATTATAAAAAAGAGCTCAAAGATTTTTGCAAGCTTTATAATTTTGAGGCTGAATCTTTATAAAACTTTGAACTGACACTTCAATTTACCAAAAAAGTTCCTCAGAAAGTGTTCTATCAGTTTTTTGTTACCCTGGGCTTACTTACCTGATCAACAAGATAGATTATTGACTTGAAAGAAATTCCTGAATGAAGACTTAATCCTATTTCACAGGTCCGGCTTGTAGAATATCCGTTTCTGACAGTTGCAGGAATCTGTGAGCGCAGATTACGCAGTCCATGCCTGTTCAGCTCAGGGTACGTAAATCCTCTGTCTCCTGCAAAACCGCAACAGTTGGTATCCGGAATTATGACCTCATCTGCACATTTTTGTGCCAGATCTTTCAGCATTCCGTCAAGTCCCATTTTTTTCATGCTGCAAACAGGAAAAACCGTGACAGGTTCTTTTAAAGGACTTATTTCAATATGAGGAAGAAGGAATTTTGTTATGAATTCCACCGGTTCATACAATTTAATACCTGATTTGAAATTGTCTTTCATAGTGAAGAGGCACGGACTCATATCACATAGTACCGGGATTTCTCCGTTTTTACTGGCTTTAAGAAGGGCAGATTCAAGTTCTCCTGATTTCATTTCACCTGCCTTCCGGTATCCTTTGCTTGAAAATGCCATGCCGCAGCACAGGTTGTCAAGATTATCAGGATAGATTATATCATATCCTCCTTTTTTTAATAGTTCTTTCATTTTTTGTGTGAGCTGAACTTCTTCCCTGTAGTCTTTTGATGTTCCCATCGATCGGTTTATGCATGACGGAAAATAGACTACTTTCCTTATTTCAGTTTCATCATTTATATTACCGTTTCCGATTTTTTTTGCTCCGTTTGGCATATAGGGATTCCAGAAAGGTATTTTGTTCCGGGAAAGTTTTCTAATCCCGCCAGTAATAGCTTTCATAGCGGAGGTTCCTAAAAGCGAGTGGAAAAAGCTTACCAACGATAGACCCGTTCGCGCAGAGGCTGTAACAAAATCCATATTACGTGCTATCCAGGTTGCGATTTTCTGATTATCTCCGATATTTTCCAGGCGGAGGTTCTTTATAAGTTTACCGGTATCAATTTTTACCGGGCATGTTGTAGCACACAATCCGTCAGTTGCACAGGTATAATCCCCAGTATAAGAATAAGAGCGGATCAGAGACGCTTTAAGATGAGGTTCGTGTCCGCTCTTTTGTAGTGATGATATTTCTCTGAAAACCACAATCCGTTGACGCGGAGTAAGAGTAAGTTCAGCAGACACACATGAGACTTCACAAAAACCACACTCTGTACATTTGTCAATTATTTCATTTGCCTCGGGGATCGGTTTGAAATTCTTAAGATGAATTCTGTCATCATCATTAAGTATTACTCCAGGATTAAGAATATTTAACGGATCAAACAGATACTTGATCTTTTTCATTAGCTCATAAGCTTCATGGCCCCATTCAAGCTCCACAAAGGGTGCCATGTTACGGCCTGTACCATGTTCAGCTTTAAGTGAACCGTCATACATCATGACAAGATCAGCCACATCCGAAATGAGTTTTTCATACCGCTCAATTTCCCGGGCTATACTAAAATCCTGCGCAAAGACGAAATGAAGATTCCCTTCAAGGGCATGACCAAAAATCACAGCATCGTCATATCTGTATTTTTTCAGCAGTTCTCGGAGTCTAAGTGTTGCAGCCGCAAGAGAAGGCACAGGAAATGCAACATCCTCAATAATTACTGTGGTTCCGTTTCTCCTTACTGCACCCACTGAAGGGAAAAGCCCTTTACGGATCTTCCATAGCCTTTCATACTCCTCCTTTTTGTCTGTGAAAGAAACAGGTTTGACCACAGAAATCCCCCTTACCGCATTTTTAACAGCATCTATATTTTTCCTAAGCCCTTCCTTGTCTGATGAGACTGTCTCAACCAGTAACGCACAAATATAGTCTCCGAGACTTTTCAGGAACTCTGGTACCCCATCTTCATTTTCAACTGATCTCAGTCCAATCCGGTCGATAAGTTCAACCGCACTGACAGGAGAAGCTTTCAGCAATGGTACAGCAGAACAGGCTTGTTCTATGTCAGAGAATATAATAAGTGAACTTGCACGGAAAGGATATTCGGGAACCGTTCTGTAGGTTATATTTGAAATGAATCCTAAAGTTCCTTCCGATCCTATCATCAGGTGCTCAATTATATCGAAAGGATCAGAGTAATCAACAAGTGCATTCAGACTATAACCTGTTGTGTTCTTCATCTTGTATTTCCTGCGGATCTTTTCTGCCAGGGCAGTGTTTTCTTTGGCTGATCTTGACAAATCTTCAATATCAGAGAGAAGTTTTTGATGGGAGTTGCGAAAATCGTTTCTGCTTTTCTGATCTCCGGTGTCAAGAATTGTACCATCCGGGAGCACCAAACGTATCGATGCAACTGTTTTATATGAGTTTTCAGCTGTACCGCAACACATACCGCTGGCATTATTAGCTGCTATACCCCCTATCATTGCGGAATTTATTGATGCCGGATCAGGTCCTATTTTACGACCGAGAGGGGCAAGAAGACAGTTTACAAAACCTCCTGTCAGTCCTGGTTCCAAAGTTATGGTCTCTCCATTTTTGCCTATACTGTATTTTTTCCAGTTCTCACCGGCAATGACTAGAACTGAATCAGAGACAGCTTGTCCTGACAGACTTGTTCCTGCAGCACGAAAAGTGACAGCCAGATTCAACTCTGAACATTCACGCAGTATTAATGAGATTTCATTCTCATTAATGGTTTTAATAACTATTTTCGGAATAAGCCTGTAGAAACTTGCATCGGTCCCATAGGCCAGTGTATAAAGAGGATCATGATAAATCCTTTTTTTATCTATCTGCCTGGCTAACCTGTCATATAGGTCTGAATATTTTCCGGTCAGCATTGATTATATGACTGTAAAAACAGATGAAGGTTTCTAAAGCATTTCCTGAACAGGAGCTAATTCCTTTAAATGCAGATTTCTCCAGCGTACCTTTATTCCTCCTCCGTCATGGATTTGAAGCAGAATACGGCCCTGTCCCTGACCAATTTTGTCATCTGTAAGTTCAACCATCTGCACATCATTAAGATAGGTCGTGACTGTTTTTCCTTCAACCTTTATTCTCATCTTATTCCATTCACCCTTTTTAAGGATTTTTTCCATTTCATCAGGGATCTGAACAATCCATCCGCGGCCGTAGGATTCATAAATCCCTCCGGTATCATGGCCCGGAGGAGCAACCTCCACCTGCCACCCTGAGATCTCGACATCTTTCTTGATGTACGAGCGGATGAAGACTCCACTGTTACCATCAGAGATCTGCTTAAATTCAAGCGTAAGATCAAAATTGTCATAATACTTTTTGGTTCCTAAATAACCATATTTTTTATCAGGTCCGCTCTCACAGACCAATTCTCCCTTATCGACATACCAGTGTTCCGTGCCATATACATCCCAGCCTGAAAGATCCTTTCCATTGAACAGGTCTTCTTCCTTTGGTTTCATAGGTAATTCCTTGATCTTAATATTTTTATACCATGAACGGCTTCCATGATCCTGTAAAGCGAAAACGCCTTTCCTTGCTAAACCGTACTCTGGAGCACCTTCCCACTTACCGCTTCCTTTCCTGGCAAACCAGTCATCAGTCCATGCTTCAAATTCTACCAGTTTTTCTTCATTAAGCCAGTACTCAACATGTCCGTTATCAAAAACTATTTTTGCAGAATTCCATTCACCGGCTTTCTTTACCTTCTTCTTTGTGTTGTCGGCTACATACATTGCATAATCTGCTCCTGCTTTCTGCCATTCTTCAAGCTTGTCAGGAAATCCTATATCATCGATCACCTGATACTCAGGGCCGCTTACATAAGGGACTTTATATTCCGGACGTTCAAGCACATGATATAGAACGCCGCTATTGCCTCCCTCTGAAATTTTCCAGTCGAATGAAAGAATAAAATTATCATACTGCTTATCAGTTACGATATAGCCTGTACTGTCACTCCCTTTTCCAAGTGCAGTAAGTGTTCCCTTCTCTGCTATCCAGGGAGCTGTAATCTTACCCTGTCCCTTGTAGTCACGCCAACCGTTAAGAGTTTTACCATCAAATAGAAGTTTCCATCCTTCCTGCTTCTCCTGTTCGGTCAGTATATTGTCCTTCTGACCGCATCCGAAAAGAAATAATCCCTGAAAAATGATCAGGGCCCATAGTGTGAATTTCTGTTTCATAGGTTTTTGATTTAGTTTACTATTAGAATACGCAAGTTTTAATTTGTTTCTGTTTTTCAAAACGGCTGATTCAATTCTTTAATATGGCTGTAATTTACTCAATCATCCTGTATTTGATAAGCAATGAAGCAGGTTTTTGAGGGATCGTAAGATTAAGTTTTTTCATTAATTCGCTTCCCTTGGCCGTAAATTTCAATCCATAATCCTCATAAAACAATTCATAATCCTTATTTTCAACGAGGCCGTCTAATTTGGTCTCAATCGATTCATTCAGGCATCCACCGCGTCTGAATGCGACAATTATACCGTCTCCCTGTGAAGGCCTGTTTAGCTGATATGCAAGCCATCTGTTATCCCCTGTATTATCGCTGCTTTCAGTCAATGGATAAAAATCACCATAAAAGTAAGGCCTTAGATTTTTGTAATCAACTATTTTTTTCTGAATTGCGAGTATTGATTCGGAATCCCTTCCTGTAACTTCCCAATTAGTTACTGCAGTTCCTCCTAATCCTGATCTGAATGTGTAATCATCTGTCCTGTATATGGCAGTACCATGTATTGGAAGATAAAAGCTTAATCCAAAAGTGTGGCATTGGTATCCGTTTGGTTCTCCATACTGATAATCAGTCCTCCATAAAGGAGAGCTTCGTGAAGTGGTTTCCAGATCAATCCTGCGTCCGCCGCTGGCACAGTTATCAATCAGAAGATTTGGAAACCTCACCAGAAGAGTGTCCCAAAAAGCATACAGACCTTCTATATGTCTGATCTCTGAAATACCTTGTCTTTCAGGCTTATCATTTGCGTTCCAGTAGGGAAGAGGGTCAAAATTAAAATCCTGCCTGTAGTAATCAATCCCCTCCCTTTTAAGGAAATCCGACAAATAATTTGTCAGCCAAATCCTGGCATCCTTATTTCCAAGGTTAAAAAGATAATTGTCGTTACCTGGCAGCTTAATCAGCCAATCCGGATGCTCTTTATCGATCATCGTCCCTGGCTGTACCCTTTCAGGTTCGAACCATACCATAAACTTAGCCCCGGTATTATGTACCGCATCTGAGACAGGTTTTAATCCATTAGGAAACCGATCTTTATCGATAATCCAATTCCCTACATTCTGCCACCATTCGCCCTTTTCCTTGTTCCAGCCACACCCTTCATACCAGCCTGCATCCAGCCAGAAAAGCTCAGGCGTGATCCCAAAATACTGGTATCTTTTAACAAGAGCAACAGCATATTCTTCCGTCAGACAGGTATATTCCTGGCATGGTTGCGGATCACCATAATCGAAGCTCCCGGAAAGGGGATATTCGGCAAATGTCCCACCGATTTTCCTGGAATGATGCCTGAGAATAAACTGGCGAAAAAGATTGTGACCTGTCATCCTGTCTTTACCATTCCAGAAAAGCAAACATATTTCAGGGGTTCTGATATCCTCCCCAGGGTAAAGAACCAGATGCATCTTTTCCATACCTGATCGTAACAGCAGACTGTTTTCACCGGTACACACAACATCGGCAAACCATTTGCCGCTCCATCCCACGGAGACAATAATTCCTGTTCCCGGCGATGTTTCCATATTAAAGAAAGGAAAGGCTGTATTATCTGAAGATCTGCCACCAGCTGGAGTCATGTAAATATGTTCCCCGTTATTTAGTTTTTTGTCAATGGGCTGAAAATCAGACCTTAAGGCATTGCTGCCCATTGAATAATGCACGATAAAATTGTTTTTACCTTCAGGTCTGAATATTTTGTTAATGACATCAGCGTTTTCTATCAGATGAGTAGTTGCCCCTGAGGAATTTGCGAATATAAGCATCCATTCAACAGCCCGGAATTCCGAATAGCAGGTAACCAAACATTTAACTGAAAGTCCGGTAGACTTATCTTTATAGGTATATATGTATTTCTGAATATCAGGGTCTGCAGATTTGATCTTCTCAGAATTATAATACCAGTTTTTGATAAATGTTTCTGATTTTTTACCCCCGTATATGAACGAAAAAGGAGGGATCTTACCTTTTGCGAAATTCTCCTCCACCCATTTACTTATCTCCTGTCCACCAGTAATATCAGACTGATTTTGATGGATTTCTGCTGAAAATAGACAGCCAGCATAAAAAATAGCAATTAAAGCAGCAAATACTTTCTTCCAGTCAACTATTTTATTCATTGTGAGATAATTGAATTATGATATTCTATTTTCCCGTGAATATTATGATTGACGGGTCTAACGGGAACCTGCCGGAATCCTTTCCATACACCGATAAACCACCCTTAAGAGCGTCAGCATCATTTACCTGGAGGCGGATGATGGCTTTCCCAGATTCGATATATTTTTTAGTAGACTCAGCATCAAGTCTCACTTTTACAAGGTAACCGTATGATCCGGCTTCATCGAGTAACCATTTTTTGTCTCTGTTCTGGCTGCCCCACTTCCAGCCGGATTCCTGATTCATCCATGATAATATCCCACGGTGATCGGCAGGGTCATCAGGTAAATTAATTTTTGCAATTTCCTGGCCATTTATG
Organism: uncultured Rikenellaceae bacterium; assembly: GCA_964514725.1. Taxonomy (GTDB): domain Bacteria; phylum Bacteroidota; class Bacteroidia; order Bacteroidales; family VadinHA17; genus LD21. Next base: position 284,728 of record CAZEUL010000003.1, read on the forward strand.
CTGATAGCTACGATTGACGGGAATGTCTTTTCATCCGTTTGCGGATAGCTGTTTCTGCCGTACCCGGGAATGATTCCTTTTGTTGACACAACGGTCATTCCTATGCTTTCAGCATCACCCTCTTCAAGATATTTTTCCTGTGGATAACGTGAAGCAAGTTCGGCGACAAACTGAATTGAATCCACATTTTCTGGTTTCAGTTCGGGCGGAAGGGAAAATTCATATTCAAAGAAGCCTGATCCCATTCCCCACACTTTTCTTCCCTGCTGCGGCGCCAGATGCCTTATACTCCAAGATGCATCTTTAAAGGCTGAGGGTGAAACGGAAACTATCCTGGTCCCTGCAGGTATTTTTCCTTCTACCCTGAAAGGTACGAAATTTCTCTGCAGGATGGTCCCATTTCCATCTTTTAAAACTGTTGCAAAGCTCATGACTGCAGAAATTTCAGGCAGTCTGATTTTAACAGGATTAATAGGTTTATATGTAAATGCTTCTCCGGCTGCATCTGCCACACCTTTTACCCATTCAAAACGATCACCCTTCTGATCCCATCCAAAAACAACATAATCAATTTTAAGATTATTGGGTATTTCAGATATTACAGAACTTAATCCCAGCGGTAACTCTATTGTCTCTCCCCCTTTATATGATCTGAAGAAATCATTTCCGGCAACGACATAGAGATCGCTTTGAAGATCTTTCATTGTCATTCCCTGACAAAATTCATCCAAGCCGAATTCCTTTCTGCTCCGGTCAAATCTGTAATAACCGTTCCACTCGTTTATGACGTCGTGAAACTCTGTAAAAAGGTAACCAGCTATTTTGGGACGTTTGCGGAATTCGTTCATCATTATATGGTATTCCCATGTCAGGTCAATATCTCCTGTGCTGCCATCGTACCCCCATACTGCTCCGCATTCTGAGTTCAACATGGGTTGACTGCCCTGGACATTGCCGCCGATAAAGTTATATTTTGATCCCGGGAAAGTGTTTTTTATATATTCATCCATCACATATTGCCATAGGCGTGCCGGATTATATGAATGCCATGTGTTGAGATCTGTTTCCACATGATCAAGGTTACAAGGAGAGTTGTCCTCAACAAGCCTTGTTTTGTCAAATTCTTTTGTTCTTCTGTACCAGGTCCTTACCCATTCCTGTGTTTCAGGTGTATATACCGATTTCCCCGTTACTGAATCCTTGCTGAATAATCCCCATGTTTCATTAAAAAGGACCCAAGAAAAGATAGAAGGGTGGTTATAATCCCTTTCAACCTCATTTCTGGCAATATACTCCCAGTTTGCCTTTGCTTCGTGAGTAGGTTCACCCCAGTAATTAGGCACATCCTCCATTATTAGCAATCCCAGCTTATCAGCCCAGTAAAGCTTTCGTGGTATTTCTGCTTTAATATGTATCCTCAATCCATTAATTCCCAGATCCTTTGCCCTTAAGATCTCTTCTTTGACAAAATTGTCAGACGGGAAAGTGTAGAATCCTTCAGGATGATAACTTTGATCAAGAGTAAGCCTCAGGTAAACAGGCTTGTTGTTAAGGGCTACATAACTGAAATCCTTTCCCGGGATTTGAACGACTGAAATTTTTCGCATCCCGAAATAGGTGTTTACTTCATCCTTTATCTCCGGTGAATTTATTGACGCCTTTACCTCATACAGAAAAGGACTTTCAACCGACCAACGCCTCATATTAAGAAGACCAACGGAGAAATCAGCTTCCCTGCTGCCTTCCTTAATCTTGGATTCATACTTTACCCCGTTGTCCTTTCCAATTAGGGAGAAATTCATGTCTGAAGGTGCCGGAGAAGACAAAATTAATCTTACACCGACCTTACTGTTATCAATATCAGGAGTGAAATAAATACGTGAAATGAAGACTTTATCGCGAGGTTCCAGATATACTGTCTGCCAAATGCCTTTTGCGTTACCGTAGTATTGTTTACCTGAGGGCCGGTTATCGAGCTCCTTGTCCTCTACCATAATAACCAGCCTGTTTTTTCCTTTGATCAGTGCTTTCGAAATATTAAATTCAAAAGGCACATAGCCTCCCTTATGTTCACCGACGAATTTCTCATTTACCCATACCTTTGAATGAAAATCACTTGCGCCAATAACCAGGTAAATGTCCTTATTATTCCATGCCTTTTCATTGCTTATTGTAAAATATCTTAAATACCAACCTGTATCAACATTGGGCATTTGTATCTCACTTAAACTGCATGCCCATGAAAATGGGACCATTATCTTCCTGTCAAAAACCTCCGGTTTGCTGAACCAGTTTTCAGCTTCTCCTGTACCTGCTGAATCAGGAGCAAACTGCCAGTATCCATTAAGATTCTGCCAGACGTCTCTTTCGAAATCAGGACGGGGATGTTCCGAGAGTGGAATAAATTCAGCCGGCTTTTTGCAAGAGAATAATAACAGCAAGTAAAATATAACAGCGGCTTTGTTTTTCATTATTGCAAGATGTTAAGATTTTTTAAAAGGTTTCAGGTATTGGTGAAATGAACTGCTGAAAGTAGCAGATTCTGATGAAATGTGCAATAAAAAGCTGCCTCAATTATGTTCCGTTTTATTTTGCAGACAGATTTTCTTTTGTTTACTTTTAAATGCCCTTAAAACCGGTAAGAGGCAGAGACAACTATATTTCAATCAGACTTAATGGAAATACGATCAAAGGGAGTCGGCTATTACAGGTACAGAATACTGGCACTTGTTTTTATGGCAACAACAATAAACTATTTCGACCGAAGTATTGTCGGGGTTATGGCCCCTACACTTCAGTCAATGTTTAACTGGTCAAACAAGGACTACGCGGCAATTATGGTGGCCTTTAAAATCGCGTACGGAATTGGTCTTTTATTCATGGGCGGTGTTATTGACAGGATCGGGACAAAAGCCGGTTATACCATCTCAATTGCAATCTGGAGCATTTTCGGAATGTTGCATGCTGCCATAAGACCTGCTTTCAGTCTGATAGGATTCATTGTCGCACGCTTCGGACTGGGAATAGGGGAGTCGGGAAACTTCCCGGCTGCAATTAAAACGGTAGCTGAGTGGTTCCCGAAAAGAGATCGTGCTTTTGCGACGGGGATATTTGATGCTTCAACAAGTGTTGGCGCCATAATGGCTCCTTTTATAGTAGGAGCTGTTGTGACCGTGGAAGGTAAAAACTGGCAGATACCTTTCCTTTTTACCGGATTGCTGAGCTCTCTCTGGGTTTTTCTATGGATAAAAACCTATAAGAAGCCTGAACTTCATCCAAAACTTTCAAAGGAAGAACTTGAATATATTAACAGTGATTCTGACGAAGAGTCTAAAGAGCTTATACCATGGATCAGAGTATTACCAAAAAAGGAAACATGGGCTTTTGCACTTACAACTATTACTGACGGTGTCTGGTGGTTCTATCTATTCTGGGGTGCTAAATTCCTTTTTGAGCAGTTCGGAGTGGATATTAACAACATCGGGCCGCCATTCCTGTTAATCTTTGTCATGGCCGATGCTGGCAGCCTACTCGGAGGTCTTGCCTCGGGTGCTTTGATAAAAAAAGGATGGTCGATAAACAAAGCAAGAAAAATAACTCTCCTTGTTAATGCACTTATTATTTTACCGGTGGCGCTGGTTCCTGTAGTGGATAGCAAATGGCTGGCAGTTTTCCTTATCGGTATAGGTGCTATGGGGCATCAATCGTGGTCAATAAACAGTTATACCCTGGTTCCCGATGTTTTTCCCAAAAAAGCAACTGCATCAGTCATCGGCATAGGTAAAATGGTAGGTGTGGCTATGGCAATAATTGCAGATATATCTCTTGGTGCCGTCCTCGACAAGGCAGATAATTCAGGATATTTCTGGGCATTCATAATAGCAGGTTTTTCTTATATTTTTATTCTGGGTTTTGTTCATTTGCTTATGCCAAGTATGACACCTCTTGATGACAATCTTAACTATCTGAAAAAGAAATAGAAAATCTGGGAAATAAGTAAATATATTAATCTTAAATCAAAGAAAATGTCAGGAAATGGGTTAACACGAAGGAAATTCATCGGTAAGACAGCTGCTGGAGTTGCCGGCGTTGCTGTTTCATTTGACAAAACTTTTTCAGCCGCCTCCTATAACCGAATTATTGGTGCTAACGAACGGGTTAATATTGGATTCCTGGGATGCGGCGCACGTGGTTCCGGCCATCAGAATATGGTAAAAATGTCTCAAAAGGATAAAAACCTGGCCGTTGTTGCTGTCTGTGATATCTGGAAGCTTAACAGGGAAAAAGCTGCTGCGAATTGTGAAAAGCTTTTCGGTACCAAAGTGAAACAGTTCAAATACTCTGAAGAGATGCTCAGTATGCCTGAACTTGATGCGGTCATGATAGCTACAGGAGATTTTCAGCATGCAAAGCTTCTTGCAGAAGTTGTAGCGGCAGGAAAAGACTGCTATTGCGAAAAACCTCTTTCAACTGATGTTGAGGATGCAAAACTTGCCAGAAGCGCTGTCCTGGCATCAAAACAGGTTGTACAAATGGGCTCTCAATGGGTAAGCGATCCGATGCAGATTAAAATCAGGGAGATAGTAAGATCGGGAAAGCTTGGTCAGATAACAAAGATTGAACAGGTGTGGAACGATAATAACCACAGGTGGCACGATCCGAATGATCCTGATGTGGCTGCAATAAGGCAAGAGGACACCGACTGGAACAGATGGCTTCTTGGAAAGCCATATACCCCGTTTGATCCATGGAAATATTTCGAATTCCGGATTTTCAGGGAATATTCGGGCGGCATTACATCACAATGGATGAGCCATGGTAGTGGCCTTGTCCATTTTTATACCGATACCACTATTCCTGATTCAATGGTTGCAAATGGTGGTATTTTCGGATGGCCCGACATCAGACAGAATCCTGATACATTTCAGGCTCTTGCAACATACGACGACGCTAAACTTCTTTATTCATACAGTTCAAGCTATGCGAACAGATTTGGTGATTATACATGCATCAGAGGCAAGGAGGGTACCCTCTTCGCACATGGCGGAGAGGGCAGTGCAAGCTGGTTTTATATACCCGAACATCAAAATCTGCCCGGTGGTTTTGATTTCTACGAAGGCCTCAGAGAAGCAGTAAAAACTGGTAAAGCTGAAATTGTAACAGTAGAGGAGTATGGTAAAAAACCTGGCCCGGTAACCCTAAGTGATGACAGCAAATTCCATCTTGATAACTGGATCGATTGTATCAGGGCAAGGAATTTAAATACTAATGGAAACATTCATACAGGATATTGGAACGCAATCGCCTCGGTAATGGCTACTTATGCATACAGGCAGGGTAAAAAGCTTTACTGGGACCATGAGAAGGAAGAAATTGTTGATCATCCGGTTAATAGGTAAATCCCGGAATAGGCGAGAAAGACAAGGGACAAAAGACTGAGTGAAGAGAAATTTAAATCATTGTGATATTAATATGATATTATAATGATATCATAATGATATTAAAGTGAAAATGTTTTGATATCAAAAAGATGTGTAAATACAAACAAAGGATCAAAATGATAGAAGCATTTATTTTTATTTTATTCGTTATTACTACTGTTTTAACAGGTTGCAGCGAAGGTAGGAGATCAGAAGAATTAAAACCAAACTATTCGATGCCTCCTTTCATTATAGATTCCCACATGCATTATGTGTCTACTGATGAATGGGAGAAGTCATTCCTTAAGATCTATGGAGAACACAATGCTATGGCGTGCCTGATGATCGATATGGAGGATTTAGAAAGGGGAATCTCCTTTGCAAAGGCCCATCCCGACCGTGTTATTCCCTATGCAGCTGTTGATATTGATAGTCCGGCTGTAATTGATGATATAAAGAGAGTCCATGAAATGGGATTCAGAGGACTTGGAGAGCTGTTTGCCAGTGGACGCTGGGATTACAATGATCCGAAATATGACACTATATGGGCTTTAGCTGAGAAGCTTGGCATGCCTGTTGCTCCTCACACCGGTAATCTCTCAAACGGGATGATGGCACACCTGCGTCCTTCATTTCTTGCGGATGTTGCGGCAACTCATCCCCGTCTTATCATACATGCTGCCCATTTCGGTAATCCGTGGTATGAAGAGGCCGCCGAAGCTGCAAGAAGGAATAAGAACCTCTATTTTGACCTTTCCGGATCCTCACTTATCAAAAAAGAGAATGATCCTCATTTCTGGGCACAATGGCTCTGGTGGACAGACGCGATCGGTAAAGCACACATGCCAAAAGATGCAGTTCCGGCCTGGGAGAAGATACTTTTTGCGACCGATGAGGGTCCTGAAGCATTTCTGGAAAATATCAGGAGGTTTAACAAAGCTCTTGATGCCTGCGGTGTTCCTGATTCCACAAGGGCAAAATGCTACGGTCTCACTGTTGCCAGAATATATGGCATCCGAATCCCCGAAACCAGGTAATACAGTTAAAGGTGATACTGAGGAATTTTCATTGGTTTCCCGTTTCTCAGTGCTGACTTATGTGCCACAATTCCCGGAACAGTTATATTAAGTGCAGTAGCTATATCTACAAGAGGCTTACGGTCGAGAAGTATTGAAGTTATGAATTCATTCATAAGGTGTCCGTGCGATCCGCCGTGACCTCCGGCAGGTACTCCGGGAGGTAGCGGGGGTCTTTTGAGATCGGGCAGATTTTTCTCAAGTCCTTCATATTTGCCGCTGAATGATCCTCTCTGTCCTCTTACTCTACCTCTTTCACCTTCATCTCCGGGCGTGTCCCAACTGACACCCATCCGTGCGGCACCCCCTTCACTAGTGACAAAATTGGCTATTTCAGTTCCGAATGGGTTTCTGTAGATATTATTTTCAGGCTGAAGGTGCTCAACTATACCTCTGGTTCCAATACATGATACCTCAGTGAATGTTCCGCCTGTGATACCGATGTAGTAGGCATTGGAGTGTGTCGGATACCATTGCGGAGGTAGGCCTATCCGCCATCCCTTATAGGAATCGATAGGCTGTTCCATATAATGGAAATATTCTCCTTCGGAATATACAAGTTTTCCGAAGCCTCCGGTCTCATATATCCTTCTCATCGAAAACAGGTCTTCCCTGAAGCAGGAGGTTTCGAACATCATGTATTTCAAGCCGCTCGACTTAACGGCATTGAACAGTAAGTCGGCATCTTCCAGCGATCCGAAAACCGCAGGCACCGCACATGCAACATGCTTTCCGTATTTCAGTGCCTCAATCACGTGCTTTGCATGACTTGGTGCATCGGTTGCAATGAAGACAGCCTCAATGGAGCGGTCCTTTACGAGCTCTTCAAGCGAAGGATATGTCTTTTTACAGTTGCATGCTCTGGCAAGAGCTTCGCAGCGATCGGGGAAAAGGTCGCTTACTGCTGCTATTTCAACATTTGGATGGTTCTGGAAACCAAAATCAGCTCCGAATTTGCAAACACCATAGCCTACAATTCCGACACGTATTCTACGGTCGCTTACAGGGATCCATCCTTCTGAGACCCCCGTATCAGGAGCCCTTTCAAATCCGCTTATGGGTTTGTCAGCAGAGGCCGTCTGTATCGTTTTTGCCCGTGTTGCACATCCGAATTGAATCAGGCCCATTCCGGCTGCTGCAATACCCGCCTTGTTTAAGAAGGAACGCCTTGAGATGAAACGTTTTCTTTCTTCAGAATAATCTTTATCGGTCTTTTTCATAAATTAATTATTAAAAAAGAATATTATTGCCAAAGTGAGTTATGCAAGTCATTACTTTTCCTTTATTATATTCCAGACTTCTCCGTTCTTTTCTGCTATTACACCTGTAGTTAATGATATTTCACCTTTTCTGGAAACAAGATTGACTTTTCTTTTCTGAAAAATCTCATAACAGCTGTAGTTCCCATCACTTGGTATTCTGATCTTTACTTCTGCAATCTCCGGAGTTTTCCCATGATTCAAAGCATAAAGGATTGAACCGCCGGGATATTCATGGAGTCTGACAATAAGAGGATTTCCTGTCTGGCCTGCCTGTTCCACTTTGTATGGCCTGTCAATTTGTGCCCAGTCAACCAGTCCCAAGAGAAATTCATTTACATTCCTGTTTGCTGAATCCTGAACAACAAGACGTTGTGTTGACTGATCCCACAATGATCCTCTTGAATTGGCCATTGCAATAAATGAACCAATAAAAACTGTATGTCCGTTTCCATAATCCGAAGTAACAATGGCCGGGGTATTATCTTCAAAAGTTGCAAGTATTCTTGAAGTTTTATTATCTTTTAAAATTTCAACCGATTCTGCAAATCTTGTTCCTGTTATTATACTGTTCTTTTTCAGATGTCCCATAACCGGATGCATAGCGTCTGTTACAATCATGGGGACTTTCTGAATTGTTTTTACTTTAGTTTCTCTTACTCCGAAAACCTCGCTCATTCCCAGACCCGGGATAACCGGGGATGAATATCCTCTTTCATCATTCCATGCAAGCCGCGCCTCTGAAAGCACATAACCTCCTTTCCTGACAAATTCCCTCAGGCCATCGGCAGCTTTTTTGTTAAACATGAGTGCGTATGGTACAATTAGAAGCTTATATTGCGACAGTTCACCTGATTCGAGATCCTTCCTGTGGATGAAGTCGACAGGGATATTCTGTTCGGAGAGGAATCTGTAATATCCTATTAATGAATTAATATGACCATCCTCCTGGGTAGTTCTCCGGGTGCCGCCAACCATTTGGGACCATGGATTATATAACAGTGCGATTTCGGGTTTAACCGGTTTGGCTTTGCTTAGAACTACGCCGTTATTGTCGATTATCTTTGCCAGTTTTCCAAGCTCAATGGCCCTCTCAGTAATTGATCCATCGAGGTTGACAAGTCCGTAACCGCCTGATTCATATCCTGAAGACATAGGGTAATAGGCATATGTAAAAATTCCCTTAGCTCCGGTGGCCAGGCTGGACAAAACCCATATCCTGTGGTCTTCAGGTGTTACCGGATCGCTGATGTTCAGTCCGACAGTTCCAAATCCGGCCTGGAACTCCCCCACATAATAGCCTCCGTTATTTTTATTTGCGCTGTAGGAAAAGTCAGCTCCTGCCATAAATCTCCATGGTATCCAGTCTCCAGGCAGATTATGTTTAGGATATTGTGACAGGCCGTAATAGTCAACCTGAGCCGACATGAGGAAATCATCCTCGGCACCAGAACCGTAAGGTGATGAAAACAGGGAAACCGGTGAGGCATGAGCAGTGGCAACATGGGTTTTGTCATATTTCCTGACGGCATCATACCTGAGCCTGAGGTCCTCAGCCATTTTCTGGTACATAAAGTTTTTCCAGTCCATGAAATCAGTGTATGTAAGAATTGTTCCAAATCGTGGCGCTTCAACATCCTCCCATTTTTCAAAATTCCGGTACCAGGCTTTATTAAGAGCCTGAAGGGTAGTATATTTAGTTTTCAACCATTGTCTGAAGCGTTCCTGAGTATTTGGACAAAAGCAATACTGGGCATCAGGTATCCATCCAGGATAGCCCCATTGCACAATATGCGGTTCACTCCAAAGATCCCAACCATAAAAACTCTTATACTGAACTGCAATTTTTGCTGCTTCGCTGTAGAATCTCGCAAAAGCTTCTTTTACTCCTGAATGATCAATGCAGTACCCTGGAGCAATCTGGGGTTTAATCCTGTCTCCATTATGGGCTTCAAAAAGGCCATCTGGAAATTCCTTACCCACCCAGTCAGGAGCTGACTCACCATAAACCTGGATTATTACTTTTAAACCTGCCTTTTCAGCCAGTTCAAGTATGATCTTAAGATTCTCGAAATTATAACGACCCTTAAAAGGCTCACAATGTGACCATTCAATCCATGTCTTTATGGAATTGAATCCTAATGCTTTTATCTGCATTATATCTCTGTTCCAATCATCCCGGGATTCTGGTGTGACATCAGCGAGCATGGTTGCTCTCTCTTTACCGCCGCTGTACCAGACTGAGAACGGAAAGAACTGCTCCTTATCGATAATGTAATTTTCCTGAGAAGAAGTTGTTGCGGACAGAACAGGGACAAGCAGAATTATGGCAAAGACTAATTTCTTCATTGCTTTAATAATGAACTGTTTATTAAGATAATATACCTGTTTTAGAATAAGAATCCCGACTGAACTTACTATTTACCTGCTTTTAGGAGTTTGTTCATTGCGGTCATAAGAATTGTTTCACAGGATGGTTTCACCCTTGCAACATCCACTTCGTAACCTCCCCTAAGAAATGCATCGGCAGTGGGAATATAACCAGGACTGTAATCACCGTAGGCTGCCATAGTCACAAAAAGATCAGGTCTCATGGCTTTAGCAGCCAGCTGATATTCAACAAATAATTCACCAGGCATAAAAAGGATCCTTGAATTTCCCAGGGCAAGACACCCTATGTCAAATTTCTCTGATATCCTGAATCTCTTAAGGAAGGGTGAATTAAGTCCTTCATCCTTAGCACTGTCTATTGGAAGTGATACAGTTTCAATATTCCAGGCCACTGAGGCAGGATCAATTTTTTCTTTTCTGCTGGAATCATAAGCATTTTTCATTCCTGCAGCAAGTCTTTCTGCGAGGATTAGACGGTTTTCGTGTGATCCGTCGTTGTATTTTCCTGCACCCAGGTTAGCGCCGGCTCCGGAAAAGTGAATATGGAGTGCATCAGGAACAGCAAGCTGGCGGAAAAATCTTGCCACACCAGGGAAATCAGGATTTGCTATTCCGAGGCGGTAGTAGCTCTGGGGGTGTGTTGCATAAAAACTCATCACAGCCAGAGGTTTGTTTTCATTCCAGAAACTCACTACCGAGACCATTGGATCGATCACTCCTTCAGGTTCTGCCCGTAATGCCGGATCGGCCGTTGCTGTATAACGGGTCGCTCTGATTTTACCATCAGGGCCCTGGATGCGTCGGTTCGAAGCAACTTTTTCAACCGGTGCCGAGCCGAATCCGATATGAGTTAGAGATTGAGCCTGCCCTACGGAGGATACAATTGCCATCTCTATCCTGTGGATTACGGCAAGGACAAAATCACTTGTTATGTCACCTGCAGGGGCATCATGCTGGTGCAGGGTGTGGAGAGCAACTCTTTCAGGTTTTGTACCTGCCGCAGCAGCCAGAGCGCGGCGAAATTCCTGGTAAGTTTCCCCGCCAATACCTATCCAGTCGACAGCAACAACCACAATTGGATCACCGGCTCCTAAAAGTACTATTCCCTTGGCCCTAAGTCCCAGGTCCCAGGTCCTTACACAAATGTCATAAGCAAGAGGATAACCGACCGGTGGTGTTGCGTCAACATCAAAGACAGCAAGCTTTAAACCTACGTTTTCCTGGCCCTTTAAATTACTCTGTCCTGAAACATTACAAGGGGTGATAAGAAATATCAGTAAAATAAAAGTGAAAGAAGCATTTAATATCTTAATGTACTTCATGCTACAATGAATTTAGTTTGTCTCTGTTTTCATATACCTTGACTATTGCTTCAAATATTTTGTCAAGGTGCTGTCTGTCAGGAGCAGCAGGGATATCGAAGGTTATCATTTCCTCATCGCAGATTTTATCGCATATTGGGCAGTCAAGTTCTTCACGGTATTTTTTCAGTCTTTCTGATGAATAGAATTTATTGTAGACTTTAAGTCCGAGAATGTGATTCTGAATAACTTCAGATTTATGAAATCCATATTTAATATAACTGCTTGCATTAACTCCTTCCGCAACAAGAGCTTTAATGAATTTGTCGCGGCTGGCATTGTTAAAATACTCTTTTCTGTAAGAGGCCATATAGAGCCACCAGGCTGATGTGCCTGTTCCTTCATAAAGTTTTTGGCTGATAATTCCCGGAAAGTTTCTGAGTTTTCCTCTCATATACCATGCGTTTTCATTCCTTTTATCATGTCTTTCTTTTATTGTTTCAAGCTGTGGCAGAAGCAATGCTGCTTCAAATTCATTCATCCTGTATTTAGCTCCGATAAGAGCATGTTTTCCTGTTCTTGTAGTACCGTGGTTCATAACAGTAAAACATTTGTCCATAAGAACTTCATCATTGCCTATAACAGCTCCTCCTTCACCGCAAGCGATATTTTTACTGGCCTGGAAGCTGAAGCAACCAAGGTCGCCTATTGTTCCTAGTTTTTTCCCCTGGTATTCGGTAAGATGAGCCTGGCAGGCATCTTCGATCACCACAAGATTATGCTTCTTTGCAATATTCATAATGCGTTCCATATTTGCAGGCTGACCACCTATATGGACCGGGATTATCGCCTTGGTTTTTTCTGTTATTTTTTTCTCCACCTCGTCAGGATCCAGTTGAAATGATTCCCTGTCGAGATCAGCAAAAACCGGCAGGGCACGGCAGAACAACACGGCGGATATCGTTCCGATATCGGTATATGGTGAAGTTATGACTTCATCGCCGGCACCTATTTCAAGAGCTTCCACGCATGTATTGAGGGCTTGTGTTCCGGAGCCTGTGGAGACACAGAAATTGGTACCCATGAATTTAGCAAATTCCTTTTCAAATGTCGGAACTGTACCGTTGGGTGACTGGATTCTGCACCAGATGCCGCTTTTGGTTGTTTTGACAATGGATTCGATCATTTTCTCATCAACATAGGGTCCGGGAACCATTGAAGGAATGGCATTGCTTATAACCGGTTCACCTCCCAGGATTGCCAGCTTTCCGGCAATTTTGCCTGTTATTATTGTAATATTTTTCATACTCATCTCCTTATCCATTTTGTCATATTGAATTAAGCTTGTCGCGGTTATCGTAAACCTTCATTACAGCATTGATTATATCATCCATATCGCTGAGAGAACCTAGCAAGGGCCCTGAAGCCCATATCATTGCCATTTCACCACATATTTTATCGCAAACAGGGAGATTAAGCTGGTCGCGGAATTTTTTGAGACGTTCTGCCGGAAACATTTTTTTGTATACATTCTGGGTAAGTATGAATTCTGTCCACGGTTCCCTGTGCAAACCCTGTGCAATATATGGACTTAATTCAATTCCTTCTGCAGCCATTGCCTTGAGGAATTTGCTTCGGTCGGCATTGTTGAAATATTCCTTTTTATAAGCCATCATATACAGGTAGAAAGATCCACTCGTTGTTCCCGGATACAGCTTCTGGGGCACAAGACCGGGAAATTTCTTTAGTTTTGAAGTCAGGTAGGCAGCGTTTCGATTGCGTATTTCAAAACGTTCTTTTGCTCCCTCAAGCTGACTGAGGAGGATTGCCGCTTCAAACTCTGTCATTCTGTATTTGGTTCCGATTATTTTATGACTTCCGTTCATCATAACAGAAAATACCTTGTCCATCAGTGCTTCGTCATTACCGATAACTGCACCACCTTCCCCGCATGCAATTGTTTTGGAAGACTGGAAGCTGAAACATCCCAGCTCACCTACTGCTCCCAGTTTTTTGCCCTGATATTCGCCAAGATGTCCCTGGCATGAATCCTCAATTACCCTTAGTTTATGCTTTTTTGCAATGGAATTTATTCTGGCCATATTGCAGGGCTGACCTCCCATATCAACTGGCATTATAGCTTTGGTATAGGGAGTTATTTTCCTTTCGACATCTGCCGGATCAATCTGAAATGACTCAGGATCAATATCAGCCATTACGGGTAATGCTCTGGATGTGAGGATTGATGATATCGTCCCCATGTCGGTGTAGGGAGAAGTTATTATTTCGTCACCTGCGCCAATTCCCATTGCCTCTACACAGCAGCTTAATGCCTGTGTTCCGGAACCAGTGGTTACACATCTTTTTGTTCCCATCAGAGCGGCATATTCCTTCTCAAAAGTTGCTACAGAGCCAGTTTCAGATTGGATCCTTGACCAGATTCCGCTTTTGGTGGTTTTGATTATTGCATCTACCATCTTTTGGTCTACATAAGGCCAGTCTGGCCATTTCTTGGGTGAAATGGCAGGGATACCGCCAAGAATAGCCAGTTTACCTGCGTCATTGCCAATTTTACCAAGCATGGGAATAGCCCCTGATGCTATGGCACCAACCGAACCTGCAGACACAGAGGCAATAAATCGCCTTCTGGTTAGGCTACGTTTTGTCATCTCTTTCATAATTTTAATTTTTATAATGTTTTCTTTTTAAGTCACAAATTATCCCTTATTTTACCATCATGGGTTCTTTTGCTGGTTGAATTCCAGCTTGTTTTGCAAGTTTTGACATTTCCTCCAATATAGTTGATTGGATATTAATACTCCATGGTGTGGTAAAAAACACCGACCTGGTACCCTCATAGCCACCTTCCTTCAGAATTGTAACTGACGGAATGTAAGCCATAACATCGGTTGTATATCCGAGGACGAATATGTCGGGGCCAAATAAGTTTTTCAATTCTATAGCATATTCTATGACCAGTTCACCTCCGAGCGCCATTATTGCCTGATCACCAAGCTTCCACACCTGACAGGGATAAGGATAATAATTAACAAATTTCTCACCCCTCTCGAGTCTCTGGATAAGAGTCCGGGCAGTTTGTTTTAGATAGGGGAGGGTTGAGGAAGTGTCGGAGATCAGTCCCAACAGTTCATTCTTCGTTGGAGGCGGGCCTGCAAATTCGAGGTTGACCTCAGAGCAGACAGTAACTAATGAGGGTTCAAGCTTTCGCATTTTTTCATTTAATACTCTGTCAACAGCTGCTGCAAGAGTACGTCCATATTGTATGGCCAATGGTACGGAGCGTCGTGGCAATGGATTCTGATCTGCACCCGCACCCTGGAAGAACATTGCTGTTACGCCAGGATATAACTTCTCTATTTCAGTTTGAGCAAAGCCAGGATAATCACCACAAAACTGGTAAAAATCAAGAACAGTTGAATGACAAGCATAACCGAAAGCCACGGCAATAAGTTTTTCTGTTTTGTCAGTGACCTTAATTACAGGCACTGCATAGTCATTTGGACCTTTCAGATCAGTAAAAAGATTACTTGATACTTCTTTATTATTACGCCTGTTAACCTGAAATCGTGCAATACCATTTTCGGCATAGATCTCTGCCTGAACCATCGATCTTAAAGCTTCACCAACCAGATCAACAATTTTGTTTTCAACGCTGCCTGAATATGCCCTTATTCTCTTTTCCATTTCTTTATCAAGAGGATACCAGTTTCCAAGAGAGTCATACAGCACCGGACCTGAGTGAGTATGGGAGCAGTTAAGGATTATTTGCGATCTCCTTAATCCATACCTTTCCTCTAATCTGCGGATAATGTTATCAGAATAGTATTTGGGGATTTCCAGAAGATCATTGGTTATCATGACTGCCCTGTTACCGTTTGCGTCCTCGATGGCAAGGGCTTTTGACCATAAATCCTGCAAAATACCCTCTGAAGGATGTGTTCTTGAAGCGTAGCCGGCCATCCAGAGAGAAACATCGGGTGTTATTCTGACACGAGAAACGCCGGCTTTCCATGCCAGATCTTTTTTCTGGTTCTGGGCTAACAATGGCAACCGCAAAATGAAAAAAGATAGAAATAATATACCGTACAGTAATAGTGTTTTTTTCATGAAATAATATCTCAGATCTTTTTAAATAACTGACAATAAAAAAAATATCTTCCTGTTCTTTGTAATAAATCCGATAATTTATTGATTAGGAAATATATTCATTTAAATCCTTAAAGGCAAGAAAATTCTGTACTTTGTGGATTTGTTGCAGTTTCGAATTGAATTAATGACTTATTTTGCTTTTTGAATTTTAAATGCGATGAGTAAGAAACTTGCTGGAGTTTATTCAAGGAACGTAGTGGAATTTGTTGCTGCTGCTAATGAGTTTTGCAAGTATGCTGAGCACGGCTCAGAAATAAATGGAGATGAGCTTCTCAGGATTTTACAGCGCATCCTTCCTTATCTCTATATTAAAGCATCTCTCCTTCCAGCTCTTAGTCCTGTATTTGATGATAAAAATGAGAAATTTGTAACAGAAGAAAACTGGTTCATGATTCATGATTCCTTAAAGGAAAAGTTTGGAAATGCAAATGATTTCATTGAGTTATTTGATGATAAAATCAATGAATCTGATGAACCTGTAATTTCAAGCCTGGCAGAGAATATGGCAGATATTTATCAGGACTTAAAGGATTTTCTTCTGCTGTATCAGACTGGTACCAATGAAGTGATGAACGATGCAATATGGGAATGTAAAATGAATTTTGAAAACATTTGGGGGCAGAAGCTTGTAAATTCTTTAAGAGCGATCCACCGGTTCATTTATTCTGGTGAAACAATAACAAAATCTGAAAACAGGGATAACAGAAGATCTGAACCAGACAGATCGGAATGGTTTATCTCCAGGCGTCAAAAGGAGTTCAGGAAAGATGATGAAGAATGATTATCCTGCCACAATTTCGGCAGAAGAAATTGAGAAATATGATCTGTCCTGGTTCAGGGGAGAGATCGTAGTGATAGATGATATGGTGACTTTTGATAAAACATTTCCACGGTTATTGAATAAGGAGGTCCTTGGATTTGACACTGAGACCCGGCCTTCATTCAGGAAGGGTCGGAAGAATAAAGTATCGCTTATTCAGCTTGCCAGTTCAGATCTTGCATGCCTTTTCAGAATAAACAAGATTGGAATTCCTGAACAGTTAGCGAGCCTGCTTGCAAATCCGGAAGTCACCAAAGCAGGAGTAGCTGTTCATGACGATATACGTTTCCTTAAACGTATTAATGGATTTAATCCGTCAGGATTTGTCGATTTGCAGAAGCTTGTCAAAGAATTCGGAATTCAGAATTCGGGATTAAAGAAACTGGCTGCAATCATTCTTGGAATCAGGATCTCAAAACGGCAACAGGTTTCGGACTGGGAAGCGGATGAGCTGACTGAAGCACAGAAGATCTATGCAGCTACGGATGCTTGGGTATGCCAACAGATCTATAATAAGCTCATAATAAAGAACTGAAAATATTTCTGCCCTGTCTTCTTAAACGTTATTCAGATAGTGAACAGAGTAAAAATCGTTCTTAAATCAGGAAAGGATGACTCAGTGAGAAGGTTTCATCCCTGGATATTTTCCGGAGCTGTAAAAAAAATTTATGGGACTCCGGCGGAAGGAGATGTTGTGGATGTATTTGACAATAAAGACAACTATCTTGCTGCTGGACATTATCAGCCTGGATCAATAGCAGTAAGGATACTTTCATTCGGTATGGCTGAACCTGATTCAGGATTATTTTTTGAAAGAATTGAAAAGGCTATTTCCTACAGAAAAACTATAGGTCTGCTTGATAATCCTTTGATAAATGTATTCAGATTAATACATGCTGAAGGTGATTTTTTGCCCGGCTTAATTGCCGATTACTACAATGGAGTTGTCGTTTTACAAATGCATTCTGTAGGCATGTACAGGAGCAGAGAGGAAATTGCAGATATTATCAGAAAAATTATGGGTAGCAGGGTCCATGCTATTTACGATAAGAGTGAAGCAACAATTCCATTTATGTCGGGAATAAAGGCTGTAAACGAATTTCTGTACGGGAGTTCAGATCCGGTCGTCGTGAATGAAAATGGCTACCGTTTTAAGATTGACTTTATTACAGGTCAGAAGACAGGTTTCTTTATTGACCAGAGAGATAACCGGCTTCTACTTGAAAGTTTTTCCAAGGGCAGAAATGTTCTTAATATGTTTGGTTATTCAGGCGGATTTTCGGTATATGCGATGAAAGATGCAAGTATTGTCCATACTGTTGATAGCTCTTCTTCAGCCATCGGGCTGACTGATGAAAATATAAGGCTCAATTTCGGTAATGACCAACGACACAAATCATTCAGGGAGGATGCTTTCGGTTTTCTTAATGAAATAAAGAACAAATATGATTTCATCATTCTCGATCCTCCTGCATTTGCCAAACACAATAATGTACTGTCAAATGCACTTCAGGGATATAAAAGATTGAACCTTAAAGCCATTGAACAGATCCGCCCCGGAGGTATCATTTTTACATTTTCATGCTCCCAGGTCGTAACAAAGGAAAATTTCAGGAAATCGGTATTTGCAGCTTCGGCAAATACAGGGAGGAAAGTCAGGATAGTGCAGCAAATGACCCAGTCGAAGGATCATCCTGTTAATATATATCATCCCGAAAGTGAATATCTTAAGGGCTTGGTCTTACATGTAGAATAATAATAAAATGGATGCTGGTAAAAACATTTCTCTGATTGCCTCACGACTTGGATTAAATATCTGGCAGGTTGAAAATACAATCAGGCTGCTTGATGATGGGTCAACAATACCATTTATAAGCAGATACAGGAAGGAGATGACCGGGAGTCTCGACGAGGTCAAACTTCTTCACATAAAGGATGAGTACAACAGGCTTAAAGAACTTGATGTCAGACGAACGAGCATCATAAAGTCAATAGAAGAACAGGAAAAGATGACTCCTGATCTGCGTCAGAAACTTGATTCTGCTTTAACAATGGCTGAGCTTGAAGACATTTACCTTCCTTTCAGACCAAAAAGAAGAACCAGGGCAACAATTGCAAGGGAAAAAGGTCTTGAACCGCTTGCTGCAATAATAATGGAGCAACGGGAATCAGATCCTGAAAATAGGGCCCTGGAGTACCTTGGCGATTCTGTTCATGATGTTGAAGAGGCGCTTGCAGGTGCATGCGATATAATTGCAGAATGGATTAGTGAGGATGAAAAAGCAAGAAGAAGGCTTAGAAATCTTTATGAGAGGGAGGCTTTTATACATTCAAAAGTGGTTAAGGGAAAAGAAACTGAAGGAATTAAATTCAGTGATTATTACGACTGGTCAGAGCAACTCAGAAAGTGTCCGTCGCACAGACTGCTGGCTATGAGAAGGGGAGAAGAGGAGGGTTTTCTTTGTCTTTCAATCGAACCTGACGAAGATAAAGCGCTGGATATCCTGAAATCGCTTTTTGTAAAGGGTAATAACAAATCATCAAACCTGGTAACTGATGCAGCTACTGATAGCTGGAAAAGACTTCTCTCTTCTTCAATGGAAACCGAATTTCGAAATATTTCCAAGGAAAAAGCTGATGATGAAGCAATAGCAGTTTTTGCCGAGAACCTGAGGCAGTTGCTGCTTGCTCCACCTCTCGGAGAAAAAAATGTACTGGCTATTGATCCGGGTTACAGGACGGGATGCAAAGTAGTCTGTCTTGACAGGCAGGGTAATCTTGTTCATAATGAAACAATTTATCCGCATCCTCCGCAAAATGAGACGGCATTATCCGTCAAAAAAATTCTTTCGCTTGTAAATGCTTATAAAATTGAAGCAATTGCCATAGGAAACGGTACAGCCAGCCGCGAAACGGAACAATTCATAAAATGGATAAAATTTGACAAGGATATCCAGGTTTTTGTTGTAAATGAGGCAGGTGCGTCAATTTATTCTGCATCAAAGGCTGCAAGGGAGGAGTTTCCTGATTATGATGTTACTGTACGCGGTGCTGTTTCAATCGGAAGGAGGCTGATGGATCCTCTTGCAGAACTTGTTAAGATAGATCCCAAATCTATTGGTGTAGGTCAGTATCAGCATGATGTTGACCAGCAAAAACTTCAGCAGAGTCTTGATGATGTTGTAATAAGCTGCGTAAATGCTGTCGGAGTGGAGGTGAATACAGCAAGCAAGCATCTGCTTACTTATGTTTCAGGTCTCGGACCTCAACTGGCACAGAATATTGTTGATCACAGGTCTCAGTTTGGCCCCTTCAGGTCGAGGAATGATTTTTTAAAAATAAAACGAATGGGCTCAAAAGCGTTCGAGCAGTGTGCAGGATTTCTTAGGATAAGAAATGCCGAAAATCCGCTCGATTCAAGCGCTGTGCATCCGGAAAGCTACCATGTCGTAGAAAAAATGGCAAAAGATCTCAGCTGTGATATAAGAGAACTTATGACAAATTCAGAGAAAAGAAGCGAGGTTAAGCTTGAAAATTACGTGACTGAAACAACAGGATTGCCCACCCTTAAGGATATAATGGAGGAACTAGCAAAGCCAGGAAGAGATCCGCGTTCAAAAATCAAGGAATTCAGTTTTGCGGATATTCATTCTCTTGAAGATCTTAAACCAGGCATGGTGGTGCCGGGAATTGTAACAAATATTACAAAATTTGGGGTTTTTGTAGATATTGGTATTAAGCAGGATGGCCTGGTGCATATTTCCAATATGAGCAGCACCTACACAAAGGATCCTGCTGAGGTTGTAAAGCTGCACCAGCACATTATGGTAAAAGTTCTGGATGTTGATATGGAAAGGAAACGTATTCAGCTTTCCATGAAGGGTCTGGACAATAAGAAATTATAATGTTTTGTTCGAGTTAATTCATCCAAGGTGCCATCTGGTTCTGCTGTACATTTGTAACTGGTTTCATTGCGGGTTTTGAGGGTAGTTTTGAATTCCTCATTGCTGCATTATAGGCGAAAGATGCTGTAATTATGGCATTCTGTCGGAGATCGTCCATTACAAGGCGTTCATAAGTATCCATTACCGTGTGGTAACCTCTGCCATATTCAATTCTGTCCTGGATAAACTGGAATGCAGGAAGACCGTATGCATCGAAGGAAAGGTGATCGGTTCCTCCTGTGTTCCTGTTTGCTATGGTTATAGCACCCATGTCGGCAAAAGGCTTCAGCCATTCTTCGAAGATCGGTCTTACCATATCGTTTTCCTGTATATAGATTCCTCTGTACTTTCCGGAACCGTTATCCATGTTGAAATAAGCAGCAAATTTATCAAAATCAGGTTTGTGCACCTTTGTTTCACGATCGACAAGATATTTGTCAACATATCCTCTTGATCCAAGAAAACCCTCTTCTTCTCCTCCCCACAATGCGACCCTTATGGTCCTGCGCGGTGCTACATCAAGATTCTTAAGTATTCGGAGAGCCTCCATCATGACTATGCAACCTGATGCGTTATCAGCGGCTCCTGTGCCTCCATGCCAGGAATCAATGTGAGCACCGAGGAGAACGACTTCATTTTTCAGTAGCTTATCTGTACCGGGGATCTCTCCTATAACATTGTATGTTTTATTAGCTTGAATGAATTTGTTTTTAATTTCAACCTCCATTTCAACGGGAATATTATGCTTAAGGATTCTTTCCATTCTTCCATAAGCTTCAACAGGCAGATTCAGTTCTGCAACTGGCTCCGGATCGCCTGCCTTGTAGTTTGAACCGGTTGATCTCGGAACATTAAAAGTACCGGCACTGTTAATTATCACTAGCACACCTTCAGACTTAACAAGCTCATCAATTTTTGTCCTCAGAGCCCTCTGTGCGGCAAAATTGATAAAGTCCACCTGGGGCCTTCTCCCTCCAGGCCTGAATCCTGCCATAGAAAGCTCTTTCAGTTGATCATCTGTAAACCTGCTTGCAAGGGGCTCATAAGTAACTTCATATATGTTTGTGGATGGCATCATAACAATTTTACCACCAAGTTTCCCTTTGAATTTTTCAATATCTGATTCAGACTTAATGTCAAGCAGAACAACTTCTGCTTTAACAAGTCCATCAGTACTTCCAGTCCATGCAACAGGATTGCATGAAAAATTTATATAATAGGGAGATGTCATTGCAGCATAGGTTTTAAGGTTATCCCATCCGCCACGTGTGAAATCTCTTGCCTCTTCAATCCTTACATTCTGAAAACCAAGTTCCTCCATTTTTTTCTTTGCCCATTCATTACCCCGGATGCTTCCCGACGAACCGGTTAGCCTCGATCCGGTCAGATCTGTCAATCCAAATGCCAATTCTTCAATTGCTGAGTTCTTGAGACCTTCCTGTTTGATCCTGTATATCATGCTAAGATCCACATTTTCTGTCTGCGATATCAATAATATAGGAAAAACCGATACCAGAAAAATACTTAATACATACCCTCTCAATTTCATGTTATTAAAATTTTAAGATTTAAATAAAAGTATCAAAAGTATGAAAAATTGTTAATCAAAATTTATTTGATCGTTAAAGATTTCCAAAATGAACCTGGTTTAAAAGAGCTTATTATGTAATCAGATCCTTAGGGGTCTAATTAATATAAACTTTAACTTTGCTGACTAAATCAAAACAAATGATATCAGATAGACGATTGAGGACAAAACTCCTAACTTTGGACTCAGGGAAAATGCGGTAAACAAATTGCAGCACTAAACGCTGAACAATAATAATCCATGATTTATCCTGATAATTTTGAAATAAAGATTGGTTTTGACAGGATCAGGTCTCTCCTCAGGGAATATTGCATTAGCCCGATGGGAGCTGAGATGGTTGACTCTGTTGTATTTTTGACTGATTATGAGAACATTAATGCCAGATTATCGGAGACATTTGAATTTCAGCAGCTTCTTCGTATCGAAGATTATTTTCCATCGGAGGATTATTTTGAAATTTCACGATGTCTGAACAAGATCAGGATCGAGGGTTCTTTTCCTGAGGTACGCGAGGTTTTTGAACTGAGACGCTCGCTTGAGACCGTCAAATCGATTCTTTTATTCTTTAAAAGGAGAGAAAGTGAAAAATACCCTGTTCTGAAATCATTGTGCGCAGATGTAAAGGTGTTTCCCTATGTTCTTGATTCTGCTGACAGGATCATTGACAAGAAGGGCAATATAAAGGATAATGCCTCCACGGTACTTAGGGAGATAAGGAATAGCATTTCAGTAAAAACAGCACAAGCTTCCAGGCGTCTGAGTGCTATCCTCAGGCAAGCCCAGTCTGAAGGGATAGTTGATGCGGACACTGTAGCATCCGTACGCGACGGAAGAGGAGTAATACCTGTCAATGCAAACGACAAACGCCGGATAAAAGGATTCATTCTGGATCAGTCTTCATCAGGAAAGACCGTTTACATTGAACCTGCAGAGATCGTTGAGATAAATAATGAAATTGTTGAACTGGAATATGAGGAACGACGGGAGATTGTACGCATACTTACTTCATTTGCAGATGATATCAGGCCTTATATCGATGACCTGATGTTGTCAAACAATTTTCTAGGTAATATAGATTTCATCAGAGCAAAGGCGCTGTTAGGCAATTTGCTTAATTCGATTAAGCCTGCGGTTGTAAATGATCCCGGAATTAACTGGAGGAAAGCTGTCCATCCTTTGCTTGACCTTACTTTCAGGAAGTCGCAGGGTCGCAAGGTAGTACCTCTTGACATAAAGCTGGATTCTAAAAACAGGCTGCTGCTCATATCAGGGCCGAATAACGGAGGCAAGTCTGTCTGTTTAAAAAGTGTAGGTTTGCTTCAATATATGCTGCAATGTGGAATCACAATACCTGTTGGCGAAGGTTCGGAATCAGGAATATTCAAAAGCATCTTTATCGATATAGGCGATGAGCAAAGTATTGATAATGATCTAAGTACCTATAGCTCTCATCTCCTGAACATGAAGTTTTTCCTGAGAAATGCCTCTTCTGATACTCTAATACTTATTGATGAGTTCGGTACCGGTACCGAGCCCATGCTTGGAGGATCGATTGCCGAAGCTATTTTAACTGCACTCAACAAGGCAGGAGTATACGGGGTTTTAACAACTCATTATACTAATCTCAAGCATTTCGCCTCTCTTACAGAAGGTATTGTTAACGGAGCAATGTTATTTGACAATCACCTGATGCAGCCATTGTTTCAACTCAGCATAGGCAAACCAGGGAGTTCATTTGCATTTGAGATTGCAAGAAAGATAGGGTTACCGGAGGAAATTCTAATTATGGCTTCAGAAAAAGCTGGTGTTAAGAATATAAACTATGACAGGCATTTGAGGGATATTGCAAGGGATAAAAGGTACTGGGAGACAAAAAGGCAGAATATACGGCAACATGAAAAACGGCTAGAAGAACTGATCACCGAATATGAAAAAGAGATTGCCGGTGCAAAGAACCTTCGAAAAGAAATAATATCAAAAGCAAGAGAGGATGCTCAGGCATTGCTTGCTGATTCAAACAGGATTATCGAGAATACAATCCGGCAGATAAAAGAGGCACAGGCTGAAAAGGAAAAAACTAAAGAGTTGAGGCAGAAACTCGATGAATACAAATTAAATTTTGCTGAAGAGTCAAAATTATTGGTGACTGAAGCAGAGGAAAAAGCAACACGTTTGGCTATGAGGGCAAAAAAGATAAAGCCTAAAGCAGTCGGGAAGGAATCCGGGCATACTGAAAATGATATAAAACCTCTGTCAACCGGTGATGCTGTAAGAATGATAGAAACGCAGGCCGCCGGGGAGATAGTAAAAATTGAGTCAGGGATGGTGACAGTTGAAGCGGGCAGTATAAGATTCCTGGTTCCCCTTGATAAGGTTGAAAGGATCAGCAGGTCGGAGCTGAAAAAGAGTGAAAGGTCGATACAGACTATTTACCGGTCAGATCCTTCAATTGAGCAGCGCAAGAGCAAATTTAGGCCCGAGATAGATATCCGTGGCATGAGAGGTGATGAAGCATTGAATACCATCCGTGATTTCATTGATGATGCACTTATCGTCCAATATCGAAATCTTAGGATCCTTCATGGAAAGGGTAATGGTATTCTCCGGCAGCTTGTAAGGGATTACCTGGGAACGCTGAATGTTGTAAAATCCTTCAGAGACGAGCATGTTGATATGGGAGGAGCGGGAATAACTGTTGTGGAGATGGATTTCTAAATCTAATTCATGATTCACTATTAACATGTGGTTTACCCTACCAGTCTGGCAGGTAATATAATGGCTACCTCACTGAGTTAGAAAAGAATGCTCCCTGCTTTGTTAAAATTTCAAATTAGATTACTGGTCAGGAAGGAATTACCGGGTCAATCTAACCGATCCGTATGTGGCATTTATTTTGACCCATGATTTCGGATCACTTTCATTTCCGACAATTCCTGATGTTTCGTTCGATGTGTTTTGAACTATTCTTTTCTGATTCTTATAATTATCTTCGTTAAATTTAAGATTGCCGTATGAAAGTTTGGCATCAAGTCTGTAACTTGCGTTATCGGCAATTCCAAGTTTAACACCTATATACCTTGTATCTGTTTCAATAGACTCAAATCCTTCAGGAATTTCTTCTACAGAAAGCGCACCGTACCCTCCTTCAAATTTTAGTTTCTTATTCAATGTTTCGATAATTATATCTGAATAACCGCCATCAAGAACAAAATTGTTGACCTTACTTATACGTATATTGTCATATCTTGATTCACCAACCATTGAGCTTATTTCCCCGATTTGAATTTTTGAATATTTGCTGTTGAGAAGCAGGGCCTGGCTTTTATCTATCCTGAGGTTTCCAGTGTATCGTGAATTTATTTCCATCCAACCGACTGATGTAATTGAGGCTTTTCCATATGCAATCGAAAGATAATTTAGCGGTTTGTCATTTCCCCTGGTGAAATTGTCTGCAGTAAGGTTACCGTATTTTATGTCGAGTTTTACAAGCCCTTGAATTTCATCAAGATCTGCATTACCATACCTGTTTGCAAGTGTAAAATTCGTTTTGTAAGGCATTTTGACATTATAGTTTATGCTGAACCTTCTCGATTCACCTCCCCAGCCGGAAAAATTAAACTTCTCATCAATGACTGTTTTTGCAGATATAACGTTGTTATTTTCTGAGAATTGAACATCGATATAATTGAGTAATTTTTCAGCGCGTTCTTTGTTAGGCAGTTCCACAGTTACTTTGACATCAATAACTATCTGGTTCTGATCCGAAGTTACAACTACCACATTACCATATTTGTTGCTGATATCAAGGGTAGTGTTGGGTCCTGATGCATACTCCTTATGAAATTCCTTTACTGAATGCTGTGCAAATAATGATGCCGAAAGAAGGAAAATCTGCAATATAAGGAGAGTTCCTGTTTTATAGACTGGAGTTTTCATTTGTACTTTTTGTTTGGTTTTCATTCCTGATTGCTTTTAGCTGGTTGACTATATATGTCAATACTTCCAGTTTAGTCTGATAATGTTCTATCATTGCATTTATTATTCTTTCGTCATTGGGATTGGCCTTAAGTTCTTTCTGAAGCTGAACATAGACAGAATCCATACTTTTGATCTCACTGAGCAGCATCTTTTTCTGCTCGGGATTGTTATTAAGGTCAATATTAACAAGTTCGCTTTCCATTATGTTAACCTGGTGAACATAATAATTTTCAACCTCTTTGTATTGAGGAGACACCTGTCCGAGTGTCATCCTGTTCCTGTCGGGTCTTAAGAAATGCTCCCATGTCCATAGTGAGGAGAGTGTCACTAAAAGTGTTACAACTGCGGCCCTCAGCAGGTAAGGAACGATGCTTCTCTTAACAACATGCACTGAAAATCTTGCCTCCAGTTTCCTGTTGAACCGTTCAAAATGACCCTCTGATGGTTCAGCACCATCGAAAAAGTCTTTGTTATTTCTGATTATGTCTTCTATATTTTTCATCGCTCACAGTTTTTCATTTTTTCTTAAGTTCAGAAATCAGCTTCTGTTTTGCCCTTGAAAGCTGCGATCTTGATGTGCTGCTTGATATACCCATAATCTCAGCAATCTCATCATGATCATAACCTTCTAGAAGATAAAGGGAGAGAATGATACGGTAGCCGTCGGGCAGCTTGTTTATTGCCTCCTTCACCTCCTCAACTTTCAGATCAAGATCTTCCTGCCTCGAGGTTTCCTCGGAACCTTCATCCCTGATGGCTGTATGGGCTTCAATATCTTCAAAGATCGCTTTTCTTCTGCTCAGGGCGTCCAGAGAGCGGTTAATGACTATTTTCTTTAGCCAGGCTCCGAAACTCACTGTACCTGAGTAAGATTCAATTTTTTCAAAGGCCGACAGGAATGATTCCTGCATAATATCCTCGGCTTCCATCGTGTCGTTTACAATCCTCAGACTTGTATTATACATTGCCTTGTAGTATAATTTGTAAATCTGAAACTGTGCCTTTTGGTCGCCTGTTTTACATCCGTCTAAAAGATCCTGATGTATGTTTCTGAATGCGGCTTCTACATTGGTCATCTTTAAATAAAGACTTGTATTTAACTGAGATGCTGCACCCACGTTTTCAGTATTTCAAATTTTTCAATTTAAAGACGTGGGTTATTTTTTAATGCTGCACTCAATTTAAGAATTTTTTAAAAACCCTGCTGAAAAAAACCATAATTAATCCCTGTGTGACTTTGCCTGTCTCATAATCAAGTTCTGAACCAAACATGCTATGAGGGATAGAGAAGATAATAAGGAGAACAACAGATGCAAGGACTGTCCATAAAGGACGTTCTTTCTTTGCATTAATCCAAACTGCAGCTACCCAGAAAACAAAAGCAATAAGCGTTTTATTATCCGTCAGGTCCCATCCGAACGGAATGCCTGTCCAAAAATCGCCGAAAGCATATTTTTGAACAATCGGACCGAGAATCATTCCGCCTATTCCAAGAAGTACAAGTGTCCAGACTCCATATTTTTTGAATTCAGGGAATCTGGCTATTGCCAATAGTCCTGCAAGTGTTGAAAATAGCATGGCCAGGAACATTAACAGAATATGGGGAATAAGAACATAACCGGGGACCGCCCCTTTGAATCTAATGATTATTGGATTTTCCCTGAAAAGTGTGACTGGACCCTTTGAGTCTGTTATTTCCACATAGTATTGTATTTTACCTGCTGGCGGCTGCACGGGCACCTCCGCGAAAAGTCCTCTTTCTTCAGTTATTTTGAAAATCTTATTCATAATGTATGAATCGACAGGATAAACTTTAAATTCAAATTCTCTCGATTCATAAGGATCCTCACTTTTATATCTTTTAAAGTATAATCTGGCTTTTATTTTCTGATCGCTTATTTTAATTTTTACCTCTGGTCTTTCATCAAGGCCAAGGCTTCTAATAAACTTCAGCTGGTACGTAGTGTCATTTATTACAACTGTTACCTGTTTGGGATATGTGGGTCCACTTTTTCTCTGATAATAAGCAGCAATTAAAGTAATTAACAAAGCAAGGAACCACATTAAAAATTTTTTCATAACTCTAGTTTTTTATTTCATTATAATTGAATCAGCAGAACAAGTTTATTACCATCGCGAAGCACCTCAACATTGATTGTCTGGCCTTGCTTTAGCTGACTCATACGGAACATATAGTCCTGAATATTTCCAATAGGTTTCCCGTTTATTGAGATAATAATGTCGCCTTTTTTCATACCACCAAGGGCTGCAGGTCTTCCCGGAGTCACAAAATCAGCTCTGAGTCCATTTTTTACATTCCCTGCAAAATCCGGCATTATTCCCAGGGTCACACCCCTTCTCCTCATAGTTCTTACAGTTTCAACCCTTGGGCCCGATTCTGTAAATTGCAATCTTTCAGGTGAATTGGCAAGCTTTTGTACTACTCTGAAAACGAAGTCTGATATTTTAACCATCCCTGTGTAATTCAATTTATCCCATGTATCAGACGGCGTATGGTAATCAAGATGAGCACCGGTTGTGAAAAACAAAACCGGGATATTCTTTCCGTAAAATGATGAGTGATCTGATGGCCCATAGCCTTCCTCTGAAAATGAGAGGTTGATAACAGTTGTGTCGCATACTGATTTTACGGTATCCTTAAGTCCTTTTGCAGTGCCAATCCCGCCAACTTGAAGTGAATTTGACTCTTGCAATCTCCCTACCATATCGAGGTTTATCATTGCATTTACATCAGAAAGGTTAACAGGTGAATTATCGGTAAAGTACTTAGATCCCAGTAAACCCATTTCCTCTCCTGTGAATCCAATGAAAATAATACTTCTTTTGTGACTTTTTTTTGTTTTGGCAAATTTCTCTGCAACCTCAATCATCGTACTGACACCTGATGCATTATCATCTGCCCCGTGATGAACCCCGGTTGTATCAACAGCTCTGCTCGAAGAACCTGGTCCACCCATACCAAGGTGATCGAAATGTGCCCCAACTATTACGTACTCTTTTTTAAGTTCAGGATCATAACCTGGCAACAGCATTGCGACATTTCTTGTAGCGGATTCTTCTTTAATAATATCAGAAGCACCTGAAATACTGATCCCTGTAGCAAATCCTGCCGAAGTCCTGATTTTGTTTATTCTGGTCTCCATATCTGCAACTGATGCACCTGAAGTCTGGAGTATTTGATTGGCCAGATGTCTGTGTATTCTCAGGACAGGTATTCCGGCAGAATAGGCTGTTGATGATAAAGGTTCAAATTTGTCCTCAGGGTCATTAACAGGGCCTGAAACCAAAAGGACACCACCAGCTCCCATATCTTTTGCCATGAGCACTTTGTCTCTGTCGCTGCTGAATGGTATGAATCCGCTGACGCTCTTTTCAGGTTCAGGATCACCTCTTAGGATAAGAACCCATTTTCCCGTTACGGAAATGTTTTCATAATCATTCCATTTGAGACTGTCGTTACTGATGTTGAATCCATAACCTGCAAAAACTACTTCAGCATCAAGAGCAGAATTGCCGCTGAATGAAAATGGAGTGAGATCTTTATCCAATTGGTAAGATATGCCATCAATGGATAGGAAATTGTTCTTTCCGGCTGTAATCCTGTTTGTGACTTTAAACCTTTGAAATCCATTATTTAAGAGAGGTTTAAGTTTGTTTGCCGCAAGCTGGCTCCTTATATAAACAGCAGCTAAACTATCTCCGTCAGTTCCTGTGGCTCTTCCGGTCAATGCATCTGATGAAAGATATTTTATATGACCGATAAGTTCTTCGGTTGATATTGCTGCATTCCTTGTTACATAACATGACTGCAGCAAAAGTCCGGTGCCGATAAATATGATAATCAATATCCTGTAATGCTGTTTCATGATAAAATAAATTAAATAAAATTTTCATTCCAGGATTTTACTGAAAAAGCAGTTTATTTTTCTGGCATCAGAATAACAATCTGTTATTCAAAAAGTTTGAAAGCTTCTTTAACGATTCCGATAGCTTCTCTCAGCTGTTGTTCATTAATAACAAGCGGAGGGGCAAATCTGATTATATGTTCGTGAGTGGGTTTAGCAATCAATCCTTTATCTTTCATTGCAAGGCAGACATCCCATGCTGTTTTACCGTTTTTAGGCCTTATGACTATGGCATTCAGCAGTCCTTTGCCTCTTACCAGGTCGATCATATCTGATTTTATGGTATTCATTTCATTACGGAACAGTTTCCCAAGACGGTCTGCATTCTCCGCAAGGTTTTCATCTCTGATAACATCAAGAGCTGCGATTGCAACCTTACATGCCAGAGGATTTCCGCCAAATGTTGAGCCATGTTCTCCGGGTTTTATTGTCAGCATTATGTCATCATCAGCGAGAACAGCTGAAACAGGAAGTGTGCCTCCTGAAAGTGCTTTGCCCAGGATCAGAATATCTGGTCTAACGCCTTCATGATCACAGGCCAGAAGCTTTCCTGTCCGTGCAATTCCTGTCTGGACTTCGTCTGCTATAAATAGGACATTCTTTGATTTACAAAGTTCCCATGATTTTCTGAGATAACCATCGTCGGGGACAAAAACACCTGCCTCTCCCTGGATCGGCTCGACAAGGAAGCCCGCGACATCCGGATCTTCCAAAGCCTTTTCCAGGGCTTTAATGTCATTATATGGTATTATAATGAATCCCGGTGTGAATGGGCCATAATGATTACGGGCATCCGGATCTGTTGACATCGAAATGATAGTAATTGTTCTGCCGTGAAAATTCCCCTCACAGGCAATAATCTTGGCATTGTTCTCCTTTATGCCTTTCTTCTTGTAAGCCCATTTTCGACATAATTTTAATGCCGTTTCATCAGCTTCGGCACCAGAGTTCATCGGCAGAACCTTCTCGTAACCAAAATATTTCGTAATATACTCTTCATATTCACCAAGCACAGAATTATAAAATGCTCTTGAGGTAAGGGTAAGCTTTTGAGCCTGTTCGGTAAGAGCCCTAATGATTTTTGGATGACAATGCCCCTGGTTTACTGCAGAATATGCAGATAGAAAATCAAAGTACCTTTTCCCTTCAACATCCCATACAAATGGTCCTTCACCTCTTTCAAGAACTACCGGAAGCGGGTGGTAATTATGTGCGCCAAACCGATCTTCGCGGTCGATATAATCCTGTGTGTTCATTTTGTTGATTTTTAATTAGATATATAATTTGTTGATAACAGGGTACAATTTTACAAAAGCTTTTTGTCATTTCAAAATACCATATCCTCGATTTAAGGGTTATGGAACCCTGTCTGATTTAAGGATCATTACTGGTCCAATTAAACCTGATTCCACAAGCCGATCATTTTTTGAGTACGGCCTGCAGGTCGCAAATGCATATCTTTTTGTAGGTCTCCTGGTTCCTTTTATCAACCACCCGGGCCATTGACCGTTTTCTATTCCATCCCACGGCTCATATTCGTCACCTATTAAACGGTTTATCCACAGATTGGCAACCTTTATCCTTACAATATTTTCCCCGCTTTGAATTGCGTCTGTGACTTTCACCTGCCATGGGGACGTCCAGATGATGCCCATATTATTTCCATTAAGATTTACAGATGCAATATTTTTGACAATTCCCAGATCAATATAATAGTCGGCCTTTTTTCTATTAATCAGTGAGTCTTCCAAATAGAATCTTTTCGAATATTCAGCAATTCCTGAATAGAACCTTATCCCATCAACCTTGCTTTTTGACCAGTCGGAGAGATCTTCAAATTTTATGCTGTCGGGCCCTCCCCAAATTGTATCAAATGTTACAATCCATTGTCCGTTTACCTCCATCATAACATGTTTATCAGGAAAATTATTTTTAACTGATTTTGATTTGTCTAGGAGTCTGTCGGATTTATAAAATATCACAAAGTAACTTTGGTAGGGATCAAGTTTTAAGTCAATATATATTCTTTTTCCTTCAGGAACAGACTTTAAGTTCCTGAATTCACCTGTTACCGGATCCCATAATTCTGATCTTTCAGTACCTTTTCTGAAAAAACATTTTTCCCTTAAAGCTGAATCAGTTTTGTTTGATATAAAATATATTTCGCGATCAGGCAGGGACCTGTGAGTATAACGTAATTTCCCGGATGATTCAAAATCAGGATCCAGGCCGGTTTTACGAAGCAGGTTCTCCACTATTGAATAATCGGAGTAAAGGCTAAGCGAATCTGGATGGTTTTTAATTCCCCTGTGAGGATTTGCAACTTGTTTTCCCCACCAGACAGAACCTGATCCATAACCTATCCTGGTCAACTCCTCCGGCATTTCTGCATTTCCCCACAATTCTTTTGTGATATCTCTAATCTGGTCATCACATCCCGGAAATCCTTCCAGGGATGGTGATCGTAAAGGAGGATTACCAATTACCGTTGCACCATCTTTTACAAGTTCCTTTATTTTTTTAAGGAGCTGTGGCGTCATCATTCTGACTTCAGGTAATATCAGAAGTCTGTATGATGCACCTACCGGAAATGAAATCAGACCGTCTTTTACAAATGCGTTATTGATTAGAAAAACAGGGGAACAACCATCAAACTGATAACCTTTTTTATCCGGCATTACAGGTGTACCTGCAAGAGCAGTTGACGGCGGCCGGAAAACGTGGGGAGCACCTTCACCGGCAAGATACAAAACATCGGATACTGGTTTGCCTTGTGAAAGCAGATACTGACATCTTGCGATGTAACGGTGATATTCTTTAACCATGGGCCACCAGGTCTGGCCTCTGTCCCAGTGAACTCCATAAGGTCCCATAGTCATTCCCGGTTTCAAATGGTCACCATATGGTTTATGTGCAAATGTATGGTACATGAATCGGTTAATGCCCATGCAGAAAGCCCAGTCGCCCTGGTTTTTCATATCAGCGGGATATTTTTTCCATGCTTCATTGCCTGCGGCCGTAAAAGCTTCTGCTGCAACAACGGGTGCTCCCTTGACATGGGCAATTGAAGTTGCTTCAATACAGCTGAATGCCGAATTGAAACCATATCCGTCACTCCAGAATTCACACATCGGAACATCAGCTGTGCTTCCAAGATCAAGATCTGCAGCCGGATTCATGTCATAAGGCTCTAATGATAATCTGAATCCTTCTTTGCGTCCAAGATTTTTGAATCTTAAAGCATGATTATCAATCAGCAACTCACCGGCAGTTTGACGTATGTCCCATAGAAACCGCTCGCTTATTTCTTTACTGCTGACAGCAAATCCCTTAAAAACTGGAAGATATGGCAGGGGATCATATCCCCTTCGTCTTATGAATTCTTCCCTGAACGCAGAGGTCCAATTCTGGGATCCTGATTCCCAGCTGTCGATGTGGATCATTGTCCAACCTCCTTCCGAAGAGCTTTTTTTAGGTAAAGCCTTTTTTATAAGTTTTCCCACGTAGGCCTCATAATGGGCATCGAATGCCGCCGTGTCAAGTTTGTCACATTCAAATCCCAGACCAGGTAAAGGTGCAGGACGTGTTACAGCCCCATTATTTCTTTTTACGAATCTTAAAATATGCCAGGTTCCCGGTGGAACATTCCATGTCAAAATACCACTTTTTTGAATTTTATCTGTAAGATTTACCACCTTATCCGGGTCAATAAATCTCCCTGCTGGTTCATTTTCTTTGAATGGTTCCGGCAGATAGGGAAGGACACCGGGTTGTGATGTAAACGGAGCTCTGTAATAAAGAGCCTTTTCTTCAATTCCATCAATTTTTTCAGGTTGTTCATCTGCCGGAAAAGCAAGTACACAAACATCCTCGAACCATTTGTCTCTTATTTTTTTGAGTTCCGGTGTGAGGCTGTTTTCGCCGAAAAAGGGTTTCATTGGTTCAGGGACCGACAGCCTGCTTTTGAAATCTGAAGGGCCAGTAATAATTGTGTCTGATGCAACGATATGAATCATCGACTGTCCGGGCTGAACCCAGGGACCTCCACTTCCTGCCCAACCAGGACCTGATCCAAGAATGATCCTTATGCCAAGTCTCTCAGATTCTTTTACGGCATGGCGGTAAAGATCCTGCCACTCATCACTTAAGAAGTTGACATTTCCTCTGGGAACTCCCACATTCACTTCAAGGAAAACCACATAACCCAGGCCAGCCTCTTTCATCGATTCAAGATCAGCGGTCATAGCTTTTCGATCGATATTCCCATCCATGAAATACCAGTAAACACCGGGACGTGCCGAGTCGGGAGGATTCAGAAATCCGTTTTTAAGGCTATCTGTATTTTTATAAGGATAGCAGGAAATAATATAAAGGAATAAAGAAATAAAAAAAATGGAACCGGAAAATCTGTAAGAATTAATCATAGTCATAAATGTCTGGTCTCAGTCTTTTTGTTCTTTCAAGAGCCTGTTCATGTCTCCATTTTTCAATTTCTGGTGTATTTCCTGAGAGAAGTATATCCGGTACTTTCCAGCCTCTGAAATTTGCAGGTCGGGTATAGACAGGCGGGGCAAGCAGATCATCCTGGAATGAATCAGAGAGTGCTGACTGTTCATCGGAAATAGCCCCGGGGATAAGCCTTACAATAGCATCAGTAATTACAGCAGCAGGAATTTCACCACCTGACAGGACATAATCACCTATTGATATTTCCATAGTAATCAGATAGTCCCTTATTCTTTGATCAATTCCCTTGTAATGTCCTGCCAGGATAATAATATTTTCTTTGAGTGAAAGATAATTTGCCATTTTCTGGGTAAGCTTTTGACCGTCAGGAGACGTATAAATTATTTCATCATAATCTCTTTCGTTCTTTAGCTTTTCAATTGCTCTGAAAACAGGTTCTATCATCATTACCATACCTGCACCACCACCAAAGGCATAGTCATCGACTGTTTTATACTTGTCTTTTGCGAAATCCCTTAGATTAAGCAAATTAATTTCAACAAGACCTTTATCTCTCGCCCTTTTAACAATTGAATGGTTAATCGGCCCGTTAAGCAATTCAGGAAGTACTGTAATTATGTCTATTCTCATTTTTTGAAAATAAGCACAAAATAAATATAAGTATTTATGCCTGTTTTAAAAATTTAATTTTACAGTGGATTATAACCTGTCAGTAAATTTAACTAATTCTTATATTTATACCTTAGTGTCCATTAAAAAATAAATATCGTTCTTTGAAATCATGAATGCATCGCGGTTGTAGATTTTTTTAGAGCGTGACGATTTGAATTAAAGATTAATTTTTAAAGCTTCCTTGCCCTGACAGGGGCATGATTTTAATAACCCCCGGTTACAACCGGGGGTGGACCGCAACAACAGGATCATAAGCCCCGAAGGGGCGCAATATTTTCCCCTTTTATAACATGCCGCTCCTTCGGAGCTTATATTCGCGGGGTGGGATTTACCCCCGGTTACAACCGGGGGTTATTCACATCCAGCTCTTGCAGAGCTGTGTAAATTGATCAATTAATCAATAGTAAAAGCGGATAGCTGCAATGGTAATAAATGCATAGTATCATGCAGAAAACAGAAAATGGCAGAAATCAAATATTCAGATAATAAGCAAATCAATTCTAACTAAACGCCTCTGAAAGACCTTCTTACAAACCGGGATTAACAGGATGTCAAAGAACTGAATTTTATACAGTTAAGAATCAGTAATTTTTAAGTGGACACTAATGATATTTATACATTATCAAATTGGCGGAAGTTGAATACGAAAGGCTTTTGATAATCTGTAATAGATAAACGAAGCGTAACCTGGTCATACGAAAAAACTCTATTTATTAGATAAAAATGAATTGGTTATAAATGGAATGCAGAAATAATTGCGGTGCTTGCTGTATTGCTTTATCGATTTCTTCACCCATCCCGGGTATGGTTGATGGCAAGCCTCCCGGAGTCAGATGTCCTCATCTTACTGAAGATAATGCATGTGCACTTTTTGGAGACCCTCTCAGACCTAAAGTTTGTTCAGATTTTAAGCCTGACCCTGAATTTTGCGGGAACAATCGTGAAGAAGCATTAAGTATTTTGTTTTCATTGAGTCAGAAATAAAAAACTTAATTATTGGCCGGAAGTATGGACCACTTTGCCTCCTACGATTGTAAAATCTATTTTTGTTTTCATTATTTCATTTTCGGGTATCGTCAGTAAATCTCTGTCAGTTATTACAATATCAGCAAGATATCCAGGTTTGATTTTACCTTTCCTGTCTTCCATAAACTGAGCAAAAGCCGAACCCCAGGTATAATATTTGATTGCTTCCTCCATTGATAGCTTCTGCTCGGGGAACCATCCGTTTCCTGCTTCTCCATTTCTTTCCTTTCGCGTGACAGCAGCATAAAGACCTTCCATAGGGTTAAGCGGTTCAACCTGATAGTCGGTTCCAAAGGCAAGTATTGCACCTTCATTTAACAAACTTCTCCATGCGTATGCTCCTTTACTCCTTTCAGATCCGATTCGTTTTTCATAGAATTTCTTGTCAGAAATGCAATGTGTTGGCTGCATTGATGGAACAACTCCTAAAAGTGCAAAGCGCGGGATATCGGATTTCATGAGTGTTTGTGCATGTTCAACCCTGTGACGGCTGTCTCTTGTCCCGTTGACCTGGCGAGCTTTTTCGAAAGCATTAAGGGTCCAGTTGTTACCTTTGTCACCAATAGCATGTACTCCAATCTGAAAACCCATTTTATCAGCCTTCACCACCATATTTTCAAATTCTTCATAGGGCATCATTGACAGTCCTGAAGATTTTGGATTGTCGGCATATGGCTCGAACATAAGAGCTGTGCCTGAGCCCATTGTTCCATCAATAAAAGCTTTCAGATAACTGAATCTTATCCAGTTGCCACTTTTGGGATATTTCTCTGCAATTTTAATGTAATCAGCAAGTTGCGCCGAATCGCCAGTCAATGGTTCTCCGATATCTATCCTGCATGTAAGCTGCCCGCTCTCCTGAAGTTTTTCATAAGCTTTAAAATCGGCACTACCGGCATTCTGAATACTTGTTACACCCAGTTCACGTGCATGTTCCATTGCAAGCAGATAACCTTTCCAGTTTTTGTTTTCCTCCATTTCACGGGTGTCTGATCTTTTTCTGAATTTGCTGCTTATTAGTTCCTGTGCCGTTTCTTTTAATATTCCTGTCGGTTCTCCGGTCATCGGATCTTTTTGTACCTCTCCTCCATAAGGATCCTGGGTCTCCTTTGTGATTCCTGATTGTTTCAATACATAGCTGTTTACAAGAACCGAGTGTCCGTCAGCACGGCTGAGAATAACGGGATTGTCAGGTGAAACATTATCAATAATCTGTTTTGTCGGCCATTTTTTGTCGGTAAACATTTCATGTTCCCAATGTCCTCCATAAATAAGCTCTCCGGGTTTTGATTCAGCCACCTTCGCTTTTACTTTTTCTGTAATAATTGAAGGATCAGTCGTATATCGAAGTTCAATATAATCAGGATCAATAGGTCCGAAATGTACATGAGCATCATTGAAACCCGGAATGACAAGCCTTCCCTTTGCATCGATAACTTCTGTCTGACCATCAATGATCATTTTTGATATCCTTTTATTCTTACCAACTGCAATTATTCTATCCCCTTTTACAGCAATGCCCTCTGCAAAAGGATTTTTTTCATCAATCGTAAGAACCTTTCCATTTAATATTACCAGGTCAGCTTTTTGACCAACTGAACATGATGCAAAACAAAGCATGGCAGCTATTATTATAATAAAACTGATTCTCATTTTGATGATAATTTAAATTGATAAATATAGAAATTATCTTTAAAATGAATGTTTAGCAGCTCACGGCAGGCAGGTTATGAGTAAATACAACATGATAAAAGTAGAAATGGATAAGGTTTTATGAGGAATAGGATTTACTTTCGGTTGACATATTTTTTTCAGGCAGCAGCCAGTGATAAACAATGAGAGGCATTTAAACCAATGCGAAAATTCCAGTAAATTTAACTTCGTGTTAAGATTTTTTTTAAATATTATGATTCCTGGAATTACAATTCAAATAATTTCGTAAAAAAATCAAAATGAAAATAGCAATAATCGGGTATGGCAGAATGGGTCATGAGATTGAGCAGACTGCTGTCTGCAGAGGCCATTCAATAAACCTTATTGTTGATAAGGAGAATACTGATGATCTCAACGGTGAAAACTTAAAAGGAATAGATGCAGCCATAGAGTTTTCAATACCGGAAACGGCTTTTGAAAACATTGCAAGGTGTCTCAGGCTCGGCGTGCCTGTTGTATCAGGGACCACGGGATGGCTAAAAGATTATGAAAAGGCAGCAGAAATATGCAGATTGCATGGCACATCGTTTATTCATTCACCCAATTTCAGTCTTGGGGTTAATATACTCTTTAAATTGAACGAGGAGCTTGCAAGGATATTTGCATCATATAAAGAGTATTCTCCATCAATATTAGAGGTCCATCATGTCAGGAAGCTTGATGCCCCCAGCGGGACTGCTATTTCACTGGCTGAAGGAATTATAAGCCAGAATCCTTCTTATAGCGGATGGAGTTTGAATAAAGAATGCGTCAAGGGTAAGATTAATATCCGTTCAGTTCGTGAGGGAACGATACCCGGAATTCATACAATCAGCTGGGATTCTGAACTTGATGTCTTGAGTCTTAAACATGAGATAAAAAGCAGAAAATGTCTGGCTCTTGGAGCAATTATTGCAGCGGAATATATTTCAGTAAGAAGAGGAGTATTCAAAATGAGTGATGTACTCGGATTTTGATTATTATTTTTAATTTTGTCGCTTCCATAAAAACCAAATTATGACAGAAATATTAAAAAAGAAATACATCCGCTTTGCGATAGCAGCAATTATCTATGTCCTAATTGTTATTTGGATTGGAAATTTCTGGTTACTGCTCGGTTTGGGGATAATATTTGACATTTATGTGACCGAAAAAGTAAACTGGGCATTCTGGAAAAAGAGGAATGGCAAGAACAGTTCATTCATTGAATGGCTTGATGCATTGATATTTGCTGTTATTGCAGTGACACTTATCAATATTTTTCTTTTTCAGAATTACCGTATTCCAACCGGTTCGATGGAAAAATCACTTCTCATCGGTGATCATCTTTTTGTAAGTAAGCTTGCATATGGCCCCCGCATGCCAAATACTCCGATTGCATTTCCATTCACCCAGCATACAATGCCACTTACAAAGGGAAAATCGTGGTCAGATCTTGTTCATTGGCCTTATAAGAGACTTGCAGGTCTTGGGAAGGTAAAGAATAATGATGCAATAGTTTTCAATTTCCCCGCAGGCGATACTGTAGTTGTTGAGGAGCAGGTAACAAGTTATTATGAGATAGTTAGGAGAACAGCAAGGGAGTTGATGGCCAGAGAGAGTTATGCAGGTCAGACGCCAAGGCCAATGGATTTTTACATAAAAGCTGCAAGAAAGGAAATCAGACAGAGAAATAAAATAATTTATCGTCCTGTTGACAGACGGGACAATTATGTAAAGAGGTGTATAGGAATTCCCGGGGATACTTTATTAATAAAGGAAGGGAAAGTGTTTATAAACAATAGACCCGTACCGGAAAATGCGACCCAGCAGGCTATTTATGTGGTAAGCACAAATGGTACCAAGATAAATCCAAAAGCATTTGAACGACTGGGAATATATAAATCAGACCAGGATATGATTTCAGGTTCAGCATATCTGCTTCCTCTTACCAAATCGAATGCAGAAGCAATTTCAAAGTTTGTTAATGTAACAAGTGTCACCCCGGTTTTTGCCAGAAAAGGTGAATACGCTCCACATATATTTCCTTACAGCAGAACTTACGGATGGAATGAAGATAATTTTGGTCCATTATGGATCCCGGTAAAGGGATCTGTTATCAGGCTTGATACTTCCAATCTTTGCCTCTATGAAAGGATAATCGATGTTTATGAGGACAATGACCTCAGGGTCGATGGAAAAACAATTTATATTAATGGCAAACCTGCTGATTCTTATACCTTTAAGATGAATTATTATTTTATGATGGGTGACAACAGGCCCAACTCTGCCGATTCAAGGTATTGGGGATTTGTACCAGAGGATCATATTGTGGGAAAGCCTAAATTCATCTGGTTGTCAATTGACAAAGAGGCCTCGGGGCTTAAAAAGTTCAGGCTGAAAAGGATGTTTATGAGGATAAAATAGGTTCACCCTAATTCTTCTACCGATTGCGCGTGCCCCTGATCCTAAAAGAGAAGGGGCAGGTATACAATAAAAGTCTCTTTCCTTTAGGAGAGGGAGCAAAGGTGAAATGAATGGGTAGGCAGGGAGATTTAAATAAAAAACCGGCAGTAATGCAGGTCTTTGTTAAATGTTACTTAACTTTTTCGACTACCGCTTTAAAAGCCTCAGGATGGTTCATTGCAAGGTCTGCAAGTGTTTTTCGGTTAAGGGTGATACCCTTCTTTTCAAGCTTCCCGATAAATTCAGAATAACTCATATCGTACTGGCGGACACCAGCGTTGATTCGTTGTATCCACAATGATCTGAATTCACCTTTCTTTTTTCTTCTGTCACGATACGCATACCCCAACCCTTTGTCAAGGGTGTTTTTTGCTACTGTGAAAACGTTTTTTCTTGACAGGAAGTTTCCTTTTGTCTGTTTGAGGACTTTTTTACGTCTTGCCCTCGATGCGACTGAATTTACTGATCTTGGCATAGCTCAAATTTTTGATTGTCAGCGTTCCATCTGATATGGACACTTATCTGCTTGACAATCGGTTAATACATATGTTATTTAAAATCAATCTAAACTGCATTTATTTACTTGCCAGAAGAAGTTTTACGTTCTTTCTGTCTGCCTTATCTACCTGGCCAAAATATGTAAGGTTTCTCTTGCGCTTTGTAGATTTTTTCGTCAGGATATGACTCTTAAATGCATGTTTTCGTTTGATCTTTCCGGTTCCGGTGAGAGAAAATCTCTTTTTAGCACCGGAATTAGTTTTCATTTTTGGCATTTTCTGATAACAAAAAATAATTAATAATCATTTTTTCTTTTTCGGGGAAAAAGAAATTATCATTCTTTTCCCTTCCAACCGTGGTAATTGTTCCACCTTCCCATATTCCTCAAGGTCGTTTGCAAACCTTAGAAGCAGGACCTCACCCTGCTCCTTAAACAATATTGATCTTCCTTTAAAGAACACATAAGCCCTAACTTTAGCTCCCTCTTCGAGGAACTTGATTGCATGCTTAAGCTTGAAATTGTAATCGTGATCATCAGTATTAGGTCCGAATCTAATCTCCTTTACAACAATTTTGGCAGCTTTGGCTTTAATTTCCTTCTGCTTTTTTTTCTGCTGGTAAAGGAATTTCTGATAATCAACCACCTTACAAACAGGAGGATCAGCATTTGGAGATATTTCTACGAGATCGAGTTCCAATTCATCTGCCAGCTTAAGGGCATCCTGGATACTCATTACTGCTGTTTCTATTTCATCACCGACAACTCTGACCACCTTGGCAGTGATCCTGTTGTTAATCTTGTGAGCCTGCTGTACAACTTTAGCAGGGCTGCGCTTAATTGGTCCGGTAATAGCTATTTCCTCCTATCTTTTGTTAATACTTACTTTAACTATAATTTTAAGGTAGTTTCCCTTGCAATTTCCTTATGGATAAATTCAACAAATTCTTCCATTTTCATATTGCCCTTGTCACCTTCTCCCTGTCTGCGAACTGCAATTGTGCCATTCACTGCCTCTTTTTCACCTATGATCAGCAGGTAAGGAATCCTCTTTAATTCATTATCCCTGATCTTCTTACCTATCTTTTCACTCCTCTCATCAATCAGTGTGCAAATATCGGAATTATTTAGAAAATGCAAAACTTTTCTTGCATAATCATTAAATTTTTCACTGATTGGCAGTACAACTGCTTTGTCAGGTGCAAGCCAAAGAGGAAACTTCCCGGCAGTATTTTCAATCAGGACAGCAATAAACCTTTCCATTGAACCGAATATTGCCCTGTGAATCATAACAGGTCTGTGTTTCTGATTGTCGCTGCCATTGTATGTCAAATCAAATCTTTCAGGAAGGTTATAATCTACCTGAATGGTTCCCAGCTGCCATTTTCTTCCAATAGCGTCTTTTACCATAAAATC
The DNA here is from genome assembly GCA_964514725.1 of uncultured Rikenellaceae bacterium. Lineage (GTDB taxonomy): Bacteria > Bacteroidota > Bacteroidia > Bacteroidales > VadinHA17 > LD21. Next base: position 326,815 of record CAZEUL010000003.1, read on the forward strand.
AAGCTTCGGCCCGTAAAAAGCTGCTTCACCATGGACAACAATTGTTTCCAGTTCCTTTTCACTTGCTGCTTCAATAATGGCATTTTCGGCTTTTTCCCAGTTTTCATCACTGCCAATATACTTTTCCTTGTTCCGGGGATCACGCAGAGAGATCTGTGCAGTGAATTCGTTAAGGTTAACTGCCCTGAAGATAAATTTTACAAGGTCTATGATGCTTTTAAACTCCTCTTTTAGCTGATCAGGCCTGCAGTAATGATGGGCATCATCCTGTGTAAAGCTTCTCACTCTTGTTAGTCCGTGAAGTTCCCCGCTTTGTTCATACCTGTAAACTGTTCCGAATTCTGCCATCCGTAAAGGCAAGTCCTTATAAGAGTGAGGAGTTGCATTATATATCTCGCAATGATGTGGACAGTTCATAGGTTTTAGCATGAATTGCTCACCTTCCTGAGGAGTTGACATAGGTTGAAAAGAATCCTTTCCATATTTTTCATAATGACCAGATGTCTTATAAAGATTTACATTGCCGATATGTGGTGTTGTAACAAACTGGTAGCCCTGCTTTTTAAGGACTCTGGTCATAAAATTTATAAGGTTCTGCCTTAATTCCGCACCTTTGGGCATCCAAAGTGGCAGACCCATTCCAACCTGGGGAGAAAAAGTAAAGAGTTCAAGCTCTTTTCCAATTCGTCGGTGATCCCTTTTTTTTGCCTCTTCAAGAAACAGCAGGTATTCATCAAGCATTTTCTGCTTCGGATATGAAATGCCGTATATTCTTGTAAGCATTTTGTTCCTTTCGTTTCCCCGCCAATAAGCTCCCGCAACATTTAACAGTTTAATAGCTTTGATTGGTTCAGTGGAGGGCAGGTGAGGCCCTCTGCATAGATCCGTAAAATTGCCCTGAGTGTACAGTGTTATCGTACCATCCTCCAACTCATTTATAAGTTCTGTCTTATAATTGTCCCCTTTCTTTAAAAAAAAACTCATTGCCTCTGCTTTGCTTACATCCTTCCTTTTAAAAGTAAGGTTGGCAGAAGCCAGTTCCTTCATCTTATTTTCAATCTTAAAAAGATCAGAATCAGTTATTACCTTTCCGTCACCGGGGTCGACATCATAATAAAATCCGTTTTCAATGGCAGGTCCGATCCCAAATTTAATTCCCGGATAAAGTAATTCCAGGGCCTCAGCCATTAAATGGGCAGAAGAATGCCAAAAGGCATGCCTGGCTTCATCATCCTCCCACTTATGAAGCTTAAGAGTCGCATCTGTTCTTATAGGCCTTGAAAGATCCACCACCTCACCATTAACCGTAGCAGCATAAACCTCTTTTGCTAACCTCGGACTTATCTGTTCAGCTATTTCCAGACTGCTGACACCTGTGTTATATTCTTTTACTGAACCGTCAGGGAATGTTATTTTGATCATTTTAAGTATTTCATTTTTATTGGAGTGCAAATTTAAAGATATTTTTTAAAAAACCGGGATCGTAAACTATTCCGGCCTAATTTAAATCGTTCATCAATATAAAATCCTGCATTAAAATTGGATGGCACATAATTTGAGCTTGTACTAGTGACAAAAAGCAAAAGTTATGAAAAGGTTATTTTACATTACGATTTCACTTCCTCTTTTTCTGGTTTCATGCGAAATTAATCCACGTGCATTTTTCAGTGCTGACCCTGATGATCCGGTAGTTGGGGAGGAAGTTTGGTTTTTCAATGAATCGGATAATGCCGTAAGATCTGAATGGAACTTCGGTGATGGTTATATATCAGATGAGGTTGATCCTGTTCATGTTTACAAAGCTTCAGGATCTTATCAGGTAGTACTTAAAGTATGGTCTGGCAGTGGTATCTCCGATGAAGCTTATATGACAATGGATGTGAAAATTCCCACACTTCTTGAAATTGAAGTTCTTGAATACTATGATGAATATCCTGTAAAGGATGCAAGTGTCATATTGTATCAGACTCTCAACGACTGGGATAATGAAAAAAACATGGTCTATGAGGGGTTTACTGATTCAGAAGGAAAAGTTGTTTTTTCAAACCTTAAGAATATAGTTTATTATGTTGATGTTTGGGAAGCTAAACATGACAATTATGCTTTAAGAAATGAGGATGTGGGATTTATTCGGACGCCCGAAATAATGCCTCACAAAATAAACAGGTTCATTGCTTATGTAGATTATGTAGAACATGGTAAAGGAGAAGCAAGGCGTGAAAGAACAATGGTTATAAAGAAACTTGAAAGAAGGTCTGAAGATAGAATACAACCTGTTGTGTATCCAGATTCTGTTGACTGGAGGCCTTTTTACTTCAAGAGTGTAAAGCCAAAATAAAGGGATTTTGAAAATCGGATTTCGGATCTTTGGAATTACGGATTTTTAATAAATCAATTATTACAGCTAAAATCACGGAATGCAGCTGGAATTTCAGAACCAGTTTTGAATAAGGTTCTTCCGGTCGTGTTGAAATTCGCTGAGACGGTAAAATATATCAGAATTGTCAGACTCTATACGGTATTCCCAATAGCTTGATATGGCGCCTGGGGAAACCATTGTCCGACGTATATAGAGGGGGTCACCTTTTTTAAAGTCGCATCTTTCAGAATATGCTGAAATTTTACCATAAGTGCTGTCCATAGTAGTTTTAATCCATATAAGGTAAGGTTCTCCGAGTCTTTCAGGTATATGTTGCCTGTATTCGATAAAGTTTCCGACATACTTTCTGGTTATAATCAGGGAATCTTCCTTTAACGGTTGTCTGGTCGTTGCACATGAGGTAAGAAATGCAATCAATATAATAGCGCCTTTTTTCATGACATTACGTCTAAAAACAGCATAATAATCTATCAACGTAAAATTACATCTCTTTATTGGCTTATCAGATTTTTTATGAACCTAAAAACGTAAAATCAGGAATATTTTTTACATAAATTATTTATTTTATAATGTTCTACTTACCGGGAAACACAACCTTCCCTTTATATTTTTCAAATCCTTTGTCTGTCATGACAGACACCTCAGGATTTCGGTCTCCTTTCATAGTAGCACAGCCGATTTCACCTGATTTACTGATGGCAACAAATTTTTCCCCTGGAAAGAAATCAGGGTTCACTTTTTTATACTTTTCAGCTATCATATTAAGGGCATCCTCACAAGCCTGCTGAGGTGTCCGGCCTTCTTTCATCCTTAAAACCATAAAAAAAGAGGCACATGATTTTATTACATCTTCTCCTCTTCCTGTTGCCGCAGCAGCACCAACCTCGTTATCAAGATACAATCCGGCTCCTATTAAAGGAGAATCTCCGACACGGCCGTTCAACTTGAAGCTCAGTCCACTCGTAGTTGTGCATCCTGCAATATCCCCATTAAAATCCACCGCAATTACATTTGTGGTCCCATAGTGGTGTTCAATTTGCAGGAAATCGCGCCAATACGTTAATTGGTTAGTAACTTTTTTCAGGTGTTCGGGATTACCCCAGTCATCATCCGGACTTAGTTCTTCTTTCCATCGCAACCATATTTTTCTGGCTTTTTCTGTCAGCAGATTCTCCTCTTTGAATCCCCAAGCCTTTGCAAATTCCAGGGCTCCCTGTCCAACAAGCAGTACATGATCCGTATGTTGCATAACCAGTTTTGCGACTGAAGAAGGAGTTTTAATGTTTTCAAGGCACGCAACTGCTCCTGCTGAGTATGTCTTCCCATCCATAAATGAAGCATCTAACTGCACAATCCCCTTTTCATTCGGTAATCCTCCATAACCAACACTTGTGTCTTCCGGATCAAGTTCAATAATATTTGCGGCTTTCTCCACAGCATCAACTGCATTTCCTCCAGATTTCAGAATTTCCCAGCCTGCATCAACGGCTTTGCGGCCAGTCTCATTTGTATGACTCGTTATTATAGTTGGTGTAAATCCATTTAAACCTAACGATGATTTCCCTAATACCTTTGACGGAAGAATAATAGTTCCAACTCCGGCTCCAAGAGAATTCAGAAAAAAGCTGCGGCGTGAAATTTTTTTCATTTTAAAAATATTATCCGTTGCATTTTATTTAAATCCAAAAATAATAAGACTTATAAGATGATATCAATCTTTTTATGATTTGTAAACTTAATATCCAAATACAGAAACAGATGGAAAAACTCATTTTTCTCCTGGTCAAAACCTGACATGAGCAAAATCTTGTGAACGAGAGATCTTACTTATTTTAAATTGTTGTACTACTCCCAAAAAACTATGTAATCTGGTCCATATAAAAAGGAAATTTATCTTCCAAGCACTTTGTAAAGTTCGTTTTTAATTATACCTGCCCAAAGCTTATAACCGTTCTGATTAAGGTGGAGCTTGTCATCGACGAATAGTTCAGTGCGAGGCAATCCTTCTTTTGTAAGGAATACAGCTTCAGTGTTAATAAAATAAGTGTTACGGTGATTTTTACAAATTTTGCTTATCAGCCGGTTTGCTTCCCTTATTTCAGGCCAAACATTCCATCTGGCTGCTGTAGGCGTTATACTTATCCAGAAAACAGGTGTATCCTTGAATTTCCTGCGGATTATATAAAGTGTTTTACGAAAAAGTTGAGCAACCTCTGCGGGTGTCTTGTCCGATTCAGAACCAGAGATGTCATTTGCGATGAAAATTACAATAGCGCTGCAGGCATGCGGATAAATAATACGATCAGCGTAAACTGCAAAATCACTCAGTTTAGCTCCGCCATAGCCTCTCTGAATAACATTGTATGGTTGCATATCTTTTCCTATGTTGGTCCAAAGCTTAATACTTGAACTACCTGCAAACAATATTGCATCCTGAGGATAGGATTTTGAAACATCAAGCTGTTCGAATTTTTGAATTTCACTTTCCCATGCCTTAACTTCGGGAAGTTCTCTGTATTTGCTCAGAGGTGAACATGATACAAGTATCAGTAATATCAGTAATAGTCGTCTACGTAACATATTCTTAAGTTTTTAGATTTATAAAATTAAGGTTTATTATCAAATAAAAATTACAAATGCTAAAGAAGGAATTGATTAATTGCAATAGTAAGAATATTTTATTTACAAAAAAAAGTTACGTTTGCATTAAATATTATCTATCCTTAACATCCAATTAAATCCAATGTCGAAAAAACAGTTATTTCTAACGAAACCCCTGCCCCAGTTGTTTAGTGAATCGAAGGAGACAGGTGGTTTAAGAAGAACTCTTACAGCACTTAATTTGACAACTTTAGGAATAGGTGCTATCATAGGTGCCGGGATTTTTGTTCTTACTGGTCAGGCAGCAGCTCAATATGCAGGACCGGCCATTGTATTATCATTTATAGTATCTGGGCTTGCCTGTGGTTTTGCAGGATTATGCTATGCGGAGTTTGCATCTATGATCCCAATAGCAGGCAGCGCTTATACTTATTCATATGCAACACTCGGAGAATTTTTTGCCTGGATCATCGGTTGGGATCTCATTCTTGAATATCTGTTTGCAGCTTCAACTGTATCTGTTGGCTGGTCAGGATATGTTGTAAGCTTCCTGAAGGATTTTAATATAAATCTTCCTCCCCAGTTTACTGATGCGACTGGTACAGTATTGGTTAACATACCGGAAATTGGATGGAAGCCTCTGAATGCTTTTGCACATTCACTTGTTGAATCAGGTGTAAATCCAGATTCGCTGCAGCATGTAACCTGTATACTTAATCTGCCCGCAATGTTCATTGTTGCATTATTGTCGACTTTGCTTGTAATTGGAATAAAGGAATCGGCTAACTTCAATAATTTGATGGTTATAACTAAAGTATCTGTAATTATTCTCTTTATAGTCATTGGTTTTATGTTTGTAAAATCCATTAACTGGCATCCGTTCATTCCTCCAAATAAAGTTGAAACAACACCTGTCTCAGAATATGGATCATTCTGGGATTGGCTCAAAGCTTACGGTTCAGAATTCGGGAAATATGGAATAAGCGGCATCCTTCGGGGAGCAGGGGTGATCTTTTTTGCTTATATTGGGTTTGACGCTGTTTCGACCGCTGCCCAGGAAGCGAAGAATCCCCAAAAGGATATGCCGGTAGGAATACTCGGTTCTCTCGGTATCTCAACAATCCTGTATATTCTGGTTGCGATAGTTCTTACAGGAATAGTTAATTACAAAACACTGAATGTTGCCGATCCCGTAGCTGTTGGAGTTGATGCAATGGGGAAAGGGATGTTCTGGCTCAGGCCTATTGTCAAGGTTGCGGCAATTGCTGGTCTTAGTTCTGTAATCCTTGTTATGCTTCTCGGTCAGCCACGAATCTTTTTCACTATGTCAAAAGATGGTCTTCTTCCTCCAGTTTTTTCAAAAGTGCATCCCAGGTTCAAGACTCCTTATATAAGTACTATTATCACAGGAACTGTAGCTATGATTATTGCAGGGATACTTCCAATCAGGATATTGGGGGAACTTGTCTCAATTGGCACTCTGCTTGCTTTTATTATCGTTTGTCTTAGCGTGCTGGTACTGAGAAAGACAAAACCTGAGATTGAACGGCCGTTTAAGACGCCATGGGTGCCAGTTGTTCCGATACTTGGCGCATTGATATGTTTTACTCAGATGGCCGCCTTACCTCTGGATACCTGGCTAAGGCTTATCATCTGGATGGCAATAGGTTTCTGTATATATTTCTTTTATGGAATAAAACACAGCAAAGTAAGGTTGGATAACAACCATTAGATTTTATAGAATGGGCTCAAATACCAATTCTTAAAACTCCTGGGAAAGCCGTCAAATCTCATCTGAGAAGACGCTCTTTGGGAGGTCTCGCATATTATACCGTGATGCCATAGATTCGCCGTACGCTCCTGCTGATCTGATGGCTATTATGTCGCCTCTTTTTGTTTCAGGCAGTTCAATATGCTGTGCAAATGTATCTGAAGACTCGCAAACAGGTCCTACAACATCATACTTTCTGAGGTCTCCTGATGAACTCAAATTTTCGATCTTATGACGGGCCTGGTATAGGGCCGGTCTTAAAAGATCGGTCATGCCCGCATCAATAATAGCAAACACAGTTTTATTACCTTTTTTTATATAAAGAACCCTAGATATCAGAGTTCCACATTGCCCGACAAGCGATCTTCCTGGTTCAATATGAATTTCCTGGCCAGCTCGCAGCTTTATGTAACTCTTTATTAATTCAATATAATTCTTGAAAATCGCTGGCTTTTCTGGTTGATCATAATCTATTCCAAGCCCTCCTCCTAAATTAATTATTTGTAGAATAGAATTATTTGATGCAAACCAGTCCTGAAGTTCATTTATTTTGGAACATAGACTCCTGAAAACCGACATCTTTGTAATCTGAGAGCCTATATGGAAATGAATACCAATAAGCTTAATATGCCCCATACCCTTTAGTTTGTACAAAACCTCTTCAAGTTCCCAGGTGTTTATACCAAATTTATTTTCACGGACTCCGGTTGTGATATACTTATGGGTGTATGCTTCAACATTAGGGTTTATGCGAAGAGCAATAGGTGCTATTTTCCCCATCCGGGAAGCAAACATTTCTATTACTTCTATCTCTGCAATTGATTCACAGTTGAAGCAGAATATACCTGTGTTAAGAGCAGCTTCTATCTCCTTGTCGGTTTTTCCCACTCCCGCGAATACTATATCAGATGAATGGAATCCTGCCTTTATTGCACATTCTATCTCATTGAAGGTCACGCAGTCAGCTCCGAATCCATAGGATGCTATAATATTGAGAATCCGTGGATTGGCATTAGCCTTAACAGCATAATGCACTTTAAAACCTGCTTCAGATGCCTCTTTTTTTAATAATCCGCATGTATAATTTAATACTTCAAGATCATAGTAATAAAAAGGAGTCTGAAGATTCTGAAACTTATAAACAATTTCTTTTCCGAGCATTTCACTGATTAAATAAATATTTATTTAAAAGCCTCAGGGCATTTATTTTGTCTGTTGTATCAACCAACAAAGACAGACTGTATGGACTACCTCCGTATGATATCATTTTGAGAGGGATTGTGTTCAGAGCTTCAAAAATCTCAGGAGCTGAACCTGTCTTTTCAGCCCTGAAGTCACCAACGATGCAAATTATGGTTTTCTCCTTTCCAATTTCAACAGTGCCAAGCTCCTGAAGGTCGTGAGCTATCTGATCAATATACTGAGGATTGTCTATGGTAATTGACACAGAAACCTCAGATGTTGTTATCATATCGATAGGAGTTTTATAAGCTTCAAAGATCTCAAATACTTTTCTTAGAAATCCATAGGCCATCAACATTCTGTCAGATTTGATCCTGATTACTGAAATTCCATCTTTTGCAGCAACTGCTTTATAATCTTCAGGTATGTATTTTGATGTGATAATTGTTCCCTCGTCATCAGGATCCATCGTATTTTTCAGCCTGACAGGGATATTTTTTTCCTTTGCAGGATTTACACTTGAAGGATGCAGTATCTTGGCTCCGAAATATGCCAGTTCTGCTGCTTCATCAAATGATATTTCCCTTATTACCTTAGTATTATCAACAAATCTGGGATCATTATTACGGAAACCATTGATATCAGTCCAGATTTGAATTTCAGATGCATTTATGGCAGCTCCAATAATTGACGCAGTAAAATCGCTTCCTCCCCGTTTAAGGTTATCAATCTCGCCAAAAGCATTTCTGCAAATGAACCCCTGGGTAATAATAATCTTCTTATCGGAATGAGGTTCAATCTCCCTCCTGAAATTTTCTGCTATGTAAAATGTATCTGGTTCACCATCTTTGTCTATTCTCATAAAATTAAGTGCAGGAACCAGGGCTGAAATCACCCCTCTTTCTGATAATAAGTTATAAAACAATGTTGTTGATATGAGTTCACCCTGAGCAATTATTGCTTTTTCATTCTGTTTTGAATGAGATTTACTGCTAAATGCTTTAATATAATCAAAGTGGAAGTCTATTATATCATGTCCCTTTTTTCTTAATTCTTCTGTAGAATAAAGTTCATCAACAACTTTATGATATTTTGACCTGAGTTCTTCAATTTTACTAGCAGCTCCTTTAATATCATGACCATATAGCAGATCAGATATTTCAACAAGACTGTTTGTAGTTCCCGAAAGAGCAGATAATACTACTATTTTTTTATCATTGTCATTAATAAGAGGAATTATAGATTTCATCCTGTCGGGAGTTCCAACGGAAGTGCCTCCGAATTTCATTATTTTCATCTCAATACTAAAATTTTATTAACAAAAAAACCTGCATCATCTTGCAGGTCTGGTTACTTATATTCTTAGCAGGATAAAAGTCAATCAGACCCTTCGGCGGGCAGTGTCTTGAATAACTTTTTACCGAAAAATATCAGGTTCTTCATCCTAAACTAATCAGCGTGCAAAAATATAATTTTAATCAATACACAATAATTAATTTACATATTTTTCTTATTTTTGCACCCGCACTTCTGCCCAGATGGCGAAATTGGTAGACGCGCTAGTTTCAGGGACTAGTGTCAGCAATG